>NZ_JAKLWS010000030.1 GCF_022012475.1 Rhodohalobacter sulfatireducens
GATCTGTTTGCAAAAGTCTCGGTAGAATGGGGATTTACCAATCCTGAGGGTGGAGATACCCATTATTCCAGCCTCCGGGGAACAAACGCAAATCTCGTTGTACGCCAAAATGTAGAACAAAATTTCCAGGCAACGTTATATGTTGAACCGAAAAGCAATTCCGAATCGGTAGAATTTGAGGAAATTTTATTGAATTCACTTGATGAATTGAGGGATCGTTTTCCGGGTCTTACAGCCGAACAAACAGATTTTGGTTGGAAAATTAACGTGCCGGAAGAGCTTACAGAAACTCATGAAGAACATTTTACCAGGGTAACTGAAAATTATCTGGATGCTCTTGAAGAAGGACAACTACCAGAATGGGAGCGAACCAATCTTCTTACAAAATATTATATAACGACTCAGGCATATGAGTTGAGTCGTGATTGAGATGAAGTACATAAACCTGCAAATAATAAGAAAAATCTCTGCTCTTAAATGATTTGAATATAGTGATTAGATTTCGGTACATACATATAACGATTCCAGTCATTTTCATCTTCATATTTGGAATATTGCTATCTGGTTGCAATAAATCTACTGAACTGAATTGGAAAAACGAAGATGGTTATCGATGGTCAAATATTTCAACCGAAATATTTGGAAGTACGGGGTTTAAATCCCTTCCATCGTCGCATACAGGAATCGGTTTTATCAACATTATCAAGCGAAGTGCAATAGATAAGAACCGACACTATCTGAATGGTTCAGGGGTAGCAGCAGGGGACGTGGATGGAGACGGGCTGACAGATCTATATTTCTCAGGGTTAAGTAACCCCAACAAGTTATATAAGAATGTAGGGGGCATGAAATTTGAAGATATTACAGCTCAGGCGGGAGTTACACATGAGGGGGTTTACTCTACTGGAGCTACTTTTGCCGATGTAAATGGAAATGGGCATCTCGATCTACTAGTAACAGCAATGCATGGGAATAATACCCTCTATATCAACGACGGTACAGGAAAGTTTACCCTTTCTGAGGAAAGTGGACTCGGAGCAGCAAAGGGCAGTAACACCATGGCACTAGCTGATATTTCCGGAAATGGCTACCCTGATCTATATATTACACGATATAAAGAACAAAGTGTAAAAGACATATATACAACTGAGGAATTGGCATGGGAGAATATCCTTAAAGAACCATTTCATAAACCAACAGATTCTTATACGTTAGTCCCCCCTTTTGATAAGCATTATGAATTGGTAAGACAGGACGGCGAGCTGGTTGGAATAACAGAATTAGGTGAGGTTGATGAACTCTATTACAACAATGGGGGGGAATTTGAAAAGGTTTTGGACACGGCTAAAGTGTTTTTAGATGAAGATGGGAAACCATTCGGCTTGCAACCAGATTGGGGCTTAACAGCTAAATTTCATGATTTGAATAGCGATGGATTAGAAGATTTATATGTTTGTAATGATTTTCACACACCGGATCGGATATGGATTAACCAGGGTGATGGTACATTCAAAGCAATTGGCTGGCAGGCTATACGGAACTTAAGTTACTCTTGCATGGCGGTCGATTTTTCAGATGTCAACAGAGATGAGCGAGTTGATATATTCACCACTGAGATGCTTGATACAGAACATCACCGAAGACTCAGCCAAGCAAGTTCGGAAGATCATGTTGCTATTCCAATTGGGGATATCCAATCAAGGCCTATGCATAACAGAAATTCAATGTATATCCAAAGAGAGGACGAAACATTTGCTGAAACTTCCTGGATCAGTGGAGTACCCGCAACTGGTTGGTCTTGGGCAACCAGGTTCATGGATATTGATTTGGATGGATTTGAAGACCTGATCGTTGCTACGGGCTATTTATACAATATTTTGGATATAGATGCTCAATACACCATGATTCGGAACCGTCGAAATATGGATGAGCATTTCATGGAATTTGTGGATCTGGTGGAACCATTAGAACTCAGGAATCAATTTTTAAGGAATAATGGGATCTCTTCCGATCCTAAATTCGCGTCAACATTTACTAATGTCAGCGATGAGTGGGGATTTAAGGATCAAGATATATCACAAGGAATGGCCCTGGTAGATCTGAATAATGATGGGGCACTTGATATTGTAATGAATAGAATGAATAAGGAAGTTGCAATCTATGAAAATACTACAAAAGCTTCGCGCATAGCGGTCAGATTAAAAGGGAGTGCTCCTAATACGCAGGCCTTGGGTTCCAAAGTAAGCATCAAAGGAGGTCCTGTAGTGCAAGAAAAACAGATATCAGCAGGTGGTGACTATGCATCTGGGTCAGATTTGATGATAATGTTTGCTGCTGATCCGAATAATTCCAATCATCAAATAAATATTATATGGCCTGACGGTAGTATAAGTAAGCTGGATAATGTAAAGGCGAATCGTATTTATGAAATAAGCGAATCAGAGATCGAGATACTTCCATCTTCTGAGAATCATAATAGTAGTACACCTGCGACCTCTTTATTTAAAGATATAAGTGAAAATATAGGGCACAGTCATCATGAAGATTATTTTGAGGATTTTTATTATCAACCATTACTACCCTTTAAATTGAGTCAACAGGGCCCCGGCCTTGCATGGTTGGACATATTTAAAAACAACGTTGACGATCTTTTAATTAGTTCAGGGAAAGGCGGAAGTTTGGCGATTTATGAAAACTTGGGAGACGGAGAGTTTCGACAAAGAAATTTAGAAGGGTTAACTGAATTAGCGAAAGGAGATCAAACTGCCATAGTCGGTTGGGAAGAAGAAAATTTTACCAGAGTATTTGTAGGTAGTTCCAATTATGAACGAGGTACCTCATATGCTCCATCTGTTTACAATTTCAAAATTTATGAGGATGGGACTGTTTTAAAAGATTCTGTCAGGGGTAGTTTTTCGACTACAGGGCCTGTAACAGCTGCAGACATAACGGAGAATGGATATCCTGATCTATTTATCGGAGGTAATTTCAAGCCTGGACAATATCCCGCAAATGCTAATTCCCGATTTATCAGAAATCAACAAGGCAAATTTGAGTCTAACTTTACAAATTCGCAATTAATTGAGGACTTGGGACTGGTAACGGGAGCGGTATTCTCAGATTTCAATAGAGATGGGAAGCAAGAATTATTGATCAGTAGAGAATGGGGAAGTTTGAAATTATTGGAGTCTAAAGATGGTACGTTTATTGACAAAACAAAGGAGATGGACCTTGATAAATATACTGGAGTTTGGAAAGGTGTTTCAACCGGAGATTTTAACAATGATGGTTTACCAGATATTGTTGCTGCCAACATTGGGCTGAATACACCCTATCAAATTCACCAGGATTTTCCGATAAGGATATATTATCAAAATTTGATTGCGAATAGAAGGATGGAAATAATTGAATCTTACGCCGATGAAGAGGGAAATTATTTGCCAAGAAGAAGACTATACAATTTCCTAGAACAACAGATTATGCTTAATAAGATGGAAAACCATGAAGAGTTTTCATCGTCTACATTGCAGGAGATTTTCGGAAATGGATATCAAAATATTCCTTTTAAAACGGTCAATACCTTACAGAGTATGGTATTCATAAATACAAGTGAAGGTTTTGAAGCACATCCGCTTCCGCAGGTTGCTCAATTTACAATGGCTTTTCACCCGGCAATCGGAGATTTCAACAATGACGGAAATGAAGATCTATTTTTAAGCCAAAATTTTTTTGCTGTGAATAACTCAATACCAAGAATGGATTCTGGTAGGGGCTTACTTTTGAATGGCGATGGGAAGGGTAATTTTTATCCGATTCCGGGAAGTGAAAGTGGAATAAAAATGTATGGTGAACAACGAGGTGCAGCTATTAGTGATATTAATGCAGATGGAAGAGCTGATCTTGTAGTTTCACAAAATGGAGCTCAAACAAAGTTGTTTCTTAATCAAGCAAAAAGAGCTGGATATACTGTTAAATTACATGGCCCTGCAACAAACCGTGATGCAATTGGGTCAAGCATTCGGCTTGTCTATCAAAATGGAACAAAGGGACCTCGTAGGGAAGTACAAAGTGGAGGTGGATATTGGGCTCAAAACAGTTATACGCAAATTTTAGGCGCCTCTAATCAGGTTAAAGAAATTGAAATCAACTGGTTTGATAATACCAATCAAACCATTCCAATTACAGATGGAGAAAGAACATACAATATTTACCATCAATCCAATGATGAACCGATATGATTTGGAAACAAATATTAGATTCTGATGAATATGGATTTAGCCACTAGTAAGGGATTAATATGCAGATATTCCAATGTAGAATAATAGAATATCAATTGTATGAAGGACTGTTTGTAAATGTAAACGATAACTATTAAAATGAGACCCACTTAACCGGTTACTTTAGGGGTTTAAACTGCTTAATTTTATTAAATGCGAAGATCCGTTGTCATTTATTTAATCGCTATTTTTCTGTTTGCAAGCTCCTGTGGGGGTGAAAACAGCGTAACAGTCCTGAAACTCGGCCATGGCCTTGATTCCAGTCACTCGGTTCATAAGGCAATGGTATTTATGGCCGAGCGGGTAGAGGAGGAATCAAACGGGAAAATGCGGATTGATATCTATCCTTCCCAACAGCTTGGTTCTGAACGGGAACTCTTAGAGCTTCTTCAAATCGGAAGTTTGGATATTACGAAAGTTTCATCAAGTGTACTTGAAGGGTTTGAACCATTGTATAAGATTTTCAGTGTGCCCTTTCTGTTTCAGAACGAGGAGCATCGCTTTTCTGTGTATGATGGGCAAATAGGCCGAGAACTCCTGGATGCCGGACAAAGTATTCGGCTGGTTGGGTTAACCTATTATGATGCGGGAACCCGTAGTTTTTACACAAAAGATCGTCCTATACTTCATCCTGATGATCTCCAGGGGATGAAAATTCGAGTTCAGGAAAGTCCGGCCTCTCTGCAAATGGTAAATATGCTGGGAGGCTCTGCAACCCCGATCTCTTTCGGAGAACTGTACACCGCACTTCAACAGAGAATTGTGGATGGAGCCGAGAATAATCCTCCAAGCCTCTACCTGACAAGACATTACGAAGTAGTTGATTACTACAGTTTGGATGAGCACACAGCCGTACCGGATATGCTGTTTGCCAGCCAGTTTACATGGGAACGTCTGACGGATGGAGAGAAAGAGATTCTGCGAAACGCAGCCCAGGAATCAGCAATTTACCAACGAAAACTGTGGGAAGAATCCACAAACGAAGCAATGGAAGCTGTGCAGGAAGCTGGCATCGAAGTGGTTCGTCCTGATAAAGAGCCCTTTCGAGAAAAACTTCAGCCAATGTATGATGAGTATGCACAGAATGAGGAGTTGAACTCATATATCCAGCGAATAGAGGAGTTAGCCAATGAATAAAATTATCATCATAATAGATCGATGCCTCGAATGGATAATGGTCAGCTTAATGGCGGTTTTGGTTGTAGATGTTACCTGGCAGGTTATATCGCGATATCTGCTGGGAGAGGCCAGTTCTTTTTCCGAAGAGGTGGCGAGATATCTTCTGATATGGATCGGACTTTTGGGTTCGTCCTATGCATATCGTAAAAAGATGCATTTGGCATTCGATCTATTTACTGATAAAGCAAAGGGACGAGTGAAATTCTGGATGGAGTTGGTCATTCATGCCTTTATTATCTGTTTCTCTGTTGTTGTTCTTGTATTTGGCGGGTGGTATCTCGTACAGTTAACGTGGGAACTCAATCAGTTATCAGCCTCCCTTCAAATTTCACTTGCCTACGTCTATTTCGCATTGCCACTGAGCGGAGTTTTAATGGTGATTTACGCTGTAAATTTCATCAAACAGATTATTATCGAAGGGCCGCAAGAAGTTGAACATCATGTAGACGGGGTGGCCTGATGGAGATTGTTGGAATCTTAGTTTTAATTCTCAGTTTTGTATTTCTGCTTTTAATCGGTGTCCCGATTGCTTTCTGTATCGGTATCTCTACACTTCTCACCATGCTGGTGAGTATCCCGTTTGATCCGGCGATCACAACCGTTGCGCAGCGAATGGCAACAGGCCTCGACAGTTTTGCGTTGCTGGCAATACCGTTTTTTATTCTTGCCGGTCAGATAATGAACCAGGGTGGAATTGCCCGTCGACTCATTGATTTCGCAAAATCGGTAGTGGGAATGCTGCCAGGCGGACTTGCGTACGTTCAAATTATTGCTGCTATGCTTTTCGCTTCCATCTCAGGGTCAGCGGTGGCTACAGCCTCAGCTATCGGTGGTTTTATGGGGCCTCAGATGAAAAAAGAAGGTTACGATATCGAGTTTACGACTGCACTCAACATTACATCTTCCACAACCGGCTTGATCATACCGCCCAGTAATATTCTCATTGTATATTCGCTGGCCAGTGGAGGAGCTTCGATTGCGGCTCTATTTCTTGCTGGATACTTGCCCGGAATATTAGTCGGGCTGTCTTTGATGTTTGTCTCTGGTTATTTCGCGATCAAACGGAAATATCCTATTAGTGGAAAAGTACCGCTGAGTGTAGCGTTTCGAAAATTTATAGATGCCCTTCCAAGTCTTTTCCTAGTGATATTGGTTATTGGTGGTATTGTGGCAGGAATTTTCACAGCGACGGAAGCTTCTGCAATAGCTGTCGTCTACGCGTTGATTTTATCTTTCTTCTACAAAGGTGTGAATATCAAAGAGCTCAAAGAAGTATTCCTCTCGAGCTGTAACGTAACGGCAATTGTCGCACTTTTGATTGCAACATCGATGGCGATGTCGTGGATTATGAGCTATGAAAACATCCCTGTTATTATCAGTGAAAGCCTGATTGCTTTGAGCGATAATCCCTTCATTATCCTGATTATCATTAACATAATTTTATTGGGAGTGGGAATTTTCATGGATATGACACCTGCAGTCCTGATTTTTACACCGATCTTTTTACCGCTTGTTGTTGAGATGGGAATTGACCCGGTTCACTTTGGTATCATCATGATTTTGAATCTCTGTATTGGTGCTTGTACTCCACCCGTGGGCAGTGTGCTTTTCGTGGGTTGTGGAATATCAAATATCTCAATCACAAGAGTCATCAAACCGCTCATCCCGCTGTTCATAGCTATGATTATCTCTCTGCTGATTGTTACCTATGTACCCGAAATAACCATGTTTTTGCCAGATCTGTTTGGCTACTAATCAATCATTGAAAAAGTGAGTAATAACAAAATTCATAAAAATAAGATCAACGAGTGCAAAGATTTATTCGATTTTTTTAAGAACGTCCATATTTATGATAACTCCTTAAACGACACGGATGGTTTCTGCTTCTTTATGATCAAGGATGGACTGGATAAATTCCTAATCTTAATGAGTGAATCAGCCAATCTAAATGATTCCGGATTTGAAGGTGAAATTATTGAGATCAATTCACAACCATTTTTGAAATGTGAACTAACTCATAAAAATGCAGAGGCTTTACGCTCGACGTTTGATTTCACAAATCCGGTTTTAATTGGAAAAGTAGATTCATACGGTTTGGGAGATCGCCTTGGTAATGCAGGCCCGGCTCACCTAAAAGCGATTTGGGATTCAGGGTTTAAACCGGTTCTCGCCCAGCAATCTATTCGTGAGCTTGAGAGAACAAATCGCAGTGCCGAGGAGGTTCTGGATGCCGCTAGTTGGTCTGTTTTCCAGGAAGGATATACCAATGGTTTTGGGGCTGATGCCGATCATCTGAAAACAACAGATGATATAGACAGAATGGTGAAAGCCGGTTATACCATGTTCACGATCGACCCGAGTGAATTTGTTGTGAACGAGGCGATGAACATGGATTTGGATGAACTTGAGGTTAATTATAACAAACTTCCCTGGTCCGATCTTGATGCACAACCGGAAGTGCAAAGAGCTCATTACAGTAAAACATCATCACCACTTAGTAATGGGTCGATATTGAATCCATCTGAGAAAGAAGTGTTGACCGGGATGGTGAAGTATGGAAAGGTAATTAATCACACGAAGAAGTTAGTTGATTATTTGAAAGGGGAATATCCCGATCACCCTGCAGAAATTGAACTTTCAGTAGATGAAACAGATCAGCCTACAACACCTTTCGAGCATTATTTGATAGCGGCTGAAATGCAGCGTTTGAGAATTGATTTGGTCAGCCTAGCTCCGCGATTTTGTGGTGATTTCGAAAAAGGTATTGATTTCAAAGGAGACCTCGAACAGTTTAGGGAAGAGTATGAATTGCATCTGGCGATCGCCGAAAAATTCGGAGGATATAAGCTGAGTATCCACTCAGGAAGTGATAAGTTTTCGGTGTATGAAGTGATTGGTTCTCTTGATTCGGGAGCGGTTCATGTTAAAACGGCCGGAACCAGTTATCTCGAAGCGCTTAGAACAATAGCAGAGGTAAATCCAGATCTGTTCAGGGAAATTATGAAGTTTTCTCTGACCCGATTTGAAGAAGACAAAAAGACATATCACATTTCAGCAGATGTAAATCAAATTCCCAATCCGTATGAACTTGAAGACAATCAGTTGGTAGAGCTCCTAGACGATAATCACGCCCGCCAGGTTTTGCATGTAGCGTATGGATCCGTTTTGGCAGGCGCTGCATCGAAAGAGAATAAATATAAAGAGCGTTTGATGAAATCACTTGCCGAACATGAAGAGATTTATGAACAGAATTTGGAGAAACATTTTATCAAACATTTGAAACCTTTTAATCAGTAGTAAAAAGAATGAGTTACATAAACGAGCTGTTTAGCCTTCAGGGAAAAGTGGCCGCAGTGATAGGTGGAAGCGGGGTGTTGGGCGGAGAGATGGCCCAGGCGCTTTCTGAAGCCGGTGCAAAAACGGCTGTAATGTATGGCAGCAGTAAAGATGATGCCGGGGAAAGGGCAAAACAAATCCAAGATGCAGGCGGTACGGCAATGATTACCAAAGCAGATGTACGGGATGAATCTTCCCTCAGGAAAGCTTTTAAAGAAATTAATGATCAGTGGGGAAGGATTGATATCCTGGTGAATGCACCGGGAGTAAATTCCACGACTGATTTGATGGAGATCACCGAAGAGGAGTGGTACAAAATCTTGGATATTAATATGAAGGGAGTATTCCTTGCGAGCCGGATTGCGGCTGAATATATGATCGACAAAGGTGAGGGCGGAAGCATTATAAATATTACATCGGCGTCATCTGAGATTCCACTTACGCGTGTATTTACATATAGTATATCCAAAGCTGGAATTGATACGATGACCCGGTACATGGCCCGTGAATGGGCCCCTCACAATATTCGCGTGAATGCTATCAAACCCGGTTTTTTCCCGGCTCAGCAAAACAGGGATATTTTAGATGAAGAAAGGGTAGAATCGATCATGAGGCATACACCCGTTAAGCGATTTGGCCGGCCCGAAGAGCTCTCTGGTACAATTGTTTGGCTTGCATCAGAAAAAGCAGCTTCATTTGTAACCGGAGCAATCGTAGCCGTGGATGGCGGCTTTACAGCGATGTCAATTTAAATCAAAACAAGATACTGTGAACAGAAAAGAAATTGTATCGACCATAGAGAAGCAAAAAGCAGTTGCTGTGATCCGAATACCGGATTCGAATCTGTATGAGGCGGTTGCGGAAGCGATGTACGAGGGTGGAATTCGGGTTTCCGAAATCACAATGACGGTTCCAAACGCGATTTCACTCATCAAAAAAGCCGTTGCAAACAGCCCGGATGATGCCATTATCGGGGTTGGATCTGTGACAAATGCGGAGATGACAGAAAAAGCGGTAGAGGCAGGGGCGAAGTTCGTGGTAAGCCCAATAATGAAGAAAGAGATCATCGATAAGGCAAATGAACTGGATGTACCCGTGATGCCCGGAGCATTTACACCAACTGAAATTCAGCAGGCGTGGGATTGGGGAGCTGATATCATAAAAGTTTTCCCTGCTAATATTGTGGGAATGAATTTTTTCAAAGCGGTGAAAGCACCACTCCCGCATCTCAAGCTGATGCCCACGGGTGGTGTGAGTCTCACAAACGGTGGCGAGTGGATCAAAGCCGGAGCCTGTGCAGTGGGAGTTGGAAGTGCTTTGTTGAATAAGGAAGCGATTAAACGAGGAGATTTCGATACCATCAGGAATAATGCACAAATATTACTTTCAAATTTAGGAGTTGAATAGAAATTATGGGACAGATTGTAACTTTTGGAGAGATCATGCTTCGGCTATCTACGCCGGAACATTCGAGAATTTTGCAAACCGATATATTTGAAGCCCGATATGCAGGGGGTGAAGCGAATGTAGCTGTGTCACTGGCTATGTTTGGCCACCAGGCTCATTTCGTAACCCGTTTACCTGAGAATGAAGTTGGAGAAGCAGCACTTCAATCCGTTCGAAGATATGGTGTAAGTACGGATTATATCCTGCGTGGTGGTGATCGCTTGGGAATCTATTTTTTGGAGAGTGGGGCGAGTCAGCGTCCGTCGAAAGTGATTTATGATCGTGCGGATTCGGCCGTTAGCCAGATGGAATCGAATATGGTTGACTGGGATGCAATCTTCGATGGAAAAGACTGGTTTCATTGGACGGGAATAACACCGGCTTTGGGTGAAAAACCCCGGAAAGCTGTGATCGCTGCCTGCAAAGCAGCGAAAAATGCAGGGGTGACTGTGAGTTGTGATCTCAATTTCCGATCCAAACTATGGACGGAAGAAGAAGCACAGGCAACAATGAATCCGCTTATGGAATACGTTGATGTGTGCATTGCCAATGAGGAAGACGCTCAAAAAAGTCTCGGTTTTGAAGCCGGCGATACCGATGTGGAAGGTGCCGAATTAGATGACGAAGGGTATTCAACCCTGGCTCGATCTCTCAAAAAAGAATACGGTTTTGATACAGTTGCAATTACGCTTCGGGAAAGTTTTTCAGCCAGTATGAACGGGTGGAGTGCCATGCTTCATGACGATAAAGATTGCAAGGAACCGGTTCGATCCACTCGTTATGAAATTGATATTGTAGACCGGGTTGGCGGTGGCGACTCATTTGCTGCCGGGCTGATCCACGGACTCCTGACCAAAGACAACACGCAAGATGCCCTTGAATATGCCGTCGCTTCATCTTGTCTGAAGCACAGCATTCCGGGTGATTTCAACCTGACAAGCGAAGAAGAAGTTGAGAAACTTGTGAAGAGCGGTGGTTCCGGACGAGTTGAACGGTAATTGACTTGCGACCTGTCAGAGTGCGCAGCGATGCGGAGCTCCTGACAGAGTCACGGATTCGAAAACCGAACTCTGCGAGGACCTACCGGACTCTCGCAGGTTCTCAATTAGAAAATAGCGCGAGCGTATCGCTTGTGCTTCAATAATTGATTTCTATGCCCAAACAATTTATCAGTAAAGATTTTTTATTGCAGAGTCAATCGGCAGAAGAGCTGTATCATCACTATGCCGCACATCTGCCTATCATCGATTATCATTGTCACCTACCGCCCGGTGAGATCGCGAATGATATTAATTTCAGGAACCTGACTCATATCTGGCTGGATGGTGATCACTACAAATGGCGAGCACTTCGGGCATGCGGAGTTGATGAGAAGTTTATTACGGGTGATGCTTCAGATAAACAGAAATTCCTGAAATGGGCGGAGACGGTTCCAAAAACGATCAAAAATCCACTTTACCACTGGACACAGATGGAGTTGAAGAATCCGTTTGGGATTACTGATTTATTGGATTCTGAGTCCGCCGAATCGATTTGGGAAGCGTGCAATGAAATGCTTCAGAAACCCGAATTTTCTACCCGGGGACTTATTAAAAGAAATAAAGTGGAGGTAGTTGCAACCACAGATGATCCCACCGATAGTCTTGAACATCACAAAAAAATGAAAGGGGAAGAAGATGTTGGATTTCAGATGGTTCCCACATTTCGTCCTGATCGGGGAATGCAGATTGAAAAGGGAACAGATTTTATATCGTGGGTTAATAAACTGGAAAAGGTTGCTGATCAATCCATTTCAACATTCCGGGATTTTTTGGATGCGTTAAAAAGCCGACACGATCTGTTTAATGAACTTGGTTGTCGTGCATCCGACCATGGAGCAAACGAACCATTTTCTGAACCCTTTACCGATCAGCAGATTGAGGGTATATTTTCAAAAGCGATGAGTGGAAATTCGGTAAGTGAGGGGGAATCAAGAGTTTTTAAATCGGCATTTCTCTATTACTGCGGGTTGATGGATCATGAGAAGGAGTGGGTGTTCCAGCTTCATGTCGGGGCGCTCCGAAATAACAGCTCCAGGAAGGTGAAGAACCTCGGCCCGGATACAGGGTTTGATTCCATCGGTGATTTTGAGATGGCGCGTCCACTTTCAAGATTATTGGATCGATTGGATGCTGAGGACAATTTGCCACGGGTATCTCTCTACAATAATAATCCGAGAGACAACGAACTGTTTGCCACGATGATTGGAAACTTTCAGGATGGAACTATTCCCGGTAAATTACAACATGGGCCGCCATGGTGGTTTATGGATCAGAAAGATGGAATAGAGCGACAGGTAGAGTCGCTTTCCAACATGGGAGTTTTGAGTGAATTTATTGGTATGACGACCGATTCCAGGAGTTTTCTGTCTTATTCCCGTCACGATTATTTCCGTCGGATTATTTGTAATATTCTTGGCGATGATATGGAAAAAGGCTTGATTCCATCTGACATGGAGCTGATTGGTGGGATTGTAGAGAAGATATGTTATCAGAATGCGGCTGATTTCTTTAGATTTAAATCGATCTGAGTCATCGGATCAGTGAATAATCTGACAACTGGTTTTTAACTTAAACACTGATCCGATGACTATGAGTTTTGAGTAGCAAAATTGCGTTATTTTTATATATTGAAGTTACCGGTTAAGTAAGTGTTTTACGGCCTGGTTAAATTGTTTAAATGTCACCAAAAAGTCAGCGAACTATGAAAAAAGATAAATTCACACGAAAGCAATTCATTAAATCAACCGGAGCAGCCGTTGGGGGAGCTTTGATAGCTGGACCCGCTTTTTCACAAATCAGCAGATCCCCAAGAATTTTCAATAAGAGAAGAGTAGCACTGGTTGGAACCGGCATACGAGGTATTACATTTTGGGGTCGCCGTATTCAGGAAAGATATGGAGATGTGGTTGAATTTGTTGGGCTTTGTGATATCAACCCGGGCCGGTTGGAGTATGGTAAAGAATTTATTGGTGCCGATTGCCCCACTTTTACAGAATTTGATGAGATGATGGATACTACCAATCCAGATTTGCTAATCGTTACAACAGTAGATGCAACTCATCATCAGTTTATCATTAAAGGGCTTCAGCGAAATATTGATGTAATTACCGAAAAGCCGATGACCACTGACGAGTTCAAATGCCAGGCTATTTTGGATGCAGAAAAAGAATCGGATGGAGAGCTGATCGTTGGGTTTAATTATCGTTACAGCCCGCACCATACCAGGCTCAAAGAGTTGTTGATGAATCAACGGGTAGGGAAAATTACATCAGTAGATTTTCATTGGTATCTGAATGTGTATCATGGTGCATCTTATTTCCGCAGGTGGCATGGAATTGAAGCAAGCGGAGGAACCCTTTTAGTGCACAAAGCCACCCATCATTTCGATTTGCTGAATTGGTGGCTGAATTCTGACCCGGTTGAAGTTTATGCCAAAGGCTCACTGGAGCATTACGGGAGCAATAACTCTTTCAGAGGCAACAAGTGTCGTACATGTCCGCACCAGGACAGTTGTGATTTTTATTGGGATATCACCGATAACGACACATATATGGATCTCTATGTGGCCAATGAACACCACGATGGATACATTCGGGATAACTGCCTTTGGAGACATGAAATTGATATTTATGATAAAATGTCTGTCCAGGTTAAATATGCGAATGACGTTCAAGTGAACTATTCATTGACAACTTATTCACCCTACGAAGGGATGAAGATCGGTTTCAATGGATTTGATGGCCGGATTGATGCATGGCATGGTATTCCATGGAGAGAACGGGAAAAAATTGATCAAAGTGAATTGCATGCCCAGGAGATGTCGCAGGGCGAGATTGATGAGGCCACCGATTTCGAAGAGATTATGGTGATGGACAATTTTTCCGAGGATTATGAGCAGATCAAAGTGTATCAAAGTGGTGGTGGCCACGGCGGGGGAGATGAACGTCTGCAGAATCAAATATTCCGTGAATCAGATGCAGAAGATCCATTGAACTTGGCTGCGGGAAGCCGCGATGGAGCCATGTCGATTTTGATTGGAATTGCGGCCCGAAACAGTATTGAATCCGGGAAACCCGTTCGTATTGAAGATTTGACATCACTTAAACCGCATCCTACGAGGACTCTATAACTTCGGTAATTTATCGGATGAGTATTTTAGCTATTAGAATTATGAAGCTGTATCCACTCTTCAGATGAATAGTTAAGCTTATTCAGAATGACATGCCCAGTATGATAAATGGTGGATAAAGAATTTGGTTTCATAATACCCGTCAGACCGCTTAGAGCGGTCTGACGGGTAACTGTTTTCATATCTCTGAATTCAACTCAGATCTAAGCCCCACCTCAACACCGCGAAGTTCTGCTAAACCCCTCATTCGCCCAATACAGGAATAACCGGGAAACGTTTCTTTTTTGAGATCATCGAGCATTTGGTGGCCATGGTCGGGTCGGAAAGGTATGTTAAGATCGGTTCGCCCTTCCTCTTTTCGACGGTACTGTTCTCTGATTAATGCTTTCATTACTTCAACTAAATTTCCATCCCCTTCGAGATGATTGGCCTCATGAAAAGACCGCCCCGATTCCCGTTTTACACTTCTGAGGTGAACAAAGTTAACCCGATATCCTAAAGATTCAACCATCGTTGGAAGGTCGTTATCAGCTCTGGCTCCGTAAGATCCAGTACAAAAAGTGAGTCCGTTATATGGCGAATCAACAGCTTCAATAATTGCCTTGGCATCTTCTTCCGTACTTACAACACGAGGCAATCCAAAAAGCGGGAAAGGCGGATCATCCGGGTGAATAGCCATTCGGACCCCTTCCTCTTCAGCCACCGGTATAATCTCTTTCAAAAAGTAGATCAGGTTTGATTGCAGATCTTTAGCCGTAATTCCATCATAGGTACTCAACATCTCACGAAACTCTTCATAGGAATAACCTTCTTCAGAACCGGGTAGACCGGCGAGAATTGTTTCCGTCAGTTTATTATTCTCCTGGTTGCTCAATTTTTCAACATATTTTTCAGCTTCTTTCAAGATCTGGTCTTCATATTCACCTTCTGCATCTTTTCTTTTTAAAATAAATACGTCAAAAGCGGCGAGGGCAATTTCATCAAATCGAAGTCCGGTTGAACCATCGCCCATAGGGTGTTCCAGACTCGTTCGGGTCCAGTCCAACACAGGCATAAAATTGTAGCAGATCGTATCGATACCGCACTCACTTAAATTCCGGATTGATTGCTTGTAATTTTCGATCCAGGTTTGAAAATCACCAAGCTGCCGTTTTACATCTTCATGAATGGGAACACTTTCGACGACAGACCATCGAAAACCGGCATCCTCAATTCTCTTTTTGTGTTCATTAATTTTGTCAACAGGCCATACAGTACCGATCGGGATTTCATGAAGTGCACTAACGATTCCGGTTGCACCTGTTTGATATATTTCTGCAAGTGATGTGGTGTCGTATGGTCCGAACCACCGCCAGGTTTGTTCAAAATTCATTGTCTTTTATTACTATTTTTTTGGTTTCTTGACCGTTCCATTCCGGTTCATTAGATTGCTGTTCTTAACCGGTTAAGTATCACTTAATATAATTGAAAAAATATGACTTCTCTCAACAGACGTGAATTTATAAAAACATCAGCGTTGGCCACAGGAGGCCTTGCGCTCGGTCTATCAGCAAAAAGTTATGGAAGGGTTTTAGGAGCCAATGATCGAATTAATGTAGTATTCATGGGATGCGGCCGTCGTGTTCCCGCTTATTACAATAGTATAGGTGATGCTCAAAATACCCGTCTCTCATATATTTGTGATGTGAAAAAGAGTCAGCGAGATCGGGTTTTTGCTGATCTGGGTGAGAGTTTATCATACAATCCGGAAGGCATAGAAGATATTCGTGTAGCTTTGGATGACAGCGAGGTGGATGCTGTTTTTATTGCTACTCCCGATCACTGGCACGCTCCCGCTGCCTGGATGGCGATGGAAGCTGGAAAACATGTATATGTTGAGAAACCTCTCACACATAACTCTGCCGAGAATGAGTATTTGATCAAATTCCAGGAAAAATATGACAGAGTTTTACAGATGGGGAATCAACAGCGGTCCTCCTCTCATACCAAAAAAATTATCAATGAAATTCATAATGGCGTGATTGGCCGAGCTTACAAAGCTGTAGCCTTTTACAGTAATCAACGGGGAGAAGTACTCAATCAAACCCGGCAGGCTCCGCCTGAAGATTTGAACTGGGACCTGTTCCAGGGGCCGGCCCCACGACGAGCTTACACACATAATACATGGAATTATAACTGGCACTGGTACGGCTGGGATTATGGTACGGCCGAAAGTGGTAATAATGCCCTTCATGAGTTGGATGTTGCAAGATGGGCACTGCAAGCTGATTATCCTGACCGAGTGCATGTTGAAGCATTTAAAAACCATTACCCGGACGATGGCTGGGAGATGTACGACACTATGTATGCTACTTATTACTTCCCTGGTGACCTTGTGATAAACTGGGACGGAAAAAGCCGCAATGGTTTTAATACATACGATGGCGGACGGGGAACAGTAATTTATGGAACCGAGGGAACTGTTTGGGTTGACCGGTCTCTTTATAAACTGTTTGACAGGAGTGGAAATTTGGTCAGAGCTGAATCATCCGGGGGCGGAGAATCCGGCATAGCACTTGGGGGTGGCGGTGATATGTCGACCACTCATGTTGCCAATTTCTTAGATGCAATTCGAGGCCAGGCCGATCCCGTATCACCGGTAGACGAAGCCGTGAAAAGTACCCAGTTGTGCCACCTGGCGAATATGGCATATCGCTCGGGAAGTAACTTTGAAGTGGATCCTTCTAATGGCCGAATTCTGAATAACCGAAATGCAATGCAATACTGGGGTCGAGAATATGAGCCAGGCTGGGAGCCGAGTGTTTGACTATAAAATTTTCCCTTGAAGGGAATGCCCAGATACTTCGGGGCGAGGGGTGTCATCCCCTGGTCTTCGACGCTTTCCCCTTCTCCCAAAGGGATCCCTTCGGGGAAAGGGGGACTAACGATCCCTCTTTTAAAATGAATAGACTTCTAAAAGCTTAAATCTTATTGTTTAACATTTATATATCATGAAGAAAACTACCATAATTCTATTGTCAATATTTATTGGAATGCTGATGCTTCCTGTTCAAGTGCTGTCGCAGAATTGGCAACCTATGTTCGAAGGTGAGAGCTTCGACGGCTGGACAAAGCTGAATGGCGATGCTGAGTACCAAATTGAGGGAAATGTAATTACCGGAATTGCTAAGCTGAATACGCCGAATACGTTTCTTGCCACGGATCGAAATTACAGTGATTTTATCGTGGAGTTTGACGTAAAAGTTGATCCCAGGTTGAATTCCGGAGTTCAAATTAGAAGTGAAAGCCGGGATGATTACATGGATGGCCGAGTCCACGGTTACCAGGTTGAAATTGACCCGTCCAAGAGGGCCTGGAGCGGAGGTATTTATGATGAGGCAAGAAGAGGCTGGCTTTACCCGATTACAAAGAATGAAGCCTGCAGCGATGCATTTCAAAATGGTTTGTGGAATTCGTACCGGATTGAAGCGGTCGGAAATGAGATTAAGACCTGGATAAATGGTTTTCAATGTTCGAACCTTTATGATAACATGACTTCCGAGGGTTTTATCGCCCTGCAGGTACACAGCATAAATGATGAAGATCAGGATGGTGCGACCGTGCAGTGGAGAGATGTTAAGATTTTGACAGAAAACCTTTCTGATCATCGAATGAAAGATGATCCGGATGCAGAAGTTATTAATTGGGTTCCAAACACCCTCACCGAAAGTGAAAAACGACATGGCTGGCGACTCCTTTGGGATGGTGAAACTACTGATGGTTGGAGAGGGGCTAACGCCGAAACTTTCCCTGACAGAGGATGGGTGATTGAAGATGAGACGCTTTCTGTGATTGAGTCGGATGGCACGGAATCTCCTTTTGGTGATATTGTGACTGAACAGGAGTTCAGTGATTTTATATTTGAGGTTGAGTTCAAGATTACGGAAGGGGCAAACAGTGGCATCAAATATTTTGTGATTGAAGGTTTGAACCCGGGAAGCGGATCCGAAATCGGGCCGGAATACCAAATTTTGGATAATGAAAATCATCCGGATGCAAACCAGGGAGTTGCCGGAAACAGAACAGTTGCATCTCTTTACGATATGATTACTGCTGAAAATTTATCAGAAGAAAATCGCGATGATATTCGCTTTAAAGGTAACGGAGAGTGGAATAAAGCACGTATTGTGGCGGAAGGTAATTCTGTAGAGCATTGGCTCAATAATGTAAAAGTCGTAGAATATGAGCGTGGTTCACAGATCTATCGAAACCTGGTTCAGAAAAGTAAATACAATGTGTATGAAAACTTTGGAGAAGCTGAAGCAGGTCACATTCTCTTACAGGATCACGGCAACCGTGTGTCATTCCGAAGTATTAAGATTCGGGAGTTGTAGTCAGTTTGATCACATTCATTTAAAGTGATCGCATGAAAAAAAATGTTCGCTTAGTCGATATCGCGGAGAAGCTGGATCTCACAAAGGTGAGTGTATCGAAGGCTCTTCGCGACCATCCCGATATCTCATCAGAAACCCGGAAGAGGGTAAAAAAAGTTGCGCGTGAAATGGGCTATCGTCCTAACCTGGTAGCCCGTTCACTCACATCTAAAAAATCACAGACGATTGGTGTAATCATTCCAAAAATGGCCAACTACTTTTTTGCACCTGTAATTGACGGGATTTACAATGCCGCCAATAACAGCGATTACGAGGTAGTTTTGGGAATCTCTCTGGAGGATGAGAAACTGGAAAAAAAGCATATTGAATCGATGCTCAATATGCGTGTAGACGGATTGTTGGTATCTATCACCGAACAGACCAAAAATGCTGCAAGGTTTAAGATTGTTCGTGAGATGGGAATTGATTTAGTTTTTTTTGACCGTGGATTTTCTGATGCTGGTTTCACGTACATCAAAGTAGATGATCGAAATAGTGCGAAAACAGGAGTGAAGTACTTGATTGATCGGGGGTGTAAAAAGATTGCCCACCTGGCGGGCTACGATAGTGTAGAGATCGGTAAAGAACGAAAAGCCGGATATCTTGAAGCTTTGTCTGAAGCTTCTGAAGAAATGTCGGGCCCTGCTATCGTTTATGGTGGATATAGTGAAAAAGATGGGTATTTGGGATTTGAAAAAATCTTGAATCAGTATGGAAAACCCGAAGCGATTTTTGCTGTGACATACCCGGTAGGTTTGGGGGCTCTTGAATACATGAACGATCACAAAATAAATCCAAATGATATAACCATTCTTACATTTGGCGGAAGTGAATTCAACAAACATCTTGTGAACCCTTTTATCTGTATTGAACAACCTACCTATGAACTGGGCACGGTAGCATTCAGACAGATCGAAAAAGAGATGAATTCTGAGATTCAGCCTACTCCCAAAATTATTGAGCTTACAGCTAAGTTGAACAGATGATTCAGTTTATAACTTTGGCCTCTGCAGCCTGGAGCGAAGGACTACCGGCTTTAATCCACTCATAACTTCCAAACAACACAGCAGAATAAACTACATTTCCGGCAATTGTGTAATGGAAAAATGGAATAGCAGCAGTATAGCAGGAGATCAACCCTTCTACAGATAGTGGATACATTGTACCGCTGACCCAAACTCCAAAATTGCTCACAATAAAGAATACAAGTGATGCTCCCAGTGCTCCTCCCAAAACTCTTCCGATAGTAATTTTTTTGAGAAGGTAATAACCAAGGACGACAATCATTGCAATACTTCCATATGTGTACAGCATACCACTTGTAAACCATGTGAATCCATCGTAGTAGGCAGCATAAGAAATATTATTTAATAAAAGGTCACTCCCCCAGAATGCCAATAATGGAACTATAAGTGCCCATTTTTTATCTGTGAAGTAAGCTGCTCCAAAAAGTGCAATTGCCCCAAGAGGTGTGAAATTGTAAGCGTGTGGAAGCAGTCGGGTGAGTACTGCAAGAACAATAAAACCCGTAATAATAAGTATTGACTTCTTATTCATTGACTCACTGATAGTCGTTAATATTAACTCCTTAAATATAACAGAACATTTGCAAAAGTGTGAGTCAGAAATAAGATTTATGGTATATAAAAAAAGCCACACCTCCTGGTATGGAAATGTGGCTTACATCTACCTTAAACAAATTAGTTTGAGGCCATATCGTCCTTAGGAGCAGTTAACTCGAGGTTCAACTGAATATTTACTTCATCTCCTACTACAGCGGTTGCGGCCCAGTCTCCAACACCAACACCATAGTCAGTCCGATTGAGCTGAGCACTTGCAGTAATGCCGGCTACTTTTTTCCCTTCCTGCATTGGATGATCCATCACACCGAGAAGCTCAAAAGGCAATTCAAACTCTCGGGTTACATCTCTGATTGTGAGTTCGCCATGTGCCACAAATTGATTGTCGCCGGTTTGTTCAATTTCATTGCTTTCAAATTGAATATTTGGCCATTCTGAAGCATTAAAGAAATCTTCAGATTTCAAGTGGTTATCTCTTCGTTCATTTTCAGTATTAATACTGGAAACTGGGATGGTCACATTTATACTACTGTTTTCGAGATCGCTCGGATCGAAATTGATCTCAGAACTGTACTCTTCAAAGCTCCCGTCAACAGGAGTAAAAAAATGGGTAATTGTGAAATTGATATTGCTGTGAGCAGTATCAATATTCCATTCATCTACTAAAATAGAGTTCCCATCGGTTGCAAATGCCTGGCTAGCTGCAAGCATTAAGATGGCAAATAAAGTGATGATTGTTTTCTGAACTACTTTCATTTTGATGATTATTGGTTTATGAATAATTAGTTTAACATTAAATCAAATGATTTCTAAAAACAGATCGTTCCAAGAATTTTCAATTATTTCGATTACATAATACTTACCGATTCTGTGGCAAGTTTGAATGAAACCTGAAGGAATGTTGAATTTTTTTAAATATTGAGATTGGTTTCATTCAATAAAAAACGCCAGGGCTTATTTGCATCTTCTCCGGCGTAATCAATCCCAATTCTCGGCGAACTGTGGATCTCTTTTATCTTGATGGAAATACCACGATCTTCAATCCAAAGGGGTGGTTCTGAAAGGACTGTTTTGTTTAGATCTCTCGTTACTCCCAGGGCCTGGGTAAGTTTTCCGGGCCCGTCTGATACGATATTCAGTTTACTTGTGCCGCGTCTCTCTTTCATTATTTCTATACCGTCAAGTGGCCGAATAGCTCGGATCAAGACAGCATCAGCTAATCCCTCTCGGTTTGTTACAACATTCAACAAATGATGAATGCCATAACAGAGATAGATATATGCGTGTCCCGGTTCGTCATACATCACTTCTGTACGTTCGGTTCGTAAACCATTGTTGGCATGGCATGCTTTGTCATTTCGTCCACAGTAGGCTTCTGTCTCTGTTATATATCCGGCTGTAAATACAGAATTAATCGTAGTACAGATGACCTTTCCCAGTAAATTTCGGCTGACCTCAACCACGTCAGGATTTTCATAAAACGATTTAGGAAGAAGCTTGGATCGATCGAAACTCACGAAATTGCGGTATAAGGATTTTTTTCAATGGAGGGTGCTCGTTCAAGGTAAACTTCTTGATATGACCTGGCGAGAATAGCGGTAAATACAAATAAAGCTGCTGTATAAAATGCCCATAAACCGATAATCAACAGCGCTGCGTATCCCTGGTAATAAAACCGATATGCAGTAAATGCATACTCCAGGTAGACAGAAACACCATATTTAGCCAATTCAAACAAAAATGTGTAGAGAATTGCTGCAACAAGTGCCACTTTTGTATTCATCCGTCGTTCACTGATAAAACGGTAGATTACATAAAACAGTGCAAAGGTAAACAGGATAGGCAAAAAACCGGTCAACCAATCCGAGAGCCATGAAAATTCAATAACAATTTCGGTGTATGGAATTGCATACCGATCAAATGAAAATAGAGAGATGAAGGAAACCGCCATCGTAAAAAAAATAAAAACTCCGCCCACAACTCCAAAAGCAAAGAAATTGTAGATTAGCTCCATTGCGGCACTTTTTCGGTCTTTGATGTCAAACACATCAAAAAGTACATGCTTGAGGGTATGAAAAAGTCCCTGTGCAAAGATCATGAGGACAATAATACCGACAATTCCAAAAATTTGGCGAGCGCCTACAAGTGGTTGTATTAAAGCCTCGATGGTAACAGCACCTTCAAAAACATCACCGCTTTGTGTTTCAAAACTGAATTGCGGGAGAAGTTCCCGGCCATATCGCACTAATTCATTAAAGGCTGCATCGATGGAGAGTACATATCCCAAAATTGAGATAATAATGAGTGTAAATGGGATTGCGCAGGTAAATAGGTTGAACGTAATAGCAGATGCATTGAAGAAAACATCTTTCTTCACGCTGAGATCTAAAACCAGCTTCCAGAATCGCTTGAATTTATTTTTTTCGAATTTAAACATCCTAAATTTGAAAATAAGCCGATCCCCGTTTAAACCCAAAAAGGGTGAACTTTCTAATCTAATTGATTATACGAATTTACTGTTCAGTTAATTTGATCAATTCGTGAAATTGGCTAAACTCGGATTGTATTTTTACCTTTCTCGAGGTTCAAGTGAAGTGTCGGTTTAATTTCTGTTGTTGCCGCTTTAAAATTCACAGATAAAAACGGTGAAAATCTAAAAAGATAGTATGGGGCAAGAAAAAGAGGAATACAAGAACAAAGCGAATTGGGATAAATTTTTACCAGGATTAGCTATTGACTGTGTGATTGTCGGGTACCATGAAAGGGAGTTGAAGATCCTGATAATGGAATACGAAAATACCGATCTCTATGCTCTGCCAGGTGGGTTTATTGAAAAGGATGAAGACCTGGATAAAGCAGCTTCAAAAGTTTTGAAGGAAAGGACCGGTTTGAAAGACATCTACCTGAGCCAATTTCACACATTCGGCAGACATGATCGAAGTGATACCGATGCGATGAAGATCGTGATGGAGAATAACGATATAAAATATGACGAGAATCACTGGCTGTTACGAAGGTTTGTATCTGTCGGGTATGTGGCACTGGTAGATTATAAAGCGGTAGCTCCAACGCCGGGAATTATGTCGAGCAAGTGCACCTGGTTTGACTTAGACTCCATTCCAACACTGATACAGGACCATAGGGAGATAATCGATGAAGCACTTCTTTATCTCAGAAACCATGTGGATAATAAGCTTTTAGGAGCCAATCTTTTGGTTGATACATTTACAATGAAAGACCTCCAAAAACTGCACGAAACTATTTTAGGAGAGAAACTGCACCGTACAGGTTTCCACCGAAAAATGATGGATTCAGGCCACTTGAAACGCCTGGGAAAAAAGAAGACCGGCAAAGCTCACCGATCGCCCTATTTGTATCGGTTCGTGACTGAAAATGATATGGATTAATTCCTCAAAAATCCGGCTCGGAATTTGACAATGATGCACAGTTGTTAGTATAAAGTGTAGCATATTCACTACCATCGAAAATGCCGGATATTAAGTGTACATTTCTTAAATGAGTAAAAAGAGCAAGAAAAAACAGACGCCGTTAATGCGGCAATATTTTGATATAAAGGAGAAACACCCCGGAACCATCTTACTTTTTCGGGTCGGAGATTTTTATGAGACATTTTCTGATGATGCCGAACTGATCAGCAAAGAGTTGGGTATTACTCTCACAAAACGAAATAATGGGGGAGACCAAACGCCCCTTGCTGGTTTTCCATATCATTCGCTGGATACGTATCTGCCCAAGCTGGTAAAGCGTGGATACCGGGTGGCCATCTGTGAGCAGACCGAAGATCCGGACTCAGCAAAAAAGGCTGGCCGGAAAGTTGTTCAGCGGGAAGTCACGGAGATTACCACACCGGGGGTAACGATGTCCGAAAAACTCCTGGATCACAAAAGAAATAATTTCATCGCTTCTATCCACTGGGCAGGCGGAACTGCAGGGATCGCTTTTTCGGATATTTCAACAGGTGAGTTTGCTTTGAGCCAGGTTTCAAAAGGAGAACTGGATTCGATGCTGCAATCCATACAACCTTCCGAGGTTCTTCTTCAAAAAAAATATAAAAATAAACTCCCGGATGAAGTTGCCCGGTACAATATCACTTACATAGAAGATTGGGTGTACCAGGGTGATTACGGTTACAATTTGCTGACCGACCATTTCAGTACGCATTCTCTTAAGGGATTTGGAGTTGAGGAGTTGGAGATTGCACATCAGGCAGCCGGTTCACTGCTTCACTACATGCAGGAAACTCAAAAATCATCCCTGGGTCATCTTCGCCGACTCTATGCATATGAGAATACCGATTATATGGCTCTGGATTCCTCAACAAAACGAAACCTGGAGTTGACCACTGCCATGCAGGAGGGCGGTACTGATGGCACGCTTGTGTCTATTTTGGACGATACGGTAACTGCCATGGGCGGACGATTGTTGAGAAAGTGGATCATGCGACCTCTGAAGAAAGTAAAACAGATTCAAAAGCGTCTCGAAGCTGTCGATTGGTTGTACAAAGAGCATGACAGAAGGCATGAACTGCGGGAAGATCTCGGGCAAATCGGTGATCTTGAACGATTGATTAGCCGAATCAGTGTAGGCAGAACCAATGCCCGAGATTTGAAACAGCTACAACTTTCACTGGCACAAATTCCACGGGTTAAGACTCAAATTGCACAATCTGATAATGAGCTTTTGGATTCTGTTAATGATCGATTGAAGTTGATGGTGGACGTTCAGGAGAGAATTGAACGGGCTCTTGTGGAAGATCCCCCGGCCAGTATTAGAGACGGAGGAATTTTTGCCGACGGCTTTGATGAAGACCTGGATGAGCTTCGGGATATCGCAAGAAACGGTAAAGATTATATCGCGAAGATTAAGAACGACCTGGCGAAGGAGACTGGGATTTCTTCTCTGAAGATTGGCTATAACAAGGTTTTTGGGTATTACATAGAAGTTACAAATACTCATAAAGATAAAGTGCCGGAGCATTTTATTCGAAAGCAGACCCTGGTCAACTCCGAAAGATATATTACACCAGAGTTGAAAGAGGTGGAGGAGAAAGTCCTCTCATCCGAGGAAAAAAGTAAAACGCTGGAAGGTGAGCTGTTTGAAGAATTGAGATTGTATGTGGCTGAGTTTGCAGATGACATTCAACAAATAGCCGCTGCTCTAGCACAACTTGATTGCCTGCAGTGTTTTGCCGAGGTCTCCTTTAGAAACAACTATGTTCGGCCTGAAGTGAATGACAAGGATGTTGTGGATGTGAAAAAAGGCCGCCACCCGGTAGTTGAAAAAACACTTCCGGCCGGTGAGCCTTTCATTCCCAATGATATCTATCTTGATAATTCCGAATATCAAATTTTGATGATTACCGGTCCGAACATGGCAGGAAAGAGTATCATTTTGCGTCAAACGGGGCTTCTTGTGCTGATGGCCCAGCTGGGATGTTTTGTCCCGGCAAAGGAAGCGACCATCGGTTTAGTGGATAAGATCTTTACACGAGTTGGGGCATCCGATAACCTTGCCGCCGGGGAAAGTACGTTTTTAGTTGAGATGAATGAGGCGGCTAATATACTCAACAATGCCACGCCAAAATCACTTATTTTGCTGGATGAAGTTGGACGCGGAACGAGTACGTTTGATGGCTTGAGTATAGCCTGGGCACTTTCAGAATATCTTCATAACAAACCGGAAGTTGCAGCAAAAACACTGTTTGCCACGCACTATCACGAGTTGAATGAGCTGGAAAGCCGGTACGAACGGATTAAAAATTTCAACATTAAAGTCAAAGAGCATGATGGAAAAGTGATCTTCATGCGGAAGTTGGTCAGGGGAGGAACCGATCACAGTTACGGTATTCAAGTAGCAAATATGGCTGGTTTGCCGCAAGTTGTAATTGAACGGGCAAAAGAGATTTTATCAAACCTGGAGAGCCATTCGTTGGATGTGAGTCATGACGGAAACGGAGCTATCAAAAAAACTGCAGCGAAGAAACAGGCTGCCAAGAAGACAACTCAAGAAGTTCAAAACCAGGAGCAAATTCCACAAATGACTCTTTTTGATACTCATGTGGATCCAAGAATAGAAACGGTTATGGATAAACTTGAAGCAAGTGATCCTGAAAGAATGACCCCGATAGAGGCCCTTATATTACTCAGTGAACTGAAAAAGATTGTGAAATAAGCTTTTTATCAAAATTGTTAATTCTTACTTCTTACATTTTTTGATGATATCTTGATTGATGGTATAGTTTTTCTTCTGTATTCTAATTGTATGATGGGTGAAAAAATTTAAGGATGCGGAAGGTAATAATTCACCAATCAGCCAAAACAACAGATAACTAAATAAAATAAATATGGACTTTTCACGTCGTTCTTTTCTAAAAAAATCCGGACTTCTTGCCGGCGGGGCCGCTTTAACCAGTTTGTCTTTTTTACAGTCTTGTGCTTCATCAGATTCAGAAGAAAATTCAGAAGTCACAAATCCATTTGGTATACAGCTTTATACATTAAGAGATATCATTGGAGAAGATCCGCGAGGCGTAATTTCGAGTCTTGCCGAATTCGGGTATCAACAAATTGAAAGTTACGAAGGCTCGATGGGAATTTTTTGGGGAATGAGCAATACCGAATTCAAACAGTTCCTGGATGATCAAGGTTTGAGCATGGTTTCCACTCATGCCAATGTATTCGAAAACTTCGAAGAAAAAGTAAATCAACTTGCTGAAATTGGAGTGCCTTACATTACCTGTCCTTACGTGGGTCCCCAAGAGTCAATTGATGATTTCTATCAACTGGCGGAACAGTTCAATGAACTGGGAGAGATCGCGAACAATGCAGGAATCAATTTTGCATATCACAATCATGCTTACTCTTTTGAAGAGCTGGATGGCGAGATTCCACAAGTCGTAATGATGGATAACACAGATCCTGAACTGGTTGATTATCAAATGGATATCTATTGGGTAGTTGCAGCCGGCGAGGATCCTGCAGAATGGTTTAGAAGATATAATGGTCGATTTACCAGTGGCCATGTCAAAGATTACTCCGGCGGAGAAGAACCTGAGTCTGTAGTTGTTGGAACAGGTACGATTGATTATCCACCACTACTAAACGTTGCTGAGATGAATGGCATGGAATACTTCATTATTGAGCAGGAGGCATATACAGATACGACACCTCTGGATGCAGCCCGTGCAAATGCTGAATACATGAAAAATCTGAGCATTTAAATTGACTAAACATTTCTTTGAATAAAATTGATTCCGGTTTATGAAAGCAATGCTGTTAAATAGTGTTGAAGACTTAAGCCGGAATCATTCTCCATTAGAATTGACTGATATCGAAAAGCCAAAACCGGCAAAGGGAGAACTGCTTATCAGAGTGTCGGTTTGTGGAGTTTGCCATACCGAATTGGATGAAATTGAAGGCAGAACTCCGCCCGAATCTTATCCTGTAGTTCCGGGCCACCAGGTGGTTGGAATTGTTGATGAACTTGGAGGGGGTGTTGATCAGTTTCATGTGGGCGACCGATTAGGAGTTGCCTGGATCTACTCTGCTTGTGGGAAATGCTATCACTGTAAAGAAGGGGAAGAAAACTTATGCGAGGAATTTACGGCAACCGGCCGTGATAAAAATGGTGGGTATGCCGAGTACATAACTGTTCCTGCCGATTTTTCTTTCGCAATTCCCGATGAACTGAATGATGATGAGACGGCTCCGCTTCTGTGTGCCGGTGCGATTGGTTACAGGTCTCTTTCGCTGACAAATATTTCTGATGGAAAAAGGCTCGGCCTTACCGGATTTGGCGCTTCAGGTCATCTGGTCTTAAGAATGGCAGAATATCTATACCCAAATACTGATGTTTATGTGTTTGCTAGAAATCCCAATGAGCGTGAATTTGCACTGGAACTTGGTGCCGTTTGGGCCGGTGACACGGAGGATACAGCACCTGAACCACTTCATGCGATTATAGATACAACTCCTGCCTGGAAGCCGGATGTGGAGGCGCTAAGAAACCTGGCTCCGGGTGGAAGATTAGTGATCAATGCAATTCGTAAACAGGATTCTGATATCGATTATCTCCAAAAAATCGACTACTCTACTCATCTTTGGATGGAAAAGGAGATCAAATCCGTTGCAAATGTTACCCGGAAAGATGTTCAGATGATGCTCAAAATTGCCGCCGAGGCCGGGATTAGACCCGATGTTCAACTCTTTCCGTTAGAGAAAGCAAACGAGGCTCTGATGGAGATCAAAGAAGGAAACATAAAAGGTGGTAAGGTTTTAAAAATTAATGAATGAAAGACATTGTATTTTTCTTGCCCTTAAAAAGTATAAAGTCAAGCTTTTTACTTTTTCTGATTTCAACATGTCGGCTTGGTTCAAAAAAATGCAATTTCTAACTGTAACTTGAATCCTGATACTTGCAACATTCCGCCAAACATATCGCAGACCGCATCCGGTTGATGATTACCACCAAGCAGTTCCAGGTGGGAGAGATGTTGCCGTCTACCCGTGAATTGGGAAAGCAGTTAGGAGCCAGTTTTCATACCGTGCGAAAAGCCTATCAGCAACTGGCTGATGAAGGATTGATTGAAAGTGAACAGGGACGAGGTTTTTTGGTCAGGCAACAAAGTACAACTCTTGATAAATCCGAACGACTTGAGTTGGCTGCTGAGAAGTTTCAGATGCTTCTCGAAGAGTTGATAGGATACGGGTTGGATGAATCGGAGGTGGAGGCCATTTTTGAAGAGCAGATCAGTTTCATGGAGTGGCCGGACCGCATTCAAAGCATTGCCACTGTTGGTGAAACGATTGAACTTGCCAAGTTGCTTTCCGATTCGATCAAAAATCAGATAGGAGTAAAAAGCTCTGTCATCAAATCGGCTGACTACGATGATTTAGTTCGATATGATGCCCTTTTTGTACCGATCTACTTAGTCAATGAATTTAGAAATCTGAGTGATGCAATTCGCCTGCTGCCTGTTGTCTTTCATTACGATGCGGACGTTTTACTCTCTATCATCGACCGGTCCGGCATAGAAGCTATTGGGTTAGTTACAGCAGAAGAAGACAGTATCCCTAAAATTATTGACGAGCTCAAAACACTCATCAAGTTTGAAGGAGCATTTGTTGCAGGTGCTACTTACGGAAAATCATTGCCGTTATTTGTTAGAAATACAGATTTAATTGTCTACACCCCTGCCAGCGCAAGATTGGTAGAAGCCAAAATTCCAGAAAAGAGCCGGATCAAATTGGAGTATATCATCTCAGAAAAAAGTGCAGAAATGATTCGGGCCGAGTTGTGGGATCAATGACAGACGCAAAGCGTCTTTTGTCAGTTGTTTGTAGTTAGTTGTCTGTTGTAATAGTTCAAAACAAAACACTAACGACTAACCACAAACAACAAACAACTAACTACAAACAACAAACAACTAACTACAAACAACAAACAACTAACTACAAACCACACTTTTTTCATTTCATTTGCCTTGCAAGCTGAGTACCTTTCCATTCGAAATCACACTTAAGACTTTTCAACTTTGCCTTTTCACCACACACAATGAATATTGAGGAACTGATTCGTCAAGCGAAGTCGGCTCTGGAATCGGAGATCGAAACGGTTCGCGAAAAGCCATCAACAGAGATTCTATTTAGTGGGGAGCTTGTAAATAGTGGAGTCGGTGAAACTGCAGATTATAGTTTTGAATGTCATCAACCCTCCATTCGATTTGCAGAGGAGATTAAAGCCACAATCAAAGACGAAGTCTGGATGGTGCATCCGGTATCCTTTGAAGATAAAACAGTTGTTCTGAGATTTCCTGAAAAGGTCGGCTTATCTATTGATAAAGTGGACCTGGAGTGGGAGAACGATTTTGTTCTAAAACGAACACTTTCAGAAATAGAAAACCTGTTAGACAGGAAAGAGGAGGCTTCAAAACGGCTGGAGAGATTGTTTAATCCGGAAGAGGAGGTGATACCTTCCAATGGGGAAATCATACAGGATGAGAAGAGAAACGAGGCTCAATCCGATGCCATTCAAAAGGCGATGAAGTGCAGGTCGTTGTTTATCTGGGGACCGCCCGGAACCGGGAAAACAGATACGCTGGGATATATCATTGCGAACTACCTGGCCCAGGGGAAGAAAGTACTGTTTGCGTCAAATACCAATCGCGCTGTGGACGTGGGACTATTAAGTTCTCTTCATGCGTTAGATGAGATCGAAATTGATATCAATCCAAATAAAATTACTCGATTTGGAGATGCGGTTTTGGATCACGATACACTCGATTCTTACCAGTTTTCTGTTCAAATTGAAAAAGCGATTCAGAATCGAAAAGAGGAAGCCGGTGAGTGGGTAGATCTGCTAAGCCGAAGAGAGCAAGCATTGAAAGCTGTAGAGAAACGTTTTAAGAATGGCAAACAGCCCACACCCAACCAGGAATTGGAGTTGAAGCTGATCGAACAAAAAATGAAGAATGCCGGTGGAATCGAAGAGCTTGAGACTAAAATTGAGGAGCTCACACAGGTTAGCGAGAGAAAGGAACTTTGGAGGAAGCAGTTAATTGCTACGACACTGGCGAAAGTTTGTACCTCTGACTTGTTCCACGATCTCGAATTCGATGCAGTTGTGGTTGATGAGGGCTCGATGGCGAATTTGCCCTATTTAATGGTGCTGGCCTCTCATGCCAAATGGCATATGGTGGTTGTGGGTGATCCTATGCAGTTACCGCCCATAGCATTGACATCAGATCGAGACTCTCGTGATTTTTTGGAGCAGGATATTTTTACGACGGTTTCCGGTGCGGACAGCAGTGAAGATCTGTTCATATGGCATGATGAAAATCCCGAATTTACCTCCTTTTTTGATACACAGTATCGGTTGGAATCTTCTCTCGCAGATATCATTAGCACCGTTTTTTATGAAGGCCGTCTAAAAACCGGAAAACTGGAAGAGGCGTCATTGAATTCACTTTCCGGTCGGGCCTTTCATCTTGTGGATACCTCAAAATACAAGCCGGTATTGGAGCAGAAATCAGGTGAGAGAGGGTTTAAACCGGTGAATATAGTTCATCAAAGTGTGATTGAACGGCTCGTCTCAAATATGGAGGGACGGGGAATTTTTATGGAGCAGGTTGGGGTGATTGTCCCATTCCGAAGTGCCGTCTATGATTTGAGAAATCGCCTCTATGATGCCGGAATCCGAAATGTGGAAGTGGGGACGATTCACACCTTTCAGGGGAGGGAAAAAGATTACATCATTTTTGATACGGTGATGAGTGGTGAAGAGCAGAGAGGCAGAACGCGTCACTATTCCGTGAGGCCGTTTGATGAAGAGAAAAACGGCTTAAGTGTTCCGCGCCTTTTAAACGTGGCCTTTTCCCGAAGCCGAAAAGAGTTGGTTGTAATTGCCGATATGAGTCACATCAACAAAATATACGGAAATAAGTTTTTGGGTAGATTATTGAAAAGGATGGTTTGATTTGGATATTGTTTGTTGTCCGTTGTCCGTTGTCCGTTGTTAGTTGTCATGGTCAGAAACAGGAAAAAGTCATGGTATGTCTGAATGTAGCAAAAACTACATATCAGTTAGTTATTTGATTGTATCGACTCGTTTTGTTTCAGAGAGTAGACATACCATGTCTCATTGTGTCTCAAACCCACTCCCTCGGCTCCTTCAAAACCTCAAGCAATTTCGCTTCCCGGCTTCCCTTTTCCGGCTTGAAATCATAGTCCCATCGAACTTCAGGCGGAAGGCTCATCAATATAGATTCAATTCGGCCGTTTGTTTTTAAACCGAAAAGCGTTCCCCGATCATGAATGAGGTTAAATTCAACATATCGCCCGCGACGAATCTCCTGCCAGTATCGTTCTTCTTCGCCATAAGTTTCATCCTTTCGTCTCTCAACGATCGGCATGTATGAATCCAGGAAAACTTTGCCGGTATCCTCAGCAAAGGCGTGCCAATCATCTAAGCTCCGTTTGTCGTCTGCACGAAGATAATCGAAAAATAGTCCGCCGATTCCCCTCGCTTCATTTCGGTGTGAGTTGTAGAAATATTCATCGCACTGTTTTTTGAAATCGGGGTAAAGGTCTTCGCCATGTTTTTCGCAGACATCTTTAAATACTTGATGGAAGTGGCGGGCATCCTCCTCATAAAGATAGTAGGGGGTCAAATCAGCCCCTCCTCCAAACCAGCCGTCAACCGGATGCATCATCTCCTCGTCATCATACAGTTCGAAATAGCGAAAGTTGGCGTGAACCGTCGGAATCATCGGGCTTTTGGGATGAACAACAAGTGAAATTCCACCCGCCCAAAACCAGCCGTCTTCTACATTAAAATGTTTTTTAATGGGTTCAGGAAGCTCGCCGTGAACCGTTGAGATATTGACACCGCCTTTTTCAAAAACATCGCCTTTTGAAATGACACGGGTTTTACCACCGCCTCCTCCTTCACGATCCCAATCATCTTCCCGAAACGAAGATTTTCCATCAATCTCTTCGAGTGAAGAGCAGATTTCGTTCTGAAGATTTTGAATGTATGTTGCGAATTCTTTTTTCATGGATGACATTTTTGAATTGATTTAAACCTCCTCTCTCGAGAGGGGAAAGTGAAACAAAAAAGCGAAGCTTTATTTGTTGAACAAGGGGTGTGTTTAATGTTGTTCAAGATATAGCTGACTCCAAAGTGAACACACCCCTGATGCTTCCACTGGACGTTCCAGCATCTGTCCCCTCTCAAGAGGGGAGGCTCACGTTTCACTTTTTCCCTTCATAATTCTTCACCGTATCAATAAACGCCCTTGCGTGATCTACCGGAACGTTTGGCAGAATACCATGGCCCAGGTTTGCGATATATCGCTGAGTGCCAAATCGGTCGATCATTCGCTTGGTTTTCATCTCAATATCTTGAATTGGACCGAGCAAATGAGTCGGATCGAAATTTCCCTGAAGCGTGATATTATTTCTGGTTTTCTCCCGTCCAAATTCCGGTGAGATGGTCCAGTCGAGTCCAAGAGCGGAAGCACCGCTTTTGAAACTCATTCGTTCCAATCCATACCATGCACCTTTTGCAAACAGAATCACAGGCACTTCTTTGATGGCCTTTGTGATCTCTATCAAGTAGGGCAGCGACCATTCGTTAAAATCATCGGGACTGAGAATTCCGGCCCAGGAATCAAACAATTGAATAACTTGCGCTCCGGCATCTACTTGTGCTTTCAGGTAGTCAATCGTGGCTTTTGTGAGCTCTTTCATCACATGCCTTGATGCATCGGGATGTTGAGTTAAAAAAGCTTTTGCTTTATCGAAGTTGCGGGATCCTTCACCCTGAACCATATAACAAAAAAGCGTCCAGGGCGCGCCACCGAATCCAATTAGCGGGACCCGTCCGTTTAGTTCATTCCGTGTGAGGGTGATCGCATCCATTACGTGCTGCAGCTTTTCCGGCACATCTTCCGCAAGGATTGCAAATGCATCATCCACGTTTCGAATGGGATTACCCATCACAGGGCCTTTACCGGGAACCAGGTCCACATCAATTCCCAGTGCCTGGGGAATGGTTAATATATCTGAGAAGATAATAGCGGCATCCGGTTCTAACTCATCAATAGGCTGGAGGGTGATCTCACAAGCAAGCTCGGGCGTCTCAACCCGCTCAAAGAAGCTATACTTTTTTCTCAATTTCATGTATTGAGGGAGATAGCGTCCGGCCTGTCTCATCATCCACACAGGTGGACGCTCAACCTCCTCACCCTTTAAAGCCCGAAGTAATAGATCATTTTTTAATGAAGGAAATGATTGATTCATTCAGGTGTTTCTCGACTCCTTAGGTAAGAACTTCCTTTTTCTCTTCACGATTCAGAACCTCAGATACGTGCTGTAAAAGATGTTCAGTACTTGGTTCCGGTGAAACATGAACGTGTCGTCCGGCTTCAATGCTGAGTTCTTCGGCGGTTGTTTCGCCAATTGCAAACAGTTCGGGTAGGTTTTTGTTTCTGAATCCGCCGCTGTCTCGAAATGCGTGAACAGCGCTTGGACTGTAGAAAAGTATTCCGTCTGTCTTGTGCGTTGGCAGTCTCATACTTTTAAGGATTGTATTGTACACAACCATGTCTCGTACATGGATATCAGCATCGCTTAAAAACTGTCGGAATTCGTCTCGTCGTTTATCTCCGCAGAAATGGAGTACTGTTGGTTTATCAGAATCGTCTTTCTTAGCAAAATCATTTTTAATTTTTTTAGCCAATCCGATGGCATCCTGTTGCTCGGGTGATGCTGCATCAAAACCTAAACGCTCTTTAACGGCTGCTGCTGTTTTTTTACCGACAGCATAAAATGTTGCTTTTTCAGGAATCTCTTTTCCTGAACTTTGATAGAATTCCAGTGCCTTCACTGCGTTATAGCTTGTGACGGCAATAATTGGTTCTTTATTGGATTTGAAAAGCATTTCAATTGCAAACCAGTCTTCCCGAAATTCAATTTCAATAGCGGGTTCGATTACGACGTTTAATCCCAGATCTTCAGCCTGCTCTATCTGATTGTCGTCAAGTTCTCGTGTTACAAAAATATCAAGTAGTTGATTCATTTGTAGTGTTATTCGTCAAAAATTATGTTCGTTTTACTGTTTATTATGATGAGGTACGAACTATTCCTTTACTTCTTGTACCAATTCATCAGCGCCCTGTTCCAAAAGCTTGCGGGCGGCTTGTCTTCCCAGACCTTCGGCCTGAGTGGAGAGGGTTTTAAGTTCTATATCATACTGTAATGTCCCATCCGTTTTTAATGCAACAGCATGCAGGACAAGATCATTTCCATCCAGCCATGCAAATGCTCCAACCGGTGCACTGCACCCGGCTTCCATTTCGTTTAGCAACTCTCGTTCAATATTTGTACAGAGAGCTGTTTCAGAATGATTGAGTTGCTCTACTACAGATTCAATCTCGTGATCACCTTCACGAATCATGACGGCCATGGCTCCCTGTGCAGGTGCCGGAACCATCCAATCGAGGTATTCCGAAATATGGTGATCCAGGTCAATTCGTTTTAACCCTGCCGCTGCAAAAATGGCTCCATGCCACTTATTATCCTCAACTTTATTGAGACGTGTATTCACGTTTCCGCGAATATTTGTGATGCTGTGGTTTGGATACCTGTGCAGCCACTGGGCTTTCCTGCGGTTACTGCTGGTTGCAATCACAGCTTCAATGGTTTCATCATCCAAAAAATCAGTCCCTGAAGGAGCAACTAACGAATCTCGCGGATCTTCACGTTCAAGGATAGCTGCCACTTTCAACGGCAGCGGATTATCTGTTGGCAGATCTTTATAAGAATGGACAGCCAGGTCAATCTCATCATTCAGTAGTGAGTCGTCCAGAGCTTTTGTGAAAACACCCTTTCCACCCATCTCCGGCAACGGTGTCGTTAAATCGAGATCTCCCTGGGATTTCACAAAGATAATCTCAGTAGAATGTCCGGCTTCTTCTAATTTTTTTGATACGGTTTTTGCTTGCCAAGTTGCAAGTTGGCTGTCCCTCGTACCTATTCGGATAGGTTTATTCATGCCCGTTTTTTGCTTCAAGTTTGAACATCTCTTTCACCATTTCGGAAACTTCGTCCGATTGATGATGATTTCGCAGATGTTCGATGCTGTAAGCGGCCAGTTTATTAACAATTCGGCGGGTCAGATTTTCAACTTTATCAAAGTCGTCCGTTACAATTTTATTTTTAAAGAAATCGAGTTCGTCTTCACGGATATTATCAAACTTTTGAGTCAAGGCTTTAATCGTTGGGACGACTCTTTGCTCATCAAGCCAGAGTTTATAGTTAGACAACTCATCTTCAATAATATTTTTTACAAGTGGAATTTCTTCTTCTCGTTTCTTGTATGCTTCGTCAGTTACGTCGCTTAACATATCCATATTGGCAACATCTACAAAATCGAGAGAGGAAACTTCCGGGTCAATATTTCTAGGAACGGACAGATCCAGCATCACCTTAAATTTCCGTTGACCGATGGACGGTTTCATATGCTCCATTTTAATCACCGGATCACTTGCCCCTGTAGCTACAATCACAAGATCAGAATCGGCGATCTGTTCTGCGAGATTTTCCATGTCGGCCACTTCGAGGTTGAATTTCTCGGCTATAAATTCAGCACGATCCCGCGTTCGGTTTATGAGAGTCAATTTGCCTGCACCGAGGTTTACGAGATTTTTGCACGTTACCTTCCCAATTTTGCCTGTTCCAACGAGCAGAATATTTTTGTCAGTCAGGTTATCAAATGTACGCGTTGCAAATTTAACGGCAGCATAAGCAACTGTTGCTGCGCCTTGTCCCAAAGATGTTTCGTTCCGGGAGCGTTTATGAGCCCGAAATATATGCTGGATGAGCCGGTGAAGTTCGCCGGAAATCATATCCTGAGAAGCTGAATATTCATACCCCTCTTTTACCTGTTTTACAATCTGCAAATCACCCAAAATCTGTGAGTCGAGACCGGTTGCTACTTTAAAAAGGTGTTGAATTGCGCGTTCTCCTTCAAGTTCGAACCCATATTTATGGAATTCATCAAGATTACCATAACTATAGGTGGTAAGCAGGCGAATCAATTCATTAGCAGTGGCATTTTGTGCAAAAACCTCTGTACGATTACAGGTAGATACGATAAACATGCTTTCAATACCCTCGCGACGTGCACCATGCAACATCAATTCTTTTTTCTCATCAGCGAGGCTAAATTTCTCCCGTATCTCAACAGGAGCATCCCAATGATTGATTCCAATAGCAATAAAATCCTGTACGGTTGGATGAACCATATTTATGCGTTCACTACTTTTTTTGACTCTTTACTATCTGATTGGAGTTCTTTAAGATCTATTTCATGCCGCAGGCAATGGACAGCTTCCTCAGCCAACGCCTTGATAAAATCGGGGTGATCGTTGAGTCCCTCCATTACCTTCATATTCTCAAATTCAAATCCCTCTTCCTCTAAATCTTCAACGAGCTCAACACCCAATTCATATAAAGTTTCAATATGATCGGTAACAAATGCAATAGGGATCATCAAAAAGTTTTTAATTCCATATTCCAGGTGACGCCGTACCAGATCTTCAGTATTCGGTTGGGTCCATTTCTGTGGGCCTACACGCGACTGAAAACTAAGCCAGTATGAATTTTTCTCTTCACGGCGTTCCATCACAGCTTCCATAGATTCTTTGATCTCAACGGTGTAAGGATCCCCGCTTCGAACTTCCAGAAGAGGTGTACCGTGAGCACTGAATATAAAATGTGTTTTGTGGCGTGTATCCTCATCCATCTCAGCGAGAGCTTCATCAATCCGATCATTTATCGCTTTCAGGTAACTCTCGTTTCGGTGATAGTTCTTTACATGAAATTCTTTCCAGGGAGTTTCTCCATCGGGAAATTTCTCTTTTGCAACGGTTTCCCAGTCACGGAAACTGCTTCCGGATGTAGTCCATGAAAATTGTGGATACAAAGGAAGTAAAACAGTATGCGTGATCTCATCTTCCACCATCTCATCCATAATAGTATCGGCAAATGGCAGCCAGTATCTCATGCAAGTGTAAACTTTTATGTCGTGCTCAGGAAGATTCTTTTTGAAGTATTTTTCGAGACTTCTTCTCTGAGATTCCGTCAATCCATTAATGGGAGAACAGCAGTCTGATACCACTTTATTTTGACGGTTAAAGCAATATTTACTCCCGGTACACCCTTTCGGGCATCCATTAATTTCTTTGTAATCTTCTGCTACGTTTGGGGCTCGAAATTTAGAGATTATGTTCGCAAAAATGTTTTGTGTAGTTCCACCCCCCAACTTGATAATATCTTCGTCACTAAACAGGTTTTTCAGGAAGATACGCACATTATCTTCATGCGTGGGTCCTCCAAGATTCATTAAGACGACACCAATTTTCATATACTGCTATAAATTAAATAAACGCGGTTCCTTTGCAATTAACAAAACAACCATTTTTTTATGAAGGAAAAGTGAAGAGATGCTTATGTAGACTTGTTCTAATTAAGTATCAAAATCTTTGCAATAAGTGTGTAATTTTGACGGAAATGATACTATTTCATTCAAACTTTATCCAGTTTAAACCAGAATTTAGACCCCTTACCGGGTTCACTCTCAACATGTATTTCTGTTCCGTGAGCGTTTAGAATACTTTTTACTACGGCCAGGCCAAGTCCTGTTCCGCCCTTATCTCTCGAGCGTGCTTTGTCCGTTCTGTAGAATCGATCAAACAACCTTTCGAGGTGTTCTTTTGATATACCAATTCCGGTATCTTCAATTTCAATAATTACAGAATCTGTTTTCTCTTTAGTATTGAGCCGAATATGACCGTTGTTGGTAAATTTTATAGCGTTCGAAATTAGATTCTCCAGTACCTGTTCAATCTTATTGGGATCACCCAGTACGCGAATGGGTTCCGTTTCACAAATCAATGATAGTCCTTTGTCTTCTGCATCGGGTTCGAGTAGTTCTTGAAGAGTGTGGATTAAAAGCTGCAGGTCAAAGGGTTTTTTCTCTATAAAATGATCGTCAGAATCATACCGCTGCAACGTTACAAGATCTTTAAACAGTCGATTGATCCGGTGTGTTTGACGAGAAGCCGTTTTGATATATTTTATCTTTTGATCTTCATCCAGATCATGCATCTCAAGCATTTCCAATGCACCGGAAATGGTATGTAATGGATTTCGAATTTCGTGCGTGATATCTGCAAAAAACTGGCTTTGCTTCTGGTACATACGCTTCATTTCAAGATTATCAGCACGGAGCCGATCTGCCATCTGGTTAAGCGAATCAGCAAGTTGCCCGAACTCGTCCTTACGATCGAGATTAATGGTTCTATTGGTATTCCCATGGGCAATATCTCGAGCAGTTGCTTCCAGTTCAAGAATAGGACGGGATATGTATCGGGAGAACAGAATGCTTACTATAATTACAAGTCCAATGGAGATAAACATCCCGGTATAGATAATCCATCGAATCGTTCTTATGGGGGCGTACACCTGGTCCTTAAAAATGCTGACTCGAAGGTATCTCGCCGGATTTTCAGTGCTTTCAATATTGGTGAAAGTGATGAGCTGTTCAGAGTCGGAAGAGTTTTTAAGCAATACCTCATTTTGCTGTTCAATCTCCTGAATTAACGAATCGCTCAGCATCTCCACGGCCTGAATCTGACGATTATATGGCACTTCAGCAAACAGAGCCCCCTCATCATCATAGATAGCCATTCGATAACCGGATGTCCGAGCAGCTTCATTGAGATTGGTTTCAAAGTTTCCATCAACCCGAAGATTCTGAATCGTAATGGCCAACCACTCTGAATCATGAATAAGCTGCTCTTCGCCCTGTTCGAGAAGGTAGTTCCTGATAAAAAGAATAGAGTAACTGCTGATAGCCGTAATGCCGAAAATTAGTAAGAGGATAAAGGTCCAGGCCAGTTTCGAGCGAATACTCATTATTATCCTTTGTTGTCAGTTGATAGTTGTTTGTTAGCTCTCAAATGATTGGTTCTAATTTCACGCAAAACGTCTGACCGCTTCCTCCAACTGGTTCGAGTTTGCTCCGCAAGGGATCTCTTCGAGGTAACTTGGACCCTCGTCGCACCCTGATATTTCGGGGCGCTAGTCAGATGGCTAAAATCATGCTTTAAACACTTTGCAGATCCCGGTTCAATCCATAACCGATTCCTCGATAGGTTTTTATCATATCAGAGGCATCACCCAGTTTTAGCCGAAGGTTTTTAATGTGCACATCCACTGTTCGGTCGAAAACAAATTTATCATCACCGCCGATATGTTCCAGGATCTCTTGTCGGCTGTATACACGTTTTGGATTCTGGAAAAATAGTTCAATCAGGGCATATTCTGTGGAAGTGAGTTCAATTCGTTCGTCATTGTGGTAAAGATCTTTTCCATTGGTATCCAGCAGCAGGTCACCGTGGTGAATCCACTTACTGTTTTGAGGAAGTTGTCTGCGCAGTAGAGATTCGATGTGGGCTTTGACCAACTTAAGGCTCGCAGGTTTTGAAATATAATCATCTGCGCCGAGCTCAAGGCCCTCAATTTCGTCTTTCTCTTTGTCTTTAGCGGTGAGAAAAATGACGGGAATGTCACTCAAAACCGGGTGTTTCCGAATCACGCTGCAGATCTCCTTTCCGTTAACGTATGGAACCATAATATCGAGCACGGCCAGGTGAATGTCACTTGCGTGTTTTTCGATCAGATCGAGCGCCTCCCGGCCGTCGTTTGCCAAGAGCACATTATAGTCTCCCATTTCAAGATAATTGGCCAACATTTCTGCCGGTTCTTCTTCATCTTCAACCAGCAATATGGTATGTTTGGGAATCATATAATCAATATTCTGTTATGGATATCTGCAATTTTTATGAATATAAAATAATCATTTGTTTGGAAGATTCTTTATCAACCTTAAAAATCGAATCTGCTGTTCTTAAATACTATATTGGTAAAAGATTTGATACAACAATAAAATAATACTCGATGGATTTACCCAAAAAAGTAGTATGGATTACAGGTGCTTCATCCGGTATCGGGGAAGCGTTAGCTTATGAGTTCAACAAAAAGGGAGCATATGTAATCCTCTCAGCTCGCCGGACAGAAGAGTTGGATAGAGTTAAAGAAAATTGTGAGAATGCCGAAGAAACCGTTCGAATTCTGCCACTCGACCTTACCGAGCAATCGACATTCCCGGAAAAAGTGGAAGAAGCCAAAGCATTTTTTGGAACGGTTGATATGTTAATCAACAATGGGGGAGTGAGTCAGAGGGCGTACGCTGTGAACTCTACGATGGAATCGATTCGAAGATTGATGGAGGTAAACTTTTTTGGATCTGTTGCACTCACAAAAGCACTTTTGCCCACATTAATAGACCAGAAGAGTGGCCATATCGTGGTTATCAGCAGTGTGATGGGAAAGCTCGGCACCAAATATCGGTCGGCCTACGCCGCCTCGAAACATGCATTGCACGGCTGGTTCGACTGCCTGCGGCAAGAGGTCTATGATGATAATATTGACGTGACGCTGGTTTGCCCGGGGTATATAAAGACAAATATCACATACAATGCACTCACGGCAGAAGGGAAGAAGTACAAGCAGATGGGAGATGCCCACAAAAAAGCGATGACCCCCCAAGAGTTTGCTCAAAAACTATTACCAAAACTGGCTAAGAGGAAAGAGGAAGTTTATATCGGCGGGACTGAGATTTTATCTATTTATGTGAAGCGTTTGTCGCTAACGCTGTTGAATAAAATTTTGAGACGGGTTAAAGTAACGTGACTTATATCTGACTTTACTTCATAATGGATGAATAATCTCAGAAATGTGCGAAGAGCCAGTGTCTGAACCATTTGGATTTAGAGAGCCATCTGTAATCGATTAAAATTCAATTGTCATGAAATTTTCTCAGGTTATAATTCTACTACTTATCGTACTTTTTACTGGATGTATTGCCAATAACGACGATTCAAGACCTGAATTCATCGAAGATCTCTATCAAAGAGAGCAACTGCCGGACAGTGTTGGCCTTGAGGCACGAATTGAAATAAGGAAAGCTCAAAACGACAGTATCCATTTTGAGTTTTTTATAGCCAATGAAAAAGAGACGGATCAGGTGATTATCCATTCTGGAAGTTTTGCGAGTATTGCAATTTATAAAGACTCCAAACTTATCTTTCCCAATTTCGATCCGAGTAAGATAGTGTACTCTGATGATTATAATGAGTCTGTAATTCCAGCCCAGGATCGAATTCAGGTCAGCACAATAAAGTTGCGTGTGTCTGAATTCACAGGCGCAAAGGCTTTGGGGTTTGCACCTTTAAAAATTAAACCGAAGCACCTCAAAGGTACGGGGCCACACAACAGCACAGTAAGTCTTAAGGAATACTGGCTTTTAACACCCCCATAGCGTTAGAGTGAGTAGTGGTAAGCTGTACTTAAAAAAGAGGTGGAGTTCTAAGACAGCCGTTTTCTTTTGTTCAGATATGCTAAAAGTGCCAGATCAAAAGGACTTTGGGTATCGATCTCTTCAAAGTCTACACCGGCCTCGCTGCAGGCAATTTTAAATTTTTGAGTATACTCGGCTACTTTTTTCTTGTAATCTTCTTTTACCTGGGCTGGAATTACCTCCAATTCAGACCCTGTTTCCATATCTTCAAACAGGAATTTTCCATCCGGGAAATCGAGTTCACGTTCGCTTTTCTTTTCCAACACATTCAGAAGCAGGACTTCGTGCTTTTGATGTTTCAGATGCCGGAGGGATGAGATCAGGTCCTCATGTCCCTGGACATTTTCAAAAAGATCGCTCACGATGATGACAAGACTTCTTCGTTTAAGTGTCTCCGCCAGTTTGTGCAGAGCTTTTGCCGAGGCGGATGCTCTTTGTTGTTTAGATTTTTTCTGCTCACCATTCAAAAGCTTTTCTAATTCGCTGAACAGCAATCGAACATGGCTGTATGACGAACGAGCCGGAAAATTCTGGATGATATCCTCATCAAACGTAACAAGTCCGGTGGCATCGCGCTGACGGTGCATCATATGAATGAGGGCAGCCACGTAATGGATGGAATATCGAAGTTTGCTCCACTCCGCAAAGTGTTTGAAGTACATGGAGCTGCTCACATCCAACACAATATGAGCACGCAGGTTGGTTTCAGCCTCGTAACGCTTTACGTAAAAACGCTCGGTTTTTCCATACACCTTCCAGTCGATATGCTTGAAATCATCACCCTGGTTGTAGGGACGGTGTTCCGCAAATTCCACGCTGAATCCGTGGTAGGGACTTCGGTGCAAACCCGCAATAAAACCCTCCACAATGGTTCGGGCTTTGAGGTCGAGCGGGGCGAGTTGTGTTAACAGATCCGGATCTAAAAGCATGTTTGAAGCTAACGGTTTCCTGAAGATTCACCAAGTGTGAACAGAAACGTGTGAATTGTTTAAAAGATTGCAGAGGCTTTTTTTTGGAAGGAAATCAATGTTGGAGAAAAGGAGAGTTAGTGTGATGATTAGTACTTGAATATTTAACCCCTCCGGGGTTTTGGGACACTCACCATATCAACCCCCGCATTTCATGCGGGGCTATTCATGTTTGATCCTGTCGGGTCAGTTTCAATTACGCATTTTAAAAAGCTTGAACCATTTTTTGTTTTGTTCCTCTTAAGATTTAAAGATTTATCAGCTGGGCATATTCAAAAAGGATAAAGCAGGTCATGAAATTTATATCTCAATAGGTGCATTTCCTCGTAGTTTGTTGCGTTGAGATTTATTCGATAGCCTTTTCTCAATCCGCAATGCGGATGAATACGAATAGCCCCACATGCAATGTGGGGATGGAAGATGATAAGAATTAAGAACCCCGAAGTGGGTTCAATCAAAACGTCGATTCAAGAATAATCTGTAAGGGAGATGCAATTCCTGGTTCATATAGGTAGAAGGATTAATAAAAATCAGGATTATGAGTACCCACACGCAGATTATGTATCATATAGTTTTTGGAACTAAACTCAGGACACCATCCTTAGTCAAGAAAAACAGAACAGTTTTATTCAAATATTTCTGGGGAGTTTTGAAGAATAAAAAATGTCATCTGTACCGAATCAATGGAGTGGAAGACCATGTGCATATTCTTACTCATATCCACCCTTCAGTTGCGCTATCCGATCTGATTAAGGATTTAAAGCTGGCAAGTAGCGCCTTTATCAAAGAAAAAAAGTTATTTCCTGCATTTAGAGGTTGGCAAAAAGGCTACGCTGCGTTTTCCCATCATTACAATGATAAAGATCGGTTGGTTAACTATATCAAGGATCAGGAAAATCATCATAAATATGTAACTTGGTCTGAAGAATTGGAAGCTCTTTTAAAGGAGCATAAAATTGAATTTGATGAGAGGTATTTGCTCTGATGAGAATGTTAAACCCTTTCAGGGTTTGGAGATAATTGCCATCGGGAACCCCGCATTTCATACGGGGTTATTCATATTTGATCCTGTCGGATCGGATATAGAATAAGCCATAGATGTGAATTGTATTTGATAATGGACTGCCTCGGAATTCATATAAATTTGCACGAATAAAACGTATATTTGAGCCAGAAAAAGTCTGAAAAGGAATGTCAGCACATCTTAAAGAATTTTTACATGAGTAGAGTTTATACATCTGTTGATCAAATTGATTTTAATATTTCCGACTTACCAACCATGCCGGTTCCTTCAAAAGTTCTGATGGTCAAACCGACCTATTTTGATGTTGAATATGTCATCAACCCGCATATGAAGGGGCAGATTGGGGATGTGGATAAAATGCAGGCTCAAAATGAGTGGAATCACCTGGCCGAAGGATTTAAAGAGCTCGGCCTGAACGTTGAAATACTGGAAGGAAAAGAGGGACTGCCCGACATGGTGTTTTGTGCAAATCAAAGTCTGCCGTTTATAGGCCGGGAGGGCACTAAAAAAGCAGTGATGGGAATTATGAAAACGACCCAGAGGAAACCTGAGGTTGAAGCTATTGAGAATTGGTTTCGAACTCAGGGTTATGAAATCCTGCACCTGGATGAGAATAAAATACAAACGTTTGAAGGGATGGGGGATGCCATCTGGCACTTTAAACGTCAACTGTTATGGGGTGGGCATGGTTTTCGTTCATCTCTGAATGCATACGAACAAATCTCCGATAAGCTTGAAGTTCCTGTCATTGCACTCCCGCTTACGGATGAAACCTTTTACCACCTGGATACATGTATGTGTATACTGAATGAATCTTCCGCGTTGATCTACCCGTCGGCTTTTTCGGATGAAGGACTTGAAATGATCCGGGCAATGTTTGAAAATGTAATAACCGCTACAAAATACGAGGCAGAGAAATTACTGGCAGTCAATGCAGTTTGTCCGGATGGAAAAAATGTATTCATTCAGCAGGGTTCTACCGATGTTAACAAGAAACTTAGAGATGCCGGTTTTTCCGTTCATGAATTCAGTACGTATGAATTTTTAAAGAGCGGTGGCAGCGTATTTTGTATGAAATTGCTTTACTGGTAATGGAATAACACAGAGGCACTAATCAATCGATTCAACTATGAGTTTTTTTAAATCTTTTGCGGGAACTGTTTTTGCTGCATCCACTCTTTTTTTTGCCGATGCATCTGCTCAAATATTAAATGTTGAGAGAGTAAGGAGTGGAGCTGACTCAACAGGTTGGGGTGGAGAGATAGGGCTCGACCTTACAATCGAGAAATACGACGACCGTGTAACAACCGCCGAAAATGAATCTGCACTGTTCTATACATCAAAAAATCACAACTATATTCTTCTTAGCAGCTTAGAGTTTGTGGATGTTGAAGGATCCTCGATAATTAACAGCGGGTACGTTCATGCCCGCTCCACATTCCGGAGTAAGAAAAAGTTTTCACCGGAGCTGTTTTTGCAGTACCAATACAACAATAATCTTAGATTGGCTAAGCGCCAACTTGTCGGTACAGGAATACGGTACCGGTTTTTATCAAAAGGCCGTCTTTCAGGGACCTTTTCAACCGGTTTTATGGCAGAAAATGAGGAGTGGAACCCAAAAGAAGGAACAAATATAGAAAATACGTTTATTAAATCGACAAGTAATGTTGCTCTTCGCGGATCCATCAACGAAGCCACCTCTCTTTTGCTGATTGGTTACTACCAGGCTCGACCGGATCTCTTTTTTGAGCCTCGTTCTACACTTGAAAGCCAGCTCGGAGTAAAGCTGAGCAGACATATAACCCTGGCGATCAGTTTCGTTATGACGAATGATGCCAGACCGATTATCGATATTCCAAAAGTAACATATGAACTGGAAAACAGCCTCATTTTTACATTTTAGAGCTTTAAAAAGGTTCTTGTTCTCTCTGTTTGACTGAAATTTTTCTATTTTATTTTATTCTTTTAAACTAACCATGAACGATGACTCGTAAAGTACAACTACTGATTGCAGTCCTGTTTCTGGGAGCAGTCATCTATGTTTACTCTATTCCGCTTGGATCTCTCCCGCCGGTCGGCAACTTCTTTCACCCTATTAAAGGCTTCTGGGGAAATGCAGAAACCCGGGAGCTCAACGGATCTATTACACTGAATTTGGATGGTTTACAGGAACCTGTTGAAATCTATTTCGATGAGCGAAGGGTCCCGCACATTTTCGCAAAAAATGATCATGACCTCTACTTTGCACAAGGCTACATTGTTGCGAGAGACCGCCTGTTTCAAATGGAGTTGCAGGCATATGATGCGGGTGGACGTTTAGCCGAGATCATTGGCCCTGCTATGCTAAATAGAGATCGCAATACCCGGCGATGGGGAATGCCCTATGGAGCTGAGAAAGCCATTGAAGTGATCAAAAAAGATGAACAGATGTGGGCAACGTTGAATGCGTATTCTGATGGTGTAAACGCCTATATCGAAGGACTCAGTCCGGCAAAATATCCTTTGGAATATAAAATTCTGAACCTTGCCCCGGAGGAGTGGAAGCCCCTGAAAACAGCTCTCTTGCTCAAAAATATGACTCGCACGCTGGCAGCCGGAAACAGCGATAATCAAACCAGCAATACGCAAAAATATTTTGGCAAACAGTTCATAGATAAATGGTTTACAACCAAACCTGAACTGAATGATCCGATCATTCCGCCAACCAGGGAGTGGAATTTCCAGGCAGACATCCCGCTCGCACCCGACTCACTTTTTGTGCCGACCCTTGCAAATGCTTTGTCTCCGTTTGAACAAGCCGAAGGTGTTGGAAGCAACAATTGGGCGGTAAGTGGCGAGAAAACACAATCCGGGAATCCTATTCTTGCAAATGACCCGCACCTTGAGTTAACTCTGCCCTCCATCTGGTATGAGGTTCAACTTCATGCTCCAGGTATAAATACTTATGGAGCTACCCTCCAGGGAGCACCGGGAGTAATTATAGGATTCAATGAAAATGTGGCATGGGGAGTGACGAATGTAAGTGCAGATGTAATGGATTGGTACGAAATTCAGTTTAGAGATGAATCAAAACAGGAATACCGGCATGATGGCCGGTGGAAAGAAACCAACTTCAGGATTGAAGAGATAAAAGTTCGGGGCCGGGAAACCGTCATTGATACCGTTGTTTATACACATCACGGCCCGGTAACAGAAGTCAGGTCCTCTTTTACGGAAGGCAGCGAGCCTGTATATCACGCCCAGCGCTGGATTGCACACGACGGTTCTAACGACTTGAAAGCATTTTACGGGTTGAACAGGGCGGAAAATTACGATGATTATGTAGAAGCTTTAAAACATTTTGACGCCCCGGCACAAAATTTTGTGTTCGCAAGCAATGAAGGAGACATAGCTCTTTGGGTGAATGGAAAATTTCCTAAAAAGTGGGAGTTCCAGGGACGTACAGTGAGCGACGGTACCGATCCCGATTACGACTGGCAGGGCTGGATTCCAAGAGATCATGTGCCCCATATTAAAAATCCGGAGCGCGGTTTTGTGAGTTCAGCCAATCAAGAGTCTGCTGCGCCCGATTACCCATATTATCTTGATGATGATTTTGCTCCATTCGAAAGGGGGCGCCGAATCAATGATTTGCTGGACCGGATGGAGAATATTACCGTGGAAGATATACAGCAGATGCAATTAGACACCTACAGCTACTACGGTGAAGTATTGCTTCCTTCACTCCTGGAATGGGTTGAGACTGACAGTCTAAACAGCCGGGAGATGGAGATCTACAACCTGTTGACAGAATGGAATTATCATATGGATGCCGAAATGATCGCTCCATCGGTGTTTAGAAGTTGGAGAGGTCAATTCTATCAATCCATTTTTTTGGATGAATATGAATCTACACCTGCAACTCTCCGGTATCCGGCTCGAGATCGTTTTGCAGAGGTCATAAAAAATGAACCGGACTGGCCGTTTATTGATGATGTGGAAACTGATATGGTAGAAACCCGGTCGTACCAGGCTACAAATTCATTCAAAACAGCAATTTCTGAACTTACGGATGAGTATGGAGATTTCGGTGATAACTGGAAATGGGGTTTTGTGATTGATAACGACATTAATCATATGGCGTTTATTCCCGGGATGGGTGAGCAGGATCTTTTCAGCAGCGGTTCGTCGGAAGCGATTAATGCTACGCGCGGTACACACGGTCCGTCATGGAGAATGGTTGTTGAGGTAGGACCGGAAGTTCGCGGGTATGGAGTTTATCCCGGCGGACAATCAGGAAATCCCGGTTCAGCGTCTTATACGGATTTTCTTGAACCCTGGAGGACCGGTGAATTGTTTGAACTGCAGTTTTTGAGTGAAAAACCACAACTCTCAGACAAATTCCCCTTGAAGGTCACCCTGGAATAGTTGTACCTAAGATTAGTTCTGATCGATCGAACGAATTTTTAAGAATATGAATCAAGAGTTTTTAAAGCCCCAGCGAGCAACCAATGAATCTGGAGAGGAACGAAGAGTAGGGGTTGAATTTGAGTTTACCGGGGTTGAGATGGAGGATATAGCTTCCTTGCTGTCTATGCTCTATGGAGGTAAAATTGAGCAGCTCTCCACATTTGAGTTCAAAATAGTGAAAACAAGGTTCGGAGATTTCGGGTTGGAACTGGATGCCCAGCTGATTCGTGATAAGAAGTATGAGAAATTCCTGAGGAGTATTGGTATTGATCTCTCCGAGTATGAGGGACAGTATGTTGTAGAAGATTCTCTCAAAGACCTGGCTTCCTCCGTTGTTCCTTACGAGATTATCACACCGCCAATTCCTCTGTCGAAAATGGGTGAGCTCACATCGCTGGTTGACGGGTTGAGAACGTTGAAAGCAAAGGGTACGGGGAGTTCTTTTGTCTATGCGTTTGGCCTCCACCTGAACCCTGAGATACCCGACGAATCTACAGCAACATTGCTGAACTATTTGCGGGCGTATGTACTGCTGGATCCCTGGATCCGAAAGGATATTAGTGTAGATGTGAGCCGGCGCTTAACACCATTCATAAACCGGTTTGAAGACGATTACATGGAGCATATACTGAATCCGGATTACCAGCCGAATCAAACCGAATTTATTAAAGACTATTTTGAGTTTGGAAATTCAAGAAATCGCCCGTTGGATATGCAGCCGTTGTTTATGTATTTGAATGAGGAGTTAACCTCAAAGCTGGTGGAGGATACATTGACTTCGAGCCGACCTGCATTTCACTACCGGTTGCCAAATTGTTCTCTCGAGGATGAAGCCTGGACGCTTGCGGGGGAGTGGAACCGGTGGGTGTTGGTGGAAACCTTGGCTGAGGATGATGAATCGCTCTTGCAATATTGCAATGCCTATTTAAAAATGCGGAGGGAGACGGTAATTCGATTCGAGGCCAAATGGATTGAATTGATGGATAGATGGGTGAAAAATGTTTGATAAAAGGAAACCTGTCATAGGTGTTTGTGGCCCGGATGAGGGTGGAGGTTTCGCATGGATCTGTACGGCCGTTTCAGTTTGGCTGGCAGGAGGGAAGCCGAGACGAATTCGTCCTTCGGCACCAATTTCAGTTAACGAACTGGATGGTTTGATTCTCGGGGGCGGGGCAGATATTGAACCGAAAAAATATGGACAGGAGAGAAATGTAAAAGCATACCTTCATAAAAATAAGAGGACAATTTTTGAATGGGTTCTGTCTATCATCTTTTTCCCGGTCTATTGGGTTTTCCGATATTTTCAACACACAAAAAAGTACCCGGTTGACCTTGAAAGGGATAAACTTGAGTTCCATCTCCTGAAAAAAGCCCTTGAACAACATAAACCTGTTTTGGGTGTGTGCAGAGGAATGCAGTTAATTAATGTACATTTTGGAGGAACTCTCCACCAGGATATCAGTGCGTTTTATGCTGAGGAGCCCCAGGTTGCAACAATTTTTCCGAAAAAGAGAATTTCCATTGAAAAAGGATCGAAGATGGAGAGTCTGCTTCAGACAGATATTTGTAATGTTAATGGGTTGCACTATCAGGCCATAGATAAGCCGGGAACCGGTATCAAAAAATCAGCCAGTGAACTCCATACAGATATTTGGCAGGCGTTAGAGCATACCGATTTTCCATTTGTGATTGGTGTTCAGTGGCACCCGGAATACCTGTTACAGATCGCCCGTCAGAGAAATATTTTCAAGGAGTTGGTGAAAGAAGCTCGCAGTTAACGTACGCCGGACAGCTTGTCCGGCATTGAGATGATGGTGCGATTATACATAGTCAAAGATGTCATTGGCGTAGTAGACTCACTCGTGCTCGAAGTGGGGTAGGGCACAAGCGAGGAGGCTTGCGCCATTTGAGGGTATACAAATGTACGCCGGACAGCTTGTCCGGCACCACCAAACCGGAAATCTGCTTCTGGTTGATTGATTGAGTGTGTATTTGATGGGTGGCAGGTCACAAGCGAGGATGCTTGCGCTATATGCCAGAATTAATATCAGTTAGTAACGGGCAAGCTGCCCGTTGCACATTAATCAAAACTTAGATCTTATCGCCCATAAATCAGGGAAAATGGGATTATTGAGCGTTTTATGCAGATATTTGGCACCCTCTGAACCACCCGTTCCACTCTTCGTGCCGATGGTCCGCTCCACCATTTTTACATGTCGATAACGCCACTCCATGAGCCCTTCGTCATAATCCACAAAAAGTTCGCAGAGCAGTGCAGCTTCCGGATCATCTTTCATGATCTCAACCAGTTTGTCCTGGTTATGTTGTGACGGTTCATGAACCAATCCCTGATCGTTAACCCGTTCCGGTATCTCTATATTGTAGCCTCTTTTTTGAAGGTATCTGCAAAAACTTTCCCAAAGAGTGCTTTCCTCTTCCCGATCCAGAAGATTCTGCTGAAGTTCAGGTTGGGATTCATGAACGTCGATGATATGCTGTGAACGCATGCCGCAGATAATTTCCATCTCCCGGAACTGCACCGATTGAAATCCGCTGGCATTTTGCAGGAATCCCCGAAAACTGTTGAATTCAAGCGGTGTCATCGTTTCCAGGATATCAATTTGCGATACCATCGTTTTCAGTATGGTGAGAACCCGCCGCATTGTTTTGGCAGACGACCATGTTTCACCGGCTTCTAACTCTTCCCTAAGCTTGTCGAACTCGTGTAGAATCTGCTTAAACCACAACTCATACACCTGGTGGATGATGATAAACAACATTTCATCGTGTTCCTCCGGGTCCGATTCCGGGTGCTGCAGATCCAGTAACTCCTTTACTTTCAGGTACGATGTATAGGTTAAGCTTTTGGATTGATCCATGGTGATTAAGTTTAGATTATGATACTAACAGTCAAATTCCAGTTTCATGAGACTATTAACTTAAAATCGCTGTGGACGCTGAGGAACGCAGAGGAAGTAAAAACCAATATGTTTGGCGAAAAACCGCGATCCCCGCGCCCCCTGCGGTTAACTCCAGATCGTTGTGGAAACTGAAGAACTCAGAGGGCTTATGCCGCAAATCTGTGAGGAATGAGAATATTTGTAATAACAATTCTTGTTCACAACTCTTCTTTTAACCACTGCTCAAACTGATCGGAACTCTTTGTATTCAAAACGCGATCAGGGCTATATTTTCCTTTTCTTGCGATCATCACACCATAGCGAATATCGTCAATGCCGTCGGTTGTGTGAGCATCGGGATTGATGGATGTCATTAAACCAACTTCTTGGGCTTTATTCCCATATCTCCAGTCAAGATCTAAGCGTCTTGGGTTGGCATTAATTTCAATCGCTGTGTTTTCCCGGGCGGCAAGTTCAATCAATTTGTTCAGGTCAAGATTTCCCTCCTCACGCCGCAGTAAAAGTCGTCCGGTTGGGTGACCTAAAATTCGAGTAAATGGATTCTTTATGGCGTTTTCGAATCGTTTCATCATCTTGTCGAGAGGCAATTCAAGGCTACTGTGAACGCTTGCAATCACAAAATCGAAACCCTCTAAAATTTCAACCGGGTAGTCGAGCGAGCCATCGGCCAGAATATCCGATTCAATCCCTTTAAAGATTTTGAAATTATTACCGGCGCTTAAAAACTCTTCATTGAGTTGATCGATTTCATCCCACTGCTGCTTAACTTCATCAACCGAAAGTCCGCCGGCATAAGCTGCAGTCTTGGAGTGATCAGAAATACCCAGGTATTCGTAGCCACGTTCCATACTGGCCTCGGCCATCTGTTTGATGGAATACTTGCCGTCACTCCATGTACTGTGGGCATGAACAACTCCTCTGATGTCCGATTCCTGAACCAGCTCCATCTCTTCATTATCCTCATAATATTTAAACTCATTTCGATCTTCGCGATGTTCGGGGATAATAAAATTGAGTCCCAGCTTCTGGTAGATTTCTGATTCAGAATTGCTTTCTACGGGTTGGTCAAAATCGGTATCTTTATCATCGGTGAGTTTAAACAAGCCATATTCATTGAGGGCCATGCCCCGATCACGCGCACGCTGCCGGAGTACAATGTTATGTTCCTTGCTGCCCGTGAAATACATGAGTGCAGCGGGATATTCATCTGGTTTTACGATACGGAGGTCGACCTGTCGGCCCGTTTCTGATCGGACAGAGCTTTTTGTGTCGCCACGCCCCAGTATTTCAACCACCAATTCGTGATTCACGAATGCATCAAAAATATCTTCGGTATTCTTCGGTTCAGCGGCTACCAGGATGTCAATGTCACCGATGGTTTCACGGGATCGGCGCAGTGAGCCTGCAATTTCAGCTTCAATTACACCGTCTAAATTTCTGACGAATTTAAAAATTGGCTCTGCTATTTCAAGAGCTTCATTCAGCAGGCATCGCTCACCATACTGTTCCAGGTATTCTATGGATTTAATGATCTTCTCGGCTGATTTTTTTCCCAGTCCCGGAAGGTCCGCTACGGCCCCGCTCTGGCAGGCTTCCCTGAGCTCTGAAATGGTGGTTATCCCCAGCTCTTTGTGAATTTTAACGATATTTTTGGGTCCCAAACCTGAGATGTTGGTCCACTCAATGAGTCCTTTTGGAACCCGTTTTTTCAGGTCCTCCAAAACCGGCATGGTTCCGGTTTCATGAAAAGTTTTAATATCCTCCGCGATAGATTTTCCAATCCCTTTAATATCGGTAAGAGAATCTTCTTTGATGTATGTCAGGATTTCGTCATTTAATCCTTCAATAGTCTGTGCAGCTCGGTCAAAGGCGATGGCCCGAAACCGGTTCTCACCGGCAAGCTGCATCAGGTTATATACTTCGCGGAGTTTCTTAGCTACTTCCTGGTTAGTCATGTTTGATTGCTCCAACTTAATCTCCCCTAGAGGGGAGTCCCCGATTTATCGGGGGAGGGGTGTCTGCACCCTGATTAATAATTCAATGTGTAAGTAGACAAACTACAAAAAACCGATTCATGCGTCATACAAAAAATTATCGTAGAGAATATCGAATATTGAAGAAGGAATTATGAATTTTGATGTATGCCTTTCATTCTTGACTATTCAATTTCTAAAATTTCCTTGTTATAAAACTTTCTTTTTAGATTGAAAATCCCCTATCTTTGAAAGCTCTAAAACAAACGGTTTTTATTGTTTTTTGTGTCTGATGCTGTAGATCAGAATCGCTCCCCTGCTAAGGGAGTGCACCACCATAAAAAGTTCAAATCCAGCCCGGGCACAACAAAGATTAACTTATTGATTTTCCCCTCGCCCTGGTGGCGGAATTGGTAGACGCGCTGTCTTGAGGGGGCAGTTCGCTTCGGCGAGTGCTGGTTCGACTCCAGTCCAGGGCACTTAAAGCTCGCAATTTAATTATTGCGGGCTTTTTCTTTTTTTAGGGTATGATTTATGTCTATGCCATCGAGAGTAAGGAGAGAAATTATATCTACGTAGGTATGACGAATGATCTTCGTCGGCGTATTTCTGAACACCAAAATGGATATGAAAGAACGACAAAACCCTATCGACCTTTTAAACTTATCTAT
>NZ_JAKLWS010000031.1 GCF_022012475.1 Rhodohalobacter sulfatireducens
CTTCTTTGACCGGCGACTTTTGCAAAGGGTAATAAATGTAAAAGGCTGCAATCTGTCTGGCTTTAGCTCTGGAAGGGAATGGGGCTAAAGCCCACTCCTTAGAATAGAGCTTCCAGCCGTTGGCTGAAGCCAACGGTAATGAATTGAAGAATTCTGCCAAAATGAACGGTAGTCTCAGTCATTCTATTCAGTTATTATCAGTTTAAATTTGACTCGCCTTATTCGTACTTTTGGGCAAATAATTCATTTCGACTATAAATAATCTATATGACATCTACATCTACGGCAGCCGGGAAAACGATTCAAAAATCAGTTCTTCCAAACGGTCTAAAAATTGTTACTGAGCACATTGAAAGTATAAAAAGCATATCGGCCGGAATATGGGTAAAAACAGGCAGCCGAAACGAGAGTGATGCACAAGCAGGTATAACTCATTTTCTTGAGCACATGTTATTTAAAGGAACCGAAAACCGTACTTCATTTGAGATTGCTCAGAGCATGGAATCGGTTGGGGGATATCTCAATGCATTCACTTCTACAGAATACACATGCTATTACGCTCGATGCCTGGACAGTAAGTTGGAAGACGCCCTGGATGTTCTGAGTGATATGGTCCGTCACTCCATTTTTCCTGAAGAGGAGATGCAAAAGGAAAAGAATGTAGTACTCGAAGAGATGAAGATGTACAACGACAGTCCGGATGATTTTGTAATGGAGGAGTTCAGCGGACAGCTCTTTCCGGATCATCCAATCGGCCGGCCGGTTTTGGGTTACGAAGAGACGGTGGTCTCCTTCACTCGTGAGGGATTATTTGATTATATCGACAACCGGTATAATCCCGATAATTTACTGGTTGCCGTAGCCGGGAATGTGATTCACGAAGATGTAGTAAAACATGTTACACGGCTTTTGGATCAAGATGCATCAGGGGCTACGGTTAACGAAACACAAGCGATCCCTCCCTATGAAATCACTCAAAAAGAGCTGACGAAGCCGATTGAGCAGTCTCATATGATTTTGGGCCGGCGTTCATTGAATTACGACCATCCCGATAAATACCTGTTACTGCTTGCAAACACCATTTTGGGAGGGGGGATGAGCTCCAGGCTTCATCAAAATATCCGGGAAAAATATGGATACTGCTATTCAATTGGACCATTCAATCAATCGTACCTGGATTCCGGACTTTTTGGGGTATACATCGGTACGGACAAAGATTATGTTTCCCATGTCCGTGAGTTGATTACGGCTGAATTTATGCGATTACAGGAGGAAAAAGTGGGGGAGAAAGAGCTCAGTGAAGCAAAAGCACACTTGAAAGGAAAGCTTATGCTATCACAGGAGAATACCAGCAACAGGATGACAAGAATGGCGAAAAGTGAAATCTATTTCAACCGCTATGTAACTCTCGATGAACTTGTTGAAAACATAGATGCCGTCAATTCCGAAGATCTGAGAACATTTTCTGAAGAGTTCTTCAATCCTGAAATGTATTCAGAGACATTGTTGGTGCCGGAGAAGAAATAACTTTTAAGTTCTAAACCACAAACTTCAATAACGATTTTACTTGTCCCGAAGGTCTCCTTCGGGACATTGCACAACGAAGGTCTGCTTCCGGTAAACCATACGGATGCGATAATTTTTAAAGGGGTGTAATTGGAGAATAGAAGCGGAGCTTCAGAGTGGCCGTGCCAAAGGAGACCTTTGGCACGAGTTAAAAATCACAGATTCCAAACTTATTTACTTGTTTCGAAGGTCTCCTTCGAAACATTGCGCGTAGAAGCTCTGCTTCAAAAAAACTTTGTAAGGTTTTTGCTCAAGCAAGTTCATACAATAAAGAGTCTTGATTATGAGCAGAAGTCGCTACAAAATCTATGAAACAGAATACCCATACTTTCTTACCAGTAGTATAGTTGAAGGTATCCCACTATTTGCAAATCCTGAAATTGCACAATTCATACTTGATGGATTTCAGTTTCTACAAGAATCAAAAAATGTGGATTTGTATGCGTATGTGATCATGGAGAACCATATCCATTTCATTGCTGCTCACGATGATTTACCGAAGAAGTTGAAAATTTTTAAATCCTATATGGCTCGTCAGATAGTCGATTTTCTTGTAGAAGGAAATTATCATCGTTTATTGAAACAAATTAAACGAGCTAAGTTACAGCATAAAAACCAGAGTAAGTATCAAGTCTGGCAGGAAGGGTATCATCCGAAGCAAATTACTACACCCGAAATGATGATTCAGAAGATAGAGTACATTCACAATAATCCTGTAAAACGAGGATATGTTGATGAACCTGAGCATTGGAGATATTCATCGGCGCACAATTATTTAGGATTGGAGGGTTTGATACCTATTAAGTTGTACGAGGAGTGAATAGAAGCGGAGCTTCGAGGTGGCGAGCCAAAGGAGACCTTTGGCACAAGTTAAGTATAGTTAATTCTCTTTCAACTGACGAATTTTCAACGTTGCATTATCAGTTGTGAATATCTCTGTGTTGATCACAGCAATTCTTCCCGGTAACTTGTATTTTTGAGCGAAAATTTCAGAAAACGAACACAAACTATAGGATAATTTATGAGTATCTCTTCAGTTAAGAATCTCGCCGATCATCAAGACAAAATCGTAACACTCAAAGGATGGATCTATAATATTCGCAGCAGCAAGGCGATCCATTTCCTGGAAGTTCGGGACGGAAGCGGACTATGCCAGTGCATTGTTGCCGCCGATGAGGTATCTGAAGGGGTATTTGAAGCGGCCGGAAGCCTGAAACAGGAGAGCTCGCTTGAAATTACCGGGAAAGTTGTGAAGGATGATCGAAGTATCGGTGGGTATGAACTTCATGCTACAGATCTGAAAGTGATACAAATTGCTGAAAATTATCCCATCACTCCGAAAGATCATGGTGTGGAATTTTTGATGGAGAACAGACATCTGTGGCTGAGGAGTCAACGGCAGTGGGCGGCGATGCAGGTTCGAAATACCATCCAGTTTGCAATACATCAATTTTTCCAAAAGGAGGGATTTATCCAGATGGATGCACCCATTTTTACCGGAAATGCCGCCGAGGGAACGACCACTCTTTTTGAGACCGACTATTTTGATGAGAAAGCTTACCTCACACAATCGGGTCAGCTCTATGCCGAAGCGATGGCGATGGCACATGGAAAAGTGTACACCTTTGGCCCTACATTCCGGGCGGAAAAAAGTAAAACCCGCCGTCACCTCACCGAATTCTGGATGATTGAACCGGAAATGGCTTTTTACGATCTGGAAATGAATATGGACCTGGCCGAATCGATGTTACAGTTTATCGTTCAAACGGTTTTAGATGAAAATGAGTCTGAACTCGAGATACTTGAACGCGATACAACCTACCTGGAAAAAGCGGCTAACGAAAAATTCATCCGGATCTCCTACTCCGACGCCGTGGAGCAACTGAAAAGCAAGGAAACGGCTGAGCTCCTTGATCAGATGGAAGTAGATCGTAAAGAGGAGTTAAAAGAGATTCAGAAGGAAGAGAAGGAGATTAAAAAAGAGCACGGATCGGCGAAGAAATGGCGTAAAGCGCAGATCGATCAGCGGATTAAGGAGATTAACGCCCGGGTAGATCAGATTGAAGAAGATTTAAGAAATATCCCGGTTTGGAAAGAATCGGCTGCAAATTTTAAATGGGGAAATGATTTTGGCGGCAGTGATGAAACGATCCTGACGATGCAGTATGATACACCGTTGATGATCCATCGCTATCCTGCAGAGGTAAAAGCCTTTTACATGAAGCGTGATCCCGAAAATGAAAAACTGGCATTGGCCCTGGATGTACTTGCGCCCGAAGGATATGGAGAGATCATTGGAGGAAGTGAGCGGGAAGATAGCCTTGACGTTCTGCAGGCAAGAATTGAGGAGCATGATCTGCCTGAAGATCTGTTCAACTGGTATCTTGACCTTCGAAAATTCGGAACGGTCCCGCATTCCGGTTATGGATTGGGCCTGGAACGAACCGTGGCATGGATTTGCGGTCTGCAGCACGTGCGCGAGACGATTCCATTTCCACGTATGCTGGGTCGATTGAGGCCATAATTTTTTTAACCGCAATGGTGCGGAGTATCGCTTACTGGTAGAATTCACTCATTCCGAAGCTCCGTTAACTGAATGAGTAAACTGTTTCAGATCCACGAAGTTTTTGAAACTTCGTGGATCTACTTAAAAAGATTGATAGTAAGTATACATTACTTTTAACGTTGTGGCTTCTTTTCAGGATTTTCTCTCACATCAAAAAAGGAAAGGATTATTATTTGATGATCTTTTATTCGATAAAAAACACGTGTCTGCTTTGAGAGTTGGAACCCCCGAATCTTTTTATGAGCATATTCAATGCTCCCTAACTCAGGAAATAATTCTACTAAATCGAAAAAGTCTTTTGTTTTTTTCAAAGGCCGAGGCACATTTTCTCCCCGCTCATCGGAAATAAAACGCTTTGTAGAATTGTAGGTTTTCTTCAGCTCTTTTGTTGAGAAGTATTTTCATGAATCAGAATCAAAGAGTTCATCTCTTGTAATTAAATTCTGCTCGTTCTCTGATACTTCGAATGATAATAAAACTTCATTTTTTTGCTCTTGGGACAGTGAGTTCCAAAGAGAAACAGTTTTAACATTTTCTCTACCTTTTAAAAAGTCATAGAGGGACTGCAACAACTCTTGATTTTCTATCCGATCGATTATTTGATGAATATTGTGTTTGAGTTTAAATGTTTCCATAACATTTCTTTTAAATTTCAATGATCTATTTAAACCTCAATCATCATTCTTCATCCATGCCGGCTGAATTTCTGACTTGTGATCGGCTCCCATGATCTCCCGAAACAGCTTAGGCTTTCGTGCATTTCGATATCGAAATCCACCCGCAAGTTTCAGTTTATCTGATGTGATGGTTGCTGTTGTCACTTCATCTTTAAACGATTTGATCTCTGTTACCACATCGCCATAGGGATCAAGAATCAAAGCGTTGCCGTTTTTCAGATGTTCGCCGTCGTACCCAATCGGATTGGTGAAAGCGTAATAAACGCCGTTGTCGAATGCGCGTGCGGGCAGCCAGCGCATCAGCCATCCAATTCCTTTCGGACCGTCGAACTCCATTCGAAGGGGGACCGGATCGAGGTGTCGATTTTCCCAAAGTTCATGATCTACATACCCTCGTCCCGGCATGGAAGATGGCGTGCACATTGTAACGTGCGGGGCAAAGATCACTTCAGCTCCCAGCAGTGTGGTTGCACGGGCATTTTCGATCACGTTGTTGTCGTAGCAGATCAGGATTCCGCATTTCCAGTCGTTCAGTTCAAAAACGGTGTATTCTTCACCGGCCGACAAGTATTCACTAATAAAGGGATGAATTTTTCGATGCTTTCCCAATACACCGGATTGATCTACACAGATATAGGAGTTGAAATATTGATCGCCATCTTTTTCCACAAGTCCGGCGAGGATCGGAACATCATACTTTTTAGAAAGCTGGATCAGTTTCTGTGTACTCTTGCCATTGGGAATCTCTTCGGAGAGATCATCGAGTTGCTGTTTGTTCAAATCTTTCAGGTGAGTATATGCTGTGATGCATAGCTCATGAAAACTGACGACCTCGGCACCGTCCGCCTTGGCTTTGGCTGTAAGTTTTTCAATAACCGAGAGATTGTAATCTTTATCTCCATCTGTGGGTTCAAATTGTGCAACGGCAATGTTAAATGTGCGCATTCGATTAAGTGTAGCTATTTGATGATTCCAGGTGATAAGAAAATATGAAAAAATAACCGCAGTGTACGCGGAGGGTCGCAGAGTTTTTTAAAGAATTCCTCTGCGTTTCTCCGCGCTCTTTGCGGTTACATTACATGATTATCTCTTCAAGTAAACCCTTCAACCGCTCCCAGGCGGCATCGCGGGCAGCTTTTGATGCTTCATCTGCATTTGGATCATCGCCGGCTCGCATAAAAGCATGGCCGGCACCTTCATAAATTTCATACTCATACATTTTTCCAAATTCGTTCATCATCTCTTCAATGGCCGGAATTCCCGAGTTGATTCGTTGATCGTTCTCACCGTAAAAGCCGTAGACCGGCGCGCTGATTTGCTGTACGGCTTCAGGGTCATCGGGTGCAGATCCGTAGAAAACCATATAAGCTTCAGGTTGGTCACTGTTGGTAGCATAACGAAATGTTTGCGATCCTCCCCAGCAGAAACCGGCTACTACCACAGTTCCGGTTGAAGCAGGAACATTGCTGATGTACTCTCGTACGGCGTGAAGGTCTTGAGTGATCTGATTGGGATCGAGAGTGTAGAGGGCATCGCGCGCGGCATCGGAGGTTGGAAAATCGGTTGTGCGTTCATATTCATCACTAAAGCCGGATAGCAGATCGGGTGCGATCGCAATATAACCGGCTTCAGCAACCTGGTCGGTGAAGCTCCTTGCCCAGTCATTCAAACCGCGATTTTCATGAATGACGATTACCGCAAGCGTTTCTTCATTAGTTTCGGGATAGGCCACAAAATTGTGGATGGTTCGGCCGTTGTATTCCACATCCACCCACTCGTGGTGACGCGGTGAATTTTCAAGTTGATCAACGGCATAGTCTTGTGCCATTAAACCGGTAGTGAAGAATAAACTCGCCAGGATAACTATTACTGATTTCATAAGATTTGATATTAGGTAGAAGTTGATGTTCTATAGCAAGCAACAATCTATCAATAAGCATTCCTCAATAAACGATCAATAGTGTTTACAAGGTTTAAGAAATTAAATTTGGCATGTTTTGAATTTTCCTTGAATTAATTAGTGAGATTAATCCTACTGTATAGACTTTTGGGAGAGGAAAAATGGATAGCCAACGATATGCAGCCAGTGTCGTTCAAACATATAGGCCTGAATGTGAGCACCTTTTGACAATCGATGCATAGATTCCAGTGCTTTTCGTGAAATTTGTGAAAGAATTGAATTCTGAACCGCAAATATAGCGCCGTACGTTAATTGTCCAAAAAGATTTGAGGCGGCCAACTCAGCACGCTCGGGAAGTCCACACATGTTCAGAAAATGTTCTGAGAGATTTGTGCCTTCTTTTAAATCATATTGAGTACGATATATTCTATTCAGTTTGATTGAAAACTCATCATGAAATTTCAAAAAGTCCATAGAGTAGACAGAAAAGGGCTCAAGCCGAACCCGAAGATCACCCACAAAGTTGTTTTTGTCGTTTTTTAAAAGGACGTCAGGAGGTAAAAAATCTTTTTTGTATCTAAAGGATAGAGGCTGGACTGGTTTCCACTTTGATTCGTTTTGAAGTAGCTTCAAGAAATCCGGACTATGTTCAAATGGATCGGCCTGAGTGAAAACAGAATATCCGTTTGGATTGATGTATGATTTTCTCTCCGTTAGATACGTGATATAAGTTTCCGATTCACGTCCAATATTTTTCTGCTGGCTTACCTGTAAATTTTGCCTGTAGATTTGATTGAGTGAAAGCGGTTCTCCCTTGTTGTAAATTTTTATACCAAACTTTTTAGGAACATGCCTGATCCATGAAATATCTTCATTGAAACGAGCAATAACCAGCGTATGAGGGCTTTCGAGAGTAGATGCCATTCTGAAGATTACAATTGAACTTCTTGAAATTTGTTGCTTGGGATCTCCCTTTCGTTTAATAAAAAAGGTTCACCAAAAATATGCATCCAATGGCGTTCAAAAAGGTAGCCATATTTATCATCCTTATGAGTTAAGTCATACATTGAGTAGATAGATTCCTCTTGCAAATCATTGAGCAATTGATTCTTTACAGCGAAGATGGCTCCGAATGTAAAACGCCCCAGATTGTGACAAGCCGCTGTTTTTGCTATTTCAGGCAGATTGCATTCTTTCAAAAAATGATGAGAAATATTTACTCCTTCCCCCAGGTTTCTCTCGGATTGATACCATTTCGTTGTGTATTGAATCCCTTTATCCAGGAAATAAATAGTTCCCAAAGAGTATAGCGAAAATGTTTCCACCCGAACTCTTAAACCTTCAATAAAATGACGTTTATCCATCTTTAATACTTCTTTTGGTGGGATATTCCTGTCTTTCCTCCAGCGATAGGAGAGAGGTTGGAGCGGATCCCAGAGATGAACGCGGTTAAGCAGTTGAAGGAAGTCCGGGCTGTGCTCAAAAGGGTTTCCCTGGCAGAAAACCGTATAACTTTCGGGATCACCATACTCAGCAGTTTCCTTTACATATCGCAAATAAGTTTCTGCTTCGCGTCCGCAGTTGGGAATGTGGACGACTTGAATACGGTCATTGAGTTTGCATAGAAGTTTTTGAAATAGTGGAAGCCGTTTGCTTTTGTTGTAGATGATAATGTCGAATGAATCCGGTACATGTTTCACCCACGAAATATTTTCTTTGTACCTGGCAATAACCAATGTGTGTACAGTTCTTTCGGTTGATGAAGTATTCAATTGAAATATGCTATTTGATTCAATCAGGTGATCATTTGTGTTGAACTGCAAAGGTCTTTTTCAAAAAGGCTTAATGCACGTGCCACGGCTTGATCCATATCGTAATAAAGATAGTCAGCCAGGCGGCCGGCAAAAAGAACATTCTTCCCAAGCTGTTTTGATTCTGATTTATATTTCCTAAACAGTTCTCGGTTTTCAGGGTGGGGAATTGGATAATAGGGCAGTGATTTACCCTGAATATGAGCCTTGGGGAATTCATAGGCGATTGTAGTTGACCTGCTCTTTTGTCCAGTCAGATGTTTGAATTCTGTTATTCGGGTAAAATCAAATTCATTGGGATATGTTACGATACCGGCTGACTGGTGAAACTCCTGCTCAAAGTGTCTGTATTCAAATTGAAGGCTTCGGTATGGAAGTTCACCGTGTAAGTAATCGAAGTAAGCATCAATCGGGCCGGTATAAATCATCCTGTCGAATGATATATCATTTACTATATCTTTATAATTGGTACTCAGCACTACTTCAATATTCTCATTATCGATCATCTTTTTGAACATCTCTGTATACCCCTCCAGTGGGATGGCCTGGTAGATGTCCTGGAAATACCGGTTATCTCTGCTGATATGGATGGGCACTCTTGCCGTCACGGAATCATCGATCTCTTCGGGTGTTAATCCCCACTGTTTGGTTGTATAACCCAGGAAAACATGCTCATATATATAATTGGCAAGAAAGCTAAGTTCACCGCTGGATCTCTCCTTCATTTTTAGAATTGGAATTTTTCTCCCGTAGCCAAATTCGTCAATAAGCAAAGTTTCGAGTTTCCCGGCATATAAAGGAGGAAAGCATTGATATAACGCGTTCAAATTAAATGGAATGGGCACCTCGATTCCTTCAACTGTAGCAAGCGATTTATGATAGTAGGGGCGCCAATTGGTGAATTGTGAAAGATAATTCCACACTTTTTTACTATTCGTATGGAAGATATGGGGGCCATATTTGTGAACCAGGATTCCGGCTTCGTTATAAAAATCATGAGCATTGCCCCCAATATGATCTCTTTTTTCAACAAGCAATACTTTTTTATCAAGTTGGGAAGCAAGTCGTTCAGCTAAAACGCTCCCCGTAAAACCGGCTCCCACAATCAGATAATCAAATTGATTCATAGACCTCCTTCGTGAGATTATATTTCTCAATATATCTTTGAAGTTCATCGAAATGCTTTGATTGAACCGGTCTTGAATGAAAGGACATTACATCGTCAATAATGGCCATATTTTTCTGTTTATAATCCACAATGTCTCCCCAATGAAAGTCCATCCCCCAGCCACTTTTATTTTCTTTAAATGTAAACAAAGTTTTTTTGAGAGCCTCCCTGGAAAAACAGGGTTGCATAATTTCTACAAAATTGGTGTATCGCAGCTTTGAATTTAACTTCAAACAAGTATGTGGATAAGAATAGAATTTATTAATCAGGGCGGGTTGTGCGATTGCAAGATTATATCTCTTCATGTATGAAAATAGGCGCTGAATTGCTTCCGGTTTGATGATTATATCATCATCAGGCATATAAAAGTATTCATATTGATTTAGGAAGTCTTCATTCTCTTTGAGGTAATCATAGATCAGGTTGTACTTATATCCTTTTGATTGTTTGATAAATGGCGTGTCAGTGTCATATTTATCTATAGAATCATCATAAACGATTAAGTGAAGATCAAAACGGCTGTTTTCACTGATCCATACAGGATGCTTGCTTTTCTCACCTACCGCAGATATAACACAATATGGATGAGAGGGTCTTGGATCTGTATTTTTGTTATTCCCCATTATGATTTTTCAGATTACTCACAGAAAATTTAATGAATCAGCCTGAAATGCGTGAAGTTATTTTGCTTTTCTTCAGCGTTGAATTCGGTTTAATAATACTCAATCCGACGGAAACTCCAAGTACCAGGAGTCATTGTTATTTGTTGGAGCACCAGCACCGCCAACGCCCCAGATTTTATTTTTAAAGACAGCATTGGCGTGACTATATCTCCCAAAGTAAGGTTCTGTCTTCTGCCAGTTAACTCCATCACTGCTGTACCAGATCTGTTTGCTTACTGTACCTACTATACCATTCACACTCTCATCAATTATGAACCCTCCGATAAGCCAAATTTTATTATCAAATACAACGCATTCGAAATAGATTAAATTAGCAAATCCAGCATTTTCAGAAGCCATCGTCCAATCTATTCCATTTTCACTGTACCATACATCATTGTGTCCATATCCACCAATTACCCACATTTTATCATCAAATACTACACTTTCATGGCCGGTTCGAGGTTTAAAGGCCGCATCATCCGTGGCTTGTGACCAGTTCACCCCATCTGAGCTATACCATGCATCATTACGGATATATGTCTCATTAAAATCGTCACTTATTTCACTGCCGCCAATCACCCACATTTTGTTGTCAAAAACTACACTTGAGTGGCCGTTTCGTCTTCCAAGAGGAGTATCATCAGCAGCCTCTACCCAATGGCTTCCATCTTCGGTATACCAAACATCTTTGAAAAAACCACCGACAATCTCACCGCCAATTAGCCACATTTTATCATCGTATGCGAATGCAGTGTGCTGCACTCTCGCGGGAAAATCAGCTTCTTCAGTTGCTAATTCCCAATGAATCCCGTCCTCGCTATACCAAACGTCTTTCATCCCAAATCGATGCTGCAGGCCACCGAACATCCATATTTTATCATTAAAAACTACCAGGGAATGTCCTTGTCGCAACAGCATTCCTATATTTTCATTTGCAATTACTCCACTACCATGAGAAATGTTTTCATCTTCAGGATCAACCGGTGAGTCCGAACCACAGGAAATGATGAGAGTGGTAAACAAAATTATAAATGTGCAGAAAATTTTATAGTCACTCATGATGGAATATTGATGAAAGATTAACCTTCATCTTAAAAAAATCGAAGATGCATTTGGTTATAATTCCCGAATAATCTCCTTCAACTCTTTCTGAGATTTAAAGAACTTTAAGTTTTTCCCCTCTTGTTCTTTTAAGCATCCTTTTTCGGGCAGGATAATTGTTTTATCATAACTTTTTGCAAGTGGAACTCCTCCGGATGCAAGTACACTCTTGTAATTAAAAACAAGAAAATCGGCCGCGTTGAAAAATTCGGGAACACAATCTTCTTTGATGAACTGTGGAATCAGAAGTACGTTATTCATCTCCTGAGAAGCTTTGCGAATTTTTTTGAAGTATGCCATTTGTCCTTTTTTTACCGGCCCAACAACCAGTAGTTTTTTGTTTAAAGGCTCATCTTTAAAGATTGCGCAAACTTTGTCAACCTGCTTATAAGGGCTGATGTGTCCGAACATCAAATAGATTCGGTCCTGGATTTTAATTTTCACATCGTAACGGTGGTTAATAGCCTCGATGGCGGCTGCTCGCGGCATCAGTTGTGGTGGATAACCGGGATGCGACCAGACACGGAATTTTTTGGGAGAGACGTTAAAATAGATCGACAGATCCGGAATTATTGATTCACATTCCACAACAAGCCGATCTGCTTTTTTTGCAAGCCACCTCCGGGCTTTAATATGCAGCCATTCATGGTTGCAATCCGGCGGAACTTTGTTATGCAGAGACCAAACAAGTTTACCGCCTAAAAGCAGGTACAGTTGAATGCAGAATAATTTAAAAAGGAATACAAAAACAGATCCTAAACCAGAAAACTGGATCCAATGATAGTGTAAAATTGAGTCGCCTTTGATGAGCTGGTGAAGTATAAATTTCAGATGCCCGGCTGTACTTACATCAAATATTTTAAAATCCGGTGAGTCGAGCAGTTTTTTATAGAAAAGATAAAGGTAATCAGACTTTTTGTGAGTATATCGAATACGGGGAGCCACAAACAACGTTGTAGGTTCGGATCTGATCAGCCCATCATATAGTTCATCCAGTTCATTGATCTCACTCATAGCAGACCCACTAATCAAAAATAGTATTGAACTCCAAAAGAGTGGACTGTACCGAATCCCGTTGAAAATGGCACAAGTGCATAATTAACACGAACAGATTCAATCTCCAGGCCCAATCCAAAACTGTAAGGTCGCTCGGTTGGCCCCCATCGATATCCACCCTGAATAAATAAAAGATCTCCTAAATTCAGATCCATTGCAAGAGTAAAAAAACTTTCGTTTTTGTTACTGTCAATAAAATCACTTCCGGGGTTTTCCCGGATTGGTTTACTCCAATCCGCAATCAGACTCACCAGCACCGGTAAATCATTTCGGCCGGGTGTGTTGAACTGAATCAAACCAGCAGAGAGCCCGGTGTTAAATGAAGTGGGGAGAGGAGTAGATTCCTGGTCGAGGCTTTCCATATTTCCAATGTTCTTAATTGCAGCTGCAGCCCGGATTTTATCATCTATAAAAGTTGAGGTGATTCCCGCATTAAAAGCATACCCGGAGGCCCGAAACTGGAACACCTCCTCGCGCAGGTATTGACCGGTGATACCCACAGAAAAGGGACCCAGTTTTTGAGCGACAGCACCAGCCAGAGATAAATATCGAATGGAGAAATTTCCAACAGATGGCCCGGGTTGATCTCTAGCCTCAAACCCGTCACTGCCGGAGGAGTAGACTCCAAATGCAAATGCCCGATTGTCTCTTTTAAGATTCATGGCCGCGAACTGGTTATTCACGTTGGCAATCCAAAGTGTATAGCTTACATCCAGGCTCGACTGGTCATCATAAACCAACAGCGACGGATTGGAATAGATTGCCGATGGCCCGACGGCCGAAGCAGTGGTTGCTTCAGAAAGTGACAGCATACGCGACGATGGACCGATATTCAAAAAATCGAGTCCGCTGCCGGTGTCTTGGGCATTAAGATTTGGACCTGAAAAGAGAAGGGTGAGGGTTGCGAGAATTAGAATCGATAATCCGGCGTGTTGTGTAGGAAAGTAACTGTTAAGTGATTTGATGGACGAAAAAAGTGAATCTCTTGGTGCTGACCGTTTTTTCGCCCTCATCCCTTCGCCTCTCTCCCCGCGGGAGAGGGATTGAGGGAGAGGGTTAAATGATGATTGGCCTGGAATCGGCCTTTTAGCGCTAAACACATACGAAGAGAACCTTCGCAACGAGTTAGACATCTGGAATTTGTTAAAAAAGCGGATCATAAATTCAGCCTGATTGCAAATACATGCATGGTTGAGAGTCCCGAAGGTTCCCTCAGAAATGAATAATCAATCGAGGGGGACAATGCATCATAGGGTAAATGTATGGAAAATCCGGCAGCGGGTTGCAGATCATTTCCTTCACCTAATTCGTTTATCTGGGCCCCGGCGCGAAGTGTAAATCTTTCATGGAGTTGGTAGCTCGTTCCAGTACGCAAAAAATGACTGACAGAAGTTTTTTCTGATCGATCGATCGATTGACTCTGCTCATCATGAACTGGTAGAGTTTCATATGATTGCCGGCGATGTTCAATATCTAAACTGATCAGCCAAATCTTATTGATTTGATATGATGCACCTGCCACCATCCGAACAGGAAAAAACTCCTGGTTATTGGATGAATCTGTTCCGTAAAGATCTGATGTATTGAACCTGTAGGAGGCCAGTAGATCCTGAACGTTCAGCCCAAGCCGTAGTTTTGGAAATGGGTGAATCAATAATCCTGCATCAATTCCCAAGCCGGAGCTTGTGGGCAGTTTGGGGTGATACCGGGCGATGTTATATTTGAGCCCGATACCTGCCCAAATGGATTGCGAAAAGCGGATTCCAAAATTACTGATTACCTGGAATTCATTTGTCGATAGATTTTCTGTGTGATACCCGTTCAGATCTCGCCCATCTATTTTGCCGACACTGCCATGCAAAACACTGAGAGAAAGACCCGCAGAAGGCGGAAGCTGAAAATGAGAATGCAGCATGTTGAGCCTGCGGTCGAAAGGGAGCAGAGCCGTTCCGGCATCAATTTGGATCAGGTCAGATTTTATGGCCGCAAAAGCGGGATTGTAGTAACTGTAGCTGCCTTCCTGTACAACGGATGTCATAGCATTTCCCATCGCCATTCCGCGGGGAGAAAATCCCATTCTTGAGAAAGAACCAGCAAATCCACCGCTTTTCTCCTGTGAGAAAAGCTCATTAGACCATCCGAAGGTCATAAATATCAATAAGATATAGATCGGAATGGATTTAAGATATTTCATCAATCAAGCAGTAGAATTTTGCCATTTGTAAACCCGTTGGATGTCTCGATGGAGTAAAAATAGGTTCCGTTTGAAGCGATTCGCCCCGATTCAGTCAGCCCGTTCCAGGCGGTTTCATAAGACCCGGATGATGGAACTGTTGGCACACGAATCGTTTTGACGGGATTCATTCCAAAATCAAAAATGCGTATGGTGGCAGGCCCGGGATTCTTCATCCGGTATTTGATTCGAACAACCGAATGTTGCGTTGGTGAAAAGGGATTGGGGTAGGCATAACTGTTTACATTCGGAGCATCGGGTTGATACTGATTGCCGCCACTCAAAGGAACATCAACCCGCAAGATTTCCCAGTTTTCTCCACCGTCTGATGTTGATGCAATTCCGTCGGATGTTCCCACCCAAAGATTCTGTTCGGTGGAGGTGACTGCAAAATACCGGGCATCCGGCTTGATGAATGTATTGGGACTTGAAATTTGAGGAATTCGCTTCCAGTTTTCACCATCATCTCTTGAAATATAGAGGCCGTTATCTGCAGCTACATAAATATCTTCATCAAAAAAACCGATGTCGTTGGCTCGAACTCCTTCAAGAAATTGGTGGAAAGTTTCTCCTTCATCATCGGTATACACTATACCATATTCATCTCGATTCTCGGAATCGGTGATCCAGTTTGTCATCCAGATTCGGTCGGTGTCAGGTTGCTGGCGAATTGTAACCACCCAGTTAGACAGGAGTCCCTCTTGCGATTCCGGGTTCCATGAAAAGTGCCTCCATTCAATTCGGTCGACCGGAGCTGTTAACGCATTTTCGGAGACATTGATACCGGATGCTGTTCCAACCCATACCCGTTGCTGGTCGTCAATCAGCAAGCCAAACCCAAGTAGATTGTTATCAAACCGGGGATCGTATCGATTAATCACTTCATCATCGGGAGTTACGGAGACCCACCCATAAGATTCTTCGGGATTCAGGTTCGATACATTCGACGGTGGTAAAAAAATCCGTTCCCAGTTCTCCCCGTTATCGCGGCTGCGCAATAGTCCGGATGCCCAGTTTACAGATAAAATCGTTTGATCATAAAAATCGACTTCATAAGGCGGTGATTGTTCGGGTACGGTTATTCGGGTGCGAATATAAGTTGTGTCTCCATATTCAAATTCAATATCACAGGGAGGGCCAATCGAGGCGGCATCACAGGAATCATCAGCTTTTTCATCAAGCGGAAAAGTGATGAAATCCCAATCATTTCCGGAATCGTTAGATTGATAATATCCCTGAGCTGCATTTACAGATGAACCGCCACGGGTTGAGGTAAATCCCAAACCGGCTAAAATTCTGGTTCCCTGAACTTCTAAAGAGAAGACCCGTCCGCGACCGTTAAACACACTGTCGGCATTTGCGGGTACATAAATATCCCCGGTAAATTCCCCATAAGCATTCAGTCCCGGGCCAATCCATACTGCCTGATCGTTTCCTTCCAAAGTAGAGTTAGAGTTTTGACGTAATGTAGAATATCGATCTTCAATGGGGCCGTACGTTTGTGAAAAAAGGAGAGATGGAGAGACAAAGAGGCAGAAGCAAATTAAATAGATCTTGATAAAAATCGAGTTTCCGTTCTGCATCAGGAAAAAGTATCAGTGTGCTTTATTGAAATCAAATGAATAAAAATCAGAATTCATATTCAAACAGGTTGATATCTGTCTTGTGAGAATGTCGCACTAATTCCCGGGTTTTATCCGTGTAATATTCCCGGTAATCGGTATTGTTCAATTTGTTGATGTGAGGCAGTTCCGCCTGTATCCCGATGATGGAGCATATTTTTTCGAAATCCTGCTCCAGATTTTCAAAACGGGCGACAAAATCCACCAGTTTCTCTCCATTTTTTGAGTAGATGAATTTTTTTTGGGGAGCATATGATTTCTGACACCTGTCTTTAATGTATTCATCGAAATTCCTGAAGCTCTTCGTGCGCTCATGCAGAAAATGATTTTTATCCGCAAGCAAGTAATTGTAGAGTGATACATTCCAATCCCAGGGATTTCGTACCACGGCAAATGAGAAATAGGAATCAAACAGGTCACGCCCTATTTCCTCAACCAGCTCTTCCGCTTTGATATGTTTTCTGTAGGGCATGGGGTTCATCGCCTGAATGTGAAAGATCCTGAGAACACGATGGGCAAAAATCCGAAAATGATTTGAACAAAAAGGCATGAGCGCACGGGATATGCTGGAACCTGCATTCTTATAGATATGGATAAAAATAAAGTTGTGTTTTTCTGAGATCAGCATACCGATTATCGAGTTATAAGTCTATAATATAATATCCTTAAATGTATAAATATCAAGTATATAAGTTGTCTGTCTGGTTAATAATGAAACATTAAAAGATACATTTTATTTAAATTTGAATCTGCTGTACTTTTTTTCATTTCGCCTTTTCCCATTACAAATAAATTATCTTTCCTCATCATTAATTTTATACCTTACAGAAAAGAAAAAAGCCTCCGATCAAAGAGGCTCTTTTTTTGATTTAGCAATCTATAGAGTGGACACAAAGTGCCCATCTTATGTTATAAAGCAATCATTGAATCATGGAATACATTGAAATGTTAGTCCATGATTTTTCGAAGGAATGCAGGTTGTTCACTGTCACGCTTGTCGATTCTTTCAGATCGATCATTCAGGCCTGAAGAATCGTCGTTACCGGCTTTGCGCTGTTCCTGCTTAGGTTCGGATATCTCCTCATCGGCTTCCTTATCATCATTCGTTCGAATGTGTTTCAAACTTCTGCGATGGATGGCCGGTGAGTCGAGGTTTTTCAGGTTTTTCTCGCCTTTATAGAAATTGCTGTCCATTGCTGTTCTTCGCTGGGCAATTTCACTTGCCTTCGGCAGCATGGTTGATGGTTTCTTCTCGCTGACAGCTTCATTTTTCTTGGACGAAGAAGGTTGAGATTGAGATTTAACATTGTTCTCTTCAAACTCAAAACCGGTGGCTATTACGGTTACCCGCAACTCCTCATCAAATGATTGATCCAGAACGCTACCGAGAATAATCTCTGCATCTTCGCCGGCTTCCTGCTGGATGATTCGTGTAGCCGTTGTGGTTTCTTTAATCCCCAGGTTCGATCCGGCTGAAATATTCACCAGAACATTACGTGCCCCGCGAATACTTACACCATCAAGCAGGGGAGAGTTAATCGCTTCGCGGGCGGCGATCTCTGCGCGATCGGGTCCGCTTGCAGTCGCAGATCCCATGATGGCAGCACCACCGTCAATCATAGTAGTTCGGACATCTGCAAAGTCGAGATTAATAAGTCCCGGCATCAGGATCAAATCAGAAATTCCTCTTGTCGCGTTATAGAGCACTTGATTGGCGTTATCAAACGCTTCAACCAGTGTTGTGTTTTCGTCGGCAATATCCAGTAATCGTTCATTGGGAATCACGATGACGGTATCACAATTTTTCTTCAGTTCGGCAATGCCTTCAACGGCATATTTCATCCGAACTTTGCCTTCAACGAGGAAAGGAGTGGTGACGATACCCACCGTTAAAATTCCTTTTCGCTTGGCAATACCTGCTACCACAGGAGCTCCTCCCGTTCCGGTTCCGCCGCCCATTCCTGCCGTTATGAAAATCATGTCGGCATTGTCAACAGCTTCATCCAATTCATGGCGATTTTCTTCGACAGCCTCGCGGCCAATTTCAGGTCTCGCACCGGCTCCCAATCCAGATGTCAGGTTGGCTCCAACCTGGATGGAGATATCGGCGTCATTATTTTTGAGCGCCTGGGCGTCTGTATTCAGTGCGATATACTCTACACTGTCTAATCCTTTTTGGATCATGTTGTTGATGGCATTACCACCGCCACCGCCAACACCGATCACTTTGATCTTCGCATTATCCTGACCTTTCTCGTCAAAACTAAAGCGTGAGGTTACGTATTCCATAGTTAACTCCGTTTATGATTGCTATCTGTAATGATTATTGATTGCTTCTTTCTTGTTTATTCGATTTCTCGTAGGGTAATTCTTGAACTACCCTTACAAGTTTGGGTTTTTTGATTGCTAAAGTTCTTTAAACCAACTTTTCATTCGTTCGGTGATACTGTTCATCACCTTCTCGACTCCGGTTCCTTTTGATGATGACGGAACCATCTCGTTCTCCACACCTTCTGCTTTCAGCGCGTGTAATACTAAACCCACACTGGTTGCATAGATGGGGCTGTTTACTTCTTCGATCAACCCGCCTGCAAGCCCGAGAGGACGGCCAATTTTGGCATCCATTCCGAGTACTTCATTTGCAAGCGGACAGATATTCTTGATGAGTGATCCGCCACCGGTAACCACAATTCCTGCACTCAGGGAATCGGCGTATCCGCTGCGTTTCACCTCGATGGCTACGATCTCCAGGATCTCTTCCATTCTCGCCTGGATGATTTTTGCCAATATGCTTTTTGTAATCTCTTTGGGTGGACGACCTGCAATGCCGGGAATGGTGATTGATTCATCATCTTCAATCAGGTCTACAAAACATTCGCCGTGCTGATGTTTCAGTTTCTGTGCCTGGTCATCCAACACACTTAATCCAATTTTGATGTCATCGGTCACTTTCTTTCCGGCAATCGCGATGACGGCTGTATGGCGAATCGTATTCTCCTGGAACACGGCAAGGTCCGTCGTTCCGCCGCCGATATCCACCAGAACTACTCCAGCCTCTTTCTCTTCATCATCTAATACTGCATAGGATGAGGCGAGGGGTTCGAGAATGATATCCGCAACCTGGTAACCGGCGCGCTCTACACATCGGTAGAGGTTCTTTGCCGCAGAAACCAAGCCGGTGATTATGTGCACTTCGGCTTCCATTCGCATACCGCTCATGCCAACAGGGTCACTGATTCCGTCCTGACCATCCACTACGAATTCCTGCGGAATCACATGTAAAATCTGCTGATCGGGCGGAAGCATAATCTGCTGGCAGTCCTTCAAAATCCGCTCGACATCCTGTACTGTAATTTCTTTGTCTTTATTGTTGATGGTAATAACACCCTTGCTGCGAATACTCCGGATATGATCGCCGGCAATTCCAACGTTCACGGAATTCACCTCAATCCCCGAAGCCAGTTCAGCCTGTTGAATGGCCGTTTTGATGGCGTTCACAGTCTTGTCAATATTCACGACGACCCCGCGATTTAAACCCTCGCTGGGGGCTTTACCGACACCCAATATGTGGATTCGATCCTGCGTATTAATCGATGCCACAACGGCACAAACTTTGGTCGTGCCGATATCGAGTCCTACAACAATTCGTTCATTTTCCTGTTCCATATGCGATCCTGATCTGTTATTGATTGCTAAACTTTTTTTAATTTTTTTAAAAGAAACTGATAGTGTCCTAAGAAAACGACAAGATCAAGGCGCGCGAAGGTCAAAAAAGCGCAGTGTACTGCGTGTACACGAGCATTTTTTGAACAAGCGGAACGCAGATATTGATGTTTTCTTAGAGACACTATTTAAGAATTTCGTGTTACAATTTGATCTTCAAAGCGGAGATCGATGCTGGTAAACGCTGCCATCCCTTTTTTAGATATCACCTCGGTATAAAAGGCATCCCAGTTTTTCATCTTTTCTTCGAATTGATCATTTCCAAAAAGAAGTTTCACTCCATTTTCATAGGTGAGCGCAACTACACCTTCACTTTCATTCCAAGAAACTTCACTGATAGTGACCCAACCGATTTCATTTTTTCGTGCAGCGATCAAAAAATCCTCCACTTGTCTATATGAATCTGATTTCAATGTATCACTCAATGATCGAGCTGAAAATCCATAAACCAGCGGGACATCTTTTACTTTTTCAGGAATGACAGGGAGCTTGATCCCTCCTTGCGCCACGTAAACCCGACGATTTCCATCCACAAGCATGGCAAATGGTTCTCGCTCTGTAACCTTGAAAGTCAAAGTTCCAAGGATTCCCATACTTACCGTGGCATCTTCCACATAAGGCAGTGCTTTTAAATCCATAAAAAGACTGTCATAAGAAACACTGTCTGCCAGCATGCCAATCGGTAACTCCAATGCTTCTTCCAAAGATTCAAGATCCGTATAGTGATTTCCTTCAAATTTCACCTCTTCAATCCTCATGTTATTTTCGAGGTAAAGTCCGGCAAGAACGGCACTTGTAAAGAGTGCGAGAGTCAAAACAATCCAAACAGTGTTTTTCAGTATGCTCGATATCTTCGCCATATTAAACACCTCCTTCATTTACAAGATCAAGAAACTGTTCGCCGTATTTATAAACGTCGCCGGCACCCATCGTGATGATGATATCGCCATCCTGCAATATCTCTTTCAATTTTTCGGGGAGATCTGATTTTTCTTCAACATAGTGGACATTTTTATGGCCGTAATTTTTAGCCGTATCAGAAATCAACTGGCCGGTTACACCTTCAATTGGTTTCTCCCGCGACGGATACACATCCGTCACGACCAAGACCTCTGCATCAAAAAAGGAAAGGCCAAATTCTTTGTACAGTTCTTGAGTTCTGGAATAAAGGTGAGGCTGAAAAACGGCAACAATTCTACGGTTTTTCCAACCTTTTCGGGCAGCTTGAATACTTGCCTGGACCTCTGTTGGATGATGAGCATAATCATCAATCACAATCAGTTCATCGGTATTGTGTTTGACCTGGAATCGCCTGAAAACACCCTCAAACCGCTCTAATCCAGATTTTATCTTCTCAAATGAGATTCCGAGTTCAAGCCCAACCGCAACCGCTGCCAATGCATTTTTTACATTATGATCACCGGGAGCTTTTAATTGGATTTCGCCGAGTTCATGACCCGATGAGATCACGGTAAACGTGCTGTTCAGAGTTTCGTGGGAAACATTTACCGCACGTACTTGAGCTTGTGGATTATATCCGTAACTAATGGTTCGTTTTTTGATATTCGGCCGTATACTTTTCACTTCAGGATCATCAAGGCAAACCACAACGGCACCATAAAAAGGGACTTTATTGGCAAAATCGGTAAAGGCCTGTTTTACATCATCCAGGTCCTCATAGATATCCATGTGCTCCGCTTCGATGTTGGTAATCACCACCAAGGAAGGGGATAGGCGTAAAAATGTTCGGTCGTACTCGTCGGCTTCAACGATGATGATATCACCTTTACCGACAACAGCATTGGTTTTTGCAAAACTGTGAACTCGTCCGCCCACGATAATAGTTGGATCAAATTGTCCGTCTTGCACCACATGACCGGTCATGGTCGTAGTGGTTGTTTTCCCATGGGTTCCGGCAATGCCAATTCCATACTTGGTACGCATTAATTCGGCCAGCATTTCCGAGCGTTTAATTACCGGAATTTTTTGGGACAGGGCTTCTTTCGTTTCCACGTTATCATCGGCCTTAACCGCGCTGGTATAGACCACCACATCGGCACCTTCAATATTTTCCGGGGCATGCTGATAAAAGATATTAGCACCAAGTTCTTCAAGTCGGTACGTCGTTTCCGATCTGCTTTGATCCGATCCACTGACCCGGTATCCGCGAAGTAGCAATATCTCGGCCATTCCGCTCATACCAATCCCACCGATGCCCACCATGTGAATGTGGCGGGTTCGTCCAAAAACGGGTTGTGTTTGAATGGAATTACTCATCAATTTTGCTTCTCTAAGAATGAAAAAATTTTGTTTTTGATCTCTTCTGCAGCATTAGGTTTTGCAAGTGATTTCATCGCGGATGACATCTTGTTCAGCTCTTCCTCATTTCGAATCAACTCGGTAACAGCTGAATAGAACAACTCATCAAGCGTCGATTCTTTTAAAAGTTTGGCAGCTCCTGCATTCACCAATGATTGAGCATTTGTGGTCTGATGATCCTCAGCTACATAGGGTGATGGAACCATAATGGCCGGTTTTTCGGTTGCAGCCAGTTCGCTAAATGTTCCGGCTCCGGCCCGGGCAACCACCAGGTCAGAAGCTCCATACGCCGCCGACATATCGTCGATATAGGCCATCAATCTCAAATTCGGATACTTCTCAACATCAATTGTATCAACCAAACTATCATAATACTTGGGTCCGCATTGCCAGATGATTTGAAGATTCGCTTCATTGTGAAGTCTGTCGATCTCGGAACTCATGATATCATTCAAGCCTTTAGCTCCGCCGCTACCACCGATAATTAATAAAACCGGCCGGTCACTTGAGAAATCGAATCTTTCTAAAGCGGAGGCCTTGTCAAGAGATTTCACCTGCCCCCGTACCGGATTTCCGGTAAGAGTGATTTTCTCTTCCGGCAGATACTGTTTTGCATCATCAAAAGTGGTAAAGATCGCTGTGGCATGTTTGGCTAGAAGCCGATTTGTCAATCCCGGGTAACTGTTCTGCTCCTGCAAAAAGAGTGGGATTCCAAGTTTCGCCGCAACCCATCCAATCGGACCGGATGCAAATCCACCGCATGCAATCACGATATCGGGGTTGAATGATTTCACAATTGAAAAACTCTGAAAGATGCTTGTTATCAGTTTGATTGGGAACAGGAGGTTTTGAGCCGTTAGTCTCCTGTGAATTCCGCTAATCCAAATGCTTTTAATCTCATAGCCGTACTTCGGAACGGTTTCCCATTCCATTCGATCACGGGTTCCCACAAACAGAAAATCCGCATCCGGTTTAGCTTTTTTAATCGCATCTGCAATGGCAATCGCCGGATAAACATGACCACCCGTACCACCGGCTGCCATGAGCACACGAATGTGACCCACGGCAGCGGTGAGGGTATCTGTAGATGATATGTCCTTTGCAACGGTTGCGATCATCCGTTATAAAATCTTGTTTTGATGTTTGCTATATGTCTTGAAATATTCAGCAGCATGCCTGACATTGCTCCGGCAAAAACCATGCTTGATCCGCCATAACTCACGAATGGCATCGGCAGTCCGGTTACCGGCAAAAGCCCGGTGGCCACGCCCGCATTCACAAATGCATAGAGTGAAATCAAAAGAGTACAGCCGAAGGCAATCAAAGTGCCCAGAACATCGGGCGCCTGTCTTGCGATCACTGCGATTCCGCGATAGAGAATCAACAGGTATGCAAAAATCACGGAGATGGCTCCGACAATACCATACTCTTCAGCGATGATGGCGAAAATAAAATCGTTGTAAGGTGCCGGTAGAAAATCACGCTGCGTGCTCTTGCCGATTCCAACGCCAAAAAGCTGTCCCTGTGCGATTGCTATATGCGCCTGCTGAGCCTGGTAACCTTCAGCTGATTCAAAATTCTGATCGTTGATTTCGGTGATTTGAGCTACATATTGATCAATTCGGCTCTGTCGTTCAGTTGATGTGCTGATAAATCCGGCAACACCGATCAATCCAATCAAAACCAAACCCGAAAGTTGTGGAATGCTGATTCGCCCAACGAACATCATCAGGATACAAATGCCCATCAGTACTGCGGCACTACTCAGATCTTCGGTTCCGATCAATACAAACGTGACTCCCACCCAGAACATAATCGGGAGAAAAGCACGCTTAAAATCTTTGATATATTCCTGTTTTTCATACAAGAGTACGGCCACATGGAGAATGAGTGCTATTGCAGCAAAAGATGTTGGCTGAAATGATACACTGCCGATAGAAAGTGAACGCTGGGCTCCCCAGGATACATCTCCGTAAAGGTGCATGACAATAAGAAGTCCCCAACTGAGAAGCATAGCGAAACGGCTAAATCTCGCCAATACCCGATAATTTATTTTTGATATAAAGATCATTACGAAAAATGCGATCAGCAGCTTAATGGCATGACCGGAAACCAAACTCACTGCAGTCGTTCCATGCGACTGGGCAAAGAAAGCGATGGAGGAATACACTGCCAGGCAACCGAAAATCATCAGCCCGATGATGGTAACCAACAGGACCTGGTCGCTGCTCCGGTCCGGCGCATCCAGCTCATCCTTGGTGGTGCCGAAAATGGATCCGACTTTGCTATTTGGTGTGGTGTAGTACAAGTTTTTTTGGTTTGTTGTCAGTTGTCAGTTGTTAGTTGTTAGTTGTTTATGTTACAAGTCTAATACCGCCTGTTTAAACTCATTACCGCGGTGTTCGTAATTTTCAAACATGTCGAATGAGGAACATGCGGGGCTCAGTAAAACTACCTCACCTCGTTTAGCTTTCTTTTTGGATAGTTTAACCGCTTGTTTCAGCGTATCAGCTTCCATGTAATTCGGTACAACTTTTCCGAGTTGATTTTTAATAGCCGATTTTGCCTCACCAATTGCGACTATTGTGTGCACTTTTTCACGGATTTGATGTTCGAGAACAGACCAGTCATTTCCTTTGTCACGGCCGCCAAGAATCAGTACAATTGGCATATTGTAACTGTCCAGTGCAAACCAAACGGCGTTGATGTTGGTCGCTTTGCTGTCATTTACATATCGTACGCCTTTCAGGTTGCGCACCTCTTCAAGCCGGTGTTCAACCCCTTCGAATGTTTGCAGGCTTTCACGAATGAACTCGTTTTTAATCTCCGAGGCCCGTGCTGCCAAAGCCGTAGCCATTCCGTTCTGTAGATTGTGTGTTCCGCTTAAACCGATTTCACCAATTTGCATGAGTTGTTCCTCTTTGTTGTTGATTTTTAAAATCAGTTTGCCATCCCGCACAAAAGCACCATTTGAAATTTCATTATCACTGGAAAATGCCAGTAAACGTGGTGCCTCTTCTTTTTTTGATAACTCCTCTGCGTAGTTCGAGAGGACGGGATCGTCATCGTTGTAGATGAACCAGTTCGAATCATCCTGATTTTCAGCGATTCGAAACTTGGATTTGGCGTACATATTAAAATCGTTTTGATATCGATCCAGGTGATCTTCCGTGATGTTTAAAATGATGCTTATATCCGGCTTAAATTGGTCGATATGGTCAAGCTGAAAACTGCTGACTTCAAGCAGAGCTGTAATCTCTTTGGAGGTTTCATCAACATGATCAGAAAATGCCGTTCCGATATTACCGGCCAACAGATGTTCCTGATTAGCCACTTTCCATGTATGAGCCAGCCAATTTGCGACGGTTGTTTTTCCGTTGCTTCCTGTCACAGCTACAATGGGAGACCGGTTGAACCAGCTTGCAACTTCAATTTCTGAGAAAACCTTTTTACCTGTATTCAGATAGTTCCGGGCAATTTTTGATGATGTTGGCACACCCGGACTCAATACAAGAAAATCTCCATTCATCGCTTTCTCTGAATGTTGATTTTGTTCGAATTCTATCGATTCAGCTCGCAGTTGTTCTGCAAATTCAGAACTGATCGAACTAAAGTCCGTCACAAATGGAATGGCGCCTTTCTTCTTCAAGAGTTTGGCAACAGCCACGCCACTTCTGGCGGCACCGGCAACGACGATATGTTTATTCTCTACATTCATTATCGCAGTTTGAGTGTTAAGAGGCTGATGATTCCAAGCAGTATGGCGATAATCCAAAACCGAATAACGATTTTCGATTCCGGCCATCCCAGTTTTTCAAAATGGTGGTGAATCGGTGTCATCAAATAAACTCTCCGGCCTTCGCCGTATTTCCATTTGGTATATTTGAAGTAACTTGTTTGAATAATTACAGAAACGGTTTCAGCGACAAATACACCACATATGATTGGCAGAAGCAGTTCCTTGTGAATCATTATGGCCATCGCTCCCAAAGCTCCGCCGAGTGCCAGTGATCCCGTATCCCCCATAAATACAGAAGCGGGGTAGGTGTTGTACCAGAGAAAACCGAGACACGCTCCCACAAGTGAAGCCGCAAAAATTGTCAATTCACCGGCTCCCGGGAGATACATGATGTTCAAAAAGTTTGAAAAGTCAGTCCGGCCGGAGACGTATGCAAATATTCCGAGAATTACACCGGCAATGGCAGACGTGCCGGAAAGCAATCCATCAAGGCCGTCGGTGAGATTTGCAGCGTTACTCACGCCGGTAATAATAAAAACCACGACCGGTATGTAGATCAGCCATCCGGCTGTATCACCAAAAAAGGCATAATCAATATTCACTTCCTTTAGAAATGGAACTGTGGTTAGAGTGTTGTATTCGCTAAATGCAGGCCAGAAGTAGAGCGTTGCGCCGAGAATAATTCCTACGAAAACCTGGCCAAATACTTTAACCCAGCCGTGAAGTCCGGATTTATTTTGCCGAACAACTTTGATGTAATCGTCTACGAAACCAACCACACCAAGGGTTAGCGTTACAAATACAATCATCCAGGTATAGATGCTAAACATGTTCATCCAGAGCATAGCGGGAATTACCGTTGCTAAAATGATAATCACTCCACCCATGGTTGGAGTATTCACTTTGTTCAGATGTGTATGCAGCCCGATGTCCTCACGGATTACTTCTTTCAACTGCATTTTTATGAGCCATTGAATGATTTTTCGTCCAATAATCAGGCTGATAATCAATGCAGTAGCAGCTGCAAAAGCGGTTCGGGTAGTGATAAAGTCAAACGCATCAAACCCGGGAGGCGCGTACTGATCGTTGAGCCATGCAAGCAGTTCGTATAACATCAGACGGCCCCCTCTTTTTTCGTTGTGTCGTCTCTTTTTTGAAGGGCTTCGAGGGCGATTTCACGGTCATCAAAATGAATTCGATCCCCGTTTATCTCCTGGTAGGTTTCATGTCCCTTGCCGGCTATTAAAACAATCGATCCGGCTTTGGATGTAAACACGGCTTCATGAATGGCATCTCTGCGATTGGTAAGTCTTGTGATATTTTCAGGATTTTTAAATCCCTCCATGATATCATCAATAATCAAATCGGGATCTTCTGAACGCGGGTTATCCGATGTTACAATCACTCGATTTGCATACGATTCAGCAATTTTAGCCATTTTTGGCCGCTTGGATTTGTCACGGTCGCCCCCGCATCCAAACACGCAAACCAATTTCTGATGCCGGGTTTTCAGCTCCCTCAACGTGGAGAGTACATTTTCTAATGCGTTGGGAGTGTGGGCGTAATCCACAAATACAATCGGTTCATTTGAAGTATCTAATTCCTGGTTTATACGCTCCATACGCCCGGGGGCTCCGGTACAATGCTTAAGTATTTCAGCCGCTTTTTTGCCGTCAACACCAAGGGCTGTACAAGTCAGAAGTGCTTCAACAACATTGTATGCGTTGAACCGGCCGACCAATGGTGTTTCAATTTTTGTCTCATCTATTGAGATCGTCATGCCTTTGGCGTCTGATTGTAAGATCTTGGCCTGCAGAAGGCCTTTGTCCTCAAAACTGAAGCTCAAAATTTTTGCCGGGGTAGAATTCACAATCCATTCACCCCGTTCGTCATCGGCATTTGTGATGGCCCAGCTTTTGCTATCTAAAGAGTTGAATAATTTCTTTTTTGCAGATGCATACTCATTCATCGTCTCATGATAATCGAGATGATCATGGCTTAAATTTGTAAAAACAGCTACTTGAAATGAGATACCCTTTGTTCTTCCCTGGTCCAATGCATGAGAAGAAACTTCCATCACCAGGTATTCACTACCGGCATCTGTCATCTCCTTCATTGCTTGTGCCAATTCTATGGGGTCGGCAGTTGTTAGTCGGCTGGGAGATTTGTCCTGAAGAACTCGTTTCTCAATGGTACCAAGAAGAGAGGCCTGATAATTCAATTTTGTTAAAATTTGCCAGACTAATGTGGTGACAGTGGTTTTACCATTTGTGCCCGTCACACCAATAATTTTTAGCTTATCAGCAGGATTTCCCTCCATTTTTTGCGCTAACTTACCGAGCAATTTCCGGGTTTTTTTCACCGTGATGACGGTTACGTTTTCATTAAGTTCAATCTCTTTTTGGCAGATGATTATACCAGCGCCTCGTTCAATCGCTTCATGAATAAAATTGTGCCCATCTGATTTTGAGCCCTTTACCGCGATAAAAATATCACCTGGTACAACCTCCCTGGAATCTTGCCGCAACTTCCCTATGGTTTCCGGTTCCGGGCCGGAAATGGAAATCGGTTTGCAAAATGATATGAGTTCCTGGTAGTTCATGGTTTAGTAAGACGCAATCGATTGAGATTGACTTATGGATTTCGCTTTTCCGCGAACGGTCACGGTTCGGCCCTTCTTCATCAGGTCGCCGGCTCTCGGAAATTGTGTATAAACAGTTCCGGAGCCCACCGTTTCAATTTCAAAACCCCTGCTCATTAGCAGGAATGTTGCCTGCCGCATATTGAGATTCGTGAGATCGGGTATTTGAGCATATCCTTCGGGAATAGAATCCGTGGTTTGATTCGTTAACTTGATCTCCAGCGGTTTGTTCGGGTCAATTTTCTCACCGGGAGCAGGAATTTGCTCTTCAACAAATATTCCTTCTCCTATTTTTTTAAAAGGGATTCCGTTTTTATTCAGAAGGATGGAGGCGTTCTCAAATTGAAGCCCGGTTAATTTAGGTGCTACATTTGGAGCATCCTCTGCAATCATATCTTTCGGAGTAGATTTTTGAATAGAATTGTCCAGGCCTGAGATTCGAGTGGCAATTTCTTTGAAAATTGAGCCGGCCGTAAATCCACCGTAAATACTTGTTTTTGGTTCATCTAACAAAATAAAAATTGCATGTTCAGGGTCTTCAACCGGGAAAAATCCAACAAATGAGGCACGATATTTAGTCTGATATTGACCGTCTTTAAATTTCTGAGCTGTCCCTGTTTTACCGGCAATCCGCAAACCTTCGACCATGGCCCAACTGGCCGTACCCGAATCAGAAACAACATCCTCAAGAATTGGAATCAGTTTATCAATTGTCTCTTCATCTGCAACTTTTCGAACGCTTACCGGTTTCCTCTGTTGAAGAATATTGCCAAATTCATCCCTGACAGACTCAACCACGTAGGGTTTCATCATCACTCCGTCATTAGCTACAGCAGCATAGGCCTGAATCATCTGCATAGGAGTTACCTGCACCTCATATCCGATTGACATCCAGGGCAGAGTAACTAAACTCCATTCATATGGACGTTGAAGCCTCCCCTCTTTTTCGCCCGGCAGATCGATCTGCGTGGAAGTTCCGAACCCAAGATTACGGGCATACTGGTAAAATGATTCCGGTTCCATTCTCATCGCAATTTCTGAGGTAGCAATATTCGATGATTTTGAGATCACTTCGGAAAATGTTAAAGTGCCAAGTGGATCATGATCCCGCATCGTCTGGCCGTGAATCATCTTGTACCCTTTTTCAGGTGTTTCAAACTTCTCATCAAATCCTACCAGTTCCTGTTCAATTGCGGCAATGGCCGTAGCTACCTTAAATGTAGATCCGGGTTCTATCTGATCGGAAATTGCATAGTTCCTTCGATTTTCATTTTCAATAGTTGCCGGCGAATTTGGATTGAAATAGGGAAAGTTGGCCATCGCTTGAATCGCGCCTGTTTTAGGATCCATGATTATGGCGGTTCCTTTATCGGCCATGTGGCGCTCAATACCGGCTTCTAACTCTTCCTCAACAATAGCCTGTATCTGCGAATTGATCGTAGTGTGGAGGGAATATCCCTGTTCCGGCTGTTTACGGGGCGCTCCCACATAAGCAAAAATATTGTTTAAGGGATCTTTTCGAACTTGCTGTAATCCGTCAGTACCTTTTAAAATATCATCGTACTCAGATTCGAGTCCGGCCATGCCTTTCATCTCATGATTCACAAACCCTACAACATGTGCTGCCAATGATCCAAAATTATAATTCCGTCGATACTCTTCTTCCAACAGCAGGCCGCGTATATCCAGCAAATTCAGGTCTTCGTATGCCTGAACCGGAACACTTTTCTCTAAAACCACATATTGTGATCGAGAAGGGGCATTTTGAATTTTTCTCTTGTAGTAGTTTACATTTCTGGAGGTGTGATTGCTCAAGGTCTCTGCAATCCGTTGAATATCCTGAGAAGTTCGGCCTACCGTTTTCGGATCAACGGCTACCTGATATATAACCTGGTTGGTAGCCAGTATGGAACCGGTGGCATCATATATATCTCCCCGCTCTGCCGGAATGGATACATAGTCGATCGCTTGAGAGTTCCAGAGTTCACGCAGACCATCCCCCTCTGCAACATTTACCCGAAGCAGTTGAAAGAAGATGCCTGCCGGCAGCAATAGCAGAAACCCGAAGAGCAGGAACATCCGGCTCATAATTGAACTGCGATCACTCATTCTGTATCTGTACGAATATATATGATTTGGTCTGCCGGCCCGGCATTAACAAACCCAAGCTCGCGTGCTTTTTGGTAGATTACTTTTGGGCCGGTCAAACGTTCGTATGTAAGTCTCTTTTCCTGGTATATTCGTAGTGCTTTATTATACTCAGCTTCAAGCTGGTTGACCTCGGTCAACGTCTGCTGAGTATTAAAGACATGACTGATGTAAATAATCCCACAGAATCCGATCAAGAACACTGCGAGAACAATCTTCCAGGGGGTGAAAGCCGGAAGGTTTGATATTTTATTTTTTGGGTCTTTAATACGCCTGCCATGATTTGGGGCAGAACCATCTGTATTAAATGCTTTATCGAAGAAATTTTTCTTCTTGTTTTTAGCGGGCTTACCGCCGGAAATTCCTTTTCGTTTATTTTTTGAAGGGGTGATTACATTCATTCTTCTTCATCCTCCTTCACTTTTTCCGCAACTCTTAATTTTGCACTCCGAGCTGCAGGGTTTTCTTTTATCTCTTTGTCTGATGGCGTGATGATCTGTTTTGTGATCACATTAATCGGTTTTACGGGGTTACCGAAAAAATCTTTTTCAATCTCGCCCTCAAAATTTCCACTCCTGAAAAAGTTTTTAACAATCCTGTCTTCCAGCGAATGATAGGAGATGGCAACAATCCGACCACCGGATTTCAGAATATCTAGTGACTCCTGAAGGCCTTGTTTCAAAACATCCAGCTCTCGGTTTACTTCAATCCGAATCGCCTGGAAAACACGGGCTACCGTTTTGATGGTATGCCTGCCATAAATGACATTTTCAATGGATTCACGAAGCTCTCCGGTGGTCTCAATCGGGCGGTTATCAATTATTTCACGAGCAATCTGTCGGCTCAATCGCTCTTCACCGTAATGGTAGATTATATCTCTCAGTTTCTCATAATCGTAGGTATTCACGACATCATAGGCCGATACACCACTCAGATCACTCATTCTCATATCAAGTGGGCCGTCTTCCTGGAAACTAAAACCACGTTCGGCTTCTTTGATTTGATGAGTGGAGACCCCCAGGTCAAACAGAATACCTGAAATTTTTCCGTGATATTTTGGCGGAATTAAAGTAGACAGGTGGCCAAAGTTCCCGGAGATGGTTTCCAGTCTGGGATCATCGCCGAGCCTTTCTTTTGCAGCTTCAAGTGCTTCCGGGTCCTGATCAAGGCCGATAAGGGTAGCATCAACAGAAAGAGTTTCGAGAATCTTCTTACTATGTCCGCCGCCTCCCAAAGTTGCATCTATATAAATACCACTCTCATCCGTCACCAGGAATTCGATGGCGGGTTGTAAAAGCACGGGGGTATGTGGATGATATGTTGCCATATTAATTTTCACTCTCTGGTTCATCCCCCATTACTTCTTCAAAAAGATCAGCGTATGCATCATCGTCGAGCATTGAATCAATTTCATCGAGCTTCTCAGGAGCCCAAATTTCGATACGCTCTCCGCTTCCGATAAAAATGGCTGTTCCGTCGATTTGAGACCACTCTTTAAGATGTTGTGGAAGAGAGATGCGGTGTTGCTTGTCGAGGGTAACATCTTCGGCGTATCTCAGAATATTTCGTTTTACCGTACGGCCTTTCCTGCTGAAACTGTTGATTTTATCGAGTTTATTTTCAACTACTTTCCACTCATCCTGAGGATATAAATAAAGGCAAGCGTCAACACCACGGAGGAGAGTATATCGATCTTCAGCATCAGGGCTCACATTTTTGCGTAGCTTGGCCGGGAAAGCAACACGGCCTTTATTATCTACACTGTGTTCATATTGCCCTTTGAAGCTTGGCACGTGAATTCTCTATTTTTAAATGATTGCTAAACTACTTGGCAGGATGTGATTGATGTGATACTCGATTAACCCACTATCCCCCACTTCTCCCCACAATGTACCCTATTGCCCCCTAATATGTCAAGAAAAATGTTTTGATTATTAAAAATAAGATTCCTGTTCTATTAATTTAATATCCCCCATTAGAGCGTTCTGAGGGCGATATCAGAAAAGTATTTTAAGGAATAGGGTAAACTGTGGTAAAAAGTGGTGAGTCATTAGAGAGCTAAGTGGATGCTAGTGAGATGAAATCACTAAGATTCGGGTTTATTGAACTTTTGTTAGTTGTCGGAGTGCTTACACTATCCATTAATTGAACTCATTTCGGATTTATTTACGTATATCGGAGTGAAGCAGAAATCAAACTCTAATAACAAACTATCATGAAGAAGAGAAGGTCAATTCAAATAACATTTCTCGTATCAATATTTTTCTTGAGTTTCACTCAAGTCTTAGCACAAGAAAAAGGGTATAAGATAGATATGAACTCTGGTATGTATGAACGACTTACTCAAGAGGCCAAAGAATCAAATGAGGGGCTGCCCGCAGAAGAGCTGGCACGGTTTTTCTCTCGAAATCTGACTATAAGTTCAACGGCTGAAGAACCAATTAAATCTCGTCTAATTATACTTTTTATGGATGGGAAAGGGAACATCATCAATCGATACGGTCTTGATGCGGAAGAGTTATCGAACAGGAGAATGAGGCTCGGTAGATTATTGAGCTCATCGCAAATTGCAGGAATCATGAGGGAGAGTGTTCCGTCCACAAACTGGATTCCAGGTACTCAATGGCTTTCAGATAATGCACCTTTGCGAAATACGGACGAGATAGAGAGAGTTGCGCGGCAAATGGCTATAAAAATTGGATCACCAGCTCGGAATGATGAGTTTAGAAATTCCCATAGCTTGGCATTTGTAGTTGCACCCCCTGAAATAGTTGCGCCCTCTGAAAATGAATTCGATAAACCTACTCTGTATTTTGCTGTATTCTCATTATATACTAAGTAGCTAAACGCGTTTACCAGTTAAGATTGTAAGCAATAAAACCCTATAGTTATCTGAAATGAGTTTTTTTAGCTTTTGTCATTCCTCCCGACAGCGGTCGGGAAAAAGCACCCGAATCTTCCCCCTTACATCCTACGCCAAACATGCTCACCGTAGCCTTGCGCGAAGGAGAGGCTTCGGAGCACAGGTCGAAGGGGGACTCAGGGGGATGATCAGCCTATAAAACATGCTTCATATAATGAATACGACTATAGCTTTTTAAATTCAACTGGTAACCGCGTTAACTAAGCATTTTAATTTTTTTAAAGAAAATCTACTCAAGCCGGGATTAAAAAACGATTCCGGCTTTTCTTTTTAGACCGATGATATTCATTTGAATCAATTCTATAAAATATTTCGCATCTATTGGTACAGGGATTTAGTAAACCTTGTTATATTTGGATTTAATACGACCAGATAAATTTTCTAAAGACATATTTCATCAAAACAGCTAACTAAACCGAACAAAAGATTCGAATGAGTAAACTACTATTACCGATAACCATTGTTCTGTTTCTATCGATCTCAAACAATAAATTGCAAGCACAAGAACGCAGTTTCGGAATCAAAGGAGGAGCCGCCGGATATCAGCTTACAAGCGAGTTGGGTGATTTCTCATCAACTTCAGACCGAAAGATTGCGTTTGAAGCCGGTATTTTTGGTGAGTTTCCAATCAACAGGTTACTTGCCATTCAACCGGAAGTTGTTTTTGTACAGAAGGGCGGCGAAGAAACAAGTCAGTCGTTAGGCAGTTCATCGGTTACTCTCAACTATATAGATGTACCCTTATTGTTGAAAATTAATGCACCCGTTGACGGAAGTCTTCAACCATTTATCTTTGGCGGCCCATATGCCGGGTACCTGATTGAAGCAACAAGTGATTCAGAAGGAGAGAGCCAAGATTTAACAGAGTTCCTGAATGATATTCACTATGGTATTAAAGTAGGAGTGGGCTTAAATATCGGCCCTGTATTAATTGATGCAAGGTACGATATGGGGTTTGCCAATCTCTATAAAGAGGATGAGGAATTGGATGGATTTGACGGTGATTTTGAATTCACAACAACCGGCTTTGTTTTAAGCTTAGGCCTTAGATTTTAAATAATCACGTATAGAAATCAAGAGAAGCCCCTTGTTAAGCAGTGTTAACAGGAGGCTTTTTTTATGCGATTGAAAGAACGTCAGCCAAGATTCCGGCAGCAGTTACCTCTTTGCCCGCACCGGGTCCCTGGATAACCAATGGCTGATCGTAGTATCGTTTAGTCTTGATCTGAACCAGGTTGTTTGTGTCTTTAAGCTGACCCAAGGTGGAAGATTTTGGAACTTCGCTAATTCCAACATTTATTTTTCCGTCCCTCAACACACCGGTATATCGAAGTGTATTCCCGGCTTGATCGGCTTTTGAGACCCTTTCACTCCAGTCTTTGTCAAACTTGTAGAGTTCTTCAAGGAATGTGGTTGCATCTACATCTTTCAATTGATCGGGTATCAGTGATTCCACTTTAAGATCATCGCGCTCCATTTTGTAACCACAGATTCTGGCGAGAATCAGAAACTTTCGTGCAACATCCTCTCCGGAAAGATCATCACGAGGATCGGGTTCGGCATAACCAAGGCTGCGTGCTTTAATCACAGATTTGCTGAAACTATTTCCTTTGTCAAGTTCAGAAAAAAGATAGGTCATGGTTCCTGAAACAACGCCGCTGATCTCGATGATCTTATCGCCGGTTTGAATCAGGTTCTTGATGGGATTTACAATTGGAAGTCCGGCGCCAACATTAGTTTCATAGAGAAATTGCACATTTTTTTCAGCGGCAAGTTCATGCAGGGATTCAAAATCATCCTGACTTTGCGTATTTGCCAGTTTGCTGGGGGTAACAACATGAATATTCTCCTTCAGCAATTGTGGATAGATTTTCGTGGTTTCCAGGCTTCCGGTTGCATCTACAAAAATAACTGAACCTTTAGGGTAGGAGGTCAATTTGCTGGTGATCGACTTCCAATCCTTTTGCGGTGCCTTCAAAAGTTTTTCAAGCGTGTATTCAGTCTGGCTGTGATCGTACCAAAGAACATGCTTTCGATTACAAACGCCCAGTACGCGCAGGGATTTCTGAGAACCGTTTTTTGAAATCTGCTTTAAAAGCGTGCTGCCCACCGCCCCCACGCCGGCTATAAAAACTTTCTTCACCTGTTTTGCCTGATCCGGTTTGACTTGTTTATATGCTTTCAATTGTGATGACATAATTAATAGCTCAGTGTCTGTTTTTCTTTAATAAATGGTTTGATAATGTCGTTGATCTGTTCAAATTCAATCAGGAATGCATCGTGTCCGTACGACGATTTAATTTCTTTGTATTCTGCATTCTTTAATAATTTTGCCAGCTCTTTTTGTTCATGAGTTGGATACAAATGGTCGGATTCAATACCAATGACTTTAACAGGTGATTGAATCTGCCCGAGAACTTCTTGAAATGAACCTCGATCCCTGGATACATCATGCGAATCCATTGCTTCTGTTAAGGTGATGTAGGAATGAGCATCGAACCGGTCGGCCAGCTTTTTGCCCTGGTAATTCAAATATGATTCCACCTGGAACTGATCAGAATCTCCCTGGAGTCCGCGGCTGAATTTCTTCTCATAATCAGATGGGGTTCTGTAGGTAATCATCGCCATCATTCGTGCTGCAGCGAGGCCTTTAGCGGGTCCGTCATTTTTATCGTAATTACCATTATTCCACTTTGGATCGGTAAATATTGCCTGCCTTTGGGCATGGCTGATTCCAATAGCCCACGGACTGTGAGATTTCCCCATCGCTATAAGTGCTGCGGATTCGATACGATCGTCCATAATAGAAAACTCGAGTGCCTGCATCCCTCCAAGCGAGCCTCCAAGTACCAGTTCAATTCCGGTTATTCCAAGCTGATCTAACAACTGCTGCTGAAATCGAACCATATCCCGAACTGTAATTTCAGGAAAGGAGCTTTTGTACGGTCTGCCGGAATCAGGATTTTCTGACCAAGGACCGACAGACCCGTAAGGACTGCCGGGTACATTAATACACAGAATAAAATTTTTAGCGGGATCGCAAACCCGGCCCGATCCAAAAATCCCGGGAAACCACTCATCGGCCGCAGCATGGCCCGTTAATGCGTGGCAAATGAGAATCACATTATTTTTCTCTTTATTCAGTGAACCCCATGTTTTATAGGCTACATCCGGTTCATTAAACCGAAAGCCTGCCTCTGTGATAAAAGGCTTTTTTAATTTCTCTATGGTAATTCCTTCGTTCATTTGCTTTTCAATGTTTAATATTCCCACCGGTTTTAAACCGGCAGGAACTTACACTCAAAACTTCTTGAAATCTACCTGACCGTCAATTTTTACAGGATTGCTTATGATATCAAGAACCGGGCAACGGTCTACAGAAAGCTTTTCAAGTGTTTTAAGTTTTTCTGTATCAGTTTCATTCGTTTCTATTGTCGTTTTATAAGAGACAGATTTAAATCCGGCTCGTTCTTCTGAAAGATTCAGGAAACCATGCAGGTCCAGATCACCGTCCACCTCAACATGTACTGCTTTGATATCGATATCCAATACCGTGGCATAAGCTTTAATGACTATTTCCTGGCACGCAGCAAAAGCACCTAATACATATTCAACGGGGTTCGGTCCTTCATTTGTCCCGCCAAGTTCAACAGGTTCGTCTGAAACAAATTCAAAATTCCTGATTTTTATATTCGACAAAAAACCGTTTTCCAGTGTTGATTTTGCCTTAAATGTGGCATCTGCCTGTTCAGGATTCTTTTGGATTCCCTGTATTAAATTCAAAAGCGAATTTTTCAGTTTATCGTTGTTAAGATCAATAACTGTTTCTGTACTCATTACTTTGTATTTTATGGTTGCATGATATGTATGCTGAATCCTTAAAAAAGATACAGCATACTGTTAATTAGCAGCAGGACTCCCGCCCGGAGTCCTGCTTTTTTTATTTAAGCTGTTGTTTTTATGTTTTTAAATGCCTGTTCAAAGTCACCGATGATATCGTCAATATGTTCGATACCCACTGAAACCCGCACAAGGTCTTGTTTCACGCCACTTGCAGCTTGTTCCTCTTCAGAAAGTTGCTGATGTGTGGTGGATGCAGGGTGGATTACCAGTGTTTTCGCATCACCCACATTTGCAAGGTGACTTGAAAGCTCAACACCTTCAATAAACGCACGGGCAGCGTCATATCCGCCTTTCACTCCAAAAGTAAAGACTGACCCAAATTTGCCTTCCCGGAGATATTTCTTGGCATTTTCGTGAGAAGGGTGATCAGGCAAACCGGTGTAGCTAACCCAGGAAACATTTTCATTGTTTTGAAGCCATTTGGCTAGCGCAAGGGTATTTTCGTTGTGACGTTCAATGCGGAGTGAGAGAGTTTCCAATCCCTGTAGCAACAGAAAACTGTTGAAAGGAGAGGGAGCAGGACCTACATCACGTAAGCCATCAACTCTTGCACGGATGGCAAAAGCGATATTTCCAAATGGGCCGTCTTCGCCAAATACTTCCCAGAAGTTCAACCCGTGGTATGATGGAGAAGGTTCGGTAAACAGAGGATAGTTGCCATTCCCCCAGTTGAAGTTTCCGGCATCTACAATCACGCCGCCGATGCTGGTTCCGTGGCCGCCAATCCATTTTGTGGCAGACTGCACCACAACATTTGCACCGTGATCGATAGGACGATTAACGGCTCCGGCAGCCCCGAAGGTGTTATCAACAACGAGTGCAATTCCGTGTTCTTTAGCAACAGCAGAGATTCCGTGAAAATCAGGTACGTTTCCGCGCGGATTACCGATAGACTCCAAATATATCGCCTTTGTATCATCATCGATTAGAGCTTCGAAAGATTCCGGATCGTCGTTTTCGGTAAACTTCACATCGATTCCAAGTCTTGGAAGAGTAACCTTAAACTGGTTATAAGTTCCACCATAAAGATTCTGAGTGGATACAATATTATCGCCAGCCTGTGCAAGGTTTGTAATGGCCAGGAATTGTGCGGACTGCCCGGATGCTGTTGCTACTGCAGCAGCACCCCCTTCCAACGCTGCGATTCGTTGTTCAAAAACATCGCTTGTTGGATTCATGATTCGGGTATAGATATTTCCAAACTCTTTTAGCCCGAATAGATCAGCTGCGTGTTGGGTGTCATCAAACGTGTATGAAGTAGTCTGATAGATCGGTACAGCTCGTGACCCTGTTGCCGGATCCGGTTTCTGTCCTGCATGTAATTGCAATGTTTCGAATTTGTAGTTTTTAGCTTCTCCGTTATCGCTCATGTTATTTGTAGTTATGAATTAATGTTAGTTGAAGGTCTGTATTAATTTTTCCGTGAAGGAGGTAAGATCAGCTTCATGTTTTGGAGCTGATCAATGAGTATGTTTCGTAGTTTGAATGGTACATTGGTTTGATTTATTGATGATCCCTGATTAAAAACTGGTGATCAACTTTCATACATCTGTTTTGAATCATTGTGATGTTTTCTTTCTGTGCTCTTTTTACCTGGTCGGGATGGTTACCCGTACCCAGTTGCAGCCAGATAACATTGGGCTGCAGCTGAATTGATTGATCCACAACCTCAGGAATCCATTCAGGCGGTAAAAATACATTTACAACATCCACTTTTCCCGGGATTGATCGTAAATCCGGATATGTTGGCTCGCCAAGAATTTCATCTGCATTTGGGTTCACAGGTATAACCTTATACCCGGCATTTTGTAAATATCGGCCTACATACCGGCTGTCTTTATGTCGATTTCTGGAAATTCCCACAATTGCAACTGTTTCAATTTTCGTTAATAACTGCTGTATGCGATCTGTTTCTTCTGACAATGCATGATCAGATCGCATTTTCTTATCGTACCAGTTTGTAAATGTATTTTTCAAAACTTCTTATAGATTCTGTTTCCCGTTGAAAACAAAAAAGCCTCTTCCAAATTTCTGTCCCTTTTATGGGAAAGATGTTCAGAAGAGGCTTTTATTTACTTGTGCCTTATCGTCTTATCTTTCCCAAACTCGATGCAAGATCGAATCGGGCAGGATTTAGCACCTGACTTCCGATAATATGAATTATCGAAACGGTTGCTAAGGTTTCACAGGGCCTGTCCCTCCACCTTTCTGGATAAGAATTCAATTTTTTAAAGAACTCATCCGCGGTTTGCGGTTATCAAAAAAGCCCTGCTGGTATCCAGAGGGCTTTTCAATATTTTAATGAAAAAAAGATCTGTCCCTCTGCATCACGTGCTACAACAACACATACACATTATGCAGAAACAACAAGCAATATTTTCGTTGAATTTTTTCATCGCCATATAATACAAGAGAAATGTCTATAGTTGCAACATTTTTTTTAAGAGCTAAAAAAGTTGAGTAAAATCCTAGAAACGGATTTCCGTGATTATTTCCAATCGATTAATATCTTCAACCTTTCCGTCAATTTTCATCCAGTTCCTTCTCACGTTTAAGATAATCTTAGAACTATTTGGGAAACGATAAGCAATTCCCCCCACCGCCTGCCTTGAAGTCCACAGGTTGGTGTCGGTATTTACAATCTCATCAAATCGGTTGATGAGTTTTATCGGAATACTTTTGATAGGCCTTATCTCGATAAAATGGCTCCATCCTTTTAAATCTATAGGTTGAAAATTGTTCGTAACAAAGTTACCTGAAGCATCACCGGTACCTGTAAATCCCTGAAATACAGTTGTAAACTGAAATGATTCATAAGAAAGCGCCGTTGAGATCATTTCAAAATCGGGGCTTTCCGGGATATTTCCTTTACCGTAGGAACCGAAAATACTAGTTTGAAATCCTGGAATATGGTCAGGTAATGGTCGAATCGTCAATCTTCCCTCAAGCAGTTTATTGTTGTTTTCTTCAAGAGAATTGTAACCTCCGCCATTGTAAATTCCAACGCTAAGGCTACCGTATCGGCCTGGATAGGAGGATTGAATGTCCTGTTGGAAGGTTTCGTCAATTTCTCCACCAATTAAAGAGGCAAATGTTACTCCAAAATCAGCTGAACTTACAAGGCCATTCTGATCCAGGAACATCGATTCCTGAGAGCGATAGTCATTTATTTTTTGTTCAAAATCGATCCAGGGCCGATGAACAACGCCTATTTCGGCATATGGACTTGTCAGAAATCCGTAGTCATCAAAGTTTAATTTTAAAAGAGCATATTTCAGCCGGAGCTCGATATTTCCTTTACCATCTCCTTCCTGGTCAATTGAAACATCCTGGGTAAAACGGATCTGGGCCATTCGAGTAAGTCGTTTTCGAAATGTTATATACCCTCTCTGAATGGTGAACTCATTGTTAACACCTTCATCCTCAAAGATTCGCTCATAAGAAAAGAAAAACTGGCCACTGAAATCGACGCTGGTATCAAGGTCTTGGCTATAAAGCATAAATGGAAAAAACAGCAATCCCACTAAAACCCATCTCATGGTAGTATATTTTATTTTCATATAACGGTAGAATCTTGCCCAAACATAGAGGATTTAAGACTCTTTTTGAAGTTTTCTGAGTTATTTACTCTGTTCAAGCCATTTTTGTAAAATTTGAGTCAATTTTTATATGCAATCACAGGCAATGCCAGGGAAGGGATACGGTCATTCATCGAGTCTGTCTGAGTTCAACTGTAAGTACACATTTTGTCAGTTGAATGACGAACAGAAACACAAATATGCTCTTATCGAATTCTGAATTTCAGACTGATCAAAACCACTCGATAAAGATTCGGATTGGATTTGATGATCAGTTGTTTGAAGGAAACCCGTATGTACGAACATCGATAGAAATCCGCCTGATGGCACGAATCGATTGTTTGTAAGTGAATTGAATTGCGTAAAATTTGGATCTCTGTTGATAGTATATAGAACAGAGCAACCTTTTCCCGGTGAAGAAGAAATCATACCCGGGGTTTAAATTATTACCTGCTAATACCCCAAGTTCCGGACCCAGTTTTCATCTTCTCTCCACTTTTCTCGAACCTTGACGTGGAGATCGAGAAAGACCTTTTTCCCGATAAAATCCTCAATTGCTTTTCGTGCCTCTATGCCGAGTTGTTTGATCGCTTTTCCGCCTTTCCCAATTAACATCCCTTTTTGTGATTTTCTGTTGACGATGATATTGGCAGAAATTCGGTCGATATCGATATCCGCATCGTAGGAGACAATATCTACAGTGCAGGAGTATGGAATTTCTTGCTGGAACTGCAGGTAAACTTGTTCACGGATCAGTTCAGACACGAAAAAACGAACGGGATGCTCGCTTAAGTCTTCTTTCGGGTAAAAAGGAGGTCCCGATGGGAGATAGGATCGAATATCCTCAAGAAGCTCGGTAATTCCCTCGCCATTTAGTGCTGATACAAAATGGGTAGAAGAGATACTGAGTTTATCTTCAATTTCATCAGCTTTCTGCTCGCCTAATTCATTTTTTACCCGGTCCATTTTGTTTACCACCAAAATTGTTGGTTTGTTGATCGATTTGAGCAGTTCAATCACCTCTTTTGTCGGGTGTTTATCGGTCGGGTCAAAGATAAAAAGAAGAACATCGGCATCAGCCCTTGCCCGGTTAACGGTATTCATCATCGCTCGTTGCAGTTCATATTTTGGGGTGATCACACCCGGAGTATCCAGGAATACGATCTGGGTGTTCTCATCAGAGTAGATACCAACCACCTGGTGCCGGGTAGTTTGGGCCTTGTGAGTAGTAATGGAGATTTTGCTTCCGAGAATCCGATTCATTAGCGTAGATTTACCTGCATTCGGTTTCCCGATGATGGCTGCGTACCCGGATTTGTGTGATTTTTCAGTCAATTTTTTGATTTTTTTTTTGAAATACCTCCCCGAAGGGAAAAAACGAATGTAATGAGCCTCGGGATGACACCCTTCCCGGCTGGCGCTATACTCCCCTCAAGGGGAGATGCCCTACCCCTGATTAATCGCTGAACACAATTGAATCTGCCTCCTCCCGACAGGGGAATTATTTATTCATAATTTTCAAATATTCTTTAACCGTACGCTCCAATCCCCAGAAAACGGATTTGGAGATGAGGGCGTGCCCGATACTTATATCCTCCAAATGATTGACATGATCAATTAGGATTGGAAGATTTTGGAGGTTTAAGCCATGTCCTGCGTTTACAATCATTCCCAAATTATGAATAAGTTCTGCAGCCTCAGATAATCGTTCGAGCTCTTTTTGCTGAGTATCTTCATCAGGGGCATTTGCAAACGTTCCTGTGTGAAGTTCAATAGCATCTGCCCCAAGATTGTGGGCCAATTCAATATCCTCTGGGTTCGGGTCGAGAAAAAGACTGATCTTAATACCGGAACCGTGAAGTGCCGGAAATACACGATTTTTAAAGTCATTAAATATAACTTTCATATCCAGGCCACCCTCTGTTGTCAATTCTTCACGGCCTTCAGGCACCAGCGTGCAGAGGTGAGGCTCTACATCTTTACAAATCTCAATCATCTCATCGGAAGCCGACATCTCGAAATCAAGGGTTCCTTTCACAAACTTTTTGAGTCGGTAGACGTCTTCATCACGTATATGTCGCCGATCACGCCGAAGGTGAAAAACAATTCCGGAAGCTCCGGCCTGCTCACAAACTGTAGCGGCATCCGCCGGATCAGGATAACCTTCACCACGGGCATTTCGTAAAGTTGCTACATGATCAATATTAACAAGTAACTGCATTGATTTTTTACTTTCAGAAATCAAATTAATTAAGAATATTTATATAAATATCATCCTGAAGATACAATATCCCCATACAAATGTTTAATTCGCTCGCATCCCAAAGGGTAACTTTATTTGCGACTCTCGGAGTACTCTGTTTTTATTTGAGCGGATGCGGAATCTCTAAAAGGACCGCTGCCCCAGACCCTCCCGAAGTGAGTTCAAATCCACTGGAGGAACCGGCGGTTCAAACAGAACCCGAGCAGCCGGTCCCCGCAGCAATGGATATCTCAAATGCTTATGAGAATATCACCAGCGTTCGAAGGCAGTTGCAAAATGCACATCGGGAATGGAAGGGAACTCCCTATAGATTTGGAGGAGAAACCAGTAGCGGAATCGATTGTTCGGCATTTACACAACAGGTATTCCGGGACTTTTTTAAAAAGGATCTTCCGCGACATACTCGCAGCCAACTCCAGGAGGGGACCGTCATCAGGAGGCGATCGATAAAAACCGGGGATCTTATCTTTTTTAAGACAGGGCGGAGATCGCTCCATGTGGGTATATCAATGGGGGATGGCGATTTTCTGCACGCATCTGTTACATCCGGAGTAATGATCTCTAACATCGGCGAAAGTTACTGGACAACTCGTTTTCTTGGAGCGCGAAGAGTTTTATAAGGCGTTTACCGGTAAAATTATCATACAAAAGGTCCTTTCCATGAAGTCGAACTTTGCGAGGACTTTTCAGACCCTGGCAGGTTCTATATAAAGATACTTTTGACAGATAAAGGCGTTATTATAGTCTTTTTTGTAAATGATAAAAGGAACCCGCATTTTCCAATGAAATAGGGTATTTATAGTCGTTGTTCAGTTTATCATTTTATTATTGCATACATGAGAAAGAAAGTTTTATTAGGATTCGATGTCGGAAGTTCATTTGTAAAAGGTTCTGTAATTGATGCTGATGATGGGGACCTAATTGCCTCAGCATCCGCACCCGATAATGAGATGGCCATGTATTCACCCAAACCGGGCATGGCAGAGCAGAAACCTGAAGTTTGGTGGGAGCAGATCAAATCACTGACGCATCAACTTCTTTCCTCAGATACATTTAGCAAAGATGATGTGGCGGGTATCGGGATATCTTACCAAATGCATGGTTTGGTTGCTGTAGATAAAGATCTAAAGGTTCTGCGACCCTCTATTATATGGTGTGATAGCCGGGCTGCTGCAATTGGGAGAGAAGCTTTTCATGATCTTGGTGAAGATTTTTGCCTGAAGACCTTCCTGAATTCACCGGGAAACTTTACCGCATCGAAATTGAAATGGGTAAAAGAGAATGAGCCGGAAATTTACAATGAGATTTGGAAAATTATGCTTCCGGGTGATTTTATCGGGATGAAACTGACTGGTGAAGTCTGTACCACAAAATCGGGCTTATCTGAAGGAATTTTTTGGGATTATAGTGAAAAAGATGTGGCACGGTCCCTGTTGGATCATTACGGGATCTCTGCCGATCTCTTGCCGAAAGCCTACGATTCGTTTGACGATCACGGAAGTCTCACGCAATCCGCCGCTGATGAGTTAGGTTTGAAAGCGGGTACGCCCGTGACTTATCGAGCAGGGGATCAACCTAATAATGCATTTTCTTTAAATGTGATCAATCCCGGTGAAGTAGCAGCTACAGCGGGTACATCCGGGGTGATTTACGGAGTGATCGACAAACCTGTGACGGATGCAAAATCCAGGGTAAATACCTTTATTCACGTGAACCATGGGGCAGAAAAGGAACGCTATGGAATGCTTCTTTGCATAAATGGCACCGGAATTCTGAATAGCTGGATCAAAAAGCAGTTGGCTGATGACAGACTTTCGTACGATGAAATGAATGAGCTTGCCGCAGGGATTGAGATCGGTTCAGAAGGATTGAGTGTTTTACCTTTTGGAAACGGTACGGAGCGTGTACTTGAGGATCAAAATCCTGGAGCTCAATTCGGTGGAATTGATTTTCACCGGCACACCAAGGCACATATGTTCCGGGCGGCACAGGAGGGCATTGTATTCTCCCTCAACTATGGATTGCAAATCATGGAAAAAACAGGCATTGAGTGCAAAACTGTGAAAGCGGGCCATGCCAACATGTTTTTGAGTCCTGTATTCAGAGAGGCATTTGTAAATACGACCGGGGCAACTTTAGAATTGTATGATACCGACGGTGCACAGGGTGCAGCTCGGGGTGCCGGAGTTGGTGCGGGTGTTTATGAATCAATCGATGAGGCGTTCCAGGGACTTAAGCTAATTGAAACTGTGAGTCCGGAAAAAGAGAAATTATCCAAATACCGAAAGACCTATCAGGAATGGGTTTTAACATTACAATCAAAACTTTAAATACAGACTGATGAGCGAAGAATATTTTCCATCGATAGATAAAATTGAATATGAAGGGCCGGAAACGGATAATCATCTGGCGTTTCGATATTATGATGAATCGAAAGAGATTGCAGGGAAAACCATGAAGGAACATTTCCGGTTTGCAATTGCCTATTGGCACTCCTTTTGCAATGAGAATAGTGATCCTTTTGGGGTGGGGACCAGAACATTTCCGTGGGATAAAAGCAGTGATCCAGTAGACAATGCTAAATTCCGCCTGGATGCTGCATTTGAATTTTTTACCAAGTTAGGAACGCCATATTACTGCTTCCACGATCGCGATCTTGCTCCAGAGGGAGTGACGATTCATGACTCCGAAAAAAACCTTATTGATCTGGTTTCCAAAGCTAAAGAGTACCAGGGAGAAACCGGGGTAAAGTTGTTGTGGGGAACGGCCAACCTCTTTTCTCATCCACGCTATATGAATGGTGCGGCCACCAATCCCGATTTTGAAGTTGTTTGCCACGCAGCTGCCCAGGTAAAAGCAGCGCTCGATGCAACCGTTGAGCTTGATGGCGAAAACTACGTTTTCTGGGGCGGACGTGAAGGATATATGAAACTCCTGAACACCCAGATGAAACGTGAGCAGGATCACCTTGGTGAGTTTTTGCGGTCAGCCAGAGATTACGGACGAAAAATCGGGTTTGAAGGAAATTTCCTGATCGAACCGAAACCGATGGAGCCCACCAAGCAACAGTACGATTTTGATTCTGCAACGGTGATTGGATTCTTGCGTGAGCAGGATCTGCTGGATGACTTTAAACTGAACATTGAGGCAAATCATGCCACGCTCGCCAGCCATAGCTTTGCACACGATTTGGCGGTTGCAGCGGAAAGAGGTTTACTTGGCAGCATAGACGCGAATCGCGGTGATGCCCAAAACGGCTGGGATACCGATTACTTCCCAACCGATCTGTATGATGCTACTGAAGCGATGGTTGTTGTTTTGGAGAATGGCGGAATTGCACCCGGTGGTTTCAATTTCGATGCGAAAATTCGAAGAAATTCTACGGATCTGGAAGATCTCTTTCACGCTCACATTGGCGGAATGGATACATTCGCACGCGGGCTGATCATTGCCGATAAAATTATGAACGATTCTGACTTCAAAAAGATCCGCTACGGACGCTACTCTTCTTTTGATGATGGAAACGGCAAAAGTTTCGAAGAAGGCAATCTGTCTCTCGAAGAGCTGAGAACATTTGCCATTGAGGCCGGTGAGCCTAAGATGACAAGTGGGAAGCAGGAACTGCTTGAAAATATCGTAAATCGATACATCTAAACATGAATACTGGTACAGGTTTGTCCCAAGGGGATTCCCTCGGAGTAACTTGTACCAGTTCTTTGTGATATCTTCGCACAAGTCAAAGACTTGCGCGAGTTTTGATTTATAGGTGTGTTCATCACATCATTTGAAAGATCATGATAGCTGAAATCACGTAGACACACCCCTGATGTTTACGCTGAAGGCTTCAACATCTGTCCCCTCTCAAGAGGAGAGATTCGTTACGAAAACGTAAAAAATAAAAAAAGGAGGATACCTCTCGGCCGCCTCCTTTTTCTTATTTTTTTCGGAATAGATTTACATTCCTTTAACGATCTCTTCGCCAAATTCAGAGCACTTCAGGAGTGTTGCGTCTTCCATCAGTCGTTCGAAATCGTAAGTGACTCGTTTATTGCTAATTGCTTTTTCGAGTCCCTTTTCAATCAGGTCAGCTGCTTCTTTCCAACCCATGTATCGAAGCATCATGACTGCAGAAAGAATCAGTGAGCCCGGATTTACTTTGTCCTGGCCGGTGTACTTTGGAGCTGTTCCGTGGGTTGCTTCGAAAACGGCAATCCCGGAGTTATAATTAATGTTGGCACCCGGTGCGATTCCAATTCCACCCACACAAGCTGCAAGTGCATCGGATACGTAATCGCCATTAAGGTTCATCGTTGCAATCACGTCGTACTCATCAGGACGAGTGAGAATTTGCTGCAGAAATGCATCGGCAATCACATCTTTAACAACAATTCCGTTTGGCAATTTACACCACGGTCCTTCGCCAATCACTTCGGCATCGAACTCTTCTCTGGCTACTTCATATCCCCAGTTTTTAAAGCTTCCTTCAGTAAACTTCATAATGTTTCCTTTGTGAACCAGGGTCACACTGTCACGCTCTTCCTCAATTGCATAATTGATCGCAGAACGAACCAGTCGTTTGGTTCCCTCAATGGAGATCGGCTTGATTCCCAAAGATGATGTTTCAGGAAATCGGATGCTGGTAGCACCGAGCTCATCAATCAAAAAGTCTTTTAACTTTTTATTCTCGGGTGTTCCTGTCTGATACTCAATTCCCGCATAAATATCTTCGGTATTTTCTCGGAAAATCACCATGTCTGTTTTTTCAGGATGCTTGACTGGAGAAGGGGTGCCGGTGTAATATTTTACCGGACGGACACAGGCAAACAGATCCAATTTCTGGCGAATAGCTACATTAAGGGAGCGAATTCCGCCTCCAACAGGTGTCGTCAACGGTCCTTTAATTCCTACAAGATACTCCTGGAATGCAGTTAAGGTATCTTCAGGCAACCACGTATCGTCGCCATATTCCTCAACAGCTTTTTCACCGGCGTATACTTCAAACCAGTTAATTTTCTTCTTCCCGTCGTAAGCTTTTTCAACAGCACTGTCTACAACGTGTTTCATGGCAGGTGTGATATCAATTCCAATACCGTCGCCTTCAATAAACGGAATAATCGGGTCGTCTCCGACTACCAGGGATCCGTCTTCTTTTTTCTTGATGACGGAGCCAACAGAAGGTTTTTCTAATTTTTCAAAACTCATTCGATTTGGTCATTTTTTTTGGGTTAGCAATTTCAGAAAGGCAAAATAATGAAATTAGTTGGGATTTGTTATTCGAGCCAAAGGAAACATGGTATTTCTTTCGAATCAGATGATCATACCGTCATATTTTTTTCAGTTACTGAATCTATCTATTCATCTGTTTAAAAAATACCATGCTTAGTATGAAGTTTATCCTTGAAAAAAACTGCAAATTCCGGTTCTCAAATTGTATCTTTAAAATAGTTTGTAAACCGAGTCGTTTAGTGTAAAACGAAAAAGCGGAGTACACATGATGAAACCCATGTTCGGCTTCAGAGCCAAGCCCAGAAAATTTGACATGCCGACGCGCTATTATGACCCTGAGAAGGAGAAAAAGCGCAGGCAGCGAATGAAGTTTGAAACAAAACGAAAGCGCCATCGTGCTCAGAATATTCGCGTCGTATTATATGCGGTTGGCTTAATTATGGTTATTTGGATTATTGCAGCTCTGTAAGCATCACCTAAAAAATTTGGACTGAGTTATTTGAATCAACAAGGAGAAATCGGGCAGTCGGTTATTCGAACCATGCCCCCCGAACTTTCCAATAAAATTGCCGCCGGTGAGGTCATTCAGCGACCCGCATCTGTAGCAAAAGAACTTCTCGATAACGCCATTGACGCAGGCGCCGATCACATCAAACTGATCGTCCAGCAGGCCGGCCGTACACTTATCCAGGTTGTGGATAATGGATGCGGAATGTCTGAAGAGGACGCCAGGCTCTGCTTCGAGCGGCACGCAACATCAAAAATAGAATCGATTGAGGATCTTTTTCGAGTCCGAACAATGGGTTTTCGCGGTGAAGCGATGGCATCGATTGGCTCTGTCTCGCAAATTGAGATGAAGACCAAGCGGGTGGAAGATGATGCCGGAACACTTCTTGAAATTTGGGGTGGAGAGGAGAAACGATTTGAACCGGTGGCTGTGGATGATGGCACCTCTGTTGCCGTTCGAAATCTTTTTTACAATGTACCGGCGCGCCGTCAGTTTTTGAAGACCGATGCCACCGAACTCAAACATATCATAAACGCTTTTCAGAACAGTGCGCTTGCGAATACCAATATTGAGTTTGAATTACATGCGGATGGTGACCGTATGTATCATCTGCCAAAACAGGATTTGAAAGAACGGATTCCTGCTCTTTTTGGGAAGCAGTATAAAGCCAGCCTGATACCTTTTGAAGAGGAAACCAGTTATGTGAAAATTCACGGGATGCTGGCCGATCCAAAACTGGCCAAGAAAAGCCGGGGAGAGCAGTTCCTTTTTGTAAACGGTCGACCCTTTCAGCACCGATACCTAACCTATGTAATTCTGAGTCTGTTTGATACATGGACTCGTCAAAACGAATATCCTTTTTACGCGATCTATTTTGAGATCGATCCAACGCAAGTAGATGTGAACGTCCATCCCGCCAAACTGGAAGTGAAGTTTGATGATGAACGGAGCATCATTCAGCTGGCCCGATCGGTGATTAAAAAGGCGATCAATGAATATTTTGCTGTTCCCGATATTGAAACCTCAGAACGAGTAGAGAATGATTTCGATCTCTCATTAGATCAGTTTTCAAACCGCAGTGATAGCCAGAGAAATCGTGGAGGAAAAACCGATCCTATCAATATACCTTCAAGGATCAATTTTCGAAAATCCGGAATCGACGGTGAAGAATCGGCGGAGCGTTTGTATGGGGGAACAGACACCGATGGCGATTATTCTGAAGAGGAGCAAAGGCAATCGTCTGCTAAACAAGGCCAGTCGCGGGACAGAGGATTCTGGCAGCTTCACAATCGATATATTCTCACCCAAACACGTACAGGTTTATGCGTGATAGACCAGCATGCGGCACATAAACGAATTATTTTTGAAAAGGCGATGAGCGCTACGGAAGAGTCACTTCCCGGCACACAGCAACTTCTCTTTGCTCAAACGGTTGAATTAAATGCCACTGAGTTTTCACTGTTGAAAGAGCTATTGCCAATCATCCAGCGAATGGGATTTAGCATTCAGTTGCTCAGCGGAAATACATCCATTATCAATGGCGTACCGGCAGATATCGAGATAGGAGATGAAAAAGCGGTGCTTCGAGATATGCTTCAGCAGTATCGGGAACTCACTAAAAAACCATCTCTTGATGCACGTAAGCGGGTAGCTATTGCTTTTGCTTCTCGTACGGCAATTCCCAGAGGGAAGAAACTCTCAGAGCAGGAGATGGAGATGTTGATTGACCAGCTTTTTGCCTGCAATGAGCCCTATCATGACCCACTCGAAAAACCGACACTCGTAACGATGTCTATGGACGAAATGAAGCGTCGGTTTAGATAAGAACGCCGGACAGCTTGTCCGGCATCATAGGGTTTCGCTGTGGTAAAAAACGGGAAAGTTGGGGTTGGACCGAATTTCGGTATCCTGTTCCACCTCTCTCAGTAAAATTGAGTTTATCAGTAACGGGCAAGCTGCCCGTTGTACGATGTACGCCGGACAGCTTGTCCGGCACCACAGGGTGTCGTTAGGTAAAGAACAGGAATGTTGGGGTTGGACCGGGTTCCGACATCCTGTTCCATCTCTCTCAATAAATTTGAGTTTATCAGTAACGGGCTGGCAGCCCGTTGTACAATGTACGCCGGATAGCTTGTCCGGCACCACAGGGTGTCGTTAGGTAAAGAACAGGAAGGTTGAGGTTGGACCGGGTTCCGGCATCTTGTTCCATCTCTCTCAATAAATTTGAGTTTATCAGTAACGGGCTGGCAGCCCGTTGTACGATGTACGCCGGACAGCTCGTCCGGTACCACAGGGGTTTGTTATGGTAAAGAACAGGAATGTTGGGGTTGGACTGAATTCCAGCAACCTATTCCACCTCCCTCAAGAAATTTGAGTTGATCAGTAACGGGTTGGCAGTCCGTTGTACAATGTACGCCGGACAGCTTGTCCGGCACCACAGGATCTCGTTATGATAAAGAACGTGAAGGTTGAGGTTCGACCGGGTTCCGGCGACCTGTTCCACCTCTCTCAATAAATTTGAGTTTATCAGTAACGGGCTGGCAGCCCGTTGTACAATGTACGCCGCACAGCTTGTCCGGCATCACAGAGTTTTGTTATGGTAAAGAACAGGAAGGTTGAGGTTGGACCGAGTTCCGGTATCTTGTTCTACTTCCCGCAACAAATTTGAGTTTA
>NZ_JAKLWS010000032.1 GCF_022012475.1 Rhodohalobacter sulfatireducens
CCGGCTGGTTGCTATCAAATAAAAAAACCCTTACGAGTATGGAAGCTCATAAGGGTTTTGGAAAAGTACCGTGGGCCGGGCTTCCCGATTCGCTTCACTCATTTCCCTTCGGCGGGACAGGCTTCTCGCCCGGCGTGCTAATATCAAAATAAAAAAACCCTTACGAGTATGGAAGCTCATAAGGGTTATGAAAAAGTACCGTGGGCCGGGCTCGAACCGGCACTGGCATTTTGATGCCAATTGGATTTTAAGTCCAAAAAAGGTGCATTTCATAGTATTTCAGGTTTATTGCAAAAAACTGCCAATCCGTTGTAAATAAGCCGTTTAACCCTTACTTTAGATTACAGTTGAAACAACGTTCACGGCTTAAAATGTTGTGCCATTGTTGTGCCGGGATCGCTGGCACAACAAAACCTGAATAAAATCTGTTACTATGGAAACCGAAAAAAAACAGTTGAATCACAAACGTTTAAAATTCTATCCTAAACCAGACAAGAGAGTTACTCTTACCGATCATGAAGTAGGTGGCCTTTCTGTTCGTATCTATCCATCTGGAAACAAGGCTTTTTACTACCGTTACCGATGGAATGATTCAGTGATTGATTACAAAGTTGGTGACTATCCAGATACCAGCCTCTCAGATGCCAGAGAGGAAGCGAGAGAATTAAAAGGCAAAGTACAGGATGGCTTAAATCCAATGGCTGAAAAGAAAGCCAGGAAACAAGCTCCAGACGTTATCACAGTTCGCGATCTAATCGAAGATTTTAAAAGGGATTATCTGCCAAAGAAAAAAGCATCAACTCAGAGTTCATACAAAAGCAGAATCAATAAAATTGAAAAGAAATTTGGCAAAAAGTCCATTGAAGAACTTACCAGACGAGATGTAAAACGGTGGTTAAAAAAAGTTGCTAAAAAACACCCTGTTAACGCCAATCGAATACAAGCTATATTTTCAAAGATTTATAGCTATGCAGTTAAAGAAGATTACACAAACAACCATCCAATAAAAGGATTGGACAAGGTTGGTGGAAAAGAGAAAAACAGGGAATTGAACTACACTCATGATGATATTCGCAATTTATGGAATGCATTTGAGACACAACGGGAACCGATGCAAAGCGTTTTAAAAATGCTACTTCTTACTGGCCAGCGATTAGGGGAAACATCCCGGATGAAGTGGAGGGATATTGACCAGCACAATGCGTTATGGATTATTCCGAAAACAGAGACAAAAGGCGGTGAAACTCATATTGTACCATTAACTGAAATGGCTATTGAATTACTTGAAAATGTTCATCAAATAACCGGAAAGAAAGATTATGTTTTTGCCAGTCCGAAAAAGGAAAATTCACCTTTAGCCTTTTTTGGCAATGTAACCGATCGAATCAGACCAATAGCAGAATTACCAGATTTTAAAATACATGACTTACGGCATATCGTAATTACCGGAATGATAAGTTTAGGCGTTGATATGGTTCATGTTGGTAAGGCCGTATCACACAAAGGATTAGCCAAAGAGTATGCTATCACTAACCGATACAGCCATTATGAGTTTCTGGATGAAAAACGAAAAGCCCTGGAGCGTTGGAATTTCCATCTTAAAGAGATCCTGGAAGGTGAAACTGAAACGAAATTTTTCAAAATAGGGTAAAATGTTATGAAGCCTACAAATTATAAAGAAACGGATCATTTTTTGGCTGATGAATCTATTCCTTTAAATGAAAAAATAGACTATCTGGAATCGTTTATTATTAAGTATAAATCAGATTTAGGGGAACTCAGACAACAATACGATAACTTTAAATTTTATGGGCCGAATACACCATCTGATGATGATTTGGAGTTATGGGAGGGAGATATTGAAAAGGCTGAATTTCATCAGAAAGCCAAATGGGAAAGCAAGGTTAGAAGTATTGAAAGGCAAATAAAAAATAAAGAGAATGCTATTTATAAACTGAATGTAAAGCTGAAATACTATCAGAAACTTAAGCGAGATACTAACGAAACTATAAATAGCTCTGTAAAGCCACACAAAGATGATATTTATAGAAAATATGGAGCCTTGAAGGGGGAATTTGGAGTTGATAATGCCTTTTACAAGCTATGTGATTGGATCAAGAATTTAGAATGTGATGTAGGTGTAACTGATTACATAAAAACGGACACTCCACAAAACTTTGATAAATCATATCGGGTATGGTTGAAAAGGAAATAGCTTTCCTAATTTTCGGAAACCCAATTCTCTAATCTTTCGCACCTCTTGCACTATCATTCAAGTGTAATCAATCGCAATAAACACTTGAAAGATGGAAAATCAACTCTCAATAATTCGGCCATCCCAATTGGCTGAAATCCTATCTGTAAACCCCGTAACCGTTTGGAGAATGGAAAAACGGGGGGAACTGCCACCCCGGAAGAAAATTTCTAACCGCTGTGTAGGGTGGCTGGAATCTGATATAAGGGAATGGCTTGAAAACAGGCCCAATGCAACCGAACCCGAACCCGCAACGGCATAAAAAAGCCCGACTGTTGGAAGCAGTCAGGCAGGAAGCGACACTGTTTAAAAATAGTGAAATCGCTTCCGATATGCACATAATCATTGAGGCGACACTATGGATCAACAAACTTTCAATAACCAATTAGAAGAGACTAACAGAGCTTTTAGGAATGCACCAAAAACGATGAAGCAGGTTTCTGTTGAAACTGGTATCGACCGGCCAAATATCTGCCGTTACGTTGCATATTTGAGGAAACGAAACAAGATAGCAGTTGTAAAAAAAGACATTTGCCCGGTTACCAGGCATTCAGCTCAATTTTTTTCAACCGATCCCGAATTAATTCCGAAACCGGGTCAGGCAGAACTTTTCAAAGCTGAAAGGTGCAGAGTATGATAATCCCGGTTGAAATATCGCATTTCGCATTGAGTGAGGGTAAAGAATATCCCATTCATTGCTTTCACCTGCTAAAACACGTAACCCCCGGCCATACCTATTTGAACAAACGTCAAATTTCCGTTTTAAGCGCTTATCTCAATCGAAGCAATAGAACGGTAAGGCGTTACCTTCAATATCTTGAGGGAATAGGCTGGATTGAGCCTAACGGCAAGGTGCACGTGATTAAGTCCTGGAAAAAAGTATTTCACCAGATGGGATTTCGATATGTGATTGGTGTAGAAATCAATCCAAAGATTATTAAGAATCCACGTGCTTTTTTTGCAGGTGTAGTATTAGGCAGGCTTACGAACTTTCAAAAATATAAACGGAATAGCACGGGCAAGGGTAAGACCGCAATTTCAAGCCACGGTGGTTCTGCCAGGCCCGGCTATTCCAATTATTTTCCCGTTGCAGATCGGGCATTGGCTTCAATTTTAGAAATAAGCAGATCGAAAGCAAATAAGCTAAAAAAACTGGCTAAGCTACATGGTTACATAGAATTGAAGTACAATTTTTATCCGTATGAACTAAATGGCAATTTCATCAAAATTGACAACCTGGATAAACATCTTTTCAGGAAAATATTTGAAGATGTTGGCCACAAAATGAGAATTGACAAGGCAGGCCGTGTAACGGTTCAGGATTCAGATTTAGTCCGGGCAAATTTGAAGTATAAAAAGAGCTGGAATTACCTATGACAAAAAAAAGGCAATACATGTACCACATGTTCCAAGTACTCTAAAACTCATTAATAATACATCTGCATAAATGATGATTCAGAAAACAAATTATAGAGTGTTATTGGATATTAAATCCAATTGGAGTTAATCAATCAAAAAAAATTATTTTAATGTAAACTATTGATAATAAACCGATTACAAATAAAACTGATTAAAGATTATTCAGAGACATTATTCTCTGGCACAACAATAACCCAACAAATAACTAAGTAAAACTAAGATAATGGCTAAACCAATGGAACAGAAATCAGCAATATCAGAAATCCCAAAAACTCCGTTGCATTTGAAAGCGGAGGGAATCCGTAGCGAATTACCAGAAAATCTCAAAGTTAACTCAACGATTAGTACAGGACTGAAAGCTCTTGAAAAGGCAGATCAGATCATTCAGGAGACGTCGGAAACGATTCAGAAATTGAACCAGGATCGGACCAGGAACTCGATTGATAAAAGGGTGACGGCATACGAATATTCAAGTAAGAAACTGGAAAAGATCCGAGACTTTGGGAGCCGGGCTGAGCGAGACCTTCGAGATGTAGTGAACTCCATAAACAGCCGAATAGAGGAAGGAATTGAAGATAACGCCTCGCGGAAGCCTCTTGCAAAAGAGACGCGAGCCCTCTTCCGTGAAATGGATGACTCCAAGAAACATAGTTTCCTGAACAAGGCCATCGACAGTGGTAAGTTTGAACTGGCTGAATATGTGCTTGGAGTACCTTCAGAATTGACCGGATTTGATGACGAAACACGAGACCGGTTTATCGAACACTTTAAGCAAACCAAGTTCAAAGATGAGATCGAAAAACGCGACCACATAAAATCGGTTGCAGATAGTGTTGGACAACTTTCCAATTATTTTGGCCGGTATGTTCAAAAGTTGGACAACTACGAGGTTCAACAATCATTGAAGTTGAGAAATGACGTTGATACAGCACTGAAAAGATAATGTTTTAGGCCAGGTGCCCGGTTGGGGTTATCGCACCTCAGCCGGGTTCTTTTTAAGCTCCAGCCCCTCTAAACTAATTTTCAAGCGGGGGTATAATGATCCTATTTAATTGTTAAAAAACAGTTATTTACAATTATTTCAACCCTTGTTTGAATCGAACTTAATAGCATAAAAGAATGGCAAAATCTTATAAATACAGTAGATCCAGAAAGCCCCTCACATTAACAGAGGCAAAGCTACGCATGACTGACTCGATAAAAGCCATTGAGAAAATCGTACTTACCAGCGACGACGACGAGAAGCAGATCCGAAGCGCGTATGCAATGGCTGGGCTTATCGGAAAATATCAAAAACTAATCGAAACAACGGATCTTGTGGAAAGGATCGAAAAACTTGAGCAAAATTATGAATCTATCAAACAGAGTAAATAAAATTGAAGAACAGGCTGGACTAAAGGATTTCTACCAGGAATCGTGCAACCTCATATTTGATTTAATGTACCCGGCTGTTAATGAATACGAGCATTCACCAGCCATGACCAAAGAAGAGGCCCGGCAATGGATTCAAACGCGGAAAAAAATTCATGAACATGAACAAAACTATCACCACGGCACATTCTTTAAATTAATGCTTGAACTTAATGACTGGATGCATGGTGAATTGTTAAGCGAGATAGCTCCCCGATTTCCACAATGGCCCAATCATCTTAAGCCGTACCGCGATGAAATCGAATGTATACTTACTGCACACTTACTTCACAAACACGAACTCAAATTCTCAGAAATATGAACCTGAATAAACGCGTTGACAAGATCGAACAGAAATCAACCATAAATGAAACCTCTACATTTTTGGTAGTGACACTTGACGAAAAGGGTGTTCATATTCCAAATGAACCCCAGACCAGAGATAAGGCTATTCATGCCATTCGTAGAATGAGAACAGCCACAGGCCCTGCTAAAAGGTTAGTCTTAAAAGGTGTTGGTGTTGATGCATGGCCCGCGAACCTCTTACCGTACAAAGAAAGAACCAACGATGTTGTGGAAGCCTATTTAATGCATAAATTCAAAATTACAGAGGCAGAGATCAATGCAGTATAGTAAAGAAGATATTGTCACAGTAGCACCCTCACGCGGTAGCTGGACCGGGATAATTATTCAGGTAACAACCATTGGCGACAGGTGGGCATATCTTGTCCAGCCTCTTGAATTATTTCATGAACCAGAGGCAGAAAAAGCCCGGACTGCTCAAACCGTTCTTGAAGATGAGATTGTTTCAGCGAACCGAAATTACCCGGAATTTTCAGTTGGTGAACAGGTCTTTCTGTTTGGCCTTGCTGGAGAGATTAAAAGTATTAATGGCGACATTTACAGGGTTAAAACCCAAACTCCAAAGCGACATTATACACAAATACGTCACCACAATGTTTACAGGTGGCAGTTAATGATATGGAACTCCGATTTATACGAACCTCCAGCATAGTAGAACCTAAAAAAACCTAAGATTTTGGAAACCTCAACTATGCTTCAAATTGCAGAAATCCGGAAACTTAGAGCCAAAGCAATAAGGTGTATTCCTAACCCTTCCACAATCCTTCGAGAGATCGACAAAGCAGAGATTAAATACATCATTGAAAAGAACCATAAAGAAACCGGCGTCTGCTTACCTAAAATGCTTCGAGAAACCTTAGCCAAAAAGTATAATTACAGTGAAAAACTTATTGAGAGAATAGCTTACGGTGGTTAGCCCGATCTTATCATTCTATTCTAAGCTCTAAGAGCTTCCAGTTATCTTCTGATGTTTGTTGAATCCTTGCAAAAAAAGGAGTTCGTACCATGGCGCCCATTTGGTTTTGAGAATCAACGTAGCTATCTATTTCATAAATCTGATCTGGAAGTCTTGATATGTGATCCCGATACTCAAGCGTTCCGGGAAATTCTGCCGTTGACGGGCTTATCAATCTATCCTTTACCCAATTTTCAGCCATAATATAGGCCATTGTTGAATTATCCCGTTCGTTCCAAGGCTTTTCATTAGAAGAAGATTCAGGCCAAAAGTAAAACCCAGCAATAATAATGAACACTACAATTAAGCATCCTATTGCAGATTCTTTTTCTTCACGTTCTTTTTTTATTGAATATCCGCAATGAGGGCAAGTATCTGCATCACTGCTAATTTCTCTTTCACATTCTTTGCAATTCACTAAAGCCATAATCCCCTCTTTTAGATAAGTGTTTATACCAACTGCAACATTAATTACTAAAAAACTGCTACTCTAAAAAATTAGAATCCTTGAATATAAATTTTTTGGGGTACTTTCTGATTTTGAAGAGACGGAGGATAATAAGTAGCAAAAAAAAATTTTGTAAGGGATTCCGTTTTTTCGGTTCATACAAGTAATGATGAATAGTCCTGGCCGTGTGAGTTGATAGCTTGTACGGCCAATCTTTTTGATGCTCAATTTCCTTTACTTGGAGCGCTTATAAAGAAATTCCAATATGTTTTTACGGCTTAAAATGTTGTGCCATTGTTGTGCCGAAAAAGATATAGCCTATCATATCTACATGAAATAAAAAACCCTTGCAATCCATAAATCATTGAACTGCAAGGGTTTAAAGTACCGTGGGCCGGGCTCGAACCGGCACTGGCATTTTGATGCCAATTGGATTTTAAGTCCAACGCGTCTACCAATTCCGCCACCACGGCACATCATTTTAAGACCTCAAATATAAGGGTACACCCGGTTCTTCTACAAGAATGATTTTGGTTAATTTTGTAAGCTAATTTCTGCCGAAAGATAAAGATTACGAAACAAAGTTTTATGGAGTTCTCTTTCTTGCAACCAGGAAAACAGGAACTCCAACAGCAAGTACCGCAATACCCACAAGGGCTCCCATCCCGGTAAAGGCGAGACTGGAATAGAGCATGTAGGAGCATGCAAGAAGGAAAAGAATCGGTGTAACGGGATAAAGTGGTACTCGGAAGGGCAGAGAATCTTTTCCTGATCGGGCACGAAATATGAAGAGTGTAATGGTTGTCAGTAAAATAAAAAACCAGAACACGGGAGCTGTATAATCAACCATTGTACTTACAGCTTCCTGGGACCAAACACCTAAACCGACTAAAATTAAAGCAATAATTCCCTGAACTATTAAGGCATTTGAGGGAGTGTTATTATTTTCACTCCACTTTCCTAAAAAACGCAGCAGTTTAAAATCACGCCCTAAAGCATAGTTTGTTCTTGCTCCCGTGATGATTGTGGCATTGGCCGTTGAAAGTGCAGTTGCTATGACAATAAATGCCACAATCAGCGAGCCTTCAGTACCAAAGATACGATCGGTCAGGTCAGCCCCGACGGTTTGCGAATTTTGAAGAGCTTCCAGTCCCATAACATGGAGATAGGCAACATTTACTAGTACATATAGCCCGGTTATGATTACGATTCCGAACAGAAGTACTTTCGTCATATTCCGTTTAACGTCTTGCAGTTCTCCCGATAGATATACTGCTTCGTTCCACCCTCCATAGGTTAACAAGACAAAAATCATGGCAGAGCCGGCAGCACCACCTGTAAATAACCCGTCATCAGAATTTGACAAGTCCGGTAGTGATTCAGCCGGTGCAGAGAACAAACCGGAAAGTGCGAGAAGTATCAGCATCAATACAATTAAACCTGTAAAAAGGTTTTGCATTCTGCTGGAATGATGAGTGCCAAGTAAGTTAAGTCCGGTCAGAACAATAATTGTTATAACAGCGTAAATCGCTGAACTGTTAGGCCCCAGGTCAAGAATGAGGGAAGCATAATCACCCAGGATAAAAGCAATCAAAGCGATGGAGCCGGTTTGAATGACGGTCATACGCCCCCAGGAAAAGAGGAAACCAACCGGTGCACCAAATCCTTGTGTCAGGAAGTGATACTCACCGCCGGCATCCGGTTTTGAGGATGCGAGTTCGGCATAGCACAAAGCGCCCATCAGGGATATGAAACCACCGGCTACCCAGAAGGATATAAATTGGAATTCATTCGCAGAATTTGCGGCCACGATGGGAGGGAGGCGGAATATTCCAATCCCCACAACAATGCCCACCATTACGGCTACGGAGCTTAGAGTTGTAAATGTGGGGAGTGGTTTATTTCCCGAAAGAGTCTTTTCCATTAATCACTCAGCGTTGCAGACCATTCTTCAATTGATTGCGCATCTTTAGTATGAACCTGGACAGTTCCACTGACGGTATGATTCTCTACAACACCGCTGTAGATATATCGGGTATTGTTTTCTTCATCCATTACAATCAGATTGATCCGCTTGCCCTTGAGAGTAGCTTCCTCAGTTATGAGAGAACGATTTCCGCTATTCAACTCTACGCTGATTTCCTGGAATTCCTGTTCAGCATTCATGGAAAAATTTTCTCCGTTGATGCTCCAATTCCAACTTCCATCTATATCAGCAGGTATAATCCAGAAGTAAAGATCGCGATTTGCAATCTCCACGGATTCATCGGGTCTCCACTCACCCATATCAAAACTATGTGAAACAACTCGTGTACCCGGTTCAAGATTCTCCAGCAGTGAAGGACGTAATTCCAGGTTTACAGAAGTTAGAAGGTAAAGTGTGATGACGGAAGCCTGGCTGAAGTCGGTTTCAAAGATATCGCCCTGCATAAACATAATCCGATCACTCACGCCTTCTGTTTCAGCATTCTCCCGTGCTTCTGCAATCCGTTCAGGATCGAGATCAACCCCATGGCCGACCGCACCGCGTTTGGCCGCTGCAATTACAATACGTCCGTCACCTGAACCCAGATCAATTACATAATCACCAGGTCCAACATCAGCCATGTCAAGCATTCGTTCAAGTACATCGTTGGGAGTGGGTACATATGGTACATCAAGGTTCTGTGCATTCAATTGAGAAAAGAAGAACAAGAGTAACACAGGTATCAAAAATACGGATCGTTTTATGCTGTTCAACTTTCTGATGCGTAAGATCACATCAACTATAAAATTTTTCTCTTCAAATGTGGAGTGTTTCTTTCTTGTATTCATTCAATAAGCTCCTGTTAAATTGCGATTCGCTTGAAATTTATATGGCCTACTGTCAGCGTTATATCTAATAGAGTGAATGGAATTTATGAAACCATTTAAATTCATTCCTGCTTCTATTATAAATAAAACATAATCAGGAAATGATTTATAAATATTTGTAACGATTTTAATTGAAATAAAAGGCAATTCTGGTTGATTATACAATCAAATTGACCGGATTAGATTGTCTTGAACAAGACAGGCCGGAATATCAAAACAGTGAGGTTGTTGAATAGCATTGAATAGATCTGGAAGGAACCGAATTTCCTGATTTTTCGTTCTAATAAGTTGAGGAAAATGAATTCTATAATAAAATAATGGGGACGTATGAAATACCGAACATTGGGAAACAGTGGATTAGTAGTAAGTGAAGTAGCGCTTGGAACGATGCAATTTGGTGAAGCGATGCAGATGGGAGGTCTCGGCCAGGAAGAGACCAATGAAATGGTAAAATTTGCTTTGGATCATGGTATCAATTTCATCGATACGGCGAACGTGTACAGCCTTGGTGAGAGTGAAACATTGTTGGGAAATGCTCTGAAAGATGTTCGTGAAGATATCGTTTTGGCCACGAAGTTTCGATTGCCAATGGATGAACATCTAATCCACAGTGGAGTCACACGTGGAAATATTATGCATTCCGTTGAAAAAAGCCTGGAACGGCTTCAAACTGATTATATCGACCTTTACCAGGTACACAGCTGGGATCCTTACACACCAATTGAGGAAACGCTTCGGGCTTTTGATGACCTGGTAAAACAGGGTAAAGTTCGATATATCGGACTGAGTAACTATATGGCCTGGCAGGCGGCAACCGCACTTGGTATCCAGGAAAAAGAGGGACTTGAAAAATATGTAACTGCACAGATGTATTACAGTCTTGTCGGTCGCGATTTGGAGGATGATTTCATGTCATTTGCGAAATATCATAACATGGGAATACTCGTTTGGAGTCCTCTTGCGGGCGGATTTCTAAGTGGAAAGTACGACCGTGACAATCCACCACCCGAAGGAACCCGTTTTGCGGAAGCCGGACAGTTTGTTCCATTCGATATCGAAAAGGGATTTCAAATTGTCGACACACTTAAGGAAGTAGCAGACCGACATGGTGTGAGCCCGGCCCGTACAGCTTTAGCATGGACACTCTCCAGGGAAAATATAAGCAGTGTATTGATTGCCGCCCGTAAATTGGAGCACCTGGAAGATAATATCAAAGCAGTGGACCTTGAACTGACTGATGAAGATATCCAACAACTCGATGAAGTTTCCGACCGTGGTGTTCCTTACCCGCGTTGGATGGTACTTCAGCAAGCGATGGCTGAGGATCCGAGAGCCAAAGCACTTGAACCCGGTAAATTTAAAGATGGCGGTCCCTGGGAAGATCTCAGGTTTAAGAAAATGCCTCTGGAAGGAGAATAGAGAGTTCCAATTAATAATGAGTAAAAGTTTTGTAAAACCCTCGATTCGTAGTCATTGAATTGTGCTTAAGATCTATAATCGGAGATCTGCATTTAATTCAGGATGACCGATGAGGGTTTGCAAAGTACTCGAATTGAAATCTTAAAATAAATATTAACCTCTTATGAAAGCAGTATTTGTAGAAGAAACAGGAAGTCTTGATTCACTAAAATTTGGAGATATTGATACCCCTGAAGTAGGTGAGGGAGAGGTCTTGGTTCGAATTAAAGCCGCAGGTGTCAATCCTGTTGACGCCGCTGTGGTTCAGGGATACCTTGAAGGCAGAATACCTCATGATTTTCCACTTATTCCAGGCTGGGATCTCTCGGGAGTTGTAGAAAAGTGCGGATTTAGCTCTCGAAGATTTAATGAGGGAGATGAAGTTTATGCTTATGCCCGCCGGCCGATGGTACAATGGGGTACGTTTGCAGAATACACTGTTATCCCGGAAAGCTATCTGTCTCAAAAACCCAACAGCATTTCTCACGAAGAATCCGGGGCGATCCCGTTGGTTGGATTGACCGCATATCAATCTTTGTTTGATGCGGGAAATTTGCAAGGAGATGAAACCGTATTAATTCTCGGGGCATCCGGCGGTGTAGGCTCTTTTGCGATTCAGCTGGCGAAAGCGAAGGGTGCGAATGTGATAGGCGTTGCAAGTGAAAGAAACTTCGAGTACATGAAAGAGTTAGGTGCTGATGAAACGATCTCATACGAAGTCTCAAATATTGCGGAATCAGTAGAAAATGTAATACCCGATGGCATTGACTTGATTTTTGATTGCAGTCGGGGAGATGCTCTGCAAAAAAGTATAAACGTATTGAAAGATGGTGGCAAGCTGGTTTCCATTACAAAAAGTAAGCCGGACATCCGTTCAGATATTGCCTTTGAATACGTCTTTGTGGAACCAAATTCTAAACAGCTGGACCATTTGAGAGAGCTGGTAGATGAGGGGAAAGTTTCAGTTCCTGTCTCAAAAACATTTTCACTGGAAAATACAGAAGAGGCACTGAAGCAAATTCAAACACTTCATACAAGAGGTAAGATTGTAATTACGCCTTAAAAAATTCAGAGTTCATAAAAGCTAATCAATAAGATTGATTCAAGAATGAAAATTATCATTGCAGGTGCTACCGGAACAATCGGCAGCAAGATAACTGAAGATCTTGAAAGTGATCACGAGGTTATAAAAGTTGGATCGAACAGCGGTGATATCCATGCAGATATTACCGATTCAGAATCCATCGAAAATCTGTTTGAGGAAGTGGATTCTTTTGATGCACTCGTCAGCGCTACCGGTGTCGGACATTTTGGCCCCATTAGTGATATGAAAGAAGAGGATTTCCGGGTGGGGTTAAACAGTAAATTGATGGGGCAGATAAACCTCGTTTTGATCGGTCAAAAGTATATCAATCCCAACGGTTCATTTACATTAGTTTCGGGAATATTGTCGGAAGATCCTGTATTTGCATCCAGCAACCTTGCAGCAGTAAATGGGGCTGTCAACAGCTTTGTAAAAGCGGCATCTATGGAACTGCAGAATGGAGTTCGGATTAACGCCATTAGCCCCGGTGTTGTTGAAGATTCACCTGAATTCTTTGGCGCATTTCCGGGTCATAAACCTGTAGCTATGGAGGATGTGGTCAGAGGTTTCCGGAAGAGTGTGCTTGGCAATATTAATGGGGAAGTGGTGAAAGTTTATTGAACGATTAAAAAGCAACCTGCAAGAGCATCTGTGCTTTTCATCCCGACCTTTCGGGACTGGCAGAGTTGCGTCAGCGTGAATAAAGTTACTCACGTTTTAAAGTGAAAATCCGAACTCTGACAGGACCTACGCTTCGCTACGGACTCTGTCAGGTTCTCTGTTTGTTCAGCGAAAAAATCCGATTCATTTGCACCCATTTTTGATGTTCTTTCGCAAATGGTAATCGTTTTTGATAGTTATTCATCAGCGATTCCCATTCCTGTACTTTCGGGTTGTTTTGATCGGCTTCTGCTTTCGCTTCAGGGTCAAAATCATCGGTGGTTTCCATGATCATAAAAAGCCGGTTGCCAACATTGTAAATCTCCATATTTATGATTCCTGCATTGGTGATACTATCCAATATTTCCGGCCAAACATTCTCGTGTTGTTTGATATACTCGTCAATCAGTTCCGGATCATTTTTCAAATCCAAAGCAAAACAGAATCGTTTCATCGTGGATGGTTTCAAGTTTCAGGTTCAAAGTAGCCCGGCTCGCCTAAGCCGGAGTTCACTGAACTGCTCATTTTCGGGTTTCCCTATGGGTCAGCGACCCGTGCTACAAATTTTCTGTTTCATCCAATCGTCATTTTTCTATTACTAAACCCAAAGTAAGCTACCACGAGAAAGCAGATCATCGGGATGAAAAAGGAGAGATGAATACTGCCGCTGATATCGGAAACTTGTCCCTGGATAGCCGTTAATACCGCTCCCCCCAGAATTGCCATAATCAAGCCGGATCCGGCAATCTTTCGGTCCTGGCCCAAGCCCTGGGAAGCCAATCCAAATATGGTTGGAAACATTAGCGACATGCAACCCGAAATTCCAACAAGGGCAAGTACGCCGACAAATCCTCCCACAAAAATAACGATAAGTAAAAATCCAACAGCTACGAATGCGCTCCAAATTAAAAGAATGGAACCACGGAAACGTTTGAGCAATCCCGTAAATGCAAATCGCATGACGGTAAAAAGAATCAAAGCCGCTAAATAATAATTCGAAGCGCCACTTTCATCAAGACTCAGTTCAGCCATCACATAGCGAATTGTGTACGACCAAACTCCAATTTGTGCTCCCACATAGAAAAATTGTGCTACCACTCCCCATTTGTAATTAGAGTTTGCAAAGAGTTTTTTCAGGGAATCTCCAAGATGGATGCTCTCGGTATGATGTGAAAATGTGGGCATTTTTATAACTGAAATTGTTACCCAAATGACAAGAAGCAAAAGAGCAACTCCCACATAAGGACCCATTACCGCTGATAACTCCTGTTGCTGCATGACTTGCAATTCCCCCGCACTGAGTCCGGCGCGGGCGGTGGCGTCGGCTGTATTCAGGTTTTCGAGGATAAAAAATTTGCTCAGCAATACTCCTGAAATCGATCCGATTGGATTGAATGCCTGAGCAAGGTTGAGCCGTTGCACGCTGCTTTCATCCGATCCCATCGCCAAAATGTAGGGATTCGCTGTTGTTTCAAGAACGGATAACCCGCCGGCGAGGATAAACAGGGCTGTTAAAAAATGTCCATAAACCATCGTTTGGCTGGCAGGGTAGAAGAGTAGTGCTCCCAGAATGAAAAAGCCCAAACCAAGAAGAATGCCCGATTTATAGGTGAATTTTCTGATGAATATAGCAGCCGGAAGGGCAAGGCAGAAATAGGAACCATAAAATGCCACCTGGATCCATGAGGTCTGGAAATCAGTCATACTCATGATGCGCTTGAAGGCAGCGAGGAGCGTATCCGTCATATTATTGGCCAGTCCCCACATAAAAAACATGCTGGTGACAAGGATAAAGGGGATCAGGTATTTTCTTTCAACAACGGAGCTTCGCATAGATTAAGTTTATGGTTCAAGGTTAAGATATCTCGGCTCGCCTGAGCCGGAAAACATTATGATTTCTTCTATGAATTCATGTCCTGTGGATCAGTGATCCGTTTTATATATAATAAATCCCGTATCCTGGATCTTGTCTCAAGCATTATACGCCCGATCAAAGTGTACATACCCACCATCCACAAACAGCCACTGTCCTGTGGTATGGGAGCTTCGGTCACTGAGAAGGAATACGGCTGTATCGGCAATCTCTTCTGAGGTTGTAAACCGTTTTTCCAGCGGAATGCGGTTTTCAATTTCTTTGAGTCGTTGTTCGGGATTATTAAACGAGTTGATCCATTTTTTATAGAGTGGTGTCATCACTTCAGCGGGAACAATTGCATTGACACGAATTCCATATTGAGCTAACTCCACGGACCATTCACGGGTCAATGCAAGTTGAGCACCTTTGCTTGCAGCATAACCCGAGGTGCCACCCTGTCCTGTAAGAGCCGTTTTAGAGCTTATATTTACAATGGCTCCTTTGGTTTTCTTGAGATAGGGTAGCGCATAGTGCACTAAGTCAAAGTAGTGCATCAGGTTCGTTGTAACGGAATTTCGAAATTCTTCCGGACTGCCTTCTTCAAGACCCACACCATCATTTACTCCGGCATTATTCACAATTCCATGCAGTGCTCCATAATTTTCGACTGCTTTCTGAACTGTTTGCTTACAAACTTGCGGGTTCGGTAGCTCTGCGATTACGTTCAAACATCTACCGCCCTTCTCTTTGATCTTTTTTTCAAGTTCCAGGCTTGGTTCATTCGATCGGCCTAAGATTACGGGGATTGCCCCTTCATTCACTAACCCCCAAACGATGGATTCCCCAATTCCTTTGGCTCCACCGGTTACAATGAACACTTTATCTTTGAGATGCAGATCCATAGAAAATCACTCGTTTAATTGATAAAATTCAACAGCTGTTTTCCCCATAATGTCATCATATTCCTCTTGGCTCAAGCCATCAAGAAAATCTTCGATAATGCCGACTACTTCTCCATATTCGGCGGCCAGCAGACAGACCGGCCAATCGGAACCGATCATCAGCCGATCGGCCCCAAAATGTTCAAGGCAAGTTTCAAGGTAGGGGGTAAAATCTTTGGTTTGCCAGTGATCCCAGTCAGCTTCGGTTACCATTCCCGATAGTTTGATATGAAGATTGGGAAAATCTGAAAGTTTCTTCATCGAGTCAGCCCACTCATCAAAAGAACTTTCTTTAATCACGGGTTTCGCGATATGATCGACAACAAAATGCATCTCCGGGAAATGCTCAACGAATTTAATGCACTCCCGCAGTTGATTTTCGAAGATCAGGATATCATAACGAAAACGTGTTTTTTGCAGTGCTTCGATACCACTGATAAACCGTTCATCTAACATAGATCCCGGAGGTTCACCTTGCAAAATTTCTCTGAAACCTTTCAGTTTTTTAAACTGATCAAAATGAACAAGTCGATTCTCCAGTTTTGGAGATGTCAGATCAACCCAACCCACTACACCTTTGATGAAGTCGTGATTCTCTGCAAGTTCAAGAAGAAAATTAGTTTCCCGTTCGGATGGGTCAGCCTGCACCGTAATACAACCATCAAATCCGGCATCCGATAGATGGGGTTCCAGGTCTTTTGGCATGAAATCTTGTTTCAGGATCTCCATGGAATCATCAATCCACTCATCCCGAACGGGGTCGTACTCCCAAAAATGCTGATGTGAATCAATTTTCATGGTCAACCATTTTCTTTGTAGGCAACTGCGGTTTGCTTCGAAGTGCCGAGTCCGTCAATTCCCAATTCCATTACATCACCGGGCTTGAGATAACGAGGTGGATCAAATCCAAGTCCAACGCCTTCGGGAGTTCCGGTTGAAATGATATCTCCGGCTTGAAGACTCATAAATTGGGACAGGTAACTGATGACCTTAGGAATGTTAAAAATGAAATCACTTGTATTTCCATCTTGCAGGGTCTCATCGTTTAATTTCAGCCAGAGCCGCAGATTGTGGGGATCGGCAATTTCATCTTTGGTTACCAGGTATGGGCCTATGGGCGCAAACGTATCACAGCTTTTGCCTTTTACCCATTGACCTCCTCTTTCAAGTTGAAATTCGCGCTCACTTACATCGTTGTGAACAGCATATCCCGCAACGTAATCCATTGCTTCCTCTTCGCTAACATAACTGGCTTCTTTGCCGATGATAACGGCCAACTCAACCTCCCAATCGGTTTTCTTGCTGTTTTTGGGTATGACGACTGAGTCAAACGGGCCGGTAATAGATGAGGTTGCTTTGAAAAATACAACAGGCTCTTTAGGAATATCTGACCCACTCTCTTCTGCATGCTTGATATAGTTCAAACCAATACAAACAATTTTACCCGGTTTTGAAACGGGAACCCCGATACGCTCAAACTCATCCACTTTCACAGCATCATCAGGGTCGAAATCGGACCGTAACTTTTCCAGACCTCCGTTGTTGAAAAATTCTTCGTTATAATCATTTATTAGATAGCTGGCATCGTATTTAACGCCATCTACTTCAATACCGGGCTTTTCGGCTCCCGGCTGGCCATATCTGAATAATTTCATTGGAAAATTATAAAGTGTTGCAGGTTTTTTTGTTAGAACGCTGCGAGAGTGCTCCCGAAGCGTCGGGATCGCAGAGTTCGGAATTAAGGCAAAACAACTCTTTCATACCAATTTCTCGGGATGAAAGGATGTTTTACACCGTTAGTTATTTATGTTTATAAATCCACCATCAATTGGATAGTCGGTTGCGGTGATGAAATCAGCTTTATCTGAGCAAAGAAACAAAGCAAGATTTGCTACCTCCTCCGGTTTAGCCATCCGTCCAATAGGTTGTGTTTTTGATAATTTCTCAAACATCTCTTTCTCTTTTCCGGGATAATTTTGAGCCAGGTAACCATCTACAAATGGTGTGTGAACCCGGGCCGGCGAGATGGAATTACATCGAACTCCATCATCAATATAATCTTTTGCTACCGAGTAAGTCATTGTCAGAACGGCGCCTTTCGTCATGGTATAGGCAAAACGGTCGGGGATGCCCACATGCGAAACAACTGAAGCCATATTCAGAATACAGCCTTTCGTTTTTTTGAGCGGACGAATGCAAGCCTGGATACAGTTAAAAATACCTTTAATGTTTACACTGTAGAGTCGATCGAGATCCTCTTCAGTAGTCTGTTCCACATTTCCGATGTGGGCAATACCCGCATTATTCACTAAAATATCCAACGGTTCTGCTTCGGTGATTTTACCAATCACGTCGTGAACTTGTTGATGGTTGGATACATCGCACTGGTGGATCTCAATATCCTGATCGCCTTCAATTTTAGCTCCTTTCTCGATCTCTAAAACGTGAACTTTTGCGCCATTAGCGGCAAATACATTGGTTATTGCCAGGCCAATTCCACTGGCTCCTCCGGTTATGATTGCTGTTTTGTTCTTTAATTCCATAGGTTTTGTACTTCTAATTTGAAGTTAATTTAATTCACAAATTGTTCTTTTCTCGATTCAACAGATCATCCCCCTGAGCCCCCTTCAAAGGGGGAATTGTCTTGCTCTTGCCAGATTTTTCCGATTGGGAATTCATAATCTTTGAGTGATTCTTTCTTTATTTCAATGCTATAACCCGGTTTTTTTGGTGGCACGTACGCTCCATTTTTGATTACGACCGGATCCAAAAAATGCTCATGCAGGTGATCCACATATTCAATGACACGGTTCTCTTTACTGCCACTAATTGCAATGTAATCAATCATCGATAGATGTTGTACATATTCGCAAAGTCCAACGCCTCCCGCATGCGGACAAACCGGGATTCCAAATTTAGCGGCCATCAGCATTATCGCCAGGTTTTCGTTGACTCCGCCCACCCGGCAACTATCAATCTGGCAGATATCTATCGCTCCGGCTTGCATCAATTGTTTAAAAACAACCCGGTTCTGGCAGTGTTCACCGGTTGCAATTTTTACGGGCCGGATCTCTTTACCGATGGCAGCATGTCCTAAAATGTCGTCAGGACTTGTGGGCTCCTCAATCCAATACGGATTAAAATTGGCAAGAGATTTCATGTTGGAGATCGCCTCATTCACATCCCATCTCTGATTGGCGTCCATCATCAATTCCATATCCGTACCAATCACCTCACGAATGATGCCGGCGCGTCTCATATCATCTTCCAAATCTGATCCGACCTTCATTTTCAGGTGTTTAAATCCATCCTCTTTAGCTTCACGGCTTAAACGACGAATTTTTTCATCAGAATATCCCAGCCATCCGGCGGATGTTGTGTATGCGGGGTAACCGTTATTAAGTAATTCTTCAACTCTCTCGCGCTTTGTAGCTTCATTCTTTTGAAGTATTGACAAAGCCGCATCCCGTGTTATGGCATCGGTGATATAAGTAAAATCCACACATTGCACGAGCTCTTCGGGAGACATATCCGCCAAAAGCTTCCAAAGAGGTTTGCCTTCCACTTTCGCATAAAGGTCCCAAACGGCATTTACAAGAGCTCCCGTTGCGAGATGAATCACACCTTTTTCAGGGCCAAGCCAGCGAAGCTGACTGTCGCCGGTTATCATCTTCCAGAAAGCTCCCATATCAGATGTAAAATCCGACAATTTATTTCCAATTAGCAGGTAAGACATCGATTCAATAGCCCGGCAGCAGATCTCATTGCCGCGGCCAATTGTAAATGTGAGCCCGTGCCCCTCATATTCCGAATCGGTTTTTAAAATGACATATGCAGCCGAATAATCCGGATCGGGATTCATCGCATCCGAACCGTCAAGCGATCGGCTGGTGGGAAACCGAATATCTTTTACATCGATGGCAGTTATGGTAATATCCATCTTCAATACTTTTAGAAATTAGATCAATAAAAAAATAGAGCATGGATGAAGTTCACCCACAAAGAGTGTAGGAAAAAGTTGTTAAAAATGTTAACCATATCTTGTCATTTCCTTTGTAGAGTTTTGCTTTCAGTTCGGTGTTCAGAAGTGAGAGAACAATCTTTATATTTAAGGTTAAATATCTGCTAACATAATCACCAATTCATGTCAAAACGTGTATTAACTATCACTATGAATCCAGCTGTGGATGTAAACAGTATGGCTGACGAAGTAATGACTAATCAAAAAGTGAGATGCGAAAAGCCTGATTACGATCCAGGCGGCGGCGGAATAAATGTGGCCCGAGTTTTGACCAGGCTGGAAGCTCAAGCCAATGCGATTTACCTTGCAGGCGGTATTGCAGGTGGACTTTTAACGTACTTATTGGATTCGGAGAAGGTTCCTCATGAACAAATTGAGATCAGCGGTATGACAAGGGAAAACACTTCAGTTATCGATAAAAAAACCGGTGAACAGTATCGATTTGTATTCCCGGGGCCCGAAATTCAGGAGGCAGAATGGAAAGAAGCGCTGAAATGGATCGAAAAAAATATTGATGATTACAATATTGTTGTAGGCAGTGGCAGTTTGCCCCCGGGGGTTCCAACTGATTTTTACAGCAGGGTTGCAAAACTCGTTCTTGAAAATGATAAAGCGTACATTTTAGATACATCAGGTGATTTTTTGGTCGAGGGGCTGAAAAACGGTGCTACATTCATCAAACCAAATCAGGAAGAGTTCGAGCAATTAAAAGAACAAACGGGTTCAACAACGAAAGATGAACTGATCCAAAAGTTGTTTGAATCGAATATCGAGAATATTGTGCACACGATGGGGAAAGTGGGTACAATACTGATCAATAAAGAAGGGAAGAAAGAGTTCAAACCGCCGGAAATTGAAGTGAACAGTTCTATTGGTGCCGGTGATAGTTTTGTGGGAGGGCTGGTTTTCGGGTTGTTAAATGAAATGAAGGCACAGGATGCTGTTTGTTACGGTATCTCTGCGGCCGCAAGTACTCTGAAAAGTGCAGGAACAGATCTATGTGAATTGAAAGATGTACAAGCGATCCACGCAGAACTTTGTGGGTCATAGAAATATTAAAAGATTAATTGTTGATTTATGCCTAAAAATGCTATTCAAAATTTTCAAATACCTGTCATCGATTTTGACAGGGCGCTATCCTTTTACAGTAAAATTATGAATTACGAGCTTGAACAGCTGGAATTACAAGATGTAAAACTTGGGGTTTTTCAGTGTGATGAGGAGGATGGAGTAAGTGGTACGATTATTTTGGGGAATGGCCAATTGCCTTCAAAAGAGGGTGCCCTTGTTTATCTACATTGCCAAAACGATTTGAATGTTCATCTCCAACAGGTGGAGGAGGCCGGCGGAGAAATTTATATCGGTAAAACTGAACTTGGCCCCGAAATGGGTTACTTTGCCATTATCCACGATACTGAGGGTAACAGGATAGGATTGTTCTCGAATGAGTGATTCAGTTTATAATTCAAGATGTAGGCTGAATATGTGATCCGGCTCCTTTCCAAACTCCTTTTTCAAAAACAAGTTCAAAAATTTCGATATCATCATTAGTTGTTAAGCTGACTTCTCCATTAATCTGCTTAACCAAAGCATGCATAATTCGTGCGTCAAGAGATTGTGAATCGTTTATATCAGCCTGTCCATTTGCCGGTTTACCGTTGTTTTCCACTGAGAGTTTTACTCGGCCGTTTTCTGCCGTTAACTGAATGTTTATAAACGAATTTTCAATATCGGTAAACTCCCTTGTATATGCGTGGATAAGTATTTCATTACAAATCAATCCAACAGGAATCGCTTGGTTGATGTTTAACTCTATATCTCTATTTGTTTTACGATACTCGATTTCGGTTTCGCTCATGTCGAAAACATGTTTTAAATAATTGTACTGTTCATTCAGAAACCACTTAAAATCGATATTTGGCTCTTTCTCAACTCCTTTGAAGTTGTCATAGATTAGTGAGAGCGATTTAAGGCGGGTTTTATAGTGATAAAGAACCTCGTTTAGATAATTAGAATCAGAATTCATTAATTGCAGTTCAAGGAGCGCTGACATAAGGGCGATATTATTTTTTACGCGGTGGTGAACCTCTGCAAGAAGAATCTCTTTTTCCTCGAGGGTCTGTCGTAATCTTGCCTGATCTTTTTTCTGCCGGCTGATATCCTCAATGATTGCAATCAGGTACTTCACGTCTCCATCTTTATCTCGAACAGATCCCTTTGTTAGTTGAATATCTATGAACGATCCATCTTTTCTTTTGTACCTCTTCTCGTCTTTATAGCTTGAAATCACACCATGAATAATATCCTGGTCAAGTTGGCGCCCTCGTTGGAGGTCTTCAGGGTGAATAAAATCATCGAAGTTTAGTTGGAGTAGTTCATCTTTTTTATAGCCCAGAATGTTGCAGAGGGTTTGGTTTACTAACATCCATTTTTCATCGGGCTTGTGATGAGCAATACCGACAGGTGCTTTCTGGAAAGTAGCCTCAAATTTATCTTTCTCTTTACGAGTATCATCGAATAAATTTTTGACTAAAACATTACTTTGATACACCAGGAAATAGATCAGTATACTGCTGGCAAGGACATAAAACCAACCTTTAAATGATTGGATCTGGGTGATAGTGTCGCTATCATCAAACATAGCGAGAACAGCCTGATCTGAGTATTGGATCCACAAAGCTCCAACTATTAAATAGATGAATGCAATGATAAATGGACTGCTCTTGATGATTGTTTTAAGTTTATCCATACGTAGTCTTTTTTGTAGGATTCAATTAAATCACGGAATTTTATGAATCAATTCAAAACGAAGAGCAAAATTGTGTTCTTGATTAGAATAGAAAGCTTTTAATTAATTTTTGAGTCTAAAAAATCCTAAAATATGAAACCAATTCTATCACTTTTAATTTTTTTTCTGTTAAACTTTACAGTAGTGATTACAAGCGACGATCCGTTTATTGATAATGAATCAGAGGTCTTCCAGGATTCCCCAGATACTATTCGGGTAATGACATTTAACCTCCGATTGGATACACCGAGTGATGGTTCAAACGCATGGCCGCACCGGAAGGAGATGGTGGCTCAAACAATGCGATTTCACAGTGCTGATTTTGTAGGAATACAGGAGGGACTGCCACATCAGTTGGAACAATTGGATGAAATGCTCCCGTACTTTGATCGGATTGGAGTCGGACGAAATACAGAAGATGATCCTGGGGAGTATTCGGCAATCTACTACAAAAAAGATCGGTTTGAGTTGATCGACAAAAACACTTTTTGGCTTTCGGAAACTCCTGACGAAGTTGCAAGCGTGGGGTGGGATGCGGCTCTCCCCAGAATTGTAACGTGGGGGGAATTCAGGGACTTACATTCAGGGGAAACCTTTTTTGTGTTCAACACTCATTTCGATCACATCGGCGAAACAGCTCGCGAAGAAAGTGCATCGCTGATTTTGGAAAAAATTGATGAGTTAGCGAGTAATTTTCCCGTAGTTGTTATGGGTGACTTCAATACAACCGAGGAGGATCCGCCATACAAAGTGCTAACCGGTGAGATAGGAGAGCATGAAAATGTATTGGATGATGGATTTTACGCTTCCGAATTTGGTCATCACGGGCCCACATCTACCTGGAATGGATTTGAGGAGATAATTCCAGGCAGAAGAATTGATTTTATATTCACAAATTCCGGGTTTGATGTGATTCAACACGCAATATTAGCTGATCAATATGAAGGCGGGCGGTTTCCATCTGATCACATGCCGGTTGTGGCTGATGTTAAATTTGAAAAGGAATAGATAAATTTAAAAAGGGCACAAGCGGGGACGCTTGCGCCATCACCAATCAGTAAATATTTTAACCTCAAGATCGAAATATGAGCGTCCTTGGCCAACGAAGCTTTAGCTTAGTTGACTCGCTCTTTCTTTGCTTCAATACTTAATTCTATGAAATGTGCCCGATCACGTAGATTTCAGTAACCATTGGGGTTTTTCTGTTGCCAGTTCCAGGCATCGCGGCACATCTCCTCCAGGCCTCGTTCAGTTGTCCAGCCAAGTTCTTTTTCCGCTTTGGAAGGATCGGCAAAACAAGATGCTGCGTCACCGGGACGTCTTGGCGCAATTTCGTAGGGCACAGACACTTCATTAATTTTCTCAAACGTTTTTACCAATTCAAGAACGGTATATCCGCTGCCTGTACCGAGATTATAAACGACCAGCCCTGGGTTCTCTTCAAGTTTTTTGAGCGCTTTCAGATGGCCGATGGCAAGATCTACTACATGAATATAATCGCGCTCCCCGGTTCCGTCACGTGTCGGATAATCGTTTCCAAACACGCTTAGTTTTTCTCGTTTACCGACGGCAACCTGGGTCACATACGGCATCAGGTTATTGGGAATTCCGCTGGGATCTTCACCGATTTCTCCGCTTTCATGCGCGCCGACGGGGTTAAAATATCGAAGGAGCGCCACATTCCAGTCCGGATTAGCGGTTTGAAGATCTTTCAAAAGATACTCGGTCGTCAACTTGGTTTGGCCGTATGGATTTACGGCGCTGAGCTCAGAGTCTTCAGTTAGTGGAGATTGGGAGGGATCACCATAAACCGTTGCTGAGGAGCTGAATACAAAATTATTAACCCCGGCTTCCTGCATAATTTCACAGAGATTTATCGTCCCGCTGATATTGTTTCTGTAATATCGCAGCGGTTCTTCAACCGATTCACCAACTGCCTTCAGTGCAGCAAAATGGATAACGGCATCAAATGAGTAGGCATTGAATACCTCTCTCAAATCTTTTTTATTCAAAAGATCCATCTGGTAAAAGTCGATCTTTTTCGAAGATAAGGACTCAACCCTCGAGATTGCCGTGAGTTTGCTGTTGCTTAGATTATCAATGACTACAACTTTATACCCGGCATTTAAAAGTTCCAAAGCAGTATGGCTTCCTATAAATCCCGCTCCTCCTGTTACAAGAATACTCTTCATTCTTTATTTCTGATTTTTTTGATCACTGAATTCTTCGCCCAAGATAAGCCCTAAATGTGATAAGCAAAAAAGGATCTGCAGGAGATTACCTGGGCATCATGATTTTGAAGGTAGTTCCTTTATTCAGTAAGCTTTGAACTGTAATCTTTGCACCATGGAGTTCCAATATTTTTTGAGCGATTGAGAGTCCTAATCCCGCACCCGAACTGTTTGACCGGCTTTTATCTACCTGGTAAAAGCGATCAAAAATATGAGGAATGTCCGATTCCGGAATCCCTCTGCCTGAATCACTGATCTCCAGGCTGATATCTTTCCCGTTCTGGATGGATTTGATAGTCACCGTTCCGCCTTCCGGAGTATGCTGTATAGCATTGTCAATGAGGTTCGAAAGTGCACGATCCAGTAAGCCTATATCTGCGTAAATTTGTGCATGAGGATTTTCGGGATAGATGGTTTTAATCTGGATATTCTTCTGATCTGCAATAGGAGTGAACTGCTGTACCAGGTCCTGTACCAATTCAGCAAGAGAGATGTCTTCCAGGTTGGGTGTTACATTTTCCGCATCAAGCTTCGAGAGATCGAAAAGATCGTCGATCATTCGATTTAGTTTTTTGGTATTTGAAAGCACCGGTTCCAGGTACCTTTGTAGTTCTTCTCGAGTGATCTCATCACCTTTCATCTGGATCGTTTCAACATATCCTTGGATGGAAGAAAGCGGATTGCGCAGATCGTGTGAGACATTTGCTACGAGATCCCTGCGAAGTTTGTCGGCTTTTTTCATATCGTTCATGCTTTCGACTACTGTATCCGCCATTCTGTTAAAGCAAAGCGAGAGATCTGTAATTTCATCATTACTTTTGATGGGAATTCTCTTATTCAGTTCACCTCGCTCAAAATCTTTTACAGTTCTTTTAATTACATCCAAACGCCTGGTAAGCATTCTAAAGATGAAAAATCCAATGGCCAATCCAATCAACAGAATAGTGCCGATAAAAATGAGAGATCCGCGAAGAATATAGCTGTCTTCAATCATATCAGCAGTTTCAGTGAACTGATTTCCCTCCAAGACCACGTAAATAAAGCAGTCTTCTTCACCCATAATAGTTATGTTAGCCGCGCTGAAAGGCTTCAGCAGATTGGGATTCCTGGGATCCATGCCGAGAATAGGAAGAGGCTCACCGGCTATGAACTGATTGAGTGGTTTAACATCTACCATAGGGGTTTCAGGTTCCCTTCCATTGTTTTGCCCCTGGATAAAACTTTTTATCATCCCCTGACGGCTGAGCAGGTAAAAATCGAACTGGGGATTTTCTCCACTCAGTTCCCTCAGCTTTTGGGCAATTGCCTCTTCATCAAAATTGTCGTCAACGATAGGCTGAAATTCCGGTACAAGTCTGCTCGCCAGGTCTTTATTTGTTTTCTGGATCGATTCCTGGATGATTCGTGAAGACGCCCGGATACTTGTATATGCTACAAGTGCCCCAAAGAGAATCATTATTCCCGAAAAGATGGCAATCAGTTTAAAGTAGAAACTACGCATTGTCATCGGGGTCTTGATGCTCGGTAAACCTGTACCCGACTCCCCAAACCGTTTTTATGAAATGCTGGTTGGAGGGATCCTTCTCAATTTTACTGCGCAACCTGTTAATGTGTGAATTAACAGTATGGCTGTATCCCTCATAGCTGTAGCCCCAAACCTTATTTAAAAGTTGTTCGCGGCTGTATGCTTTACCCGGATTGGAACTGAAAAGCAATAAAAGGTCATACTCTTTGCTTGTCAGGTCAATGGTTTTACCAGATAACGTAACTTTCCGTTTATTTGGATAGATTTTTAAATGATCATACACCAACTTTTCGGGAAGTTTTTCATCTTGATCTTGATCAACCTTAATTCGCCTGAAGATCGCTTTTACACGTGCGGTTAATTCCCGAACGCTGAAAGGTTTCGTCATATAGTCATCAGCTCCGAGTTCCAGTCCGAGAATAGTATCTACCTCCTCGGTTTTGGCTGTAAGCATCATAATTGGAACTTTTTGGTCCTCTTTTCGGATGCGTTTACAAACTTCAAACCCATCCAATTTTGGGAGCATGATATCAAGTATAACAAGGGAGGGTTCCTTTTTCTCAAAAATTTCCAGGGCTTCTAAGCCGTCTAGAGCTGTGTGTACAAGATATCCCTGATCTTCAAGATTTATTTTTATGAGTTTAACCAGGTCACGGTCGTCTTCGACAATCAGTATAGAGTTGGATGGTTCCTGCATAGATAATGGTTCTATATTTGAGCAGGAAAAATGTCCCGTTCAGTTACTGTTTTTCATCACAGAATAGTAACATCTGCTACTCAAGTTGTTTTAGTTCCTTTATGAGTTGTTTACAGAATTTATTCATGCTTTCAGCCAGTTTCTTAATCTCTTGGTCAGATGCATCCTCTTCAAGCATGATTTTGGATGTTTCGTACATGGTAACTACGTCATCCAGTTTCATCATCTGGGCAACAGGTTTAATTTTGTGCCCGGCTTGACGGAGCGTTTCCATATCCCTCTGTTTCAATGATTTTGAATATTTTGTCTTAAACTCGGTAAATGATTCGATGGAGGCTGATGCAAATTCGCTCACATAATCTTCATCTCCATATAAAAGATCTACAATGACCTGTTTTTCAATAATAGGTGTTGGTATATCCATGGGTTATCTGTTTACAGGTTTTTTAATTCCATGTGGTTTAGGTCGTCCATCCTCATCGAGGTGAACAAAAACTATTTTGTCAATTCGAATGATCGGTTTTCGGGTGAATTTATGCCGTACTTCGCATTTTACAGTGATAGATGTTTTTCCAAGAGAAACGGTTTCCATACCGATCTCTATGATATCACCCAGTTTAGCTGAACTTACAAAATCAATCTCAGACATAAACTTGGTTGCAATATTTCCCTTTCCAAGCTGACAAATAACATAGATAGCCGCTTCTTCATCAACCCAGGCCAGTACGGATCCCCCAAATAGAGTTCCATGTGCATTCAAATCCTCTGGTTTGATGAGTTTCCTGCTGAAAAAACGCATCTTTGGAAAAGTATCTTCCATGAAAAAGCCAGATTTAAAGTTATAATTTCTAAGGATTTATGAATATTCGTGATTTTTTCAAATGATCTTTAAAGATAGGAGGATTATCTCAATTCTGACAACATAATCATTTGCAAAAAGATGAACTTCTCTGACTCTTTGTTTCTTTTTTTTAATAATGCATTAACATTTAGTTAATGAGGGATGAATATGTTCTTACCAGTAACTCCAAAGCGTACTATCGACAATCATATAACGGCAAAAGAAGCCCTCTTGACTGAGGGCTTTTTTTATTTCCGGTCTTCTCTCTAAGACCAGGGCTTAATATCGAGGTAGAGTTTTGCCTCGAATCCTTTTTTGGATGATAGTGGAATATAAATGCCTTTATCATCGGAGAGTACATCTTTTCCAAGTTTTTCACCCCACTGTTCATCCGTTAGAATATACCGGATGTTCCAGCCATCATCTGCAATTGTAGCCCGGACGGTGAGTTTATCACGGTATAAATTCTCCTCTGGAATTCTTTCATCAAAGAAGAGAAAATTATCGATTCGGTACTCTGTAGTTCGAACCACAATGTCTATTGTAAACACGAGTGTCCGTCCATGGGTAATTTTGCTGCTGTCAAGGAAAACTGAAAATAGTATGGGGAACCTGGGTTTACTGCGGTCGAGGTTTTCCGGTCGCAGAAGTTCATCAAATGTTCGAAAAACGGCTGAACTGTGATCTATTTTCCGTTCGGTGAGTTTGTATGTAAAAGAACCGCGCGGGGCTACGGTTGACTCAAAAAAGTAGGATGCTTTAATATTTTTCCCTTCATCATATGCTTTTTGAACAGATGGGGGGAGTGGCAGCGAAGTGGGTTCCAGAATTCCTTTTACCCTTGTATTTCCAAACAGAAACCTGACCAGATTTTGATATCCTTCCTCGGAATTCACCATCCCAAAATGACCGCTGTGGCTATGGTGTGTATAGGCTCTTGGTGATCTGTCGACCGTTGCATTTTTAATTTTCACAAGTCCGTCGCTCATTGGGCCAACGGCGTATTTCGATGCATTATAGTCTTTGTGATTGGTTCCTACCAGGCAGAAAAATCGAGAGGAGTCGAATTTTCCATCCAGGGTGTTTACATCCTCAGAATTTTTATCAAGATCAAGATAGGAGGCCATCTTGTCCCGATTGAAATTGTTCATGTCCCAGATTCCAAGAAAGCCGGGTACGTTTGCTCCTCCAACCTCGATACCGTTGTGCGGTGTTCCGTATGTGAACACTTTATCAACTAACGATTTAATATTTAGAGTACTCACGTCATCGTTCTGCAGGAGGCAGCGGCAGATCAATCCGCCCATGGAATGAGCCACCAGGTACACTTTAAAATCATCTAAAGCCTTTTGATCCTCTCCACAGACAAGTTTCCTGGTTTTTTCAATCAATTTCCCGAGAGCTTTGGCAGCATCAATAATGGATGGAGTGTCGCCTGCCCCAATATCCTCGGATGCAACATCATAATATCGATGAATGATGATACTTTTTGCCGGAATGGAGTCTTCAATTTCGGTTCCGTTTAAGTAGTTGTCTGCATAACCATAATCTTTCATAAGGCGCACGAGCGGGGACTCAAAAATATGCTTCTTAATTTCTCCGTCCCACTCTTGTCGAATTTTAGTGGAGCCAAGGTTAAAACCCATATATGGTGTTGCCACGGTATCTTCAATTTCAGATTGCCGCATTGCATAGCCGCGTACATAGATTATTGGATAGAAAGGTGGATTGATAGCTGGCATAATAGTCTCCCGGATTTTAAATAAAATGATTATTGATTGAATCTAAATAAATAAATGAAAAACAATAATGATTTACTATTTTTGATCGGATAATTGATTTATTTGATTCATCAGATCTAAGACAAAACTTATATCTTGGGTTCTGGTAGAATTATTTGGATTATTTCGCATGTAGAGAAGAGAAATATCATCTGAACTAAACAGTTACACGGTGCCAGATTTGACAATAATTGTTGGTATTATTTTTATCGCCGGGTGTAATTACCTTGCAACCGGTTGGTTCATCAAGTATGCACGAAAAAATAACATCACAGATATTCCCACAGAACGAAGTTCTCACAGTACCCCTACACCAAGAGGTGGGGGACTGGGATTTGTTCTCACGTCGATCATCGCATTTGTTGTTTACTTTGCCCGGGAAGGGTTGCTGACCTCAAGTGGATACCTGGCCTTCATCGTTACGATAAGCATTGTTGCATCTCTTGGCTGGTTTGATGACAGAAAAAATCTCTCTCAAATCATTCGATTTACAATACAGGTGATAGCCGCTGCATTTATTTTATTTTTTATAACCGGGCTGAAAACATTTTCTTTGCCCTATGTACAGGAATTCTCACTGGGATTTTTCAGTCCGTTTTTGGGAATTCTTTGGATTACAGGTGTCACAAATATTTATAATTTTATGGACGGGGTCGATGGAATCGCTACAGTGCAGGCTCTTACAGCTTCAGGGGGTTGGGTAGTATTTGCGCTTTTATGGAGTGAACCTATTCTATTCACGTTAAATTTGATTGTATTTGCAACTGTACTCATTTTTTTGATTTACAACTGGGCGCCGGCAAAAATATTTATGGGAGATGTTGGCAGCCTGTTTTTGGGCTTCTTTTTTGCCGTAATGCCCTTTATTGCAGCTTATGTTTCAGAAGAGACGACTATAGCATCAACATTGTGGATCGGAGTTATTTTGCTTTGGCCATTCCTTTTTGATAGTTCATCAACCTTGGTTCGAAGGCTTAGAAATGGAGAGAATATATTTAAAGCCCACAGGTCTCATCTTTACCAGAGGTTGAATATAGCAGGTTGGAGCCATTCAGAAATTTCAACCCTCTACCTGGCTTTTGCATTATTTTGTTTGATTATTGCTCTTTTTTATTATTATGAGAGTGATATTGTACAAATTTTACTTCTTCTATTTTTACTAATATTGTCATTCCTGTATTCATGGGGAGTTCAAATCATAGAGAAAAAGTAAAAAATAAGAATCAAGAAATTATCAATACTTACTTAAAATTAGTTTATACAATTAAATAGATAATATTTAAGTACCCGTCAGACAGTTTAATTGCAATTACATCAATTTAAAAGTGCTTTGCATCAATTTTAAATTAGTTAATATTTGCTATATTATTCCTGTGGCTGAGGGATTATTATATAATTGACTTGATTCTACTTAAATAGTAGACTTTTAATAGAATAAAATGGCAACACTAAAGGGATATTCGCGACGTGCGTTGTTTTTTATTGCAGGAGATGCAGTTGCTATTTTATTGGCTTCATTCATATCTGCCTTTATTTTAACATCCATATCTGGTTATTCAGGTGAGTTATCGCTCCTTAACTTGCTGATTTATATAACACTTTCCCTTTTATTTCTAGGTCTTTTTAAAATGTATAGGGTGAGCTGGCGATTTACCAGTTTACGCGAGTTGTTAATGATAGTAAATGCATTAACAATAGCAGCAGTAACTTTTACTGGTTATTTAATTATTTCAGGTCAAGCAAATAGTATGGAGCTTTCACTGCTTGCTATTACATATCTGCAGAGTATCCTGTATGTCGGTGCTTTTCGAATTAGTAAACGGGTTAATCTTGAAATTTTCCAGAATCAAAATCACGAAAAGAGAGCAATTGTATTTGGCGCTGGAAATGCGGGCGACCAGATCATGCGGGATATAAAACGCCATAAACACTGGAATCTCAACATTATTGCAATTTTTGATGATGATGAGCATTTACACGGTCTCTCAATGCATGGTGTACCAATAAAGGGTGACCGCAATAAAATGATCCAGTTTTTGAGATATACTGATATTGATGAGTTGATCATTGCAATTCCCTCACTGCCCAAGCAAGAATTGAAATCAGTTTTAAATCGAATAAAAGATTTAAAACCAAATTTAAAGGTAAAAGTACTTCCATCATTTCACCTTTTGTCTGATGACCCGGTTGGAGTTAAAAATATTCGTGAAATTAGTATTGATGACATACTTGGCCGGGAGCCTGCAAAAATTGATATGGATACAATCCGCAGCAGTGTTGAGGGGAAAACTGTATTAATTACCGGTGCAGGCGGGTCTATTGGGCGTGAGATAGTCAGACAATGTGCCAGCCTGAATGTCGGTAAACTGATTGCACTGGATATAGATGAAACCGAGGTTTTTCATATCCAAAAAGAGTTTCAAGACGGGGACGTTAATCTTGTTCCATATGTAGCAAATGTTATAGATGAACAGAAAATGAGCAGGCTTTTAGAAACGGAAAAGCCCGAGATTATCTTTCATGCTGCTGCTTACAAACATGTACCAATGATGGAAGATTTTCCGGAAGAAGCGATTAAAGTAAATGTGCAAGGAACAGATGTTCTTGCCAGGTTATGCTGCATGCACGATGTAGAAAAATTTGTGTTGATCTCCACAGATAAAGCCGTGAATCCGACGAATGTTATGGGAGCGACCAAACGGATTGCAGAAGAGGTTTGCCTGGCTCACAACGACCTTTGCATAACCAAGTTTATAGCGGTTCGTTTTGGAAACGTATTAGGATCGCGAGGCTCCGTAGTTCCAATTTTTATAGATCAGATTCGAAATGGTGGCCCCGTTACGATCACTCACCCCGAAGTAAAGCGTTATTTTATGACAATACCGGAGGCTGTGTTACTTGTAATGCAGGCCGGTGAGATGGGTAAAGGCGGAGAGGTATTCGTATTAGATATGGGAGAACCGGTTAAAATTTTAGATATGGCCAAACAGCTTATTCAGCTTCACGGTTTGGTTCCTGATAAAGATATTCCAATAGAATTTATTGGTTTGAGACCCGGTGAAAAAATGTTCGAGGAACTGTTAAAGGCTGAAGAGGGCGTGGAGGATACCTCTCACGAACTGATTCATAAAGCTATTTGCAGAAAAGATGTAAATACCGATGAACTCGAAATGGTAATTTCACAACTATTAGAAAATATAGAGAATGGGGATACTGAGACATTGCGGAATCACATTAAGAAAATCGTACCCACATACTCTTTTAAAGAACCACAAACAATTACAAAGAATGGACAAAAATCAGTAAAGGAATATGTTGATTAAACATTATTATTTTCTAACCATTTAGTTTAATTAACGAAACCAACACCAAATCTGCTTTTTATGATACAAATAAGCAGATAAATAATATTATTCATCAAGCTATTTACATTTCTCAATTCCTATAGGAATCTTATATTCCATGTTGCACAAATTAATTATTTATTAAAAAGATAAATGAGCAATAAACAGTTACTACAAAAAATTCATAAAAGAGAGTTTAAAGTTGGCATAATCGGACTTGGATATGTAGGGTTACCATTAATGTGGACCTTCCATGACAAGGGCATGCCTGTTATTGGATACGATATTGATGAATATAAGGTGAAATGTATCGAAGAAGGTACCCCTTATATAAAGCATCTCGGCGTTGATAAAATGAAGGTACTTTCAGAATCGGAGAGGTGTTTCGCTACAGCAGATTTCTCCAGGTTAGTGGAAGCCGATGCTCTCTTGATGTGCGTACCGACACCGCTCAATACTCACAGAGAGCCCGACATGACATATGTTGTTGAAACAACCAAGGTTATTGCTAAACACCTAAGAAAAAATCAGCTGGTGATACTTGAATCAACAACCTGGCCCGGTACTACCCAGGAATTGATTATTCCTATTTTGGAAGAGGAGAGTGGATTAACATCCGGTGAAGATTTTTATGTGGCATATAGCCCTGAACGTGAAGATCCGGGAAATGCAGAATTCAATACATCCAAGATACCTAAAGTTGTAGGGGGGCATGGTGAAGAAGCGGTAGAGTTGGCATGCGAGCTCTACAATACATCTATTGTAAAAACTGTCCCGGTCAGCGATACAAAAACCGCTGAAGCTGTAAAATTGACTGAAAATATTTTTCGATCCGTGAATATCGCTTTGGTAAACGAGTTAAAAGTGATCTACAAAGAGATGGGGATTGATGTCCACGAAGTTTTGGATGCGGCCGAAACCAAGCCATTTGGATTTATGAAATTTACGCCGGGGCCGGGTTTAGGCGGACATTGTATTCCAATCGACCCTTTTTATTTGACATGGAAAGCGCGTCAATACGAGCAAAATACAAGGTTTATAGAACTTGCCGGTGAAATTAACACTGAGATGCCGAAATATGTGGTAAACCGGACTTTACAGGCACTCAACTCTCATAAAAAGGCAGTGAATGGAAGTAAAGTGTTAATTCTGGGTTTGGCTTATAAACCCAATGTGGATGATGACCGTGAATCACCGAGTTATAAACTAATGGACCTTTTCGACTCCATGGGGGCGGATGTTTACTATTATGACCCATTTGTTCCGGTTATAAAGAAATCCAGGGAACATGCACATTGGGCCGGAACGAAATCTGTTGAATGGAATAAAGAAACAATTCAACAGTTCGATGTCGTTGTAATTTCAACAGATCACGATGAAGTAGATTACAGGGAATTATCCGAATGGAATAACCTGATCGTTGATACTCGTAACTCAATGAAGCATATACTTTCTAAAAACGGTAAAGTTTGGAAGGCTTGATGTTGCTTTTTGGGCCAATATTTATTGGTTTATTCGCAAAACGCAGAGACTTATCTTTTCTTGAACGAAATCTCAAATAATATTAAGAAATGAAAATTCTAATCACCGGGACAGCCGGGTTTATTGGATTCCATTTAACACGACGTTTACTTGAGGAAAATCATCAAATAGTGGGGTTGGATAACATCAACGACTACTATGATGTGGGACTAAAAAAAGATCGGCTAAAAGAAACAGGTATTGTTGAGATAAAAGAGAATGAACTTGTAAAGAGTTCAATAGATGATAATTATCGTTTCATCAAAACGGATCTTCAAAACAGGGAAGTCGTAGAACAGCTTTTCGAATCTGAAAGATTTGATGCTGTTATTAATCTGGCAGCCCAGGCCGGGGTACGATACAGCCTTGAAAATCCACACACATATGTTGAAAGTAATATTGTTGGGTTTCTGAATATTCTTGAAGGTTGTCGCCATACAGATGTATCACACCTGATGTACGCTTCATCCAGCTCCGTGTACGGTTCAAACAAAGAGATGCCTTTTAAAACAACGGATAATGTAGATCATCCGGTAAGTTTGTATGCAGCAAGCAAAAAATCTGATGAGCTAATGGCACACACCTATTCTCATCTTTATGACATTCCAACAACCGGACTTCGATTCTTTACTGTCTACGGACCATGGGGCCGGCCGGACATGGCACTGTTTCTATTTACAAAGGCAATGATTGAAGGACGTACAATAGACGTTTTTAATCATGGGGATATGGCCCGCGATTTTACATATGTAGATGATATCGTAGAGGGAATGAAAAGGTTACTTCATAAAGCGCCTTCTAAATCGAGCGAGAAATCCACAGCTCCATACCAGTTATTTAATATTGGTTATGGGAGTCCGGTAAACCTCATGGATTTTATACATGAAATTGAGAAAAATCTTGAAATCGAAGCAGAAAAGAATTTTATGGATATTCAGCCGGGGGATGTTCCAAAAACCTGGGCAGATGTTGAACCGCTTAATAATTTAACGGGATTTCGTCCGCAAGTATCGGTCAGAGAAGGAGTTAAAAAATTTATAAATTGGTATAAAAAGTACTATACTCACTCATAATCATCTGCAAATTGTTGGCTAAGAAACATCAGACTAACTTTTGAGTTAAAAAAGGGCGCAAAAAGGTATAAGGCGTAGTATGTAAATTGAAAAAATACAAAGATTTAAATCTATATTAATTCTTAGTTTCTACTTGCCTTGATGCGAAATTAACTGTATAGTTTTTCTTTTTTTAAATTTTTAACCGTTGGTAATGTTAAAAAGAATTATTGATCAAAGGGATTTTTGGAAGTTCTTTTTAGAGCTTGGGGTTTGGACATCCATCACAATCGTTGCATTTGCGCTTCGTCTTGAAGGGGAGTTTAATGGCTATATTCAGGAAATTGTACTGGTAACTGCTGTACTTGCCGTTTTTAAAGCAATTTCTATTTATCTGTTTGGAACTTTCCGGCAATCATGGAGAAATATCGGCTTTCGAGATCTTTTTTCGCTTTTGAAGTCCATTTCCCTTGTCAGCATTTTATTCCTTGCCTCAGCATTTCTGCTCCGTAATGAATTCGTTATTCCTTACTCCGTTCCGGTTATTGAATATTCTTTATCTCTCCTGATTCTTTCAGGTATGCGAGTGAGCACACGCTTTTATCTTGTTTATTGGAATCCAACATATGTTCGAAAAAAAGGAAAGAATAAGTACAGGGTTTTAATTGCAGGTGCCGGAGAAAGCGGAAACATGGCGGCCCGCGAAATGTTTAGACACCCGCAAGCCGGAATGCATCCCGTGGCATTTTTAGATGATGATAAATCCAAACAAGAGCAAAAGTTTTTGGGAATCCCTGTCGTTGGTACTATCGACGATATGGAAGAGGCAGTCAAAAAATATAAGATCGATGAAATTTTAATTGCCATGCCCTCTGAATCGGGAGAAGTGATTCGCAGAGTAGTTGAGCAGGCGAGAAAAACGGACGCCAAATACAGAATTATACCAAGCATATACGATTTAATCAGCGGAAAAGTATCGATTAACCAGATCAGGGATGTCGATGTTGAAGATCTGCTTCGCAGGAAACCTGTAGAGTTGAACACCGGTTTGATTAAAGATTACACGGAAGGTAAAACGATTCTTGTTACCGGCGCCGGCGGATCAATCGGTTCAGAAATTGTACGACAACTCTCCAGATTTAACCCCGGGGAGGTTGTGTTGATGGGGCGTGGTGAGAATAGTATTCACCAGTTGATAAATGAAATTAATTATCATTTCAGTAACCTTAATTACGCTATAGAGATCGGAGATGTAAGAGATTCTGAAACTCTTGAACGTCTTTTTAAAAAGTACGAACCGCAAGTTGTTTTTCACGCTGCTGCCCATAAACATGTACCGCTGATGGAAGCAAACCCCGAACAGGCAATTTTCAACAATGTATGCGGAACACGAAACCTGGTTCAGATTGCTCTTGAATTCAATGTTACCCACTTTGTAAATATTTCAACGGATAAAGCTGTAAATCCCACTTCTGTGATGGGAGCTACCAAAAGAATATCAGAGCAAATTGTCCAGTGGGGGGCAAATCAAACAAAAAATGGTGAAGTTTTTGTGTCCGTAAGGTTTGGGAACGTGCTCGGAAGTCGTGGAAGTGTAATCCCGAAATTCAAAGAACAAATTAAAAGGGGGGGACCCATTTCTATTACTCATCCGGACATGGTTCGGTATTTCATGACTATCCCGGAAGCCTCTCAACTTGTTATGCAGGCAGGTGCTTTAAATATGAATGGTTCTGTGTTTGTACTGGATATGGGTGAACCGGTTAGTATAGAAACCATGGCAAGGGATTTGATTACCTTGTCGGGCTTTGAACCGGATAAAGATATTGAAATTGAGTATACCGGCATGCGCCCGGGTGAAAAACTCTTTGAAGAACTTTTAACGGCTGAGGAAGGAACGGATATGACTCAGCATGAAAAAATTTACGTAGCTAAAAGTATTGATGTAATAAACGATCTTTCAAATAAGCTTGATCAACTCGAGAAAATAGCGTCTGGCGGCAATCACGAACAGATTAAATCGGCTATAAAAGATATCGTACCAACATATCAATTCGAGGCTAAAGAAGTCTTAAATTATTAATTTTCTGTCTGCCATTATTCGGGTAGATTTATTAAGAAGTCAATCATTTCTATATTACCCTAAAATTTCAACTAATTTAGCCTCGTGTCAGATTATAACCATAGTGAGCCGGATCTTCCCGAAGAGGATAACTTAGGAAAGGAAGGTGGAAGTCAGCTCCAGAAAAAGTCAATTAAAGAGGAATACAGGCTTATTCCGGTAACGGAGAGTGGATATGAAGACCCCGAAGATCAAGTTTTTATTGATCTGGTAGGCATTTTTAAAGATTTGTGGGTAAATAAGAAAACAATTATTACCTCTACAATAGTCGTTTTCTTAATTGGAGTGGGTATCTATATGGGCAGTGATCCAATATACTATTCCGAAGCACAATTAATGCCTCAATCCAGCTCAAGCCAATCTCAAATAGGGCGCCTATTCCAGCAATACGAAAATTTCTTTGGCATTCAAGGCTCTCAAGAACAGAATGATATTGAGGTAACCATGTATCCGCATATTGTTGAAAGCCTGAACTTTCAAATAGAGTTAATGCAACACGAGGTATATTTCAGCAACCTGGATAGTACGATCACAATTTTTGATTATTTTAACGATCATCACCGACCCGGGTTGATTGATAGAACCACCGATTTCATTTGGAATTACACAATTGCGCTTCCATTTACGCTTTGGGATGGAATAAAGAGTCTTTTCTCAGATGGAAGCCGAGAACGCGCTGAGATAGATTTTTCAAGATTTGAGGAGTTTGATGTACCCAAAGAAGTGGATAGCCGGATTAAGCGTGCGGCAAATACAGCCAGTGAATTGATAACGATCAACCGTGAAGCTCAGACAGGATTCGTGAATATTGGCGTTTCGCTGCCGGATCCCCAGGCATCAACAGAAATGGTTATTTTGGTTAAAGACCTACTTCAGGAATATGTAACGGATTACCGAACTGAGAAGGCGATAAATAACCTGGAATTCATAAAAGAGCGGTATGAAGAAGCGAAAAAAACATTCCAAATGCGCCAGGATTCGCTGGCACAGTTTCGTGACCGAAACGTTAATCTAAACTTAGAAAGTGTAGCCGTCGTTGAACAACGGCTTCAATCTGAATACGATTTAGCGTTTAGCCTGTATAATACACTGGCCCGAAGATTGCAGGAAGCGGAGATCCAGGTTCAGGAAGAAACACCGGTATTCCGGGTCCATGAACCCGCAGTTATTCCGGGAAGTCCTTCTGAACCCGATCCGCTTAGGATTTTTGGTGGAGCCATATTTGTAGGACTATTTTTTGGTGTTGCTTTTATATACCTGAGAAGGTGGTTTTATCACTTTTGGGAAGAATTTAAAAATAAAGATCCAAAACCTTACTTGAACTGAGTTTGAAGTTATTTGAGAGTATTACTTACTATTTTGGAGTTTATAAACATTTTATCGGGAAGAGGCTCTACATTGTTTTCGCCCTGACAGCGGCAGCGGCTATCACCGAAGCTTTTGGAATAACCCTTATCTTACCGTTGATTGAAGCAGCAGACGCCGGTGACGGCGGCCTTGAGCGAGGAGGGAGAGCCGTACAGTTTTTATATGCTACTCTTGAACTGATTGGGATTCAAGACTCCGTCGTGGGAATACTTATCTTCATTGGCGCTATTTTTATCGGTAAAGGATTTTTGAAGTTCGTGGAGGGAGGATATGCAAGTTATCTCCGTGCTCAATTGATGAAAGAGATTAAGGGAAAGATGTTTAATGCCTACCGGTTTATGGATTATCGATATTATGCCGATAATAACACCGGTCATTTTATAAATGTGATAAACGGGCAAATCAACAATTTTATACGAACGTTTGATACATTTACCCGCTTTCTCACAATGATCATCATTACGGCTTCGTATCTCTCAATAGCATTTTTACTTGCCTGGAAATTTGCACTGATGGCCATTGCCGTAGGTTTCGTTCTCCTTTTTCTATTCAGGTATCTTAATAAGTATGTCCAGGACCTTTCAAGGAAAACCTCCAAAGAAGAAAGTTTACTGAATAAGTTTTTAGTTCAAACCATTCAATCTTTCAAATATCTTTCATCTACAAACCAGATGCAGTATTTGAAGGGCGGTGTGATGTCGAGCATTAAAAGACTGGCTTTCTACATGTTTCGACAGGGAGCTGCCAGCGCATTTACCAAAGCCATTCGCGAGCCCGTTTCCGTAATCTTTCTGTTATTTGTAATTATTGCGCAGGTCGTTGTTTTTGATTCACCCATTGCCCCGATTTTTGTGGCTTTATTGCTTTTTCACAGGGGGATGCAACATATGATCGGTATCCAGGACGACTGGCAAAAAACAATGGAAAAAATCGGCTCGCTTGAGATGGTTGTCAATGAATTTGAGGTTCTCGAAAAGCACCGGGAAGAAAGTGGTGAACGACCCATTGGAAAACTTAGAGAAGGGATAGAGTTGCATAATGTTAGTTTCCGCTATGAAAATAAAGACGAGGATGTTTTAAAATCGATTAATATCAGGATTCCCATCAATAATATGATTGCCGTTGTGGGAGAATCCGGAGCCGGTAAATCTACTCTGATAGATACATTAACTCTTCTCTTAAAACCACAGGGAGGTAAAATCTATATTGACGGGATAGATTCTTCGGAAATTGAAGTCGGTTCCTGGCGGTCACAAATTGGTTACGTTTCGCAGGAGACGGTTGTTTTTGATGACACAGTTGCAAACAATATCTGTTTGTGGAAAGGGGATTATGAAAATGATCCGGACGTGAAAGAACGGGTGGAGGAAGCAGCCAAAAGAGCTTATGCCGATGAATTTATCCGGGAGATGAGTGATGGCTACCAAACTGTTGTAGGCGACCGGGGCGTACGTCTTTCAGGCGGGCAGCGTCAAAGGCTTTTTATCGCACGAGAACTCTACAAAAATCCGAATCTGCTTATCCTCGATGAAGCCACAAGTTCCCTGGATACTGAATCGGAGCGATACATTCAGAAAAGCATCGATGCACTGAAAGGATCAATTACAGTCGTGATTATCGCCCATCGTCTTTCAACCATAAAAAACTCAGATTTAATCTACGTACTTGAAAAAGGAGAGATTATTGAGAGCGGCACTTATGATGAACTTTCGCTCAACTCCGAGTCGAAGTTTTCACAAATGGTTGCCATTCAGAGCCTCTAGTTTGCAAATCGATATTTGCCGCTATACATTTCCATTTCTCAATTTAGCAGAGTAAAGAATGACTCCAAACCTGGCGATTGTAATACCTGCCTACAAATCAGATTTTTTATCGGAAACACTACAAAGTATCCGTGATCAATCAGATCAGCGATTTTCATTATACATTTTTGATGATGCCAGCCCAGACAACATCAAGGAGATTCTTCAACAAGCTTCATTTGATGATTCTGTTACTTTTAAACGTTTCGATACAAATGTTGGTAGTAAATCTCTGACAAAGCAGTGGGAACGTTGTATTTCAGAAACGGCAAATGAAGATTGGATCTGGCTTTTTTCTGATGATGACATCATGGCCCCGGATTGTGTGGAATCTTTTTATAAGTCCATTGAGTATGATTCTGATTTTTCTGCATACCGGTTCAATACAAAAAAAATATCTGCAACCGGAGAAGTGATTCGAGAAAATGAATTTCCGAATTCGTTTGACGGGGCCGGTTTTTTAAATCAAAAACTTTCCTATAAACAGGAAAGTTATATCGTTGAATATATATTTTCCCGCACGGCTTATCACGAAATCGGTGGGTTTCCAAACTTTCCTCTTGCATGGACATCAGACGACCTCTTCTGTTTAAAACTCGCTGAACACGGGCGCATTTCATCTATTGACGGAGGTTGCGTTTTATGGAGATACAGCGATTCAAACATATCAGGCAGTACCAACCGGGAAAATGCAAAACTGAAATTGAAGGCTGCAGCCGAATTTGTAGATTGGATATCAGATAGGCCAAGAATAGTTAAAAAGTTGCAACCAAAAGATCTGCCTCTCAGGTGGTTTGTACGACAGGTTCGATCGATGGCAGACCAACTAATGCTATTTGATGAACTTTTGGCTATCAAATCTGTATCCCGACACGACAACAAAATCTGGAAGTATTACTTTAAGATGAAAAAGAACAGAAGCAAAATTCTCGGATGGCTGAAAAAATTCTCATTATAAGCCCGGTTCCACTTTTTCCAGGACACGCCGGAAATCGCGAGCGAATTCTGGCGATCTGTACAGAATTGATGGAGAGAGGGTATATCCTGGACTTCTTCTATACAGGTTTTCATTCTGAGATTTCAGAAGATCATCATTCTTTTTTTAATGGGTCTGTTTTAGATCATAAACTTGAAACTGAAAGAGTTCAATTTGGAAAAAATCCAGTCTCAAGACTTCAAGAAATTGCCAATGGGTTAAAAATTAAGATAGAGAACTGGCTCAGGTATTTGCAGGATGGTTCAGCATCAGCTCGTTTTAACAGGAGTTTAACCGAATACAAAAATTTTGGTAAATGGCTATTGTTAATGGGACAAACAGATCAATCTGCATACAAGGCAGTTATTATAAACTACGCTCCATATTCATTTTATTTTGACCTTTTTGAGGATGATACGATTAGAGTTATAGATACTCATGATCGTTTAACAGATCGATTTAAACTGTTTATCAATAGCAGCAGAGAGCCGGTGGACTGGCACAGCCTAACCCGGGAAGATGAAAAGAAAGCTCTCTCAAAAGCTGATGTTGTTTGGGCTATCACGAGCGAAGAAAAAAAGTTTTTTGAAGAATTGATTGAATCAAATGTAACCAAAGTTTACACTCTTCGGCATTTGATTCCTTTTAAGGAGATCAAGAATCAAGAAAAGGACCCTAAAATTGTTATGATCGGTTCTGGAAATCGTTTGAATATTGATGGGCTAACCTGGTTTTTAGAGCAGGTCTGGCAGAAAATCAGGCATTATGGGCTTGACCTGAAATTTCTTGTTGCCGGTTCAATCTGTGAAGCTGTAGATGAATCTATACTGGATGATGATATTGAACTTTATGGGCGGTTTGAATCAGACGATGAGATCTATTCGAAAGGTGATCTTTTTATCAACCCAATGCAGGAAGGCACCGGTTTAAAAATTAAAACTTTTGAGGCACTAGCGAATGGTAAATTTGTTCTTTCGACAGAAGCCGGCGCTACAGGATTGAATGAGCTTGTTGGGAATGGGCTCATATGTTCAGACGATCCCGCAACCTGGATCCAGGAGATCAAGCAATTTTTTAAAGACAATTCAATCAAACAGGGGCAACGGGAAAAAACGGCTGAGATCATTTCCCAAATTTACCGGCAAAGTCTTGATGTGATCAGTGAATCATTGAATACCAAATTGGAATCTAATGAGTTGTGACACAGATCATAACTTTTTCTACCTTACATAAGATTTAATTGCAAAAGCTGAAATCTCATCCATGAAAATATTAGTTCCTTACGAGGTTTCTACCACCGGAATGAAGAATCCTTACCTGTTCCTGTTGCTCAGAGAGCTGAATAAGCTGAAGGATGTCCAAAAAATTCAACATGGATTCGGGTGGTTATTTGAACCGGGGCAATGGGATGTGATACACCTGCACTGGCCTGAACTGCTTGTAAAATATCAATTGCCGGATATGTCACGAACGGATCTTCTACAAGGCCGACATTTTCAGAAGGTATTGAGTGCAATCAAAGAGCATAAGGAGAAGGGGGCAAAAGTAATGCTGACCATTCACAACGAAAAACCCCATAAAGATCAGTCAGGAATTTTTGATCATTTTTACCGGGAGATCTATCAGATTTCCGACGGGTTTATCCATTTAGGTAAGTTTTCGGGAAAAATATTACGAAATGAATACGATGATGAAACAGGTGGGAAGCCTTCATTTATAATTCCGCATGGAGACTACAGTTTCTTTCCGAATGATATGGAAAGAGCTCAGTGCCGTAAAAGGCTGAAAATCAAGGAGCAAGAAAAACTGCTGTTGTCATTCGGGGCTGTTCGATCCAAAGATGAACTTGAGCTTGGAATTGATGCTTTCAAACAAGCGGATGTCGAAAAAAGTATCTACCTGATTGCCGGGTCCATTCCAAACCCGTATCGATCGGAGCCGGAACACTACATTGTTCGGAAGAAATTATATACCAATATGTTCAACAACCGAATCAGAACGGATGAAAAAACGGTCGCTTTTGAGGAGGTCCAGGTTTATCTGAAGGCGGCAGATCTTGTATTTGTACCACGGTTCAATACCCTCAATTCTGGAAATGTAGCTCTTGGATTCACCTTTGGAAAAGTAGTTACAGGACCGGGGTACGGGGTAATTGGAGAGACATTAAATAAAACCGGCAATCCCGTTTTTGATCCTGTGGATTTAAACTCTGTATCTGATGCTATTTCTGCCGGTTTCGAACTAGCCGAGGCGGGTCATGGAATCAAAAATAAGGAGTATGCCAATCATCACATGCAGTGGGGAGATATCGGTGTTGACACCTTGAAAGCGTATCAAAAGTTGTAAGCGATTTGTTATGATTCACATCGCATCCCAAAATCAACAAAGCGTGTAAGTAAATGGCTAAAATAAATGCTAAAACCGAACAGCCATTCGTTTCAGTGATCATACCCTTCTATAATAATCAGGATGAGGTAATAAGAATTGAAGAAGAACTCCGGAATCAAACCTATCCGTCTGACAAAACGGAACTAATTTTTATTGATAACGGATCTGAAAAACCGTTTAGCTTTCCCGATTCATTTTTGTCACGGAATATTCTTCTTGAAGAAAGCAAACATCTGAAGAGTCCTTATTCAGCGAGAAATCGGGGGATTGAACAATCGAAAGGAGAAGTCATAGCTTTCATAGATGCAAATTCAACTCCCGAAGCGAATTGGCTTGAGGAGGGTATATCTTGTCTTTTAACTTCAAAGGCTGATTTGGCCGGGGGTAAAGTACTTTTTGATTTCCAGGATCAAATAACCGGGGCAAAAATTGTGGATGCATTGACCTCCATCAACATGGAAAGATCAATAAAAGAACGTGGGGCTGCTTTTACTGCCAATCTGTTCGTAAAGAAAAACGTTTTTAATGAAATGGGTTTATTTGAAGAGGGGGTACGCTCCGGCGGGGATGTACGATGGACTCTCAAAGCTAAAGAGAATGGATATTCTATCAGTTATTGTGATCAGGCAGTTATCAGGAAGTTTGCGCGACCCGCCGATAAATTATATCAAAAAAGGATCCGCACCGGGAGGGGGTATTATTACACGTGGAGAGAGGAACCGGAACGAAGGATATGGTTCTACAATTTATTACGCTCCCTGAAGCCGCCTTCTTTTTCAAAAATCAGGAGTTTAAATTCTGATCGATACCAAGCCGGGTTTGATGATTATTTGATGGGTATTTGGTTCCATCTCTATGCTTCCGGGATCGTGGAGCAGCTCTCATTTATAAATGAGTACTTTCAATCAAAAATTTTTATGAATTCAAGGAATGAATGAGCTCGCTCTATTCAACTAAAATCATTTTTTTAGTTGAAGCCCGGCCATTTACTTTCAACCTGTATAAATAAACGCCTGAGGACAGCCCGGAAGCGTTAAAATCGATTTGGTAAGTACCTACGGATCGAAAACGGTTTTCCAGAGTTTGAACCTTTCGACCGGCAAGGTTATAGATTGAAAGATCTACTTCACCCTCTTCTTCAATGGAATAGTAAATTACGGTAGAGTTGTTAAAAGGGTTGGGATAATTTTGATCCAGGAAAAAAAGCGATTCTTTCTGAATAACAGGAAAATTAGCATTTGTAAGTTCCCTGTATCGAACAATGGATTCAAGAAAGTAATAATCGGCATATGAAGTACCCAGGTTGCCCTGCCCCCGCTGTCTGGTGGATCTCTTCAGGATTGAACTGATATTTGAGTTCTTTGTCATATATGCATCGGAAGAGAGAGAGCCCAATATTTCGACCGCAGTATTAAAATAGTTTTCATTATTTGTAAAGGTATATAATTCAAACAATCCTGAAGCTGCGATCGCTGCCGCTGAAGCATCTTTTGTGCGTACGGAGGGTTCAGGTTCAAGAAAATCATAGGGAGGTACAAAATCTTCCGGTAAATTTTCGATAAAATACTCAGCACTGGCTCTGGCTGCATCTAAGAATTTCTTTTCTCTTGTGAACCTGTAGATCATAGTAAATCCATACACAGCCCACGCTTGTCCCCTTGCCCAAACCGATTCTGCACCATAACCCTGGAACGTATTTTTCCAGTTTACTATACCGGAATCTGTAAAATCAACAACATGATATGTACTGCCATCAGCGCGAAGATGGTGTATCAGGCTGGTTTCTGCATGGGCAAGTGCAATGTCATACCATTCATCTTTGCCCACAACTTCAGCCGCCCAAAACAAAAGTTCCAGGTTCATCAAATTGTCGATGATAACAGGGTAATTTCCTACCCACTCCCAGGATTTGATAGCGCCTATATCCGGATCGTACCGTTCGGCTAATGTGGCTGCGCCCTGGAGTGTAGTTTTAAAGTAATACCTGGCCTCTTCAATTTTATATGCATTTCCGAAGCTGTTAAAAATTCGGAATCCTGTATCGTGGTCTGAAGTATTATACGCCTCTGATTCCAGGTCTTGAGTCCATTGAACGGCGTGCTCTCTCCAAAAGGGATCCCCTGTCAGTTTATACAAATACCACATTGAGCCGGCAAAAAATCCACTCGTCCAACGTTCCCGTCCAAGGTATTCCTCAACCCATTGCCCGGTTTCCCTGTCTGTATGAGCCGGGTGAAGTTTGGGATTATAGGAAAGCTCTTGCAGTGTTTCCCTCATCTTTTGATCTGCATGATCCAATACATCTTCGTTCGATGAAAAATTCTTTAAATTTACATCCGGGTTACTCTGTGCAAACAACGAGTTATTTTTCACGACACAGAACAATAAAATTGCACATATGTACAGAAGAAATCTCATGTGGAGCTCAAGAACAGTTTAGTATTCAAAATAGCCATCGATCTTCAATCAAATAAACAGTTAATTGCCAAATAGTAAATGAAACCAGAAATTAATAAATAAATGTTCAACAGATGGTAAAAGTATTTTTAACGGCATCTAATTTCTTATGAATCCAAGTCGTTAATCCCTATAATCACAGAATATAAACCTGTTAAAGGTCAACGGAATTCAATGGATTTAAGATATATAACTGACCGATTAAAAAATCTACCCACAAGGAATAAACCTCATATCTTTTATCTGCATATTCCTAAAACAGGCGGAACATCCGTGATACATGCTCTTCGGAAAAAATATCCATTTAACTTTTTTAAGATAGAAGCGGGGAGTTCTCTGCGTGCTGCGGAGTTAAAGTTTGGTGAGAATTACAAGAGTTTTAAACAGTGCTATGACCTTCGCGAATCTGTGGCTGCCTATGCCATTGAAGCAGGTTATAAATGTATTGCCGGCCACGTTCCATACTCAACAAACATTTTTGATGATCCAAGCAACAACTACCATTTGATGACAATTCTCAGGGACCCGGTTCAACGATACATCTCGAAATACCTGTATAACTATCATAAGTCGAGTGATCACTGCAAGTTTGAAATGGATTTCGAAGATTATCTTGAGTCCGATATCGGAAAGCAATCAGGGCGCGAGTACCTTCGATATTTAAGTGGTTACTCTGTTGATGAAAGTCGAAAACCTGATGAAGAGCTGATCCAGATTTCTGTGGAAAACCTTCAAAAAATAGACCTGCTTGGGGTACTTGAAGAGCTCGATAAATTCAAGGCTCTTTTTTACAATGAAACCGGGATAAATCTTCGAATTCCTCATAAAAACAAAACAGAAGATTTAACAGAGGAGCAATCATTTGATAAAGCAACCTTGAATCGCGTCAGAGAGATTTGCAAGCCTGACATTGACCTCTACAACTTTGCCAAAGCCCGTGTTGATTTATAAAACGAATTGACAATTACCTAAATACCGTTCTTTCGATATCCGAAAGTTTTGGATACACGAGCGTTAAGTTCGGATCACTGCAACCGCTGTCGAGCAATTGCTGCGCTATCATATCATACTCTTCTGATTCAAAAGCAACGGCAGCAGGTTTAAATACATCCAGGTACCGGCAATTATCAAAGCTGTCTGACTCGCTGAAATACTGAGAAGCATCGGCGCCATTCAGGTAAGAAATCAGCGATTGAAGTGCGGGTTTAAGCCCCCCGTGATCCTGTGAAGCCAAGTCCGGCCAGTCTCTGTCTTGCCCTGTTCTGTTTTTTCGAACCAATGCCAGGTTCATATATGCCCGCATGTTGTAATAAACATAATGCTGAGACCGAACCCGTGATTTTTCATTCGGCAAAGCCCCATCGGAGGTCAATTGTGTGTCGATTTTTTTCTTAACGGGAGTGATATGGGAAGATGAATTCAGAAACTCTGTTTGTTCCGTAAAAAGAAAATAAACCGCTCGTTGAACATCCATCCAGGTGGATACATTGGTCGTTTCAAAGGCATCGGCATTATAATTCCTGGTTACCCATTTCATGAATTTATAGAACCATTTCTTCATTTCAATGTGGTCCTCACTGGTCCAGTGGGGGCTGTCGTAGAGAAGGCTAATCGCTTCAATTACCTGGATAAAATCGTTTGCATCAATAATACCCTGGGCTGAACCATTATTAACACCAAAAGCGATCTGCGCGTGATTCATATTCGGATTCATATGTGTCTCGGGATCCAGGAACCATCCATGGATCAATTCTGAAGCTTTTTCAGCATATTTCTCCTCTTCACTGAAAAAATAAGCAAGGCTGAGCGCATAAACGGCGGATGATAACCGTGCCAGTTTGGGGCGATCATAATCATAAATTTCCGGGTTGGTTTGTCCATCTCTGATATCATCATACACACCTGTTGAATCATTCGGCCAGGCGTACCTTGATAGACTCATGTAATCGTGGTTGTCTCCGCTTGGGGGTAATTTGGTCTTTTCAGTTACGTATGCGAACTCTTCGTCCAACAGTTGATCTACACCGCTGATTAACTGATCATAATCTCTTGACACGATGGGAAGGGAATCACGGTGTTCTTTGATAAATTCCATGTGCCGAACATTCAGAATATATGGCCCTGTGTTTGATTCTGTAAAGTCCGGTATATTTAATGAATCTTTGCAGGAAGGAAATACGAATCCTATGATAATGGCAAAAAATAGAACAGTAAACCAACGATGTTTATCCATCAGTGCCAACTTTTGCCATTTATTCTAAGTTTCAGTTGTAAAGCCAAGATTAATATATAATTCGTTCTTCATATTTTCGAACATATCATGTTACATAATTATAACAATACTGTTCGTATAATTTGGTCTGGTGAAAAAAAATCCAAAAATTGACCAAACTAATTTGATGCGAATATCTCTTATCGGTAGATTCATCCTCTTTTGATCCTAATTTATTTGAATGCTTCAAAATATATATAACAGATTTCGGATTTTCTTCTCCTCAATGGCCCATCGGAGAGAGGTTTGGCCGTTCACGAAAAAGCTTAAAACCAGGCATATTAAAAATTGCAGTTTGCTTGAAGACCGCATTAAAATGTTAGAAAAGATTCCAAAGGGCGGGGTTTGTGCAGAAGTTGGAATTTTAAAAGGCGATTATTCACGCTACATCCTCGATATCGTTAAACCTCAGAAACTTCACCTGATCGATATCGATTCCAAATCTATCAAGATAGCCAGGAAGCGGTTTGAGGATGAAATTGAGCAGAACCTTGTTGAAGTTCACCGGGAAGATTCGTCAACCTTTTTATCCACAGTGCCGGACGCAACGTTCGACTGGATCTATATTGACGGTGACCACAGCTATGAAGGTGTAAAGAGAGACCTTGAGGCCGCACACAGCAAGATAAAACCGGATGGGTTGATTTCACTGAATGACTATATCTTTTTTGGATCTTCTGATCTCACAAAATACGGTATTATAGAGGCCACTAATGAATTTTGTATAGAGTATGATTATGAATTGGTTCATTTTGCTCTGCACGGCCGAATGTACAATGATGTAACCATCCGGCGCATCAAGAAGGGTTAATTATCTTTTCGGTCATTTAATACTAATTTGTTTACTCGTTCCTAGGTCCCAACTGGCGAATGTGTTCAGCGAAGCGTCCTCGGTCAACGAAGCCTTCTGGCGTAGTTGACCCACTTGTGTCCATTTTTCGGGCTTTTTTCCCATTTTAGTCGTTCCAAAGTCCTGCCTCCATTCCAACGGTTAAGGAATCCATACATCATTTTTTGTAAAACCCCTCGATAAAAATCAAGCTTTTTCAATATTCCCTGCCTCGGGGTATATGGTTTAGAGTACATTCC
>NZ_JAKLWS010000033.1 GCF_022012475.1 Rhodohalobacter sulfatireducens
TACACCAATCCCCAGCTTGACACTGAGGATGCTGATGCACAACATTTAATGGAGGTTGAAAATATTGATCCTGATAATCTACTGATTGACCAGGGTTACATATCACTGCAAGCAGAAAGCCATCCTACTCAATTTAGGAGCATTCAGGTTATGGTTCTTGAATAATTTCTTGATATTCAACCGATAAACTTTTGTATCTAAGACCTGCCAACTGTCTGTTTAGGGTTCCTCCGTTTGATGCCCTAACTGCATCAAGACGTGACCCTCAAATTAAGAAATGCAAGCAGCTGATTAAGAACTGAAATTTGAGGAGTTACTTGATAGAAATGATCAAGTGAAACAAAGAAATATTTCTTCAAAAAGACATGAACTACTACATCATCTAATTACAACTTTACTTCATGATCCCAAAAACATTCGCTAGAAAAGATCTTAACCCAAATTGTTCTACTATATTCAGAGAGATACACAACGATTGCGCCGTACTATTAAGAGACCGCCTTCGTAACCCAAGTCAGGCTCACTCCTAACTTATTGGCAAGCTCTGCCCTATTTTTCAGCTTCCCAGATTTCAACAGTTTTCTATAGAGAATAGCCTGCTCCCTCCTACTCTTTTTTGCTTTAACAGATTTCTCTGTTAACCAATAGTTCGCACCTTTTAAAAATGGGTGTATTTCAGTGAATTTTTGGCTGTCAAATTTGAAAAGAGCCCTTGACTGGACTGTAATCTATCGTGCAGGAGATGCTGTTACTCTAAAAAAAGTAATTAATAAAAAAATCAACCAGATATGCTTTTATACTTAATAACCAATAACGACAGCCAAGGCTATAAATACAACAGCCATAATCATGCTTACGATAAATAATGGTAAAATATAACTGAACCACTTTTCAAAAGGAACTTTGGCTAAGCCTAATGTAGCCATTAAAACTCCATTCGTTGGTATAATGATATTCGAGATCCCATCCCCTAAGATATATGCAAGAACTGCAGTCTGACGTGATAGCCCCAAGAGATCTGACATGGGTGTCATCAATGGCATAGAAACTAACGCCTGACCTGAAGCTGATGGAATGAAAAAATTGAGTCCCGTTTGGAAAAAAAGCATGCCTTCGGCAGCGGCTATTTTAGGCATACTCACCAGAAAACTACTTGCAGAATGTAATAGAGTATCAATAATCATTCCTTCTTGAAGCACCACGGAAATGCCACGTGCTACACCGACTACTAAGGCGGGCACAATCATAATTTCCAAGCCTTTCGAAAATGCTGCCATTGATTCATCACCGGTCATACCGGAGATCTTGGTAACGACAATTATGATTGCAATAAAACACGCACTCATCTCAATTAAACCCCATCCAATTGTTTGAACTGCAACAATTATAGATGCATAAGACACCACAAAAAATAGAAGAATGATGATGTGTTTTCTTTCAATCTCTATGTGCTTAAACACTCCAAACTCATCCAGTTTAAAATGGTCACCTTTCATCAAGCTAAGAGATAGATTTTTCTTTACTCTATCACCATATCGCATAATGAAAAAGAAACCGATTGCAGCATACACTACATATAGAAATAGCCGAAAAACGATACCTGAACCAATAGGCAATTCTGCAATAACTTGAGCGATCTGCACTGTGAATGGATTAGTGACTCCTGTACTCCAGCCTAAATATTGCGGAACGCACAGTAGTCCTACACCAAATATCCTGTCGTAGCCTAAACTTTTAGACAAAAACAAAAATACAGGTATTAAAGCTATCGTTTCAGAAGCTATTCCCATAAAGGAAGAACCTGAGAAAACAGTCATATAGATTAGAAAAAGAAGTAATTTTGGTTTTTCCTGGAACCTGGAAATCAGTGCAAAAAGAAATGCATTAATAGTTCCTGTTTGTTGTAATAAATTAAAAACAGCTCCTACAATAAAAACGAAAAATACCAGTACAGCCGATTGTCCCAGACCTTTTGGAATTGCACTAAACAGACCCAATAATGAGACCGGAGTTGACTTTCCTTCTACAGTTTCACCTAATAAAGTCGCTTTTAAAGAATAGTTCTTGGGTACCTCTTTATAGCTATTCGGTACGACTACACTCTGAGTCATCCCATCATAACTTCTTGTGGTTCGTTCAAAATTTCCACTAGGTATTATGTATGTTAGTATTGAACAGAATATGATAATCCAAAAAAGAAATATGAAAACGTGAGGAATTTTGAAATTATTCATAGACGGAGAGATTATTCTTTATTGTCGTTGACTCTATGGGCGATGGATGAAGCTTGTAAAGTCTTCTGCTTGAAGCAGTACGTCACCTGAGTTATCGTCTAAAATCCATTTAGACTTTTGTATTCTGAAACCTCAGCCAGTAGTGCTTACCATTTTACTATAATTTGGGAGGATACTCTTGTATTTTTTAGACAAATGTTTGAACATTTTCGAGAAATATGCCGGGAAATTTAGAATTTTACCCATTGTTGAATACGCTTAATTCTAGATGAGCATAGAGAAGGATTTCAATACCACTTCTATATCAGTGATCTCTTCTAATTATTTCACTGGTAAGGCACACTGTCATTGCATCCATTCTTTATTTATAACTTTCTTTTCGAATGAAGAATAGAAGACTTAGCAGAGACTTCAGTTCACTGCAGTTTCATAGGAATCGTTCAAATTCAAAAAATCACCAATGATTCAAATTGATTATCGTATTTGATTAAATATGATCTATTTAAATAAATCTTGTGTAGAATGATTGTACTATGACTAAATTTTTTTAATTATGGATTGATCCATTTCTTGTCGATTTTTTTCCCGAAAAGGGTTTAACTCGAAAGCCGTTTAACTTACCTTGGCAGAAGTTTTTGAACAATAATTCTGAAAACTGATGCACTGGCATCATCACCATTCAGAACAAATGGCTGGCAAACGGACACACCAACTAAGGTTTATTCGTTTTTACTCTAATCACTTGCAAACTCATAGATGATGAAATTCAAAACTATATCTCTATTTCTATTTATAGTGTTAATGGCGGTATTCAATGCATATGGACAGGGATTAGATGAAAAATATTATCACACTCACAGGGGTTCTTTGAATAATAGCTGTCAAAAATTTCAAGAAGGAGAGGCCAGGATCGCATTTTTGGGCGGATCCATCACCTATAATCCCGGATGGCGAGATTCACTCTACACTTATTTTACGCACACTTATCCTGAAACAGACTTCGATTTTATCAACGCAGGAATTCCTTCCATGGGTTCTACACCCGGGGCTTTTCGTTTTGAACGGGATGTATTGAAGAACGGCCCGGTAGATCTGCTTTTTTTGGAGGCGGCCGTCAACGATTTTACTAACGGCCGGACTCCGACTGAAATTACGAGGGGGATAGAGGGTATTGTAAGGCATTCACTACGGGAGGATCCTGCTACAAGCATCGTGATTATGCATTTTGTAGATCCCGTTAAAATGAAGGATTATCGAAATGGAAACGTCCCCGAGGTGATTCGTCTGCATGAGGAGGTTGCCCGTCATTATAATATTTCCACCATTAACCTGGCTAAAGAGGTTACCGAACGCATCGATGCCGGTGAATTTGACTGGGAGAATGATTTCAAAGATCTCCACCCTTCACCCTTTGGACAGGATATCTATTACCGATCCATGAAAAAGTTTCTGGAAGGTGCCTGCGAAGTTGCCCAAAAAGATGAGAAACTTAAAACAACTCAGATTCCAGGTCCGCTCGACCCCTATTCCTATGCCAATGGAACCTTAATCGAGCCCGGTGATGATTACGCATCCGGGATTGGATGGGAGTTGGTTGAAGATTGGCAGCCATCTGATGAGATCGGGACTCGATCTAACTATGTAGATGTGCCCATGCTGGTTGGCGTCTACCCGGGTGAACCGATTCGATTTCAGTTTGAAGGAAACACCGCAGGGATCGCAGTTGCAAGTGGACCGAATGCAGGAATTATTGAATACCGGATTGATGGGTCACCCTGGAAAAAGCAGGATCTATTTACGCAGTGGAGTCAACAGCTCTACCTCCCCTGGTTTTTTACACTGGCGAGCGGGCTTGAGAGTGGGAAACACTCCCTTGAAATTCGACTACTGGAAGAGAAGAATTTAGAAAGTGAAGGAAGGCAAGCGATCATTCGATACTTCTATTATAACGCTGAATAACCCTTTTTTATCACGTTGAAATGCACATTCAAAAAATAGTTCCTTCACACTGGCTGACACCATTCAAATAATCTTATAATGAAAGAGCCCGGCAGTAATCGAATCAATTGGATTCAAACTGCCGGAGAGTCTTTCATTGATGGTGATATATGCACTTCATGAGTCCATTATTCAGAAGGTTTCTGCATGAATTCATACATTTAAGATTCATACATTTTTATTAGATCTCTACAACCCATTTGGTTGTTTCTTCCATTTATTTTGCACATCACTTTTCTGAAGAGACAAAATATTTAATGATTCAGAGGTACAAAAATGGAGTAGCTGTCATCACCCTCTTTGATAGCAAAAGAGAGTACCCGGGGCTGACCATCCTCCAAATAGACAAACGGCCGTTCCATTCGATCGGGTTTTAAGACATCCCCATTGGCAAGATTCAGTCTTTTCGTTGTTACTTCGTAATTGACTGCTTTTCGCCAGTTTACCCCATCAGCAGAAGTAATCAACCCAATAAAATTATGAGCGTGAAATACAGCAAAGAATTGATTTCTGCTCTCATCGTACCAAATGGAGGAATCTTCGGTATCGATAGTATCGATGACCGGTTTTTTCTGCACAATAAAAGGACCTGTCGGAGTTTCTGAAAGTGCCAAGGCCTGGTTGCGAATAAACCGATCTTCATTGGGTTTATCACCTTTTACTATCATATAGTAGGAGCCGTTTGGGCCTTGTGTAACTGCTGGATTTACGGTCAGCGTTGTGATGGGACCCGCCGGTTCAACGATTGGGTTCTCACGTCTTTGCCATGGTCCATTTAAAGATTTAGAAAGTGCCACACCGGTCCGTTGATTATTTCGCAATACACTCCACATTGGATGGTTATATCCTGTTTTAGCCACTTCCCTCAACTTTTCACCATCCAAAGGAACATCATCAGAATGTGTTCCGATGTAATAGAGATAATAGGTACCCTCGAAATATTTAATCTTCGGGTTGTGTGCTGTGATGGCATCCCATTGGTCCCCACCACGACCTTGCAAAACCGTATTTAGATATTGATAAGGACCTTCCGGCCGATCTGATATGGCATGGGCGATCTCTGAATGAGTGAGCCAGCCGGTAAATCCTAACTCCCGTTTCCACCTGGAGTAGAAGAGGTGATAGTTCCCATCATCCCCTTTAATGATTGAACTGCCCCAGTTAAAATAATCTGGATCTCTCAGCATATTCTCCTCAGAAATGGGTTGAATCATCGAACCGACATCCAGGTTTTCTTGATCTGTCCTGAATGTAACCTCCACCGGGTAGTGATCCGACAGAAACCAATTCTCCTCTCCATTATGAACCTGCGCGTCCGTAGATCGTTTCAATAATTCGGGTGACACCAAGATATAGTCAATGCGTTCCAAACGGGATATCAACTGTTCAGTGGATTCGCTATTTACAGGTCCCAGAACTCTGCCCGGAAACGTCCCTCGCTCACTCAACCCTGTTGTGTATTTTTGGGTACCATCATAAAGCGGAAACCCCAAAAAGGATGCCATTACCGAGTAGTCCAGGTCGTTCAAATAGATATTTCCATCCATTCCCTTCCCTGCATTATTTGAACGCCGACGGTTCAGCAGGTATCCGTCAGGATCATATAAATGCGCGTCGAACGGGGAATGAGCATTGAAGTCTCCTAAAACCATATAGAGTGGATTCTCCATCTCGATCTCCTCCAGCTTATTCAATAAAATGTCAGCCTCCTCCATCCTTCTTTTTATGCTGCCGGGATGAAGATGGACGACCAGGAGATCGATTCCTGCTGTTTTTGCATGCAATGCACCGTGATGCATCCCCTCTCTTATTTTTTCTTTGACCTGAATGGGATATGCAGATGTCAGGCCCACTGAATACCCGGTAGTTTTCAGCAAAACGGAGTAGGGGTGTCCCCACGACTTGGCATCCTCTTTTAATTTAGCAGGCGTATAGTTATTCAGTTCCTGAAGGGCCGTGATGGAGGGCTTCTGACTTCTCATCCATTCTTGAACTTTTTGTCGTCGTTCTTCATCCTTCCCCCAATCAAAACCATTCCAAATATTGTATGTGATCACCTTCAATTTACCCGTATCTCCCACACCCTCCCCGTGAACATTTACCAGGTTCATAAAAGCGTATGCAAGACGTCTTCCATGTTCAGTCAATCCTTGAGGAGTTAAATGAGTATTATCCGCTTTCTGAATACCCCGCATGCTTGTAAAACTGATATATTCATCCTCTTCAGCTAATCTTTTTTGGGCTTCTACAACCACTGGCCGGTCCTCTACAAACGGGTGTTGTTCATCTACACCGACCAGAATATTCAGGTCAGGTTCATGAAGTACCTCATTACGCAGATGCTCAATCAGCCGCTTTAGGTTTTGATAATATTTTTTTGAGGTTTGTCCATCTCCGGCATCCGATTCCCCCTGAATCCAGATCAGCCCACGCACATGTACCTCGTATCCCTGCTCTTCCAGTTGATCTATGCTGGCCTTTAAATCAATCACCATACGATCATAAATTCCACCCTCTCCCGGAGCTTTCCAATCGCGGGCCAACCCGGTTGCACCCTTGGTGTATTTGAAAATTGCCGGATTAAAACCTGCTTTTTTAAGCTCCCTTGCAAAACTGACCTCCGGACCAAAATGCCCTTCCTGAAACCTGCCTTCTTGCGGTTGCATCGGCACCCATCTTCGCTTTGAACTCTGGTTATCCACAAAGGTCCAGTTTAAGCGAATGGATTCATCCAGACCTAAACTGTCTTCCGGATAATTCGCAGCATCGCCCATCCATCCCTGGGCATTTGACTGACCCGCCAGGATGAACAGATCCAGCTTTTCTTGCGCATTTAAATGTGATGGAAGGATAATAATGAACAGCAGAAGGGAACTGATTAAAAAAGTGAGATTCTTCAAATACCTCATAAGCTGTTTTTTTACCCGTTTTTTAGATCTCATATTGAATCAATGCGTTACACTCCAAGACTCCGATGCTATTTTGAGCTCTCTTATGCATCCTTGCCGATCATCTATTTTCATGTTCTAATTCTCATCACTCATATTTTTGTACTCAGGATTTAAGCTTCCGGGAACAGGAGCTCCCAGTTCATCCCGCCAGCTTTTGAGTTGTTCATGTAACTCGTTGGCTCTTGAGGGAAACTGCTCAATAAGGTTCGTCTCTTCCCGGATATCTAGTTCGAGGTTATAGAGCTCCAGTCTTCCATCTTCAAAATACTCATGCAATTTCCAGGGATACTTTAAAATCACAGATCCCGGCCTTGTTCGAAAATACCTGTCATGAGTATCCGGATTATGGTCTGAATAGGCCTGGAGATAGATCGGAAAATGCCAAAAGAGGGATCGGTCCGGCAGTGAGTCTCCCTTAAAAACAGGAATGAGACTCAACCCGTCTAACGGTTTCTCCTCAGGGTTTGATATTCCTGCTGCTTCTAAAAGAGTGGGGTAAAGATCGATCTGTGAAACGGGTTGCTGTGAAGCGGTACCGGGATCAATGACTCCGGGCCATACGGCAATCATGGGTACACGGATACCTCCTTCAAAGTAGGATCCCTTTCCCGCTCGAAGCGGCCATTGGCGGCTGATTTCATGCAACCCTCCATTATCGGATGTAAAGATAAGCAGCGTGTTTTCGTACAAACCTGATGTTTTCAAAAAAGAGATCAACCGGCCAATATTGGTATCCATCGATTCGATCATTGCTGCATAACCGGGATTGTCATGACGATCCGAGCCAGGCTTGGACGTATATTTTTCTTCCAATTCCGGCTTGGGCTGAATGGGTGTGTGTACGGTATAGGGTGCATAGTTGAGGAAAAAGGGCTGACCCTCTGCGGTTTCCAAAAAAACGATCGCTTCATCCGTTAACCGGTCTGTCAGATACTCACCCTCCGGACCCTCCTCCAAATTCGGATTGTGATAGGGTGAAAAATAGCCACCCATCCCCTGAGCTGCAGGATTACCCGCTTCAAAGCCCCCGATATTCACATCGAACCCATTCTCCATCGGATCTTTGGTAATATGCCATTTACCGACATGTGCCGTCCTGTATCCATGGTTTTGAAGAAGTTCCGCAAATGTCAAATTTTCCTCATCTAAATACAACCTGTTTTCAATCGGAATCAGTTTTCTCTCTTCGGCACTGCCCCGGTCGGAATTAGCAACGGTATAAATACCTGTGCGGGGAGCATATTGCCCACTAAACAACGCCGCCCGGGAAGGTGCACAATTTGAAGCAGCTGCATATGCCCGACTGAATACCATCCCTTCAGTGGCCAGCTCATCAATATGGGGCGTCTCATAATATTGACTTCCCATAAATGACAGATCTGTCCAGCCTAAATCATCAATATTAATGATGATGAAATTAGGTCTGTTCTCCGACAGTTTATTTGAATGAGCCGCAATAAATACCAGTGATAAACAGACTGCCAGAATTAGGATGAATCGTTTATTTCGCATGATTCAAAATAGATGGATTGCATGAAGACTCAAACTGCTGTTCATCAAGTCACATGAAAAACTGAGAAGTTTCGAATTCTGGGTTCCGCCAGTGATTCATCAATGATCAGTTTAACACCGGTGTATTGATCGGTTTCAAATTCCTGGATTCGCTTGTGCCCGATGCATTGACCGCTGCAGATCTCCTGCCATTCTCTATCTTTGTATCCTTCTACCGTATAGGTTCGGACGCGCTCACCATGCTTGATATCCTCCTGGAGTACAACATGGTTCAACTCTTTTTCAGAATCGAAATTTATAACATACTCACTGCCCCTTCCTTCAGATTGCGCAACGGGTGCTTCAAACCTTCGTTCGATCTCTTCTCCCCACTCCTTTAACCGCTCCGCGTCTGCCTCCGGTAAGAGTCCCGAGGGATCCGGCGTCAAGCCCACGATTAACGTAGAGTTTCGTCCCACAGATTTGTAGTGCATATCTACCAGATTTTCCAGCGGGTAGATTGTATGTTCGCGATCAGGTTCCCAGAACCAATCGTGTCCTCCACTATGGCCGCGCAGAGGTGCGTCACTCATGGCGGGCATATAATAATCTCCGTCCGGATCTCCATATTTCAAGAGTTCAAAATGATCGGGACCCGTCTTATTGGTATGGGAATAAGGATAGGGAAACGTCCCCCAGCAGGGATACGGAACAGTTCCTGTTTCACTTCCGCCCCAGCGGATATCCGCCCGCTGGTCATTGTGATAAAAAATACCATTGGGCTGATTTCTCTCAAAGATCGATAGTACATCCGGTCCTCCTCTTTCGGGACCGTAAGCTCCCCCATCAAACCAGATGATGGCTAATTCTCCATATCGGGAAGTGAGCTCTTCAACTATTCCCTCACACATCCGGTTATAGTGCTCCTGGCGGTTTTCTGCAAACTCTCCATCCCCGTTCACCAAAAAATCGTGAACACCATAAAAGGAGTTCCATCGAATACCCACATAAATTCCCGGTTCGATATCATACTTTCGGCATGAATCCACAAAATCCCGGACCAGGTCTCCTTTCCCATCCCGCCACTTCACCGCTTTCAGGCAGTACGGATTAACATCACTTTGATACAGGGCAAACCCGGTCTCATGTGTTGCCGTCAGGATTGCAATCTTAAAACCGGCATCTTTAATCGATTTGATCCACTGATCGGTATCCAGCTGTTCCGGGTTAAAGATATTATAATCTTCAATTGGTGTGATACGATTCCTGCTCTGTACATACTGTTTACCATCAAACACATGCAGATCATAATGAAAAACAGCCACTCGTTCTGCCTCCTGCCACTTAATTTGTGGTTGTGTGGGTATAGGAATAGAATTGGAAGGCGAATAGCTTCTCCGTTTTGAATTGGAGGCGGCCGATAAAAAAGGGACTCCGGATGTAACAGCCAGTGTTCCCAGGGACAAGTTTTTCAAAAAATGTCTTCGATCCATGTTATCCATACAATTGCAATTTTTTAGTTTTTGAGATTAATCGTTCAGCCTTTGTTCAGCAGCCTCTTTAATTCCGTTATAAATTTCGCGTGCAAGTGCTTCATATCCCTCAGCATTCGGATGTACACCATCCTCCACTGTAAAAAGCGCCGGTTTATTTTCAAACGCGGTAGTCATATCCAAAAAGTGGACCCCTTCATCCTCCGCGATCTGTTCAGTACGATCTTTCAGTTCCCATAAACGTGGCCTCCGGGACTCCAGGTTATTTTTTCGATCCTCTGATAGGCCCGGCGTCTCAAGATTCATATCTGAGGGACTGACCAGAAAAATTTCCGGAGAGGTTGGAAGTGCTTTTAACTCAGTTATATAGGATCTGTAATCACTCTCAAAATCATCAATGTTTTCCCAGTTATGACGCGGCGGACCGACCGTATCATTCGTTCCCACTTTAATGATCACAATTTCCGGTTGATAGGATTGAACATCCTCTAAGACCTGCCAAACATTTGGTGTCCCGGATTTTAACATCGTTGCACCCCCAATTCCAAAATTTCGGACATTTACCGGTTCATTCCCGAAGATTTTTTCAAGCTCAGCCGGATAAGAATCTTCAGAAGGATCTTCAACACGGGCTCCAAACGTAATACTATCGCCAATACAGGCGATCTTTAGAGAATCCTTCTCCGATGATATCTGATTCTGAGCTGGAACTGCTTCGGGTGCGAAGATAACCACCAATAAGCCTAACAAAAGCATTTTTTTAATCATCATCAGTATCCGTTAATCATTCACAAGTTCAGCCGGATAGGGCACCTGTTCACCAGTGGATTTCAAGGTGGGCATATCCGCATCGGTATTTCTCAAATGCTCTGTTAAAATTCCCGCAAGCTCCTCAACCTTTTCAGGACGCTGATCCGATAGATCATTGGATTCGGAGAGATCTTCCTCCAGGTTGTAGAGTTCAAGAGACTGATCTTCATGAAAGTAGACCAGTTTCCAATCCCCTTTCCGGATGGAACTGTAGGGAGGTTGATCATATATATGCGGATAATGCCAGAATATGGGACGTTCTTGCCAATCTGCGCCTGCTTCATTTCTCAAAAGAGGTACAAAACTTTTTCCATCGACTGTATGATCCGGAAAACTATCTTCAGTGATCCCGGCAATTTCCAGAAAAGTCGGGAAGATATCCTCGATGATGAGATACTGATCCTCTTCTCTTCCTGCTTCTGTGATACCCGGCCATTTTGCAATCATCGGAACTCTGACACCGCCTTCATAGACCATCAGCTTGTGTCCTCTCAGCGGTCTGTTCAAAGGTGCTTGTTTTGGAGCTCCATTATCCGACATAAATACAACAACTGTATTCTCCTCTACACCCAGCTCTTCAAGTTTGGCCATCAGGTCTCCCAGCGATTTGTCCATCCCTTCGATCATGGATGCGTAGGTCGCTTCAAATTCTGAAAAGCCCCGGTCCGCATACTTTTGATAAAACCGACGATCTCTTTCGAATGGAGAGTGAATCGCATAATGGGACATATAGAGGTAAAAGGGTGAACCGGTTGCTACAACGGAATCAATTACGGCATTGGCTTCCCGCGTCAGCGCCTCGGTAAGATTTATTTCCTGGCCATGATATTTTTCTAAACCGGGCACATCCCAAACCGTACTTCCTCCCCTGGATTCCGCACTAAAATTGTTTTCACCGTGGTAACTCCCCGGAGCGCCGGAAGCCCGTCCTGCGATGTTGACATCAAACCCAAGGTTTAGCGGATCGGCCCCGGGTGTATCGATCGCTCCAAAATGACCTTTCCCTACATGAATGGTTGTGTATCCGGCTTCTTTCAACAGCATTGGCAATGTTTCAGCCACTATGGTATTTGGCACTCCCTCTTCCGGAGCCAAACCGTTTACATTCCACTCCGGTGGGATAATCGCTGAGTCTTCCGGACCGTATAAATCATCCGGTGACTCCCCCTCGTATAATGTCCAGTTTGTAACACCATGCCGGGCCATGCTCATGCCTGTCATCAAACTGATTCGGGAGGGGGAACAAACCGCCGCAGCATAAGCCTGCGTGAATTTCACCCCTTGATCAGCAAGAGTTTCCATATTGGGTGTGTGATATCGCCGGTTCAGTTCAGTCGTATCTTCATGAAAGGGAACCGAAGTGTCCTGCCACCCCATATCATCGACAAAAAAGAATAAGATATTGGGCTTCTTCTCTTCCGTTTGAGGGTTTGTGCATCCGATTTGGAAGCTTATAAAAATCAGAATGAGTACTGTGATGAGTTGAGCTCTTCTCATAATTTTCAATGGTCAGTCTATATAATTATCGTGTTCATGGTTTAGGGGCGTGGCATACATTATTAACTGATTACGACACATAGAAAGCAGAAAAATTAGTGATGATCGGCTCCTTTACACTATCGCCAATAATCAACTTTAATGCTGAACAATCCCGGGTATCAAACTTTTCAATTCGTTTATGCCCGATACACTGTCCGCTGCAGAGAGTCTGCCACCGGCCTTCAATCAATCCTTCAACGGTGTAGGTTCGTACTCGTTCACCAAACCGGATATCTTCCTGGATAACCACGTGATTCACCTTAATGACGGGGTCCAATTCCAGCTGGTACTCCTGACCCCGACCTCCGGTCTGAGTTATCGGCTTCCCAAAACGACGCTCGATCTCGCGCCCCCATAATTTCAGACGCTCCACATCTTTTGTTGGCAGAACGCCCGACGGGTTGGGAGTCACCCCCAGGATTAACGTCGAATTTCGTCCTACAGATTTGTAGTACATATCTACAAGGTCCTCAACAGGATAGATAATATGTTCGCGATCGGGCTCCCAGAACCAGTCGTGTCCCCCATGTCCGCGAAGGGGTGCATCACTCATTGCCGGCATATAGTAACTTCCATTCGGATCCCCCGTTTTTAACAGTTCAAAATTGTTAGCTGCAATCTCCTCCCTTGAAGATTCACCGGCTCCGATCACTTTAAAAGGAAAGGTTCCCCAGCAGGGGTATGAAACTGTACCCGTTTCACTGCCTCCCCAGCGGATATCGGCTCGCTGCAAATTGTGGTAAAACAGACCCTCGGGCTGATATTTTTCCCAGATTGAAAGAACATCCGGCCCGCCTTGTTCCGGGCCGTGAGCACCGCCATCAAACCAAACCATGGCCCAGTCGCCATAACGGGTAAAGATCTCTTCTACAACCTTTTCAACCATCCTGTTGTAGTGATTCTGGCGATTCTCAGCAAACGCGTTGCTGCCGCTTACTTTAAAATCGTAAACACCGTAAAAGGCATTCCAGCGTGTTCCGATATACACACCCGGCAGGATTCCATATTTTTCGCACGATTCTTTAAAATCTCTCAACACATCACCTTTTCCATCCCGCCACTTCAGAGCCTTCATGTTGTAGGGGGTTGCATCACTTTGGTGATGGAAAAAACCGGTTTCATGGCTCACCGTTAGTATGGCAATTCGAAAACCGGCATCCTTCAGTGTTTTAATCCATTGGTCCGTATCGTACTCCTGTGGATTAAAAATATTAATATTCTCAACCGGAGTGATTCGGGCTTCACTCTGCACATAAAATTCACCATCGTGGGCATGAAGATCCCAGCAAACCAACGCTGCCAGCTCCGCTTCCTGCCATTGAAGTTGTGCGGCTGTCGGGGTGGGTATCTCATCCACAGGTTTCTGGTCCACTCGAATGTTTGATGAAGCTATTGTACCGGATGAAATCGTTCTTTTAAGATCTTTTTTGCCGTTTTTTTCCATTTCAATGACTGCTGTTCTCTAAAATTTTAATTTCCTCGTTTTCCGCCATACTGATACTCAAAATCCCATCGGAAAAATGCAGATCGTTCACTTCACTGAAAGTCCCGTATTGGGCATGTTTTTTCATGACTTTAATGGAATTGGAATCATATGGGTTCTCAATCTGCAGGGTTCCACCTTTTTCAGAAAGCAGATGAACTTCGCTTATTTGTCCGTCTATCTTCACTGCGGATACGATAAACGCTCCCTGCGCACGAAGATCCCGGAAATGGACATCCGCCCAATCATCCGGTGTAGCCGGGAATATCTCGATCACACCGTTATGGCTTTGAAGAAGCATCTCCTGAAGTCCGGCAGCAAACGCAAAATTTCCTTCAAGTGTAAACGGACGGTACATAAAATTGGAGTACTCTCCGCCTTTTTGATCTCCATTCAGATGGAAGCTGTTCGGAGACACGAAATTTGAAGCAAAAATCTGCAGGGCTTCCCGTGCCTTATCACTGTTCCCGGCCCGCGCATAGAGATTTGCCTGCCAGCTAAAGGAGTATCCCACCCAGGCGCCCGACCCAATCTCATCAAGGTGCTCCAGTGATGTTTCGATCACTTTTTTCTCTTCATCGCCATGGGATGAATCCATCAAGCCAAGCGGATGGATGGCCATTAAATGGGAGAAGTGACGGTGTGATGAATTCAAACGCTCACCGGGAGCAACCAATAAACCGGTTTCATCATCGATACTGTAGTCCGGCAACTCATTCATCCTAGCTTCCCATCTCTGTTGTTCGTCTGATTTTCCGAGTTCAGAGGCCAATTCAGCTGCCATTTTAAAGGCATACTTCATCAGTGCCAGGTCGTAATTTGTTGTCTGCTGGAACCAGGCATCAATGGTGTTGTCATGGATTTCAGGACTTGAACTCAGTGGCAAAACTCTCACTCCATCTTCTATATACGTGACCTCTTCCAGGTGCACAGCTACATCTTTCAGGTACGGATAGGCCCTGTTTTCCAGAAATTCCCGATCCCGGCTATAGGACCACTGCCAGTAGAAATGCTGAGCCAGCCAGGCTGCAATGGTGGGTGACATGGAGTACTGAATCCAACCTCCCATAGGCTGGCCTGTCAGGGTTGTAACACCCGGTACATTTAACCCCTCATTTTCAAAATACCAGCGGGTATAGTCTTTGTTCTCCTGGCGGATATTCCATAACCAGTCTGTGAATATTTGTGTGAGTTCCAGATGATTCCCCGGGTATCCCGGCCAATAGCTGAGCTGAGTATTCAAGTTGTGATGAAAATCTCCCTTCCAGGGCGGAATACTACCATTGTCGGCTGTCCAAACGGCCTGCAAACTGATCGGGGGTGATCCAGGCCTGGAAGCTGCTCCAAACTTATACATATCCCGTTCATACTGCCTTTGCAACAGGGTATCCGGGACTACAATTTGGGACCGAGCCCAAAAATCTTCCCACCATTTCAAACTTATTTGTCGGTCTGTTTCAAATCCCCTTAATAAAGCCTGTTCTGCTAACTGTTCAGAATCTTCCTCTACCCCTGTATTTCCTAAAACTTCATCCACATCTTGGTTGGGATAGTCTGATGTGATACTCCACACACCCTGGAGATTGCCATCCTCACGTTTCCAAAGAACGGATACTTTATACTCCATGCCGTCCCACCCCTGCTGCGTATACACCAGACTGTTGTCCGTCTCCACTACCGTTCCCTGGTCATACCCCAAATCAGCCAGGGTATGCAGCTGGATATCACCACTGGACTCGTTTGAGTCGTCAGATCCATATGGAGGCACTTCAAGAATCGGCTTAAAATCTTGCGGCACATTTTTAAACTCAAACCAACCAATCGGTTTTTCCGAGTGGATAAATGTATGAAGTGCAGCTCCTTCACTCCAGCGAATCTGCAGCTCCCCGGTTTTCAGATATAATCGAGCATCCTCTATCGTGCCAAAGTTGTTTGTTCTAAAATTCAACCCGGCAGCCTGTATTTTCGTCGGATATGCGATATTGTCATACGGAGCATCTCCCAGCTGCTGGACCGGTCCATACTCACCTTTCTGCACCTGCTGATGGACCCAGTCGAAGGTGAGTTCTCTCAATTCACGTACTTCTCGAAGGTCCCACAGATCCGCACGATCCAATGAAAAGCGAAGATGTTCATCCTGTTTCCAGACCAATGCACCCACCATCCCATTTCCAAGCGGAAACCCTTCATCCCAGCGTTCAGGGAGTTGGTCAAATTGAAGGTCCCCAATAGAAGTTTCATAATCTTGCCCAAAGGAGGTGCTGATAGAGAGTGAAAGGTAGCTAAAAATGAAGAGTACAGTTAATAAGGGGCGTACCCTGTTTTTCTGATGGGAGTATGTAATGTCCATGAACTTCTTTTGAATTTATTTTGAATCTATATTTCTGATCTGCTCTAAGGAATTGGTCAATTCCTGTGCAATGTCCGCATGTTGATCGATCACATTCGTCGTTTCCTGTGGATCTGCATCTAAATTGAAAAATTGATAGGGTTTTGAAAACGGTTTTCCCTGGGGTACCTGCCTGCCACCCGAACCATTCCCATAAACCATCTTCCACGGTCCTTTCCGAATGGCAATTAATAAAAAACAGATCGCTCTTATCTTCATCACTTTCCTGTAACTTCAAATCGTATCAAATACGATTCAGCACCATTGTAAATCGTCGAAATTACCCTGTGAGGCCACCTTTAACCGTATCAGAATTGTAAAGGTAGGACCTGTAAAAACTGTTTCTAACACTTTTTAAGTCTTTAAAAGTTTGATCATAAAGATGACAATGACCTAATCGAATTTGTCTTTGATCTCTTGCACAGAAACACCCAGTAACCGATTTGAGATTTGGTCAATCATCTCATCAGATCCTTTGATATGAATCGTGGTTTGGGAATGCTGCATTGTTTCTCCGGGACTAAGTTTTGCAGCCGGTGACGAGGTTTCCAGTTCATAAAAAGGACCAAGGGGATCTTCACCCGGTGCTGGAGGCCCGTCGTTATAAGCATTGATAACATCTCCTGAAAATGGCTCTTCCTGCATTTCCCACATAGAGTTCACATAGCTGGGATTCGCATCAGGCTCATTATAAGTGACGATATTCAACACACCAATTTCTTCAACATAACTTCCTGCAATCTTCAGGGATCGCTTGGGATTAATTCCAATTTTACTTCGATATGTCCCATCCCCTTTAAAAAAGATGGTATGATCATTCACTTTCAGATAGTCATCAGGTACTTCCCCGAAGTATTCATCATTCACTTTCGGTCCCAGACGATCTTCAGGTCCCTCCTCTATTGGAATAACAACAGTGGTTTGTGGAGTTGGAGGATACATTCCGAGAAGCCAGATAGACAACATCCCAGTTTCCCGATTCCATTCGAAGTTTCCGGTATTTTTTATGCTGTTTTCTGTTTCGTAAGCAACCATCCTAACATCTTCGGGCAACGTTATCCCTAACCATCCTGCTATATCTTCTTCGGTCAGGAGCCGAACGGTTCGGTTAATTTCGATCTCAAAGTTTGTGCCGCTCCAGTTGGTAAAGGTAGCCTGATGGGTAAAAGTGACTTCCTCGTTATTTTTGTTGACGATCTCATACTCTTTCGTATCGATTGCGGCCGGCGTGTGCCAATCCTCAAAGATAAATTCAGATCCCGGTTCAAAAAAAATACCGAATTGTCCCCCCTCTGGTCCCAGCCAAAACCGTTCTTCTCCTCCAAATGCGTGGATGTGATTTTGAAGTGTTCCCAGTCGATCTTCTTTAGACAGAACACCTTGTTCAATGAGTTCATAATTAAGCCATCCCAGCCCGGGGCCTGAATCCCTGTTATATGTACTGGTCATCACCCGCCCTTGATAGGAGGGGACAACGGCAATCGCTGCCTGGTCTCTTTCTAATAAGAGAACATCTGTATGCTGCTTTAAAAACTGATAATCCTCTTCAAAAGAGGGGTACAGGTTGGCATCTGTATTTCCACAACTTTGCATTAAAACGGAGAGAGTCACTATCAACCCAATATTAAGTGTGAAACAACTCTTATCTCTCAAACTAAAATTGAACATATAATCACACGATTATCTCGAACTGAGTACTTCTAATTAATCTTCTATATCAAAACGAATCAAGTAGTTCTCATGTCCATTGTGAATCATTGAGACCCCCCATGTTAACCCTTCTTTCGACGTATCATGATTAGTAATATCTGGTCTAAATAAACCTGGTGCCAACGGTTTATTCTCAACCTTAACATTCATTCTATTGTCTAAAAAATTGATACCATCCGGTGCATATTCTAAAGTTTCACTCAGGGATGCCAACGCTCCAACCCCATGAGATTGTCGCCAGATCAGTACTTCATGGCTACGAGTTAAAATGGAATGATCTATCTTTGTATAAGGTCCCTCAGGATTCTTTGAAAAAGACACTCCCATTTCAGTGTGGGCAGGACCACCCTCTCCACCTACCAGGCTTCTGCCTTTGTAATAAAGCCAATATAATCCATTTCTATAAAGTAAAGCTGCATCATCCACCCGATAACTATCAAACTTTTCGGGTTCTACACTTACTTTTAGTATAGGGTCCTCACTAACTCTTTTAAAAGGTCCCGTTGGTGAATCAGATACGGAGACTCCAATCGCCGTGATATCAGTAACACTATTATTCTCAAATTCACCATCCTCGTTTCCTGGTGTTGGTTTTACTCCTGTATAGAATAGATAGTATTTACCATTGGAATAAAAAATATTTGGAGTAAAAACGGCTTGTGAATCCCAATTATCCTTTTTGCCAACATCCAACATTTCACCAACTTCGGTCCATGAATATCCCTCATCTTCCGATTTTGCACACCAAACAGTTGCTCCCCAATACCCTGCTCCCCAATATTTTGGTTCAGCATCAGGTATTTTAGTGTAATACACAAAATAGGTATCCCCAACTTTGATCACATCGCTGGGATCACGACGTGTTACTCCCTCTTCATGACCTATGCCATTTATATTCTGATAGCTGAATTCAATACTTTCGTAATATTCTTTCACTCTTTCTGACCCTGTTTCTACACCTTGTGCATTAGCAGTGCTCACTTCACAGATAAGTAAGAGTAAGGAGCCTGTTAACATTTTGATCAAACTACGGAGATTTTTTTGACGGTTATTCATAAGCATGTTCATTCAAAAAACTATATAAATAGAACTAAAAAAACCCCGCAATTTATAATTGCGAGGTAATTTTAGCGACAATGATAACTGTTAGTATCCTGGATTTTCGGGTGCCAGGTTCGGATTGTTACTCAATCGGTCAACTGTAATTGGCATGTAGTAGTGCTCAGGACCAAAATAACGCTCTCGTCGATCTTGGCTATCCAGTACGTTCACTTCATATTTTTTTGTTTCCCAGTCAAACAATACCTTCACGCCGCTTCTGGATTCGCTTAACCTTTCTTCGGCAATTCTCCATCGTCTGTAATCCCAATATTTATGGCCTTCAAACATCAGTTCAACATCTCGTTCATGGATAATATCATCCAATGTTAAAGAGTTGAGGTTAGGCATTCCGGCCCGGGATCTTACCTGGTTAATGGCATCTAAAGCTTCACCTGTGTTACCCAATTCATAGGCAGCCTCTGCCAGGTTTAGCAGTACTTCACCATACCGAAATATAATCCAGTCAACTTCACTTTCGCCAAATGTAACTTGTGTGCCGCGTGGTTCATTCAAAAATTTCTTAATGGTAAATCCGGTTCTGTTGTGGAATCGGGTCCATGGGGAGATTCCCAACCAGTCGAATCCATCATATTCACCCACTACTTGTTGCTCCGTTACGAGTTCTCCATTTACATAGGTTCCGTCATGAGCATAGGTTGGATACCCTGCAAATTTTGCCCCGGGGTATAATACAGATGCGTGGAATCGGGGATCTTTATCTGCCCAGAGTTCATTAAAGTCAACAAGCTGGTTGCTTTCAAGAACTGCGCGGTCTTCAGTTCCTTTTCTTCCGTCGGTATAATCGTACATCAGTGCTACGTCCAGAAACACCATTCCCTCTGCACCCCAGGTTACCCTGGAATCGCCTCCTGGCCAAAATAGTGCCGAGAAACCGTGTCCTTTATTCCCGAGCCCGTTGTACTTCACAGAGAATATAATCTCTTCATTGTCCTCATCCAGAAATAGCATTTGATAGTTTGTTGCTTTGTCTGATTCGGCATTGTATAGAGCATAACCCCCTTCCTGCACTTTTTTAGCGGCATCATATGCTTTCTGGTAGTAGTCATTCGCTTCGCTTGCTGGAAAACCCAGTAAACCGTTCAGTTGCTCCTCACCATATTTCGCAATACTGCCGGCATACAACATCGCTTTGGACGCTAATGCCCATGCTACATATTTATTGGCCCGGCCTACTTCAACTTCACCGTTGCCGCCCAGTACACCAGCAATGTCTACCAGCTCATCATAGACGAAATCATAGACCTCTTTTTCACTATTTCTTTCAACCATCAGGTCACTGTAATCTCCATCGGCTGGAATTCTTTGAGTTTCGGTTATGAGTGGAACACCACCATACCTTTTTACCATCTCAAAGTATGTAAATGCCCTCAGAAACCGTGCCTCAGCAAGGCGGTGATTTTTTACATCTTCATCCATTCCCTGAACGTTATTCGCATTACTCAGTTTCTCGATGAATTCATTGAGGTTTCGAATATGATTGTATTGCCACATTCCTACGATACCTTCCCGGGTATCGTCCATTAATTGATGATCTACCCAGTTGGCTTCTCCATACCAATTACCTCGATCTCTTAATTCACCTCCAAGGAGCATCTCCTTGATATATTCATAAGCCCAGGTTCCACCAAAATACTTGAACCGGGTATCGTCGTATAACTTGGTTAGTGCTGCATCAGAAAGAGGAGCACTTGTAAACACGTCTGACTCGGATATTTTGTCAAGCGGTTTGTTGTTTAAAACAGAATCCTGACACGCAATACCTACCAAAAAGATTACTAAACTGTATATAACTAATTTTCTTTTTACCATTGTTCTAACTTTTTATTGAATTGTGAGGTCGATTCCAATTGAGAAGGATTTAAACTGCGGGTAGTATCTACCGTTGTAGTTCCCACCGCTTTCAGGATCGATATTAAACTCTGAGAGTTTATTGAATGTCAGCAGATTATATCCTGACAGATGTACTCTTAGATCAGAAATACCTCGTACCCTGGTTAACAGACTGTTCGGAAGACTATATCCAACCGTTACGTTCTTTAATCGTACATAACCTGCTGAAAAAAGGAACATATCTGAGGAAGCTCCCAGATAGGTATTGTTGTCTGATAATCTCGGAAATCTTGAATTTGTATTATCAGGAGTCCATCTGCCATCAAATAAGAACTGCGGAATATTACCTCCATCCTGGCCACCCCCAACCGGGTACCTCATATGATCTTGCAGAGCTATGTCATAACCTGTAGCTCCTTGCCAGAGCATGCTCATGTCGAAGTTTTTATAGTTCGCATTTGCCGTGAAACCGAAAGCGATTTCGGGAGTTGCGCCCTTACCGATTCGAACCTGGTCTCTCCAGTCGATTACGCCATCACCATTTTGATCAACGTATTTCGGCATACCCGGAGCCAAAGTACTATTTGGAGTAGAAGACTGGTCGTAATTGATACCGGATGACTCATAATTCAGATCCTCTTCTGTTAGAAATCCGTCCGTTTCATAACCGAAGCGAAGATTTTGCCACCTTCCGCTCAATTCATTCAACCTACGAAGATCCTCATCCTCAAAATCTTGCTCTTCGATGTCTTTGTACTTGGCTCGAGTCCAGGAGAAGTTTGTTGATAATGAGTAACTGAAATCGTTGATCTGATTAAAGTGGTTCAACACTACTTCAATACCCCGGTTATCGATTGAATTAAGATTTTCCTGTGGGAGTGAAGCACCAAACGTATTGGGCAGAGTGGTTTCCCGGGTAGTCAATATTCCATCTCTTAACCGATAGAAATAGTCAACCTCCATTCCGAACAATCCTTCCAGTATTGAGAATTCGAGACCGGCGTTATATGTATTCATAGTCTCCCAAGTAATTCCTGTGTTCACCAATCCATCCGGTGAAAGCCCCGTCTGAGGAGTTCCACCAAATACATGCGTTCCTGAAAATGAATAGGTTGTTAAATATTGGTAAGCAGCTGCATTGCGGTCGTATCCAGTTTCACTATAGGATGCTCGTATCTTTAAGTCATCAAATAGATTTGTCATATCTTGAAAGAAATCCTCTTCCGATATACGCCAGCCGACGCCAAAACTTGGAAATGTACCCCATCGTACACCCGGTGCAAATCTCGAAGATCCATCCACACGAACGGTTGCATCAAACAGGTATTTACCTCTGTAATCGTAGTTTAATCTACCTGCATAACTTACATTACCTTCTTCGTAAGCTGTGCCGAACAGAGTTTGTGTTTCACTATTTCCGGCAAATATTTGGTCAACTGCAGGAGAAATAAATCCTTTTATATTCCCTTCAATTTGGTCTGACTTAAAATCAATGGTTTCATAGAGTCCAAGTAATTTAACAGTGTGATCTCCAAATGAGCCAAATGAATTTTCATATTCCAACATTCCCTGAAACGTAATTCGACGATTCTCATAGCGTTCATCAACTAAGTCATAATCCTGGTTCTGAGTGATTGGGTTGAAATATGTATCTGTAGATTCATCATATCGCCAGGTTGTGTACGGAGTTCCCCACCTTTTCAAATCACGGTTATCTCCTACATAGTATGCCTTTGCTCTCGCAGCTAAACCTTCAACAAATGGGATTTCATAACTGGCCTCGAGGGAACCAGTAAAATATTGTCGCTGTACTCTGTGATAACCTGACCTGCTGGCGTCCGTTGTATTGAGAACATTGTTTGCATCCCATCCAGAGTACGGTATTCGATTCGGATCTGGATAAGAAGCTGGATAGAATGGCATGGATGGGCGTAAAGACATCCAAATTTGATCGGTTCCGACATATGTATCTCGGGTATCCGTATTTCTCAGAGATAAGTTCATTGCAATATTCAAATCCTCATTCACTTGTACATCTACATTCGAGCGAATGTTGTAACGGTCGTTACTGGCATCTCCTGATTGGTACATTCCCTGGTGCTTATTGTAAGCACCAGATACGAAATAGCCAATGATCTCATTTCTTCCTGATACATTAATATTATGATTCTGCATGGGAGACCAATCATTTAATGCCACATCCACCCAGTTGGTATTGGGAAGAGCGCCATTTTTCATAGCCTGGATATCAGACTCTGAATAGGGGCCGTCAAACCCCGGAATGGGATTCCAGGCAGAGTATGAATACTCTTCTCCATTTCGTTCTCTGACCTCTCTCTGATAGTCTGTAATATCATTACTCGCCCTTGCAAAGTCCCAAGTACTCAAAAATTCTGGATAAGCTGTGGGACGCTGCACTGATAAAGAACTTCCATAATTAACAATAGGAGTGTTCGACCTGCCCTTCTTCGTAGTTATTAATATTACTCCATTTCCTGCTTTAGAACCGTAAATAGCAGCTGACGCATCCTTTAAAACTGAAAATGACTGAACCTCGCTCGGGTCAATACTGGTAAAATTTGCTTGCTCCACTCCATCAACAATGACGAGTGGATTACCAAAATTCCGAATATTTATGGATGGAGCTGATCCGGGTTTTCCTGTGTTCTCTTTAACAAATAGTCCTGTTGCTTTCCCCGCTAATGATTGGCCTAAATTGGCTACCGGTACATTGTCAATTTCCTCACTATTGATGGTTGAAATTGATCCAGTAAGGTTTTCTCTTCTCTGAGTTCCATATCCTACTACTACCAATTCTTCCCCTAAAACTGCTTCTGGATGTAGCGAAATAGTTAATTCACTTTGTCCATTAACAGGAACTTCCATAGTTTGATAACCAATAAAAGATACAATCAACGTATCCTGCAGAGATTCAACCTCCAATTCGAACTCTCCATCTACATTTGTTGAAGTCCCCCTGCTGGTACCTTTCAATAAAATGTTTACACCCGGCAGCGGCTCACCAGATTCGCCATCAACGACCGTACCGGTAAGCGCTTCCACCTGGGCACTTGTATTATTCAGCGTATTCGCTTCTGTTATCCATTCCTGCGCCAAATCAGGTGTAGCTTGTTTGATCTGTGCAGAAACAATCAAGGGCAAACCAATGAAAAGTATTGCCAATAGTATCCTTTTTTCTTTTATCATATTCTTTGGCTTTTATTTAAATGAAACCTATTTATCCCGGATCTTTCTAGAACCTTCCTTCTGAGGTCTAAGTCATATCCTGCATTATAATTCCTAAATTCATTACGTTTTTCTACAAGCCATTTGGTTATGTCTTACACTTATTTTGCATTTCTATTTTTTTTAAACCCTTCCCATCCTGAAATGCTTTCAAAAAACAAGTGATCAGCTTAGAATTATTTGGCTCATATAAAATCTTTTCTCAGACACGTACAGAAAGTAAATTCACTTGTTACTCTGAGAAATAATGCAAAGACCGAAATCCTGAAATTCTTTTGTCACTCACAAAAGGTTAGTGAATCTCCACTTTATAGCACTTATTTTGCAAATATCTAGACTTATTACTTGAATGAAGTTATTGAAATACTAATATTGTCCATCGAACGATCATCTCATTTAATCTTATGAAAGCTCAGGCTATCAGTCGTACTATTTACCAGAACAGTTCCTTTCGTCTCAGGAAATATGATTTCAAAAACTTTCTAAAGGTTTGGCATTATCATCCGGAAGTAGAGCTTATTCTGATTCTGGAAAGTACCGGTACTAGATTTATCGGCGATAGTATAGAAAAGTTTGGGCCCGGAGATGTTGTATTAATCGGAAAAAACCTGCCACATCTCTGGCTAAATGATGATATCTATTTTGATGAAGAATCCACACTGCGAGCACGATGCCATGGGTTTCATTTTCATGAACATTTTTTGGATAATATTTCAAATATTCCGGAGATGCAGTTTGTGAGAAAACTTTTTGAAGAAGCAAACCGGGGGATAAAATTCAACATTGATGACACTGATCTGTTCATTGAAAATGTTGAAACCATCTATGCAGAAAGTGAAGGTTCTAAATTGATTAAAGTGCTTGAAATGCTTTTAAAATTAGCAACCACAAAATATTTTGAATACCTGGCAAGCCCGGGCTTTGTAACATCTTTTGAAAGAAAGAAAGACGATAAAATTTTCCGGGTCTATGAATACATACGAAGTAATTTTAGAGATCAAATCTCTTTAGATAAAGCTGCTGAATTGGCAAATATGGAGTCCTCATCTTTCAGTCGTTATTTTAAACGAGTACACAAAAAAACACTTACCCGATATGTCAACGAGATCCGAATTGGGTATGCTTGTAAATTGCTTATACAACAGAAGTATAATATCTCAGAAGTCTGCTATAGGTCAGGTTATAACAACGTCACACACTTCAACAGAAAATTTAAATCCTTCAAAGGGGTAACACCTTCGCAGTATATTAAACTCTATACAAATATCGATTGAGTACGTTTTATTAGAATTATCAGACTCATTCGTTAATGGTTCTACCGTCCTTTTCACTCGATAAATAGGCTGTCTCTACTACTTTCATTGTTTCAACAGCATCACTAATTGAATTGGGGTATTCATAGTGTGGATCTTCCAACTTTTTCATGAGCCCTGCCATGGGACCAATAAAAGCATCCGGGAACCACGAGCCATCAATTTCTTTCCTTTGCCATCCTTTTTGGTCAGATAGTTTATTGTATTCGAATTGATCTTCACGTCCCTTTGGATAATCGAGATTTACACCAACTTGTATCTTTATTGCACCCTGTGTTCCCTCAAATTTGATGTACGATTCTTGATGCTCAGGTCCGAAATCATGTCCGTGATTGGTATTGATTGCAGCCCTTTTAAGCTTCCCGTAATCCATATAGATGTTGGATTTTGTACTTGCTAAATCCTTCATTTTAGGGTGTTTTATCGTCCTGGCATAAACACTTTTCGGGTTCCCAAAAAAGTATCGAACCAAATCGATATAGTGCACACTGTGATACAAAATTTCTACTCGCGGTAACTCATATAAAAAATCCCACAAGTGCCAGGGAGTATAAACTGTCATTTTTATATCGATATCATGTAACTCACCAATCTCTCCCGTTTCAATCATCTGTTTAGCCTGGCAAATAAAGGGAGCCTGTCTCAGCTGAAAATTCACACCCGCTGTTATCTCTTTTTTCTCACAGAGATTAAAAATCTTCTTGGCTTGTGTTAGATTCTCTCCCAATGGTTTTTGAATCAATACGCCTGATTTGTCTGGAAGAGTAGATAAAACATCAAGTATTGCATTGGCAGGAACTGCTAAATCAAAGACACAGTCTTTTTCGTTAGCAATGTCATGGAATTCATCCAGAGTTTGAGCTGCTTTTGAAATGTTAAATTGTTCAGCTAATATCTCTGCTTTTTCCTTATTTAAATCGTAAATGACGGCTACATCAAAACCCGCATTTTGGTACGCCGGCAGATGGGCATCTTTAACGATTCCACCTGCTCCAATGATAGCAATCGATTTTTTTTTATTTGGCAGGAAATCCATTAATAATTGTTGACGCGTTTACCGGTTAAGATTGTAAGAAATAAAACCCTATAGTTATCTGAAATGAGCTTTTTCTAGCTTATGTCATTCCTCTATTCCCCTTACATCCTATGCCAAACATGCTCACCGTAGCCTTGTGCGAAGGAGAGGCTTCGGAGCACAGGTCGAAGGGGGACTCAGGTGGATGATCAGCATATAAAACATGCTTCATATAATGAATACGACTATAGCTTTGTAAATTCAACTGGTAGAAATGTAATTGTTAATGATTTTTCTGATCATTTAAAGTCGGTACTCGCACCCGGTTCCTGTGGTACTTGATAGTAACCGTCCTTAAGACGTGCAGGAAATTTGTAATAACTTTTTAAATGTGGAATATACTCTAAAAATAGTGAATCGTGACCTAAAGATATTTGATTAAAAAGTACCAGATGCTGATGGATTTGGCCCATATCACCTACATGGGGGACCATTGGGATATTAAACTTCTTCGACATCAAACTAATCGTTATAAATTCTGAAATACCCCCCACCCTCACTGCATCAGCTTGATTAAAACTCATAGATCCCGACTGTAAATAATTTTTAAAGATGACCCGGTTGGGAATATGTTCTCCCATCGCCAATTTCAAAGGATCAATTGCCTCAGCTAACTTCACATGAGCGTAAATATCGTCCGGATGAGTGGGTTCTTCAACCCAGTAGGGTTTAATTCCATTGAGTCTCTGACAAAATTCAACTGCTTGCGTAAATGACCAACGCTGATTGGCATCCAGCATGATCTGTGCTGATTCACCCGCTGTTTCACGAACTAAATGTGCTCGTTTTACATCCCGTTGCTGATCTTCAGATCCCACCTTTAGCTTAAATGCTGTGAATCCCTGGTCAACCGATTCTTTAACTTTATCCTCTATTCTGGCATTGCTATAGTTAAACCAACCGGCGGATGTATCGTAACCACGATAACCGGTTTTCAAAATCTTATCGATGGAACGGCTACTGAGTTTATTACTCGCAATAATATCAATAACATCGTTGCTAGTAATCACCTCTTCGACATAAGATAAATCCAATACATTTAAAACCTCTTCAGGGGAAAGATCAATCAGCAGCTTCCAAAGAGGAACACCTCTGGATTTGGCCCATAAATCAAAGCAGGCATTCGTTACTGAAGCCAAAGCAAGGTGAATGATTCCTTTATGAGGTCCCAGCCATCTCAGGTTTGGAGCATTTGACATCTGCCGAAAAATATTTCCGAAGTCAGACATCAACTCTTCAATCTCTTTTCCCTCTATGAATGTTTTAAGGTATTCAATCGCCTGGCAAACTAACTCGTTACCGGTTCCAAGGGTCATTGCAAAACCTGTACCGGTTATACTGTCCTCTGTAGTTAAATAGCATACCGCATATGCATATTGAGGTTTTTTATTTACAGCATCCGATCCATCCCCATTCTTTAAATCAAACCGGATATCATCGGTCAGACACTCTTTTATGACTGCTGGGCTATGCTTCATTGTTTCAATATCTTACTTTTAAATAATTTAAAATAATCGATTTGAGACTTTCAATCTTAACTAAATGATCCATACAGAATGGCCATGATTACAATTAGCAGAATTGAAAGTATCATCGAATCTTTACTTTCTTTTCGTCTATAATCCTTTAAAAATGCCGCAGGGGAATCCAGTGTGTAATCTTGGATTTTTTCATAGTCCGGTTCTTTTGTCAGTAAACTGGTACCCACAAATATTGCCGAGCACGCTACAAATAACCACCAGGCCTGCATCATAAACGAGATTCCAAGACCTTCTGTAATTAGTTTAGTATCCCCGATGATTGGAAAATCAATCAGAAAAGCAATTAAGCCTAAAACAAATCCTCCTGCAAAAGTAGCTATCGCAGCAGGGTTGTTACCTCTTTTCCAAAACACTCCCCATATAAATACAGCCGATATGGGGGGTGATATCACCGTTAGAAGTATATTAATTGCTTCAAATATACTATCGAACTTTGCGATAATGGGTGACCATAAAATGGCAATAACCATCACAACCACGGCTGTGATTCGTCCGATTAATACCTGTTTTCTATCACTAATATCCGGTTTGATAGTTTTGAATATATCGATAGATACGAGGGTCCCGGCACTGTTCAAAGCAGCAGCTATTGTACTCATCAAAGCAGCAAGCAGAGCAGCAGACATAAGTCCGATCAATCCAACCGGCATCAGTTCTGTAATCAAGACTAACAGTGTATCATCAGCCTCCACAATCAGATCGCTAAACAATACATAGCCTAATACACCCGGTAAAACCATGATAAAGACCGGCAAGATTTTTAAGAATCCTGCAAAAATAGGTCCAACTTTCGCATCTTTTAACGTCTCTGCTCCCAATACTCGCTGAACGATGGTTTGGTCTGCACACCAGTACCATATTCCCAATACAGGATAACCAAGCAAAATTGCCTGCCAGCTTAATCCTGAGGAATTATTTGCCGTCGGTATGATACTTAACTGCTCCGGCTTAACAGCCTCTTTCAATTCCGTCCAGTTAGTAATCCCCTGATCCGGCAGTGCCATAATTCCCAAAATTGTTAACATCAACGAGCCGGTAATGAGAATAACAGTTTGAATTGTCTCTGTAATAACAACGGATTCAAGTCCACCAATAACTGTATAAATAGCAGTTACCCCGGAGATTAAGAATATGGATACATAAATATTAATTCCGAACAAATTCTCAAAAACCACGGCTCCTGCATAGAGACTTACACCGATATGGATAAAAAGAGCGCCTAAAATTCCAAGACATGCAAGGCACATCCTTGCGAATCGCCCATATCGCTTTTCGAGGAATTCAGGAAGCGTGGAGATTTTATTTTTGAAGTAAAAGGGTGAGAAGACCAGGGCGAGCAAAATCAACACAAATACGGCCATCCATTCGTAATTTCCCCAAACCAGACCGTCATTATATCCTGAAGCTGCCAAACCCACTAAGTGTACGGTAGAGATGTTTGAGGCAAATAAAGCCGCCCCGATCGCCGGCCATTTTAAGGAATGCCCAGCAAGGAAATAGCCCTCTGCATTCATTTTCTTTTTACGGACAATCCACAAACCAACTCCAAGGATGGCTGCCAGGTAGATAACGATTACCGCGATATCTATACCAGAGATAGTACTCACTTATGATTAATTACTAAAAAATTTTTAGGGTGCATTATTGCAAAGTGGTCTTCCAATTAATAAGAAATCAATCTTAAATATAATGGCACAGATAAATTTGTCTACCATTTCATGGACTATTATTAACACTCATTTTGCCTCATAGATTTTTAAACACTAGAGTGCAGGGTTTTAAACCCTTGGTTGGAATCAATAAACCCCCTGTGTTATTTTTTCATATTTTCGAATTCTTAGTAGTCTGCAGATATTTTAAAGGAGCAACTCCCGTCAAAGAGACAATGCCTTCTGGCATCCGACCGGAGAAGACGATATAGCCGATTCGATCGATCCCTGAGTCCTCAAAAACGAACAAATAATCGTTACTACAGATGGCCAGCAGATACAGTTGAGCCGCATCGCCTTTTATCACGCCAGCCAGTATATATAAATACATATTCATTCCGGCCAACATCGACATGAATATTCAATTAATTAGAAATTTTGGCGATGGCTATATGCCAAATATTTTAAAAAATGCACTCATTCAGTACTGTTAACCCGCTATACCCGCATAAAATTTGTAAAACATCACTTAAAGTCTCTAAAAATCCGATTTCAATAAATCCGAATTTGCGACAATACTGTGATCTAATATTTAAAATGATGATCAGGTTTTGCAGCATAAACTATGTTTGAGTCCCATAGTTGGTTGTGCTCTTGACTGTCGCCCCTGTAACTGTTGTTTCTATAGAGTTCTTCCTAATCAACTCATGATTTCTAATTGAATAGATTTGCCCAAAATTATTCAGAATTTCCATACAGCTATTCCACTACCCTTTTAATAAGAATCAATCAATTCTACCAGTAAACCGGTAAATCATTTCTTATTCCTGATCTATTCGGAAGCGTTCGCGCGGCATCTGCTTGTTGAATATCGTTAAAATGTGCCAGTCAATCCCGGGTACATAAAGAATGGAGCACATTTGGAAAGATGCTTTGGTTTGAATGAATGGGCCGTCAAGACTTTACCAAAACCAACACTCACTTTTAAAGCAATTGATAAACCTTATTAGGAACAATCTGTGTAGTTAAAAAATTAGCGGAGGCCTTACAGGTTCAATAGTTGACCAAAGCCAGCCCTTTCGAACTTTTTCTTTGTAACTACACATATGAAGCTTATTCGCTTCCTATAAAAAACTCTAAACCAGATGCCAAAAAGTCCATTTCCTTTGGGTATTGATAGTTTGTTTGACTGCCACCCTCTGTCTTATTAACATCAATCAGAAAGAGCTTTCCATCCGCTTCAACGTAATCAAAACGGCCATAATCAATATTAAGATCTTCTCTCCACTGTCTTACTTCATCCGGAATTGGAGTTTCTTTATCCGAAACAGCATTTCCGAATTTTACGATTGGACTAGTCGAAGCTAACCGACCTGCGATTTCTTTATCTCCAAAAAAAACACAATAATTTGTATAAAATAATCCATCTTCAGAATTAGCGATAAAGCGTTCGACAACCAGGTTTTTGTTTTCCCAGACACTGTCTGGAACATCTGATATATCTTCAAGGATGGGGTATTCCAAAGGATTCAGGGTCTCAACTGTATCCCATTTGCGAAAGATGTTTCTGCTCTTCACCCATTTAATAGCTTTGCCAATACGTGTACGTTTTATTATAGAATTCAAAGTGGAAGAAAGATAGCCGGTCAAGTCTTCACGGTTCAAATATTCATACTCGGCAAGACCCCCATAATTTGCATCTGTTTTGATGATTACGGGCCCTGAATAATCGGTGCTTTTTGAAAGTATCAACTCGCTGAATCTTCGTCTCGAAATATCCAGAATTTGCCCATTGATTACCAAAGGGTATTTCTGGATGAGTCCAATGTATTCCTTTGGCATTATGGTAAGGTCGATACTAAGAATTACAACATCGGCTTCGGGCATATCATCCGGCCCAATATGGTAAATAACTCGGTGGCCGGCATCTCTCCAGCGCAAAGCATAATGATCAACGGAATATTTCATCGGTTTAGACTCTCTATGGCGAAGAATCAATATTGTTTTTCTATCGGGAAGTGGAGTACTACCCTTATAAACTTGCTGATTTGAGTGTTCAGCATTCATATTTCCAGCACGTTCAATAGCGCTCAGAACGTGCGTTGGCAAGTTCAATCCATACTGCTCCTGCCATTCAGGGGCAAGATAGTCACGGTTTGTTATGATTTTCCGGCAACAAGGGGCTCCACAATTACATTTCATCTCAAGAGCAATATCGATATCACAGGTAGAGTAATCGTATGTTATTTCTTCATCGGGGTGGATATCACGCAGAGCTACAAGAGAATAACTGCCACCCCACCACGTATTCGGATCACACGAGTGATTCGCTTCTCGTGAGATATCATCCGGTTCCGGCAAAGAAAAGCGATCAACACCACATTGAAAACCATATTGGTCAAAAGCTTTACGGCGTTTATTATCGAATGCCTCAATCTCTTTCCATGAATAGGTTGGCACATCCAATTGCCAAACCATCTCTCCTTTTGAAATCAATTGGTTTGTAAAGAGTCCATTCCCGTGAATGGTTCCTTTTTTCCTTATTTCGATTGCCGGATGCAACATAAGGGACCCTCCTTTCCTGAATTTTTACTGCAACTGTTTTGGAAGAACCTGGCTTGCGTGATGGATAGCAGGAGACCAGTGCTTTGTACGAATAGCACGCCGATCCCGGAGTACTTTAAGAGTATCGGAATCGGGGCCTGACGGATTCAAATTTTTGGATGCAACCATGAATATGTACTCGCCGCAATGGTAACTGGGCATCGTAAGTCTAAATCCACTTGTGTATCCCAAATGGGCGCCAATTCGATCCCTCGTTTGCTGAATAAATTCCACATCCAGTATTGAACCCACCTGGATGGAGGAGATGCCATCACTTTTCAAGGTACGGGAAACAGTTTCATAAAAATCTTCTTCAAAAAGTACCTCCGAAGGCCCAATGGCATCATTGCAGTCAATAATGGCTACATCAAATGTATCCTCATACTCTTTGAGCGCTTCACTTGCATCCTCGAAAAGCAGGGTAACCCGTGGATCTTCGAATGAGCCATTACTCAGGCTAGGGAGATATTTTGCGGCTGCACGAACAAACTGTTCATCAATATCAATCATCACGACTTCTTTCGGGTTGTGTTTGAGAACTTCACGCAGGGTACCGCCGTCTCCTCCTCCCACAATACAAACTCTTTTTGGCTCGGCATGGGCAAACATAGGTGGATGCACAAGCATCTCATGGTAGATGTGTTCATCGAAAGTTGAAAGCTGCACAATTCCGTCCAGAACGAGAACGCGCCCGTACACCGGATTGTCAAAAATCAGGCATTCCTGATACGGTGTACTCTCTTTGAAAATGAGTTCAGTGATATGGAAACCATGATTGATATGCCCATGCCGTCTCCCGGGAACGGTGCCCTCCACAAAGCTTTCTCTGTCTACTGACAGACCGGAGCGGAGCAATGGCTTATCAGGTGCTGCCGTGATTGAATGTGGAGAGTCAATCCCTCCACGCGCCAGTTTTACAATCTCTGTGTGTCCGGGTGATAGTGCCTTAACCAAGGTTTCATGTGCTTTCATCGGATAACTATTCCCACATGTGTAAATATCCACACCTGCGTATCCATGTGAAGGCCACGTGTGAATGGAAATATGGGATTCAGCAAGAAGGGCGATCGCAGTTACTCCCTGGTGTTCAAACGGGTAGGATTCTATAGAAATAATCTTTGCGTTGGCAGCTTCTGCTCCGTCAATCAAGAGCTGTGTTAGCTGCTTCTCGTCATTCAAAATGTTTGCATCGCAACTCCAGTAATCAATTACGATATGCTGTCCTCTTGGGTTCATGTCCACGTTTCCTCTTGGTTTCGTTCGTTTATATCTCTCCTGCACAAAAGGAGATGCTTGAAATATCAATTTTTCCTGATACTCGTCTTCCAAACTGCTAAAGCCACGTATCATACCACGACATGAATCGGCACCGCACTGACACTCAAACGGGGCCCTGTAATTATAGTGCTCCATATCATAATCGTATGTCAGCTCTTCCCCCTCCGCAATATCCCTTATTGCAATTGTATCGGCAGAGTTGAGCTTAGCTTGATCCAAAAAATTCCAGCGGTCATGTGTGTTCGGTTCACAAGAATGGTTCATAAAACACCACGGGATTTCAAGTGTATCAGGCACACAACTCGCACTGGCCGGAACGGCAGATATGGCTCTGAAAATTCGTTTCCTCTCCTCTGTTCCCTCAAGGATAACATCAACAAAATTAGCATCACCAACATAGATGAGAGAAGAAAAGTCTGTAAGAGACAAGATCTCACCCCGAAGTATTGGTCGATTTGCAACAAGATGCCAGTTATTCTGATCCTCAGTTACAATGCGATACAGAGAAGTCTGTTTTGCAGTCACAATTGTACGAGTCTGGTCAATTTGGCTACAATACATTTTCCCTCAGTCCTTTTGCCAACTATACTTTTAACATACCAATTAATAAAGTTAGTAATCTATAAATTTCACCAACTAAAAGTCGTTAGGATGATTCTCAAAATGGCAACTCTTATTTAGAGTCTACATATATTTACACTAATCCAGATTTAATAAGTACCCATAAAATCGCTATTAAAAATTGGTACTCAACCGTACCATATTGTTTGAATAATTACACCATCTCAGTAATGATTTCATAGCAGATCGTTGACTTTGCTCATCTATATAACGTATATGGAAAGCATATTTGAAGAGGTCGAAAAGTTTAATAAGGATTAAGCTTCTTGTCTTTCAAATTAAGAAAACTGAGATAAGGCTATTAATGTTTTCCATGTAGAATTATTACGAACTGTTTCTAATTTGCTAATGTAAAATTACCAATAGAAATGAATCAGTTATACTATCTCTCGATGGATGTAAACCGATATCGGTTAGGGAAAATCAAGAAAAAAGAGATGCCACTTCCCGAATCTATAGTCATAAGCATCGTACACCTAGACTAAAACAATGTAGCAGGTTTAAACCAGCTCTTACTCCTGTAATAATTCTCGCCAGTCACGTCCTTTCGTGACCCATGCCAGGTTAAACCGTGCAATGTTTCCTCCGCCGTCTCCCTCATAAAAAAGGTAAATTTGCCCCTCGGATGCGGTATTTTCACGTCCTGTGGCCATGGATGAGTAAGCAAATGAGCTCTCCACCACGACCCGCTTTACCGGCCATGTTTCTCCGCCGTCGAAACTGGCCCAGACCACTCCATTTTTTCGGCCGCTGTCTGATTCGATATTGCTGTAAAGGAGAATATCGTGACCCTCCACCGGTAGTCGTACCAATCCCGCCATAAGACCATAGTCTGAACTTTGATCTCCATCAGGTAATTCTTTACTTACAGAAAGATCTTCCCACGTCTCTCCGCCATCATCACTCCAGGCGATATGCCGCATACGCGGATTGAAACGATCATCAGAATAGTGGCGACGTGAGTTATAATAAATTCGGCCGTCTGAAAGCTCCACCAATGCAGCTTCGCCGGTACCGTTAACCGGAAATGGAGAACTGGTATGCCACGTTTTCCCGCCGTCATCGCTGAAGATCGCATTTGTATAGTGAGTTGACCAATGCTCCCGATCATTCGATTCCCCATAAAAACGAGATGGACGGATCAGACGGCCTTGATGAGCCCCGGACCGTAGCGTAATGCCATGTTCATTCATGTGCATGGAGGGAATATTGCCATTATCATCCGGATGAATGACGATCTCTTCCGGCTCCCAGGTGCGTCCCTGGTCCGTACTCCGGTACATTGTTAATGGTGAAGGTGGATGGCCCTCTTCAACAAAGGCTAAAATATCGCCTGATTGTTCATCAACAACGGTTCCTCCTCCCTGGAATCCCGGCTCTGCTATCACATTTATCTCTCCCCAGGTTTTCCCGCCATCCTCACTTCGGCGAACCTGGTAACGAGTACTTCCCCAGGTTGCGATGAGAGTGCCGTCTTTTGCCACTACAATATTAGGGAATCGTTCATCTTCAAAAAGTTGGAGCACTTCAAAATGTTCCTCTCGATCCCCCAAAAAGGGATTCTCGGCAGGCTGACTGCAAGAGATGAAGTAAAGTAGTATCAGTAATACCAAGAGAGAGTGTTTGTTTTGCATTTATATAACCATTTCTAAAAGTTTTATTCCAAATAAGGTCATATGTTTTTCAAACCTTACTGTTTTTTAATTGAAGTCGTACAATAGTGTCTGAATAATTGTTAAAAACTTATACTTAAATCTCTGTTTACTATTTTTTGATAATAAATTTTTTTCTTTACTCAAATAAAGACTTGATTTTATTCATGACCCTATATTTATCGGATGATGATATTTTGAGAAATTCCAATGAAGCATTTTTATACTACAGACGCAGCTAACTGCAACTTTACGTTCAAGCTTTGGCCTATTCCCATTGCATAATACATCCTTCAGTCCATCTTCAAAAATACCATCTGTATCGAAACCTGCGGTTAGCCAAATTGAAGAAACTCCAACCACAATTTAGAAGTGAAAGTAAAGGCTACAAGACGGTTTCCTCCATAGAATTTATTCTACACTTTGACTAAACAAAATTGGAAACCCGATTGAAAAAATCTAAATATTTTGTTTTCAGTGAATTCAACAAATCATCTCCATAACCTGTTATTCAAGACGGCTACTCCGTAGCAACCTGCCGCCATCAGCACCACCATTTTGAAACCAACTGACATGGACAGCATGACAGCCAGTGGAGCTGCTATCACAGAGGCAAACCCGTTAATCCCCCAAGCCCAGGGTACTAATTTTGGGGATCGACTCTCCAACACTCCTATCCCTGATACAAACATCCAGCCCAGCATAAATGTGAGCGGAAACAGCAACACAAGTGTAACAACAAATCGTGTCCAAAGGGAATAACCCACAAAAAGAGATAAGATCGGATCAAGCAAAAACAGGAATAATATTGCTATTGCCATAACTGACAGACCCGCGTATCGAATCCGGGAAATCGGCGGCCATGGCAGTTTCTTCTGTATGCTGCTTCCGACTCCTGAAAAGACCAATATGGCCGTCATGACCACCGCAACGCTATAAATAGGATCGCCCATAAAGTTGGTAAACTGCTGAATGAATACCATCTCCAAAAACATAAATCCAACGCCAATAGCCCCAAAATGAATAAATGTGGGGAGTTTATTTTCAAGATTTGACAGCTTCTGACGCATAAAGAACAGCGGCAGAAGAATCAGCAGAAATGCTATAAGACTGACCTCTGCAAATGTAACAGCAAGCACCACATACCCAAGCTCGAGGCGCTGAAACCAATTCTTTCCGTACACTTCTATGATGCGGTCGATGGACGACCATTTGAAATAATCATTAAAGTAAGGTCGGTTATCGGTGGGAGGTTCAACATCATAGATCCAGGAATTTAATAACAGATCCGGACTTTCTCCTAAAATTTGTTTGACGGCATGATGGAAGTAAGAATAGTTCTCCCCTTCCGGTCCGCTGATTTTATTAGTTTGTGTGAGAGTGTCGGATTGAATTCCGGGGTAATGCTCAAAATCCATGAGCTGCTGCCTGCCCGCCTCCAGGTATCGCTGTAATCTTTCATCATCAATGCCACGTTTCGCAAGGATGGTATTCATTGCCAGGTAATTTCTCGCCTGCAATAAGTGATTAGAAGGATATGCAACTCCTTCATTTTTCAGTGCTTCGGCAAACAGAGCAAATAGTTTGATATTATCTCTCGGCGGAGTTTGAATTCCTCTTGTGATGGTTATCAGGCCATCATCCGTAAGATCCAAAAACGCTTCGCGAATTCCCTCGACAGTGAGTAAAAAATTTTCATTCAGCGATTGCAATCCCTGGGTGCCAGAGGCCATCGATTCTCCGCTGACGAGTTGGATAATGTCATACTTCTTATGATTTCTTTTTAAAAAGAGACGAGGCTTCAGGTCTACGATTTCGACTTCGGGTTGCAGGTAAATTCCTCCACTTGAATCAGCCAGTTCACCGGTCATGAGATCAATGATCTGGGGATTGTTTTGCACGACAGTGATTTTGATGGCCCCAAACTGTTTTGCCAGCCAGATATTGTTACCGGTCGTTTCTCCCAACAGAAGTACCTTGGGAGCTTCAAAGAGCCGGTACGGAACAGATTGAGGGGTGGATGCCATAATCGAAGCTTGTTCAACACTGTCGATCTTAAAAATACTTCCGGCAGATTCTCCATCTATAAGTAACGACATTTGCGGAGGAGGTAAATCCGTGGCCTGTAATCCTGCAAAGAGCGTTTGATGAATCTTATCTGACTGGTAAATATCAATCTGAGCACGGGGTCCGTATTGGGTTGAGATCTTTTGGGCATCTCCCTGCTCTTTAAGCTGCTCGAGGTGATAATAGGATTTGTATGGATCCACTTTTGTGTCGGGTTGAAAGAAGATCATACTGATTCCAATCCCCAAACTTGCAATAATCGAGAGAATGCCGATGGACCTTCTTTTTCCAAAAAAGTATTCTCGATCAGACAGTAGCTGAGTGACAATAGCTAATGCAGCAACAATTGTAATTTTTACCGGCAACTGGTATGCCGGGAATTGAAACATAAACCAAAGTGCGATGAGTGCACCAGCCCCGCTCCCAAAAAGGTTAAAACCATAAATAACCGGTGCATTCTGCTGGAAGTAGCTCAGATAGAACCCAATAACTACTGCACCGAGAAAAAATGGGATGAATATCAGAATGTTGTACAACATCAGCCATAATTGCTGCTCAGTGCTGAAGAGAACGTATTGGATATCGATCGGAAGTGTTTCTGCAGCTAAATATGAAACGGGTATACTGACCAAAAACAGGAGTAGGAAAAAGAGAGACCAATTGGAGAAGTGTTTGGCAAGCTTATCATAAAGAAATGTCAAAAACGTACCGCTCACACCAAATCCAAGCAAAGCTGTACTGATCACCAAGTAGCTAAAATGATAATAGCTGCTCACAGAGAGTGCCCGCATCAACAATAGCTGCAATGCGACGAGGACCACCGACAGCAGAAAGACCGTCAACAGGTGAAAACCATTTGTTTCTTTATCCATTTGGATCGTTCGCTACTGACCAGATTTAAGAAACCATTTAACATGACTCTTATCTAAATTTAAAAACATAGCAATAAGTATGAAGATTCATTTTTGCCAATAACGGAAATTTCTATTATATCTATAGAAACCTGAGAGAATCCTTCAAGTTATGAACATCAATACGCATACACACCTTTTTACTCTTCGGAATGTCCTCTCCCGTGAAGCTGTCCGGGCCATTGGAAACAGGCTGCGGCACAAAAATGTACCTGAATATCTTGTGAAGGGAATTGAAAACTTCATCTACGATCTTTCCGAAAAACCTCGTCACCTTACGGAAGATCAGCTCTTGGAAGAGTTTGTTCGGGCGATTTTAAGTACCGACGTCTTTAAAGATTTCTCCAAGAATAACCTTCAGAAAATTTCAGCTCTGAATGCGATCAACATCAATGCTGAACATCTGAGCCGTGCAACGCTCAAACAAATTCTAAACGCACTCTCGGCCTGGGGCGATGCGAATGACAACGCCGAATCGAACCTTTTTGATATTTACGAAACGCTTCGGATCGCTCTCATGCCAAGTTCCACGGCTATCACCGATCATCTGCTCGATCACCTGCAGGTGGATGACGCGTTGGTTGGGTTGATGATGGACATTCGCGGCGATACCGAATCTAACCGCGACGAGCAGCGATTCCACAAGCAACGGGATGATCTGATGGAAGCCAGCCTGCAGCGTCCGGGTCGCGTATTTCCGTTTTTTGCGGTGAACCCAAAGCGTCCCGATCATTTTGAACTGATGAAGGATGCTCTTGAAAATAAAGGATTTGTAGGGGTTAAACTCTATCCGTCATTAGGCTACCAGGTGGATAGTGATGAGATGATGGAGGTCTACGACTATTGCGAAGAACACGATATCCCCATCACCATGCACTGTAATCACACCGGTTTCTATGTTGAAGAGGAGTTTATCGATTACTGCAATCCCGAGCATTGGGAACCGATTTTAGCTCAGCATCCCTCGCTGAAAATATGCTTCGCGCATTTCGACGGACATCAATCCTTCTCTGACCCGAACGGTCTTGATGAAGGTACCTGGGGCAAAAAGATTTTAGACCTGATGCAAAATGAGGAGTATAGCGGTGTCTATGCCGATGTGTCCTACCACACCGATATGATGGGCGAACCGGAACTGGAGCAGCACTACCTCCAAAAAATCAACGAACTTTTAAATTTGCCGGTGGTGCAGGATCGCATTTTGTTTGGCACGGACTCCTGGTTGTTACGGCTCAATATGTCTGACGAACTCTTCTGGTCCTATTTTCAGGATAAATTATCAGGTCCACAGTTTGAGCGAATTGCCTCCACCAACGCGAAGGTGTTTTTGGGAATCGATCCGATGAAAGAAAACTTCGAGCGATATATCAAGTTTCACAAACAGAACCGAAAGAATGTGGGGGCTCAACCCAACTCCTGGCTGCATGACCAGGTCGATGCCGATTTCAAGGTGAAACGGGACCATCCGAATTGGACGTTGCAGAGATATCCTGCACTCGTTGTACTCGCGGCCATGGGATCACAAATGTATTCCAAACAGAAAGAACAGGCGTTTTCCAGAAAGGCATTTATCACCATGCAGGAGTTAAAATTCTGGGATTTCAAGTTCGTAGATGACTCTGCCTTCGACCAGGAGTGCAAAAAACTCTCGTTGGATTTAGTGAATCAATGTGAAGCAGAAGGAGAACTGGAGGGAGAATGGACCCTCAATGAAGCACGACAAATGTTTGAGACCATGATTCGTAATGGAGAAACCCGATTCCTCGACCTCTCCTTCCAAATCGATGTGATGTACAGCTTTGATTATGGTACGGACCAATAGAATGAAATGGGGCATTTTCCCATCCTTCTTAAGGAGGGGAAAAGTTACTCAACTGATATTTATGGAATAAAATCACTTTTGTTATGACTCATAAAAAACTCACCTCTCTCCTTTTTACAATTATTATTGGACTTACTACATCATCCATCGCGAATGCACAGTCGTTTTCGGTGAAACCGAACCTGGCCAGAATGGACAATGATAAAATTGGATATGGTGTAGATCTTGAAGCCGGCTACGAAAAAGATTACACAATCACCTCTGAAACGGGCTTTCCCAGGTTTATTGAAATTGATCTGAGTGCATCGGCCAGCCTGCTTAACAAGCCTTCACTCAATCCGAATCATCAGCAAGTGGATGTTTACCTGGGTTATCTGATCTCATTCAAGAAGGCCCAGGATCTTACGCCGGGTGTAGAGCCCGGAGCGAGCCCGGATTACGGAGCACTCGGGTTTGGATTTAATGCCAACTTTGAGGCCAATCAAACCTTTACAGAGCAGAATTTTGAACAGGGAGCCGAATTGAGATATACCAATTCATCAAAGAAGTTTTTACCCGTCGTTGAACTTTCCTACCTGTTTGTGATTCCCTACCAGTCTGAATTTCGGGAGGAGTTGAACCAAAGCAGCGACATGTTTCAGCGATTTAATGCACGTGCATTTTGGGCTATTCGATTTGGTCATTTTCTCCTCAACCCCGATTTCCGCTATTTTCGATCCATAGACCTCGCCCCCGCCCTCGAAGAAAACGGTCTCGATGAGGGATTTCACAGCGCAATTGAATTAGGATATGTATTCAACCCCAGGGAATCCGGTCCGCTTCAATTCTTTGAATACCTCTACCTTCAATACAACCGTGGACAATTCCCGGTCTACCTGGAAAACCGAGAAACCATTGAGGCGGGGATTAGTTTTAGGTTTTAAGCAGCCAGACTCTAAACCTAAACCATGCATAAGTGACATCCTTGATTTACTGGAAGTAGAATCATTTATCCGGTAAAACAATCTCTACATTATTTTTCCAATTTATGCTTGAAATACCGGATTTAACAGTTGCGCCAGTTTGGGGAAAAAATTTTAGAGAGCTTTGCAAATCCTTGATTCCGTTATTCCGGACCCCGACAGTAGTGGGGCAGGCTTTGATCCGGAATCTCCAAACTATGCTAATGCCCCATAGACGAAGATCCTGAAATAAATCCAGGATGGCAGATGAGGTTTTGCAAAGCTCTTTTTAGTACTCATCGGATCAGGGTCATTAGCAGTGAATGCAATACCCGACAAATTTACTCATCCGATGGCTAACTATTTTATATCCTTCACCGGTCCAACGGGCTTTTTACTCCTTTCCCGCCTTTATTGAGTACGTGGGTGTAGATCATAGTAGTCTTGACGCTTTTGTGCCCGAGTAGTTCTTGTACGGTTCTGATGTCGTAACCATTTTTTAGAAGATGTGTTGCAAAAGAATGGCGAAATGTATGAGGTGTAACATGCTTTTGAATCGAATACTTCGATAAAGCCTTTTTAAGTGCCCGTCTAACCGTTCTTGGAGAAATATGATAGCGATGCCGAACTCCTGACCTTGGATCAACTCTTCTTACTTTTGATGGAAAAAGATATTGCCATTTCAGTTCTTTAGCCGCATTTGGATATTTTCTGGATAATGCTTTAGGCAATATCGTTTTACCAAATCCTTTTTCAAGATCCATCTTCTGTAGATGCTTTACTTTTAAAATCTGGGTTTTTAGACTTTCTTTTACTAATTCTGGTAACATTGTAACCCTGTCTTTCAAGCCTTTTCCATTTCGTACAATAATCTGGTTTAAACCAAAATCGATATCCAATATTCGAAGCCCAAGAGCCTCTGATATTCTTAAACCAGATCCATAAAGTAAACTTATTATTAAATTTTCTACCCCTTCTATGTATTCAATAATTGTCAGCGCTTCTTTCTCAGACAAAACAACAGGTAAATGTTTAGGTCTTCTTGCTCTCTTAAAATTTTTGAGTCTTTCGAGTGGGGTCTCAAGGATATTCTTATACAAAAATATAATAGCAGACAGTGCCTGGTTTTGAGTGGACGCAGCTACATTTGCCTCATTTGCCAAATAGGTAAGAAAAGCAGTAACATCTTTCTCGTTGAGTTTCTTCGGATGCGTTGTATCATGATAACGAATATAACGCACTACCCAACGCACGTAATTCTTCTCTGTACTGTAACTATAATTTCGCCTTCGAATTTCTTCTTTAAGTCTTGTAAGTAATTTTTTGGGCATTGGCTTTTATAGTATGAACCCAAAATCACAATATCCTTACGCCTTTTTAAGAATTAATCGGCGGATTAATCGGACATTTTTATACCTGAATTAAATATTAAACCGGCAAAAACCACTCGAGGTTTGTTCAAATACGCATTTTAGATTATAATGAGGCAGAATATCGGGTGATATGTTGTCCGTTAAATACACGTTAGCCGGAAAGTTCTCAGCGACTGCAGTTCTTGGCAAGATAAGGGTTAGAAGTTTACTTTTTGGCCTCGGCCCCACCAATGGAGGCCAGGTAGATGTCCCGCCCGTCTTGAAGTTGAGTCTGCCCATACTCAATTAATTTCTTGAGTTTCCCTAAATTCTCCGCTACAGCTCGGCGAATGCGTCCTACAACAAAGCGTTCAAGTATCCCAGGGTACCCTGTGCGGAGCGTCATCTCGTCAATCAGTCGTGTACCGTTAGCGGTAGCCTCAAAACGTAGATGACGTTCGAACATAGGTGAACTGCCAGAGATAGTCTTGATGATCAGGCTTTGCCCCAGCTCGTAATGGATTATTTCATAACGCTGGCTGTCCGTTTTCCGTGTTTGGTAATAGCGTACGCCACGTTCAGGTCCGTTTCCATTTTCCTGGGTCACCTTTGTCACAAAATAGTTCCATTTTGGCATATTCCTCATATCGGCCACAAACTCAAACACGTCGTTGATTGACGCCTGAATTTCAATTTCATTTTGAAATTTCATACTGCTTGCGCCTCCAATTCAAGGTCCTTGTTGATCGGAATGCGATTTTCCAGCCGCTCCTTCGCACCTGGATCGTGACTTGGCAAATAAACAGTGTGATGCTGCTCAGCGTATTTCAGAATCTTTCTATGGGTCTCTTGTTGAACGTCCGGATCGGCTCCTATCCCATCAGCTTTTTGCTCAATAAGTAATTCTTCGGTGTACGAGGCATCTCCTGCGAATAGGATAGACATAAGATCATCTTCAACCAGAATCACCGACAGATGGCCCGGGCTATGTCCGGGGGTCGGTACAAGATGGATATCCCCTGCTTGAGTGAGTGTATGATGACCGGTAAACGGCCCAAATGGTTTCTGGCTATCAAAATCAACGAATCGTGGTTTAAACCAGTCGGGCCAGCGTTGATTGAGATAACCATTCATTCGTCCCTTTATCCCAGCGGCCATTTCCCACTCTTTAAATGAGACAACAAACTCGGCATTGGGGAAATGATGCAGTCCGCCATCATGATCTTGGTGCAGATGGGTCAGCACAACCCAGCGCACGTCGTTTGGCGACAAACCGAGTTGCCTTAGCTGGGAACCAACTTCCTGTTCTGGTGTCATTTTGAATTTGGCAGCACGTTGCACAAGGGGCATGAACGGTGGGAACCATATACGCTTATTGGCGTCCACCGGGATGCCGGTGTCGATAACAATGAGTCCTTCCGGGTGTTCTATCACCCACACATAAATGGGCAGCCATTCGGTAAATTCGCTGTCAAACAGAGTGTTTTTAAAACGCTTGAGACCATTACCCCGCCCAATGCGCCAATTTTTTGTGATTTTTACTTTGCCGGTTTCTATCGCATGAATTTTCATTTTAGCTCCTCCTATTATGGTTATTTAAGACCTACGTTTTGAATAAAATTCTTTACCTCGTATTGAAAAAAGTCGTCTACATTCGCAATGACAGGCTGTATTAGATTGAACAATTCCAACATGATATGACCATGTATCTTCACCCAGGCCGTCGCTGCTAAATACAATGCGGGCAAAGGCTGGTCATGACCATCCACCTGTGTCAAATCAAGCAGCGATTGTTCTAAAGTGGGTGGAAAATTGCGATAATTAGTCGGCAGATCGATCTCCCCGCTATCAATCGCCTCGGAAAAGATTTGGGCGGTAACAAGAAAACTACGGCGTGCTGGTGGATAGGTAATACCTGTTGGTTGCGAATAACCGGGTATTGGATTGCCATAGAGTAATTGGAAATCAGTGGGATTATTGAGTGCCCACCCGCGGTAAGCGTTAGCAACAGCGGTTATTCGTTCAGCAGATGTAGTCAACTCCGGATTCTTACTATCGGCTTCAATAGTGTCTGCCAATTGTGTGAAAGCATCTTCAATAAGGGCTGTGATAAGATCGTTCAAGCTGGAATAGTAATAGTAGAGGGCCGAGGCCGTCATTTCCATTTCTCGAGCGATGGCCCGTATAGAAAGACCACTTGTACCTTTTTCAGCCATCAATTGCCGGGCTGTGTTTTTGATTTCTTCACGTGTGATGTCACGAATTTTTTCTCGCCTCGAACGTGCCATAAAAATAATATTACGGTGATAGATTTATTTAAACAATGTTCAAATAATTTAACACTGTTAAAATAAATTGTCAAGGAATACTTTCTGGATGTAAAAATTGACCGGTCAGTAGAAGAGCAAATCACAAAATGAGGTAGCAAGCAGTTTCGGCTCGTTCTTACAACCGTGGTTACGGCTAACCCACGCATTAACTCGGACAGGCCACGCCCATTATTGCCAGCTTCCCATTTATTAGTTAACCTGTCATTTGTAAATAATTTCAACATCTTTGCGCCTGCAGGTTATGCGCAAGGTCGTTATACCCAGCGAGAATAATCATGTAGCTTGAAACAGCCCGAACAATTTATTCTCATCTTTAGCATTCATTTATTAGATTACATATAAACAATTTTACTATGAGTGAATCAAAGGTTTCAAAAAAAATCAAAAAGTTACCTCCTGAGGCAAAACAGCAAGCCCAGGATTTTGTGGATTTTCTTTATGAGCGATATGTAAATGATGAGACAAGAAAATCAACAAAGAAAAGCATTTTAGAGAGTTCGTTTTTTGGTATGTGGAAAGATCGGGAAGATATGCAGGATAGTACTGATTGGGTCAGGAAGGTTCGCAAATCACAGTGGTCTAATCCATAAACATGGCTACCGGATTGTTGCTTATCGACACTGATGTCCTTATTGATTACAGTCGGGGAATTGAAAAAACGAAAGGAATCCTAAAAACTCTGGAGTCTGATCACGTACTTGCAATAAGTGTTATTACTCAGCTTGAACTGATGGTTGGCTGTGAAAACAAGGCCGATTTCAAATCCCTTCAAAAATTCTTGTCCAATTTTGAGATTGTTCAATTAAGTAAATCCACTTCGGAGATTGCTGTTGGTCTATTTAAGAAATATCGTTTAAGTCATGGTGTACTGATTCCGGATATGTTAATTGCCTCTACAGCCTTGACCCTCGAAATCCCTTTACTATCCAAAAACCGGAAAGACTTTCGCTTTATTAAGAAGCTGGATTTGATTGAGTACACAGTCTAAACGAAATATTTGGGTATAACCAGCAATTCCTGATGACGGCTTTGCGTTGGTTGCTCAACTTCAGAATTAATCAAACCGCAGCAGAATTGCCAAACCGTTATACTTCATGTTTTAAATTTAGTCTAAATAATCAACTTTCAAACCAAAACGTTTTTATTGAGGTTAACTTATGAATTCTAAAGAAGTCAAAGAACTATCATCGAGCTACATGAAAATTTGGAACGCAGGAGAGGAAGATTTGCTAAACCAATTTGCCGTGGATGACTTAACAGTCAACTATACACATTTTGAGAAAACATATAACAGCATTTCTGAATACAAAGCAATGCTTAAACAAACTCATAATTTTTTTCTGATTTGGAAATTAAATTAGAAGAAGTAATTCCAAGTGAGGATATAGAGGGCGCTACGATTATCTGGGAATACAATGGAACTCATGAAAATGGTAACTTATTTGGCGTTGAATCATCAGGAAAAAAAGTGACCGTACGTGGAATGACTTTTCTGAAATGTGAAAACGGGAAGGTTATAGAAGAAAAGGGAATAGTAGATAACTTGAGCCTGCTGATGCAGTTGGGAGCATTGGGGTAAAACTGTGAGTCTAAAAACACCTTAGAAATTGAGTAAATAATGTACTTTAAGCACCTTTTGCGTAAAGTCATTACCTATTTATAATTATGACAGAAATATTGATTGGAATACTTGTAGGTTTGGTAATAATTATTAGTGGTAAAATTACGAAATTCGATAATGATGAGTCGTTTTATCCACTGATATTGATCTTTATCTCCTTACTGTACATCTTGTTTGCTTCTATTGATCAAGGTTTTTCTGTTATATTAGTTGAGACATTAATAGCAGCATTCTTTATATCATGTGCAATATTGGGGTTTAAAGGCAGTAAATTATGGATTCCTATTGGATACGCATTACACGGCTTCTTTGACATACTTCACCCAAATCTTTTGAATAACTCAGGTGTTCCGGCATGGTGGCCAGGATTTTGCTTAGGTATTGATGAAGTAATTGCTCTTTATTTGATCTGGAAAATCTACAATAAGAAAGTATAACCAGCGCATTAAGTGGGACGTGCCTCGCCGTTGGCTGCCGGTTTCGATTTGGTTAGTTTCCGTAGTACATTTTTAAACAAATTCGGCGTTATTTTGCACGCCCCTTATGCGCAATGTCGTTATACTCCGAGTAGAGTTATGTCGTTTTTACAAGAGACAGAGATTACCTACATTTAGATATGTCTGAAAAAGAACTCATAAAACAAATCAGGAAGCTTCCCAGCAAAGCTCAGCAAGAAGCTGCAGATTTTGTCGAATTTCTTTCCCAAAAGTATATCCAGCGGCCAAAGGATTCTAGCTCATCTCAAGAAAAATCGATTTTAGAAAGTCCATTCAGAGGCATGTGGAAAGATAGAGAAGACATGCAAGACAGTACAAAGTGGGTTCGAGAACTTCGAAAAAGTCGTTGGGCCAAATAATAACAATTATGGCTAAATCTGTAATTGTTGATACAGATGTTCTCATCGATTTTAGTTTAGACAGACCTGATGCCGTTCAAACAATGGCAATACTTGAAGAAAATTACACAATTACTGTCAGTGTAATTACAGCGATGGAATTGTACGCAGGTTGCCGAAATAAGAAAGATCTTAAGATAGTTGATGAATTATTGTCTGGTATACCGATCGAATTGGTAACGAAGGCAGTGTCGGAAAAAGCGTTGGAACTGATGAGGAAGTTCAGGTCGAGCCATGGTGTAGAAATAAATGATATGCTGATTGCCGCAGCTGCGATGACATTAGAAGTGAAATTGATCAGTAAAAATCAGAAGCACTATATATTTCTACCGGGTTTGGACCTCCTAAAATATCCTGTGATCGAAGTATAATCGAGTAGACGGCCGTGAGCAATAAGCCCACGGTGCGCCTCTCCCACCACCGTACATACGGGTCGCGTATACGGCGGTTTGCTACGTTGACC
>NZ_JAKLWS010000034.1 GCF_022012475.1 Rhodohalobacter sulfatireducens
TTCGCTAGAGCTGTAAAGAAATACGGTTGTCGTGGAATAAATAAGGCACTCCCAATATTTCGGAACGCGTCAGGTAATCAGGTCTTGGGTACGGCACAAGCGGGGGCCCGTATTGAGAAATTTGGACATACTTACATATTTATTTCATTCCGAAACTCTTGTTTCTGAAGGGCAGATTGAAGACCCAGTTCTTATGAATCTTTCATTAAACTGCCTTTTTCAAGATTGGCTGGATATCGGCTCAGGCGAGCCGATCTACATTCATGCATCGGATGAGCTTTGAAGGACGAAATGCACTTCTAAAAAAGAAACAGAGGCTTAATTCACTCTTCAGCTGTTTCTTCTTCAAGTTTTTCTTTTAGTCGAGAGATCTGATCATCAAAATAACCTGCTTTAGAGTCATTGATATTTTTTAACCGTTCATAGGTAGAAATAGCGGCTGGGTAGTTTTTTTGTTTCTCGTGAATTACGGCAAGAGTTTCCGTAACGATATCATCCACATCCGCGCTTTTTTCACTTAAATCGCGTTTGTCATCTTCGGCTTCTGTGTCCGGCTTGATTCGTTTCGATTCAACCGACGAAAGTTTAGAAATCAGGCCATCCAGATCATGGATAGGATGAGACTGATCGTAGGAGTGATGATCTCGCTTGAACGGTTTCCGATTTTTTTTCGGTTCCCAGGCCTTAAACGACTGTGGATGCGAGATATAGTAATGAAGCCGGCTCATCAGTTCGCTGCCCGGGGCCATAATTTTTGCCTGGATGGAGGCATCCAGCGCGTTTTCTTTATCGCCATTTTTTAGATACAGCCAAGCCAGGAAGAAGTATCCCACAGCCCCGGCATTTCGTTTTTCAACGCGGTTTTTTAATCGTTTGATTGCAGTTTCCGGATCGTCGTCAAAAGTCTCCAGGTAGCTTTGGTACGATTTTGGTATTTGAAAAGGCTGTAACTCCATGAAACATTTTAAAGAAGTGATACCAATTTACCAACTGCTCACGGCATCATTAAACATATTATCGGAAATTTGTTGCAACGCGGTTTCAGCGGCTTCTAACTCTCCCTCCACGGGATTATCAATAACATCGTAAGTTGCTGTGCCGGAAAATGTCTTTGTGTAAATGGGATCCTCATCAGATGCAAACTGGAAGGTTGCCCGAACGGATATCTGAACTTCATTTCGATTCGCCTGTTCATTCCCGCCAATGCTAAACGGACGATTCACATACGTTTGGATAGCTCCTTCCATCCAGGCATCAGATGTTTCCTGGTCGTTTGCCAGTGATAATCTGCTTTGGTTGATGAACCGGTTGATTAATGCACGGTTCAGGCGATCACTTAAATTTCCAAGACCACTTTGCGATTGATCCGGGAAAAATGGGATGTAAACATTTTCTACATCCGCCGGTATAGAAGTACCTGTAAAACTATACGTGATGCATCCACTGAAGCAAATAAAAAAAGAAACAACCAGAAAAAGAAAACCGAGTGACCTATTGAAGTCCATACTGATCCAGTTTCCTGTAAAGTGTTCGTTCGCTGACCCCCAAAGCTTCGGAAGCTTTTCGACGATTTCCGTCAAATCGTTTCAGGGCCTGTTCAATAAGGAATTTTTCAGCCTCTTCAATCGAGGGAATCTCCTTGTCTGCAAAAAATTGTTCAATTTCATCGATCTCTTCTTCATTCTCTTCCTCAACTGTAGTATCCACAGAGCGGATACCGAGCGAAGAATCGTCCATTTGATCCCGAATGTGTCCGGATATATCGTTGGGATCAATATTTCGGGAGACTGCGCTGGGCAGGGCCTTAATCTCTTTTTCACTAAAGGTTGAATAGAGAAATTTAGCGAGCATTTTTTTGACATCAGATATATCAGTTCTCATTTCAACCAAAGCGCGGTATATAATTCCCGTATCTGTGGACGACTGCTGACCACTTGGTTCATCTTCCGGATCCTTTCGAGAGAGGACGGGTAGGTTATCAGTAGAACCGAGATGCTGCCGGCCTTTCAAATATTTTTGGAGGCGGTCTTTATCAATAAACTGTGATTTTTCCAGAACAACCAACTGTTCGGCTACATTGCGCAACTCGCGTACATTACCGGGCCATCTGTAAGAGATTAAAAGTTCTTTAGCTTCATCAGAAAAACCCTGGAAAACCGAATCGTACTTGGAGGAAAATTCGGTAACAAATTTTCTAAAAATGGGAATGATATCTTCTTTGCGGTCTCTAAGCGGTGGCAGTTTGATTTTTACCGTGTCTAAGCGGTAGTAGAGATCTTCACGGAACGATCCCTCTTTCACGAGTTCCCATAAATCCTTGTTGGTTGCCGCAATGACCCGTACATCCGCAGTATACATTTTACTGGATCCAACGCGGAAAAACTCACCGCTTTCGAGGACTCGCAATAATTTTACCTGAATGTTCTTAGGGGTGTCTCCAATCTCATCAAGAAAAATGGTTCCGCCATCAGCTTTCTCAAAATATCCTTTGCGTGCTTCGTGAGCGCCGGTAAACGAGCCTTTCTCGTGGCCGAATAGTTCACTTTCAATGATGCCCTCGGGAATAGCGCCGCAGTTAACAATCACAATGTTTTTACGATCTCTTTTACTCAAAGAGTGGATAGCGCGTGCGGTAATATCTTTCCCAACACCGCTTTCTCCCTGGAGCAATACAGTGATATCTGTTCCGGATACCTGCATAATTTTATCGACAACCTGCTTTATTGCTTCAGATTCGCCGATAATTCCATAACGTTCCTGTAATGCTTGCCTGTCCATAGTTCTATTTTTTGTTGAACCCTAAATGTAAGAAAGATCTGATTCTTGCCATAAACTGCATTTGGAATTTTTATTGAATAGAACCGATCTTTTTGAACCTTTACTTTTTAGAAAAAACATCGTTTGTTGTTCTTTACTCTAATTTGCAGAAGCCAAATTCCTGATAGTAGATGACAGACGACATTTTTTGCGAGAATACGCTCGATCGATTAATCCATCATTTCACTGTAATTTATGGAAAAGAGAGCGTTGATGAATGTATTGATCGAACAAAACAGCTAATCAGAAAATATAACCTTCAACCCTCTAAAAAGGTTTCATTTCATGATGTCTGGACCCATAAAGATCATATTCTAATAACCTATGGGGATATGGTTCAGCCAAGCCAGGGCGAGCCTGTATCAAAGCTTAGAAAGCAACATCAATTTTTGAAGGAGAAGTTGAATGATGTGATCAGTTCAGTACATATTTTACCATTTTTTCCGAGCTCTTCTGATGATGGTTTTTCTGTTGTGGAGTATCGCCGGGTTGATGAACGGCTTGGCGGTTGGGATGATATTGAAGAGATGAGTAAAGACTTTCGTTTGATGGGAGATTTGGTAATGAACCATGCATCCCGATACAGTGAATGGTTTAAAAAATATTTGAGAAAAGAGGAGGAGTACAAAGAATATTTTATTGAAATAGATCCTTCCACAGATCTTTCAGATGTTACCCGTCCACGAAGTTCTCCACTTTTAACACCGGTTCATACAAAAAACGGTGAGAAATTTGTTTGGTCAACCTTTAGCGATGATCAGATTGATGTCAATTTCCGAAACATAGATGTTCTTTTTGAGTACCTCGATATCTTTTTCTTTTACCTGAGTAAAGGCCTGTCGGTCGTTCGCCTTGATGCGGTTGCATTCATTTGGAAAAAGATTGGTACCTCCTGCATTCACCTGGAAGAAACTCACGAAATTGTAAAATTGATGCGAACATTGGTGAATTGCTTTGCGCCTAAATCCACCGTTATCACCGAAACAAATGTGCCTCATAAAGAAAATATCAGCTACTTTGGTGAAGGAGATGAAACTCATATGGTGTACCAGTTCAGCCTTCCGCCACTACTTCTGCATGCAATTTTAACGGAGAACGCATCATACCTGACCGAATGGGTGAAAACTTTGAAAGGCCTGCCTGAAAATTGCACCTATTTTAATTTCACCTCATCGCATGATGGTATTGGTGTTCGCCCGCTGGAGGGATTGGTACCCGATGATGAGTTTACCAAGCTGGTGGAAGATATCAAGACGAAAGGTGGATTTGTTTCAGAGAAGAAAAATCCGGACGGTTCACTCTCTCCCTACGAACTTAACATCACCTATTTCGATGCATTTAGCGGGATGAATGGGTCACAATCTTTGCAAGAACGCAGGTATATGTGTTCACAAATTATCTCACTGAGCCTGAAAGGGGTGCCGGGAATCTATTTTCATAACCTGACGGCAACACGAAATAACTTACAAGGTGTTTCCATTACAGGGCGGTACCGAACTATCAACCGGAAAAAATGGTACTACGATGAACTGACAAGTGAATTGAGCGATCCTGATACAAGTACTTATCGTATTTTCAGCAGTATGAAAGAGGTTATCTCGGTTCGCAAAAAGCATCCGGCTTTTCATCCCTTTGGTGGGCAGGAAGCCTATAATATTGATGACAAAATCTTCTGCCTTGTTCGTTGGGACCCGGACGAAACTGAAAAAGTTTTGGTTTTGGCGAATGTATCTGATGAGACAAAAACAGTTGATCTTTCAGGTCATTCTTTACCGATTCAATTGGATGCGAACTACAACGATATTATCTCAGGAAAAAAATGTATTTCAGACGGTATGGCCAAGCTTTTGCCATTCAAAGTAGTCTGGATTAAAGTTTAACACATTTTTTTAATTCAGAAAGAGAGGTGATGATCAGGTCGGGAAGTAAATTTTTGCAGCGATCATCATCTTCGCGCCATTTTAGGGAGCGTTTGTCGCCGGCAAAAAGAGCGGTTTTCATGCCGAAATGATGAGCGGGATAGACATCCTTCAGCATATCATTCCCAACATAAAGAACATTTGAAGGGGAGAGGTTCGGATCGAAATCATCCAGCTTTTCAATAAAATCCCGATAAAATTTAAGGCCCGGTTTTTTAAGATTCTCCTCGAAAGACCAATGAAGAAGTTTTTTCTCGAATCCGAGTTCAGAAAGTGTATGACCGGTTAAAGCCTCGAGGACGATCGGGGTATAGAATTGTGAATTAGAGATAATGCCTTGCGTCAATCCTCGATCCTTAAAAAATGTGAGAGTATCGACCGCGTCTTCCATCGGCCAAACGGGATTCATCCGGGCTTCAAATTCTACAGATACAATATCAGGCAGGGAGTCTCTGTTTGAATAGTTAATGAGCCCTTCAGATTCCATCTCATCCAGTACATCTTTCCAAACGGTTCGAATATCCGGTTCAGGATACTCAATTCCATCTTTTTTTAGAGACTGAATATGTTTATCGACAACCTGATTATAGACTTTAAAACCGGCTGTACCCGCTGATTTATCCAGGATTTCAATTCCTGAGTTTTCAAGAGTTTCAGTCAGCAGATCGGCATTGGCGTGGCCATCATCAATCCCTATATCACCCACACCGGAAATAAAAAGCGTGCCATAAAAATCATATGCAATGACACGAATGTCATTTAATTCCCGGAGTGTTGAAATGGTTTTTGTGTCTATCGGTTCAAGCGGCTCAGACAGCTTTTTAAACCGTTCGTGGAGGTCTGTAGAAGTCATGTAAGAGATGCTGAAGAGTTATTTCTTGAACTTCTTTCGATACTCTTCAATTTCAATCATCGGTGGCCGCTCCTCTTCAATGATCTCCATAAGATTCTGCTCGTAGTGATTTTCCTTTACCTGGAATTGGCGAAGGATCGTCTCGTGCTCGGCCTTTTCAAACACGCCGAGAGCTTTGGCACGTTTAATGAATGTTTGCAGAATTCCGAAAGCCATCTTTCCAAGTGCCTGGGTTGGTTTGTTTTCGTGTACACGCTTGTCCAGATCGGTTTGTGCAAAAGCCTCCAGTCCATACTTGTGATATACATCTATCAGGTGGGAGGTCTCAACGCCGTACCCAATCGGGAAAGCGATCTGTTCGAGAACGTCGCGGCGAACTGCATATTCACCTGAAAGCGGTTGAATGATGCCTGTTAGTTCAGGAAAGAAAAGTGAAAAGAGCGGACGCACTAAAATTTCGGTCACTCGCCCACCGCCGGAAGCCCGTACATTTCCTGAAAAGGCCAGGGGACGGTCGTAAAAAGCTTTCACATAGTGAACCTTGTCTCTGTGGATAAGCGGAGCAACCAATCCGTAAACAAACCTCGGATGAATATTACTGATATCCGCATCTACATACACGATGATATCACCTTCGAGCTGGTAAATTGCTTTCCAGAGATTTTCTCCCTTTCCTTTTTTCTGTTCAAGATTTGGAAGAATATCGGATGCGAGATAGGTATCAGCTCCGTAATTTTTGGCAACTTCGAGGGTGTTATCATCGGAACCGGAATCGATCACTGCTATTTCGTCAATCAACGGATAGCGCTCAACAAGTTCGGATTTAAAGATGATGATCTCTTTTCCAATCGTTTTCTCCTCATTCAGCGTAGGAAGACAAAGAGATATTTTAAGGTTCTTCTTTTCTTTGGCCTCCACTAACTTCTTGAGGTCCCAAAATTCGGAATGATGATAGGTATTCTTATCAATCCATTTTTGCAACTTATTACTCACAATATCCTCCGTCAACAGCTAAAATTATACCAATCAGTTGAGCCAAACCTTTAAAGATCGGATCAATCTGGATGGTTTCATTTGTTTTAAAAGTTCGTTCTCCAACCGTAATTCCAAGTGTAAGAGCCGGAATATCTTCATCGATCAAAGCGGAAAGTTCCGATGTACTTGGTGCCAATCGTGGCTCAATATCCAGCGATTCCATCACAGATCTCGCGCATTCATTCAACGGATGTGCGTAGGGAATGCCACCCGGGCTCCGTCTGGCAAAAATATCCAACTCAACCTGGTCGCCGGTTTTTGATGAAACTTCATGAACAATATCCCCAATCGTTGATCCGGTGTCCTCAACTACTTCCTGTGATTCAGATCGCACCTCAAATCCAAGGGTGGCATCACGGGCGATGGTATTAAAAGATGTTCCACCGACAATTGATCCCATTACAATACTTGTCCTCGGGCGTTTTGGTAGTCGAATATCGTTAATTTTGTTGATGACTTCGTTGAGAGTCAGAATGGCGCTCGCATCGCCAAAACGGGACCAGTCGTAGCTTTCGGGCACGGTACAGGTAATTTCTCCTCGCAGCATCCCGATGGATGAGTAACTCAAACGGCCAAGCTGAATTCCTTCAATACAAATTGCATCGCTGATTTTAAAAGGGTTGTTTTCCAGGAAAAAACGGATGCCTTCAAGGTTTCCGCGGCCAAGACTTTTTACACCGGCGAAGAGTACAAGATCTTTTTTAAGCTCGATATCCAGATCTTCCAGTATATATGGCAGTGTTGCCAATACAGCGAGCCCAAGGCTGTTATCTGCGACGCCGGCTCCGGTAATTGAGTCACTGGAAACCTGCATGGTGTGATCAGTCTTTTGGGAAAAAATGGTATCGGCATGTGCGTTCAGCAGAATGGAATCTTTCCCTTCTTTGCCAGAAAGTACACCAATACCATTTCCATGATCATCTATCGATGAGTCGGTTAAACCGGCTTCATCGAACCGGTTCAGAATAAATTGAACTCGTTTATCTTCATTAAAAGTCGGAGCCGGGATTTCACCGACCATCACCAAATTGGCTAAAAGTAATTCCCGGTATTTTTTAAGTTTATTTTCTAACCCGGTTAACTTTTTTTCGAGTGGTTTAAAGTCCGTCATGGTTAATTAGTGAGAATGATATTCTTGCTTTCACTTAAGATGCCAAAATTTACGAAACTTATCACCTAATTCCCTGATAAACCTTATCGGGTGAAGAAGTTTAACAGCTTCTTTACAAGATAATGTTTGTTGATGGTGAGTAGTTGTTCGTTGATTTGAAAATTGATCCGAAGAATAGATTAAGTAAGCTTGTGGTTTATGGAACAGAGTTGTCGGATGATTTCAAGTGGTAAACAGAATCACATCAGACTTACTCACCATGAATTCGGCAGACAGAGTGGATTTGTCAGCCGATTGGGCTCTTCGCCTGCCGAATCTCTGTGTTTCAATTCATGAATTGGATAACTGAAGTGGATTCAGCAGCTGATAAAAGAACTTTTCAAAAATTTACTTAAACTAAAGCAGGCTCAGCATAGAACTCCTGGATGGAGCTCTTCTTGACGGGCTTGGCCATAAGAGTTGCGGAAGTGCAATCGGTAATTTCAACTTCCACATAATCTCCCTTTTGGAAATCTTTTCGATCGAAAACCACCATCTTGTTTGTATCGGTTCGGCCGGAGAGTTGCTCGCTGGATCGTTTGCTTTCACCCTCAACGAGTACAAGATGCCGTTTACCGATCTCTTGCTTATTATTCTCTTCCTGGATGTTCATCTGCTGCTCGATGATCTCAGACAACCGCCTTTTTTTCACGTCCTCGGGGACGTTATCATCATATTTCCGGTGAGCAAGGGTTCGTTCGCGTTCTGAGTAGGCGAACATATAGGCCAAATCAAACCGAACTTTTTTCATGAGAGACAGGGTATCGGCGTGTTCCTCTTCGGTTTCATCACAGAAGCCTGTTATGATATCTGTTGAGAGTGATACATCCGGAATTATCTCCCGCATCTTGTCGGTCAGGTTGAGATATTGTTCTCTTGTATAAGGTCGTCTCATCCGTTCAAGGGTCGTATCCGATCCGGCTTGAGCAGGAATATGTATGTAACTGCACAAGTTCGGCCGCTTGGCTATCAGGTGTAGAAGTGGTTCCGGAAAATCTTTTGGATGGGGAGATGAGAAACGGAATCGCATTTCCGGGTCCACCTTACTGGCTTGATCCATCAATTGTGTGAAATCGACATCCTCATATTGATAGGAGTTCACATTTTGACCTAAGAGTGTGACCTCTTTATACCCCTGATCACTAAGTTGTTGAATTTCATTTAATATACTTTTCAGCGGCCGGCTTCGCTCACGTCCCCGTGTAAATGGTACAACACAAAACGCACACATGTTATCGCAGCCGCGCATGATCGACACAAACGCACTTACGCCGTTATCGCTGGTTCGAACCGGGCTGATGTCGGCATAGGTTTCTTCAAGCGATAAAAGCACGTTCACTGCTTTTCTTCCGTCATCTACTTCGGCAAGCAGGTTCGGGAGATCGCGGTAGGCATCGGGCCCAACTACAATATCAACGAGTTGCTCCCGGTCAATAATCTGATCGCGGATTCTCTCGGCCATACAGCCAAGAACGCCAACGGTGAGATCGTCTTTCTCTTTTTTGAGTGATCGAAATTCCTTTAAACGGTTCCAAACCCGAGTTTCCGCATTCTCACGGATAGAGCATGTGTTCACAAAGATGACATCTGCTTCCTCTGCGGTTTGTACCGGTTGCATTCCATCTTTCATCAGGATGGAATTTACGATTTCAGAATCAGAAAAATTCATCTGGCAACCGTAGGTTTCTATGTAGAATCGTTTATCACTCATTGAATTAGACTCCTTTTTTCATTTGAGCCATCAAAAATAACCAATGTTGAGGAATGTTAACAGCGTGAATCGGACTCAGAAAAGCCCCTGGTCATAGGATTTCATCGAGTTCCACTTCAAAAACTATGACATTATTGTATTGAGGATATTGATTACCATATCCAAGCGCTGGCGGAACAAATAATTGATACTTGCCGCCTTCTTTCATCAGTTGTAATCCTTCACTGAACCCCTGGATAACACCCGTTACGTTGAATTCGACACTTTCTCCCTCAGGTGATTGATCGAATGAGTAACCGTTTGTAAAGGTACCTTTATATTTAACTCGAACCGAACTTTCTAAAGTTGGTGTTTCTCCGTCCCCCTCTTCGAGAATGCGATATTGAAGGCCGCTTTCAGTTTCTTCAACATCTTCAAGTGCTGCATTATCGATTAAAAACTGTTCTTGGTCTTGCCGCAAGAACGAGAGTAATCTCATATCAAAGACATAAACCCGTCCGTTTCCTTCTGCTAAGTTTGAGGGAATTACGAATTCGTATCTGGCACCCTCCTTCATGAGCTGTACACCTTCCCCAATGCCGGGAAAGACATTCAATTCATCGGGAGTGAAAATTTCAAATTGCTGAGGGTCCTGCGGGCCAAATCGTCTGTCTTGTCGAACAGATTCTCCCTCATAATCAACAATAACTTTCTGGTCACCTTCAGGGATTTCACCTTCTCCCTCTTCGATCACTCGATACATCAATCCGCTGTTTGTGGTTGTTACACCATCCCGTTGAGCATAATCTTCGAGAAAGGCTTGATCTTGCGAGTCATCGTAGCTTGTGGATGTGTCTAAACATCCTGCGAAAAAAAGAGTAAGTAGAAGTGGTAATAGTTTTAATATTTTCATACAGATTTAATACGTATTAATTATTCAACAATTTCAACAAGTGTAACTTCAAAAATAACAGTCGTTCCGGGGCAAAATTCTCCGGCCGCAGTTTCACCGAATGCCAGGTGGGAGGGCAGAACAAATTCATAAGTTGCCCCCTGTTTCATCAATTGCAATCCTTCTTCCAATCCCTCAAGAAGTCCCTCTACGGTGGTTTCCTGTGGTCCAATATTATCGGTTGTATCAAATATGGAGCCATTAATTCGCTTCCCTTCATATTCTATACGAACAGTGGATTCTAGCGATGGACTGGCACCTTCACCCTCTTCAATTACGCGATATTGCAATCCACTTTCGGTTTGAATTACGCCTTCTTTATCCCGGTTTTGTTCCCAGTACTCTGCTTGCTCTTCTCGGCTGAAATCCTCGCACGATTCATTCGGCCCGGTAGATCCCAGGCATCCCGATAATATAATTGACAGGAAAATTACAGAAAGAATAACAGGTCGATTCATATAACGTAAATGATATTTTTCAGTTATTTTGGTAGTTATACACGTGCAAACGAGGGAAGACCTATTAGATTTTTTTCAATTGTGTAAAGTGCTTCGGGAACCGAGTGATCTAATTCCCTGAGAAGTTTAGCATCGTAAAATTCCGGTTCTGAAAAATCTTCCCAATACTTCCTCTGTTGATCGATAATCGGAATGATCTCTACAATTAAGTCAGCATCATAAAAGAGAATTTTCCTGTGAATATCTTCAAGCAGATCATTTATGCATCCTGCAACAGAGACAAAGAAAGGTGCTTCCTCGGGTTCGTCTTTATTCATCAGATTTTCGAGAGTGAACGCAAGTTTTCGAACGTTGCGAACTTTTTTTATGAGCTCTTTGCGGGTTACACTATCCTCACAAATATTATTGTAATATCTATAGTTTCGAATCAGTCTCAGGCTTTCAGTGAGGATGAGTGCAGAGGTTGCTGCGGTAAAATTTGCGAGCGCTTTACTGCTTAATTCGGCCATGTGTCCGGACTACGTCTCCAGGCGTTTAACAATTTGAGATCTTCATTTTTGATGTATCCAGTTTCAAGTGCAACGTCAATTAATGTAGAGTAGTCTGTTAAACTGTAAAATGGTACCTCTTTCTCTTCGAATTTTTTGATCGACTTGTCGAAGCCATAGGTAAAAATGCTCAGCAGAGCCCGTACATCGGCTCCAATAAATTGGAGTGCTTCAATCACTGATATTGCCGATCCACCTGTAGATACGAGATCTTCTATCACGACAGTAGATTGTCCCTTATCAACACCACCCTCAATCTGGTTTCCAAGGCCATATGCTTTTGCTTTCGCGCGAACATAAGCGAGAGGTTTATCAAGATTTTGTGCAATCCAGGCTGCGTGGGGTATACCGGCTGTGGCAGTTCCGGTAATTACTTCAACATCCGGAAACTTTTCTTCTATAAAAGCCACAAAGCCCTGGGCAATTCCTTTTCGAATCTCAGGGTAACGGAGAGTGAGCCTGTTATCGCAATATATGGGGGAGTTCCAACCTGAAGACCATGTAAATGGATTTTTCGGCCTGAGAACTACCGCATTAATATCGAGTAAAGATTTTGCAAGCTCTCTGGAGTATGTCTCATCAATAATCATGCTTCAAAAATATTCAATCAAATTAGATATAACGTATCGTAAACAGAATTAATATGTGTTCAATACAAGTTTCCTGTTTGTTGTTTTTCAGCCGGTCACTGTCAAAGTAATGTTTGGTATAAATAGATGGATCCTTCCAGGCAAATAAATGCATATACACCGGCCAACAAATCATCTGCTAATATACCAATTTCTCCGGGTAAATTTTGCAACTTATCTACACCCAACGGTTTAAGGATGTCAAAAAAACGGAATAGAAGGAAACCGAAAACCAGCAGAAGTACATCACCGGTAAAGGTGAATGAAAATCCACCAAGAATAAAAACAAGGCTTTGTCCAGCACATTCATCCATCACAAATTGAGCTGGATCTTGTCCATATTGCTTCATCGCAGCTGATGCAGAATAAAGAGAAAGCACAAAACAGGCAGCAAATAACAGGGGAATTCCCAGGTTCGGAATGAAATATTCCGCTGCATAAATCATTGGAAGGGTAAATAAGCTTCCCCATGTTCCCGGTGCAATTGGAAGGTTGCCGGTTCCAAAAAGTGTACCTATGGCAAGTCGTATGTTCATGATTTTTTAAATTGGCTCGAAAAGAGTGCACGATTTACAACTATATATTCAATACCGGAGTAGAGAGTAATGATCATAACGAGCATTAATCCTGTATAGAATACATTCGAATCGAGAATAATCTGGATCATTTCACCAAAACGCCCCCTGAACAACATCAGAAGCCCAAAAATGAGTGCTATATAGAGATACATCATTTGAATGGCGGTTTTTACCTTTGCCATATACCGGGTTTGCATGATGACCCCTTTGCGATTTGCAAAAATTCGAAGGGCTGTGATAGCCACATCGCGCACTACAATAAGCAGTATTGCCCACAGAGGGAATTGACTCGGATCGAGAAAGGGAAGACAGATAAAGCCGGCAAATGTGAGAAACTTGTCGGCCAGCGGATCGAGAAAAACACCGAAGTCACTCTCTGCGTTGAAACGGCGGGCGATGTACCCGTCAATAAAATCGGTAGCTGCGGCAATAAAAAAGATTACAAGACTGATAGCCCGCCAGAAAATTTGATCCTGGATGAACAGATATAGGAATATGGGGGCCAGCAGTAACCGGAAGCCGCTAAGTATGTTTGGAATTTTTTGCACACTTAAAGGTATAATTCTTGTCAATTAATTGTTATTCGTGTACTCAAAATTTCACAAGAGCCGCAATATTGTCAACTGGATGAAGACTCCCAACCTTATTCCTATTAAATTTGAGGTAAATATCTGTACAAAAAAAGGAATTATATCCGCATTTCATACATGTTCAGCAAAATCCTATTTTCAACACTATGAAAAAGGCACATATCATCACAATTGGAAACGAGTTATTAATCGGCGATACCGTTAACACAAATGCATCATGGATTGGAAGTAAATTGACAGAATCGGGCTTTTCGGTAGATAAGATGATTTCGATACCGGACGATTATACCCCGATCATTGAAGAAATTTCAGATTCACTTCAAAAAGCTGATCTTACCATTGTAACCGGAGGTCTTGGGCCAACGCACGATGATATCACTAAAAAAGCAGTCGCTGATATTTTTGATTCAGAATTGGTTGAGAACGAAGCTGTACTCAATCACGTAAAAGAGATTTTTGAGACACGTGGATTTATTTTTTCACGATCCAACAGGGAGCAGGCATTGGTTCCGGAGTGTTGTGAGGTGCTCTTCAACTCGCAAGGAACCGCCCCCGGAATGTGGTTTGAGAGGAATGGCCATTATCTTGCTGTATTGCCGGGTGTTCCGTACGAAATGAAGCACCTAATGGATAAACAGGTTTCTAAAAAGGTTGAGGAGTATATTCAAGATCTTGATACGAATATTATAGAATATTTCAGAACCGCAGGAATTCCGGAGAGTACGCTTAGTGATAAAGTGGGGGATTTAGATCAATTTACATCCAATGGTGTCAGGGTTGCATTCCTGCCGAATCCAAGTGGGGTGACGATTCGGATCAGTGCAAACTCAGAAGATAAATTGGTCCAACTTCGTGAAATGCTGCAAGACCGGGCCGGGAAATATATTTATGGTAAAGGTAAAAACTTGAGATTGGCTGAAGTATTAGGTGAACTTCTTATTGAAAAAAACATGACCATTGCAACAGCTGAGAGCTGTACAGGCGGTTTATTGTCAAATGAAATAACTGATATTCCCGGGAGTTCTCGATACATGCTGGGCGGGGTTGTAGCTTACTCGAATGATGTGAAAAAGAATTTGTTGAGTGTGTCTCAGAATTCACTGGAGCAATATGGAGCAGTTAGCAAAAAGGTGGCGCTTGAGATGGCCAAAGGAGTTGCAGAGTACGTAGGAGCTGATATCGGCGTTTCTTCAACAGGAATTGCAGGACCCAGCGGCGGCACGGAGGAGAAGCCGGTTGGCATGGTATGGATGGGATTTTGGATCAACGGAGAACATTTTGCCCTGCGGTCTGTTTTTACGAATGATCGCTTAATCAACAAGGAACGAACGGTGATGGTAATACTGGAATCTGTACGGAGGAGATTGCTGGGAGTCGACAGTCTGCCGTATGAACTCAAACCTCAACAAACCTGATGCTGTTATCCTCGATTATTGCTCTTGTATTTAGCTTGCTGCAGGTGGCACCGTCTCAATCTCAACAAGATACGCTCTCTGCAGCACCGGTGGATACCATGACGACAGTACCTCAAGATACGCTCTCGTCAGCACCCCAGGACACATCGTTGACAGCACCGAGGGACAGTTTATCAACAACTCCCCGGGATACTTTGTCATCAGGAATACAAGATACCCTATCAACGGCTCAACAGGATTCGCTCTCGCAATCTTTGCAAGAACAGGAGGCTGAAGAACAAATTCCCGATACAGTGTATGTTTGGGATCAGAAGTTCCCGGAATCGTTTGATATGAGCGAAACGGACAGCACACTTCGATGGGTCAACCTGCTGAACCTGTTCGATAAGTTTCACAAAGAAAAAGGAGCTGTCACATCTCGTATGGGTACAGTCGGACGGATGGATGGAATATTACTGCATGCATATTCTACGCGGCACATGAATCTTGAAATGGAGGGGCTCAATTACAACGATCCGCTCACCGGAAATGTGAACTGGAATCGCCTGCCGATCCATAAAATTGCAGGATTTTACGAGGCAGATTACGGAGCCTCCTATCGATCGAGAATCAGGTTGCGAGAGCACTACCTGATCCAACCAAGAACCTATCTGAATTTTGATGAGAGTGACTTTGATTATCGGAGTCTCGAATTTTCATACACCCAGAATTTTTTAAAAACTACAAACCTAGAACTCTCTTTTTGGGATCGAAGGGATGGCGGGGGATACCGTTCTCAAGCTGTTCGGGGCCAGCAGGTTACAGCAAGGGTATATCATCAACTGAATCATCGCTGGCTGCTAAAAGCAGGATTTATTAATAATGGATTGGATCTCGGGGAATCGTTTGGTTACCAGTTGAACGATCCGGCGCTATTCTCTTTCAATACATTTGTAGCTTCTCCGGTTGAACCGAACGCTAGCTCAGAGTATGGTGCCAAGGACCTTTATGTTCAAATACATCACCGAGCTGATACTGTAAGTTCCGTTTCAACTAAAATGGGTATACATTACCAGGTGGATAAACGCTCATTGAAATATAGTGCTGACACGCTGTCTACGAATTTTCGAAGGCTTGAGATGTTCGCTCGTCACAGGGTCTCAATTTCTTCTGCGGAGGTAATTGGTACAGGACGTCTTTCTTTAATGTCGGAACAGGAGAAATCAAATCTTACAGAAAGCAGTTGGTTGGGTGGAGAAATGAACGTGGATGCGTCTCAAAAAATTGGAACTCTTTTTGAGTTGAATGGCCATGGATCTTTTAAAACCTGGAACGACGGGAGGTCAACGTCAGAACTTTCCGGCCGTTTGATATTCAGGCCAATTCAAGGATTTCGATTGTCAGGGTTCGGGGGAGCAATTTCCAGGGCACCGGATATCCAGGCGGCATACTGGGAGTCGGATGAATTTTTTGGCTCGTCCGATTTGAGCAATGAAGATTCTCAGTTTATAGGGCTCCAGGCCGAGATCGATTTTTGGCGGGACCTTACATTTGGAGTTCGGGGAGATATCCGGAATACAACGAATGCCGTATTTTTGCAGGAGGGGCAATTTCAAAATATAGATCCATACACACTGACAAGCGGTACGGCTTGGTTTTCACTCGATTCAAGGATCTTTGAGGGGCAAATATCCGGGACACTGAAAACATATTCATCAGACAGTTTCAACCCGGTGAATTCTACATTGGCAAATTCCGGCGAAAGAATATGGTTGAAGAGTCATTTTTACTGGAAGAATTACCTTTTTGACAGGGCAACTTTTGTAAAAGCCGGTTTTTCAGGAGTTTTTTCACCAAATCCATTTCGTACTGCTGAATTTATTGCACCCCTGAATCGATGGCAGCACGGAACAAATGAGTTTATCAACCCGTCATACTACCGGGTTGATGTAGATCTATCTGCCAGGGTACGTTGGTTTATGATACTCTTGAAATGGGAAAACGTACTTGATCAGGTTCAACAACTGGGCTACTTTGAATCAGTCGGATACCCCATGCCCGGAAGGCGGTTTCGATTTGGCGTACGAGTACTTTTTACCAATTAGACGGATAGCACAGATGAGTGTAGGTTATGTTTTAAAAGAAGGATTTGCAGGGTTGGGACGAGCTCGTCTCGCTGCACTCACCTCAATGTTTTCACTTTTTATTGCCGTCCTTTTGATTGGTGTTCTGTTTCGGTTGGGATACAATGCTTATGAAGTTACACAGATGCTCAATCAACAGGTAGAGGTAGAAGTTTTCCTGGATGATATGAACAGTACCGATACCCAGCTGATGGAAGAACGCCTGATGGAGAATTCGGGCATTACCGGGTTGACCTACATTTCAAAAGACAGCGCAGCCCAGGTATTCCAGCAGGAGTTTGGAACGGGGGGTGAAGCTATAGCCGAACTCGATTTCTTGCCGGCTTCTTTCCGGTTAAGTATCTCTGAGGAGTACTCCGTTGCACAAGTAGATTCACTCGTTCAGGAAATCAACACATATGAGGGAGTCAATGAAGTAAGATTTAATATGGCATTGCTTCAGATGATCGAGTCGCGAACGGAGACACTTTTCATAGTCGGGGGTGCTATCGGTATCTTTATTCTTTTGGTAGCCATGATTCTCGTGTTCAATACCATTCGCCTTACTATCTATGCGAAACGAGACCTCATTAAAGCGATGAAACTTGTAGGAGCTACAAACGCATTTATTCGCCGGCCATTCCTGGTTGAGGGTGTTTTGCAGGGAATCATTGCAGGAGGAGTTGCCGCCGGGGTTATCTACTCACTCTTCCATTGGGCCATTCCATACTTTATGCCTCAAATTGGTGTGCTTTCCTGGCCGTTTGGACGATGGTACTATTTAATTTCGGGAGTCGTTGTTCTCGCCATCTTTCTGGGATGGTGGGGGAGCCGCTGGGCTGCTCGCAAGTTTATTAAGGATATGGGTGTTTCTTCGTAGGAAATAATCTATACCTGAAAAATTCTGTCATTCGGAAGGAGAGGTAGCGATCGTAGAATCTCGTGACTGTAAAGGGGAGAGATTTCTTATGATGTTCTTTTTAGCTACTTTATTTTTGTATTAAGTTGTAAACCATTAAGCAAGTCATGAAAGAAATAACTCTTAAAATACCGGATCAAAAATTTGATTTCTTTATGAACCTCGTTAAAGAGTTGGGTTTGGAGATTTCTGAAAAAACAGAGATACCTGAAGAACAAAAAGAAATTGTTAGAGAGCGTATCGAATCAGAAAATCAATATGAAATGATTTCGTGGGAAAAGGCACGACAAAAGTTTGAGTTTAAAGATAAATAGATGTCATTTTCTATTTTCTTAGATCCATGAGCTGTAGAAGATATCCAGGAGAGTATTGATTATTATGAAGAGCAAAAAATCGGATTAGGTAAACGATTTGAAGAACATCTGGACAAGCACTTATCGATTTTAAAAAGAGAATCCCTTCTTCCAGGTGCGATACGACGAAGTACACTGCCTGCCTTTGAGTAAATTTTCTCACATGATTCATTACACAATTGACGAGAAAAACGAGATGGTTGTCGTAAGAGCTGTATTTCATACAGCATTAGATCCTGAGAAGTGGAAGCGAAGAAAAGATCAATAACGGCCTTGTTATTTCAATTTTTTGAGTTTGCTTATTTTACAAACCCATTTTTTGAATAATTAAATTTTTGATGATGGGGTGACAAATAGATGTCACTCCCCCTGTTTACATTGTGATATAACATCAAACAAACCAAATATCACAATGACAAATGCAGCAAAAAAATTAAACAAAGCCCGCCAACAGGAACCCATTCTTCTGACCATTTTTCAAAAAGCAGAGAAGGAGTACAAAGAGCTCGAAGAGATGTTCCAGTTGATTGGTTGGGGAGATCTGCCTCAAGAATTGAAATTCGCAATAGAATCTGATGTTCGGGGTTATATCGATGAACTGAATGGCCGGTACTCTACCACATGCGCAGGCGTACAACGCAGGCGAGAAAGCGTTGATTTTTGGGTAAACAGCTACCTCGATGGAATTTGCTCACTCAAAACCGCTTTAGATGCTTTGAGAGTGACAAAACTCTGAATATTTATTACGATTTGAGGTAAGGAAGTTCACATGGATTTTTTATCTTTACCAAACTGAAAAAAAAGTAAATTTTTCCATGACGAACTCCTCCCCCTTCGCAAGTATTACCCGCCAGGGACTTACGTATGATGATGTTTTGTTAGTCCCGTCTTATTCGCAGGTTTTACCTCGCGATGTTGAAACAAAAGTTGATCTCACACCAAGCATAACACTCAATACGCCTATTTTCAGTGCGGCAATGGATACCGTTTCTGAGTATCGATTGGCTATCGCTCTCGCTCGCGAGGGTGGAATCGCCATGCTTCATAAAAATATGTCTATAGAAGACCAGGCCGAGCACGTGCGTTTGGTGAAACGCAGTGAAAGCGGAATGATCGTAGATCCCGTAACACTTCCGCCTGATGCCACCGTAAAAGATGCCCGTGCATTGATGAAGAAGCACAAAATTGGGGGTATTCCTATTGTTGAAAGTGGCAACCGGTTGATTGGAATTGTAACCAACCGCGACCTTCGGTTTGAGCACTACGTTGATAAAAGGCTGGATACCATCATGACGAAGAAGGATCTTGTCACAGCCAAAGAGAAGACAAGCCTTGAAGAGGCTGAAGAAATTCTTCAACAGTACAAAGTTGAAAAGCTGCCTATTGTTAATAAAGATAATATCCTGGTTGGGTTGATTACGTTTAAGGATATTGAGAAGAAGATGAACTTCCCCAATGCCTGTAAGGACAGTATGGGGCGATTGCGTGTGGGGGCTGCGGTTGGTGTTACGCCCGACACGATGGACCGTGTGGATGCACTTGTTGAATCCGGTGTTGATATTGTAACGGTTGATACTGCACACGGCCACTCTAAAGGTGTGCTTGAAACCGTGAAAAATATTAAATCCGTTCACAAAGATTTGAATATTGTGGGTGGAAACATAGCCACCAGGGATGCCGCAGAAGCACTCGTGGAAGCCGGCGCTGATGTTGTAAAAGTTGGTGTGGGCCCGGGGTCCATCTGTACTACAAGAGTTGTAACCGGTGTGGGCGTTCCTCAGCTTTCAGCCATCATGGAGATAGCGGAATATACAAAGGAGATGAATATCGGGTTGATAGCGGATGGCGGGATCAAACAAACCGGGGATATCCCAAAAGCAATTGCCGGCGGAGCCGATGCAGTGATGATGGGGTCTATGTTTGCCGGTGTGGATGAGAGCCCGGGCGAGACTATTATTTATGAGTCCAGGAAATATAAATCCTATCGAGGAATGGGGAGTATTAGCGCTATGGCCAAAGGCTCAAAAGATCGTTACTTCCAGGATGTGGAAGATGATCTTAAACTTGTTCCCGAGGGTATTGAAGGACGCGTTCCCTATAAAGGATATCTTAGTGAGGTGGTTCACCAAATGAGTGGTGGATTACGAGCTGCAATGGGATATGTGGGAGCGACGACAATCAACGAATTACAGAAAGCTGAATTTGTTCAAATATCGGCAGCAAGTTATAAAGAAAGTCACCCTCACTCCGTACAAATTACCAAAGAAGCACCGAACTACTCTGTCTCTTGATTTTTTATGCCAATAGTTTGATCTGGTTATAAGTAAAATCCGATCTCTGGTCGATAACTACTTTCTGGTACCATTATAAATATGTGGAAATTTTTACGAAAAATTTTTTCGGAGAAGGAAGGTGAAGTCACGGTTGTGGTTTTGGATGAGACGGATCCGAACTCATCCAGTACATTCAAACTCAAGTCGTTTGATGTTATAAAGATAGCTGCAATCGTTGCAGTTATTTCCATCGTACTATCGATAGGTATTTTTTTTGTCACACCTCTCAGTTCCATCTATCAGGATCAAGTTGATGAACAGTTCCGTGACCAGGTAATTGCCATCAATCAAAGAGTAGAAGCTTTACAAGATTCGCTCTATGCCAGGGAGGTTCAGCTAAATGACCTGAAGCAGTTCATTCGAACCGTTCCTGATACAAATTTTGCAGCAAACCGAAGTTTTACAGGTGAAGAAGAGGTAGGGCAGGGCAGTAGCTGGAGTGATCCGGTGATGGTCCCGACCTTTGAAATGCTCAACCAAAATGAGATCATCTCATCGTCAAGGCTTGCGGGTGCGCCCGATTTTCCCAGTTTTTATCCTATAGAAGGTTCACTAACCCAAAATTTTTCATCCGAAGAGGAACACTATGGTATTGATCTGGCAGCAAATAGAAATACGGAGTTCAGATCAATCGCCGATGGAACTGTTGTGAATACGGGTTGGACAATTAACTATGGATACGTAATATACGTGCAACATTCGAACGGTATCATGAGTGTTTATAAACATGGTGCCAAACTTCTTAAAGAACAGGGTGATGTAGTTTTAAAAGGTGACCTGCTTGGACTGATAGGAAACAGCGGAGTTTTGAGTTCGGGCTCGCACCTGCACCTTGAGATTTGGAAAAACGGAGTCCCACAAAATCCACTCATGTATTTGATGGAGTAATTTCAATATGTTTAAAAAAAAACCTGGAAATAAAGTGAACGGTACATCTCAAAAATCACCTTCTCTTAACATGATAAGCGAAGGTACGACCATAAAAGGAACGATAAAATCTAACAACGATATTCGAATTGCAGGGCGGCTGGAAGGGGAAGCGATCTGCAAGGGTAAAGTTATTGTCAGTTCAACTGCTCATGTCGATGGCAACATTGCATCAACTGAGGCGGATATCGCTGGCAAAGTTGATGGAACCATTAAAGTATCAAACAAACTATCTTTACGGCAAACCGCTAATGTGTACGGCGATATTTATACCAAAGTTTTTGTTGTTGAAGAAGGTGCTCAGCTCAATGGAAATTGCAAAATGGGTGAGCAGGAAAAATCCACCGTTAGCAGAACTAATGCAGAGTATGCAGAATCGACAGCTGTGAAAGAAAAAAGCTAATTATTTTTTTGATCAAGGATTCCAAAAATAGAAAATATCTGGAGTATGCGGGGCTTGGTTTTGAAATCGCTGCCTCGTTCAGCGTGCCGATTTTATTTGGATACTGGCTTGACGAAAAGTATCAAACCTCACCATGGTGGCTTTTGGCTGGAATTTTTACGGGAATTCTCTTGATGCTCTCAATTTTTATCAAAATTGCAAGAGATACTAACAGCCGTGATTGACAATAACTATGCTGAAAGAAGTTCCGAAATATTTAAAACTCAGCATTTTTGTTTTTGCAATACTTTCGTTGATTTTAATTGCGCTCTTGCCAATGTATGAGAAGATCGGGTGGTTTTCCGGTTATTTTTTAGGTCTGTTTGCTGTTATTATTCACCTTATCTCAGCGACGATTAATAAGAGTGCTGACCAAAATTTTTTAAAGTTATATTTCATCTCAATGTTTGTCCGGTTTCTAATCGTTTGTCTGCTCTTCTTATTTATTCTAAAAACCACAAAAATTCATGAATTTAGTTTTACTGTTAGTTTTATAATTTCGTATATTTTCCATTCTGTAAATGAAGTGATTTTTCTGAATCATAAACTCACGAATTAACCGAGAATATTACTATAGAAAATGAGTCGAATCTTGCGTCGGATAGCTGTTACAGCTCTCTTTTTCTTGACAATCAATCCCGTACTGGCAGCTGCAGACGCATCTGAGGAGAGTGAGAATCCCATCGATGTGATCGGAAAAGTTCAAGACCATCACTATCTGGATGTAGCTGGTTATCATTTATACTTGCCAAGAATATTATTTGTTGAGGGGAGTGCTATCCCTTACGTATACGGCTCAACAGAATCTGCTGTAACATCCGGTAATTTTGAGGAGCTTCCCGATCATTCCTTAGTGTCTACAATGGGGAATGATATTGTTCTAGATATGTCCATCACATCGCATTTAATGTACTTTTGGTTTGGTATCATCCTTACTCTCTGGATTACGATTGCGATGGCAAGAAAATACAAAAAAGGGACCGGACGAGAGACCGAACCCTCAGGGTGGTTTCAGAATCTATTTGAAATAACATTTGTATTCATACGGGATGATATAGCAAGGACTAATATTTCGGAAAATAAATACAAGAAATTTGTACCGTATCTCTTTGCGGTTTTTGTGTCTATTACTTTTATGAATTTGTTTGGATTGCTGCCTTGGGGGGTCACAGCAACAGCAGATATTACTGTGACCGGAATTTTAGCAGCATTTACATTTTTCATTACACAATGGAATGGGTCGAAAGATCACTGGGAGCATGTCTTTTGGTTTCCGGGAGTGCCGGGGTGGTTGAGAATTATTTTGACCCCAATCGAAATTTTAGGTTTGTTCACAAAGCCATTTGCCCTTGCCGTTCGTCTTTTTGCGAATATGTTGTCTGGCAAAATTATGATAATCTGTATATTGGGGCTGATTTTTATCTTTGCAGAGTATTTCAATCCGGCATTTGGATTAGGGTCTAGTGTACTAGTAGTACCATTAACAGTGGCTCTATACGTATTGAAAGCATTTGTGGGCGTATTGCAGGCATATATTTTTACCCTTTTGTCAGCGGTATTTATCGGCATGGCCTCTGATGAACACCAGCATGAAGAGGGGCAAATTGAAGCTCATGCATAAAGAACTTAATAACATCTATATACTCTAAACATTACAAAACAAAACAAGGTAAAATTATGGGTTTATTAGCAGCAGGAATCGGAGCAGGAATTGTGGCAATTGGTGCCGGGTTTGGTATCGGTATGATTGGTAAAGCTGCCGTTGAAAGTATTGCAAGGCAACCGGAAGCATCAGCAGATATCCGTGGTGCAATGATCTTGACAGCCGCACTTATTGAGGGTGTTGCACTTATTGCAGCTATTGTTTGTATCCTTCTTGTCTTCTTTGCTTAATTTTAAATCATCTCTATCATGACGCTGATTTTTGCAGAAGCGGCAAGTGGCGGTGGCGGGGCAATCCTCAACTTTAACAGTGGATTTGCTGTTTGGGTGGCCATCACCCTTATTATATTTCTGGCGGTGATGGGCAAATATGCAGTACCGCTTATTATGGGAGCTCTTTCTGAGCGTGAGGAGCGTATCAAAGATTCACTGGAATCTGCGGAAAAAGCACTCGCTAAAGCAGAGGAAATATCGAATGAAAACGAAAAGGCTTTGCGTGAAGCAGAGGTAAAAGCCCAGAAAATTCGAAAGGAAGCCCTGGATGATGCCGAGGTATTGCGTACTGAGAAAATTGAACAGGCAAAGAAAGACGCCTCAAAAATTATTGAAGATGCCCGCAATACTATAGAGCAAGAAAAAAAACAAGCTCTCATGGAGCTAAGGAGTGAAGTTGCAGAACTGGCAGTACAATCTGCATCTATGATTATCCATTCCGAACTTGATGAGAAGAAGAATAAAAAACTCGTTGATTCATTTATCAACGATTTACCAAAAATGAATTAATCAATGAGTACGAAGGCTGCAAAGCGTTATGCAAATGCTTTTTTGGGTTTAGCTATCGAGGACGGTATTCTCGAAGTAATCCGGGAAGATATGCTCTTGATTAAAAATACAATCGATGCATCCTCCGATCTTAAATTATTCCTGAAAAATCCAATCATCAAAAAAGATCAAAAGAAAGCAGTGGTTCAACAGGTCTTTGGTGAAAAAATTCAGGAAATTACATTCAAGTTCTATGAACTTTTATCTAGAAAAGACAGGGAATCTCTGCTTGAGGATATATCAAATAAGTTTATTGAATTATACAACCAACATGAGGGTATCATAAAAGTAGGGGTTACTTCTGCCAAAAAGTTGGAAGATTCACAACTGAAAGCATTACGAAAAAACATTGAGCGTTCCACAGGTAAAAAAGTTGAATTTGAGGTAAACGTTCAGGAAGAATTGATTGGTGGTCTTAAAATCCGAATTGATGATACCGTGGTAGATGGATCTGTTAAATTTAAATTAAGTCAGTTGAAGGACCTTCTTACTTCAACTGAAGTTGAATAAAAATATTAGGATAAGTAATGAGTCAAGTCAGACCTGACGAAGTATCGGCTATTTTAAGAAAACAACTCACCGGTTTTGACGGTGAAGCGGATGTTTATGATGTGGGTACCGTACTGGAAGTTGGTGATGGTATTGCACGTGTTTACGGCCTTTCCAAAGTACAAGCCGGGGAATTGGTAGAACTTCCTGATGCTGTTGACGGGGACGGAAACCCTATTCGCGGAATGGTACTGAATCTTGAAGAGGACAATGTTGGTATTGTACTTTTTGGTTCTTCCAAAGTTGTAGAGGAGGGACATACAGTAAAGCGAACAAAGAGTATCGCATCTTTAAATGTTGGAGATGGTCTTCTTGGCCGAGTGATAGATCCACTTGGTAAACCGCTGGACGGGAAAGGAGCAATTTCCGGTGATACACTTCGGCTGCCATTGGAACGTAAAGCTCCGGGTGTAATCTATCGGGAGCCCGTTAGTGAGCCACTGCAGACCGGTTTAAAAGCTATTGACTCATTGATTCCGATTGGACGTGGACAGCGCGAGTTGATTATTGGTGACCGCCAAACAGGTAAAACAGCGGTTGCAATTGATACTATCATCAACCAGAAGAATACGCAGAAAACAAAAAAACCGGTTTACTGTATCTATGTAGCTGTAGGACAGAAAGGTTCAACAGTAGCAAATATTGTTAGCACTCTGAAGGAGCACGATGCACTAGATTATACAGTTGTCGTTTCTGCACCTGCAAGTGCATCAGCCCCATTGCGTTACATTGCACCGTTTGCCGGTGCCGCTATTGGTGAGTATTTCCGTGATACTGGCCGACATGCGCTTGTAATTTATGATGACTTATCTAAACAAGCGGTAGCTTATCGTGAACTTTCACTTCTGTTGAGACGACCTCCCGGACGTGAAGCATACCCCGGGGATGTATTTTATCTACACAGTCGATTATTGGAGCGTGCAGCGAAAATCATCGAGAATGACGATGTTGCCAAGCAGATGAATAATGTCCCTGATGAACTCGCTCCTAAAGTGAAAGGTGGAGGATCACTCACCGCGCTGCCTGTTATTGAAACTCAGGCGGGTGATGTATCCGCTTATATCCCAACAAATGTAATTTCTATTACTGACGGCCAAATCTTCCTCGATACAGATCTGTTTAACTCCGGTATACGGCCTGCCATTGATGTAGGGATTTCAGTATCTCGGGTAGGTGGGTCTGCACAGGTTAAATCGATGAAGAAACTATCTGGTACGTTGAAGCTCGACCTTGCACAATACCGTGAGTTAGAAGCATTCGCAAAGTTCGGTTCAGACCTTGATGCTGCCACACAACGACAGCTGAAACGTGGGGAGAGAACAGTAGAACTGATGAAACAGGGTGAATACAAACCACTTCCTGTTGAACAACAAATTGCGCTTCTGAAAATTAATAATGAAGGTTTGCTTGATAAACTTTCTATTGATCAGATTGGTGAGTTTGAAGAGATGTTTCTCGAAACAGTCCAGGCCAAATATTCAAAGAAAATGGATGCCTTGGGAGATACGGGCACATTGGATGATTCATTTGCCGATGAACTGATCAGCACTGCGGAAAGTACTATCGATCAACTGTTAGCAACAACTGAAGAGAAGTAACTGAATGGCGAATCTCCGGGACATACGAAATCGGATATCATCGATAAAGAATACCCAGCAGATTACAAAAGCCATGAAAATGGTGGCTGCTGCCAAGTTGCGAAAGGCTCAGCAGCGTATGAATGCTACACGTCCGTATTCTAAAAAGATGGGACAAGTTGTGTCAAAACTTGTTTCAACACAAAAGGATCTACAGAATGATCTCTTGAGAAAACCGGAAGAGACAAAGCGTATTTTATTAATTGTTGTTGGATCTGATCGCGGACTTTGTGGTGGGTTCAATAATAATCTTTTTAGAAAAGTTGAAGGCGTAATCTCTGATGAATACAGTACGTTTAATGATCAGGGTCATTTGGAATTGATCACCATTGGTAAAAAAGCGTCCGGTTATTTTAAGAAAAGAGATTACAACGTTATTGAAGCATTTCCCGGTTTCTTTGATGATCTGAATTACGAAGAAACCTCGGAGATAATGACTTTTGCTTCAGAGAAATTTGTAGAAGAGTACTACGACAAAGTTTTGATCGCATTTAATGAGTTCAAAACGGTAATCACTCAAAATAGATTAATTGAGGAAGCACTTCCTCTGAAAACCGAATCGATAGGTGAGGAGGAAGAGGAATCATCAACTAATAAAGATTATATTTTTGAGCCTGATCCTGTATCTATTTTGGAGAAATTGTTACCCGTTCATTTGAATATGCAACTTTGGCGAGCTGTTCTTGAATCGAATGCATCTGAGCAAGGTGCCCGAATGGCAGCAATGGACAATGCAACTGAAAATGCAAAAGAACTGGAACAAGATCTTAAGCTTGAGTATAATCAGGCACGACAAAGTGCAATTACCACAGAAATTTCAGAAATTGTGTCTGGTGCGGCTGCACTTGAGGACAATTAAAATTTATGATTGATGATTTTTGAATATTAATTTATTCATCATCAAGTTACATTTTTTGGAGGGATGGCAGAGTGGTCGAATGCGGCGGTCTTGAAAACCGTTGAGGCCTCGCGGTCTCCGGGGGTTCGAATCCCTCTCCCTCCGCTCTTTTTTTAGTTAACCTCCAGAATTTTGTATTACACATACATTTTGTGTAGTAAAAAGAATGACTTTCATTATTACGGTCATTCGAAGGATTTAGAGGAAAGATTAAAGCAACATAATCAAGGCCGTGTACGGAGCACAAAAGCTCACAGGCCATTTGAAATTATTCATAAGGAAACTTTTAAAACAAAATCCGAAGCATATAGAAGGGAAATGTTTTTCAAAAGTATTGAAGGATATCAATATTTAAAGAGGAAAGGGATTATTTGAGGCCTCGCGGTCTCCGGTGGGTTCCCCCAAAGGGATCCCCTCGGGAGAATCCCTCTCCCTCCGCATTAATAGCATAAGCCTCAACCATTGTGTTGGGGCTTTTCTATTAAATAATGATGATAGTTGTACGTTCATGGCTTAAACCTTTTCAATCTAACATGCCATAATGCAAAACTGTAAAGAACTATATCGAACAGGGGTACTTCTACTGCTTCTTTTTGTACTCTTCAAACCATCTTTTGCACAGGATACACTTTCTATTACGTTACCCGAATTTATTGAAAGAGGATTAGAAAATTCTGGTCAGGTTGCTTACGAAAGTGGTAAGGTGGATTTGGCAGAAAATCGTGTTCGTACTGTTAAATCCCGCCGTATTTTTCCACGTTTTGAACTCAATACACAACATGGAGTTGTTCCCGGTGTTGAAAGTAACCGTGATGATTTGGGAGAAGGAGAGTATTACCTCGACCCGAACCTTGAAAATGACTGGAACAACTGGGCTGTATTTACCCGGGCTGAACTCTCTGCTACTCAACCAATATATACCTGGGGAGCGGTTTCAAGTGCGGTTAAAGCTGCAGAAGCGGGGGCTAAATCCGCACAATACGAATTTAGCGCAGTAAAAGCAGAGGCCGAAATTCAACTGTTTGAACTTTACTACAGTTACCTTTTGGCAATGGAAATTTCAAGAATCCTTGAAGATGCGAATGAAAAGTTAGATGACGCTGAAAAAGAACTTAATAAGATGAGAGAAGAGGGAAATCCAGACCTGCAGGAATCAGATGTATTTAAATTTGAAATTTTTAAATCAGAGTTTGCAACAAGGCAGGTAGAAGTTCAGGAGAGCATAAATTATATAAAACGAGTTTGGGATTATGCTCTCCAGGCAGAGCCCAATGTTACGTATATTCCGGATGAAAACTTCCTGGATCCCGTGCCTTATCAACTTGAAGAATATAATTATTATCGCGACAAAGCGATTCAGGAACGCCCTGAGATGAGGGGAGTGGAGTTCGGAATTACTGCACTGGAAAAGAGGCTGGAGGCTGAAAAAGCTCAGCAATACCCCATGTTTTTTCTCGGTATTACAGGTAGCTTTGCGAATACTCCGAATAGACCCCGCCAGACCAATCCGTTTATCAGGAATAATACAAATTATGGTTCGGTTGGTGTAGGTTTCGGTATCAGGCAGAACCTGAACTTCTTATCGATGCGTGCCACGGTTGACAGAGCACGGATTGAATACAGACGTGTCAACGATCTTGAAAAGGCTGTATCTGACCAAATCATATTAGACCTGAATGAACGTTATCGTGAGGCAACTGTTGCGGAAACCAGGATGAAGCAAACGGAAGAAGCTCTTGCCACCGCCCGTAAATGGGTACGGAATGAACAGTTAAATTATGATATCGGTTTTGGTGATGCTGAAAATCTCCTGGACGCACTTCAAAAAGAAGTAGAACTGCGCGTTAAATTGAAACAAAATATATTTGATTTGAATAAGAAGATAGCAGCCCTGTATAAAGCAGGCGGTTTGCCTATTTCTCAACTGAATTTAAATTAACCTGATATGTTTAGAACCATTTACACATTTTTGATAATTGGTCTTTTAGTGATTCCATCTGCGTTTGCTCAAACAGAGGCTGATGCGATCCAGGCAATGCTTGAAGAGCGTGATCAAGAAATTAAAGAATTATTGGGGCCAAAAGGAACGGATTACACTCAAGATCAGCGAGATCGATTAAAGGATATCATTAATGATGTAATTAATTACCAATCCATGGCTGAGCACGCTCTTGGTGATACTTATGATGAAATAAGCGAGGAAGAAAGAGAAGAATTTGTATCTTTGTTTTCAACAATTATTCGTGATAATTCTTTGAACCGGTTAGATATTTATCGGGCGGAGGTTACATACAATTCGATCGAAGTAAATCAAGACTCGGCATATGTGGCTACAACAGCACAGTTAGAAGATGTGCGAACGTCTGTAGATTATAATCTGCAAGATTTCAATGATACCTGGATGATCACAGATATGACGATTGATGAGGTATCAACGGCCGATTCGTATAATCGACAGTTTCAAAGTATTATAAGACAGCGGGGTTTTGATGCACTTATGGATAGCCTTAGACGCCGCGCTTCCCGATCATCAACTTAATTAGAATACATGGAAACATCCTTATCCGGCAAGCCACTTGCAGATGAAGGCTATGTTTATTCCACGTATGGAGATCTCAAATATCTCAAGCATGCCATTGCCAGTGTACAAACACTGCGAAGATATGATCAGGATCGGCCGGTGGTTCTCTATTGTTCAAACGAACACAAAGAGATACTATTAGATTCAAACATTCAAAATCTCTTTACACATATCCTTCACCTTCCGGAAGATTATCGTTCTATAACCGGTTTTAAACATAACGTAAACCGGTTTTTAGTATTTAAAAAAAACCTCTTTCTCGACAGCGATATTCTGTGGTGCAAGAATCCAGACAACCTCTGGAAACAGTTTAGTGCATATAAATTTACGATTACAGGAAATCAAACCTCCGATCTGTTTTTTGGAGCTCCAAAGGGGTTCAGGGTATTAAAAGATATAATATTCAGGCGGAGAAAACGTACACTAAGACGTTTTGATATCACCTATTTGAGCCGGGTTCAGTCCGGTTTGATATTCGCTGGTGATTATGATTTAACGAAGCAAGTGTGCGAACTTGCTAAAGAGATGTTAAACAGGCGAGAAGAAACACACTTCAGGAGCCGAAAAGAGGAAAAAGGACGCAGTGAGGAATCTTGTGAATGGAGTTTTGCAATGGCGATGGCAAAATTGGAAGTTCAAGTCATTCCATGGTTAAATGGGTTTGAAAGCCCGCAATTAGATTTTATTGAAAGTTTTACTGAATATGATGAAGAATTTCATAACGTAAAATGCCTGCTATTTGGAAATCAATTTATCTATGATTTAAAGGGACTGAAGAAACGCTGGCTTCAAAAATTGTTAATTCGGATGCTTACATCCATCCCCGGGAAAGGTGATTATATGTACGTTACTCCATATTGCCTGCATTTTGGATGGTATCATCAGAAAGGTCCCCTTAACGATTTTTCCGAAAGATGCTGGCAAAAACTCGTCAAATCTCAGCAAATGTAGCCTCAACTTTTTTCTGTTGGTATGCCCATTCAGATTGAAATAAGGAATAAAAAATAATTTCCTATTGATGAAAACGGTATTGATGATAGCGCCTTATTTTATTCCGAGAAGACGTGTAGGCGCTTTAAGGCCTTTTAAGTTTGCAATACATCTGCGTTCTCATGGCTATCAACCGGTTATACTAACCATTTCCAGTCCGGGAGACCGTTATACGGAGTTAGAGAATAAACTTCTTGAAGAGATTCCGGTGATTGAAATTCAACCACCGTTCGATCGAACTACCAATCCAAAAAGGGATTCTGATTCAGAGCAAAAAGCTACTCCTTTGTTAGATTGGCTGGATAAACAAACGCCAATCGATTCATGGATCTACCTTTTTCTATTGAGGTATTTTAAGATCAGAAAAAAAGTGAAGGAGATTGATCCTGATCTCATTTGGGCAACCGGTGATCCATGGTCAGGTTTATGGTTGGGAGAAAAGCTCGCAAGAAGTTTATCAAAGCCATTCGTTGCTGATTTTCGAGATCCCTGGACGCTTGCTGAGGTAAACCTGAGAGATCGGTCGCCGTTTTCTATGAAATTAGACAGAGATGTAGAATTTAAAATCTTACTGAATGCAGAGCGAGTAGTTTTTACATCCGGGCTGACTGAAAAAAGGTATGTGAATGAGTTTAATCTATCAACAGATAAAACCAAGACCATTTATAACTCTTACGATTCTCGTTTGATCAAAGAGTATGAGAATGAAACATGGGGAGAAAATTTAAATCCTGATTTCCTGAATATAATGTTTTTTGGTCGTTTCAGGCGCTTGAGTCCCGTAACACCCATTGCCGATGCGTTACGAATGTTGAAAAGGGTTCGCCCGGAAGACGCATCATACATCCATATTCATAGTTTTGGAAAACCCGACGCAGAGAATAGTCAGATTATCCGGAAGTATGGATTGGAGAATAATTTTATTTGTCATGAGCCGGTTGTACCGGAAAAAATGCTGCCTGTTTTGAAGAGTGCGGATATTTTACTGCTAAGTACAAATATGAAACGAGAACAGGTGATCCCTGCAAAGTTATGGGATTACCTTGCGGTGCAAATTCCGATCTTCTCAATCACGGCCAACCCGGAAATAGGGGATATTATAATGCGTAGCAAAGCAGGTATCCAGGTCCATCCGGAGGAAAAGAAAGAGATTGCCGAACTATTGCATTCGTTTGCCAGGGCAAAACAAAATGGTGAAACCTTTCTGCTGTCTGCAGAAAAAGAGATCCCCGACAGAAATATGTATGATGCAAAACACACATCAGGAGAACTGGCCTCTTTGTTTGACGAGCTCTTAAAAAATGAGTAAAAAATCTACCAATTTATCGGAGAAGGCCGGGGTAGTTGTTTTCGCAAGAATTGTAACTACTGTTATTGACCTGGCGATAGTTATTGCCACGATACAGATCTTATCAAAAACAGACTTTGCCATAATTGGTTACCTACTGATGATTCACGAGGTAGCGAGAAACCTGGCTACTCTCGGATTCCCGGACAGTGTCTTTTACTTTTTCGAGAGAGTGAGCGGCAGTGCAAAGCGGGCTTTCGTAAATCAAACTACACTGATACTGCTGGGAACAGCATTAATAGCCGGTATATTCATCCTATTGGTGGGTTATTTTGCCCCCTCGTTCCTCACAGAGTGGAGCCCGGACAGCATCGAGCAGGTTCAGCACTTGTTACCTTTTATGGCCCTTGTAGCTGTATTTGAAATACCCACATGGCCGGTTACAAACATTCTGCTTGCACTCGACAGACAGAAGGAGTCTGCATGGTACGAGATGATAACCAGCTTGTTAACCTTTTTGCTTTTGGTAGGGCCGCTTGCACTGGGTTATGCATTAGATATCGCAGTTTATGGCCTTGTAGCATATGGTTTGATTCGATTTATCGGATCATGGGTTTGGATGAGAGTAGTTCTACCCGAAGGCAAACTAAGTGATTCAGAAATTTCAGTGCGAAGACAGGTTAATTTTTCATTGCCGCTCGGCCTGTCCGCCTTAGTAAATAAAATCAATCGATATGTAGATAAGTTTGTGGTCTCCATATTGCTTCCTGTAACGGCATATGCTGAGTATACAATTGGTGCCCAGGAGGTTCCGATTATTCGAGTGATTCCTTTTGCTGTCGGTTCGGTGTTAATCAGCCGCTACGTTGAGTTCCAGCTGGAGTCAAAAAAAGAAGAGTTGTTAGAGCTTTGGTACAAGGGTGTTCAGAAAGTGAGTCTGTTGGTAGTTCCGCTTACAATACTTTCAATCATAATTGCATCAGATCTGATTGCCATTATTGCTGAGTCGGAAGGGACAAGTTACCGAAATGCTGTTCTGCCGTTTCAAATATACAACCTCATTGTTCTGGTCCGGGTTACTCACTACGGCAGCATTCTACAGGCTTTTGGTGATACAAGGGGTGTTTTTTATCTAAGTATAAACCTTGTGGTAGCAAACTTAATATTAAGTATCCCGCTTACGATGCTTTACGGGATCAACGGGACGGCTTTAGGTACACTGATTGCGAACCTATACAATTGGTATATCACACTCAGAAGAATTGGAACGCATATGGAACTGCCGGCCCGTAAGGTATTGCCGTTTCCGTACTATTTGAAGGTACTGGGCGTTTCTGTATTGACGGCGGTACCCATTTGGTATGGACGATATATTTTAATCAGTGAAGCGAATTCTGTACTTGGTTTATTGATAAGTATAATAACTTATTTACTACTTTTTTCGATACTGGGCACTCTTCTGAAAGTCATAACATCAGACGATTGGAGTCAATTGAAAAATTGGTTACAGCTTAAATTTTTATCTCGAAACTGACATTGGTTTTTAAATTAAAATTATGATATCAAGAAGTACTAAGCTTTTTTCAGCCAACTCCAATCAATTGAAGAAGTTAGGAATATTCATTCTTTTCACGCTTGCCTTACTTCAATTTGAGCTTCGGGCGCAAAATAATATAGAATTTCCCGAGAAGAGGTTTCAGAATACTGATTCGGAAGATTTTCTTGCCAAAAATCTGCCATCAAAATATTATAACGAACTTTGGACCTATCATGTGAAATTGGAAAATGGTGTACAAATCATCAACACATTTTCAATCAATGATTTTGGTGCCTTTAAAGATCGTGTAACCGGAGTTAAATTGATGGTTAGCTGGACGGACGGTAACACCTATGTTGTTAATAAGCAGTACGATCCGGGTGACCTCATTAATATTGCTGATAGTACCTATCTCCGATTGAGACATGACCGTCCCTACTGGGCAAAAGGAAATTTTGATGATGAGCATACTATCAACTTTCAAAATACGAATGATGGAGTACGGTACGATTTGAACCTGACATTCTTTGAGATCTCTCAGGGCAAGAAATTGGGAGACGGTGTTTATAAAATGGAGGATAATGAAATCGGGATGCAACTTTTGATACCCCATGCTAAGGTTAAAGGTTATGTGGCTATTAATGGAGATACGCTACAGGCGAAAGGGGTGGGATACATGGATCATATATATCAAAATAACTTGTCAACCGAGCTAATTGACCGCAGCTACCGAATTAAAAAAGGAGACGCGGAGAATGGTATGTATATGCATTTCATTACACTCAAGAATAATGAAACCGAACCTCCAATAGGTTATGGTATCCGTTACCAAAATGGAAGGCATTCAATGATAACTCCCTCATCAATTGAGAAGGTCAGCAGTGAAGATAATTTAGACTCAGAAGTGATGATTTATACCGATCAAGCCAGTACCCTTAAAGTTAATGTACAGGAACATTATAACACCTATTCTCTTTTGAGTGAACTCGGCCGGGTTCAACGATTTTTTGCCAAACGCGTGACGGGCGGGGAACTTCTTGAAATGAATGGTACGGTTGAAATTGATGGTGAGAAACCAGGCTACTTCTATTACATGGTAGCCAAAGATTAAACCCTAATCACTTTATATTGAAGGGTTGAAATTATTAATCTCTATCTCTTAAACTTCGGCGGGGATTTCTGTATTAAGTATCTTTTCGGCGTGTTCGAGCATTTCAGGTGTATCAACATCCTGCCAGAATGCATTTCCAATATCGAGAGTGTGCATTTTGTTTTTATTTGCTAATGCCTGAATCCCATCCGATAGCGACGCATCACCTTGTTTTTTAAATACTTTTTTGATTTCATTTAGCAAACTCGGTGTACATACAAAAACACCGGTATCTACGCAGTTGAAATCGGTAATCTCTTTCCCGATTGAGTGGATGCGGCCATTTTGGGAATCGACTTTGGTAGCGTCATCCATGTCAAAAATCTCATCCAATTTGAAATCTACAAGAAGGGTTGCACCATTTTCGGGCGGTACGTGTTCTTTTGCCAACAACATCATTTCATCCGAAAGGATATGATCTGCCATTGTGAGGATAAAATTCCCTTCAACAAATGGTTCTGCAGCCAAAACAGAAATGCCATTACTCAAATCATACTGTTCATTGCGGGCAAATTCTATGGGCAGGTCACCGGTATAAGATTCCAGAATATCCTCTTTGATTTGTTCGAATCCGTAGCCGAGAACAATTACTACGCGACTGCATCCTGCAATCTTTAAACTGCGGATGGTGCGATAGATCAGAGGAATTCCATTTACGTTGGTGAGTGGTTTTAGATCTGTATCATCATCAGTACCTGCCAGGCGTGACCCAAAGCCGGCTGCTAAAATTATACCTGTCTTCTTCATATAAGATGTTTGCCCGAACAACGGTTTTTACGTGTAACTTTCAAAATTTTCTGAAAGGTGGGTAATCGGTTCTTCGCCCCCCATAACTCGAAGCGTATTCTTCAATCTAAAATGTTGTATGAAAATATCATGTTCGGGGATATGCCCGTCTTCCACCTGCGGACTTTTAAAATAGAAACTTAACCACTCCTGAATTCCTTTTTTACCTTTTCGTTTCGCAAGGTCTAAGAACAGTGCCAAATCGAGTACAATCGGAGCGGCAAGAATGGAATCACGGCAGAGAAAATTAACTTTGATCTGCATAGGGTATCCCATCCAACCAAAAATGTCGATGTTATCCCATCCCTCTTTCTCATCTCCGGATGGTGGATAATAGTTGATGCGTACTTTGTGATAAAGATCCTCGTACAGATCGTTGTATATATCCGGTTGTAGAATTGTATCCAGAACGCCTGTTTTTGAAACCTCTTTAGTTCTGAAACTTTCAGGATCATCGAGAACTTCACCATCCCGGTTTCCTAAAATATTCGTTGAAAACCACCCCTTTATTCCAAGCATTCGTGTTTTAAAGCCGGGAGCCAGGATTGTTTTCATCAATGTTTGGCCGGTTTTAAAGTCCTTACCTGCAATTGGAATCTCTTTCTGAATGGCAAGTTGTGTAAGCGCCGGGACATCAGCTGAAAGATTGGGAGCACCATTGGCATAGGGTACACCTTCCATGATAGCTGCATATGCGTAGAGTTGAGAGGGAGAGATCGATTCATCATTATTTTTTAAACCCTCTTCAAATGCTTCGATCGACATATGACAGGACGATGGCGACATAAAAACCTCGGTAGATCCGCACCAAACCATTACAGCTCGTTCGGCACCGGTCTCCTTAATTTTATTTTGGATATCCGTTCGAAGCTGATCGGTCAGGTCTTTCTTCGTTGTAAACTCTTTTACATTATCGCCAATAAGCTTTTTCACATATTTCTGCTCAAAAGCAGCAGGCATTGGTTCTATTCCTTTCAGGAAATCAGAAATTGGTTCAATATCCTCCGATTTCAACACTTGAGCACGTTTACAAGCCTCATAAGCGTTATCAGGAATGACATCCCACCCGCCAAAAGTCAGATCATCCAAATCAACCAGTGGAAGAAAATCTTTAATCAGTGGGCTCCGATTCTCAGATCGAGCTCCCAATCGAATCGTCTGCATCTGGGTGAGCGACCCGATTGGCTTGGAAAGTCCTTTTCTTATCGATTCAACGCCGGCAATAAAAGTGGTACCAACAGCACCCATGCCGGGTGTCAAAACTAAGAGCTTCCCATGTGATTGTGATTTTTGGTTGTTTTCTGACATCGTATTTATTTAAGTGAAGTTTTTTTCGCTGCGCAAAGATAAAGAATTTGAGCTTGTTATTTAAATATATCAGCAGAAATTTTATCTGTACATTGAGTCGAAATTTGCTATCTCAGAATTTCTATTCCTCTCAACTTCCCCCTATATTTGCACACTTAAAAAATTCACGAAATAACATCTGAATCGATGATTATAAACGAAAATGAGTGATCGCCCCTTTGCCCGCAGAGTAGCGTCATCGGTGTTATACAGCGGTGTGGGTTCTGTTTCAGCCCGCCTGTTGAATGCAGTTGCTCTTTTCTATACGCTTAAAGTTATTTCTGAAGAACAGTTCGGAATTGCTGCACTCGCACTGGCCTTTTTTAGTACTACAAAAGCGCTAACGGAACTGGGTCTTGGTACGGCAATAGTTCAAGAAAAAAGGATCGGACGAACTCAGATCGATTCACTGTTTTGGACCAGTTTTCTGCTATCCGTTGTCGTGTACTTTATCCTGTTCATTGCTTCCCCTTTTATCGCTTCATTTTATAATACTCCCGTGCTTTCCTCTATGATCAGGGTATACATGCTGGGTATTATAGCATTCAGTTTTTATATGATATCGAGCAAACTCCTGATGCGGGATCTTGAGTTTAAGAAACTGGCCATTAGTGATAATGTGGCACTGGCTTCCTCGGCGGGATTGATGATCTACCTGGCATATGCCGGTTTTGGTGCATGGGCCATTATTCTTGCTGAACTGGCAAATAAAGTGGGGCAGATGCTATTCTGTATGGTCTTCAAGCCGTATTGGCCGCGTCTGAGTTATAGTTACAACCAGGTGAAAGGACTCATAGAGTTTGGAATGTTTACTACCGGATCAAACTTTTTCCAAAAATTCTATATGAATGCCGACTATCTGATTATCGGGAAGTTCTTTTCTATGGAATTGGTTGGAATCTATTCCTTTGCCTACCGACTTGTTTTTGATACGGTTAAGGAATTGGCCAATGTGATCAACAGGGTGGCTTACCCGGCTTTTGCTAAACTTCAGTACGAGATTCCAAGACTTCGAAACTACTTCTTTACGATGTCCCGAGCCAGTATGCTGCTGGTAGGGACGGTGATGGTAATTATCGGGGTGTACATCGACTGGTTTCTGCCATTTGTAGGTTATGAAAAATGGTTACCGGCAGTTCCCTACATGAGAATTTTTGTGGTTGTAGGTATCATTCAATGTCTTGTAACGCTTCTTCCGAAACTCATTAATGCCAAAGGTGAAGCAAGATTTATTTTCTATTACACTTCTGCCAATGCCATATTGCTGCCAGCCGGGTTTTTAATAACTGCACAATTCAGCATGATGGCCGTAGCCCTTGTCTGGCTTACGGTATATCCCCTCGCCTCCATCGTTTTGATCTACTTCGGTTCCAAACTTACGGAAACGAATGCCTTGACTTTCGGCCTGAAAAGCATTGCCGCTTTTGGAACTCTAATACCGTTAGCGGCTTTGGCTTATGCTGTTAGGTACGGAATAAACGCAATTTTTGGAGAGGCTAGCCTGCTGCTGATTGTACTTGCATCCCTGTTTGTATTTGCAGTGGCTGCAACCGTAATCTGGTTTCGTGAAAAAGATGCAATCCAGGCTATTCGAAGCTAAACCGAAAAGTCATAATCTTTCAGAAACTCATATTTTTGACTTCTCTCGGCAACCTGGTCAACCATCTCTTTTGGCCATTCAATTTTATTTCGGCTGTTTGAAGGAGAGTTGAATACCTTATCAGCCGCAGCTTTGATGTAAACGTCGTATGGCTCTACTTCAAGAAACTCAATCAGCGTTGTGAGGGATTGCTCCGGTTCTTCAATGAACTGCTCGTGGGTAAGCTCGCACCATTCCTCTTTCGCAACCTCGGATCTCAATTTCGCATTTGCTTCTACACGCTTGAAGTAATCATCAATCGCTTCCTGGAGAGTTGGTTTGACGGAATACTTTCGTTTATGAGTGGCGATATTATCTAGCGGATGACGAACAATATGTATTAGTTTGATAGGCAACTGCATTTTTTTTCGCAGCTTTTCTATAATATCCGGCTTAGCCTGCAAATGCCGTGAAGAACCTCCTCCTTTTTTGTCACCTATGACTCGTAATCGACGATAGCGGCCCTGCCAAAGTCCTTCTACGGCATAATCGTATCCGGTCCATTCGCGGCCTTTTCCCGTAAAGACCTTGTCCTTATGAAGAATCATCGAAAAGATCTGTTCGCGGCTAAAGCCGGCTCTCAGGTAGCGAAGTGCATCCAGTTCGTGAGAGATAACCACTTCGGGATGAGCATCCAGAAGCGATCCCACGAGTGTATGACCGCTGCGGGGATAGCCAATAAACATGCAGTAACGCTCAATTTCATCATAATCCCATTTGAAATGAGAATTTAAAACCTTGCTTTTTACATAATGCCACGGCACACCGAGATCAGCTTGGAGGTCTCTTCGTTCAAACCCCATAGCATCGGATGCGGCTGTTATCTGTTCACCTATTTTTTGAAATACACCCACGTCGTCAATTCTTTGTTCTTTTGAGTTCGTTATAATTAAAATTTAAATGTATGAGGATCTATATATCCTTCTTGTCTTGAACGGGTAATAGCTGCCCGGGCAGATCTGCTGTAATCAACAGCTTTCCATAACAGTTTTATGGGAAAAGGAAGAGACTTTACGTTCGATGTTTTAAAATTCATCTTTTTAAGATAATCACCAGCTGTGTTTTCAATCAACGCAATTTGCCAATTCGTTAAGGCAGATTTCCAATCCTCATTCCTGTTCTTTTGAATCGGTTTTAGTGTCCGCTTTTTCCAGGATGTTTCACCGTCGGCAAATCCTGTTTCATCCCGATCATAATAGTTTAGCATCTGTTTCTCAAAAGATACGCCTAAAAAATCACAAATTTTTTGAAGAACACCTTCGGCATCCGCAATTAAATCGCTGTAACGAATCATCAGGTACTGTTTTTTATCAAGTTCTTGCTGTAGTTGTTCGTGAACCCGGACATATTTTTTCCAGCGCTTCGTTGATACAAGTACAGAGGGGGAACCAAATTGAGCTTTAATCTCTGAATATGCTTTGGCTCTTGGATCTCTAAACAGGGAAATGATTTTTGCACTTGGATAGGCATCCAATATATCAGGCACATGAAGCATGTGGCGCGGTGTTTTTTCGCCGATAATTAATTTATCACGCTCAACCCTGTACATGGTGAGCTGGAGCGTAAATAGCTCGAGAGGATTTGCGAGGTTCAAATTTTCGGCGAGTTTTAATACTTCCCCCTTTTGTAAATTCAAATCCCGAATTCGGGTTTTTTGATCGTACCAGAAATCTATAACTCTTTCTCTGAAGTCGGTTCTTCTGTTAGTGCTTTTAAATTCTTTTTGCAGGTGTTGATAGGAATTAAAGAAATGGGTTTCGGGCGGTACTATCACTTCGCTGTGGCTGCTGAGCATGCTTTGCAGAAGGGTTGACCCGGACCTGCTCGTACCCAGGACAAAGAATATCCGGTTCTTGGTATTATGTAAATCTTCTAATGTAATTGTGGGGGTCAAACTTCAAATAATCATTCAGTGTTCAGATAGGGTCTCTATCAATTTTCGACAAGCTCTTTAACAGCATTCCAGGTGCGTTCGCAACTTTTTCCATCGGCTGATAGCATATGTTTATCAAGATATTCCTCTGCTGCCTGTTCACAGCAATGAGGATGTTCCAGTCCTTCAATGATCTGGTCCATCATCGTATCAAAATCATGGGCAAGCAAACCGCCGTTATCCTCGGGAGAATATTTCCAGATGAACTTCACCGAATCTACTTTTTTCTTTCGGATTCCAAAGAGTGTTTTATTGAGCCACATGAACGATTCATCTTTACTTTTTACGGGATAAATATGAACCGTGGGACGTTTTGTGGCATAAAATAAATTTGCAATGCTGCTGAAATTAGTGACCAGAACATCGGCTACCTGTAGATCCAAAAAATTGTCGGGATTATGGTCTTTATATTTCAGCATTACATTGCTGTAGCTGGTTTCAAGCTGTTGTAAAAACTCCAGGTAGTGATGTTCAAAACGAAAAGAATCGTGAAGACGAAGAATAACATTTACATTCCTTTCCTGTAAATCAGAGAGTAGTTTGTTAAAAAGCGTATCATCATCCCCCCAGTGAGAAAAAACCTCTCCATAATGCCATGTCGGGGCAATTAATACCGTTTTTCGGTTCACCACATCAAATGGATAGTAGGGTTGAAGATCTTCTTTTGGGACATCTTTTTGTAAATAATCATGACTGGCGGAACCAAGTGTTAGGCAGTTCTCAGGATGAAATCCACTGATATTACTGCGATGTTCAAAATCAATTGGGCCAAAGCACTGCCATTTAATGTTCGGGTTGGGTTCTTTCATGCTGCCCCAGGTAAGTCCGATATTTCGATGAATCCACTTCCATTCCACTTCATCATTAGGGCCTTTCCATCCATATCCGTGCCATAGAACCAACGCTTTAGGACTGATTTTACGCAACGGGATATTGTTATCCATGATCGTAATATCGGGTTCAAACCCCTTAATACCCCGGAGGGGACTCATTTTTGTTGAACTTTTTAAGTCAATATCAATATTCCAGAAATCAAAGATCCCTTCTTTTGTAAATTTTTCAGCATCGTTTAAAATAACTTTTACTTCAGACTGGGTGTTATCGGTGAGATATTTTGTGAAGCTCAGTAAGTCTGCCCCAAAGGTGGTAGCATAGATCAGTATCTTCATTAAATCTATTTAGAATGACAATTGATGGCTTATAAAGCTAAGAAATTAAGCTATCACAAAACAGGTGGGGTCAGGCTGTTATGGAGTCGTAAATGTTTTCCACTTCCTCAACCATCCGTGTAACACTGTATTGCTTTTCCACCAGTGCTAGGGCATTTCTTTGAATGTTATTTAGATCGTACTCTCCCTCTATAATTAATTTTAGAGTTTTCGTGAGGCCATCTACATCTTTTTCATCAAACAAAAAACCAGTTTCTTGATCTATAACTGCTTCCGGTATGGCTGCATGATTTGAGGCAACTACCAAAGTTCCCTTTGCCATTGCTTCCAAAATGGTGTTAGGCAGGCCTTCCATATCACCATCAGACGCCGTGGTACTTGGAACCAGCATTATACTGTGTTGATTGTGAGCTTCCATAATCTTCTCAATGGGTTGATAACCATGAAAGTGTACAGAACGGCCGATGCCTAATTGTTCTGAATATTTTTTTAGGGATTGTTCGAGAGGCCCATATCCGTAGATGTTTAGCTGGGGATTCATACCAATCTTGCAAAGATTTGATACAGCCTCAATAGCATACTTGAATCCTTTTTTTTCAACCATTCGCCCCACCATCATTATTTTTTGGGGTGCCGGCGAATTTTCATGGTACTGAAACTTCTTTAAATCCAAACCAAAACGAACGACGGATATATTATTGCGGGGAAAACCAAGGGCAGTCAGTTGGGATTTCATAAAATCTGTTGCTGCAATAAAGTGATCGCCACGGGCAGCAAGTTTCTTGTAGCGTCGTTTCCAGCCAAACTCTGAAGGAAGACGGGATACATCACTCCCGTAAAAGCTGGTAATCAAAGGTATTTCGTGCTTGTTTGCCAGGCCTGTGAGTTTGTAGGCATCATACCCAAAGTGAGCGTGAATAAGGGCCGGTTGTAGATTTTTTAATGTTTTATCATAAAAGGGCAGGGGCATGTTGGTATGAAAAGCAGCCGTATTGATCCAGGACTCAAGACCATTTTTCGGTACCGCACATAGTTCTAATTTTTCAGTGAATGCTCTCTCTCGGTAACAGAGTGCAACTGGTTTATATCTGACATGATTTTGCACCAGTCGGGCGATAAATGTTTCCGAAGGATTCAGAAAATTTGTTTTATAGTGTAGTACTTTTTGCAAAATAATTTCAGGCAAGAAGAATATTTGAGTAGTTTTCGAAAAATAGCCAATTAAACTTGGTTATAAAATCTCACTTAGGACCTGGAAACCGGGAGAAAACAGATGCAGCCGAAAACCATTAAGCGCATTTTTCTTTTTTTTATCATATACCTGCCGATTCAGTACGCACTGGTGGGAGTTATTGGGTTGAATGGTAGTGAACCCTGGCCTGCTTTCGTTTTCCCGGGATTTAAGAGTGTTTTCGCAACGGAGGATAATGTTGAGATAGATGAAGCAAGATTTTTTGCTATTACAAATAACGATCAGCAGAAGAGAACAGAGATAGCCCCGTCACATCTTTTTGAGGGATTGCCGGCATCACAACTCCAGGGATTTTTGAGGAGCAATTTCAACAAACAAAAAGAGTTCAGCGATGAAGCTAAACAATGGTTTCGGGATCAGCTTGAACGGTTGTACCCTGGCCAATCCTTTTCATCACTCAGTGTAGAGTGGGGAGTTGTCACCTATCGACAAGAGGGCAGTTCCGTGAGTTTGATTGATCGGGAGACTACTGAAACATTCACGATCTCTTTGGATACGGAGTAATGGAATCGACCAAAAAGAACAGATTTTCGAACTGGATTTTCAATTCGTTTTCAGTGTCGGCAGAAGGGTTGGCACTTTACAGGATTTTTGCTGCCCTGTTTTTATTGCTTTTCCTCTTACCGGCCACTCAGATATATAGCTTTTTAGGGTCACTTCCTGCGGATTTCTTCAACCCACCTCCCGGCCCGATGGGGTTGTTTCAAGAATTTCCGTCCGAAATGGTTTTCTATGCAATGCATTATCTGCTGATTGCTTCGCTCATATCTCTCTTGGTTGGATTTAAAACTAAATTTTCATCAATCGTTGCAGGTGTCTTGTTCCTCTCTTTGAAAGGATTTTTCTACAGCGTTGGTAAAATCAATCACGATCTGTTAATCGCTGTTGTGCCGTTGGTTATGGCATTTAGCGGGTGGGGCAAATCACTCTCTGTAGATTCATTGATGAAATCAAAATCCTATACTGATCATGAGGTCCAAAATTGGCCTCTGGTGTTATTAGCATTGATGCTTGGTTTTATGATGTTTACCGCTGGATTCCCGAAGATTTTAGGTGGATGGTTGGATGTCGGCACTCAGGCTACTTATGGGCACTACTTCAAGCAGTTTTTCCTGAACGGACGTCAAGATCTGCTGGCATCACACGCCTTGGCCATTGAAAATAAAATTGCATGGGAGTTGCTTGATTATGGGACGGTTGTGTTTGAAACTGGTTTCCTGCTGGCAATTATGCATCCCAAATCAACCAGGGTTTTTGTATGCTTAGCAGTGATCTTTCATTTTTCTACGATGGTTTTGCTGAACATCGCTTTCCTTCCAAACTTTTTAGCATATGCCGTCTTCCTGAACTGGACATTCATTCATCAAAAATCAAAAGAGTTCTTTTCATCTGCAAAGTCTGCTCCGGTAGTACTAATTTTTCTATTTTTTGGTGTAATTTTGGCAATAGTATTTATAGCCAACCGCTTTGGAGTTCCGGACCTGAATTCTGATCTAAGAACTTCAGAATTTTACCTCTTACTCACTGCATTACCCATAGCGCTGTACTACCTGGGTTCACAAATTTATCAGCCTAACACTTTTACGAGTTAGGCCCCTTCAGGTGGCGGGGATAGAGCTATAACTGGTAAACGCTTTAAGTCTATAAAAAGGTTTGATTGAGGATTAAACCATTTTTTGAATCCAGGCGGGTGTTGAACTTACAGACCGATCGATCATTTTGTACCAGGGAAATCCAATCAGAATTAATTCCAAGACAAATGCATCAAACCGGATATTCATACTTAACGTGATTCCGAAATGCATTAAAATGAGAAGAGAGATGGTATAGGGGCGCAATTTTTTCCACCAGGCTGTAAAACCAATCAACTCTGTAAGCCATCCAAAAAGAAGAATCATTGAGGATAACAGGGTACTGCTTAGTGCTAATTGTTGTAAGAAATTCAATTGAAAGCTTCCCTCACGTGAAAGAATGTCAACACTTTTTTCACTAATCCAAAGCCAAAGGTGTCTGCCGTCGAACCAGTTGAAACCAGTGCCAATCAGTTTCGAAAAAAATGCGGAGGTATAACCTAAGCCTACGAAGAAGATGATAGCCCCCAAAACAAAACGCGGCATTTTTTGCTTATCAGAGAAGAATATAGAACCAACAGCCAGGCAAAAAACTGATAAACCAATCATGTTTTGGCTGTGGGGTATTTCACCCTGTGAATATCGAATAACATACTGTAAATGCAGCAGGAAAAAGACTACTGCATAGAGCCATTTAGGCCCTTTTCTGAAAAATCCAAAAATTCCCAGGATTGAGGTCAGAAATGCTATAAAAAGTGGAATATTGTGATCAAATAGGTAGGAGACATCGAAATAGTTTGCAAGACCAAGCGACAGTACAACTTCTGAGTTATGAAGCTTTGTATAGAGTCCCCATGACCATGAATAGTAAATGGTATAGAGAAGGATAAAAAGCTCAAAAAACTTGAAAAAGATAAGTTCTCCGGGTGTAACCCTCCTGTTGGGTTCAAATAGTTGATTGCCAATTTTTTCGTACCAGCGCATCGTATCTATTCCTCTCCGTTGAAATATTCCGATTTGTCTAAAGTTGGATTCATGCGAACGGTATCGGCAGTGACTAACAGGAACGGTTTAATTTCCACGATAACGGAATCCTCTTGAACAAGCTGTCCACGAACTTTTGAAGCCATCCAGCGTTGTGAGCCGAGTCTATTCTGTCCAAACATGTAGCGCAAAGCTTCTCTTCGTTCCGGTGTCCAGTTTTCTGTTTTAGATATAAAGTTAGAAAAATCAATTTGGTCAATACCATGCTCTTTTAGCGGTACAGGTTCTGCAAATCGATTATATAAGGAGTGAGTTTCCCAAATTTGGTCGTCCGGCAGATCTGTTACATCCAAAACCATTGCGCGTGTCCATGGATTACCGGCCTGGGAGAACATAGGATAGATACTAAAAGGCCAAAATTCCCCTTTGTGTGATGCAACAAGTACTGCATAGAGTACAAATATTACACCGATGATTTTAATCCCTTTTTTAGAGAATGAATTATCCATTTGATTTTTACACTTCGGTGGTTAATTCTTACCCTTGAACGAGTAGAACTTTACGGGCGTCGTTTCAGTTTAAAATCTTTACAAGTACAAATATATTCTTTCGGTTGATTATCTCACAATATCAGGATGAATCAATTGGGATTTTTTACTTTATCTTATGCTTCGTTATGATGAATAGAATCATTTGCTAATTTTATTTGTCTCACTTATTGTAGTTCAGTTTATCTTTATGCTGCAAAATTGTTCGATGTAATTGAGTCGAAAGGTCAGTATTGTTGATTTATTTATCATAAATAGCAGTTTATTTAATCATATTTGTCAACAGTTATCTTTCGTTTAAGCTTTTAAGTAAGCAAATTTATAATTTGAGTTTAAAAAGGGGGCAATGAAAAAGCTCATATTCGCTACTCTTAAAAACGTGGCTCTACGTATTTACTATTCCAATACATATAAGGTTTTCTGTAGATGAAAATAATCGATGTAGCTGAATTTTATACTGATCAGGGTGGCGGGGTAAAAACCTATATTAATCAAAAACTTAAAGCGGCTAATCGATTGGGTCATGAGATGGTTATTATTGCTCCCAATACAGAACCAGGAGAGGAAGAACGGTTTGGAGGACGAGTTATCTGGGTTCAGGGACCACGATTACCATTAGATCCACGATATACGATCTTATGGCGGCAAAAGGAAGTTCACAAAATTATCGACCGCGAAAAACCGGATGTGGTAGAAGGATCCTCGGCTTGGACCGGTGGATGGTTTGCAGGACAGTGGAAGGGTGATGCGGTTAAAACACTTATTTTTCACCAAGATCCCGTTGCAGTTTATCCACACACATTTCTCGGTAACTTCTTTTCTTTAGATCGGATCGATCGGCTTTTTAGCTTCTATTGGCGGTTCTTGAAGAAATTGAGCAATAAATATGATGCAACGATTGTTAGCGGAGACTGGCTTGAAAACAGGCTGAAGAAATACAATATCCATAATCCTGTTTCAATTCCGTTTGGGATTGATAAAAACTTTTTTTCTCCGGAAAGAAGAGACTCAGAATTAAGATCTAAAATTTTAAAAGAGCTGGGATTACCTGAAGAAGCTCACCTGTTGATTTCTGTCAGTCGTCATCACCCCGAAAAGAGACTCAGCACGATTATTGATGGTTTTAAAATCGCATCAGAAAATAAGCCGATGGGTTTGATTATTTTTGGAGGCGGACCGATTAAAAAATGGATTGAATTTAAAGTCAAAGATGTTGAAAACATTCAGTTAATGGGTTTTACGTCCAATCGGTCCGAACTTGCTGATATTATGGCTAGCTGCGATTACTTTGTTCATGGATCTGCCGCGGAAACATTCGGGCTTGTAGTTGCAGAAGCTATCTGCAGCGGACTCCCGATTGTTGTACCCGACAGCGGTGGAGGTACAGACCTGGCGGATCCGGATTATGCAGAGATTTATGAAACCGGTAATAATACCAGCCTTGCTGAAGCTTTGTTGAGAGTTACCGGGCGCGATCGCAGTCATCTAACTAATTGTTGCGCGAACGCTGCAATAGAATCTATCCGAACAGTTGATGAACATTTCAACCATCTTTTTTCGTTTTATAAAAAGCTGATTGATGAGAAAGAGGGTGTTTGATTTACGTAGACCCTCAGTGCGAATAACTTTATTGTAAATTATATGAATGTGTATCCGAAGACGTTAAAGTTCGTAGAGAAGTTTAATAACAGCATGTTAAATGAACGCGTTTACCGGTTAGATTATGATTAAAAGGGTCCTTTCAGAGTGCGATAGCTCCTGAAAGAGTCCCTTGCCATGAAGTCGAACTCTGCGAGGACCTGTCGGAC
>NZ_JAKLWS010000035.1 GCF_022012475.1 Rhodohalobacter sulfatireducens
CCCTTCCAGAGCTAAAGCCAGACAGATTGCAGCCTTTTACATTTATTACCCTTTGCAAAAGTCGCCGGTCAAAGAAGCCTAAGCTACACTGTCTCTTTAATTAAAGCTTCAGTGATCATAACAGTTGTTGACCGTGAAAATGTAGTACAACAGGTTTGGCGTAGTAGACCTCCTTCGCAACGTCCCCCGGAAGCTCCTGCTTCCCTTCCCAATTCCCCGGCATGTATACAGCAAAACAACCCTGTACAATTTTGAGGAAAAGCTGGAGCTTCGGAATGAGTAAAAACTCTTAGCCACAAGCTCCTTCTGGGTGATGCAACCTGCAAGGCAATTGACTCTTTGCTGAACATTTGCGCCGGTTTGGAGACTTTTTTACACAGTCAGACTTAACTGTAATGAAATAGCATAAATGAGGAGCCAAAGACCAACTAACCCATCCGGCCAGATAAATATTTCGTACTGCATAATGAAGCATATTTAAACTCGTTTAATCACACTCAAAATTTTTTTGTAACAATTATCAGTTGAGTGCATCATATAGATACAGTGTTAAATTTTATTAACGTAGAGGTACAACAAAAAACCACCCGTTCTAACTGCAAACTATTCATAGTTTTAACGGGTGAAATTAATTCTTCTTAATAATGTTGCTATTGAATTCAAGTTTTTTCGACCTTTAATTCTTTTAAAAATTAATGAAGAATTCAGTAAAAAAAAGCGATCTCCCAGATAAGAATTTTTTAATATTAATTTTTTTTAATATAATTCATAAAAGAAAGTTGGCTTTAATCTAGAAATATTAATCAGAGAATAGGATACTTATCTACACTGATTATATAGCATTGATGCCGTCCTTTCTAAACGTTTTACACAAAACACGTAACAACGATCTAAACTTATAACAAAACAAATAGGTGACTTAAAATGGGTCAACAACAATTATTACTCGTAATACTGGTAACGATTATCGTGGGTATCGCCACTGTCGTTGCTATTAATATTTTTGGAACAGCTGCCGACCAAGCTAATCTTGATGCTGTTCGACAGGACTTAATGGCTGCTGGCGTTCAAGCCCAAGCTATTTGGGCTCGACCAGGGATGATGGACGGTGCTAATAGAGATTTTACTGGTGGTGCTGAAAATGCTGAGGACATTGATGCTTCAACAATTCTTCGCCAATTAAATATTCCTGGTGAATTTGATAGTCCCACAGATCCAACAACTGTAACGAACGAAAATGGTCTTTATAGATTGGGTACAATTCAAGAATCAAGCTTAGAAATTGTGGCTGTACCGGCAAGTGGTGCTGATGAAGAAGAGCAAACTGTACATGCAGTTACATGTAGAGATGATCAAGGTAATTGGCAAATAGATATCGAACAAGGAGAAGTGCCAGCGCCATGTGGTTAATCTAAAATACAGAATAGCTTATAGCTTAATAAATGAGATAGGCACTCAATATTTAATATTTTGTGCCTATTTTTTTATTAATTTTAATTTATTTTATTGATTAGAGAACAATTGCTTATTAGATTTTGCTGCCGCAATCTTTTGTATGAATCGGATTTAGTTTATGGGGCAACAACAACTATTATTAATTATTTTGGTAGTAATCATTGTAGGGATTTCTACTATTGTTGCAGTAAATATCCTTGGTATTGGTGCGGATAACGCAAACCGTGATGCTGTTCGACAGGATTTAACATTGGCATCATCTAAAGTTCAATCTCTTTGGGAAAAACCCGAAATGATGGATGGTGCTGGAAAAAACTTTGAAAATCTAAATACATCAGAAATAATTCAATACTTAAATATTTCATCTTCTAATTACGAAACCGGTGATGAATCAGTAACTAATGACAATGGAACCTATAGAGTTGAAATAGAAAATGAGACAAGTTTAAGATTAGTTGGTGAACCTCGCATTGGAGGAAGTAATATTGTTATCACAGTAAGCAAAGATACTGAGACAAATAATTGGAATTTTGAAATATCAGAAGAGACTCCTGGAGATAATTAGTTCAACAAAAAAACAATATTTTCTTTTCTTAATTCATTGGCTTCTGAAATTTATAAAAATAGCATATGCCTCAATTCCGATTTACAGGGAAAACAAAACAAGGCAAAACGGTCCTCCGTGAATTTGAGGCCCCTTCAAAGAAATCTGCCAAAGAGAGAGTTCAAAAATTAGCTACTACTCGTTCACTCAAAGTTGAGTCTATTGACGAGAAGAAGCGTTATCTCTATAAAGTTCGCAAGAATGGTAGTGGGCCTATAGAAGGAGAACAGCAAGCTTATTCTGCTGAAGATGTAGAGCATGCTCTCGTTAAAATGGGGTACCGGGTTGACTATGTTCGAAAGAAATGGTTTGACTTTAAGGGAATGGTTCCAAGAGATGAAATCGTAACTTTCATTCGTCTCTCGGCAGATCTTCTTCGACAGGGCTTACCCTTTGATCAAATTCTAACTCTCCTCTATGAAGATACTACGAATCGATCCATGAAAGAGGTCATTCGTACTATTCAAAAAGATCTTCGGGATGGCAAGGAGGGATCTGAAGTTTATGGCAAACATAAAGATATATTTGGAAAATTTGCCGCATATATGCTTGGAGTGGCCTCTACCAGTGGTAACATGGCCAGCGTGTTTGAAAGCACTGCAAAATTTGTAGAACGTGACGCCGACTTCAAAAAGAATTTACGTCGATCCCTCTTTATGCCGACTTTTACCCTACTTGCTGTTCTAGCTACACTACTGTTTTTTGTCGGTTATGTTTTTCCCATCACGGCCGAAATGTTTTTGGAGTTCGATATTCAACTCCCTCCTCTCACGGCAAATGCACTCGATATCAGTAATTGGCTCCAGGCAAATTGGATTGCTGTTACACTGGCTCATATTCTTCCCTTCGTCTTTTTATTTCTGATGTGGAAAAATAAAAAGGGACGCCTTATTATTGACAAATACTTGATAAAGCTACCTGTGATCGGTGAATTATTGCATAAAACCAGTATTGAAATTTTTTCAAGAGTTTTCCACACACTGTATAGCGGATCCGGACAAAATATTGAGGTGATTCGGATAGCTGCTGAAGCCTGCCGGAATACCTATATCGAGAAACAAATAAAGGATATTGCCATACGCCGCATGCTTGAGGACGGTGCCGGTCTGATAGAAGCACTGGAGGCCACCCAGGTGTTTCCAAAAAGTGCATTGAGCCGTTTCCGGCTGGGTGCAGAATCCGGTTCTTTGAAAGAAAATTCCGGCCAGCTTGCCGATTACTACGAAAAGCAGACCACCTATAAAATGGAGTCGGTCATCAACTGGATTAACCTGTTCATTAACTTTATTATTTTTATAGCACTCATCTATATTACCATTGTTTCCTCAGAAGCAGCTATTATTAAACCAGACTATGGTAGCGGCGGTTCTGGATATGGTTTAGGAGGGTAGTGTAAAGGAATGGACAGAAAAGACATTGGATGAGAGTCCCCTATTTACTCGTTGCGAAGGTCCGCCTTCGCAACGCCCCCCGAAGCTCCTGCTTCCTTTCCCAATTCCCCGACATTCGTGTAAACAGCAAAACCAATCCTGTACAATTTTGAGGAGAAGCTGGAGCTTCAATCCAGCATTCCGAAGCCGGAGCTTCGGAATGAGTAAGCTTACTCCTCAAAGAACTCAGTGTTCCCTGAAGTTGTTTTGCCAACTTATAGAATTTTCTATCGAATCAAAGACAAGAACATCTATATTATTCAGATTATTAGAGATCACCAGATCTTGCATATTGACGTGCTCAAATCACGATGAATAAATTGACCAAAGATTTTTTTTATGAATTTGAAATCCACATTTTTATCGATTCTCTCAATCACCGCCCTCTTAACCGGCTGTGTTACAACCCAACCCGAAATCACGAACAACAACTTTAACAGCACGCTTTGGGTACAAACGGCAGCAGAGTATGAAGCAAACGCCATCCAGGCGTATAACAGTGCTGAAAGCAATATTGATGTGGCACTGAGGGATAAATCCTGGACGGCAGCGTTGGAGCAGGGATCGAACTATTCTCTGAAACCGCCTGCCATCATCCTGGATATCGATGAAACGGTGTTGGATAATTCTCAGTACCAGGCTCAGTTAGTGTTGGACAATGAACAATTCAATCCCGAAACCTGGGATGACTGGATCGCGATGGAATCGGCACCGGCGGTACCGGGGGCAGTGGACTTTATCAACAGCATGGAAAATTTGCAGGTGGATGTCATTTACATCACCAACCGGGAATGTATGGCCAGAACGGTCGGCGGGCCTGAATGTCCACAGGAAGAGGACACAATAGACAACCTGCTAAAAGTAGGTATCGTAGACGTGGACCCCGAACAGATTTTTTTAAAAGGTGAACAACCTGATTGGACTTCTGAAAAACAAACACGGAGAGAAGTGGTGGCCTCCAATCACCGAATCATCATGTTATTTGGTGATGATTTGGGAGATTTCCTCCCGGATGTTAAAGATGATATCACACCGGAAGAGCGGTCTGAGTTAGTTGAAGAATACAGCGAGCACTGGGGACGGAAATGGTTTATCTTCGGCAATCCCACCTATGGATCCTGGGAAAGTATTTTGAGTGGTCCGAAGTCTGAATATTTCCGGGGGTTGGAATAGTAATATAACGCGATTACCAGTTCGCAATAGATCTGGTCATGAAGGTTCTTAACCTGCATTTCTCACCAAGAAATGCAGGTTAGCAATAGATCTGGGCAATAAAGGTTCTTAACTGGTAAATGCGTTAACATATTTATTTATTCATTCCATGGTGGTGTAACATCATTCATTCGTGCATATGCAATTGATTGCCCCACATGCTCGCTTGTGTGGTTCAGCATAAACACCAGGATTCCTTCTCCGTTCAGAGATCTGCCAAAGAGTTCATAGGAGTCTGTAAGCTGCTGGTCAGTTAAATTTGCTACTGAATCCAAAACAAACTCATTTGACTCTCTCAGAGCTTCCACGATTTCACCTTTATCTGTGAGTGAGCCTATGCTTTCTACATCTACAGGTGCATTGATGCCAAAAGATCCCAACATCATATAATTTGCCTGTGCAATGTGGGTAAATACCTCACCAACGGACCGAACATCCTCGTCCGGGCTCCAGTCGTACGTATCAGCCGGCATAGCTTCGGCTAACTGAACAACTCGAGATGCATAATTGAATTGTCCGTCAAAAAGAGCTTTCATTTCATCTTGTGCCTGCATTGGAACAGTTAACAAGAGCACCAACAATATACTTATAAAGAGTACACTTAAATTTTTCATTATTTTTTGATTTTATTGATATGATAAGTAGGGATTTCAATATGGTAAACTGATTGTTTACTTACAATCACATAATTTGAACCGTTTATTAGATTTAAGAGAAGATTGGGAGAAGAAAGAGATCCATTTAAATTTTAAATCATATTCTTATTTAAAATGTTTACCATGTTATTAACAAGCGATGGGGTAATAAGAATAAACAAGCAATAGGTGATTACAATGAGTTCAAATACATTTATTAAAACTGTTATCAGTGGATTTATAGCAACATTTACAATGGCTATGGTTTCTTTTTTGCAGGGTGGGATTGGATTACCCGCTATCGATATCGGCCATATTTTAAAGGAAACTTTCAATCATGTACACGGTTATGAAGTTTACTCGCTCATTTGGGGGAATGCAGCATTTAACATTGGTGGCATTTTAATGGCGCTTATCTGGGTAGCTTTCTTACAAAAACGAATTCCGGGCAACTGGTTGATCCAGGGAATTATATATGGGATACTGATAACATTGGTAGCCGGCCTGATCATATCTCCACTTTTTGCAAGAGCCGCCGGCGAAACCTTTGGAATTTTCTATTTGAACACATGGATTCCCGGCCTGCTCATTTTAGCTGGCATATTGATGCACGTTACATATGGGGTAATTCTTACCCTGAGCTTGAAGGTTGCAGGGGTTGATAGGAAGAGTACATAAATCCAGTACGGACGATAACCTTCTCAAAAGAGTCTGATTCAATAATAAGTTTAAATATCCGTTTATCACTTTGTTAATTATGAATCCCGGTTTCTAATAGAAATAAATTATTTGAGCTTTAAGAAACATTCATTGGTGATTCGGAGTTTATGAGTTAATTTGTAGTTACATTTTCATTATTCAATAGTTTAATCGTGTTCTTATGGGTCAAGTTACAAGGGTAACCTTTAACAATAAAATTAGCAGAAACTTCAGCAAGACAGTCAAATCAAGGGTGAATTCTTATTTCGAGGAGAACAATCTCTCCAGGCACGCCAATTTAGAAATGGTATCGAAGACTGTTATTCTATTGACGGTTTATTTCGGTGCCTACGCCATGATTTTATCTGGTCAGTTTTCTCTTGGGGTGATGTGGTTTCTTTCCTTTGTAATGGGAATCGGAATGGCGGGAATTGGCTTTTCCATCTCTCACGATGCCCTTCACGGCGCATATTCATCAAATTCCACCGTAAATAAACTGCTTGGATATACATTCGACCTGATGGGAGCAAATGGATACATCTGGAAAATTACGCATAATATTATCCATCACACCTACACAAATATACACGGTCATGATGAGGATCTTGAGGTAGCGGGATTCATCCGTCTATCCCCTCATTCAGAATATAAACCGGTGCACCGGGTTCAGCACATCCTGGCGTTTTTTGCATACAGTTTTGCAACATTCTTCTGGGTATTTATTAAGGATTACAGGTATTTCTTTAAAGAAAACCTGGGGCCTTATGAAAACAAATCGCATCCGGTTAGCGAATGGGTTACCTTAATTGTCACTAAAATTCTGTATTACTCATATACACTTGTAATTCCTTACCTGGTTCTTGATATAACGATTCTACAACTTCTCATCGGGTTTGTATCACTTCATCTCACTGCGGGTTTAATCCTTGGAATTATTTTTCAACTGGCGCATGTCGTTGAAGAAACCGATCATCCCGAGCCAAATGAGGAAAACATGATTGATGAACACTGGGCAATTCACGAAATGGTAACGACAAATAATTTTGCAAGAGATAATAAACCGCTCTCCTGGTACATTGGAGGGCTGAACTTCCAGATTGAACACCACCTGTTTCCAAAAGTTTGCAGTATCCATTACCCCGAGATTAGCAAAATAGTGGAACAAACAGCAAATGAGTTTGAAATTCCTTACAACCACCATGAAACCTTCAGCGAGGCAGTTGCTTCTCATTACCGAACGCTGAAAAAATTTGGCGATCCAAATTTTAAATATACTCCGGCTGAGGTGTAGATATTCTAATTTATTTACTAAAGTTCCATCTCCGGACGTGACTTATGAGGAATGAACTACCTTGGGGCAGAGCCCACGAGGTATCAACTAAGAACCCATAACATTTTTGTCAATACATGGCTTATTTTTGGAGTGTCCCCCTTCGAAGAGGCAATGGGGGGATGACCAATTCAGACTATTTAAAGTATTGTTAATGCTTAACTTAAATTTGTTATATATATTTTTGAAACATATCCTTTCAATATATTAAAAAAAGATCCTTAGGAATTTTTTTTGAACGAATAATAACTAGGTACTTAAACATTTATATTATGGCCGTTTAGAGTTGATGTATTTTAGGGTCAGAACAACTTCGGCCTCGAAACAATTAGCGGATTAAGGGAACCTGAATATCTGCGGAAACCTTTTATCATACCGGCTCTTAACTATGTTAACAAGCTTTAAAAGTGGCGGACCATTGATAAAAGGTAGCAGAGATTCAGTGACCGCCGCTAATTGTTTCGCAGCCTTGATCTTTTGGTTCTTTTGGATCAAGCCAAAATGAACAAGATGACCGTTAAGGATGGTCACTTATTTTTATCAATGATCCTCAACCTTTCCAATAACCCCTTGATAAAGATAAAATCTCAAAAATTGGGTTTTTATGGGTAATGTCAGGGCAATGGGGGATAATCAATGATGTCTAAACCCAAAATTGGGTAAAAAAACTTCAAAACGTAGAGGGTCATTCCCCGGCTCACTCCGCCTGTGCTCCGAAGCCTTGGGCGCAGGCGGGCCTGTCTTCCGAAGTTTCAGCGCAGGCAGGTTCGCTTCCCCCTTCGACCTGTGCACCGAAGCCTTAGGCGTAGGATGTAAGGGGGATTTTTATCTTTTCCGACCCTTAAGGTCGTGGAATTGATCCACTTATGACTAAAGATTTCAGTAGATGAGCCATTCTTATCGGTCTGTAAATACTTCGTATAATGCTCATGGAAATAGTGCCTGATTGGTCCTCACTTTAAATTTACCTAATCTCGGAATTTTCAGTACATTTAGTTAATATCATCCAGACAATTTTTTCGATAAAATAATACCCATCGTGATGGAAAGAACGCTGATTCTTACCATTCTGTGCTTTCTCGCCTTGCAATTTGTATGGCTTCCGGAAGAGTTGCCTGCACAAAACCAACTCGAAAGAATTTCAGTGCATGAACGAAGTGACGGCAAGGGGTATGTCTTTCGGTATCATCTTGATCAGGCGGCTGACTCATTTTCCGTATCCCAACCGGCCCCGGATCTCATCCAGGTCATGCTCCACTCCCCCGGGTTAGATACCCTCGATTTTATACACCCTGAAGAATCAACGGCATACGATCATATTGACTATCACAAGAATTCGGAAGGATTCGGGTTCGATATTTTTCTTGATAAGGATATGTTCGTGAAAACGGCTGCCTATCCCGACCGTAACAGCAATGATATGCTGGTTGCTTTGGAATACACATCCAAAGAAGAAATAACAAAAATTGCCGATGAAACGGATTTTATCTATTGGCATGAATACCGTGAAGAACCGACAACAGAACTCGTCAATAGCCAAGATGATACGTTCGTGCCGATTCGAGACGGCAGGGAGTTTAACACCATTGTCATTGATGCCGGACACGGTGGGCACGATCCCGGCTCAATGAACCGGCGTCTTGGCCTACAGGAGAAAGATATAGCACTTGAAGTGGCCATTCGGGTTGGAGACTATATAAAAGAGCACATTCCCGATATGGAGGTGATTTATACACGTGAAGATGACACATTTGTACCTCTGGATAAAAGAGGGCTTATAGCAACCCGGGCTAAAGCGGACCTTTTTCTATCTATTCACCTGAATGCTGTCAGAGATTCGAGGGCCTACGGATCGGAAGTGTTTTTCCTGGGAATGCACCGGAGTGAATCTGCCCTTGAAATTATGAAACGTGAAAACAGTGTGGTAAACCTTGAGGAAAATGGAGGGCAACAGCAACTCAGTGAAGAGGAACTGTTAATTTATGAGCTCGCCAATGCCGGAAATATCGCAGTCAGTGAGCGTATTGCTGCAATGGTTGAGCAACAATTTCGTAATCGTGCACAACGCCGGTCAAGAGGCGTAAAACAGGCCGGTTTGATGGTTTTATGGCATGCATCAACACCTGCAATTCTTGTTGAGCTTGGATTCCTGTCCAATCCCAATGAAGCCCGCTACATGAACAGTGAATATGGTCAGACTATTTTGGCCTCCGCTATCTTCCGAGCAATTCGGGATTTCAAGGTTGAGTACGACCGTAGCATCGATCAAGCCAATACTGCCAGTAATGAGTGATTATCCACTTATCATAGGAGTTGCCGGCGGAAGCGGTTCAGGTAAAACCACTGTAGTGAGCAAAATAGTAAGGAGCATTGGCAGAGAGGATGTTTTGCTGATTGAACACGATTCTTACTATCGAGACCTGAGCCATTTATCGTTGGAGGAGCGAAAGAAACATAATTTTGATCATCCATCCGCGCTTGAAACAGAGTTGATGATCCGTCACCTCGATGCACTGAAAAAAGGATACAAAATCGAAATCCCAGTATATGATTTTGTAGCACACACTCGATCTGATAAGAGTATCAGTGCATCACCCAAAAAAATTATTCTCATAGACGGGATACTAATCTTTAGCGAGCCGAATTTAAGAGAACGGATGGACATCAAAATTTTTGTCGATACAGATGATGATGTTCGGCTCTTGCGGCGGTTAAAACGTGATATTTCTGAACGCGGGCGTGACTTGGATGGCGTTCTGAATCAATATGAAAAATTTGTTCGTCCGATGCACCTGGAGTTTGTAGAACCGAGTAAACGCTATTCAGATATTATTATTCCGAGAGGAGGAGAAAACCGGGTGGCGTTGCAAATGGTCAGCGCACTCATCAAGGATAAACTAAACGAGATCGTATAACTATCTTTTTATTCACGGATAATCTTTTCAAACTGCTCTAACCCTTCCCAAATCAGGTATTTCCTGTAATTCAAAGAGGCTTCTTCGCTCATCCAATTCATAATCTGTACAGCATTCCCGCCGGTAATGTAAATTACTGGATCTTCAACCATGGAACGATACCGTTCAATGAACCCTTGAACCGCAAGCAAGAAACCGCCATTTACGCCCCACTCAATACACTCAACCGTTGATTTTCCGGGCCACTCTTCAGGGATAGATTCAGGTGCTTTCGGAAGTTCGGGAAGATGATCTCTCATTGAACTTTTTATGATCTGTAATCCGGGCATAATAATTCCCCCTCTGAATACTCCCTTGGTTGTCATAAGATCAACGGTGCAGGCACTGCCCGCATCAATCACAATTACATTTCTTTCATCTGATTCAATCCATGCTGCGAGACAAACTAAGAACCGATCCAACCCAAGTGTTTGCGGTGTTTTGTAGTCCAATCTATTTGATGGAATATGCGACGAGCGATACTCGATGAAATTTCTATCTGACAGCTCAGCTCTCAGTTTCTCAGAAATATCTTGCCGTACTGATGACAGAATAATTTTTCCCTTATCTCCTTTTGAAGCCAAATAACTGATCATTTCATCAATTCTATCATGTTTACCATCAAAAAGTATCTGCCAGTCAGATCCGTTTCGAGCAGCCAGTTTTAGAAAAGAGTTTCCGATATCAAGATAAAGTGGATTCATTTTGTTAGTTTTCACTAATATAAGCGTTCATTAAAAGAACAATAACATACCAAATAAATTGGGTCTCATTCATCAACTGAATGCACTAAATTGTTTGTTGTTATAGTTTGATGTTACTTAGCAATTAATGTACATGGATTTTAAACAGATTAACTATGAATTTATCAGGTAAAAACGCCATTGTAACCGGTGCAAGCAGCGGAATCGGCATCTCTTTCAGTAAAAAATTAATTGAAAAAGGTGCCAAAGTATATGGACTTGCCCGAAGACTGAATAAACTTACTGAGGTAGGTGCTGAACTTGGAGACTCGTTTATTCCTGTTAAAATGGATATCACCAAACCAAATGATATACAACAGTGGGCTACAGAAACTTTTTCTGAGGATAACCTGCCTCACATACTTATTAACAACGCCGGTCTTGGAATTTTTGGGAATGTTGAAAAACTATCTATTGACGACTGGAAAACCATGGTTGAGACGAACCTGAATGGTGTATTTTACCTCACTCACGAATTAGTACCATTTATGAAAGATTCGGATGAATACCATCATATCATAAATATATCATCCATTGCTGGATTACTTGGAAATCCTCAGCTTACTGGCTACAACGCCACAAAGTATGGTGTGCGTGGTTTTAGCGAGGCTTTATTCAAAGAACTCCGGTATGACAAAATTAAAGTAACCGCCATGTTTCCGGGCTCCATTTCAACTCACTTTTTCGACAGAGTGGGTAATGAAACACATTCCAATATGCTCCAACCGGATGACGTAGCTGATACATTAATCCACCTGTTGGAAACTCCGGACAATTTCCTGGTCAATGAAATTACACTTCGGCCGTTAAATCCTAAAAATCCTAACGAGAAGTGAAAAAACTGCTTTTCGTACTTATCCTGTTGATAGTACTTCCTGGTTGTAGTTCAGAGTCTAATCCGCCGGATGAATTGATTGATGAGCAAACTTATGAGCAAATATTTATGGAGTTTGCCATTATCAATCAGTTGGATAAACGAATTTTGGAGGATAGATCCCAGGAAGAGTTAAGACAGTTGGTGTATGAGCATTACGATGTAACAGAAGAGGAATTCAGGATTTCTCACGAATATTATGAACAAAATGTTGAAGAACAGTTGGAACGTGTCCGTGATATGTCCGATATACTTCGAGAAGAGCGCGACTCTCTTGTAGTTATTGAACGCAAATATGGAAGGGTAACCACCCCGGAGCAGGCTGACAGTCTGCGTCAAGCCTTACGTAACAGTGAATAGAGGTCTCCTGATTGATCGCTCTCTGCATAATTTTCCCTGACCATAAACGAGAGAACCTTCTTTGTTTTTTTGCGATCCCAACTGGCACTCTTCGTAATTTCACTGAAAGATTTCTCACCGCTTTCCAGAACCTGGGTAACTTTCCGGATATCCTCCCTGCTCACAAGTAACTGCTCTTTCTCACCTGATCTGCAGTTATCGCAATGGCCGCATGGTTTGCAATTCGTTTCACCAAAATAGTGTCTTAAAAATACCTCCCTGCATGCATTTGTGGTGGCGTATCGGGCCATATATTCTATCTTCTTCAACAAAATATCCCGATAGTTGTAGGCCTGATCCGATTCTATTCGAAGCTTTTTTTGCCTTGCCCCTTTAACCTTAATTAACTTTGATTCTTCCTGCCATTTAAATTTTAGAATCTGATCGTGTTCGGCAAACACCCGTAATGCTTTGTAGAGTTGATTAGAACTAGTTTCCAACTTTTGTATGAGATATTCGATATCCAGGTATTGCATTTCTGAGAACACTTGGGGCCCAAATTGGCGAAAGAGCCCATCCAGGAAATCTCCCTTACCCGGATCCGAATCATAAATAAACTCAACTAAATAGTCACTGTTTACAATGAAATGGACTCCTACCCTCGGTTCTCTCAAGTCGATCTGGATCAAAAAATCCAGTCTTTGCAAAAGATTTACGGCATTTGAAACCTTTGAGACTGTAAGTTTCGTTCTCTTTGCAATATTATCGAAGAATACTTCTTCCGGGGAATCCTGCTCACTCCCGACAGCTAAGTCCAGTTCATCGCAAAGTCCATCATATACTTTCTGAAGAATCTCTCGGTCGGGGTAATTCTGTTCCACCCTGTTCCTCAGGTATTGCACATCACTCTCTTTAAAAATGAGAATCGGGTAGCTGATCTCCCCGTCCCTTCCGGCACGTCCGGCTTCCTGGTAATAAGCTTCAAGCGAAAATGGAATTGTATAATGAATTACATATCGGCAATCCGCCTTGTCGATACCCATCCCAAATGCATTAGTAGCAACTACAAGTGATAGATCTCCATCAATCCAATCCTGCTGAATTTCATTGCGAGTTGCCGTATCCAGTCCTGCGTGATAGGGTTTGGCTGAGATACCATTTTTATCAAAATAGCCTGCCCATTCTTCGCAATCTCTTCGGGTTGAAGCATACACAATGCCGCTTCCCAAATCTGCAGCTTTCTTAACTGATTTCTTAAGTAATGTCCGTTTCTTCTCCGTCTTGGAAACCCACCAATGTAGATTTTCTCTTTTGAAACCACCTGTAACCACAACTGGTTCTTCAAATTCCAGGTTTTCGAGAATATCTTTCTTCACCTCCGGCGTGGCGGTAGCAGTAAGAGCAATCCACTTTGTTGTTTGGGGAAGATCTTCAAGTGCCGTTCTTATCTCTCTGTAAGAGGGACGAAAATCATGTCCCCATTCAGAAATACAGTGTGCTTCATCAATTGCTACGAGTTGAATATCCAGGTTAGGCTGTTCCGATTTCCACAACTCTGTTGATAATCGCTCAGGGGCAATATATAGTAACTTATACATACCGTTTCGGGCATTTACCAATCGCTGTTCCACCTCATATGATGGAATTGTACTATTAAGAAATGTAGCCCGAATTCCTGCTTTATTGAGTTGTTGTACCTGGTCTTGCATCAGCGCAATAAGTGGAGAAATAACAACCGTCAACCCATCCTGTACAACAGCGGGTACCTGGTAACATAAAGACTTCCCCCCTCCTGTTGGAAACAATACAAGTGTATCATTACCCTCTAAAACAGATCGAATCGCTTCTTCCTGTCCGCTCCTGAATGAAGAAAATCCCCAATAGGAATTGAGTGCCTCCCGTGCTTTTTCGATTGGTTGTTCTTCAGGCAAAACCAAGTTTTTTGTAATCTTATGTATTGTTAAGTGAATTTATCCAATTCCGAGCTCCGAAAGTACCACTCCGAAACTGGTGCAAGTTTGCCCCGCAAGGGATCTCTTCGAGGTAACTTGTACCCCTACTGCTATACATTTCGCACAAGTTGAAAACTTGCGCGAGTAAGTTTTCGCACCCCAACGTTTCGAGGCAAACTTGCTCGGATAAGTCGGGTCATTGCGAGTGGTGCGAAGTCCCGAAGAGAAAATTAAATGGGTCATTTTCGAGCAAATAAAGCAATTCTGAATTTTGCCATAAGATTGCTTCGCTCGCAATGACTATAGTAACAACATTACAAAACCCAACCTGATTTTAAAAGTTTACCCCCACACCGATTTTTATATGGAGTAAGTTCGTTGTTGATTGGGTTACATCATAAGTAACCCGACCATTATCCGTACTTATTGATCCTTTTTGCAGGTATTCAGCTTCCCTTCCAAACATATATCGTCCACGCAGGTTGATGTAAACTGATGATGGTTCAATATCCTCAGGTGAACGCGTTACCTCCCCCCGATTTCGCCAAACACGAATCTGCAATCCGGCACCAAAACCGTAACTTAAGGCCGTATCCTCGAAGTTGGTATCACTGAGCTTTTCTTCGTCAAAGAAATCATCCCTGTCTCTAATAACAGTCTCCGTAAAGAAGTAATTAAATCCAAAGAGTCCATCTACATAGGGACGGATTTGAGACGGCGGTGCAATTAAACGAAGCAATATATCTCCATGAGCAAGATTGTAACTGTTTTCAACTTCTACACGCAAATCGGGTATCGTTGAACTTAGGGCTTCCTCTCGAGTATCTGTCCCGAAGTTCATAAAACCAAACTCCAGTCCCAGCATGACCGGTGAGTTGGGGAATCTATAACCTCCCATAATATTCAGTCCACCACCAATGTGATCGGACTGCTGCCTGAAGTCACCCTGAGGAATACCAACACCAAAATCCAGTTGCGCTTGTATTTCTTGAGAATAAGAATTGAGAGAAAACCCAAAAAAAAGAATTGGAATAAGTGCAAAAAATCTCTTCATAAATTTTTTCCCGTTAGTTATTATTGCTTTGCGAAGCGTTCTTTTAATGAGAGGATAAGCCTCCCATTACATTTCACCCGACCGTATACGATTGGCAGATTTTCAGGTTTCTCTTTTTTATTAAAAAAGCCCTGAAAAATCAGGGCTTTGAAATTTAATTTGTATAACTATAAGTGCTGTCGTTAAGATCACTCAGATCACATTTGCTAAGCGATCGATTAAATAACTGCCTTCAAATAATCTTTTCTCATTTCAGCAATTGCTGAGATGCTGATACCAACAGGACATACAGCTTCGCACTCTCCATGATTTGAACAATCACCAAATCCTTCTTTGTCCATCTGATCAACCATCGCAATGGTGCGTTTCTCTCTTTCAGGCTGTCCCTGAGGCAACAGGTTCAAATGAGCGAGCTTAGCTCCGGTAAATAATGCTGCTGAAGAGTTTGGACAAGCAGCCACACAAGCACCACATCCAATACAGGTGGCGTAATCAAAAGATTCATTCGAAACATCCTGTGCGATGGGAATTAAATTTGCCTCCGGTGCAGAGCCCGTTTTAACAGATACGTAACCTCCTGCCTCAATAATCCGATCAAACGCGGAGCGATCAACAACCAAATCCTTAATTACAGGAAATGCGGCCGCTCTTGGGGGTTCAATCACAATCGTATCTCCATCACTGTAATTTCTCATATGGAGTTGACAGACAGCTGTTTTATGTTTTGGACCATGAGCCCGACCATTGATAACAAGATTACATGACCCGCAAATTCCCTCGCGACAATCATAATCGAATTCAACAGGTTCGGTGCCTTCCTTTATCAGGTTTTCGTTGAGAACGTCCAACATCTCAAGGAAAGACATATGTTCGCTTACCTCATCCAGCGTATAATCCTCAAAATGACCAGGATCATTGGCGTTTTTCTGACGCCAGATTTTCAGGTGAATTGTCATTGTACTCATAAAAACCTGTTATTTATAACTTCTTTGTTTCAATTCCACAAACTCAAACTCCAGGTTCTCTTTATGAAGCTTGGTTTTAAGTTTTCCATTAACTCCCTGATACTCCCAAGCGGACACGAATGAATAATCCTCGTCGTTTCGAAGGGCTTCACCCTCGTCGCTCTGATATTCATCGCGGAGATGACAACCACAGGACTCTTCTCTGTCAAGGGCGTCTATCGCCATCAGCTCGGCCAGTTCAAAATAATCCGCTACCCTCAGGGCAAATTCCAGATATTTATTGTAGTAAGTCATCTCTCCGGGCACCCGAACATTTGTCCAGAACTCTTCTCGAAGTTCTCTGATCTGTTCAATCGCCTCTTCGAGGCCTTCTTTACTGCGAGAGATACCAACTTTATCCCACATAATCTTACCAAGCTCTCTGTGGAACTCGATAATGGTCTTATCACCCTGGATTGAGAGTAATTTTTGAAGCTGATCTTCAGATGTTTTGGCTGCTTCAGAAAAAGCTTCGTGGTCAGTTGTAAGATCATCGGGTTGATGATCGGCCAGGTAATTTCCAATTGTGTATGGAATGATAAAATAGCCGTCAGAAAGCCCCTGCATCAATGCACTTGCACCAAGTCGGTTGGCTCCGTGATCGGAAAAATTCGCTTCACCGGCTACAAAAAGTCCGGGCACATTGCTCATCAGGTTGTAATCAACCCAAAGGCCGCCCATTGTGTAGTGAACTGCAGGGAAGATCTTCATTGGCACTTCGTAGGGATTCTCGTCCATGATATTTTCATACATATCGAACAAGTTACCGTACTTCGAGCGAATGGTATCAATACCATCTCGCTTTATCGCATCCCGGAAATCCAGGTAAACCGCTTTGCCGGTTTCTCCGACTCCCATTCCATCATCGGTTACAAGTTTTGCGTTCCTGGATGCAACATCACGTGGTACGAGGTTACCAAAACTTGGATACTTCTCCTCCAGGTAATAATATCTTTCATCTTCCGGGATCTCATTTGGCGGGCGATCATCCCCTTTCTTTCTTGGAACCCAAACCCGGCCATCGTTTCTCAAACTTTCGCTCATCAATGTTAATTTCGATTGATAATCGCCGGATACCGGAATACAGGTTGGGTGGATCTGAACATAGCAGGGATTTGCAAAAGCCGCACCTCGTTTATGACAACGCCATGCTGCCGTTACATTTGAGTTTTTTGCATTTGTTGAGAGATAGAAAACATTGCCGTAACCGCCTGTGCAGAGTACAACAGCGTCGGCTTCAAATTTATTGATCTCCCCTTTTACAAGATCGCGTGTAATAATTCCTCTCGCTTTCCCGTCAATCATTACGAGGTCCAGCATTTCGTGCCTTGGGTAGTACTCGATTTTGCCTGAGTGAACTTCTTTCATCATCGCCTGGTAAGCACCCATCAGAAGCTGCTGTCCAGTTTGCCCCCGGGCATAAAATGTCCTGGAGACCTGTGCCCCACCAAAGGACCTATTGTCAAGCAATCCGCCGTATTCTCTTGCAAATGGAACTCCCTGGGCTACGGCCTGGTCGATAATTTCGTTTGAATTTTGAGCCAGGCGATAGACATTAGATTCACGGCTTCGATAGTCACCGCCTTTAATGGTATCATAAAAGAGTCTCCAAACACTGTCGCCGTCATTTGGATAGTTCTTCGCAGCATTTATTCCGCCCTGTGCTGCAATACTGTGGGCACGTCGGGCTGAATCCAGTATGCAAAACGATTTTACGTTGTACCCGAGTTCTGCAAGGCTCGCCGCAGCCGATGCACCGGCGAGGCCGGTCCCAACTACGATGATATTGTATTTACGCTTATTATTCGGTGATACAAGCTTGATATCTTGCAGATGGTTGTTCCATTTATCTTCTAATGGACCCGAAGGTTCTTGTGAATCTAACTTCATAATGAGTTTTATATGATCGTTACAATCTTAATTACAACTAATGAGTGCTGCTTCACATCCCCCGGCAAAGTAAATATACAGAGGAATGAACAGGAAACCGACAGCCAGAAGAACTGCAAAAATAGCTCCAACAGTATAAACAATAGCTGACGTCTTTTTACTTCGCATTGTTAAAGATACAAACGCGCTCCAAATGCCATGGCCAAGATGAGTGCCAAGCAATATCATAACAATTGTATATCCAAATGTATAGAGAGCACTATTTGCAAATGTGTCAATAACCAACTGTTTTAAATCGGAATATTGCTCACCGGCAACAGTAATTGTTTCAGTATCACCCAGTGCAAAAGTGTTTACATGTATGACAACAAAAACCAGCAAAACAATTCCTGTAAACGCCATACTTCGCGAACTTAAGCTTTGTTTACTCGGACCTCCTTTACTGCTGTATACTTTATATTTTTGAGGCCGTGCTTTTCTTTTATTCCACCATATTGAGATACCAATCCACGCATGGAGTATAAAAGCTATGATAAGCCCAGCTCTTGCAACCCATAGGAGTGGCCCTAAACTGTGCAAGAATTTAGAGTACTCGTTCATTGCATTTGGTTCACCAAAAATGGCAAGATTTCCCATCAGATGAAAAATGATAAAAAAGACGAGCAATAGTCCGGTAATCCCTGTTAGAAACTTTCGGCCAACTTGTGATTTTAGCGCTTCAATAAAAGATGGCATATATAGAATTGATTAGTGTCTGAAGATTTCTTTAAATCGTTGGAAAAAACAAGATGAACATTATTTCAGTTCCAAATCATTGTATGTAAATTCGTTTGTTTTGCCGTAAAAGGCAAGATAATTATGATTGGAAATCTATTTCGAGCCTATTCAGAAAAGGTCTAAATTATTAGCGTACATTCACTTTCAAACACCCTTCATTTGAATACTGTACTATCAAAATTTTCTTCAGATTATCGTATAAAAAGTTCAAAATTTTTGGGTTTTTTGTGCCCCGCCGCTACCATTACTGAAGCGGAGGAATACTTAGACTCAATCAAAAAAGAGCATCCTACAGCAACCCACCATTGTTATGCCTATCTGTTGAATCCGAATGAACCTATTGAATATTCTTCGGATGATGGTGAACCAAATGGTACAGCCGGACTTCCAATTCTGAATACTTTGAAATCTCACAACCTGATGAATGTGATTTTAATTGTGGTTCGATACTACGGCGGAACTAAACTTGGAAAGGCAGGATTGATTGATGCATATCAAACTTCAGCTCAGCAATCGATTGAATCTGCAACGTTAAATACACTGGTACCCATTAAAACATATGAGTTGGAATATGATTATCCGCAACAGTCGTTGATTGAAAAATGGAAAAACGAATTTACCTGGATTGACCTTGAATCGTCCTACCTGGAAACTGTTAACCTTAAAATCGGTTGTCCTAAAGGGGAAAATGAGTTATTTAAAAGGAGTCTTAAATCGAAGGAACACCAACTTATTCGTTTTGAAATTACCGGCGAATCTTTTCATATAAAGAACTGATAAACTCCGACAAGCTTCTTACCTTCAAAAAAAATATTTACTTATGAAAATTTACACTAAAAAAGGTGACCAGGGAACAACCTCTCTCTTTGGTGGAGCCAGCATTGGAAAAAACAGCCTTAGGATTAAGGCCTATGGAACCATCGATGAGTTGAATTCTATTCTGGGGATTATACTTACCTATTCACTCAGCAAACGCGGAGAAGAAATTTTAACAGAGCTGCAAAATCAGCTTTTTGTGCTGGGAGCCGACCTCGCAACTCTGCCTTCCAAAAAAGCGAAAATTGACCGTATCGGGACTAAAGAGATACAAAAATTAGAAGACTGGATTGATGAGCTGGACGAGCAGTTGCCACAACTTACAGCCTTTATACTGCCCGGGGGAGCGCCGGCAGGTGCCACTTTACATCAGGCACGAACGGTTTGCAGACGTGCGGAACGCCATACAGTTGCATTAAAACTTGAGAATCCTGTTTCGGATGAAATTATCATTTACCTGAATCGGCTTTCGGATCTTCTTTTCGTGATGGCCCGGTTTGAAAATCGAGAAGCCGGAGAAACTGAGACGCAATGGAAAAGTAAGTAGATTGGCGATTGCTGATTGCTGATTGCTGATTGCTGATTGCTGATTGCTGATTGCTGATTGCTGATTGCTGATTGCTGATTGCTGATTGCTGATTGCTGATAAAAAAATTTTAAAACATTTACTACCAACAAAAAATTTTAAAACTCACTCATAATGGCATTAATGATCTCTGTCTCCGGTATTCGGGGTATCTTTGGGACTCATCTGACACCAGAAAATCTTGTCAATTTTACAGCAGCTTACGGAACCTGGCTTGATGGAGGTACTGTGGTTGTGGGCCGAGACTCTCGGGTAACCGGGCAAATCTGTGAAGATATTGTTTGCGCCACGCTCCAAAGTACGGGCTGCAATGTTGTGAAAGCGGGCATCACTCCAACTCCTACTGTAGCAATGGGCGTTTTAAAGCACAATGCAGCCGGTGGAATTATTTTGACCGCAAGCCACAACCCAGAGGAATGGAATGCGCTGAAATTGCTGAATCATAAAAGTGAATTCCTGGATGCTGAACAAGGCGAACAAGTTCTTGATCTCGCAAAAAAAGGTACCTTTACATATCAGAAATACAATAAGATCGGAAGCATCTCAAAAGATGATGAAATCACAAATTATCATATTCAGAAAATACTGGACCTGCCATACATTGATGCGGAAAAAATTAAAGAGAACAATTACAAAGTTGCTGTTGATGCCGTAAATGGCGGGGCATCTATAGCTTTACCAAAAATGCTGGAAGCTTTGGGGGTAAAAGTTGAAAGAATTCATTGTGAACCAAATGGAATATTTCCACACAATCCTGAACCCCTTCCCGAAAATTTGCATGACATCTGCACGTATGTAAAACAGAATAATTGTGATCTTGGTATCGTCACAGACCCGGATGGCGACCGCCTCGCACTAGTTGATGAAAACGGCAAGTTCTTTGGCGAAGAGTATACTCAGGTTGCCGCCTTTGATTTTATGCTTAGTAAAAATCTCGGCGACACCGCTACAAATTTATCTTCCTCCCGGGCAGCTAACGATATTACCCAAAAATACAATCAAACGTGCCATCGTGCCGCAGTTGGGGAGATTAATGTTGTAAAAGTGATGCAGAAAGAAGGTGCCGTGATAAGCGGGGAAGGTAATGGCGGTGTGATCAATCCGGACCTCCATCCCGGACGAGATTCATTAGTGGGATCTGCAATGATTCTCCAACTGCTTGCCGAGCGGGAGATCAGCGCATCCGGTTATAGAAACTCACTACCGGATTACGAAATGAGCAAACAAAAAATTGAGCTGAAAAATCTTGGTGTAGATGCTGATGAACTACTCAATGAAGTTGCCGAAGCCTACAAAAATGAGAAGGTCAACCGAACCGACGGTGTGAAAATTGACTTTGAGGAAGGATGGGTTCATTTCCGAAAATCGAATACGGAGCCTATCGTCAGAGTTTACAGTGAAGCTAAAACAAAAGACGAGGCCGAAAAACTTGCTGCGAGTGTAATCTCTTTGATTCAATGATACTCAGAAATTTTCAGCATCTGGATGAAATTCTTAGTCTCCTTTCAACAATGAATCCAAGAGATTTTAAATCATTCACAACACAACCAATGAAAATCTAATTTATTTTTGATAAGGTTTCGTAATCAAGCTTTCTTATTTTGAACGACTAATTTTTCAACTAACCAAGCCCTATGATCAAATCAATGACAGGTTTTGGCCGCGGGGAATCCTCTTCCAACGGCTTCCAGGTTACTGTTGAGATCAAAACCCTTAACAGTCGCTACCTCGATATTTCAATTCGCATGCCGCAGAGTATCCAGGAGTATGAATTCGACATCAAAGAGGAAATCCAGAAAAAAATGTCGCGCGGAAAGGCACACGTCAGTGTTAATGTCGAAAAAACGGATCAGCTCTCTCCCAATATCACCTACAATGCACAACTTATAACAGCATACACCGATATGCTGAAAAAGGTAAAAACACTGGCCGGTATAGAAGGCCCGGTTCAACTCGACGATCTGTTACGGTTTGATGACATTTTTGAGAGCCAGCAAGTAGATGAGGAGCATATTGAAAATATCTGGAACTGTACACAAGAAGCACTGGATAAATCACTCATTCTTTTGAATGAAATGAGGCAACAAGAGGGTGAAGAGCTCAGAAACGATTTGACGGAGTTGATTCAGGGAATCTCCGAAATTGTTGAAACAGTTAAAGAACTTTCAAAAAAACGCGGGCCTGAAGTTCGGGAAAAACTACAAACCCGCATCAGTTCAATGATTGATGAAGAAAAAATCGATCCTGAACGCCTCGAAATGGAGGTTGCCCTGTTGATCGACAAGATGGATGTAAATGAGGAAATTATTCGTTTGCAGTCTCACCTCAAATTTTTCCTGGAAGCTCTTGAGAATGCCGAACCGGTTGGACGCCGGTTGAACTTCCTCTCGCAAGAGATTAACCGGGAGTTGAATACAATTGGGGCCAAATCGAACGATTCAACAATTGCGCACCACATCGTTCTTGGTAAAGAAAAATTGGAAAAAATTCGGGAACAGGTTCAGAACATTGAGTAAGAAAGGTAAAATCCTGGTATTGGTTGCTCCCAGCGGCGGAGGTAAAACAACGATGGCAAGACGCATCTTGGATGATTTTGACCAGATCCGGTTTTCGGTCAGCGCTACCACACGCCCCCCCCGAAAAGGTGAAAAAGACGGAGTAAATTATCACTATATATCAAAGGAAGAGTTCAAAGAAAAGATCGATAACGGAGACTTCCTTGAGTGGGAAGAGGTCTATGACGGAACACTATACGGAACCCTTCGCAAAAACGTTGAAAAAGAACTGGAAAAAGGATATTTTATTTTGCTTGACATTGATGTACTTGGCGCATTAAATGTGAAGAAGATATTTGAAAAGGATGCGCTGGCAATTTTTATACAGCCTCCATCCATTGAGATTCTGAAAGAACGATTACAAAAACGGGCAACCGATGCTCAACAAGACATTCAAACCCGTTTAGAACGCGCCAAAAAAGAGATGGCTTATGCCAATCGATTCGATCATATTATTATTAATGATGATCTAGAAAAAGCATACAGCCAAATCAAAGAACTTGTTACCAACTTTATAAAACAAACATAAATATGCCGATTAGAACACTGGATTTAGAGAAACTGGGTGAAAAGAAGGGCAACAAATACGAGAAGATCGTTGTGATGTCGAAAAGAGCCCGGCAAGTTGCCGCCCAGGAAAAACTCGAACTTGATGAGAAACTCAAATATTTTGAAGGATTTGAGGATGAAGACGAGTTTACCTTCAACGAAGAGCAAGAACGCATTTCGAAAGCTTTTGAACAACTCCCCCACGCTACCCAGCGCTCTGTAAATGAAATGCTGGAAGGGAAAGTAACCTACCGATATCCTAAAGAAGAGATCTAATCATGCTCACCGGTAAACGCATTATACTTGGCGTTACCGGTGGTATTGCCGCTTATAAAGCGGTGTACCTTTTGCGTGAATTTCAAAAAGCGGGGGCTGAAGTTCGGGTTACCATGACCCCTTCCGCCACCCGATTTGTAGGTACAGAAACATTTGCCGCCCTCAGCCAAAACCCTGTCGCCGTTGAGGTTTTCAATGATGATGATCCCGGTGAGGACTGGACAAAACATATCCACTGGGGGGACTGGGCCGATCTTTTTATTATTGCTCCATGTACTGCCAATACACTCTCCAAAATTGTGCAGGGACAATCTGATAACATGCTAACTTCCACCGTACTCGCTGCACGGTGTCCATTATTGATCTGTCCTACGATGGATGGTGAAATGTATGAAAGTCCTGCTGTATCTGAGAATTTAAACAAGGCAAAATCACGCGGTTGCTACATTTTGGAACCTGAGGAGGGATACCTGGCGAGTGGAATGGAATCAAAAGGGCGACTTCCCGAACCAGAAACTATCCTGGAGGAATCCCAGCGTATCATCAAAAAGCACCGAATCCAGGGGCCTTTGACAGGTAAAAAAGTAGTAGTTAGTGCCGGACCAACGCGCGAATTTTTGGATCCGATTCGATTTATATCGAATCCCAGCAGCGGAAAAATGGGATTAGCAATGGCCGAAGCGGCCCGGGTTCTCGGAGCCAATGTAACCCTTCTTCACGGTCCCATTTCTATTGAGATACCTGACCGTATACCATCAAAAACCTTTGTATCGGCAGATGAGCTCTTCAATCTGATCAAAGAAGATGCAAATGCGGATGTAATAATCATGGCAGCAGCCGTTTCTGATTTCAAACCCTCAACCTTTCAGCAACAAAAAGTAAAGAAAGAGCAGGCTGATACTGAATTAAAATTAACACGGAACCCGGATATCCTTGAATGGCTTGGAAATCGTAAAAATGAGGGGCAGGTTCTGATCGGCTTTGCAATGGAAACAGAAAATCTCAGGCAGAATGCTCAGAAGAAGCTCCAAAAAAAGAACCTTGACTGGATCTGTGCTAATGATTTAGCAGGAGAAAGTTCTGCATTTGGATCGGATGAGAATAGAATCCTTCTCTTGAGTGAAGAGACCGAGGAATCTTATTCAGGCACAAAACAAGAAATCGCCAGAAAAATTTTACATAGAATCTTTTCTGCCGATTAAATAGAGTTCACTTGTCGTTTTTGTACTATGCTTCGTAACCGATTATCTCGTCGAGCCGGTCGAGAACATCTGGTTTTTTTCGCATATTAAACTTTCGTGCAAAATGGCAGTTTGATTCAATCATTTTTTGCAAATCTTCTGCTCCCAATTCTTTTGGGTGAGCACCCATACCTTCCCAATCTTCATACCGCCAGTTTTCAGTACTGATTTTCATGTCAGAATTATTATTCAGGATAATGTGAAAATAGGATTCATCCGGACAATCAACTCCTTTGTAGAAATTTTTTACCCACTTACTGGAAGCATCAAAATCTAAAATATATTCTGCAGCCTTTCGGCTCGCAGAAAACCATTGACTGCCTTTGTAGCAATGAAATGTGTCTGAAAACGGAATGAGGTATCGAATGAATTTTGGATTTTTAACTCTAACTCTTTCAGTTACCCATTTTCGTTTCCGAATAGATTGAACCAGATGAAAAATTGAAGGATACTCAAAAACAAATGAGTTGTATCGAACAAAATGTCCAGCATCTAAAGGATTGTCTATCTCTTCTCTTACAAGTTTCTTTGAAGATATATGAGCATCAAATTTCGTATTTCTCAGGTCACTAAGAAGCTCCCGGCCGGGCTTAATGGGGTAGTCAGTTCCACTCAATAGAATAAACCAGTCTGGATCATAGGCTGAATAAAGTTGTTTAATAGCTTTTAAAGTTGCCTCGACCAAAGACCATTTTCCCCATTCTGTTTTTACATGCGGGCTAACAAAAGATAGGTTTTGCGGGACGGAACTTAACGGCAGTTTGGATTGTCCGAAGTCATGGTGACAAACGATAGGCGGTTGATCAAACATAAAATTCAGCCGATCAATCAACCGAAGAATCTGTTTGGGATTTTGATGGGTCAGTAAAATAAAACCAAGAAAGGGATTAGAACTCATTTAATCCGCCAGGACCTATTTTAACTTAAAAATTTTGATCTCACTACATAAGATAAATTGGCTACTGCGATCACAATAAAACCGCCAACGGCTGTATAGAGTGGCCATGCAATTGTAAGACCTTCTCCCGGGAGGAATTGCTGCAGGGCTCCCTCAACCACAAAAAGGAGGGATATCAGCCCGGTGAAGAAACCAATCATCGCATCCTTTCTTCCGGGCTTTGGAAAAAGTCTACCGAGCACAAAAATCCCTAAGAGCCCGCCATATGTATACGACGCAATACCAAGTCCCAGCTCAACTATTGCAGGCCGATCTCCTCCACTTAATTGGAGCCATGTAAATAAGAATGCCGAACCCGTAAGCACAACTCCCCATCCTATCGTAACCATACGCGAGACCCAAAGCTCCCTGGCATCATCCCAGTCAGCTCCCGAAATGGGTTTGATAATATCATAAGTAGTGGATGAAGCCAACGCATTGAGTGAAGAGCTCAAACTACTCATCGCGGCTGCAAACAAGGAAGCTACAATAAGCCCCGCAATCCCGACCGGCATATGATCGACAATGAAACGTGCAAAAACTTCATCTGTAGTTGACAGCCCGATCTCCATTGCTGTTTGACCTTCGTAGAAAACAAACAATATCAAACCAATAAAAAGGAAAAGCCCAAATTGCATGCTTGCAACAATTCCGCTCCATATTAAAGCTTTTTGACTCGATTTGAGCGATCCGGTTGCCAGCAGTCGTTGTACGATTAATTGATCGGTACCGTGAGAGGCGATTGAGAAAATCGCACCACCGATAATAGCTACCCAAAAAACGTAGGGATCGGCGATGAATTCACTCCAGCTCAAATCGAAACCAAAATTGAACATTGTAAATTTACCTGCCTCTCCCAACATCGAAAAAGCTTCCGACATTGGAACTGAAAGCTTGCCGAATAACAGAAAAAGTGCGAACAGTGCTCCGCCTATATAGATGAACATCTGGACCACATCCATCCAGATAACGGCTTTTATTCCACCCAAAAAGGTATAAATAAGCGTGATCACGGCAATGACTGAAATAGCCAGCAAGTAGATCTGCATGTCACCCCAGCCCTCAAAAACACCGGCAAAGCGAAATATAATTGCAAGCGGAATGGCTGTTGCAAAAAGACGAACCCCATCGGCCAGCAACCGAGTGATGATAAATGTTGAACTGGCAGCTTTTCTCATACCGGACCCGAACCGTTTTTCAAGATATTGATAGGCTGTAGCCAGCTCTCCGTGAACGTACCCGGGCAGGAACCAGAACGCAACAATGACACGCCCGATAATATACCCGAAAGTAAGCTGTAAAAAGGTGAGATTTCCGCCGTACGCAACGGCCGGAATACTGATAAAAGTAAGTGTACTTGTTTCAGTGGCAACAACAGAAAAAAGGATTGCCCACCAAGGCATCTCACGTCCGCCTAAAAAATAATCGGTCGTTGTTTTTTGTGTTCCTGCCGACCATATCCCAAAAACGGCAACAACAATCAAGTAAACAACGATAACAATACCGTCAATCAGCGTAAATCCCATACCATCAGTCAATTCAGTTTGAACGATTGCGAAGGAAAGAAAAAGAATTCCTTTCTTGAATCAAAAGGAATTTACCGCAAATGCACAAAGGCGCAGAGGGATTTATTGTAAGGAATTGGCGGAAAACAGTTCATACAACTATATAGTGGTTTTGTTTGCCACGGAAACACGGAATTGCCACAGAAAATTTATTAGATAAATAAACTAATTGGGAAGGCATTGAATTACATAAACAATTAGGTTTTGGATTCCTTGAAATTGTTTACAAGGATGCACTTGAATATGAATTCAGAAAAAACAGAATTGATTTTGAAAGGGAAAAAGAATTCATAATAAGCTACAAAGACACGATTCTTTCTCATAAATTTTTTGCCGATTTTGTTGTATTTGATATGGTAATACTTGAGATCAAAGCTAAGAATGGAATTGCAGATGAAGATATGGCACAAACTCTCAACTATCTGAAATGCTCCGGATGCAAGGTTGGACTGATTCTGAACTTCTGAAAAAGTAAACTCGATATAAAAAGAGTCGTATACTAATCGTTGAGAACTTCTACAACACAAAAAATTCTGTGCTTTTCCGTGCCTCCGTGGCTACAGCCTCTCACTTTAAGAATTCTAAAAATTTCTCCAAGGCCCTTCCTCGATGGCTGATTTTGTTCTTCTCTTCAGCATCAAGTTCAGCGAAGGTTTCATTGTATCCTTCTGGTTGAAAAACAGGATCGTAACCAAATCCCTTTGTGCCTTTTTCTTCGGTTAGAATTATTCCTTTACAGACCCCTTCGAAAAGATGTTCTTCCTCATTGGTGATATAAGCTATAACCGTTCGGAATTGAGCCGCCCGATTTTTTTCTCCCTCCATCTCCTCCAACAGTTTATCCACATTATCCTGGTAGGTGGCATTATCGCCGGCGTATCTTGCAGAGTAAACTCCGGGAGCACCATCCAGGGCTTCAACTTCTAACCCGGTATCATCTGCAATGGAGGGAAGTCCTGTTTTATGATACCAAAATCGTGCTTTTTTCAGCGCATTTCCTTTCAGGTCGGGTTGATCTTCCTCCACTTCCGGAGCATCCGGATAGTCCAGGGTCGATTTCAAATGAATACCCAACGGCTCTAAAATCTGTTGTAACTCCCCGATTTTATGAGGATTACCAGAGGCCAGGAAAAGTGTATTCAGCTGAGGCATAATTAACCCACTTCAGGAATCTCACTCAACTCACGGAACTCCCTGTAGCGATCGTAAATCTCTTTTTCAGTCAGGTCTCTTAAACGATCCGGACCAAACTCTTCCACACAAAAACTGGCCATTACTGATCCAAAGATTACAGCTCGGCGGAAGTTCTGTGGAGATAGATCGTTTGTATAGGAGAGCCATCCGAGGAGTCCCCCCATAAATGAGTCGCCGGCACCGGTTGGGTCAAAAATATCAACGATTGGATATGCTGGAGCTGAAAATATCTCATCGTCTGTAAATAGGAGTGCTCCATGCTCTCCTTTCTTGATTATCAGAAAATCCGGGCCCATTTTCCGAATAAGATCAGCCGATTTAATGAGATTTGGTTCATCGGCAAGTTCTCGAGCTTCAGAATCGTTTATCACTAAAAGATCTACATTTTTCAATGTCTGTTTCAGTGCATCAAGGGTCCCCTCAATCCAAAAATTCATGGTATCCATGACCACCAAATCAGGGCTGTTCACCTGTTCCAATACTTTTGCCTGGAGGCTTGGTTCGATATTGCCAAGTGCTATGAATTTGGCATCCCTGTAAGACTCGGGAATCTTCGGGTTAAAATGCTCAAAAACATTCAGCTGTGTATCCAAAGTATCTCGGTTGTTCAGATCATAATGATACTTGCCCTTCCAAAAAAATGTATTCCCGCTTTCATCCATCTGTAACCCCTGGAGATCGATATCTTTGCTTTTAAACAGATCGATATCATCCTGACTGAAGTCTTTTCCTACTACACCAACAAGGTTCACATTCTTTTGAAAATAGGATGAGGTGAGTGAAATATAGGTAGCGGAGCCGCCCAGAATTTTGTCGACTTTTCCAAACGGTGTTTCAATTCCGTCATAGGCGACAGATCCAACAACTAATAGAGACATAATTTATATCTGTTAATTCGAGTAATTCAATTCAAATGCAAAAAATACAGTTTTTATGACTGTTTTGTAGCATTCAATTTTGATAGGGTTACTCATTTTTTTCGCCACGAGAACACAAAAGCACAAAAAACTTTAGTGTTCTCGTGCTTTTGTGGCATTCCTTCATCATAAATCCTGGAAATTATCTAAGTTCAGAGTCCAGTCTTATTCTCTTAATTCAAGTGAGGGATCAGCATCTTGTGGGATTATCTCATACTTTTTCATGATAACTTTGGCACCCCCATTCCGCCAAAATCTCCCCTGAACCAGCTCATAAACTTTGCAACTTTTGCTGTGTTTTCTGATGCGTCTTACACTGTTGTCCTTGACAAATAGTTCTCAGTGGTTTTATCCAGTTGTTCATTCACCCGATGCGGATCATAAACAGCCACATAGGAACAAGATACCTATGCAAGTTAGTCTGATAATACCTACGTATAATGAAGAGAAAACGATTGGGAAACTTCTCAGTCATTTGGAAACGTATGGAGACGATCGACTGCTTGAAATCATAATTGTGGTTGGCGGAAGTAATGACCGAACCGTTTAAATTGTTCAGGAAAATAATGAGTGCTGCCTTGTCTCCGAACAAAAAGGACGTGCCACGCAAATGAATATGGGAGTTCAGCATTCTTCGGGAGATCTTCTCTACGTTGTTCATGCCGACTCCTTCCCTCCCACAACCTACCTCGAGGACCTCTCTGTTGCTTTAAAAAATGGGTACAGGGCCGGGTGCTATCGGTTTCGGTTTGATTCCGATCGATTCCTGCTGAAAGCGAATTCCTGGTTTACCCGGTTCGATCGGATCATGTGTCGCGGCGGTGATCAAACTCTGTTCATCACACGGAATTTATTTGAAAAGATTGTCGGGTTTCGAGATGATTTCATGATTATGGAAGATTACGATCTGATTCAAAAAATTCAGAGGGAGGCTCACTTCAAAATTATCCCGAAGGATGTGGTGTTATCAGCCAGGAAATATGATGAAAATCAATATTTGAAAGTAAATTTTGCGAATCTTGTCGTTTTCATGATGTACTTTTCCGGAGCACGCCAACAGACGATGGTTTCCGCTTACAAGAACCTCATCTATCACCCAAAATTTTAACGGTTCAATCATATCTCTTTTTTGATTCTGTTCCTGCTCATTTAATCTTATTTTATACAGGTTGAAAATAATTCATTGGATTAGTATTGGTAGTGAGCTATGGAAACGAAGTTTTTAGATCGGGCCATTGAACTGGCGGAGTTTGGAATGGAGCAAAACCACGGTGGTCCATTTGGTTGTGTAATTGTAAAAGACGGAGCCATAATAGCAGAAGGGCACAACCGAGTCACATCAGATAATGACCCCACAGCACATGCCGAAATTGTAGCCATTCGAAAAGCGTGTGATGAACTGAACGATTTCCAACTAACGGATTGCGATATTTACACCTCCTGTGAGCCCTGCCCAATGTGCATTGGTGCCATCTACTGGGCACGCCCAAATAAGGTCTATTATGCTGCTTCACGAGAAGATGCCGCCGAAGCCGGTTTCGATGATCACTTTATCTATGAGGAGCTGAATGTTCCACCGGATGACCGTACCATTTCTATGAAATCTGCTGAACGAAAGAAGGCGATTCGGGTTTTTGAGAAGTGGATAAAAAAAGAAGATAAAATTGATTATTAAATGGCGTTCCATCCCTTTCATCAGTTCCTGATTGAACGGTCCCGGCAAGAACTTCCCGGCCGGCAGGCTCAAATGAAGATGTCTCCTGAGCCGCTCGACCCTGATGTTGTGCTACCGCAGAAGAAGTCCGATACAGCTCATCCCAGCAGCGTATTGATTCCGCTTTTTCCTGACAATGAAAATCAACTTCACGTTATTCTGACTCTCAGGACAAAAAGCATACGCCACGCCGGCCAGATCAGCTTCCCGGGGGGTCGACGAGAAGGATCAGAAACTCCGGAAGAAACTGCATTACGGGAAACCGAAGAAGAGATTGGTGTTGGGCGAGACAACGTTCAGATCGCTTGTAGTATTACACCGCTTTATTTACACCGTACAGATAATCAGATCACTCCCTATGTGGGTTTCCTGGATGAAGAACCTGAATTAATACCCGATCCGGCTGAAGTTCAAGAAGCATTCTCAATTCCCGTTCAGAATTTGATGAATGGCGAGAATTTTAAAACAGAAGAGTGGAATCTTGCTCATGCCAGTTTTCATGTTCCATTTTGGACAATCCATGAAGTTCCGCTTTGGGGAGCCACAGCTATGATGATGAGCGAACTACTCGAACTGTACAAAGAGTTTAGAAAGTAATTTTTCTGATTGAAGTGTGTTATCAATAAAAAAAGGAGCATCAGGCCTCATTACCGTGCTCCTCAAATAAGATGTTTTGGTTATACGGACTGAATACAATTAACAATCCATAAACTAAATATCTAAGGTTATTCGTTATAAATCAATTTTCTTGTAAATATTTTTAATCAATTAAACTTATTTATTTATGTAACAAAAAAGCGATTACAACTGCTTTACGCTTAGAATGCCAGCTCTAAAGTTTCAATTAAAATCAATCAAACTTTTGTTTTTTGAGAGTTGATGGCTTTTCAAAAGATTGAATTTCAGATTATTTTATGATGAACAAGTTGGGCCGTTTTTGATAATAATTACGCTTATTTAATAAAGCCCTGTTGTTTCCCACCAAAAGAAATAACATTTTTGCCTTAATACAACTAATTAAACTTTCAGGATATGAAAACAATCAAGTTCCAATTTATTTTAGCGATCTTTCTTTTAGTCTGTTCATCTTCACTTTTTGCGCAATCTGCCCAGGACATTCTTGATGATATGATTGAGCAGTACACCAACTCAATCGAAGATATTGAAACCATGATGATGGTAACCCGCATGGAGGGATTCCTTGAAACAGAACCCGACACAACGTATTACCGAAAAGTCGAAACAGATGGTTTCCCAACATTAGAGGCTGTGGATTCAGGATCTAATACACCTGCTTCAAACTATTATAATTTCCACGAGAGCTATGATGCACTTGTCGAAAATGCTACCTACGAGGGAACGGAAACAGTTAACGGGCGTGAGGCTCACGTACTCTTCATTGAGGATGTAAGAGCTCTTTATGACGATATGGTAACCAATCCTCAAGCACAGCAACAGCAAGAACAAGCGGAACCGCAAAGCGGACGCATGTATATTGATACTGAAGATTACATTCCCGTGCGGATGAATTTTGATATCAGTTACGACGGAGAGTATACCGGTTCAGCCGACATGCTGATGTCCGACATTCGAAACATAGACGGTATGTTGATTCCATTCATGATGGAGATGAAGATTGAGGGAATTTCCGGATCTATGTCTGCCGAGGATATGGCTGAAGCACAACAAAGCATGAAGGATCTTGAAGAGCAGATGGAAAATGCATCCGGCCTCCAAAAACGTATCCTGGAGAGAGCTGTTAAGCCACAAATGGAACGTCTGCAGAAAATGCTGGAAGAGGGTGCAATGACAATGAGAACCATTATTGAAGATGTTCAAACCAATGTAACGATCCCTGAATAGATAGAGTAATAGACATTAAAAATGGAGTTCAACAAAACGAATTGAACCCGTTTTATTCGAACAATTTCAGAGGATATGGATTCATTTCCATGTCCTCTTTTTTTATATGCACCAATTGAACATGTGAAAAATTAGGGACTCTAAATCTCTAAGTAACAAACAGATGAACGTATAGTATGTTTAAAATGTTTTATTTAATAGTGAATCGACATTAAATAAATAAAACAAATCATGAGCAACAAAGAAGCGTATAAAGAGAAGATTAGAGCACAATTGGATGAATGGAAAGCTGAGGCTGACAAACTCAGAGCCAGAATTAAACAAAAGCAAGCTGAAGGTAAAATTGATTCCCAAAAATATCTTGATGAGTTAAAGGTTAAACAGAGCAAAGCCAGGGCTAAGCTGGAAGAGTTGGAAGATGCCGGCGAGGATGCCTGGGAAGACATCAAAAAGGGTCTTGAAAAAGCTACAGCGGATCTGAAAGAAACCTACTCGAAGGCAAAGAGAAAGTTTAGCTAATTGCTGAACCTACCTGGTATACCAACATAGAACAAATGTATGCCAGTGCGGTCATATAAGTAAACATAACGGCGGGCCATTTCCACGAATTTGTTTCCCTTTTTACAATGGCTATTGTGCTCATACATTGCATTGCGAGCGCAAAGAAAACCATGAGAGACAATGCCGTCCAGACGGTATAAATTGGCTCGCCGGTTTCACTATCCACATCACTCCTAAGCTTTTCACGGAGTGCCATCTGTTCATCGCCCTCATGTTGCACACTGTATATAGTATTTAAAGTGCCCACCATAACTTCCCGAGCCGCAAATGAGGTAATTAAGCCGATACCGATTTTCCAATCGAATCCCAGGGGTTTAATAACCGGCTCAATAAACTGTCCGAATTGCCCCGCATAACTTTGTCGTAGCTTATTGGAAGCTTGCTGCTGTTCAGTTTGATCCGGTGAATACTCATTTACATTTTCGACACTTTGTTCAGCTACAAAATTATTTTGTGATTCCATCCGGGGAAATGATGCCAGGAACCAGAGTACAATGGAGATACCAAGAATAATCTTACCAGCCTCCGTTACAAACACGCGCCCTCGATCGAACACGTTATAAAAAACTCCTGACCATTTTGGCATCTTGTAACTGGGAAGCTCCATGATAAATGGTGAAGGTATATCAGATTTAATAATCTGCTTCATAACACGGGCTGCGATTATAGCCGTAACGATACCCAAGAAATAAAGCCCAAAAAATGTCAGGCCCTGCAAGGTAAAAATTCCGAGAAAAGACTCATTGGGAATAAAGGCCGCAATCATAATGGCATAAACCGGCAGCCTCGCTGAACATGCCATAAAGGGAAGGACCATAATTGTAATGATTCGGTCTCGCCAGTTTTCAATGGTGCGCGTAGCCATTATCCCCGGAATGGCACAGGCAAAGCCAGACATTAACGGGACAACAGATCGCCCATGCAGACCTATCCGGGTCATAAATCCATCCATCACAAATGCAGCGCGTGCCATATAACCTGTACCTTCAAGTATGGAAATAAAGAAAAACAGGAACATAATTTGAGGCAGAAATATCACAACACCGCCCAAGCCGGCAATCACTCCCTCCACCAAAAGATCATTCAAAATACCCTCCGGAAGTGTTTTAGATACCCATGTTCCCGTTTCAATGAAAAGGAGGTCTATGAGATTCATAAACGGTTCAGCCCACGAAAAAATCGACTGAAACATCAACAGCAAAATCATTACAAATATGATTGGCCCAAATATTTTATGGGTAACAACCGCGTCAATTTTATCGGATATTGTTTCAATTTTCTCACTCGATTCTGTAACTGAACCACTGGTACACTTCTCAATGTAGTCGTAACGGCTCAGCACCTCCTCGGCGGCATAGTTTTTTCCGGATTCTTCAAGCAATCTACGCGCTTCTTCAACGATCTCACGAAGTTGATGCTGCTTTTTTATGTCGTTAATCAAATTGATTGCCTGGTCATCCCCGATAAATCGAAGAGCTTCTATGGTCCACACCCGCTCGGGCAGATTAGTGTTTGGCTTGATCCATTTATTAATAAGGGTTTCAATCGCCTTTTGAAGCGGCTCTGAGGGACTCCACTGTAGCGGTTTCGGGGGATCAACTTTATGACCTGAAATATAATCACGGAGTTTTTGAACCTCTCTCTCCTCTTTGGCTACCATCGGTATTACGGGAACTCCGAGCACTTTCGAAATACGATCGGCATCTACATTAATTCCGCGATCTTGAGCCACATCTATCATACTCAGCACCACAATCACGGGGATTCCCAAATCCATAACCTGTGATGTTAGGTACAGATTTCGATCGAGGTTACTGGCATCGACTAATACAACAATAAGATCCGGTGCAGGCTCATGCTCGTATGTACCGGCTAAAACCTGGTAAGTAATTCGTTCATCAATCTGCTTAGGGTTCAGACTGTATGAACCCGGAAGATCAACGATCCTGTACTTCTCTCCGCCAATTTTGGCATAACCAACCTTCCTTTCAACTGTTACACCGGGATAGTTCGCAATTTTCTGTTTGAGCCCTGTTAACCCGTTAAATAGTGTAGATTTACCCGTATTGGGATTTCCAACTAATGCAATCGTCTTTTCCCTACTCACTTATATAGTCTATTTAATTTCAATGCACTCCGCCTCTGATTTCCGCAGTGATACGAGGTATCCTCTCACTTTCACTTCAATGGGAAACCCTAATGGTGCTGCTCGTACAACTTCCACTTTCGAACCGGGTGTAAATCCCATCTCGAGCAATCGTAATGTATCAGATCCCTTTACTCCCTTGACTATTGCAGAGCTTTTCTTTTTTACATCTGAAAGTGTTTTCATCGATTTCTAAGTAGTCTTTACCAAAATTGTTCGTGCCAAATTCCCGTTGATTGCCAATTTTGTTTCCCCCACCTGGAGAATAACATTTGACTGATTAGAAACAATAGCAGCACAAATTCCCTCTACACATCCTAATTCGCGCAACCGTTTTGCCTCTTCCATGCTGCAAGACAGTGAACAAATGTGCACTTTTTCGCCGGGCTTTGTAGTTGTAAGCGGAAACATAGTCTCTATTTTATTTAAATCTATTCTAAATAAAGATAAGCATTCAAAAAGAGAGGTGACAGTGATCTTTAAAAAAAGATAAAAATATCTCTTAATGAGCAGAACTGTAGTGTACATTCCATAATCAGCCTGAAAATTTACTATTTTAAAGAAGGTCTTGTTATTTATAGACTTTATCATAGAACTTAGAAAAGTAGGAATGTGATATGAGTTCATCATTAAAAATCGGACGATTTGCAGGAATCCAGGTTCAGGTCCACTGGACATTTTGGCTTCTTTTCTTATTTATTGGATTCCTAGTATTCTCAAGAGACGGCACCTTAGTTGACCTTTTCTGGTATTCACTGTTTATCATAGGGCTGTTTTTGTGTGTAGTCCTGCATGAATTTGGGCATGCACTTACCGCCCGAAAATTCGGCATACCCACTCGCAGCATTACGTTGTTACCCATCGGGGGGTTGGCCAGCCTCAAAAAAATCCCTGAAAATCCCAAAGAAGAGTTCCTGGTTGCTATAGCGGGCCCCGCGGTAAATGTTGTAATTGCAATTATTTTGGCGATTTTTGTCCCCACCGAAACATTTACCTCGATGGACCCGGAGACGTTACAGGAAGAGCTCTCAATGATTACCCCGGGCAATTTTCTTTTCTATCTGTTAACAGCCAATATTGCGCTGGTTCTGTTCAACCTGATTCCCGCTTTTCCGATGGACGGCGGAAGAATTTTTCGTGCCCTGCTCACTATGAAAATCGGGAGAATCAAAGCCACACAGATTGCCGCCTCAGTTGGAAAATTCCTGGCTCTGCTATTCTTTTTGTATGGACTTTTTTATGGAATACTGATGGCTGTGATAGCCGTTTTTATCTGGTTTGGTGCGCATTCAGAAAACATTATGATTCAGCAAATCGAATTGATGAGAGGTTACAAAATTCGTGATGCTATGATCACCGAATACTCTTTACTGAAGCCCGATGATACTTTAAAATCGGCTGTGGATAAAATTCTTGCCAGTACCGAGCAGGACTTCCTGGTGGTTGATGATGATGATGAGATTGTAGGTATTTTATATATGGATGATCTCTCCAACGCCCTACAAAAAACCGGTGAGCAAACATCTATTCAAAACGTGATGGACACCTCAGTTGTAACCCTCGAGGCCAATGCCGAATTATCGAGTGCCTATCAGAAGCTAAACCGCAGAAATCGGAACTTCTTTCCCGTGCTTGAGAACGGAGAAGTGGTTGGAGTTATGGATATGAACAATATCAACGAGTTTCTGACTTTCCGCTCCGCCTTTGATTATTAACGAAGAGATCCGCGAAGTCTACCTGAACTTCGCGTTTTTTTGCTTTCGAAAAAGAAGTCCTTTAACTCCTCCCTGGTTTTAATCCTCAATAAAAAATGAAAATGATTGGGCATCAAACAGTATGCGTAAATTTTGGATATCGGATAAATGTACTTCTCAATTTTTCCAAGAAAATAATTGCAGTTCTCTGCCTCTCTAAAAAGTAAATCATCTCCGTTTGCATGATGATATACATGATAGATTTGATTGCGTATAAAAGGAATTACTTTTCCCTCCATTTTGTGATGTTAGCCGTAAATGTGTTTATTCTCTACTTATATGAACCGCATTTCACAATTTCCTTACAATCAATACTGAATTTGAAGCTTTAAATAGATCCGCGAAGTTTTGGAAACTTCGCGGATCTTGTACATTCCATGCATGATTCAAACTCGCTACATTTCTAAATCCTACGACCAAAAAGTACTGGATGATGTCTCTCTCTCCATCGAGAAAGGAAAAACCGTTTCGTTGATCGGCCCCAGTGGATGTGGGAAATCCACGTTTCTTCGAATTATCATGGGATTGATTCAACCCGATTCAGGTGAGATACAAATTGATGGCAAAGTAATGGCTAGCAAGAATGCACTGGCACTCCGAAGAAAAATGGGATACGTAATTCAAAGCGGGGGACTTTTTCCGCATCTAACCGCAAGGGAAAATCTCACGTTGGTTACTCATTACCTTGGCTGGGATAAGGCGAAAGAAAATGAGCGTATCCAAGAGCTTTCAGAGCTCACCAATATGAATCCATCGATGCTAAATCGTAAACCTGAGAATTTATCAGGCGGACAGGCACAACGAATCAGCCTGATGCGAGCCCTTATGCTCGATCCGCCCATTCTGCTGATGGACGAACCGCTCGGGTCCATCGACCCGTTGGTACGGTATGAGTTGCAAAACGATCTACGCTCGATCTTCAGGGAGCTCAACAAAACCGTGCTCCTGGTTACCCACGACCTGGGCGAAGCCGCATTCCTTGGCGATGAAATTGCACTCATGAAAGCAGGGGAAATCATTCAGACGGGATCTATCAAAGAGATTATCGAACATCCGGCAAATGAGTTTGTAAAACAGTTTGTGCAGGCACAACGAAGTCCGCTGGAGGAGTATTAAGATGCGCTTTCTGATTCTTCTGCTTCTTTCATTTTGCATATTCACTAATTCCAGTTTTGGCCGTGTTCAAACCGACGAGCCGGTAAGAATTGGTACAAAAACATTTACAGAGTCCGTAATTCTCGGCGAAATCCTCAAACAGTCGATCGAATCCGACGGATATGAAACCGCGATCTATAAACAGCTTGGGGGAACGCGAATTTTATGGAATGCTCTGGTAGGTAATGAAATCGATGTTTACCCGGATTATACCGGAACGATCATTGAAGAGATCCTGGGCGAAAGGGAGATTGAAAACCGTGAAGACCTGATTGCTGTTTTGAACGAGTTTGGAATTAAAATGAGTGAACCGTTTGGATTCAACAATACCTATGCCCTTGGCATGAAACAGGAACAGGCTGAAAAGTTGGACATAGAATCCATTTCAGATTTGCAGAACCATCCCGAACTGTCATTTGGGTTCAGTAACGAATTCATGGATCGTGAAGACGGCTGGATTGGACTTCAGCAGGTGTACCAGCTTCAGCCGCAGCAAGTGAGGGGACTCGATCACGACCTCGCCTACCGCGGACTCGATGCCGGGAATATCGACGTAATTGACCTCTACTCTACTGATGCTGAAATTGATTATTACGATCTGAAAGTCCTGGAGGATGACAAAAGTTTCTTCCCTGAATATGAAGCCGTTTTTCTCTACCGGTCAGATATAGATAAAGAGGTAGTACCGTCTATCACCCGTTTCGAGGGAGAGATTTCAAGAGACGAGATGGTTCAAATGAACGGTGAGGTTAAATTGGATGGTATGGATGATGCTGTTGTTGCTTCCCGTTTTTTAGCTGAAACCAGCCAGATTAAATCGCAAATATCCGTGGAAGGTTTTTGGGACCGTTTATGGCGGCATACTCTCGACCATCTTTATCTCGTGGGCATTTCACTTGGCCTCGCCATCATCATAGCCATTCCAATTGGCGTATTAGCCGTGAAAGTCCAGGTATTGGAAACAGCCGTGTTGGGTGCGGTTGGAATTTTGCAAACCATTCCATCCCTGGCACTGCTGGTCTTTATGATTCCACTTTTTGGAATTGGTGCCTTTCCAGCCATCGCTGCTTTATTTTTGTATAGCCTCCTCCCTATTGTCCGGAACACACATTCAGGAATTAAAACGATCTCTGAACCGATTCGAGAATCCGCTAAAGCATTGGGCTTGCCTGATTCACTCATCCTTCGAAAAATTGAACTTCCGATGGCGGTTCCCTCCATCCTGGCCGGCATCAAAACCTCCGCTGTAATTAATGTTGGGACAGCTACACTTGGTGCATTAATTGGCGCAGGCGGGTATGGTCAGCCCATTCTGACAGGAATTCGCTTGGATAGTGTCCCCCTGATTTTAGAAGGTGCGATTCCTGCTGCACTGTTGGCACTCTTGGTTCAGGGTTTGTTTGATTTGGTGGAGAGGTGGTTGGTTGAATGATTTGATTTTACAAGAGGTCCTCAACGTCTTTTGGAGACTTCGCGGATCATAGATTTTACCCAATAACTGAAATTAAATCAATTACTTAACAATATCCAACAATTTAGCAAAGGCATAAACTTTATTTCTTTTATTGCCTGTTATTTCTGAAATAATCTCCGCTTCTTCAAATTTATCGATCAAATTGTAAATCGTCTGTTTACTCGGTTGATCTAATTTTCTCGTGATATCCTTCGAAGAAATAATTGGCCGTTCAAATAATAAATCAACAAATAGTTGTGCATACTGGGAGTTCATCTTCGTACTCTGCTCTTTCACGTTTGAATACAATTCATACATACTGACAACTTTTTTCTGTATTTGAATGGCCGTCTCACGAACAGCAATCAAAAAAAATTGAATCCATGAGTTCCAGTCTCTTTTTTGATCAACCAGTCTAAGTGCATCATAATAATCATCGCGATGCTGTTCAAAATATTCACTTATATAAAAATATGGATAGGGTATTACATTTTGCTCATAAAGTATAATAGGAATCAAAAGTCGGCCAACCCGACCATTTCCATCCATAAATGGATGAATAGCTTCAAATTGGTAGTGTGTTATTGCAACTTTTACCATTACATCCCAGCTTTTATTATGAAGAAACTCTATCCAATTCTTCATTAGTCCAGTTATCTCATCTGGTTTTGGTGGTATATAAAAAGCTTCTTCTGCAGTACTGCCAGGTTTGCCAAGATGGACAGATGTTCGGCGAAAATGTCCTGGATCTTTTTCTTTTCCTCTCACTGAAGTCAATAAAGCCTTGTGCAATTCTTTTATAAGATGTTCTCCTGTAGGTTTCTTTTCAAGAAAATCAACAGATTGATAGATTGCCTCTCTATAATTTAAAACTTCTCGTATGTCAGAATCTTCCTGTTTTTTTTCTTCTGCTTCATACCTTAACACCTCTTCTACTGTGGTTTGTGTGCCCTCAATTTTTGAACTCGCAACTGCTTCTTTATTTAAAAGAGGACCTACAATTAAGGTTGGATTAATAACATCCTGAAACATTCTCCCTTTGAGCTCTCCCAGAGCGTGATAAGCATCGGTGATTAGTTTTAAAGGAGGAGAAATTTCTTCCTCGGGAGGTAATACTGGTAATTTATAATGATTGATTCTTTCCATATTCCAACCCATTGGATTACACAAAATTATAATCTAATATATGACGTTTTATTAGAATAAGTAAATCCTTAGTCCAACAGCCTGTATTAAAAATTGACATTAACCGACTGGCTGTAGATCCTCCTCACACAAACATGTGCTTGAAAACTCTCTAAAATCCGCAGACCTTTCTATTGAGTTGGGATTGAATCAAAAATCAAAACTGTCATCATGAAAACGAATTTCATCTGTATACTTGTTATCGGTCTGATCGGCAGGTATCTAATGATCTTAATAACCATGGTTTGATCCGTGAGTACCAGGAGGTTATGAACAATTATAACACAAGCGAAATAGCAGATAATACACAATTGAAAAAGATTGGTGAATCTATTGAAACTCGCTACATACTAAAAATTCATATGGGAAACCTGAACTGTGAAGTCGATACCGAAACCAACTATATTGATTGATGTGTGTATACGTCTGAAGAAAAAATGTCCGCATTTATGGACTTTTGTGGGATACAACCAATGGAAAAGTTGTGTAGGAAGGAGATTCTACAGCCGTGACATCAGAGGGAGAATTAACGACAATAAATCAGGCAGACAACGAATTTTACCAGGTCACCACGGCAGACCTCATTCACCAGTTACTCTCCTCCCCATATGACTAACCAGAAACGTTCGCATTGAATATTTTGTAGAAGAAGTATGAAAACACTACTTCTACTTTTTATCACTATCTTTGCCATAACTATGAATGCCCATTCACAGGATCTCTCATCTCATCAATGGGAAGATCGCCTGATTTTGATTTTAACGGACGATACAAGCAGCAACATTTATCAAAAGCAGATTGAGGAACTCCATTCTGACCAAGAGGGGCTGGAGGACCGAAAACTCGTCATCTATACCATATTACCAAATCAAATCAAGCGTAATGACATTGAAAACAGTGGATGGATTCAATCCGGTAATTTATACTCAAAATACAAGAAGAGTGAGGGATCTTTTGAAATTCTTTTGATAGGCCTTGACGGTGGAGTAAAACTCAGACAGAGTAAATTCTTATCGAATGAAGACCTGTTTGGCAGAATTGACCAAATGCCGATGAGGCGGAATGAGCTCAGAAATCGAGGAGATGGTACCTGACGCATTCAGCAGCTCCCTTATTCTTTCGAAACTATTCAAACTGCCTTTGAGTTTTGGAATAAGTTATCATTTAAAATATGTATTGATTTAAAAATTATATCCTAGAATAAGAGGTAGGAATGGAAATTTTGATTTTAATTTCAGGTGCTGTTGTGACTCTCCTGTTGATCATTGGTATTATTTTCAACAGGCGTGAACAGATGAAAGAGCTCCAGGAAAAAGAAGAGAAGATGAAGTGGAAAACAGAATATCGTACAAACGAAGAGTTTGTCTCTTAACCCTAAGTAAAACAACAAAAAGCCATTCCAGTCCTTATCATCAAACATGGTGTAAACAATAGGCCACTGGCTTTGATAGGATTCACCGGGTGTTAAGATTGTTCAAGTTTCGATTTATGAATGATACTTTTCATTGTATAAGCATAAAACTCTCTTAAAATACTCCCGGCTTATATCCCCGGATAGAAGAAATTCTGAAAACTCTTTCTGTCTACTGATAATCTCATGTTCCCTGCCACGTAACGCATCAACTTCTCGCTTATCACTGCAAACCGGCACGATCTGTTTTTTATAAAGATAGTTTGAATACCACGTTTCATATTTTTGCTCTTTCTCTCTTTGAAACTTAATCAATACGGAGTTTAGCGGAAGTGCCCAGCAATTGCGGTCCCACGCAATAGTATTCCCGTCGATATCACCGATGTACCTGTACCCGGATTGCTCTTCTTGAGACATATAATTTCCCCTGATATCATTGATGTCAATATTATGACGCGTCAGGAGATCCGGCGTATAGGCAAAGAATCGTGAGATTTTAAAATCATAATTGTCATCCTCTTTGAATAATTTGCAGAAATATATTCGTTCATTGGAGGTAACATCAGGGAAAGTCCCGGTATCAGAACCGCGAAACACGATTTTAGGAATTTTCTCCTCGAAACTTTGCAGGTTATTTACTCTCATACCAAGATATTTAGAAACAAGGTGCGGATCGGGAATCACCAAATGATTGCGGGAACTGTACCGCCTGGAGAATTGAAACAAAGGATATTCGCTTTCTTTGTCCTCATCGAATGTATTGAGGATGAACCGGAAGTGAAATTGCAGGTTGTATTTCGATAAGATCTCTTGCAAAAATTTTAAGAATATATTTAATCGCTTTTTTTGAATTGTATCATCCTTCTTCAGGATTTTTACTTTCTTCCCATCTATTCCTATTAGCACAGATTTGTCGGGAATGTTGATAGGATCAGCTTTTCGCAAGCTATTTGGAGCATTCTGAATAGCTTTAAAACAATTCCCTACACAATCACTGATAAACTCCTCGCTATTCATGTGAAATTATTTACTTCTTCTCGTATATGCATTGAAAATTAATTGACATAAAATATGCCCTAATCTATAAATCTTCAGTCCGTAAAGATGATTCGACTGTTGAAATTGTTAAAACCATTCCAATCATCAGTCTTATACCCTCCATAATCATATATATGCTGCTAAATGTAAATATTTTTGATAAGTACTCTTCTCTATCCTATGTTTTCAGAACCGAATATGCCATAAATACGGAAAGTAATTATGCCAGCAAGTCTCGACATAGCCTTTTTTGTTTTTGGAGCTATTCTTCTGTTTTTAGCTTTGTTAGGCGGACGTTTCAAGCTTTTTGGGGCTGAAGTATCCGCAAAAACAACGAATAAACCTGTTCGAATCATCGCTTTTCTTTTAGGTTTTGCATTAATAGCAATTCCAACATATACATACCTAAATTCCCCGTCAGATACCTATTCACCATCTGATTCACAAACTGCGAATGGTCGGGAAACTACAAGTAATCACCAATCTACATCTGAACCCGAACCTACAAATGATAATGAACCTTCAACCAACAGCTCTGAACCCAACAATATCGACCAGTTATCCGGATGCATACTGACAATTGACAACCCATTGGTACCCCTGATGAGTGAACCGGATACTTTTGGCAGTGAGATCATAAATGTAACGGAGGGTGAATATGAACCCACAGAATATACCGTAGAGGAGAATCCCGTTCAGAGTCAAGGCTGGTTTAAAATTCGAGTTGATTCAAGAGAAGGCTGGATCAAAAATGATACCTGGACAATTGCTGCAAAATCAGATGAATGTCCTTAATTTTGTTTGATTTGTTTCAAATCTCTCAGCTCTTCTCACAATAAGTCTTACCTCTTTAATCAATAAGTTCGACAAAAGAATACCAGACACTTCAAAGCAATTTTTTAGAAAGGGAAATGTTTACACTTGGGTTTGTATCCAAATTTTAAAGCATTGCAAATCAATGACTTAAAAGGATTATTATACCCTGGACTGGACCTGCCTGCCGTTCCCAACTTGTTCTCAATCAAAAACTTAACTTTACTTCATAATCATTGATAATCATCAATCGAGATGCAGTCAGGCAGGGTCGAACCAACACTTACCTTTACATCGATTTTAGAAATCTTTTCCCCGCTGCCGATTTTAGATACTTCTCGCGATTTCGTGCCTCCTTCCGATCTGGAAAAGACTCATAATAGATAAGTTTAAAAGGTCGATAGGGTTTTGTCGTTCTTTCATATCCATTTTGGTGTTCAGAAATACGCC
>NZ_JAKLWS010000036.1 GCF_022012475.1 Rhodohalobacter sulfatireducens
TTTATTTTCTGGGTATTAAATAGCCTTAAAATGAGTAATGCAACAACGACACAAACGGCAACAGTGGCGAGCAGAGTTAAAACAGTCTTTTTCATGAAATTTGAACTATTTTCAATGATTTTATTACAAAGTACTTCATGGTAAATTTTCGACAAAGTATTATTTAATTTACATTTATTCTACTTATTGGACTTTATTGAGCTTCAAGACGCTCTATAGTAAAAAATTATCAAAGTGATTATGTCCTTTTTTCTTGTTCAGAAACTCAAACAGTACAAGTTCATCTGAGCCTTCGAGTTCGTGAATATGGTCCTCTCTGCAAAACTAAATCTGAACATCTTACCAGGTTGGAACCACCCTTTATCTCCCCCGTCTCTTTGCCTGAGCTTGATGAATGTCAACCGGGCTAAAACGTATTACCATCTCAAATTATGCCGGTTGTGGGTGAGAATGAAGAAGCCCGAGGAACAATCCTTCCTTTTCGTTGGCGGTTGCTGCCATTCTGGGCTGAAGAGTAAGATGCCAGCTATAGCATGTTCAATGCACGGGCAGAAAACTTAGACAGAAAGAGATCTTACAAGCCTTATTTTTTAAAGAAACAGGTGCCCTGTGCCAGCCTCTGGTTTCAAAGAGTGGAAAGTAGAGAAAGGAAACAAACAACCGTATTATGGATAAAGGAGGGCATTCATAAGCCAGTGTGGTAAATAGCAGGTTTCCTGACTGGGAAGAGATTGAAGATAGGGAGGTAAAAAAGCCATGAAAACTGTCAACTAATATGACTTGCTATCCATCAAGCTGTTATTAGTATGAATCAAAAAATGGATTCCTTAAAAAAAAGTGAAATGTGAAACGGTTTCAGTTGAATTGCATCATTCAGTCAAAGGTAAAAAGCACTTGTGAAATGATTTCTAATGAAGTCCGGCCCCAAATCAGTTCTCATTTAAAGCTTTTATAGTCTGGCTCAAAAGTGTAAAATTTCATACATTTTAAAAGAACAATGCATTTAAACAGAGATGAAAAAATGTATATTGATCATATTATTTTTGTTCACTTCTTCTGCTTTACTTGCTCTTAATGTTAATGATCAAAAAGAAGACGCCTACCCACGTAAAAATTCATTCTACACTCAAAATTTTATAATCTTTCCAACGGCTAACTTTGACAGAATTTTACCTGTCAATGATAAAGTGGGTTTCATTTCTAAGATTGGTTTTGGTTTCTACGATACAATTGTACCGATATTAGAAGCATCTTTCTTTGCTCACAAGAAAAAAAGCTATGGCGAATTTGGCTTGGGTTATTGGGGTTTCGCTGGTGCTGTAATCAATGTTAATTACAGATTTATGGGTAGGAAAGGATTTTTGCTGAAAGGTGGCTTTTCCTTTGTACCCGGTGAAGAAGGTTTTCCGCTTTTGGGCTTAGGGTACTCTTTTTAGGTGGCCTGAAAACGCTCAAATTCTGTCTTTATGCAGCTTAAAGGGTTCTTTTACTGCATTTTCGGTTTTTTTGTTCATGAACAGAAACAAGAAAAGGCTGGCTATTCAGTTTCACAGTTACGCCCCAGGGATTGCAGATAGGGGAGCATAAAAAAGCCATGAAAGCTGTCAACTTACATGACTGGCTATTCATCATTATACGTATGAACCGAAAAAAACTGAATCCACTACAAAAAAGTGAAACGGTTTTCAGGAAAATGGTTTTATGCAGCAGAAAACAGAACGCAGTCACCGGTGCTTGTTTCAATGAAAGGCACATCCCTTATCGGTACTCATTTTAGGGTTTCCATTTCCTACATAACTTTACAAATTGATGTACCCCTTGTGTAGTAATCATATCATTTATTCGTATTTGCCAACGTATTAATAAGAAGAATGACAGCTATCAACCGCAATTCTACCTAAATGTATTTGAGAAGTGCGCTCAAGCACTTCTGTATATTCGTGATCTTAGTTGTATGATCCGAGAAATCGTAAAATCTTACAGAAAAGGTAAATTTATTGAACAGCTGTCAGAATTAAACCTACATCACCTCATTTAATACGCAGGTGATGAATGATCATCTGGTTTCCTGCTCTGGATTGATTATAGTGAGAGAAATAAGACGGAGCAGTACGATTTATTTGTCATTTGTAATATTTATTACGAGCATGTTTATGGGGATTTTACTATTTACAACAATTCTACCTAATCAATAAAGTGAGTAAAAACCTGGGAGGTTTATATGGCAGCTAAGACTATCACTCAGCAGGAACTAATTAACAAGGTTCTTGATATCGATATCAGCGATGAAGAACTGGCGAAATATTTTGTAATAGATGAAGACGCGAGTGAGGCGTTCGCACCTAAGGTTGTACCAAACCCGGAGATGGTTGAGGACAATGGCCTTGAGGGCGCTTTTCTTCTCAATGCGTTTAATGGCCTGGCCAGGGCGCGGCGTAATAGAAAGTACCGCCGGCGAATCAAGAAGTGGACCGGAGTGAAGATTGTTGCCGAAGGCGATTCCTGGTTTCAGTATCCACTGCTTTTAAAAGACACGATTGATCAGTTGATTGACCTGGATAAATTTCAGTATGCGATCTATGGTTTGAGCGAAGCCGGTGATCTGCTCTCGAATATTGTGAAGGAAGATGAAATTACCGAGGCGATTGAGAAAGAGAATCCGGATGTGTTTTTGATCAGTGGCGGCGGAAACGATATGGTTGGTGACAATCGCATGGCAACTCTGGTGCATGAATTTGATGCTAACCGATTGCCTAAGAATTACCCAAATGATAAGTTCGATCTGTTTTTGAGAGAGCTTGAGACATTGTATAGAGGTTTGTTTACTCGATTACTTGCTGACCGGCCACACTTGAAGATTCTTTGCCACGGTTATGACAACGCGATTCCTCAAGATGGGAAATGGTTGGGTAAGCCATTGAAGAAACGAAATATTTCCGACAAGGATTTGCAACGCGAAATTGTCGCGGTGATGATTGGCCGTTTTAATGAGCGATTGAAAGAGATCTCTGACGATTTTCCGGGTTCTGTCTATCACGTTGATTGCCAAAAGATCGTAGGTCCGAAGTCGAATTGGCAAGACGAGTTACACCCCAAGAACGAAGGTTATTTGAAAGTTGCTAAAAAGTTTGATGAGGTCATCAAACTTGCCTTAGCGGAAGACGCACCATCTGTAGCTATTCCTCTAAGGGCTATTGCACCTGATGCACCGGAGACCAAAGGAAAGGTTCCTGTAACGCTGCCGAAGCTGTCTAAGTTAGATAACCAGGACTTTCTAAATTTAGTGGTTAAGCGTGCAGAAGCTGTTATGGGCAAAGAGGTAGCAGTACCTAAAACACGTTATGAGCGCAAGCAGCTTGAGAAAGACATTAGCGAGCACTTTGAGAAAATTCATAAAGAGATTAATTTTCTGCCGAGTAGTTTTTTAGAGAAAGGTGTTATCCGTTCCAAATCGGTTTGCCGAATTACGACTGACAGTCATTACGGAAGTGGTTTTTTGATAGGCTCTCGGAATTTTATTATGACCAACAATCATGTGATTCCGGACACCCAAACTGCTGAAAGTAGCCAAGCTGAATTTGATTACGATGAAGATGATATATTGTATGCCGTATCGTTAGAACCGGATCGCTTCTTTATTACTAATAAAGATCTTGACTTCACCATTGTTGCTTGCAATCCGGATCCCTTACCTGCCGACATTAAAGCAATAGAATTATTAAGAGATCCAGACACCATCACTCGCGGTGAACGGGCCAATATCATTCAACACCCACAAGGGCGGAAAAAAGAGATATCGCTGCACGACAACAAAGTTAATTATGTTTATGACGTGAGTATTCGATATACAGCAGATACTGAAGGTGGTTCTTCTGGTTCACCGGTCTTTAATAACGAGTGGAACTTAGTTGCACTGCATCACGCCGGCTGGAGCGAAGCAGATGGCTCAGCTACCAATGAAGGAATGCGGATGAAGGCGATTGTTGATTTCTTACTTACTGAGAATGATAATGAGTCTTCAGCCATGCTTGAGAGTTTGGTTCAGCATATTACAGATGCAAAGCATGTTTCAGATAGTCATGGGAGAACCAGGCATACTCCGTCACCGTCCACTCCGACTAATATGAAGCGAGGAAAGGGAAATTCAGTGACTTTGAATTTAAATGGCGATGTTAATCAGATTACGATTAATTTTGATTGATTTGGAGTCACTGTCTGAAAGAGTGGGCAGTAGATTTCCAATTGTCATTTCGTTTATACTCAGCACGATCTTCATATATCTTTGGAGACGAATATGAGCTGTGAAAATATTATTAAGATGCCGACTCTTTCAGATATCGAGTAAGAAAAGCAAATGATTAGGGAATTATCCAAATTTTATATAGCCGATAGAGTCAAACTATCTGTTGAAGGAAGTTATGACAATCATCGGTGTGGTGGATATATAAAATGATGTATAAATACTGGGAGAGGCATCTCGAAATCAGGGGGTTAGGTTAGGGGTCCTAGAAATTAAGACCTGGTTTAAACTCTTTTAGTTTTGAGTATTCTTCTTAGGTCTAATTCGACCTCTAAATATCCTAACCATTCCGGAACTTGTAGTATTTGAATTCATAGATGATTAGTTTCTTCCTCGGTAAGCCGGCCGAGAATATAGTCCTCGATCATTTTTATAGGTTCTCTATTCACTTTGTTAGGATGCAATTTGCCGCAAGAGTCTGTGACTCCTGAATATATAAAGAGTGTAACTGTATCTGTTGGTGATGATAGAATTATTCAAGCAGAAAATGAACCGGAAAACTGGCTTTCGTATGAGCGGAATTATTATGAGGATCGATATAGTCCACTTAATCAAATAAATTCCGAAAATGTCAATAGGTTGGGATTGGTGCAAAAATGACCCCGGTTGATATATAAAATGGTATTATAAGAATAACGGTTAAGCTGGCTATTACAAGACCGGGAGAGTTTATTGTCATTACCTTTGAACAGAAGATGCAGGAATCGTGATTTACACTTAGTTATTAATCTCCTAATACTATAGTTATGGCAGGCGAACAACAAGAAGGTCGATCAACTCAATGGCCCTTACCCAAGTTCTATTTTACGGTAGACCTGGGGGCAGACAGCAGTGTCGGCGAGGTGCCTTTTCAAGAAGTTTCCGGAATGGAAATAGAGTCTCAAACTATTGAGTACCATGCTGAAAACGATAAACGATTTAGTACTGTAAAAATGCCCGGGATGGTAAAATCGGGCAATCTAATAATGAAAAAAGGGATGTTTAAAGATGACACAGCATTCTGGGAATGGTACAAGAAAATAAAAATGAATACAATTGCCCGCACGACCATAACTATAAACCTGCTGGATGAATCGGCATCTCCGTTGATGACCTGGGTACTTGCCAATGCATGGCCCACTAAAATCACGGTAACTGATATGAAAACCGACGCAAACGAGGTCCTCGTCGATACGATTGAAATCGTTCACGAAGGTATTACTCAAAATCATATAGGCAGATAACCATGGCATATTCACCCCTTAATGATAAAAGCATGTATGTACATTTCTCCATCCACGTTGATGGAAAACAGATTGATGATACCTACCGGGTAAATGAAATTGAGGTCTCGAAAGCGGTAAACCGGATTCCCAAGGCACATGTCTTGATCTACGATGGAAGTGCGTCAAAGTCGGATTTCGAAATTAGTAATACACAAACGTTTGTACCAGGCGGAATAATGGAAATTTCAGCCGGGTATGAATCTGGTTTTAATACTCTTTTCAAGGGCATTATCATAAAACACGAATTGCAGCTGCGAGATGGGAAAAGCTTTCTTGTGATAGAGTGCCGTGATGAGGCGTTAAAGATGACAACGAACCGTAAAAACGCCTTCTATAAAAAACAGAAAGATAGTGACATTATTACTTCCTTAATCAACAATACAGGCCTCACGTCTGAAGTTGATTCTACTAATGTAGAACACAAGGAAGTGGTCCAGTATTACGTATCTGACTGGGATTTTATGCTAATTCGTGCCGAAATAAACGGCATGCTCGTCTATGTTTCAGATGGAAAGGTAAGCGTGCAAAAGCCAAATTTTTCAGTTCAATCCGGCCTTAGACTGACATACGGAATGGATATCATCGACTTTAATGCTGTGATGAATGCGGAACTTCAGATGGTCAATGCTGTCGGTTACAGTTGGAGTTCTGAAGACCAAAAAACAATCTCTGCAGAGGGAGATACTCCCAATTATCCAAATCAAGGAAATATAAAGGTAAAGACTCTTTCAGACGTTGTTGGCCCGCAAGAGTATAGGCTTCAGAGTTCCGGCAGTCTTCATACAGATCAACTTAAGGGCTGGGCCACATCCAAAAAGCAGCTGTCTGGATTAACAGCCTATCGCTGCCGTTTTAAGTTCCAGGGAAGTGAAAAAGCAGTCGTTGGGTCAATGATAGAGATTGCCGGAATGGGGGACCGGTTTAATGGGAAGGCATTTATCAGCAGTGTAAGGCACATCATAAAGGATGGCGATTGGCTGACCGAGATTGAAACAGGTATGAGTGGTGATTTCTTTTCTGAGGAGGTGATGAATATCGAATCTCTACCGGTGACTGGATTGAACGCTTCAGTGCGGGGATTTCACTATGGAAAAGTAAAACAGATACATGAAGATCCCGATGGTGAAACTCGTGTACTTTTAACAATGCCGATTATGGAGAATGATGACGGTATATGGGCCCGTCTATCCACACTCTACGCATCAAATAATTCCGGAACATTTTTTATACCGGAAATTGATGATGAAGTATTGGTAGGATTTATGAATGATGATCCAAGCTTTCCCGTCATTCTTGGATCTTTATACAGCAAAAAAATTAATGCTCCTTACATACCGGATAACAAGAACTCAGTAAAAGCGATCGTCACGAAAAACCAGCTCAAAATTGAGTTTGAGGATGATAAGAAGATCATCACTATCGAAACCCCCGGAAAGAATATTATTCGTTTCAGTGACGATGAGAAATCAATCACAATAACGGACCAACACAATAATAAAGTGGAGTTATCCGCCGAGGGAATAGTATTAGATAGTCAATCGAATATCCATTTAAAAGCTCTTGAAGACATCAATATAGAAGCTATCGGAAATATTACCATGAAGGCATCAGAGAATATTGACATCTCTGGTTTGGCTATCAGTAGCTCAGCAAATACCTCGTATTCGGCCAGCGGAAACGCTTCGGCAGAATTCTCTTCATCGGGGACCTGCACGGTTAAAGGTGCAATGGTGATGATTAATTAAATGAAGAGCGATAGTTGCACCATGCACATTTAAAAGAGTACTCAAATGCCTTTAGCAGCAAGAATTACAGACATGCATTCGTTTCCTATGGTTACACCAGGATTACTACCAATTCCACATGTTGGCGATTCATGCGTTTGCGTTGGTCCGCCAGATTCCATTATTAAAGGGTCCGCTACAGTCATGATATGCGGCAAACCAGCAGTACGGATGGGTGACACAAAGGCTCATGGTGGAATTATCGTGATTGGAATATCAACAGTAATGGTTGGAGGATAAAAAAAATGGCTCAGCTGAATAAAAACGGATCATATTTTAGAGATTGTTGAAAAGAAGCAAGATATGAGGAAAGCACTCCATATCATTTTCCCACATTAAAAAGATGAGGATGTTTAGCATGGATGATAAAATGTTTAATAGAGAATCTATCTACACCTCAAGGGCAGGGTTGGTTCTTGCTGCCCCGTTTTTCCCAAAACTGTTTGACAGGCTGGGATATCTAATCAATGGAATCTTTGTGGAAGATTCCACTCAATCGCGAGCGGTACATATTTTGGAATTTATTGTGACGGGATATGAGAATGTTGAAGAGCATGCTCTTGTGCTTCAGAAGTTGCTATCAGGCTTGCCGATTCAGAAACCGGTTGATCCACTTGATGAATTGACAGAACAGGAAATTGAAATATCAGAGAGTATGCTCAATGCGTTACTAAGCAACTGGCCTGGTTTGGAACATACCACTATTGATGCACTACGAGAAACGTTTTTACAAAGAGAAGGCCGTCTCCAAGAAGAGGATGGGCAGTGGACTCTAAGCGTTGAGATCAAAAGCGTGGATGTTTTGATTGATCGCATTCCCTGGAGTATCGGCGTGATAAAGCTTCCCTGGATGAAAAACGTACTTAAGGTGGAATGGAGATAGACATAAATATCAAAACCGCTTTTGGTTGGATTATGGACACCATCTTAAAACCAGTACGGTAATTCTTAATTATTGAATCGATAAGCCAATAGAAACTGTCATTGTAAATTTGCAGGTAAGAAATCTTTAAAGAAAGTTCGATTTGGATGACATGCGCTGTCATTCGCAGATATTACCTTACAGCTAAAAGGTTATGAATCCTGAGAAACACCCACCACTTACTATTTTATGTATCGTTTTGGGGAAGTCACAGACCGGGCCTGTTGATAGAATTCAACCTCTTCGGTTAGAAACAGAGGAAGGTAAAAGGTGCTATGTGGATTAGGTACGCCATCATACCAAGCACCGGCAGGGAAAGACTTTTCTACAACAATTCATGGTGCGAACCAAACAGGATTATTTCTTAGAAATATGGCTGGACCGGCATACGCTTTTTTGGTGTCTTACTGAGGAGCAGGCAAAGGACGGGATTGTTATTAATTATTGAGTTTTGAAAAAGTGTGATGTCTTGTTTACTTCCTTCCAATTTTGATACCACCTTTCAGATAGATATCAGCGACTCTATTTAATTAAATCCCTCAAGACATGTGTAGTAGATAAACCTTATGGGAAGACATTTGAGAGTTAGAAAAGTGGTTTAATGCAGACCGCAATGAACTTGATGTGTTTCAACCAGGCTAAAGCGTATCACCATCTCAAATTATGCCGGTTGTGGGGCAGAATGAAGAAGCCCGAAGAACAATCCTTCCTTTTCGTAGGCGGTTGCTGCCATTCTGTGCTGAAGAGTAAGATGTCAGCAGCATGATCAATGCCCGGGCAGAAACCTTAGACAGCAAGAGGTCTTACAAGCCTTATTTTTAAAAAAGCTCCCCGGGTTGGACCTATCTGTCGTTTCTCATAGAATTCAAATTAAGGATATTAAAGCAGTTAGGCAGGTTCGAACGAACGTACCGACAGCTGTCGGGATAACAGCCGATTGCTCTTACTCCAAATAAGTTCGGATATCGATTTTTCCATCAATCAGAAGGCGAATCATCTTCTTGCTCTTCCACTTTTTTACTACTTGTTCCGCGTGTAGTGCCTGTTGTTTTGTATCAAATGGATGAGTGTAAGCCAGTTTCCACGGCCGGTAACGCTGTGTATATCCTTTGCTTTCTCCGTTATGATAGGGGAGTCGCCGGTTGGGATTATCGGAACTTCCGATGTAATAGGTATCTTTGACGCTTGATTTGAGGATGTACAGTGAGTATTTCATAAACAAAAAAAGGACGAATTAGCTGAGCTCATTCGTGTGTTTTTAATTGTTTACTTGGAGTGCTTATGTTTGTAATCAAATGTCATCTTTATTAAACTTTTTTGTTTAAATTAAAATCATTACTTTATCATTGTCATTTTAATTAAACATATTAATAGAAAATAAATAAACTATGTCAATTAATAGTTCAGATTTACTAAACAAAGAATATAAAACATATGCTGATGCAGTTAGCGCAATATTAGAAAAGAGAGATTTATCTCAAATATGGCTTGTTAAACAGATTCAACGTGAAAATCAAAGGATCAAAAGTTTACAACAACAGATGAGTCGATGGCTAAGAGAATCAGCTACTATCAGTGAAGGATACCAACATCGAATAAATAATGCTCTTGACGTTTTTATTAGACGAGAATCGGATGGGAAATGGGTTATATTGCAAAAAAATCAGTCAGATCCGATTGAAGAACAAGGTATATTCCAAATTTTTGAGCAAAAAATTGACAAAATTGGAGAAAAGGATCTAAACTATCTTCCTTCATTGGTTAGAGTACGAAATAAACTGAATAAGAAAATTCGGATGATGACAGAATCTAAAGAGTTCGCATAGTAACAAAGTGTATTCAAGGTCTCTTTTAACTAGATATTGTAACAGATAAACATTTTACTTCTACAGCTTAGTATTAAAAGGAGTAATCTGCCTATTTAATTTTCTTGAGAGTTCGATATTGTCGTAAAAAAAAATCTTATAGCTTTATAGCAGTATGGAGGATTACCATTCTTTTGTTGAAGTTCTTAAAACATAAAAATTGTAAATAAAGAATCTGATTTTTCCGATCTGTTTGATGCGACAAAAAGATTTTACGGATATTAATTTCTTTTCCCATTATTGTCCCAAAACTATTCAATAATTGTTCCAATTTCTTGATTTTCAGAATTTATGGAAGGGCATAAAAAAAGACTCAAAACATCGTTTATTGTATCTTGAGGCTTGTTTTTGATGGCTCCCCGGGTTGGAGCGATATGCGAACTGTTTACCGCGTAATATGGCCTATAAAGGTTATAAACAATGGAAGTAGAGGAATATCTTTTGAATTGGATAGCCAAAAATTCGCGAAAACATACCCATTTTTAAAAGGTGCGAACTATCGGTTAACAGAGAAATCTGTTAACTTTACAAAGAAGAAAAAGGTCAAAGAAAGTAGGAGGGAGCAAGCTATTCTCTACAGAAAACTATTGAAATCTGGGAAGGTGAAAAATAGGGCAGAGCCTGCACGTAAATTTGGAGTGAGTCAAGCCTGGATTACGAAGGTTTTTTCTTAGTTTTGGCAAAATCATTTGAGCTATATTATCAGTGTGAAGAACTTAAATCTACCAAATTAAGGGCGGCCTCTTTTTATAATACTTCCGTGACTCCCCCATTTCGATTCAATTCTGCTTTTGTTTGAGCCCCCCTTTTGTAAACCAAAAAACCCCTGCCCCGGGAATCCGGAGCGGGGGTTTTTATTTAGAAGAAGAACCTCATTTTTTAGAGATACGGTAAATCACATTCTTGCCTCCTCCCGAAACATAAATATCGCCAGATTGGCCAATGGTCACCCCATCAAATAAGTATGTAGGAGGTAAGGCGGCGTCCAGACCAACAGCAGGTCCACTCAGATTGAGGCCATCTGCGATTATGCTCACATCTCCATTCTCCAAATCAATGCGCGATAACCGTGATTCGCCTGGTTCAACAACCAGCAGGCCGCCTTCTTTATCCCAAGCCAATCCTTCTGGGTTATTAAGTCCGAATACAATAGGTACGGCTGGTTTTGGAGTATCGCCGTCAAACTCTATCTGCCAAATAATGCCAGTACCCCAGTCAGCCACCCATAAAGTTTCTCCATCAGTTGCCAAACCACTTGGCGCAAATACATTGGTGTTGTCTATTGGCAAGATCATCGCTTTGTCACTTGCTCGTACGACGCCGCCAAGGCCCAGATCGGAAACCACTATGTCATTCTTAAACCGAATGGCATCTATTGGAACACCCATTTGATAAGTATCAATGATCTGCTCAGATTGTGGATTCCAAACCTGAACTACTTGTCCGAAATAGGAAGACACAATCAGATTCTCCCCGTCCGCAGAAAGAGTAAATGGAGTGGTCAGATTGTCTTCACCACCAAGTAAGTCACCTTTATAAACATATTCCTCCCTGCCGGTGAGTCCATTCAATTGGTACAATCGGAACAAGTTGGCAACAAACAAAGCATCTCTGTTATTTGACCCAGGTAAAACTGCCATGCCCATAGGTGCAATCATCCCTCCACCACTGATGGTGCGAGGCTGACCACTGGGTAGAATTTCTACAACCGATCCAAAGTCGGCATTAGAAATATATAAGGTGCCCTTGGAGTCAAAGGCCAGATTGTCAAGGCCCTCTTGAATTTTTATAAAAAGTGTTTTTTCTCCTGCCACGGTATTTAATTTGAAAACTTCACCTGTTTGATCCAGGACGTGAAGGACTCCCTCGGAATCAAACTTTACAGCTGCAGGCACTGTGAAGCCATCGGCTACGAATTCTGCGGTGCCATCACCAAAAGGATCTGTAGAAGTTGGATCTCCTGGCTCTCCGACATCTACCCGCATCAAAAAGCCACCTGCAAATGACGGTCCGTACAATTTGCCATCTGGACCAAAGTCGAATCCATTCAAAAAGCCAAGCAATGGATTTGCCGGTGTGGAAGCAATGATTTGCCTCGGTGTGTCAATAAGGTTCGGGTCCAGCTCATATAATCCATCTCCCAAAAAAGCGAGCGCAACAAAAAGACGTCCCTCCTCATTAAAGGTAATAGGATTGACACCAGGTGCAACAAATTGCTTGGTCACCACCCCTTCCGGGGTCATACGGCCAACCTCACCAGTATATAAATCAGTCCAATAAAGCGAGCCGTCCGGTCCAAACGCCAAATCATCAGGAGAGATCACTCCATTCGTCGGGCCAAGTCTCTTTAAGATCTTGCCGTTTTGCTTATTCATTACGATTATTTCCTGATCGGCAACACTGGCAATATAAAGATTGCCATCCGGTCCGAAGTTTATGCCATTGGCACCTTTAATGTGAGCTCCGGTATAAATCTCCTTCACAAGGACTTTTGAATTCTGGTCCTTCTTGTCTATTGCCGAATCAAAAGTTGAAGTCTCCCCATTAAAATTGGCACCTGTTTGCTCGTCTACGACGGAATCAAACCCCATCACCGTCAGGGTCATGACTAGCATCAGGGTAAACCCCTTAAAAAGGTTCAGCCCGCTATCTGCCCTGCCCTTATGTACTGTGTTAGTTAGATCGGTTGGTTTATCTCTCATCCTGTCACTCCATGATTTTGTTAAGCACAGGGTTATCCCTATGCTTTAGATATGCAATGAATTAGGTAGCTAATAAATTCTAGTTTAACAAATAAATTCTAACTATTGAACATTTCAATCGTTATAAATTAACTAAGAAAACCATAAACGCTGTTCTAAAAACCTATACCATCTAACAAATAACTACATCCTAATCTCATCCAAATCTTAATATTTTTAAACAATAATTTTTTATTTGCGAATAAAAATTACATCCAATAGAGGGCTTTGCATAACCCCCATGTTTCGAAGAGTTGATCCTTTATGAAGAATTTTATTTAAAATATCTAGAGTGCTTTAAATTCAAAAATTACCAGATTAAATGGACAATTGGCGAGTACTAAGAAGGACATTAAAAACACATTATTATTACTAACTAAAAATCCAGAGGGCCCATCTGTTAATCTATTCCAAAAGCAACTTGATGATTTAGGCTTGAGAAAACAAGAGATGGAAGATGAAATCGAATTTTGTAAAAAGGAACGTAATCGATTGAAGGACCATCAGCTGCTAGATGATGAATCTTATAAGTCCCTGTTGAATGAATTTATATCGCTATGGGAAGAAAGTTCTAAATTTGAGAGAATAGAACTGGTCTGAACATTAGTTCGATCTGTTAACTCAACTATGAAAACGTCAAATCAGGGTAGCATTGAAATATGCTATATAGCAGATAAAAAGCTGGAATCAGACTGGTCAGAAATAAAAAATGCGAACTCTGATGAGATCAAAGTTCGCACGTCGGGTATAGATGGCTCCCCGGGTTGGATTCGAACCAACGACCGATCGGTTAACAGCCGATTGCTCTGCCACTGAGCTACCGAGGAGTGTCAGTAAAAAAATGTGTCAATAAAATGTTGGTTCGGATTCCTCCGAAGAAGTCTCTTTGGGAGAACCAACGTCCCGACTACTGTCGGGATAACCTCCGATTGCTCTGCCACTGAGCTATCAAAGAATGTTTCCTTGAATCCGTGTTATCGATTTCCTTAGAAGTACCAAATATAAGGCCTTCTGAATTCAGATGTCAAGGAAAACTTGTACAAATTTTATAAAAAAAATAGCCGCTGCTGTGAGCGGCTATTAAAAAATCAAATAGTGGAAACTAAACTTTACCAGCGTTTTTCATGTCCTGGATTTCTAAACGAATTTCTTGAGATTTCTTCTTAATCTCTTGTAATTTTTTTCGGGCTCTTGTTCCGGCAGCTTTATTTCCTTTTTCGTAAAACTTGTCAATATCCTCTTCGAGTTCGGTTACTAATTGATTTAGTTCTTCTTTTCTACTCATAAGTAACACCTGTTGGTTAGTTCATGTTTTATCGTACTTCAATTGCCACAAACTATTGAAGAAGTGCTTAACTGGCAAATGAAAAGCCGTTATTTTTCGTAATTGAACACTTTTTAATAGAAAAAGATATGCGTACCCGAAATGTCAAAAGTCAGATCCTGTTCTTATCCGAACGTCAGTTGCGAGGTCTCTGAGATTTTCGGGTATATGCTTCTCTATAAAGGATTTATCAATATCCCGTATGCTCATTTTTTCAGGAAAATCCTGTTTGATAATATCCGAAGATTCATCAACACTAAAGATTGTTATCTCTTCAATCTCAAACCTGGCTGATAAGGCCGTAGCCATTCTTGATAATGGTAATGGTGCATATTGATTAGTTCTCTCGTCTAAACAAAGATTTGAGATTAAAACCATCGGGTGATCGGGTAAATTTTCAATCTGTTTTTTGTCGATATTTATGGATGAATCGTCGAATGTAATAAGCGACTTTTGAAATCCGTTCAGTGCGATTGTTGAAATACCTTCATCTGCAAAAAGGGCCACTAATCTGTGATTCAACTCTTTAATAGCTCGGATTTGTGCTTGATCTCTCATTACACCGGTTTGGATGATGCGTTCTGTGTGTTCGCTGTCACCGTGAATAATGATTCCGCGTTTATCTTTCCTTGCAAGTGATTTCGCAAATGAATTAAGAAAAACACCATTGTCGAGATGTTCGTAGTCGAGTACTGCCAAAAAATCCATTTTTATAATAGTTCTTACTTCTTTAGAGAATTTGTTGTAAATCCGTTGGGCAAAAGGTGTGATACAAAATGTCTTGATTTTGAATCATCATCGTGATGTAGTTGCGCAACTTGCTCAGGCATGAATTCATAAAGCACCTGCCTGCAGGCTCCGCAAGGGCTGATAAATTCACTTTTAGGGGCGTAGATATGGATGCCTTTAAATTCATTAAACCCGACAGAAATTGCTCTTGCGATGGCAACCCGCTCTGCACAAAGGCCCAGATTCCACTGCTCAAATTCAATGTTCACACCGGGAATATATCCGTCTTTCGTTTCCAGCAGAGCCGACACCGGAAATCCCGACCTGTCAGAAACACTCTTTTCACATAAGTTTTTCAGTTGATTGGTTACATCATTTATTCCATCAATCAACGGATCATATAACACTGAGTCATCGGGTAATCTATCCAGTGTTTTTAATTGAAATGTTTGAGTCCAGTATTCAGACAAACCATCATTGTTGGATTTGCCGTCCATAACAGCCACCGGTTCATCTCCATTTCCTAGACAACTGCAAACTCCTGCCTGAACCGCAGCGATTGTTAGCGGGAAGGAGATGTTTTCAACTCTAACCCCCGGATAAACAACCCCTGAGGAGCCCAGAATCAGACAGCTTTCCGGTTTTTTTGAATAAGGTGTATAACTGTTTGATGATATATCCAAACTGAGTTCTTTCAATAGTTGATACTTTTCATAACTGCATCTGCAATTTCCGCGCGTATTCGACTGATTCGGCTTCCATAACTTCTGTTGGGATAGGTTCGATTTGTTAAAACGATGATTGCGATGTTTTCATCCGGATCTACCCAAAAACTTGTGCCTGTGAATCCTGTATGCCCAAAACTATTTTCACTTGTCAGCGTTCCTGCAGTACTGAATCCTTCGCTTTTTCGATCAAATCCCAAACCACGTTGATTAATGGGTGACTGATGACTCGTAAACAGGTCGATAATTTCAGGAGAGAGGTACTGGTGTCCGCCGTAGTTCCCGTCATTCAATAGCATGAAGAAATATTTAGCCATATCATGGACGGATGAGAATAATCCGGCATGTCCCGAAACACCATCCATAAAATACGCACGTTCATCATGAACTTTTTTGTGAACGAGACCCCGGTTGTACACGGTATCAATTTCTGTAGGCGGAATTCTGTTCGTCAATACTGAACCGATCTCTTCCGGGTTGAAGGTTGTGGAAGTCATTCCCATAGGCTCATAAAATTCATCGTGCACGTATTCGTCGATTCGTTTCCCGGTCACCTCTTCAATAATTTCAGCGAGCAGGATGAATCCTAAATCGCTGTAAACATACTCTTCACCGGGGTCATTAATCAGAGGTTCATTTCGTACAGCTTCAACCAGTTCATTGCGGGTTCGTAATTCATCCACATAAATTCGAAATGCTGGAAGGCCGGAGGTGTGTAACAGAAAATGACGAATGGTAATCTCTTTTTTCAAGCCCTCATTAAATTCAGGAATATATTTTGAAATCGGATCATCAAGAGAAACTTTTCCTTCATCCACCAATTTCATCATAGAGGTTGTTGTGGCCATAATTTTAGTGATGGAGGCCATATCGTAAATTCCGTTGGTTTGGACCGCTTTTGTCTTCGAATAGTCGTGATATCCGTAAGCTTGTTGCCAGACAAGAGCGCCGTTTCGCATTACTCCGACAACTCCGCCGGGGAAAACAGAATCGTTGATGGCACTTTGCATGATTTTATCCACCTGGAGCAGTGAGTCGATGGACATATTTGCGGCAATTGGGTCGTCATAACGAACGGTGGATTGTGGCATCTCAATTCCATCGCCAATTTCATACATGCCCGGTACCTCACCGGGAAATTTGCCCTGGATATCAGAAGCGCCAAAGATGGCCGGAATAGTTCCTCTTACCTGGTCACTTGCGGCCGACCATGCCATCAGATGAACATCAGCGTCCGAAAAATTTTCAACAATGTATGGGTTCCCGAATGAGAGCAGGATTTCCGGTTTATCGAAGCCTGAGAGTTGTTCAAGGATTCGATTGTACTCTTCAGGCATTTGAAGAGAGTGATATGAGCGAACCCTTATGAATGAACCCAGAATAATCAGGTCAGCCTGTTGGGCATCTTCCATCAATTCCTGAATCTCTTCGTTGCTGGTCCTGTAATCTAACGAGTGATACTGCACATTTTCGTGATACCGACTGATCTCTCGTCTTAACGTTCTTGCGGAGGAATGCTCTTCACCATCTGATATTCCAACAACTAATATATTTGGATAATCTATCTGGCGGATCGGTAAAATATCTTCATCTTTTAAAACAGTAACGGATTCTCTAACAATTCGATTAGCTGTATTCTGAAATTGCGGTGTATTGATTTTATAATTTAACGACTCAATATTCACCAATCGGTTTGAAAAAATTCCTTTATCGGCCTTCAATTGAAGAATTTTACGAACTGAAAAATCGATACGCTCTTCAGATAATTCACCGGATTCAACTGCTTTTTTGATCTCATTAATGGCTGCTTTTTCATCTGTACTTACCAGCATTTGATCCGCTCCGGCTTGCAATGCTTTTATTACCGCTTGGCCGGGTGAGTAGTGTGCCGCAATACCCTGCATCTCCAAACCGTCTGTTACAATGAGTCCGTTAAAAGAGAGGCTATCGATAAGAATTTTATTTAGAATAGATGGATCAAGTGTGCCGGGAAGTCTTTCATTTTCACTGATATTTGGAAATGATATATGTGCACTCATAATGCTCTGCATCCCCTCGTTGATAGACTGACGGAAGGGAGCAAGTTCAACGGAATCAAGCCTTGCATAATCATGTGTGATGGTGGGAAGTGCCAGGTGAGAATCCGTTTCCGTATCACCATGGCCTGGAAAATGCTTGCCCGTTGAGATCAAACCTTCACTTTGAACACCTTTCATGAACTCTTCACCATATTCAGCAACCATTCCCGGGTCTGCAGAGTAAGATCGAACATTAATCACCGGGTTGTTGGGATTATTGTTTACATCCAGCACGGGTGCATAGATTTGATGTACCCCAATGGCTTTTGCTTCATGTGCTGTTATTTTCCCCTTTAGATAGGCATTGTAAGAATTACCTGTTGCAGCTATTCCCATCGCCGGTGTAATCCGGGTGGTGCCGTCAATACGCATTGCAGCACCAAACTCCATATCCTGTGCAATCCAGAGGGGATATTTAGCAATTTTTTGAAGTTCGTTGTTTCTCACTGCCTGGCCATAAACATCCCCCTGGAAAAAAATGATTCCGCCTACATGATAGTCGGTTATCAGTTCTTTTAACCGCAGGTAATCCAGGTCACGATCGTTTGAAAATTCACCGTATGCCCGAACCATAAAAAGCTGGCCAATTTTTTCATCAAGAGTCATTTCATCCAACAGAGATTCAACATCAATATCTTCATTTTCTTCAAATGAGATGGTGTTGCCCAACTCATTTTCAGAACCTGAGATCGTTGCTGCCGCAGTATAGATTGAAATGCTAATTAAAATGAATAGAAGGGTTAAAAAACTGGTTTTTCTTGCGTTATTTTGAGCAAATGGAAAGACTGATTTCATGTTTCAAAAACGAATTTATGAGTTAGTTCGGTGAAAGTGTCATGGTTTGATAGCTGGTTTCCCTGAAGAAGGTACTATCTTGATAGATAAATCGGTAGCGGCCCTCAAGCCACAAGTTGGTTTGATCTCCATAATTGGTGGAGAGTGGATTCCCGGACTGGCCGGTTGGCAAAATACTCTGCGATTTACCGGGAGTTGAAAAATCTACGATCCTGCGGATGGAAGGTCCTAAATGCATCTCAAAGGGAAAATCCCAGCTATACTGGGCTTTGTTGATGGACATGCTATTGCCGCTAACTGTATAGGGGCCTTTGCTGAACAGATTATTTACAATCACTTTTAGAACGCCGGGTGAGTCCGGGTTTTGGCTTGCTTCTCCAAGTAATGGCGGCCTTAGTGTGAAATCAAGTACATTTTCCCATCGCCATTCAAACGGTTCAGAGCCAAATTCGCTGTTCAACTGTTGAAGCGTTTGAACCATACTCTCACGTACAATCTGATCCCGGGTTTCTGTTTGGGATGTGTTTTTATCATCAAAATAGGTGCTGTTATTTTTGAGCATCTCAGAGATAATAGTTACCGGCAGATGTTCAAGACGTGCTAAATTATCGAACACTGTTTCACCGATATCATCTACCAAAATGTTTCTGGATAGATTGATGAAAAACAGGTCAAATATTGAGGCTGCTGTGGAGGTTGACGTATACTCGAAATTCCAGTTCTCAAGATAGGAGAGAGCGGTTTGTACTTGGTCTGCATTTTCGCCGCTTCGAAGTATCGGTAGAATCATTTCAGTTGTCTCACGGGCGTGTTCAGAGTAAACATCATTTTGTATTGTCTCAAAATTTTCAACATTCAGGCTGTTGTTCGTTTCCAGTAACTGATTAATTCTCATAATTCTTGAGGGTGGCTCCCAAAATGTGGAGATATAGTACGGATAGCTGTCGGTGTGCATTTTATTGTTGGCATGAGCCACAAATCCTTCCTCCGGGTTAATCTTGTGAGGAAGTTGATCAAAAGGAATGGTGTCTTGCCAGTCATATGAAGGGTCCCAACCATCTCTGAACATGAGCGGGTTGTAATCACGAATCGGTAAATTGGCTCCTGTAAATATTGCGATATTATTTTCTCTGTCTGCATAGATAAAATTCATGCCGGGTGAATGGAACAACGCTACAGCATCTTGAAATTGCCCCATCGTTTCTGCGTGATTCATCTTATAGACAGCCCAGAGTTCCTGGCTGACTTCGTGTCCCATCCACTCTAAGCTGATCACTTTATCACCGAGAGAGGAGTCCGGATGAATGTCGCTAATAACAGGCCCGTGCTTTGTACTTCGAACGATATGGAATTCATCATCACTGCCTTTTACCTCAATAATTTCTTTGCGTGTCTGGAACTCTTGATATGTTGTTATCGAATCGGTTACGCTGTCAACAATGTACTCATTCGGATTTTCGCGATTGACCTGCTCAGAGAAGAAATCTGTGTCGTCCGACATGATATTGGTCATCGACCAGGCCAGATGCTCATTCTGTCCCAAAACCACAAAAGGAAAACCTGGAATTGTGGCTCCTGAAATCTGATGATTGGGTGTATGATAGGAAGCCTCGTACCAAAAACCGGGAATATTTAAACCCATGTGCGGATCGCCTGCGAGGATAGGAAGGCCGGAATCTGTTTTACTTCCATTTACAGCCCAAGCATTACTTCCGAATTGAGTTCCTTTCTTCTGAAGAAACCTCCTGAATTCCAATTCGGTTTCTAAGAAGGGTATAGCAGCCGAAGCGAAGCCTGATGATTCAGATTCTGAAAGTGTGGTTGGATATTGATTATCATACACCGGAACAAGCTGCTGAAAATTGTAAAAGTCCATCTGCTCCGCCAGGTATGCATATGTTAACTCGCTCCACCAATGGATGTTTTGATCCCACGCCATCAAACGTAAAAGAGCGAATGAATGGGTAGGTGTCCATTCGATTGGTTTCACATCAAGAAGTGTAAATTCAGCCGAAAGATTGCTTTCATTTTGACGTATGAACTCATTTACACCTGCCGAATACTGTTCCATGATATGAATCAGTGAATCCGGGGCTTCAGCCTCAATTCGTTTTGCCGTTTCCCAAAATCCAAGAGTCCGTTGATAGATATCATACTCAACCAGGTCCTCACCCAAAAATTCGGCAAATCTACCTTCAGCCGCGATCTGGGAGAGTGTCATCTGCCACAATCGCTCCTGTGCGTGGATATACCCGATCGTGTAATACAGGTCATCTTCATTTTCAGCATAAATATAGGGAACCGCATATGGATCCCAATGCACTTCGGTTTGTTGTTGAAGTCCGTCAAGTTGTACATTGGAGTTGTATTCAGGAAGTGGTAAATAAAATGTCCAGTAAACGGACAGGATTGCGACCCCGATGAATAAGATTCCAATAAAAATCAGAAGTTTTAAAATAAATTTCATGTAATAGCTTCTGTGTGAAAATGAAGTTTGGTGTAAGATTGAAAATTCATCACAAAATACATACTCTCAGAACCGAAAGTAATGATAATCAATTGAAAATTTGGAGCGAAGATGAATGACATAAAAAATGTATCTGTGATTGGCGGAGGAACAATGGGAAATGGCATTGCTCATGTCTTCGCTATGAGTGGCTTTGAGGTGACACTGGTTGAGGCGAAACAGCAATTTCTTGATAAAGCACTGGATGCGATCGAAAAAAATCTGGACAGAATGCTTTCGAAGCAGAAGATCTCGAATGATGATAAGAAAGCCACACTTCAAAGAATTCATTCTACTCTGAACACGGTAGAAGGAGTGATGAAAGCAGACCTTGTCGTAGAGGCAATTCCGGAGCAGTTTGACCTTAAAAAAAAGGTATTTCAGGAAGTAGATGAAAATGCACCAAAACACACGATCTTAGCTTCGAATACATCATCTATTTCCATCACAAAATTGGCGGCTCAGACCAAACGTCCTGATAGATTCATCGGGATGCACTTTTTCAATCCCGTCCCGGTAATGAAGCTGGTTGAAGTAATCAACGGATTGGAAACGAGTGAAGAGACCACTCAAACTGTTATGGGTCTGGCCGAAAAACTTGGAAAAGTTCCTGTTTCGGCTGATGATTCACCCGGTTTTGTATCGAATCGTGTTCTCATGCCGATGATCAACGAAGCTATTTTCTGTGTGTATGAAGGAGTAGCAGAACCGGAAGATATCGACCAGGTTATGAAACTGGGAATGGCTCACCCGATGGGGCCGCTGCGACTCGCTGATTTCATCGGACTGGATGTCTGCCTCGATATTTTGAATGTTTTGTATGATGGGTTTAAAGACCCGAAATACCGTCCCTGTCCGCTGTTAGTAAAAATGGTAGATGCAGGAAAATTAGGAGATAAAACGGGTGAAGGATTTTTTAAATACGATTAAATTAAAAAGAGAACCTGCGAATGTCCGTCAGGTCCTTGCAGAGTTCGAATTGGCGGTCGATTTGTGACTCTTTCAGCCCAGAACCTTAGGGGTGAAAAACCCAAATATTAAATCAACATTTATCAATCAAAATTCTACAATTCAAAAGAATGATAGATTTACGAAGCGATACCATAACACGCCCAACACCCGAAATGCTGGAGGCGATGACCCAGGCGGAAGTAGGGGATGACGTGTTTGAGACGGATCCGACGGTTAATAAATTTCAGCAAAAAATGGCTGATCTGTTCGGGATGGAGGCCGGGCTGTTTGTGCCGAGTGGAACGATGGGAAATCAGCTCTCTCTTCATCTGCTCACCAAGCCCGGCGATGAGGTAATTATCGATGAAACGGGGCATGTGTTTAACTACGAATCCGGTGCAGCAGCTCACCTTTCCTCTATTCAATTAAGGCCTTTGAAAGGAGATCGGGGGAAGCTAAACAGAAAATTGATAGAACCGGCGATTCGGCCCAAAAATGACTGGGATCCACATACCAGGGTTATAGCGATTGAAAACACAACAAATAAAGGGGGAGGAGCATACTACAAGAAGAATGAACTCATTGAAATTCATAAACTTGCCGATGAACATCATTTGTCTGTTCATCTTGATGGGGCAAGAATTTGGAATGCGATGACCGCATCGGGAATTCAGCCAGAATTTTTCAGCACCATTGCGGATACCATTTCAATCTGTTTCAGTAAAGGATTGGGGGCACCTGTTGGTTCAATGATACTTTCCTCAAAAGATAGAATTAAAAAGGCACGACGGATTCGAAAGATGTGGGGAGGAGGTATGCGACAAATTGGTTTGCTGGCAGAGGCAGCGGATTTTGCAGTAGAGAATCACTGGCCGCTTTTAGATGATGATCACAAACGGGCCAAAGAGTTTTCAGAAGCAATTTCAAAAAATCCGGCTTTTAAAATTGATCTCTCAACTGTCGATACAAACATTGTTCTGTTTGATGTGGTGGGAGAAACGGCGGATAAGGCTATTCAAAAATTCTCAGATCAGGGAATTGTGTTCGTACCTTTCGGCCCAAAAACCATACGCGCAACTTTCCATTTTCAAGTGGATGATGAAGATTTAAAGAAGGTGCTAAAAGTAGTTGAAGAATACTCGTAAAACGGTTCGCTGAGCCGTTTACCATTTACTGAATCGGCTGCCAAATTCTCTGCCTGGCGCAAGTTTGCAACTTGTGCTGGTTCAATGAGCCTAAACTACAGACTTGAACCAGTTCGGGGGTTGGGATGAAACGGGTCGGCGACCCGTTTTACTTTAGGTTTTATACACTTGTGCCGGTTGAATGGGGCCAAGTTACAAACTTCAACCAGTTCGGGGGTTGGGATGAAACGGGTCGGCGACCCGTTTTACTTTAGGTTTTATACACTTGTGCCGGTTGAATGGGTCCAAGTTACAAACTTGAACCAGTTTGGGTCATGTATACACCACAAACTCGAATTTTGGACTGTGCCTGGCGCAAGTTTGCAACTTGTGCTGGTTGAATAAGCCTAAACTACAGACTTGAACCAGTTCGGGGGTTGGGATGAAACGGGTCGGCGACCCGTTTTACTTTAGGTTGTATACTCTGCGTTAATTCTTACATACTCGTAAGAGAAGTCAGATCCCCAGCCGACCGCTTTTTCATCGCCCTGGTTCAAGTCGATCATGATGATAATGTTTGATTCATTCATCACTTTTTTGAGCTTCTTCCGAACACCATCGATCGGCTGCCCTTCTTTTACAACCTGTTCCATCTTATTGATTTCAGCACCGATGTAGAGGTCTACATTTTCTGGATCGAACTCAATACCGGATCGGCCGGCGGCAGCGATAATTCGTCCCCAATTTGGATCTGATCCAAAAATGGCTGTTTTCACAAGATTGGAGTTAGATACAGTTCGGACAACCTGTCGTGCTTCTTTCTCTGTTCTGGCTCCTTCCGTGTGATATTCAATCAGCTTCGTGGAACCTTCGCCATCAGAAATAATGAGTTTAGCAAGGTGGGTACAGAGCTGTTCAAGATTGGCCAGAAACAGATCATAATTTGCATCTTTTTCGGTGATCTTCTCATTTCCGGCCTCTCCATTACACATGATCGAAACCATGTCGTTTGTAGAGGTATCACCATCCACTGTAATCATATTGAAAGATTTATCCACGGCAGTTCGAAGTGCTTCATCAAGAAGTTCCGGGCTGATGGCAATATCACAGACTATAAAACCCAGCATCGTACCCATATCTGGATGAATCATACCGGAACCTTTGGCAATTCCGGCCATGTTGATCTCTTTTCCATCCACAGAAAAAGAGGTAAAGCCTTCTTTGGCAAATGTATCGGTTGTAAGAATGGCGTTTGCGGTCAGTGACCCTGCAATCACCCGGTCTGACAATTTTTTTACACATTCCTTGATTCCCTTCACAACTTTTTCGGTAGGAAAGGGCTCGCCAATCAAACCGGTGGAAGCAACCAATACAGCTTCTTTTTTGATTTTTAATTCTTTGGCAGTTGTCTCAGCCATCGCAACCGCTCCTTTCCAGCCTTCTTTCCCGGTACATGCATTTGCATTTCCGGAATTGATGATAAAAGCCTGCGCCATTCCATCCTTAATGTGCTGGCGACTCAGTTTTATCGGTTCCGCGGCCACTATGTTTCGGGTGAAAACGGCCGCTGCTGATGCCGGTACTTTTGAGTAGATCAGGGCGATATCTCGTCGTTTAGATTTGATCCCCATATGGGCACCCCAGCAAGTAAATCCACGAACGTGAGTAATGTTATTTAACATAGTTTTAGTGTATAAAAATTATTTTGGGAAAACGATTGATTGGTAGGCGAAACAGAGAAGACATAATCTGCCTTCTCCAAAAGAGAAGAGTTTAGACCCGCCTGCCGGGAGGAGCTGTACGTACCGGTGGTGTTGGATTGAGGAAAGAATTTCCTAAATCTTGGTTCACTGGCAATATGTTGAATGGACTGTCTTGCATTAGCTTCCGTGATGATAAGAAAAAAATCCATTTAAATTCAGCTTTTTTTGTTCTCTTCTCTTTGTCGAAGAAAAACAGGTTCAAACCATCTTATGGGTTAAGCGGAATTTGCTTCAATCCGGTCGATTCAATGAGTCCAAATACGATATTCATATTTTGGACCGCTTGGCCGGCTGCACCTTTCACAAGATTGTCGATGGTCGAAATCGTTATGATTTTGTGTGTGCGTTCATCATAAGCTGCGTGAATATCACAATAGTTGGATCCACGAATATTCTTTAGCGACGGCGGAGAGTCGAAAACTCTTACAAAATGTTCCTTCTCATATACTGAATGGAAAAGTTCTTCCACCATCTCCTTATTTACTTCTTTCTTGGGAGTGCTGTAGGTAGTCGTTAAAATGCCACGATCAATTGGCAGCAGATGAGGGGTGAATAACACCTCTGTTGTATATCCACTGTAATTTAGAAGTGTGTGTTCAATTTCGGGTGTGTGCCGGTGGTTGACTAATGAATAGGCAGAAAAATTACCAAATACGTCCGGAAAATGAAGACCCTCTTTAGGTTTAGCCCCGGCCCCGGTTACACCGGATTTTGAATCAACCACAATGGAAGATGGGTTGATATATCCCTGTTTGATCAGCGGTGCAAGTGCTAAAATGGCTGATGTCGGATAACAACCCGGATTAGCAATCAATTGTGCATTTCGAATCTTATCACGAAAGAGTTCAGGGAGTCCGTATACAGATTGCTCCATATACTCTGCAGATACATGATCTTTTTTGTACCATTTTTCATAAACGCTTTGTGATGAAAATCTGAAATCACCGGATAGATCGATAATGATAAAATCATCCAAACCGTGTTCTTTTACGAAATTCATCGACACGCCATGGGGGAGTGCGAGGAAAACAAGATCTGGTTCATACTCATGTACATCATCAATCGAAACCAGTGTGATATCTACGAGATCCTGGAAATGTGGATGTATATCTGTGATTTTTTTGCCGGTATAGCTCTCGCTGGTTACAAATTCAAGAGTTACATCGGGATGATGCGTAAGGAGCCTGACTAATTCTGATCCTGTGTAACCGGACGCTCCTACAATTCCTACTTTATGCTTGGCCATTCTTCTTTTCTACTTCTTTAATCGATTCTACGAGTACGTCTACAATTTTATCCAATTCATCTTTGTTGATGATGAGTGGTGGGACCAGCCGAATCACATTTCCTGAGGCACAGTTTGAGAGGATTCCCCTGTTGAGCATCTCTTTTACAACATCGCCGCCGGGAAATGCCAGTTCAACGCCAATCATCAATCCTTTACCGCGAACCTCACGGATAGCGTTCCAGTGACTTGAATGATCAGAGAGTCGCGTTTTAACATAATCTCCGCGAACCCTGGCTTTCTCACAGATATCCTCATCCAAGATTGTTTTCAACGTTTCAACAGCAGCGGCACAAGCCAGCGGATTGCCGCCAAATGTGGTGCCATGGCTGCCGTGATCAAACGCTTTAGCGAATTCCTCCTTGGCCACTACTGCACCAATTGGGAACCCGGATCCCAACGCTTTTGCAAGAGGCATAATATCTGGTTTGATTCCATAGTGCTCGTGGGCAAACATCTTTCCAGTTCTCGCGATACCACATTGTACCTCATCAAAGATCAACGGAATTTCATGCTGATTGCAGAGCTTCCTGGCCGTTTTCAAATATTCAGGAGTTGCCTCAACAATACCGCCTTCTCCCTGGATCGGTTCGATGATAATCGCTACAGTCTCTTCATCAACAGAATTTTCCAGTTCTTCCACATCATTCATGTGAATATGTTTGAAGCCGGGAGGAATTGGACTGTAACCTTCCTGGTATTTCTCTTTCCCCATCGCTATGGTTCCAAGAGTTCGTCCGTGAAACGAATTTTGCATACTAATGATCGTTCCGGTCTTACCTTTTTTGTATGAATAGCGTCGGGCAAGTTTGATGGAACCCTCAACGGCCTCAGCACCGCTGTTACAGAAAAATGCCTTGTCAAGGCCTGAAAGCTTCACCAGCATTTCCGCGAGGTTACTCTGCGGTTCGTTGTAGTAAAAATTGGAGACGTGAATCAGTTTTTCAGCCTGTTTCTGAATCGCTTTCACAATTCGTGGATGGGAATGGCCAAGGCTATTTACGGCGATTCCCGCAAGTGCATCGATATATTCATTGTGCTCGTCATCCCAAACTTTGGAGCCCTTTCCCTTTACCAAAGCGATAGGGTAGCGTCCATAGAGGTCAAAATGATATTTTTCGGCTTTCTTTTGAGCGGGTTCTTTACCGAAAATGCTTTTCACAGTTTTGAAAACTTTTCCGGGGATGTTTTTGGCCATGGTTTTATAGAAATTGAAATTTTTAATAATTGGTAGTCATCGGATGAGTGTATAGAGCAAACATTTATTTTTAATTTAAACACTCATCCGATAACTCATTAAAGTAATTATATGACAGCAAGAGAAAATACAATGTCTCAACATACACTCATCTGATGACTCTCAGACTTCGATGTTAAGACTTTGAAAAATCTTAGTTTTTGATCTCAGTTCCAAGTTTATCATCAGTCAGTAAGATACGTAATAAAAGCTCCGTTTTCGTACCGTTAATTATGTGAGATGATTTTACGCCTTTTTCGATGGCGATGAGACAGGCTTCAATTTTTGGGATCATACCTCCCTGTATGACTGATCCAAACAGATCGCGCGCTTGATCGGAGGTAAGTTTAGAAATAATCGAATCCGGGTCATCAATATTTTCCAGTAATCCATCAATATTTGTCAGAGCTACAAATTTCTCCGCTTTCAATGCACCCGCCATATGACCGGCAAACATATCGGCATTGATATTATAGCTTTTCCCATTTTTACCGGATGACACAGGAGAGAGGACCGGAATGTAATCGGCATCTACCAACGTTTTGATCAATTTGGTGTCGATTTCATCAACATCGCCGACAAAACCCAGGTCGTGCTTCTCTTCAGATCCGTCAGTTTCAACAATGTGAAATCGTTTTTTGGCACGCACCATGGAGGCATCTCGTCCCGAAATTCCGACGGCTCTAACATTACTTGCATTCAGAATTCCAACCAACTCTTTATTCACCATACCACTGAGGGCCATTTCTACATAACCCATCGCTTTTGCATCCGTTTTTCGATGTCCGCCGACAAACTCGGAAACGACTCCCACATCATCCAAAAGCTGTTTAATCTCAATTCCACCGCCATGCACAACCACCACTTTTGCGCCGAGCTGGTTAAGGATAGAGATCTGAGAAACGATTTCATGTTTAGTCTCTTCATCGGTTAAAGCATTTCCCCCGGCCTTGATAAGAATGAGTTGGCCTTTGAGTGATTGCAAACGTTGATCATCTACTTCAAATGAAAGAGATGAAAGTACGTTGTCGATTTTGTTCTGATTTTCAGACAATTTGATAATCCAATTTCAGGTTAAAATTGATTTTAAGCCTGTAAAATAAAAGACTTTAGGCAAATGTCTTATGGAAGTTTTGATAAGAAGTGTTATCGGATGAGTGTTCACATCCAGCAACAATTTAAAGTTGTAAATTTCTTTAGGTATGAGAAAGTAAAGAGGTGAAATGCAGTTTTTCTCGGCGTAACCCTGCGAACACTGCGGTTAAGATTAAACCGCTGTGACGCTGAGGAACGCAGAGAGTTTATCTCATTTAGCTTTTAGAGATGTGAAGTTTAGGGATCAAACAGTCATCTAAATGATTAGATGGCATTATCCAATACCAGGATTTCCAAACTTAATTCCTTAATCGATGACCAACCGGCTTAAACCAAAGCCAGCCCAATCCGTCCGCGTTCCACGGAGTTGGCCTTTGAGTGATTGCAGACATTGATCATCTACTTCAAATGAAAGAGATGAAAGTACGTTGTCGATTTTGTTCTGATTTTCAGACAAGTTGATAATTCAATTACAGGTTAAAATGTTTTTAAGCCTATAAAATAAAAGACTTTAGACATGAGAAAGTAAAGAGGTGAAATGCAGTTTTTCTCAGCGTAACCCTGCGAACACTGCGGTTAAGTTTAAACCGCTGTGACGCTGAGGAACGCAGAGAGTTTATCTCATTCAGCATTTAGAGATGTGAGGTTTAGGGATCAAACAGTCATCTAAATGATTAGATGGCATTATCCAATACCAGGATTTCCAAACTTATTTCCTTAATCGATGACCAATCGGCTCAAACCAAAGCCAGCCCAATCCGTCAGCATTCCAGATCTAAATTGGTGATTTCTACATCGATGATATCTCGAACAGCAAACAAATTATTATGGGATATTCGACTCGTTATTAACATTAAGGCTCAACAAGTTCAGCTGAAGACAAAGACCAAACTCGTTGGAAAACCTGAATGTTATACGTAACAATTTGGTCTGCATCAATTTTATCAGCTGCTTTAGCGATCAAAGCATCATAAACAATGGCTCCAAGAAGTGATAATTTTTTCATCGTCTGTATAACGTTATAATAGTCTTCTGAGTCAAGTGAGACAGATTTGAAATTTTCTTTTATACTTTTTCTAAGCAGTTTATTTGCTTGGGTGGGGTTATAGCTCAAATACCGGCGGCCACTTGTGATGTGACGGAAAAACTCAGCTATCGAATGGTTACAAATAAAAAGTTGATCTCCGGCTTTTGATTTATCCAGAAAGAAATCAACCATGGGTTGATGATTCGGATGCTTTATCACAAATAGAGATAGAAGTGCACTCGTATCAAACAAAATCTTCATAATCCAACAGATCGTCGCATAACTGTGGAGACTCTGTCTTCGTGATCCTTCGGAAATGATCTGTCGATATCTTCTTTTTTAAAAGATGGACCCGAAAGCATAAAAAGACCTGTTTTGGGATCTTTTTTAACAGAAAATTGTGACTTCTTATGCACTTTAGGTTCAGATTTTTCTTTTTGTGCTTTACTCATCACGAAGCTTTTTTTTATTTCACCGGTTTAATGCAATATAGATAAACAGATTTATCATCTAAAAATTATATTGAAAGAGTCATTGGATGAGTGTATAAGCTGGATTTCTAAATATTATCAAAACCACTCAACCGATGACTGTGAAACTAAACCAATGCCAATCCAATCCGTCCGCGTTCCAGGTCTAAATTGGTGATTTCTACATCGATGATATCTCCAACGGCAACTACATCATGGGGGTCATTGACTCGTTTGTCTTTAGCCATATTTGATATGTGAAGGAGTCCGTCTTGCTTTACACCGATATCTACAAATGCTCCAAAATCGACCACATTTCGAACGGTGCCTTCCAGTTTCATACCGGGGGAGAGGTCTTCCATTTTGAGAATATCTGATCTTAACAACGGTTTAGGAAGTGATTCACGAGGATCGCGACCGGGTTTTTGAAGGTTTTCGATGATCAGTTCTAACGTTGGGATGCCCACCCCAATCTGCCCTGCTACCTCTTTTTTGTTGATCTCTGACAAAGCAGCTTCAATTTTCTTCTGCTCTTTAGACAGACTTTCTACATGGATTCCAAAAAGATTGCAAAGTTTTTCTGTAGACTCATAACTTTCGGGATGAATGGCTGTGTTGTCCAGGGGGTGCTCGCCTTCGGGAATTCTCAAAAATCCTGCTGCCTGCTGAAACCGAAAATCACCCACACCGCTAATTTCTTTAATCTCATCCCGATTTCCAATCCGCCCTTTTTTCTCGCGATATTCCACAATATTCTTTGCGACTCTTCTGCTCAAACCCGAAATATGAGTAAGCAGCTCCGAACTTGCCGTATTCAAATTCACTCCCACATCATTTACACAGCTCTCCACCACATCATCCAGTTTTTTGGAGAGTGCGGTTTGATTGATGTCATGCTGGTACAACCCAACACCAATCGATTTCGGATCGATTTTTACAAGCTCTGCCAACGGATCCTGAACCCTCCGGGCTATCGAAATATTTCCTCGCTGGGCGGCATCCAGGTCAGGAAACTCCTCCCGGGCAATCTTTGATGCAGAATAGACAGATGCACCGGCTTCACTGATAATCAGGTAGTTCAGCGTTTCATCCGGATTTTTCTCTTTTCGCTCCCGGATTACATCAGCAATGAACTTTTCTGTTTCACGGCTGCCGGTTCCGTTTCCAATGGCAATGAGTGTAACATCGTGCTTATTAATATACCGGTTTACAACCTCGGCACTCTCTTTAATTTTTTCCTGCGGTGGTGTTGGATAAATGGTTGATCCCTCCAAGTATTGGCCCGTTTCATTGACGATAGCCACCTTACAGCCGGTTCTGTACGCGGGATCGACCCCCATTACAACCTGGTCTTTCAGGGGAGGCTGCATCAACAGGTTTTTGAGGTTGGTTGCGAATGTTTGAATAGCGTGTTCATCTGCTTGTTCGGTGAGTTCATTTCTAAGTTCACGTTCAAGTGATGGAAACAGCAGCCGCTTGTAAGCATCTTCGACCGCATCCTGCAAATAGGGAGTAAAAATGGAAAGATCATTTTCGATCACTACATCATCCAGATTATCCAGTGTTCGATCTGTATTTAACTCCACATTCACAAAAAGAACATTTTCCCTTTCACCGCGATTTAACGCCAGTGTTTGGTGCGGTTTGATGTACTGCACACGATTGTTGAATTCGTAGTAATCCTCAAAATTTGTTCGCTCTTTTACAGCCGGATTTTTCTTTGAGCTGATCACACCATGTTTTCTCATAATTACACGAAGAGTATCACGCACATCCACAGACTCGTTGATCCATTCGGCCACAATATCTAACGATGTCGTTAAAGCTGTATCTGCATCCGGAATTTCGTTATCTTCGCTGATGTACTCTCGGGCATATTCAAGCGGATTTCCATCTTCAATCTCCTGAGCCCAAATCAGCTCTGCAAGCGGCTCAAGACCTTTCTCTTTGGCCATATCACCTTTTGTTTTTCGCTTCTTCTTGTAGGGAAGGTAAAGATCCTCGAGAGTCTGCATGTCTTTACAGGCTTTAATCTTCTCCTCAAGTTCCGGTGTGAGTTTATCCTGCTCTTTGATCGCCTTCAGGATCGTTTTCTTGCGATCTTCAAGTGTTCGATGGAATTCAAGCATGTCTCGTATGGAACGTAGTTGCTCCTCATCCAGGCCGCCAGTGGCCTCTTTCCTGTATCGTGCGAGGAAAGGAATGGTGGCTCCTTCATCAATTAAATCTGCTGTTGTTTTTACCTGTTTCTCGGAAAGGGAAAGCGTATTGGAAATTTGTTTAATGATCTGGGCTTCTGTCATAAAAATTATATCACTTCTCTTCTAAAAAAAATTTCTGTTGATTTCGTGATTTGAAAGGGAGGGAAATTAAACATCTGGCGAGTTAATCTCATAAAGAAATATTCGAATATTGATTACTCGTTGCCGGCAGTGATTTTTGATTCATAATGGGCAAGAAGTCGTACTAAATCTCTTTCTGATTTATCATCAAGGTCATTTTCATCAATAAACGTATATAACTCTTTTTTGGAATCGCCACCGAGTGCATTTATAATCTCTTTTGCTCGTAACCTACGCAGTTTATGCATTTCATTGCCAGGTATTTTTAGAAAATACTCAGTATCACTTTTATACCGGTTGGTTATTTTTCCCGTGAATGGATCTTGCCTGTTTCCTCTAACAAATTTTACTTTGTGGATGGCAAAAAGTTTAATGGCCCCGTTTTGATCGTACAACACCTGAACAGGGGTGGGTTCGGTAAAATCAAATTCGCTGTCAGAAACTCGAAACGTGTATTTTTCCTGAACGTTTTCAGATCGATCATAATCCCGGGGCGGTTCAAAAGAGAAGCCTTTTACATCTACGTTCTCAAGAATCATTATCTGGTCATCTTTTTTGAATAAAATTAGATTCTGTTCAAGGTCATAATTGATGGGTACTATTTCACTTTGGTTGCCAGAGGTAAAAAGAAAACGGCCCTTTTTAAATTCATCATTTAAAAGTGGGGTACCTTCAATATCGGTTGAATTGACTGAGTAGATTCGAGTCCCTCCAAGATGAGTCATCTCTGAAAGATCATAAGCACTTGTTTCCTCAGGCCCTACTTGTGCTTTCAAATCAACACAGAAAAGAATTAAGAGAAAAATAGATAATGGAATGGTGTGTAATTTCTTCATAATTAAATAACCTTGACTATGGATTTAGAGAGATGTTTTGAGATGAATAGATTATTTTTTGATTTGAATGGAAGGGAGTTCGGGTGTGATTTAATTGGTGATGCTTAAACCTGATCATTTTTAAAATTAAGTATATATTAAAATTGCCCAAATGAAAAGGCAAGCTAACAATTGAAGTATGAAAATATCACTACAAGAACTACAGAGCGCTGCTGTTGATTTTGCCGAAGAAGGTGGAAAATCAACGCTTAAATATTATAAGAAATCATTTGACCTTGAATTCAAGTCAGACGACACGCCGGTAACCAATGCCGATCGAAATGCGGAAAAAGTAATTCGTGAAAAGATCAACAAGTACTACCCGGAGCACGGCATAATCGGTGAGGAGTTTGGCACTGAAAATGAAGATGCCGATGTGGTTTGGGTTCTCGATCCTATTGATGGTACCCAATCTTTCATTCACGGTATTCCTTTCTATACCACGCTTATTGGTATCCTGGTGGAGGGTCAGCCTGAGGTTGGTGTGATTTACGCTCCAGCTTTGGATGAAATGGTTGCAGCTGCTACGGATTTAGGATGTACGTTGAATGGTTCTGAGATAGAGGTTAGAGAGTGTAAAGATCTGTCTAAAGCCACATTTTTGAGTACGGATGTTACAACCTACGAGGAACATGGATTCCAAAAACCACTTGAATCTTTATTGAAATCGACTCGCATTCACCGCACCTGGGGGGATGCATATGGACATATGATGGTTGCATCCGGAAGAGCTGATATTATGATTGACCCCATTCTAAGTATTTGGGATGCGGCGGCACTGTTGCCTGTTGTTTCGGAGGCGGGTGGCTCATTTACAGATGTACACGGTGAAAAAACCATCGAAACAGGAAATGCTATTACTACCAATACAACGCTAGCGAAGAAAATTATTCAATTATTTGATGAAGAATCCTGATATGAAAAAATTAAATCTACTCTTTTTTATTGTTCTCTATTTTGGGATTGCAAACCTCTTACATGCACAAGATTGGGATTATCCAAAATACCCAAAAATGGATGTTACCCTTCAGCATTTAAATGCAGACCTTCATATTGATGAATTTGGTGCTATTGAAGGAGATGTTTTGTACCGGGCAACGGTTAACATCGATGATCCCGATTCCCTGGTTTTTGATGCGAGCCGACTGAATATACTGGGGGTTTCAGTGAATGAGACTGAAAAAGAGTTCTCCGCGTCAAATGATCAGCTTGTAATCTACCTGGATGAAGTTTTTGCTGAGGAATCTGTACTGAACATCAGGATTCAATATGAAGCAAATCCTAAATATGGGGTCTTGAGAAATGTAAATCGAACCACATGGACCTCCCAACTTCCAAAAACTACACGACACTGGCTTCCGGTGATGGATCATCCCCGGGTCCAGTTTACTACAGAGTTACTTGTTACACATCCTTCGGGTCAAATATTGGTAGCAAATGGCCAAAGAGTTGAATCTGAAGTTGTAAGTGTAGAGGAAGAGAGAACCACTTACACGTCGAGCAACCCTATACCGGCTACATCACTGAGTTGGGTCCTGGGGGAATTGACTGAGCATTCATCGGCTACGGTTAATCGGAGTCGAACAAGCGGAACTCAAGCTCCCATCCGTGTACGGGTCTACACGGAGTCGGTATTGAATACTGAAACCAATTTGGCTGAATTGGGTGCGAATACTCTTCAGGCAATTCGTGATAAAGAACGCACAGCCTATCCGTACCAGGATTTGAGTATAGTTGTACTGGATAATGATTTCTGGGAGACTAAATCATACGCAGCCGGTACAGTTTTTGTGTATAGAGATCATGGAGATTTTGAGCAGCAGATACAAAGAGGTGTGTTGAGTCAGTGGATAGGTACCCAAATAAGGGAAGAGCAGTGGAGCGATGCCGATGCCATTCATGCTGCCCATGCAATCCTGGCAAACCAGATGTTTGAATTTGAGCCGGTAACTGAAACCGGGGAAGAGCCATATAATGTTTTTACTCTCCACAGCTTTTCAAAATGGTCTGATTTCTTTGCTGAAAATCAATTGCCACGTTTTAAAGCATCCCTTCAATCTTCTCTGAATAATATCTTGAACAATGGACAAAATATTTTGGGGTGGAGTGATCTTTCAGAAATCATTTATAATGAATCCGGCCAACCATTTTTTGAAGGATTCGAACCCGGTGAACTCGAAGTATCTGAAAAGGATACTATTGAGTATACGGCCGAAGTAGAGTGGAATGAGACGGATAATACTGTGCAGATCAATTTTGAGGCAGCTGATCAAATGGTAGACGAATTAGTGACCGTTGCTGTTGAAGAGATCACATTCCAGGGCACAAATCAACATGAAGTAACATTTACCGGGGCATCCGAGAGTTCCGTGATCAGTGTTTCATCCGGAATTGAAAATTTTAAACTGACGATCGAGGAACGGGATGACATTAATTTAAATGTTCAAAAACCGTTCATGTTCTGGATCAATCAACTGCGAAACGATATGGAGCCGGATGAGCGGGTCGAAGCAGCAAAAGGTCTTGCCAACTATACGGAAAATCCAGATCTGCAACTTGCTTTAGATGATATTCTACGAGTAGAATCTAACCCGCAGGTCTATGCAGAAATTGTCCGTTCACTTTCCAGGTTAACGGCCGGCGCCTCCGGGATGGATCAGCGTTTCCTGGAGTATTCATCCTCTCAGAGACACTCTGAAGTTCGTTTAGCTGCTGTTGAAGCTTTGGCTGATTTTCCAAATAATGAACAGATTATTGGTCGGCTGCAGAATATTATTGTTCAGTCAGGCCCCTCAAATCTTCAAAAAGCAGCCATTCAATCTCTTGCGGAAGTTACTGAAGCAGATCGTTTTAATATAATTGCAGGAAATCTCGTTTCACGCGAACCGGTTTTAAACAATGTGCCGCTATTGCTCGAATTACTTGCTGAAAAGGGCGAAACCGAGTCCGCTGTGGAGATGGCCTCTACATTTATAACGGATCAATTTCCATATGAAATTCGAAAAGAAGCCCTTGCTATTGTGCTGGATTACGATCGATCCTCATCGAACTGGGAGGAGAGATTGCCTGAACTCTTTTCTGATATTCATCCCGGAATTCGGTATATGTCGGCCTCAGCCCTTGAATATGTGAATTCAGGAACGCGAAACGATCTCGCAGAGCAGTTTATGATGGAAGAGTATGACGAGAGAGTGAGAAGAGTACTTGAAAGTGCTATGAATTAAATTAGGATTGCCCCAGAAACACAGAAGGCTCAGATTTAACCTTAAATCTATCTGTTTCTGAGGCTAAATTATTATTACTGGCGAATCCACTTCGCAATATCCTTGAAACTGGCTGTACCCCCGTAGCTGAGGATTCCCACTTTGTAGATTTTAGCACTCAGCCACATCGTCCCAACAAATGTAAGCACCATCAAAAGCATCGATAACCCAATTTGCCAGAAGGGAACCTCGGTGATTGCAATCCGCGTAATCATGACGATAGGAGAGAAGAACGGAACAAGTGAACTGATCACCGACAACATACTGTCCGGACTTCTCCATGCATGGAACATGATGAAATAGGCCAGCATAATGGGAATGGTAACAGGCATCATCAACTGCTGAGTGTCTGTTTCTGAATCAGCGGCCGATCCAATTGCAGCAAAAAGAGAGCTGTAAAGAATGTACCCTAATAGGAAAAACAGTATGAAGTAAACAATCAGGGACGTTTCAATGGTTGGTATATCCAGAAAAGCAGGTAATTCTGCTTGTTCGGGTGCACCCATCGCTTGCATTTGTGCTGACTGATCACTCATCATCGAAGCTGCCAACGGCCCGGCAATGCTCGACAATCCGACAAGAGCAATAATCCATATTCCGAATTGAGTGATGGCAAGTGCCCCAACACCCACCATTTTCCCCGACAAAAGTTCAATGGGTTTAACGGATGAGGTAATAACTTCAACTATTCGATTGGTTTTCTCTTCAATAACACCTCGCATGATATAACCGCCATATCCAAAAATTGCAAAGAAGATGATGAAGCCCATCGCCATCCCTACAATTGTAAAAAATGCCGTATCGTCTTCAGTCTCTTCACCTTCGGCTGTTAATCTCCGGGAATTCAGTGAGACGCTCGTTTCAAATATGTTTTGGATATCCTGAGATACTTCTGCCCTCTGAAGGCGTTCTTCGCGAATAACCTCTCTCATGTCAGACTGAATAGAATTCAAGAGCTGAATTCCACCACTTCCGCTGTAGATCAGTTCGAGGGTTTTATCCGAAGTGATATGCTCCTCGTCCAGTATCATATATCCTGTAATCTGCTCCTGCTGAACGAGTGTTCGGAGAGAATCTTCAGCCAGATCTGAATAGTCGGTGTATCTTTCTTCATTCATTTCTTCCAGCGAGGGGGCCAAGACTTCAGTCTGGTCAATAACCCCAATTTCGAACGTAATATCGCTTTCCCAAACTGAGATCAAAATTCCGATTCCAAACAAGACTACAAAGCCAACAGGAACCAAAATCGTTGCTGCAATAAATCCTTTACTTTTAACACGGGTGATGTATTCCCTTCGTAATACCAAATATACTTGTCGCCAACTCATGCTTGTAATTCTTCTTTATTTTTGATGTTGTCTTCGCCTACCGTAGAGATGAAAATCTCATTGAGAGAAGGTTCAACCAGTTGAAATTTGTGAATTTCAGCTCGTTCCATCGCTTTTTTCAGAATCTCCTGGTGATCCAACCCGTTTAATATTCTGATCTCAGCAAAATTGGTCGACCGGTTGTTGATGCGAATATCATCCAATTCATCCAAAAAAGTACCGTCGCCCTGGAACTCCAGGAGTACAGTGTTTTTTCCAAACTCTTTTTTGATACTTCTCAGGTTCCCGGTCAAAACTACTTTCCCGTTATTAAACAGGCAGATATCATCACACATCTGCTCCACCTGCTCCATTCGATGTGTAGAAAAGAGAATTGTTTTCCCTTTCTCACGGAGCTCAATTATGATCTCTTTTAATAATTCACTGTTGATGGGGTCGAGACCGCTGAAGGGTTCATCAAAAATGTAAATTTCAGGATCATGAACAATTGTTGAGATAAACTGGATCTTTTGGCTCATACCTTTTGAAAGTTCACCCACCACCTTTGAGTGCCAGTCACTGGCACTAAACCGCTCCAGCCAATAACGGATCTGCTTTTTAGCGGTTGAGGCGTCGAGCCCCTTGAGTTGAGCGAGATACATCAACTGTTCGCCAACTTTCATTTTTTTATAGAGTCCGCGCTCTTCCGGCATGTAGCCAATCATTTTTTGAGTTTTCGGACTTACTCGTACTCCCTGGATGGTAATTTTACCGGAGTCTTGAGGAATGATATAGTTGATCATGCGGATCGTGGTGGTTTTACCGGCCCCGTTTGGACCCAATAGCCCAAAAATGCGCCCTCTTTGTGCCTCAAAAGACACGTCATCAACCGCAACAGTTTTTCCGAATGTCTTACTTAAATTTTCTACTTCTATTGTAGCCATCTCTAATGTAGAGTCATGTTTTTGTTGAAGATTTGAAACTGCTTTTATTGAAGCAGTTACTATAGGAAGAATCTGAATTTATTAAAAGCCAGCTAAAGTGAAAAACAATTAATATCTACTCATTTTTTGCAATTTTGAATAAATTAAATACATATAAATTTGGTGATTTAATCCGGGTAAACGGGGCGATAAATTGAAATTTTGGAATGTTCAAGTACCCAAAAAGTCCCCGTTAAAAAGAATTGTGCAATGAAATATGCGCAAGGAGATTATTCTATTGAGATGAATATTTAGTTGTATAGGTAACCTTAGTTTTTCATGAATTTACGATGTTGATGTTTTTTGTGTTATCAAACCATAAACTTCGTTGCAGGTGACTCGATCTTTTTATTTCTTCTGAGTACGAAGAACCTGATTTATTGTTACTTGGAGAAAAAAAATATATGAAAATAGTTCACATTTCCGCGGAGTGTTACCCGGTAGCGAAAGCCGGTGGGTTAGGGGATGTTGTTGGGGCGTTGCCTAAATATCTTAACCAAGCCGGGCATAAAGCTTCGGTTATCATGCCTCACTATCACAATAATTGGTTGCAGGATGCCGAAACTGAATTGTTGTACGAAGAGCGCGCACCCTTCGGCCAGGCATCATTTGCATACAGGATCAGTAAGCTTGTAAACCCCGGTTTGGGCTTCGACCTTTTCCTGGTAGACATTCCCGGCCGGTTTGATCGGCCCGGTGTTTACCTTGATCCGTGGACGGGACACGGCTACTGGGATGAAAAAGAGCGGTTTTTTAGTTTTCAGATTGCAGCACTGGACTGGATCAATCACCAGGAAGAGAAGCCGGATGTGGTTCATTGCCACGATCATCATACTGCACTGGTTCCCTTCATGATGACTCAATCTTTTCGGTACGAATTGCTAAAAAACATTCCAACTGTTCTGACGATCCACAACGGGGAATACCAGGGTAAATACGATATTGAAAGTGCACAACTCCTGCCCGATTTTGATCATTACAAAACCGGACTGCTTGACTGGGACGGAAAGCTGAACTCTTTAGCTGCCGGGATCAAAACAGCATGGAAAGTGTCAACTGTTTCAGAAGGGTATATGGATGAGCTCCAGGAATTTTGTCACGGGTTAGAATATCTGTTATTGGCTGAAAGTGCTAAAACAACCGGTATTCTGAATGGTATTGATACGGAAATTTGGGATCCCTCAACCGATACTTACCTGGAAGAGCATTATTCACTGAGAAATTACAAGGTGGGGAAATCAAGAAATAAGGAAGAGCTCTGTAAAGAATTTGATTTGAACCCGGATAACCCTCTGTTCTCTTTTATTGGGCGATTGGTTCGTGAGAAGGGGGCAGATCTGCTGCCGGACCTGATCATGAAAGCCCATGAGAAAGGAATAGATGCAAATTTTATCGTTCTGGGAACCGGCGATCCGCGTCTTCATGAAATTTTCGAAAATCTTGAAAATCAATACACCGGTTATTTTGATTCCCGGCTGGAGTACAATGAGGGGTTGGCTCATCTAATCTATGCAGGCAGCGATTTTCTTTTAATGCCGTCAAGAGTGGAACCCTGTGGCCTTAACCAGCTTTATAGTATGAGATACGGAACAATACCGGTGGTTCGTAAAACCGGTGGATTGGCAGATACGGTGATAGATGTAGATGAAGAGGATGGATATGGATTTGTTTTTGAAGATTTTAAACTACAGGAAGCAGTTGAAGCCGTGGAAAGAGCAGTGGAATTATTTTCCAAAAAGCGCTTATTTGCAAGCAAAAGAAGACACATAATGAAATTAGATTTTTCGTGGACAAAAGCCGCAGAAAATTATATCTCAATGTATAAATCAATGAAATCGTAGAACTATGAGTATGGAAAACAAAACTATTGCGATTATTTTAGGGGGCGGGAGAGGAACCCGTTTGGATCCGTTAACACGCCACAGAAGTAAACCGGCGGTGCCTATAGCAGGCAAATACCGGTTGGTTGATATTCCAATTTCCAACTGTTTGAACTCATGGATCCGAAAGATTTACGTTCTTACCCAGTTTAATTCAGCATCGTTAAATCGACACATTAAGAACACGTACAATTTCGACCTGTTTTCTCACGGCTTTGTTGATATCCTGGCCGCTGAACAGACACCCAAAAGTACAAACTGGTTCCAGGGTACGGCCGATGCGGTTCGTCAATCACTGCATCACTTGTCAAACTATGACTACGACCAGGTTTTGGTTTTATCGGGCGATCAGCTTTACCAAATGGACTACAGAAATTTATTGAATGTTCATAAAGAGGAAGATGCGGATGTGACCATCGCCACCTTGCCGGTGACAGCAGATGAAGCTACCGGATTTGGCATCATGAAAACCAACGAAGAGGGAATGATCGAAAGTTTTGTCGAAAAACCCTCTTATGATGAGTTAAGCGAATGGTCCTCTGAAACCTCACCTGAAATGCAGCAACAGGGCCGCGTGTACCTGGCATCAATGGGTATCTATGTGTTCAGTAAAGAAATTATGCTCAGGCTTTTTGATGAAAATCCCGATGCTACAGATTTTGGAAAAGAAATTATTCCCAAAGCAATCGGTGAAGGAAGCAAAGTGTCCAGCTACTCTTTTGACGGTTATTGGACAGATATCGGAACCATCAGTTCTTTCTTTGATGCAAATCTGGATCTTACAAAAACGGTCCCTGAATTCAATCTCTATGATAATGACCAGGTGATCTATACCCGTGCTCGGTATTTGCCGGCATCAAAATTGACGGGAACCAACCTGGAACGAGTATTGATTGCAGAAGGATGTATCATAGAGGCCAGCCGAATTGAACGGTCCGTCATCGGAATCCGGGCTAGAATTGGTAAAGGTACAACCATCGAAAATTCCATTGTGATGGGGAATGATACGTTTGCTACAAAAGATGATATCGATCATCAATCTGATAATCGACCACTAATGGGAATCGGGCAACGATGTTTTATCAGCCGGGCCATTATCGATAAAAACGTCCGGATTGGTAACGATGTAAAAATCACGGGTGGACATCACCTCCAAGATGGAGAATATGATAAACACTCTGTCGTTGATGGCATCGTCATCATCCAAAAGGGCGAAGTGATACCGGATGGGTACAGTATCTAAGCTTCGAATGGAGTTTTGGAGTAGAGAACTAAATAACTAAACTTTTACTGGTTACTGGTTACTGGTTACTGGTTACTGGTTACTGGTTACTGGTTACTGGTTACTGGTTACTGGTTACTGGTTACTGGTTACTGGTTAC
>NZ_JAKLWS010000037.1 GCF_022012475.1 Rhodohalobacter sulfatireducens
TGGGTATCTCCAGGCTTGGGTTACTATCCGTGATCCGAACCCAAAACGACTGGAAAGGAGCAATCAACACATCCTCGGATGCCGCACAGTTCAGATCGATATAATCGCCGTTCCCAACATTGGTATCCGGATTACTCTCGCCGTTTGCGTTTGGTTCCCAGAAGTAAGCCGAGGTGGCGATATCGGTACCAATAAATTCGCAGAAGTCCAGCGCAATAGGATGGGGATTCCCCAGCAGATAGAAATTACCGGGGTTAGGTGAAGTGCCCTCATTGTCGAAATTCAACCCGTTATAATCGAATGATCCGTCAAGGTTGTCCCAGTTGTCGCCGGATTCGATCGTCACCGGCAGATCCTCGTTCAGTACATACACAATAAACGGTGTACCCACACCCGGTTCATCGGCGGTGGATCCAATAGGGTCCCACTCATAGTTCTCCTGGTCAAGTTCATACAGTGTTTGCGAAGGCGGAGGACCCGTTTCTACGGTAATGCCGGAAAACAGGTCGAAGTAGGAGTCACCATCGGAGGGATTTGTCATAAATCGCCAGCCCTCGCTGCCTGAAAGTTCTGCAAAAACGGTTCCCAGATCGATCGTCAGAGTATAGGCATTGTCACTTTGGTTCTCATCCTCATCCACAATACGGAAATCGAATGAGGTAAAGTTGTAGCCATATTCATTGGCCGGCATATCCCAGGTAAAATCGTCATTGTTGATATCTTCAATGGAGATCTCATCATCCAGGTTTACGGTGCTTCCGTCAAGCTCCAGCATACCTTCGCCTGGCAGGGTTTCAATTTTGATGAAGAAATCATCATTGGAGATTCCAAAATCACTCTTAGAGAATTCATAATCGGATCTATTGCTCACGAAAATTCGCTGGTCTTCTCCTTCGGGCGAAGTACATCCGGCTGCAATCCCATCATCGTTAATTGTCCAGTTGTGATCACCGATCAGGGCCTGACGAGCCGTTTCGCCATTGCAATAGGTAAGTCCGGAGGCACCCAGTTCTACATCATCCAGTACCGATCCGTCCTCCCATCCGATCAGGGTGTTGTCGTAGTTTTCTGTGGAGAGGCCTGAGTTGTTGAACATGTCTGTCATGATGTCAACCATTGAAATATCCCAGTCTCCAAGGTTCTGGTTGAATGCATCGGCCTCAAAAAACATGCCAAGCATATCCGTTACGCTGCTCACATCCCAGCCGCTTATATCCTGGTCGAATGTATCGGTATTCGAAAACATGCCAAACATATTCGTTACGCTGCTCACATCCCAGCCACCGATATCCTGATTGAATACAGAGGCGTCATTAAACATAGCCTGCATGTTCTCTACGCTGCTTACATCCCATTCACCTATATCCTGATTAAATGAATGGGCATGGGCAAACATAGCATCCATATCCGTTACCTCGCTTACATCCCACTCGCCGATATCCTGGTTGAATGCATCAGCCTCATTAAACATTAACTCCATATTGGTAACACTGCTCACATCCCAGCCACCAATATCCTGGTTGAATGCATCAGCCTCATTAAACATTTGGTTCATAGCAGTAACGTTACCAACGTTCCAGTCACCTATATCCTGATCGAATGCAACGGCCACATTAAACATACTACCCATATTTATTACGCTGCTTACATCCCATTCGCCTATATCCTGATTAAACGCAGTGGCTCCATTGAACATATTTCTCATATCCGTTACGCTGCTGACATCCCAGCTGCCGATATCTCCATTAAAAAGTCCGGCGAAACGAAACATACTCCGTGTACTGGTAACGCCGGAGAGGTCGGGTTGATCTGTGGCGTTGTAGGTAAGATTGGAAGCACCAAAAAATGCTAGTTCCATCGAACTCCAGGCTATATCTCCCCACTGATCGATTGTTAAAAGCTTTTCTTGATCTCCGTTGTTGTTAATATAGAGCCGCGGAAACTCACCGGTAATTTTTACTTCGTATTCTCCTGCGGATGAGTAGGTATGCTCGAGAAAATGCTCCACATCTTCACCGGGGTCGTTGGTATAATCTTCATCATTTCCGTCGCCCCAATCCACATTAAAATCGTAGCCGTTGCCAATCATGGGAATTCGAATGGATTGATCATCTGAATCTCCCGGATTGTCCGTTTTCCAGGTGGTGATGAAGGGAGCGAATTCTGCTGCGCCGCAATCTTCAGCGAGTTCATCTCCGGTAATCGTCCAGTTATTTGGTGCCCCGGTAAGAACGCCTCTTGCATCAGCTCCATCGCAGTACGTCAAACCATCAGCACCCAGATCTACATCACTCTCCACAGTTTGAGCCGCCCAGCCAGTGAGGATGGCATCATAATTTTCTGTGGAAAGACCAGAATTGCTGAGCATACTTTCCATCGTTGCTACAGAGGAGATATCCCAGCCTCCAAGATTTTGATTGAATGACGTGGCTCCGGCAAACATCCGAATCATATCGGTAGCTTCAGACACCGTCCATCCGGTAATATCTCCATTGAAAGAGATCGCTCCATCAAATACTCCAAACATGCTTGTGATAGTTGAGACATCCCAGTTTTCCAGCCCATCATTTACTGACGTTGCACCGGAAAACATTTCGAGCATAGAAGTGGCATTACTCAAATCAGGCTCATCGCTTGCATTGATTTCGAGATTTGTGGCTCCCTGGAACGCTTTTCTCATCGATGCCCACTCAATATCGCCCCATTGCTCTACACTTTGGATTTTATCTTTGTCGTCAGCGTCAAAAAATTGAATTTGTGGAAATGTGCCCGTAATCTTCACGGTGTATGTATCTGCAGAATCGTAGGTGTGGCTGGCATCGCCTGTCTGGCCGGTATCGGTCTCACCATCGCCCCAGTCCACATCATAATCGTAAGAGTTCGGGCCCACCACCGTGGGAATGGTAATTTCGAGGTCACCCGCTTCTACTTCCCAAGTTGTGATAAAAGGTGCAAATTCTGGTTCTTCACCATCGGGTTCACCCTGGAATTCGTAGGCGCCGAGGTCGATAACATCGGTATTCCCGTCGAACAGGCGGTCTTCAACGGCAAGATCGTCATCATTGTTCAAGTCGCCGCCGGAATCAGTATAGAGGGTGTTACTGCCGATATTGATGACCGGGCTGGCTGAGGTGAGACTGAAATCCCCATCTGTTGTCGGAGAATCACCCGGAGTGATTCCGGTATCAAAAAGCGGATCTGTATCCGACATGTTATCACCGCCGTTGGTTCCACAATCAATATCCCATGTACCGGCGGGATTACAACCCTGGACAAGGCTGAATGAAATGATCGGATCTCCTGCGCCTTTTGAGAAATTATCTATACGCTCAGATTCGTATTCAATACTATCATTATTCCATATAATGCTGTTCTGAACCGTGGGACTACTATCAACGACTTGTACACCACCGCCGAAATTTTGCGATTGATTTCCGGTGATGGTGGAATTGATAATAAGTGCCGATTCGGTATCGGCAAACTCAATACCACCTCCATAACCATCGGATGAGTTACCGCTGATTAAGACATTTCGAAGCACCAGGTAAGAACCCTCATTGATAATTCCTCCACCTCCCCCGGTTTCGCCTTTCGATTCGTTGCCGCTGATTATACTGTTGGTGATTAAGACCATATCCCCGGGCTCGGCACTTGCATTCGGTACAGACTTAGCTGAGCCTCCTGCATTTAGGGAAATAGCTCCACCGGAAGAATTTCCCGTATTACCTGTAAAAACAGACTGATCAATCAATGGACTTCCGCCAAGAAGTCGAGCGCCCCCTCCCCATTCAGCGAAATTTACTAAAAACCTGCTTTGACTGATTCTTGGTGAACTGTTTTCGGATGCCAATCCTCCGCCAAGGTCTGATGAGTTATTCGAGAATTCGACGTTGTTAAATATTGGCTGATCTCCGCTGTCTTTGATAAAAACCCCACCCCCCGAAATTTCCGCAAAATTATTGTTAAATACAGAGTTTCTAATCGTGAGGGTTCCATTATCCACATACAATCCTCCACCCACGCTGTTGTTGTTGACATCCACTAACTCTGCATTTCCACCGGTAATGGTAAAGCCGTCCAGTATCGTTTCTGAAGTATTTTCTACGGCCGTAAGCACGTGGTAACTGTTGCCGTTTATACCACCAACATCATCAATATCCCCGCTTAATATCGTGACATTCGATTCCAAGTCACGGTCTTCAGTGGTCGTTTCGGAGCTGACACCTGCAAATCCGCCATACCAGTCAACATCATCAATGATCGTAAACGATGCTGTACGGTCTGAGGAATTATCCGTAGGCAGGTATGTTCCTGCTGCCACCCAGATTTCATCGACGTCCCCGGCAGTACAGTCTTCACTGTCAAAGAGTGGATAGACATCCCGAAGCTCTCCCAGCGCGTCATCCCAGCCAGAGCCAGTGCCTGATTCTCCTTTTTTCACATAGAGAATGTTGTCTGTAGCCGGGCAGCTGCTTGGCGATATGGGATTTCCCTGGAATTCATACGCTCCCATATCGATTATATCTACATCACCGTTATACACACGTGGGTTTTCCGCTAGATCGATTTCATCTGGTCCGAATAATTTAAAATCGGACATATCTGTATCGGGATCACCCATATTGATTGCAGGAGACACATTACTCAGTGTTAAATCACCACCGGCTGCATTCTCAAACAATGGATTGATAGTAAGTGAATTCTCGTCGGCTGTAAAGCCTCCACCCTCTCTAATATCGCCTTCATCATTTCCATAAAGACTGTAAAAAAGTTCCGCTGAGCTTGGCCCAGCATTCCAGATTTCGTTCCCGGCAAGTGCCGCAGTATTCCCCCAAATAATGGAATTAAGACTGTATAAGTCAGCACCATTCCGGTTGTAGATTCCCCCGCCATTACCCGAAAACTCAGTTGCTGTTTCCTCTGCTTCGTTTCCATATATGGTACTATTAAATAAACTAAGGGTACCCGAAAGTGCATGATCGACAGCCCCACCGTTAAAGCGTGCCGTATTTTGAATAAAGAGTGCATTGTAGAGTTCGGGTGAGGAGTAGCGTGTTGCCATCCCTCCGCCTTGTAAACCGGAACTATTTGTTTTGAAAATAACATTCCTGAGAACAGGTTTTGCAAGATCACCACTCGAACCTTCTGTATAGAGTCCTCCACCGTACCCATCGGCAGAATTGTCCACAAATGTGACGGTTGTTATTCGAGAGTCTGCATTTTCAAGAGCCAATCCTCCGCCTTCGGCATCGTCTCCTCCAGCTTCATTATTCATAAACGTAGTTCTGAAAAAAGAGGGATGCTGAGCACCAATCCGTTCTTCCGTTTCAATGACATAAGCACCCCCTCCCGCTGTTTCTGCATAGTTATTTTCGAAAAGAACATCCCCCATCGAAATACCCCCATTGCTTGCGTATAAACCTCCGCCTTTGTCATGAGGGGCCGCACCGTCCGCATTCCCACCGGTAATCGTAAAATTAAACATTGTTCCTGAGGCTTCATCCATGCTGGTTACCACATGGTAGCTGTTGCCGGAAAGGGTATCATCATTATCAATATCACCGCTCAGAACAGAGATATTTGACTCTACATCTCTCTGATTTTCATTGTTTTCATCTCCCTCAAATCCCCCTAGAATATTCACTCCGGGCATCAGGAATGTAGCCACACGGTCGCCTGAATCATCTGTTGGCAGGTATGTACCGGCTGTGACCCAGATCTCTTCCACATCATCTGTCGTACAGGTTTCATCTTCGAACAGGGCAAGGGCATCCCGCAGTTCTCCGAGAGCATCAGACCAGTTGGCACCGGTTCCGCTATCCCCTTTTTTTACATACAGAATCTTATCCTCACTTGTAACCGGGCAGCCGTCAAAGCCAGCATCCTGCTGCAGTTCAAATGAACCAATATCAATGACACCGCCGCTCCCAAAATCATAGACACGATTATTCCCGTTGGCATCGGTATCATTCGCGAGATCGCCACCTTCGCTTGTATAAAGAGCATTACTCCCATTATTTACAGCCGGACTGAGCGGACCCGTAATAGCATGTGTGAAAACGGGACCTCCGTTATCTTGCAACAAACCTAAAAGCGGATCGCTATTTTCCAGGTCTCCGGTCTCTGTAAAACTGCAGGTATTATCGGATGAAAGATTGTAGCCTTTCGACGTAATCGTTCCTGAACAGTCATCACCACTCGATTGATTAGCCACAATCGAATTACTGAAATTGATCACTGCACTCCCGGTCCCATTGATAACACCTCCAATTGTACCCGAATTATTCTCAGTGATAGTCGTATTTACGATGTTAATCACAGCATCAGAAAAATTTCCTGCATAGATACCCCCGGCGCCGTTAAAATTCTCGGCTTGGTTGCTACTGATGGTACTGTTGATAATGAGCACCTCACCACCATCTATATCCATTCCGCCTCCTAATCCGCCAGTGTTTCCGTTGATAGTACTTCGGTCGATTGTGACATTCCCGCTTGAAATTCTGAATCCACCACCAAAAGCGGTTGATTGGTTATCGGATATCGTGCTTTCAGTTATTGTCGCATCTGAATGTTCTATATGGAAGCCTCCCGACCACTGTCCTCCGTCATTATTTGTGATGATGCTGTTTTCTATGGTTACATCGCTGTTTATAGTTCCATCTTCTTCATTGTACCTGATAATTCGTAATCCGCCCCCCTGGAAACCGGCTACATTATTTGATATGGTTGATTCAGTAATTGTAACAGTAGAACCTTCGATCCAAATACCACCGCCAAAACTATTTCCATCGCCTGCTGAATTACCCGTGATTGTGCTGTTCGTGATCATGAGGTTCTCATTTTTTAAAACCATGATACCACCGGCTATTGAACTTCCGGCTGGTTTTCCACCTGTAATTTCAATCTCATCGATCTCGACATCTGTACCCGGGTAGAGGATAAAAACGCGGTCAATTTCATCCGCATCGATCGTAGCCAGGCCGGAACCGACAACTTCAATTCGAACAGCTGCATCGTTATTGAGAATTTTGAGGGAACCTGACTCTTCATCTGCTGTTGTAGCGTCTGAATCCGTACTCGTATCGGAGTTCACTCTGCTCAGCGTATAAGTCTGTCCGCCGGTAAGCTGAATGGTTGCTGTCCCGCTACCAACATCATTTGCTGCAATGATCGCTTCTCTGAGAGAACAATCGGTTCCCGAATTGCAACCGTCAGGAGTTGGATCGTCCGTTCGGGTTACTTCAATTTGGGCCGAAACGACCGGTACGATAAGTATCAAAAACAGTACAAAGAATTGAATGGAAAAAGCTTGGTGGAATTTATTCATGACGATTAGATTAAAATTGAAACAGGTACTCTCTCCGACATACCCGGTTTTGCCAGCGTTAACCCTACATGCAACAGGTCGACTCAAAAAAGATCATTTGAGTTGATAATTTTTTGGTTTTTTTAGGATTATTCTCTCTTAGGAATAAATACTGTCAACCTAAATCAGAAATAGATCCTTTCAGAGTGCCCCCGAATCACCGGTCTTATAAGAGTCCCTTGCCATGAAGTCGAACTCTGCAAGGACCTGTCGGACTCTCGCCCCGTAGGATTCCATTCGGGGCAGGTTCTTTATAAAGATACTTTTAACCGGAAAGCTCATTATTATTCATTCATCTCTTGCCAATAGTTCAGAAGTTCTGAAATCATGGTATTTGCGGCTTCAACCGTTACTCCTTCAGTATCCCGGGCATTGATCACAACCAGGAATGCAACTCCTGCACCCGGGCCTACCCAGGCAAGTGAATAATTTGCACCGTTAGAACCGGCATGGAACCACGCTTCTCCCTCTGCCCAATCTCTTGATCCAACATGAATCCAACCCGAGGAATATTCACTTCCCCCCGGCATCTCTGTTTTTATACTGCTCAACATCGCGGCAGCTTCAGGAGTAATATAGTCTGACGTTCCATTCTCGGCTTTCATCATCTCGATAATGATTTTCCCCCAATCTTCCAGTGAACCATGTCCACCGCCTGAAGGACGCCTGAATGGTGTATTTTCGTGAGCTTCCCAGGCCACCCACTCCCCATCTGTATACCGATGAGAAACCGGCTGATTGGTGGTTCCCGATTCATCCTGCGGACCGAACCCAAAGCCGTTTAGATCAAAGGAATCGGACAGATTTTCAACGGCCCATTCTTCATAGGGCGTATCAAAAGCTTGTTCTACAATAAGTCCAACTGTAGAAAAACCCAGGTTCGAGTAGTAATATTCCCCTTTAGCATTATGAGGCTCTTGTTGCAAGACCCAGTTCAGCATCTCAATTCGCTGAGATGAGGGAGTGACACCGTTTCCAATCGGCTGACCGTCCAAGCCCGAAATGACCTGGTTTACAAATCCAGACCGATGACCTAACAGATCTGTGATGGTAACTGATTTGTATTGATCTCTCATTATGTCAACATACTCCGGGAATAACTCTTCGAGTGTCTGATTCCAATCTATCAATCCAATGTCAACCGCTTTTGCCGTTACCAAACCGGTAATCGCTTTGGTATTTGACCCCCACGACCAATGATCATCCTCCTCTACAGAAATCCCTGAACCGAGGCGTCTTTCCCCCGCAACTCCGATCGTTATCCCTTTTTCGATAGATACAAGCGCCGCACCCATGGCCGGCATATTGTATTCAATTCGAACCGAATCAACAATCTCTGACAAATCCTGAAGTACAGGTGGTTCTTCAGTTGGCTGAGTTTCAGGATCATCATCCACTTCTGATGATGTTACGCTTGAATCAGAGCACGAACCAATCACTAAAATCAAAATCAACATCATAATATGTGAGACCCTTTTCCAGGCATGAACATTCTCTTGCAGGAGTTTTACAGAATTGGCACTAAGCAACATTTTTTGTGATTTCATTTTTCAACCTCTGATTAATCTTCAGACAAAGAGGATTATTTAGTTTTTTAAATCTTTTCACTTTCTTCTATACATGTAATGCAACAACTCACTCTGAAAAAGCTCATTTGAAAAAAAGAGATTAAAAGGGTCTTTCTTTTACTGCAATTGCGTCTCTTTTTGTATAATGAATTCATTTTCTCTATGAAATATATTACTACGCTATGGCAGAGGAATCATTAAAACTGACTCAGTTGCTGAATTCTGTTGATGAGAATTCAGAGGCGATCGATAAAATTTGGCCCCTCGTTTATAATGAACTTAGAAATCTTGCTCATCTTGAATTACGCAAAGAGCGAAAAGGACATACGCTGAACACAACAGCGCTCGTACACGAAGCGTACCTGAAACTGATTAAACATCCGCCGGAAGGAGAGTGGGACGGCCGGCACCATTTTTTTGGAATTGCTGCCCGGGCCATGCGCCAAATTTTGGTGAACTATGCCAAGAAAAGAAACCGTAAGAAGAGAGGCGGTAAACAAACTCCAACAGAGTTTGAGGAGGGTATCTATTTAACAGAAGAAAAAGCCGAAGAGATTGTGGCCCTCGATGAAGCCCTGGAAAGGCTTGAAAAGATAAACGAACGGCAGGCCAGGGTGATTGAATGCCGCTACTTTGCCGGGTACAATATTGAAGAAACTGCACAAATCCTGGAAGTTTCTCCGGCTACCGTAAAACGAGACTGGACAATTGCAAAAGCCTGGTTATTCAGACAGATTCATCATTCGGGAGAGGATTAAGAGGACAAGAAAATTTCCAAAAAGTAATCCGTCGACTAATAATAAAAGTTTCGGCTCTATAGTTTTTTGACAATAGTTGACAGTGGGCAGTAGGCAGTAGGCAGTAGGCAGTAGGCAGTAGGCAGTAGGCAGTAGGCAAGTTGTCAACTGCCCACTGTTTATTGCCTATTTAATATTGAAATATAGTTTCTTTGTCAACAGATTAAATTTTCGGGTCATCAATATTAGGAGCGTTGAACCAATTCACTTTGAATTGTTGCATGTATGGGAAATGGGCAGATCAATAAGATATCATAGATCTTTTCAACGGATATCTGTGGTTTGCCCGACTGAATTAAATCCTACATGAACAACTGATGCAAACGGAGCAGTGGAAATTAATTGAAGGACATTTTCATAAGGCGCTGGACCTCCCACCGACAGAAAGGAAGCGGTACATCCAGAGGATAGCTGAAACTGATCCGGCTTTATCTTCTTCAGTTGAAGATCTGTTGAGGTCTCACTTTGATTCCGAAGACTTCCTTGAGAGATCCATTTTTGATGATGTGATCTCCCTGCCGAATGAACGTATCGGCGCCTGGAAGATCCTAAGACAGATCGGCAAGGGAGGTATGAGTACGGTGTACCTGGCTGAACGAGCCGATGGAATTTTTTCGCGGAATGTAGCGGTCAAGTTTCTGCATGGTTTTGCTCCCGGCCGTAAAATGCATGCCCGCATGCGAACGGAACAAAAGATCCTTGCCAGCCTGAATCACCGGAATATATGCAGGTTGCTTGATGCGGGTATTCATGAAAACGGGCGACCTTATTTTATTATGGAGTATATCGAGGGCCTGCCGATAGACGAGTGGTGTACCTCCCGAAAGCTTTCCATTCAGCAACGCCTGGATCTCTTCACACAAGTTTGTGACGCTGTGAGTTATGCCCATCAGCGGCTGATTGTTCACCGGGATATTAAGCCATCAAATATTTTGGTAAATAACGAAGGTGAAGTAAAACTTCTGGATTTTGGAATTGCTAAAATAATCGGCGCTGAACAAGGCGAATCCACAAAAACAAAAACTGGCAATGAACTATTGACTCCGGAATTTGCCAGTCCTGAACAGTTTCAGGGCCGGGAAGTTACAACGGCCACCGACGTCTATGCACTGGGTCAGCTTCTCTACCTTCTTCTAACGGACACCCTTCCCTTTAACTTCAAAGAGAAAAGTTCTTATGAAATCGGTAAAACTATTACCGAGTCAGAATCTGAAAAGCCCAGTAAAAAAGTTACACAGCTGTCAACAAAAGATTCTTCCCGGGTAACATCCCTTGCACATTTAACAGATCGCCAGGCCGTTCATCAATTACAGGGCGACCTGGATAACATCATCACGAAAGCACTCCGGAAAGATCCACTGCGCAGGTATCAGTCGGCCGAGCACTTTAAGAACGATATCATCAATTATATCGAAAACAAACCTGTCTCGGCTCGCCCGGAATCGTTTACATATCTGGCCAAAAAATTCGTTCAAAGGCATAAAGCTCCGGTTGTAAGCGCACTGGCAGCCACCTTTCTTCTCATCAGTTTAACACTGTTTTCATTCCGGCAGGCGGACGAAGCGAATTCACAAAGGTTGATCGCTGAACAACGCTCACAAGATGTTCGGCAACTTGCCCATTCACTCATTTTTGACCTGCATGATTCCATCGCAAATCTTCCGGGTTCCACACCGGCGCGTGAGCTTATCATAGAAGAAGCTTTAAACTACCTGGACGGTCTTGCCCAAACTGAAAATGCCGGGCACGGCCTGCTGCTGGATCTTGCAGAAGCATACAGGAAAGTTGGTGATGTACAGGGGAATCCCACCAATAATAATCTTGGCAAACACAGGGAAGCGATTACCAGCTATCAAAAGGGACTCGAATTTGTCAGAACTGTATTGCAAGAGGAGCCGATGCAGCTCCGGGCAAGGCAAACCATGGCAAATATATATGAGAAAACCGGGGATGTTCAGGCAGTTCTCGGAAATATCGATACGGCTCGTGAAAACAAAATAGACTCAAATGCGATTTATAAAACCCTCGCCGATGAGTTTCCTGATGATCCAAACAGACAATTTGCATACTCAATTTCGCTGATAAAACTGGGAGACCTCACCGGAAATCCCAATTTCAGTAATTTGAATGAACTCGAGGAGGCCTTGCAACTTTATGAGTCAGCCGAAGAAATCTTGCTGCCCGTTTACAGCAGGGAGCCGGAGGATACAGATTACATAAAATATATGGGCATTATTTATGAACGGATGGGAACCATTTATGAAACTGAACAACAACTTGAGGAAGCGATCCGGTGTTTTGAGAAATCTATGGAACTCAGAAAAGAGCTGGTACGGAAAGAACCCTTAAATACCGAAGCCGTTCGGGATGAAGCCATTGCTCATGAAAAAATGGGAGACGTTTACAAACATTCAGAAGAGCTTGATAAGTCACTGGACCATTACCGGAATGCACACCGTTTGTTCAAATGGCTGGCAGATGCCGATCCGCAAAACTCACAGGCTCAGCAATCTCTGGCAATCAGCCATATTCATTTAGGAGATCTCTTTTTTCATCCCGAACAACCGAGCTTTGGTGATACATTACAGTCCCGGGAACATTTTAATCTTTCGAATGAAATTCTTCTGAATCTAAATCAACAAGACAGTTCAAATAACCGGGTTGATTTCCTGATGAACCTAATAGATCGAAGATTGCAGGCGATGTAATAGATTTTGGTATTAACCACCCCTAAATCCCCTCCTTGCCCAGCAGGCATCCCGTTGGGGAAAAAGGAGGGGATTGTTTCAATACTTTTACATTTATTTTATACCGAGCTCATAATACTCTATACAACCAAAATATTTCTATTCGCTCTATTCTTTCCTATCATTTCTTTACTTTTTTAAGGGTAATGTCATTCAACCGGGGCCATTGGAACTATCACGAGAAATTTTAAGAAACCGACATCGTCTATCAGAAAGGCAGGTTGACGATTTTTTGGGAGTGAAAACAAATACTGAGAGTCCGAAGGATCGAATATTGGGAATGCAGCAGATCGGCTCGTTCCTTGAAATTGCCAAGCTATTAAAAAATCAGGAGATTGAGTTTATCAACCTGAAAGGCCCTTTGTTATCTCAGCGTATTTACGGCGATCCTATCTACCGCTACTCCCGCGATTTTGATATTTTGGTTGAGCCAAACCAAGTCAATCAAACACTTCAATTGCTACGGAATGAGGGTTTTGATTATCCCGAATTCGAGTGGCCGGAATCGGAGAAAAGACAAAAGATTGCACTTCATTTCTTGAATCAAATTGAGATGGTTCATGAAACGTCCGGATTGATGGTTGAGGTCCATTGGAAGCTGTTTTCAACAAGAATCACAGATCACAAGAAACTCGATAATCTGATTCAGGAGAATGTTGAAACGGTCGAGTTTGGAGGTGTTGAACTGAATCGCTTCTCAAAAGAATTTGAACTGTTTTATCTAATTGTTCATGGAGGGATTCACGCCTGGTTTCGGCTCAAATGGCTGGTGGATATTCATGAAATGCTCGATCGAATAACGTTTAACTGGGAGAAGTTTCATCGAATCATCTCAGAATGCAACATTCAAAAATTGATTCCTATCTGCAATGTGATGCTGCAAGAATATTTCCCCGATGAAAACCAAATTCCGGATGCTTCGCCGACGCCCCAAAAACTTGCTGATACTGCACTTGAACAGTGTCGCCAACCGGAAGGGGATCCCCACATTACACGAGCCAATACATCGAAGCTGCTTCTCTATCGAATGAAAATCATTCCCAGCATTCAGCACAAATTGGATGTCTTGAAAGTGATCACATTCTGCAAAACAGATTTAAAATACAGTTGGCTTCCGCCTTACAAAATTGTCTACTATCTCTTTCGTCCGGTTGGATATTTATTGAGAGGAATTGGAGTTTTGAGGTAGCTATTTTTGCGCACAAGTCACAGACTTGCGCGAGGAATAGGCTATCAAACCAATCCTCGTGGCTGGCGCAAGTTTGCAACTTGTGCCCTCATTGTCATTTTCCCCACTTTAACTGGCGCAATTTTGCAACTTGTGCCTTTCAAATACAGAACTTTCTCTCCTGCACATATCCTCTCTATTCTTTATAATCCATCTGTCTGATAGGTTATCAAACTCTAACTAACCAAAGTTTAGATACTTATGGGAATTTTTTTGTGGCTATTGCTTGTCGTGGTACTCCTGGTTTGGGGAACCGTACGATGGAATTTGCACCCGTTTCTTGGACTGCTTTTGAGTGCGATTATCATTGGATTTCTGGCATCACTCCCTGTTTCTGATATTATCTCCGCCATCGGAAGCGGATTTGGTTCGACCCTTGGTAGCATCGGCATTGTCATTGCGGCCGGTTCCATTATCGGGGAGTACCTGGACCGAAGTGGGGGAGCAAAGGTGCTGGCCAACAAAATTCTGGATACGGTGGGAGAGAAGAATGCTCCGCTCTCCATGAGTCTAACCGGTTACATCGTATCCATTCCTGTTTTTTGTGATTCGGGCTTCATCGTACTTTCCGCGCTCAATAAAGCCATTTCCAAACGGGCAAAAATTCCACTCGCTGTTTTGGCCGTTGCCCTGGCTTCAGGTTTATACGCAACTCACGTGTTTGTGCCACCTACACCGGGACCGCTGGCTGCCGCCGCAACACTTGGCGCAGATATTGGCTGGGTTCTCATTCTAGGGTTGCTTGTTTCCATTCCGGTGATGGCAGCCGCTTTAATGTGGGCTGTCATCCGCAGCAAAAACTTTACCATAGACTTTGATACATCCAGTGAAAAAACATCCACGGCAATTCAACCACCTTCGTTCACATTTGCGATTGCACCTATTTTGACTCCAATTCTCTTAATCGCTCTAAAATCTGTTGCTGAACTTCCATCGGCACCTTTTGGAGAAAGCTTTTTATTTGATCTTTTCGTCTTTTCCGGAAATCCGATTATCGCTCTTTTGGTAGGGGTCGGACTTTCATTTTTGATGGTCAGAGGCAGCAAAGACACCGAGCAACATTCCTGGCTGGAGGAGGGATTGAAAAAGGCGGGAATTATTATTTTGATTACCGGTGCCGGCGGTGCGTTTGGGTCTGTATTAAGGGAGACTGAACTCAGTACTTTTGCTTCCCAGTTTACGGATATGGGCGGGTTCGGTATCCTCATTCCGTTCCTGATCGCCGCCTTCCTGAAAACAGCACAGGGGTCATCCACCGTCTCAATCATTACAACCGCGGCAATTGCAGCGCCTCTTTTAGCACCACTCGGCCTTGACTCAGCGATTGGAAAAGCTCTCGTTGTCCTGGCGATTGGCGCCGGCTCACTAACTGTTTCTCACGTCAACGACAGCTATTTCTGGGTTGTCGCTAAATTTTCAGAGATGGATACCTCAACCGCTTTGAGAACCCACACTATCGCCACGGCAATTATGGGAGTGACCGGTTACCTGACGGTACAGGTATTAGCCTGGATTTTGGTTTAGATTCTCTGGTTCAGGACCATTCTAGAATGGCTAAAAACCACTGGAATCTCATTCTCCCTACTCAATTAAAGTGAGTTCGAGAATAAGAATCTTGAATATTGCGCTCCCCTCGATACGTCGGGGTATAAGAGCCTGTCCCGAAAACTTTCAGGAAGGAACTGGGGGAGGTAGCCTCGTAATTTTAGGCTTTATCCAATTTTGATTTCAACCACCCCTAAATCCCCTCCTTGAAAAAGGAGGGGAACTTTTTCAATGCCTTTGCCTTCTTTCTGTATCGAAGTCAGTTAATTAATTTAACTGAGCTGCAAGAGCTGCTCCCTTAAGGCTTGAGTAATCTATATTTGCGAATTCCACGTATCGTTTTTTATCACCACTCAAATAATCTGACAAATAGTTTTCAAAACGTTCTTGCAGCTTGTGGAGCTTGTAGAATGTTGTGCCTTCTATCGTAATTAAAATAGGTTTTTCAGGCTTGGTTCCTTTCCCGGTTTTCAATACAACCGCTGCGAGATTTGCAGCTACCATCAACGATGCCCGTTCGATTAACGCGTCAATTATCTGTGACGAAGCCTCCCGGTCCGATTCATGTTTAAAACATTTGTTAAGAATATTTCCTTCTGAATCAGCTCCCAAAAGAAAATCATTGGCCTCCTCTGCTGTCAATGAATCTACTTTATTGATACAAGCGGCAGCTTCACTTGAAAAGAGATTCTCTTCCGCTGCCGATTGCAAGACTGTAAGGCAGAGTCCCCCGAAATAGCCACCAGAAAACATCTTCTCAAATGTATATTCGCTGGGATTGTTGGTAGTGTTGTCAAATTTCAAATCAAGATCCGTGAGGGGAGCCTTCCCAAAATTGCCAGTTTCCATATTTATGATCTGGCTATTATTGGGATCAAGATTCTCTTTTTTCAGAATATTACTGTTTTTCTCGATATAACTTGTGTTTGTTCCGGTTCCCAAAATAAACCCGATGAAAGAGTCGTATGATTTTTCCACTCTTGCAGACTTACCCGCCAGGAGAGTTGCTACTGTATCATTCAACAGTACAATTTTCTTATTCGGATTTCCCAATGCTTCAAGGAGCGACTTACCAATCATCTTACCGATCACTTCCGGCGCCTGAACTTCTTTGCTGAACTTTATAAGCCTGCCGTCTTTATTCGGAAATATTTCAACGGCGTATGAAAAGCAGAAACCAATTTTATCGACTTTTTCTGCCAGCTCTTCAATGTAACTAGCCATCGTGTTAAAAAACGTCTCTGCGCTTATCTCTTGGTTTACGCCGGGCATCTTCTTGTGAATAATCTCTCCTATCTCCACCTGGTTATTGCTCCGGAATGAGACAATTGCCGCCCGGAAGTTTGTGCCTCCTGCATCAATCGCGAGTACCTTACCTCCATCTTTAAACTCACTCTCGGCTTCGATGTAGGTTGGAATCATCTCCAGTGAACTCTCTTTGCCCTCCAGGCCTTTTTTCATTTCATCTGAAAATGCATCGACAACACGCTGAAGGTTAATTGTGGACGCTTTAATGTTATGATTTTTTAGGAATGCTTCAGTTTTATTCACAGCTAATTATTCTTCTGTTATGGATTTAAATCTACTACAGTACAAGGTAACTATTTAAATAATTTCGGCTCTGCAGAATAGAGTATTTAATATCTTTCTCGGAGCTTTCATATGATCTGTCTTCAACTTCAATACAAACTGGCCCGCGGTAACCAACCGATGTAAGGGCTGAAAAGAAATCACCCCACCGCACATCACCCAGCCCGGGCAACTTCGGAGAGTGATATTCCAGTGGATTTGCCATAATGCCCACCCTGTTCAGCTTGTCTTTGTGAACCTTCACATCTTTTAAATGAATATGATGGAGACGTTCCGCATAGTCATAAATAGGTTGTATTTCGTCCATCTGCATCCAGATCAGGTGAGAGGGATCATAATTCAGGCCGAAATGATCACTTGGAATAACCTCAAACATCCGGTCCCAAATCGCCGGTGTTGAAGCCAAATTTTTCCCCCCGGGCCACTCGTCGTCCGTAAAGAACATGGGACAGTTTTCTATCCCAATTTTCACATCCAATTTTTCAGCATGCTCTACTATCTCCGGCCATGTGTCTTTAAATCGGTCGAGATTATACTCCACATTTTTCTTGTGATCTCTACCCACAAAGGTGTTCATCACCGGTATATCCAGTTTGGAAGCTGCTTCAATGATCTTTTTAATATGATCGAAGTAAATTTTAGACTTCTCTGCATCTTCATCCAAGGGATTTGGATAATAACCCAATCCAGATATCTCCACATTTTTCTTCTTCAGGATTTCTTTGATGGAAGTAATATTTGCTTCATCAAGGTTGTCTACATCAATATGGGTTACACCGGCGTATCTCCGTTCAGCCTTGCCTTTTGGCCAGCACATCATCTCCACGCAAGAGAACTTATTCTCCGATGCAAAATCAACGACCTCTTCAAATGTACTGTCTGCAAGAATTGCACTTACAAAACCTAATTGTAGCATTGTGTCATTTTTTTGTTGGAATTAAATCGTGTTATAACTACCCAATTTTCATCCAGGATGGCTGCTCATTGCTTTCCGGGATTTTTTCAACCAATAAAACTTCCCGCATGCCATCGTAAAAATTGGGCTAATCAGGGGGGAGTAGTTGACTCTTCTCCGTCCAGATCCCGGTAGAACTCTTTAAAAAAACTGTTTGATCGTATCGGCAAACCCTTCGTTATGGCCTCCCGGATGTGAGATCTCATTATCCAGGGTGATTATTCTTAATAGCCTTTTTTGTCCCCGCTTTCCTGTATGATACTTTCATCATCTTCTCCATAAAAACGTTTTTTAGCCTCTTCAAGCATCTTTATGGTTGCCGTAGCCCCCACGCGGGTTACCCCCAAATCTTTCACTCTCAAAAGGTCGTCCAGTGTTCTGACACCCCCCGCCGCTTTAACCTGCACATTCTCGGGTGAGTGTTTTCTCATAAGCTTCAAATCGTGTTCCGTAGCCCCCTGGTAGCTGTATTTTCCATCTTCACCTTTTACGAATCCATACCCCGTAGATGTTTTTACAAAATCCGCACCGGCTGAAGCACAAACCTCGCAAAGTTTAATTTTATATTTGTCATCCGTTAGAAAATCATTTTCAAAAATAACTTTCAAAATTGCATCATGAGAATGTGTCTCTTCTGCAACAGCGCGAATCTCATTTTCTACATACTCCCACTCTTCTTGCAGCACCTTGCCGATATTCACGACCATGTCGATCTCCACGGCACCATCTTCGCAGGCTTTCTTGGTTTCTTCGACTTTAATTTCCGTTGCCGAATTTCCATGAGGAAACCCGATAACCGTACCAACCAGCACATCCGATCCTTTCAACCACTCCACCGCATCTTTAATGGCATACGGTTTTATGCAAACGGAGGCTGTATCATACTTTTTAGCCACCATACATTCCTCCTTTAATTCATCATCCGTCATTGTTGGATGAAGAAGGGAGTGGTCAATCATTTTTGCAAGTTCTTTTACTCTGTCCATGAATTCTTTCGATTAATTAATTTTGACTCGTCTATCTAATACAAAGTAAAAAAATATTCAGAGAAATTAGCTCCAATCTCCCATTTCAAATATCAAATGAAACGATATGGGCCTATCCATCATTTTGTAAGTGAATATTAAATAGAATCAAATACTTACATATTTATGAGTAACACGTCGATCAAGAATTACACGACCGACTTATACGAACTGATTAAGCACACACAAACCGTGATTCGAAGCCAAAAGAATTCTGAAAATGTCATGAATCCGAAAGCTGTAGATTTGCTTCATGATATTGATATGGCATTCACAAATCAGATAAATGGATTTGAAGATCTTGGGATTCTAAATGAGGGTACCGGGAAAAAAGTGAAAGACAACCTTGCCAAAGCAACCGGAAAAATTGCAGGGTTTATAGACAGTGCCCGAGATGATGCCGCTTCTAAAATGCTGCGGGATGACTATACAGCCTTAAGCATGATCGCATCCGGTTACACAATGCTGCACACATCCGCTCTTGGTTCAGGCAACGAAGAGCTGGCAAACTTTACACAACAAAGCCTTACGCGAATTGCTCAGCTGATCACTGAAACAAGCAAGGTGCTACCCCACATTGTGGCAGAAGAGATAGAAGTAAGTGACATTGCTGAGGAAGCTGAAGAGAATACTCAGAAAGCGTGGAATCCAGAAAATTTTCTCGTTGAGTGATATTCTTTCATTGATATCAGGCCCTGCAATCAAGCAGGGCTTTTTATTATCGGCCCTGTAATATAAATGCTGCCCAATTTCGCGGGGCTGCAAATTCTGGCTGATTGATCAGATCGATCTTGGCCATCTGTAAAGCTTCTGAATAGGAATACCCCTCTTTAACATACCGGTAGAATTTTATCATCAGGTTGGCTGTTGGCTGATCGTTTACTTTCCACATCGAAACCATCAGGTTTGAAGCCCCGGCGTAGATAAATGCCCTTGTAAAACCAATCATTCCCTCACCTTTATAGACGGTCCCCAATCCTGTTTCACAGGCACCAAGAACAACCAAATCAGCATTCATACGCATATTATAGATATCATTCACATAGATCATACCATCATCATCCTGCTCACCCCAAAATACAATGCCCGAAAGCGATGGATCTTGCTCATTCACAAACGCATGAGTTGCAAAATGAATGTACCCGTACTGCTCGAATGACGTGGTTTCAATTGTGGATTTTGTGGCTTCCTCTCCCAACAATATTTTCACTTCCTCCGGGAAAATATACTCAAGCAGAGAATCTCGCTCCTCAAATATTTTGGCAATTTCTCCGGTTTCATATTGTGTGAGAGGAAGAGGGGATAAGCCGGCCATATATCGAGATGCAGAAGCCTCTTCCTCAAACTTGATTGTAGATTCGTTAAAAGGAGCCACTGCAAAAAGATTTTGTGGATTCTGAATTTTCTGCTCCTTTAACATCTGTAACACGGTTGCCGAGGGCACATAAGATATTTTGTAATCACGTATCAGGTATGGTAATTCATAGTAGCTTGAGTTTTCAGATGCCTCTGTCAGCAGCATTTCGAAAGGCAGGTAGTGGAGTGACTGATCGGGTACAATAATCAACGAGTTTATATTGATCTCTGAAAGAATCGGCTCAATCAGTTGATTATAAAGTTCGTTTGCCACTTTGGAATATTGTTCTGAACGATCCGATAAAACAGAATTACGCAGCGATTTGACCCGGGTTGATAGTGAGTCTGATTTTCCTAAAGAGTAAAACCGGATATCGCTCTTATCCAAAACCAATGCAAAAATTTCCTCATCACTCACAATGTAGTTGATAAGTGCCTCGTCTTGCTCCAGGAGGTCAACCACAACCTCCCTGTCGGCATAGCTCTGGTCGTACTTTAGACGGTAATAATCAGGATACTGTTCTTCCAGTCTTTGGGTAAGATTTTTCAGCTCCCGGCGCGATTCAAAAAGAGAGTCTCGAAAGGACGAAATCCGTTTTTGATCTGCATCAAACCCTTTTTCCTGCTCTGCATGCAGTTTTTGGTAATAATCAGCTATTTGCGTGTTGATTGTGCTTTCCTGATCTAAGATATCCCGTGGAACTCCTGCAAAGTTTTTAGCTTCCAAATCCTGCAAGAGTTCCAAAGCAATCCGCGAGCGGCTTAACTCGCTGGTAGTTAAGATCTCACTCAGCCACTTTTCATCCCCTGTCTCTTCATAAAGGTAATTGTACGCTCTGATAGTATTGGTGAAAATCGAATAATTTTGATCAACAAGATTCAACTTAGAGGCCTCACTCTGATAGGACCTCTGTAAGAAATCGACAACAGTTGTTGAGATAGAGTAGTTTTCAATTGATTGATAAAGTCTCTCAATTCCTCCCTCTTTTTCATACAACTTGAGAAGCACATTGCCAATATTTGTAGCCGACTCCATAAACTGAATGGGGTGAGAGATCCGGCCCGCATCAAAACCGTTTTGGGGTTGTATACCGCTTTCCTCAACAATCATATTAAATGCCTTCTCATAATGACCGAGCGCCGTTTCAAACTCCTCTTCTCCCATAAACGTGTCGCCAATATTTAAACGAATGGTCCATGCCTCGGGATGATTTTCTCCAAGCCTGTTTTTTGTGATTTGCAAAGCCTCATCCAAATACTCCCTGGCCAAATCGAACTGTTCTGTTTTCGTATAAAACTCCCCGAGGTTCGTATATGGCGAGATGAGGTTTGGATGATCATCCCCGTAAATCTCTTCCCGTACAGCTATAGATTTTTGATAGTTTTCGAGAGCGGCATCAAAATTTTCGTTTTCCATGTAGATACTGGCAAGATTTGAATACCCGATAGCCGTATCAATATGGTTTTCTCCAAGAATATTTTCTTTAATTCGCTGTGCTTTTTCAAGTGTCTGGGCAGCCCGTTCAATGTCATCCATCTCCGTAAATACAACACCTGCATTATTATAGGCGCCGGCAACTCTCTCATGATTTTCACCATAGTGTTCCCTGAAGATATCCGCTGTACTCAGAAAATAATCGGCTGCCTGCCCGTAATCGCCCATGATGTAATAAATTGTCCCGATACTGTTATACACGATCCCAACCTGTGGATGGCTTTCACCGTAGAGTGTTTGAGTTACATCCAGCGCCTGCAGAAAATAGTCCATCGCTCCCTGTACATCACCGAGGCGTCGTGTGAGAAGCCCCATATTATTGTAGCAATGAGATAAAAACCTGAGAATTTCATCATCTCTCTCAATCCCTTCTAAAGATTCAACAGCTTCTGAATAGGAGTTCAATGATTCATGAAAATCACCGGCCGCATCTTCCAGGTAACCTTTCGCCATATACCCGCGCGCTCTCGGTAATCCGGAAAACTCCGGCTCATTCACCAGCTCCATGGTTCGTTGAACAACCCGCCCAGCCTTCTCAAAATGCGTCATATTCACATAGAGAAAAATCTTTTGTGTGTTAATCTCCATCTGAAGCGGATGTGGAGTTCCCAGTTCCCGTTGTAAAATTTGTTCAGCTTCTTCAAGGACCTGCTCAGAAGACACAAAATTCCTATCTATACGACCTATATCAGAAAGATAGGTTTTCACTTCTATACAAGTTTCAGCCTGAATGGGAGCGGTACAAAATGTCTCGGATGCCTCCTCAAACATCTCTTTTGATTGCTCGTAATCGCCATCTCGAAAGATCTCCTCTGCCTGTTCAAAAAGAGTTTCGGCATCTGTCGTTGATTGAGCATAGGTTGATACGGGAATCAACAGTAGTGCTGCCAGCAGAAAATAGTTTTTACAGTGAGACACAAAGAGATCCATTTTTTCGAGAGCAGGTTGAATAGTACTATAAAAGTTCAGCTTACATTACTAAACGATTCCCAATTTGTAAAGAATCAGTCCATTATTCAGAAGATGCTGAGAAACCAGGTAGGTTTTTGTAAAGATATGACTTAGATAACACAGACCTACCGGCAACGCTGTCAGGACCTCAAGCTGTCGGACGCTGGCAGGTTGCTTTTGTTTATTATGCCCGCAAGGGTAGAGTGTAGACCCCACCGGTAGTCCGACGAGTATCTGATTTCAGATAGGAATGTTTTTTTGAATACTGAACACTGAATATCCAATGTCGAATTTCGAAGGAGCCAATCACTTCATCATTCTGTGTTCTCCCTGAGGGATCCCTTGCGGGTAATATTGGATATTCGATATTCTCCGAGATCAGAAATCGCATATCGCATATCAGAAATCGTATATCAAAAAAGTCTTCCTTCCTACCGGAAGGCAAAAGACACTCGACGGATCGACAAGCATCAAGTAGCCGGCAGGTAGTTTTGGAGCCCAAGAACCTGAAAGAGTGCGCAGCACAGCAAGCTCCTTTCAGAGTTCGGGTTTATTCCTTATAACGTTTTAGTCAATTTCACGCCTAGCAACTCTGCCAGGACCTCACTTCATTCAGACTCTCAGGTTGCTTTTGTTTGATATGCCCGCAAGGGTAGAGTGGAGATCCCACCGGTAGTCTGACGAGTATCTTATTTCAGATAGGAAAATTTTTTGAATACTGAACACTGAATATCCAATGTCGAATTTCGAAGGAGCCAATCACTTCATTATTCCGTGTTCAATATTGGATATTCGATATTCCCTGAGATCAGAGATTGCATACCGCATATCAGAAATCTCAAATCATTCTTCTGCTACTCAATATACTTATGCCCTTCTAAATCATAATCAATCGTGATGTTTTGATATTGATATTGACCATTGAGTTGAAAATCAGTGCTCCTTGCATTTCCGGTTGCTGTATATGTTCGGCCATTGTTCTCAATATCAATTTCAAACGATTCTGTGCCGGTTGATTGACCCATAATGGTACAATCTTCTGAGTTCATACAGTCGGGATAGACTCTGTTTTCCATCTCACCGGCATCGGCACCGTGTAGTCCTGCAAATCGAATGGTTTCCCGGTCATCCTGTACTTTTAGATGGATTGAAAACTCAACTCGCTCAGTTTCAACTTCAGGAACTTCTCCTTCAGGAATGGGCCAATCGGAATAGCTGGTTGTTCTTTTTTCGCCACCCACAAAGTAGAGGCCGGTATGAGGATACTCCGGTTCACCTAACCCGCCAAGTCCCTCTATTTTTTGGCCTTACAAATCATACCCAACACTATCTCCCCTGTACTTAAACAAGCCATTGATCTGCAGCTCATCATTTTGTAGAGATCCTTCACCCTCATATAAATAACCCGATCTAAAAAGATCCAGTGTTATCAACCCATTTTTGTATGATGCATAAGCGCAATACTCATAAAGTGCGTCACTTTCCCTGCAATTTTGTGGAAACACAGATTTACGAGTTGAGTTTGCACCATTCAGGCCAAAAAACTGGACGGAGTCGGGAATGTTTACCAGGTATTTCATGGATACAACTGTTGCCACCCACGTCGTATCATAGGTGTACTCAAACTCCACGGTACAGGGAAAGCAGTCGGGATCTCTGTCAATCTCAGTGCCGGTTAAAAAGTAAACTTCCGACACATAATTTGTTGATGTTTTTTCGTTTTCTTCCTCTTCTTTCGGGTCTGTTGACTTATCAGAACAACCGAACATCAATACCGGAAGGGTAAGCATTAGAATTGGCAGAAAGGATTTCATGCTCGATGATTGAATTAGTTGACTCTCTACTATTACACATTAAACAAACTGCGTAACTATTTCTATAGTACTTTTTTTGATGGCGCAAATCAAATCGAGAGAGCATGAAGAAGCTTAGCACCTGGTATTCTTGATATGCCCCGCGAGGGATCCCTTCGGAACGATTGGAGATATTCGAGAAATTAGAATATCGAACACTGAATATCCAATGTCGAATTTCGAAGGAGCCAATCACTTCATCATTCCGTGTTCAATATTCGATATTCCCTGAGATCAGAGATTGCATACCGCATATCAGAAATAAAAACTGATTAGATTAAACCCTACTCAGGAATTTTTTCGCCATCCAACGTATGTTCAATGCTCTTGTTCTGAAACTCGTACCTGCTTTCCAGCCTAATTTCAGTCTTGTTGATCAGTATCTCTACTTCTATTGTTGCATAAAAAGTTCGTTGGCCATTTTTGATATCGACTTCCCATGTCCTGTCGCCTGTTTTGGTTCCGTAAACTTTGCAGTTCTCTGGATTGCTGCATGCAGAAAAAACTGAGTTTTCGGCCCTGCCTGCATCGGCTCCCACAAGTCCATAAATTCGAATCTTGTTTTCATCCATTTGTTGAATCAACATGTTGAATCCCTGGGAATTTTTCTTTTGTACAGGATCTTCATCTGGTGGTATTGGCCATTCGGAATAAGTAGTTGTTTCTTCGGCACCTGATAACAGCCAGAGACCAGAAAGGTTTATATCTGGTTCTTTTGGTTCGTATTTTGATTGATTCAGGCTATCATCAGTACAGCTAAATAAAACAATGCATAACAAACAAAAACTTAAAAGAATTTTTCTGACAGAATTCATTTTTATAACTCTTCTTCGTCAATTTTTTTACCTTGAAGCTTATATTCAATTCCAATCTCACGATATTCAAAGTACGTATCCAGCGTTAGTATTTCGCCATCTAACCAGCCAGTCCCTGAAAATTCCCCTGCCGGTGTTCTATAGTCGATTTGGAGAGAACCCATTTCAAAATTGGCATATCCACAAAAGCTGGGATTCTCACACTCAACAGGCAAGATGCTGTTTCGACTGGCATTGGCTCCTGGCAATCCAAAAAACTGAACTGTATCTCGCTTTTCTTCTACCATTCGAATAGTAGTTAGGAATGAGATCGTTGTCGTATCTGTGTCTAATATCACTTTTTCTCCACCCCATTGCGGCCAGGGAAAATCGTAGGTGTACTCTATGATTGTTCCCTGTAAAAAGTAAACTCCAGAGACAGGCTCAGTCTGTAATGTATCTAAATTGGGATTGGGTAAATTCCCTGGACCTTCAAATAGAATTGGACAAAAAAAGATTGTTATTAAAACTAATCTTTTATCCATATAAAATGTCTTTAATTTTATTAATTCATTTTTAAATAAAGGTGTAGAAATAAATTCTTTTCTACACCCATCATCAATACTTTTTAATTCATATAATTACTACCAATCATTCCAAATATCTTCATCCATACTGGTGTCTTCATCCACATTACTTCTAATTTGAGCGTTGCTTATACCACAATTACCATCAGATGATGATCTGTTTAGAGTGCCGCTTGAATTTTTCCAATGAGCAACATTTGGATTCGGGCTGGCAGGAAATTCGTGATTGCTACAAGGGGCTGGAGAAGAATAATCTGCTGAATAAAAAGCTACATTACTACTGGCCCATTGAACACTGAACATTTGGTTGTTCTCTATTTTCATATATTGTCCACCCGCAGCACCTATACCCACTTGTCCCGGACTGACACCAATGTTTTCACTGGCTTCCTGATATTTTCCTCCACTGTCACCTAAAATCAGAAACGAGCCCCACATTGAACTACTATGGCCACGTGCCCTATTATTCTTAACCTGAATCCAGTCGTTTTGTAAACCCTCAGATTCAAAAATGCTAATCCAATCTTCTAGTTCTTCAGAACCATACGTTGAAGATGTGCGATCCATCGAATTACCATTTATCCTGATTCCTCCTCCATTGCAATCACTACATTGTAAGAAATTCCTACCTGAATTTAACGCTTCATTATTTAACACCTCTAGTGGACCGTCTGTATCAGTAAACAAGATACCTGAAGATACATCCTCAAAATATGAATGCCGAACAGACAGGTCTTCCCCATTATCAAATCGAATAGCACTAAAATACTCACCATTTTTTCCCGCTCCTATCTTTTCGAATGTCATATATACAATATAAACATTTGTAGTATTTGAGGATGCAGAATGGATACCATACTCTGTATATTTTTTAAGTGTCAAGCCATTAATTGTATTATTTTTCATACCACCTTTAAATGCTTTATTTACGCTGAATTGCCCATCTAAAATGGGATCATTAATACCAACCCATTCATTACCGTCTTTAGAATCTTCAATTTTTTGTGAGTAATAAGTCCCTTGATGGACATAAAACGTTGAACCGGCCGAACAAATTGAGTTGGCTGTGTTTAAATTGTCTCCCGGATATAAAAATACGAAACTTCCCATGGTGTTAAACATACTTCTACATGTGGCAGACATCTGCATAGTTCCGGATTCAGCATCTGCGTAGTCTAAAAGAATGCTTTTTATATCTGAAGCATCCAAATTTCTGAGCTTTGGCTGATCGCCTTCATATCTTCTGATTACTTGTTGCAATCTGTCACTCAATTCATTGTATTGTTTTTTGGAAATGGAACGAAGCTGGTCTGCCATCTCTTCTGCTGGCGTCTTAAGTTTTTGAAGAGTTGTATCACTGAGTTTTATAGTACCCTCCGTAGCTTTTAAAATCGGCTCGCCAAGCTCTAAGACTTCTTCATCCGTAAGATTTTCAATATCCGCTTTGCTCATGGTTTCTACCTTTTTCACCATCTCCTGGAATTCGGCAAATACCTGTTGAGGTGAATCTCCATGTGATTTTTGGGCTGCTATCCCTTCTATATTTTCTGCCGCTAACGAGTTGCTGGTACTGCTGGTTCCAATATCACTTTCACTACACGAAAGCAGCATACCAGCGATTATCAATACTGAGAGTACATGTATTATCCTTCTCTTCTTCATAGACTTTTCCTCTTTTAATTGATGATTGTTTTAAAGAGCTATAGCATGTGAAAGGCAATGTGTGAACCCTTACAGTTCTGTAAGTTCAACCAAAATATAAGCTCCCAGAAAAGTGCTCAAATGTGACTCAGAACTTGATGAAGTCAGTCTTACTTATTTGTGTACCTGTTCTCAATGTACCCTTTTGTGCTACGCTGATTTCTCAGTAGTTCCTATTAAAAGAATGCAGCTACACCACAAATGTTACAAAGAATATTTATAGATGTTTTAATTGCTTTCCCTTGCTTACTAATCACTTGTCCCTCCCGTTTTTTTATACTATCCTAATCAATCTGTAGTGTGATTGAAATACAAAAACTTTTCACAAAAGAGTTCATCAGTGATTTAAGAGAAGAGTAATGACTGCCATCTTTAAAAAACTCATTTTGTTATTTTTCTTTTTTGGAATCTGTTCGCCCTCTCTGTTTAGCCAAAACCTGCACCTCAACGAAATCCTCTCTTCCAACGAAACCACTCTTGCTGATGAAGACGGCGATTTCGAAGACTGGATTGAAATAACCAACTTAGGTGATGAGCCGATCAACCTGTCCGACTTCGGCCTTTCGGATGATGGCGATGAACCGTTCAAATGGACCTTCCCCGATACCACGATTCAGCCGGGCGATTTTATGCTGATCTGGGCGTCTGATAAAGACCGCGCTACTCCAGGATCCGAACTTCATACGAATTTTGGCGTGTCGGTCGACGGAGAAGAGATCTTTTTGACGCACTCCAATGGCACGCTCCTGGATCAATCACCCGAAAGAGAATTGGAGGAGGATTATTCAATCGGGCGCCAACCGGACGGCACCGGCGAATGGTTCCGGTTTGATGAACCGACTCCTGGCGAACCCAACACCACGGAAGCAATCGATGACCCGCTGGAAGAACCCGAACTTTCTCACAATCCGGGTTTTTATACCTCAGAATTTAATCTCGAAATTTCCCATTCACGCGAGGATGTCACCTTCTATTACACGCTGGACGGGTCAACCCCGACGGAAGAATCTGCGATGTATAACGGGCCGATTTCTATCAACGACAAAAGCAGTGATCCGAACCTTTACTCAACCATTCCCACCAACTTTCTGGGCGGGCGTTACGGCTTCCGGGAACCGGATGGATTGATCCCAAAAGGAACGGTTCTGCGAGTGAAAGCGGTGAAGGAGGGATTTCGTCCGGCTCAAAGAACCTACTCCTTTTTTGTATTTCCGGAGGGCCATGGTAAACATCAGCTACCGGTAATCTCCATCACCTCAGACAGCCTGAATTTTTTCGGGGATGAAGAGGGAATTTACGTTCCCGGCGTGCATCACGACGGTCGGGACCACACCGGCAACTACTATCAGCGCGGGGAAGGATGGGAGCGGGAATCATCCTTCGAATTTTTTGATGAAGATGGTGAGCAACAGGTCTCACAAAATGTTGGTGTTCGGATTCACGGAAGTTTTACAAGGCGCTATGCCCAAAAAAGCCTGCGGATTTATGCCCGCGGTGAATATGGCGAAGGCAGCATCAACTACGAGATTTTTCCCGGCCAGGAATACGATGAATACGAGAGGCTGGTCCTCAGAAATTCAGGGAATGATCAGGGCTACACCATGTTCAGGGACGCAGCGGCGCACGAGGTTGTGAAGCATTTTAATATGGAAACGCAAGCGTACCGTCCGTCGGTGGTCTATATCAACGGGGAGTATTGGGGCATTCATAACATCCGCGAGCGATTTGATGACAACTACCTGGAAAGGGTGTATGGCGTAGATGGCGACAATATCGACTACCTGAGCAACCGCTGGGAGATTGAGTATGGCTCCAACTGGCCGTACCAGGATATGGTGAATTTCATCGATTCAAAAGATCTATCTGTGGAAGCCAACATGGATTCGGTGAAAACGCTCATGGATATCGACAATTTCCTGGATTATTACACCGCTGAAATTTATTTCCTGAATACAGACTGGCCTCACGGAAATATTGAATTCTGGCGGCGGCACATTCCGTACGACAGGAACGCCCCACCCGGACTTGACGGCCGATGGCGCTGGCTTTTTTACGACCTGGATGCCGGCTTCGGGTTTGTTGAAGATCCCGACTTCGATATGCTCCATTACGTTACCAAACCGCAAGCATTCCAGGATATGGAGTGGCCGAACCTGATCATTCGGAACTTGCTGGAAAATGAATCATTTAAGCATGATTTCATCAACCGAATGGCGGATCATCTGAATACCTCATTTCGAACGGATCGCGTGTTGGATATCATCGACCGGTATCAGGGTCAAATTGCGCCGGAGATGCCTCAATTCATCCGGAGATGGCACTACCCGGCTCGCATCACTCAGTGGAATGGATTTGTTAACGGTATGAGAGATTTTGCAGAAGAGCGCCCTGGTTTCATGTGGCAAAATATTCTCGATCATTTTGAGATTGAATCAACGGAAACCATCACGGTTGATTTGGAAGATACAGATCAGGGAAAAATTCGCGTAAACTCTTTGTTGATTTCATCCGAAACGCCCGGAATTGAAGATAATGCCTACCCGTGGACGGGCACCTATTTTTCGGGGATTCCCGTTACGCTTAAAACAGATCCCGAAATTGGCTATCACCTCTCGCACTGGGTTGTGGATGGAAAACAGGTTTATGAACAGGAATTGACCCTTTTACCCGATACCACTGAAAAGATCTCTGCCATTTTTGATGATCTTTCCCTGGATGATTTTGAGCCCTGCGCTTTGGGTGATACCACCTACCATTTTTCCGAATGGTTCGCTACCCAACCGACGGATACCTATCCCGAGTCGATGGCATTTGTCTACATGGATGAAACCGAACCGGGACTGGATGCAACCATCGCCGGTATTACCCAGGGTGCCTACAACCTGGAATCCCGAACCAGGATTAATGGGTTGGGAGAGGACGGATTCTCGTTTATCAATACATCAAACGAAGTGGGAAATCGCGGCTACCCTGGCAATCGATTGGGTGGCGCTGTTCTTTTTTTGAATACAGAGGGCCAGGGATCGGTTAGAGTGAACTGGTTAGCGGGAACTGTTGAGCCCAATTCACGAATTTATAATATCCGGCTGCAATACAGAACGGATACGAATGAACCTTTCCGCGACGTTTTGGATGATGAGGGAAACCCGGTTGAGTATGAGAGGAATGAAGTTGAAGGTCATTCGCAAGCTCTCGACTCAGTGACGCTTGCAGGCGACGCAGATAATCAGCCAAATGTCCAGCTTTTATGGAGATATTATTACACGGGTGAACGCGTGGATGAAGAAAACGGACAACGCGCGATGCTGAATATTTCCGAGATTCATGTTACCTCTGAACCGCTTTTGGGAGAAGAGCCCGGTCGTCCGCAGGAAGTTCGATTGTTTCAAAACTATCCCAACCCTTTTTATCCGTACACCACCATTCGGTATGATCTGCCGTCAGATCAACATGTAAAAATTGATCTCTATTCGATTGATGGCCGCCACGTCGCCACCCTCGAAGACAGGGAAGCAGAATCCGGCCGCCATCATGTGGATCTGGATGTGAGCGGGTTGGCAACGGGTATTTACCTGTACAGACTTTTAACCGATGATTTTTCAGAAATTAAAAAAATGAGTGTAGTTAAGTAATCTCCCTTTGAAGGGAGACAGATTTTTCAAATAAGTTCTTTGAAAAATCAGAGGGATGTACATGCGACCCGTTGAGTCATCCCCTTGAATCAACTCTGCTGATTAACTTATTCCGAAGCTCTTTTTTCATTTTAACATATGAACTGAAGCAGAGCTTCCTGGTGGATGATCCGAAGGAGGACCTTCGGATCGAGTGAAAATGTATTTTTGGCTGATCGAGGGGGATGACCGTGGCACGAACTGGAAACCTTTGAGATTTTCAAGAACGTCGTGACTCTTGGAGGATCCCCGACAGGCTTGTCGGGGAACGCTTCAAGGTCACTTTTACCACCGCTTTCTTACAATTTTACACCTGATCAGAAGCAGAGCTTCCTGGCGGGTGATCCGAAGGAGGACCTTCGGATCAAGTGAAGGGGAAGCTCTAATTAAAAGGGAAAGCCTCTCCTTGTCCGTCAGCTGACGGATAGGGAGGGGTTGGGGTGAGTCAGCCAGTGGGAGGATTATTTCTCGTTTTCTAATCTCCTGCCATTTTTTTATTCTAAAATAAATAAACCGTTATGGAGCAGACCTTTCAAAGGCAACGTTTTGAGTTGAAGTACCGCATCAACGAGTCGAAAGCACAGGAGATCCGCTTTTTCGTTGAGAACTACCTGGAGTGCGACCCTAATGGTGCCTCCAATCCTGATCGATCCTATAAAGTTCACAGCCTCTACCTCGATTCACCGGGTTTAAACACCTACCATCGCACTGTAAATGGAGATCGAAATCGCTATAAATTGAGGTTGCGATATTATGATTCTGTTGACTCCCCGGTCTTCTTTGAAATCAAGCAGCGGCGCAATCGTGTGATCCGCAAAAAACGAGCACAGGTTGTTCGGGATTCCGTTCAGGATCTGCTCAATGGCCATGCCCCTACAAAAAATCATCTCGCAAAAAATTCGTTAACTGAACTGGATGCACTTGAACATTTTTGCTTTTTAACAGGAAAACTTCAGGCATCACCTAAAATGCATGTTACTTACATGCGTGAAGCTTATGAAAAAAGAGATTCAAACGATGTAAGGGTTACGATCGACAGGGATGTGAAAAGCAGCCGGGTTCGCCATAATCATTTTGAACCTCAGCAATCCGGTGGGCTCCCGGTCTTTGGTAATACGGTAATCCTGGAATTAAAGTTTACGAACCGATTCCCGGATTGGCTGAACGAGTTGACACAGCGATTTCACCTGAGGCGTGAGTCGGCTTCAAAATATGTGGACAGCATTGAATTTATTCGCTTTAGCAGAATTGAAAAAGGAATGAACACAACACCGGTTTATCATGAATGAATGGTTTCAATTTGGCGATACGGCACCCATCCCAACAGATCTTCCAACACTTCTTCTTGGCTTGCTCCTCTCTTTTATGTGCGGGCAAATCCTGGCATGGATTTATATGTACACGCATACCGGGCTTTCCTATTCAAGAAATTTCGTAAGCTCGCTGATCATCATCCCCATTACCGTTGCCCTCGTAATGATGGTGCTTGATAACAACCTCATTACCGCATTCAGTCTTCTCGCCGTTTTTGCCATTGTTCGATTCAGGAATATTTTACGTGACACGCTTGATACGGCTTATATTTTGTCTCTCATTGTGATTGGCATGGCATGCGGGACTCAAAAGTTTTCCACTGCAATTGTTGGAACTGCGGTTGCCTCGTCGGCTCTGATCTTTATCTGGTTTACCAATTTTGGATCAAGACAGCGATATGATCTGATTCTAAATCTCCATTGGTCACAGCCTCTCTCACGGCTCGATCACCTTCGGGAGTTCCTGAATCGCCATTCGTTAAAAACACGCCTGGCTTCGCAGCGTTCTGATGATGAACTGGAAAAAACTCACCTCTCATACCGGCTGCTTTTGCGTGATCCGAATAAAGTGGACCTATTGCTTTCGGAACTCAAACAGATTGATGGGGTATCGGATGTAAGCAGCATGCGGGCTGAAGATGAATCGGAGGTGTGATGAAGGAAAAAAAATTTGAACCGATTCCGATCCCGTGGGAGCAACGCCTGAGGGAACTTCGTGTTCGCGTTTTGCCGATCATTGTGTTTTTATGTGTTGGAGCGGCTGTAATCTATTTGTGGAGAGATACCACGAGTCACCCCACACTGATCGGCCAGGTTGTTGGAGAACGATCGGCCATTTCGAGCCCGGTGGATGGTACAATTATCAATTTTTACTATGAACCGTTTGATGAAGTAAATCAGGGAGAACTTCTTGGCCAGGTTTTTCCGCGGGACAGTGTTTTTCTTCAATCGCAATTGAACCTGATTCGAGCAGAAATTGAACGGATCGAACAAACAAGAGAACCGGTATTAGCGGAGCAACGCGTTCGTTTAGACCTTGAAGACCTGAAAATCAGCCAGATGGAAACACGAATTTCACTGGCACAGGCAAGGCTTCAACAACAGCAGGCTGAATCTGAATTTGAACGGTTTGAAAATCTCAGAAACCGTGAACTAATCTCTGAGCAGCGTTTTGATTCGGTACAAACAAAGCTCGAGCTTTTTAATGTCCAGGTTCGAGAGTATCAAAATATGCTGGAATATTACTCCGACCGAATCCGGGAAATTGAAGATTATACTTCGTACGGAGATCGGGCCGACCGAAACCCGGTATTGGCGGCCATCAAAGTTCAGGAGCAACAGATGGAGGCAATTTTAGCAGAATTTGGCCCAACCCCGTTTTATGCGCCCATCAGCGGTGTAATCAGTTCGGTTCAAAATGCAGGAGGTGAGTTTGTATCACGCGGAGATTCATTATTGGTGATTGAATCACGGGAACCAACTCATATTGTTGGATATGTGCGACAACCTTTCACACAAACTCCGGAAGTGGGGATGAATGTACAGGTTCGAACCCGAAAAGCGAATCGAACATTTTTCGATTCAAAAATTGAAGAGGTCGGCGGACATGTTCGGCTCCTTCGAAGAAATCTACAACGTCCCGGTGCCATTTTTGAAAGCGGCCTGCCCATTAAAATTGCCATGGCCGATTCGATTAACCTAAACCTGATGCCCGGCGAGTTGGTTGATATTGTTTTGTCACCTTGAGAGTTGTTTGTTGTCGGTTGTTGGTGATTAGTAGTTCGTTCACAACTGGCACAAGTGACATCCTTGACTTAAAGATGGTAGAAGGATGCTTTCAGCAAAACAATCCCTTTATTCTTCCAATGGCTGCTTTAAAATACAGGATTTAACACTTGCGCCGGTTGAGTGGTTGGAATTTTGGGGGATTCTAAAATAAAGATTGCACGTGTGCAATCGTCACACCCCAGAGGGGTGAAAGTTTTATAGCCTGCGGCAAAAACAGGAGTGAAACGAACGGTTTGCAGCCGTAGGTTTGCAAAAGGAAAAAATAAACCCCGAGGCGATGAATGTTGAAAAAGCAAGAGATTAAACGAGGGGTCATGCGAAGATTTATGCATGGATTGGATTCTCTTGCCTGCTGAATTGAAGCCGGAGCTTGGCAACAAGTGAAATGGAAAGAGGTTGGAAAAGGGGCACAAGTGACATCCTTGACTTACGGATGGTAAAAGGATGCTTCCAGCAAAACAATCCCTTCATTCTTCCAATGGCTGCTTTAAAATACCGTATTTAACACTGCGCCAGTTTGGGGGAAATTGACTGGTAGATAGCCGTCAGACCGCTTTGAGCGGTCAGACGGCTTACTCTCAACAAACAACGGACAACGAACTACTTTCAAAATTACGCAATCGCCCTCCTCAACACATTCAGCTTCTCAAACGCTTTCAACATCCTCGACCCATACCAGCTAAACCACTCGCCGTTGACCAGGATAATGCTTGTCTTTTTGCAGTATTCATTGACCTCTCTGATATGCTTTTCTTTGAAGGGATAGGGTTCGCTGCTCAGTAAAATAACATCAGGATTTTTGAGTGATAATTCTTCCAAAGAAGTGTTCGGATACCGGGTTTTATCCGAAAAAACATTTTCAAGATTGCAGTGATCCATCACGGAGTGAATGTAAGTGTCGCCGCCCACGGTCATCCAGGGGTCACGCCAAATCATGTAAGCGGCGGTCATCGGTTTCTCTTCGGGCACATCCTCCATTTTCTCCTGGATTTTGTGGATCATCGATTTGGCTTTCTCTTCAACACCACATTTCCAGCCGATATCATGAATGGTAAACAGTGCCTCGTTAATGTTACCGATTTCCGTGACATGTACATCAAAATAGCGTTTTAGCTCCTCGACATCTTCCCGACGATTTTCCTCTTTGTTAACGATAACCAGCTCCGGCTGAATCTCACGAATTTTATCCAATCGTGGGTTTTTAGTCCCGCCAACAATCTGAACCCGGTCAATCTTTTCTCTCGGATGAATACAAAATTTCGTCCGACCTGTGACTTTTTCACCAAGCCCTAAATCAAATAAAAGTTCAGTAAGTGATGGAACGAGACTGACAATTGAATTTGGCGGCATATTTAATGTTTCAATCTTCATTTAATTTTAGTAATGAAATTTCCCCTCTTGAGAGGGGAAAGTGAAATGAGCGTGTAGCGAATGAACTCGGGGTGTGTTTTGTAAGTTGATCTCAATTAGTGAACACACCTCTGATGGTTTCGCTGAACGCTCTACCATCTGTCTCCTCTCAAGAGGAGAAGTTTACATCTCCATCGGTATTCGGGTTGCCTGCCACGCAACGGCTTTCCACTGGCCATCCCGCTTTTGAAATGTACCTGTGTTATAAAATTCAAGGCGTTCCTCACCAGACGGTGGTTGAGAGATCGCTACGAGCTTAAACGTAACAACAGCTATATCATCAAACAATTGGATCTGTGTTTCTTCGGCATGGTAGTCCGGCGTTTGCTGATTCATGTTTTGAGGGTTGTCCGCAAGGCCTTCCATAATAATCTCTTTGGTTACGCGCTCACCGTTTGAGCTTGTATAGATCAGGTCTTCCGCCCAAAACCGGTCATGAATTTCTGCATCGTTTTCTGACGCTCCCCGTAGAAACTCATCAAGTAATTGTTCGAGATCCCGGACTTCATCTGATTCTTGAGCAAACAAAGCAGGCATGAATAACAATTGAAGTAGTATAATTGATATCAATTTTTTCATGAGGCTGAACGTTTTCGTATTGTATAATCTTTGTTAGAATATAATAAGTATTGCTGGAGATGTTTGCAGCGTGTTGTTATCACAATAATTGACTTCATTTCAGCGTCTTATTAAAATCATAGAAGTTTTCCTTCTTTTCCTAAATGGCAATCTTATGAACGCTCGAATTTCTTCTCAAATTTTTCGGGTATCGTTAATGCTTTTACTTTTTTCATGGATACCCTCTCTACTTTTTGGACAGTCATACACGCCAAGAAGCCTTCATAATGGTCCTTCTTGGTCGCCCGACGGAATGGTCATTGCCTATGCGGCATCCTATTCCGGGGATTTTGATATCTATGCCATCGATATATGGACGATGGAGCAGCAGCAGATTACGGATCATCCCGCAAATGATATGTATCCCGAATGGGCTCCCAACGGATTGAACCTGGCATTTTATTCTGACCGCCCAAGTGAAATCCCTCCATTTCCGCCGGATACGGTTGTTTACAATGTGAAGGGACTCTACGAGACTTATGCACGGGATGGCTATCGTCCCTCATGGTCGCCGAATGGCAGAACGATAACCGCACATTTCCGGGATGAAGTGGGAGATTATGAAATCTACACCATGAATCGACAGGGAAAAGACCGGGTTCCGATTACCGATAATATGGCAACAGATGTTCATCCCCGCTTCTCTCCCGACGGCAACAAGATTGTGTTTATCTCCGACAGAGATTACCGGCCCGAAATTTATGTGATGAATTCAGACGGATCGGACCAAACAAGATTAACAAATTCCGATTCTTACGATATCGATGCGGTGTGGTCACCCGACGGCGAGAAAATAGCCTTTATATCTAACCGGCTTGGTTCTTTTGATATATTTGTGATGAACGCCGATGGATCTGACAAGAGGCTTATTGTAGGTTCTCCCTCAATTGATATTGCACCGGTATGGTCTCCTGAAGGTAACAAAATTCTTTTCTCATCAAACCGTTCCGGCTATTTCGATCTGTATGTCTATCATATGGAGGAAGATACAACTGAGCAGCTCACCAACTCTGAGTTTCACGAGTTTTACGGTACATGGTCGCCGAATGGCAGCCGAATTGCTTACCTGGCTACCGAAGAAGATGAACCACACCTTTACCTGATGAATTCAGATGGACGAAGAAAGCGGCAATTGACGAGATAGTTTTTAAAATCACCAAGAAGACTAAATTAGGATACTCTGCGTTCCACCGCGTTCTCTGCAGTTGTTCTCTGAGGAATTTTATGCTTGGTCATTAGAGATCCCCAAAGCTCATTCGCTATATGTTCATTTAAATTTCGCCCCTACAAAAACGATGAGAAACCGCGAACTCAAACGCACGAATTTTTAACCGCCAAGTTCGCGGAGAGCGCAAAGACAGAACTGAGACCATTTGACCAGTGTACCCTGCGTTACACCGCGCTCTCTGCGGTTATTTTCTGAGGAATTTTATGCTTGGTCATTAGATATCCCCAAAGTTCATTCGCTATACGTTCATTTAAGTTTTCCCCTACAAAAACGATGATTAACCGAGAAGTTAAGCGCACGAATTTTTAACCGCCAAGTTCGCGGAGAGTGCAGAGACAGAATTAAGACCATTTGACCAGTATGCCCGGCGTTACACCGCGTTCCCTGCGGTTAATATTGTGGCAATTTATTATTCATTGCTTTAAAAATCCATCCAGTCCAGTTCTGCCCATCTTTCGGAGCCGTCATTTTCCTGCGGTTCTCCGGGTGTACTTCGGCCTGATAGAATATATTCTTCGAGTAATTCTTTTAATTCTTTCACTTTGTCCGGGTAGAGATGAACCAGGTTGTTTTCTTCCGAGGGATCTTGTTCCAGGTTATACAATTGAAACAGCGGAAGCCTTCGCAACTCGTCCTCGGTATTCGGATAACTCCATCCACCTGAACCCGGCCAGAGAATCAGTTTCCAGTCTCCTTTCTTGATGGCAAAACGACCGGCCAGCGAATGAAATACGGTCGCTTCGCGAAGCGGTTTTTCATACTCCTGCTGCATCAGTACCGGAAGGAAGCTGTAGCTGTCTTCTCCCGCATTCTCTGGCAGAAAACCTCCGGTCAGGTCCGCAAAGGTCGCCATTAAATCTACAGTACTGATTGTTTCATCGGAAGTGAGTCCGCCGTCAATACCATCGGGCCAGTTGACTACAAAAGGAACCCGATGACCGCCTTCGTAGATATCCGCTTTATGCCCTCGATAGATGTAACTGGGGTCATGTCCCGCCTGTGCAAGTTCCTCAAAATCAGACCTGGGGGAAGCACCGTTATCACTCGTAAAAATGATCATCGTATTTTCCCGAATATTTTTCGATTCAAGTGCATCTACAATTTGGCCGACCAGATGATCGACCTGCAAAACGAAATCACCATAAAGATTTGCGTTACTCGATCCGATAAACTCGGTGGTTGGAAGAATGGGCGTATGCGGTGCAGGCAGCGCAAAATAGAGAAAGAAGGGTTGGCCTGATTCCGCTCTCCGGTCAATATAGCTGATGGATCGATCTGTTAAATCCGGTAATACCATTGTGTGATCGAAATCGGGAGCGGTTAACCCTTTTCGCCAGAACCCCTTTTCATCGTAGTTGACGGTTTCTTCTGTTGGAACCGCAGTGGGCAATCCGTTTTCCACATATACGTAGGGCGGCATATCCAGCGACCCTGAGAACCCAAAGGAGTAATCAAGCCCATGGTCACCCGGGCCATTTTTGATTGGCTCCTTAAAATCAACACCCGGGCGGCTGTTTAAAGCATCAATATTTTCCGGCTCACCGGTAAACGTCCAATTCCACCCGAGGTGCCACTTCCCGACGAATCCCGTGTGATAGTTTTGTTCCTGGAGCATCTCCGGCAGGGTCAATCGTTCGTTTTTAATTAATGATTTCGAATAACCGCTAAGTACAAACTTTTTGAGTGTCGATCTCCAGTTATAACGGCCGGTCAACAATCCGTAACGCGTGGGTGTACAGACTGCGGAACTGGTATGGGCATCGGTGAACTTCATCCCGGCCTCAGCTAATTTATCAACATTCGGGGTTTTAAAGGCGGCATTTTCATTAAAGGATGAGATATCCCCATAACCAAGATCGTCTGCCAATATCACGATAATATTCGGAGGGTCACCCCCCGATTGAACCGCAAAAATTTGGATGGAAGAAACTAAGATGACAAATATTAGAAGCAGAAAAACAAGAATCTCTTTTTTATAGAGCATAATAAACAGAAGCCTTATTCAAGTTCCTTTTTTAAGTCGCTTAGAAAATCAGTTGCCATATCGTTGTGTTTTTCCATCCACCTCACCAGTTTCAGCCTGAGTTCTGTGATTGTCTCTTTGTTGTCTTGATCATTCACAAGATTGTTCATCTCCAGGGGATCCTTCTCTATATACATAATCTTTTTGATTGAGGAAATTTTAAGCGACCTATTTTCTCATTGAAGGAAGCAATTGTAAAGGAGTACTGAATATTGCCCTGAAATCTGTTATCCTTATGTAGATAGTTACTCCACTCTTAATTAAGGAGGATCCGGTGGAGGAAGATTAGGTTTTTGAAACCACCCCAAACTCCCCTACCCGACGGTTCGGGAAAAGGTCTTGGAAAAGAAAGGAACTTCACGAACAACCTGACAGGAAAAATAGATTATGCAGAAAATTCGAATTGGCGTACTCAGCACAGCGAAAATAGGCGTTCAAAAAGTAATCCCGGCGATGCAGCAAGCCGATCTTTGCGAAGTAACAGGAATAGCATCCAGGAATTTGAAACGTGCTCAAGCCACGGCCGATAAACTTTCTATTCCAAAGGCGTATGGATCGTATGAGGATCTGCTGGCGGATTCAGAGATCGATGCCGTTTATATACCGCTGCCGAACCATATGCACGTACCGTGGTCTATCAAATCGCTTGAAGCCGGCAAACATGTGCTTTGCGAAAAACCGATCGGGATGGATGCAGAGGAAGCCAGAACCCTGCTGTCCGTCTCCAAAGAGTATTCGGGGCAAAAGATCTCGGAAGCGTTTATGTATCGTCAGCATCCCCGCTGGAAACGAACCGTTGAGTTGGTTCAGTCCGGTGCAATTGGTGAACTCAAAGCGATCCATTCATTCTTTTCGTACTACAATGACGATCCCGAAAACTACCGGAACAGTGCCGATATGGGTGGGGGTGGTTTGATGGATATCGGTTGTTATTCCATCTCCTTATCCCGTCTTCTGTTTGATCGGGAACCGGTGAGTGTTCACGGCGAACTGGAGTACGATCCTGAATTTAATACCGACCGATTAGCATCGGGATTGCTCCGTTTTGAAGGGGGAACGTCCGTTTTTACATGTGCCACACAATGTTATAAAGATCAATATGTGAAAGTGTTCGGAACGAAAGGAAAGATTGAGATGGACTGGCCTTTCAATCCTGATTTCACAAAAACCCAACGCTTACAGGTTGTCATCGATGATGAGGAGACCATCGAAGAGTTTGCCCCGGTTGACCACTTTACGCTACAGGCTGAAGCGTTTGCGAAGAGCATTCTTGAGGATAAACCGGTTCCCGTTTCGCTAGAGGATTCCATCAAAAACATGAAAGTGATTGATGCGATGAGAGACTAATCCGTTGTCTCTAATATACCTGTACTGATTTCGAAGTTCTGTCTTCGAAACCCATAAGAAGAAACCCCAAACTGGTTCAAGTTTGTAACTTGGACCACCATGAGGAAGTTCTCCTTCAGTTTACAATTCATATGAAGCGGAGCTTCCGATTTGGCGTACCGAAGCTCCTGCTTCGGTACGAGAAAACTTGGACCATGATGAGCGGAGCTTCGGTACGAGTAAAAAATATACTCTGCTTCACTTCGCGCTCTCAGAGGTTAACTT
>NZ_JAKLWS010000038.1 GCF_022012475.1 Rhodohalobacter sulfatireducens
GAAAGAATCTTTGTTTTTCGAATGTATGGTCAGATTTGGCGTAATTTTCAAAATTCAACCCCTGCTTGAACAAACCGGGAACTGTCTCAGGCTTTCAGCCTGCGTGTAGGATTCCGCATGTAGACTTGGGGCGTTGCCCCAAGCTGAGTTGTAACAGGCTTTCAGCCTGAAACATCACAGCCCAGGGCCTCGCCCTGGGTGGAAGATCCAATTCCTGCCGGCAGGCTGAAAGCCTGAGACAGACTCTATGTCTTCTGTTTTCAAAAAAAATGTTTTGGGCTGATATGATTTAAATTTCAAAATCATTTTGGACAGATATGATGTCAAAAAATATTCTACGATTGGCTATCAAGAAAAGAATCAACCAATACTATTCCTCTCCTTCTATCCACCTTTTCGTCCCTGAAAGACTGTCAATCGCTTCTTCTAACCTGTAGAGATCTTCTTCAAACTGAAACCCTTTACACCCCTGGTAGTGGTTTACACTGTGCTTCTTATCATCCAGTTGAATCGTTAAATACACGCTCGAATGATCCGTATATCGTGATTCACATCTTGGATTCGCCGCTATTTCCATAAAATGTGATTGTTGAATTCTGTTGCGCAGATCTTCCAGGTTTTCCTGCGACATCATTCCGGTAGCCTCGCCTTGATGTGCAACAAACTCTCTGCCGACGAAGGTGATTTTTCCGTCTTCTAAAATCGAGAGGGTATACGATGGACAAGTCCCATAGCATACGGTTCTCTCCATCTTAACAAGTGTATCCGGATTTGAAAAATCAGTCGAATAGGCGGGAATATCCGGAATTGAGAAATCTGTAACGGAAATCAGAAGAAAAAGCGATAAGATTATCACAAGATTTTTCATTTTATGAGATTACAGACTAATATGCCTATATAGAATTTCTGTTATAAAGCACGGTGATACAAATGATTATCTAAAAAACCTATCGATACTATGTAATGGAACTCAGTACCGCTGTATGACATTCAACGTAATAAAGGTGAATTAAATATTTAAAAAGTGGAAAAGTTAAACAGTAATTCATTAAGAAAAGCCTGCGATACTAAACTTTTCGATTTTGAATCGACAAAAGAGATTGAAGAGCTAATCACTATTTTGGGTCAGGAGCGATTGACCTCTGCCCTTGAATTCGGGACAAAAATGGATCAAAAAGGGTATAACATTTTTGCTCTTGGTCCGAATGAGACCGATAAACAGGGTTATATCCGGGAATTCCTGGAGAATGAATCAAAAAATCAGGACGCTCCGGATGACCTCTGCTATGTAAACAATTTTGATGACCGTTATAAACCATCCTCTATGTTTCTTCCCAATGGCAGAGGAAAGGACCTGAAAAAGAAGATGGACAAACTGATTGAGGACCTCCCTCCCACTCTTACAGCAGCGTTTGAGTCGGAAGAGTATGAAAATCGGCGTCAGGCATTACAGGACAAAGTTCAGGATGAACAGGATAAATCCCTTGAGGATATTAAAAATAAAGCCAGAGAAAAAGGTTTGGCTCTTTTGAGAACTCCCGCCGGTTTTTCATTCGCTCCGTTGAAAGAGGGAGGTAACCAGGATTTAATGTCGGAAGAAGATGTTCGGAATCTTTCTGCAGAAAAAAGAGAGGAACTGGAAGAGAAGACAAAAGAACTTCAGTCTGAACTCCAGGAACTGATTCGAAAAATGCCGGCTACCAAACGGCAGATGCGTAAACAAAAGAAGCAGCTGGACAAAGAAATTGCAACATATGCAATTAAAGATCTATTTGAAGAGATACGGGATGACTTTTCTGATCTGGACAATGTATTGGATTTCCTGGATAATGTGGAAACCGATGTTGTAGAAAATGTTCAGGCCATTATGAGCAACCAGGGTGGTCAGCAGCAAAACCAGTTAGCCCAAATGATGGGCGGCGGGCAACAGATGCAAATGGGTGGCCTATCCGGGGGATCAAGTAATCCGGTGCTGGATCGATACCGTGTCAATATAATCGTCGATCACAGTGAAACAGATGGAGCACCAGTCATTTACGAGGATAACCCCAGTTATAAAAATTTGATTGGACGGGTTGAATATAAATCCAAAATGGGAGCACTCACTACGAATTTCAACCTCATTAAGGCCGGTGCCCTTCACAAAGCCAATGGTGGTTATTTAATCCTGGATGCCCGCCAGGTACTGCTTGAACCGTTTGCATGGGAAGGACTAAAACGTGTTTTAAAATCAGGAAATCTAAAAATTGAGTCTTTAGGTGAATCCTATAGCATGATTAGTACGGTTTCGCTTGAACCGGATCCTATTGATGTTGATGTAAAGATCGTATTAATGGGACAGCGAATTCTCTACTACCTGCTTTGTGAATATGATCCGGATTTTCAAAAACTGTTTAAAGTTGAAGCTGATTTCGAAGATGAGATTGATCGTTCGGATGAAAACCAGGTTAACTTTACTAAGATGATTGCCGGGTTGGCAAAAGAGAACGATCTGCGCTCATTTAATCGTGACGCTGTGGCAAGAATCATTGAACAGAGTTCACGAATGGTAAGCGACAATGAAAAACTTTCAACAAAAACAGATGAAATCCAGGATCTGCTGATGGAAGCCGACCATTGGGCGAAAGAGAATAAACATGATATTGTACAATACGAGGATGTAGAAGAAGCCGTTGAACAGAAGATTTATCGCTCTTCCCGAATCCGTGATAAAGTGCATGAAGTTATCGACCGAAATACCATTTTCATTGATACAGAGGGAGAAGCGATCGGCCAGGTAAATGGATTATCTGTTGCAAAAATCGGGAACTTGATGTTTGGAAGGCCGAATCGCATCACCGCAAAAGTTCAAATAGGCAAAGGTGAAATTATCAATATCGAACGAGAAGTGGATATGAGCGGCCCCATCCACTCAAAAGGGGTTCTAATCCTGAAAGGATTTCTCGGAGAACGGTATGCCAAAACGAGTCCTCTTTCAATGAATGCCAGTCTCGTTTTTGAACAATCCTATTCAAATATCGACGGTGACAGCGCCTCTGCAGCCGAGCTTTTCGCCCTGCTGTCAGCCATTGGAGATATCCCGTTAAAACAATCATTTAGTGTTACCGGTTCAATAAACCAGCACGGACAAATCCAACCAATCGGTGGAGTAAATGAAAAAATTGAAGGGTTTTTTGATATCTGCAAGAAGAGAGGACTGACCGGCGATCAGGGCGTTCTCATTCCAAAGGCTAACGAGAAAAACCTTATGCTTCGCACAGACATTTTAGAGGCTGTTGAAAATGATAAATTTCATATTTATTCGATTGAGCATGTTGATGAAGGCCTAAAATTCCTGACCGGTTTGGATGTCGGACTGGAACAGGAAGATGGAACTTTCCCTGAAGACACACTTAATCATAAAGTTACATTGAACCTCAAACAACTCGCCGATAAAAGGAAAGCATTTGCAACACCTGAAAACGGCAGAAAATAGTTATGGATGACGAAACCAGGAAAAAAGTTCTTGTTCGTAAAATTCTTGTAGCTATAGACACATCCAAACACAGCCAGGCTGCTCTTAAAGCCGCTGCCTCACTTGCACGAATTATGGAGGCGAATATTCATGGAGTATTTGTCCATGATGAAGTTTGGAATCGTGTCTCACGACTGCCATCTGTTACGTCCGTTAATTCACTGACCGGGCAGGTATCTGCTTTTCAAGATGAGACAATGCAAGATCGGGTTCAAATTCTTGAAAACCGGCTGCGACGAAAACTTAAGGAGATCAGTAAACTGCATGATATCACTCACTCCTGGCAATTAGCAAGGGGTAAGGTTGAAGACGAAATCTTGAATGCAGCCCGGGAAACAGACTTGATAACGATTGGGCTGAAAGGAACAACTGCCCAACGAAAAATATTGGGTTCATCTGCCAGGAGAATTATTGACCAGGCCGACAAACCGGTTTTACTTCTGAAGGAAGGATTAAATTTGGGTTCGACAATTACGGCTGTCTTTGATGGTTCAATAGAGAGCAAAAAGGGACTGAAATTGGCTCTGAATATAGCGGAAAGAAATGAGAGCACACTTACGATTTTAATAATAGAAAATGAGGTTGATTCGCAGGAAGAACAAAAAAATAAAATTAGTAATCTATTACGAGGTTCAACCATTTTCCCGGAAATCAAACAACTGGATCGATCTGATCCCAGCCGTTTTATAAACACTGTAAACCTTCAAAAAACGGGTTTGTTGATTATACCTAAGAAACAGCCACTATTAACAAATTCACTTCAAGTTATTCTCAATCATATCAATTGCCCTCTTTTAATGATGAACTGAATAGTCGCTCTTCATCCGGTAAAGTCAGCAACTTTGTAAATTTTGGAACTTTATCTGGAGCTTAGATTTTATTCAACTGACAAATAGATATCCACTTCAGCGTCGCCCCAATCCCGACTCCGCTCGTCATAAACCTCAAAATCAGCTTGGTAGGATCTCGGAATTTCTGATTCCCAGATCTCTCTCCATACATTAGTTACACAAGCCGGCATCTCCCCAGTAGCTGTAACTTTTTGATACTTTCCGGCCGGAATGATGAGTTTGTCTAAATCAACCGGCAACTCTGTCCCCTCCTGTACTTTGCACCCGATGAAATATGAAAACGGTTGGGTGTGATCACCCTCGTAATCATAATAGACCGCCAGTACCTCATCACTCAATCTGTTTGGTATCTTTATGAAGATCCCCTCCCTTTCAAATCTCGTCCACAACTCACCACAATCTTTCATGGACTGATTGTTTTCATTTGTAGTTTTAAATGGGAGTTTCAGGCCAATCAGTGTTATTTCTTCCACTTTTAATCCCTTTATCTTCATGATTTATGGGTGATTATTCCTTCGTCCCGGAAAAAATTTTGTGGGCCTTACTAATCGATCCCTCCGGACCTACAACCACTACATGATCTTCTTTTTGAATAATTGTTTTCCCGCGCGGTACTACGAATTCCTCGTCCCTGATGATAGCTGCAACAACACATTCCTCTGGAATATCAATTTGTTGAATTTCCATTCCAACAACTGCCCCATCCCCGGGTACTTCCACATCAATAAGATTGGCCACCCCTCCTTCGATTTCAAAAAGATCTGCCATGACCGGCCGGTCGAGGTAATTTTCAACCATTGCAGCGGTGGCGTACGGGGCACTAATACATACGATACCACTATCCTCAAGAAGTGAGACATAGTCTGGATCCCGTGCTATGGCAATTACTCGTTTAATCCCCAATCTTTTAGCCTGAAGCGCCATGATTGAGTTTCTCTGATCATCATTCGTAGCAGCAATAGCTACATCCATTTTCTGGGGTTCCACCTGTTCCAAAAGCTCCTGTTTGGTTCCATCACCCTGGAAAATAGGAACGTTGTACCTCCTCTCCAGCTTTTCGCACCGGTCATCATCCTGTTCAATAAATGTAATTTGGTATTCGGCAGACCGAAATACCATTCGGAACTCATCCTGTTTGAGAAGACGATCTGCAATGTTAGTACCGAGGTTACCGCCGCCAATAATCAAAATGTTCATATGAGGCCTCCAATAAGCTTGAAATTTAACTTTTAAAGTTCGTAATAACGAGGGAATGTTTGAGAATTCAGCACGATTCTGAGGTTGAAACAGGTAAAGAATTCCACCGACCGCTGTTAATGCAACTCCCAGTAAAATACTTTGCGAATCCAGTGTTGGAACAAAAAACCAGCAGGAAATGATACCCAAAATAGGAACCACCGGGTAAAGAATTACTTTAAACGGTTTTCGAAGATTGGGCATACGTTCATGCAGAGCAATCACCGTATAATTGACAATACCGATGGCTATCAGGTATCCAAAACTACTTGCCGATGCCAGTAATCGAACTACACCGGATGCACCGAGAACGACGACAAGACCAGCGCATACAAAAAGGGAAATATGCGGGGTTTTATATTTCTTATGTAATCTCGAAAACACAGAGGGGAAATGACCGTCCCGGCCCAAAGCAAAAAGCACCCTGGCACTCGCACCCAGCGTTACACTGAATGCCGACAAACTCGCCATAATTGTCGCCAGGATTCCCGCCCAACGCCCCCAGGCACCAAATAGATGATCGGCTACAAAAATAAATGGCGTGCTTGTCTCAGCCAGCTCTGAGTAGTTAACCACTCCCATCATCACCCATAGGAGCAGGACATAGATCGCTATTCCGGTTCCAAGTGTAATGAATATAGCACGTGGAATGGTCTTTGCCGGATCAATAATCTCTTCGGCCGCAACTGTAATCAGATCAAAACCCACATATGAAATATAGATCAAACCCATGGTTGGTATTAACGGTCCCAGTCCCATCGGGGCGAACGGTTCAAGATTTGCCGGTTCAACCTGGAAGGCTCCTAAAATCCCGACACCTAACAGCACAACCAGCTCAATAATATTCATGATTGTTATGAACTTGAGTGCCTCAGCCTGGCCGAAAAGGTTGGATACTGTAAAGATGGCTGTTGTTGCTAAAACAACCAGGAATACACTGATTTCGGGAAAGAAATAGGCTTTAATCGTCAAAGCAAAAATAACGGCATACAACGAACAGGCGAATGTATTCCCGATCCAAAAAAACCATCCGGTGAGAAAAGCTACGGGACGTGGTAAAGTTCGGCTCGTGAATGAGTATCCGCCGCCTGCAATCGGTATCGCTGCCCCGAGCTCGCTATAGCTGAATGCTGTAAAAAGAGTTAAAACGCCCATGGCAAGATAAGCGATAATGCCAAGTGGACCCGCTGAGCCTGCAACTTCACTCGGTAATGCAAAAATTCCCGGCCCCATCATTGCTCCAATACCGATCATGACCGCCATAAAAAGACCGACATTGCGTTTGAATCCGGATTGTTCTGCCATTGAAGCCTTTTATAATGATGATTTTCTCATTGAACGTATAATGAACAATCGAGAATTACACAGAAAATACATTCATGATAATCTTTAGATCTTCTCAGATTAAAGTAGAAGCATGAGCCGATGATAAAAATTTATTCTGGAATTATCTGATCTATCTTTTTTAGTGATTAAACACTTTTAGGATAGTTTCACCAATCTCACCGATTTTTTTGGATTCTCTATTGATCCTCGATTGGTTTTACAACCTCATAAGTAAATCTATCATAGAACTCACGTTTGACTTTCCCAAACTGATCGGTCACTCTTACCTCGATTGTTTGTTCACCAAGCGACAGATTATTTGGCACTCTGCCACTCCAAAGGTGCGTTGACTGAATAGGGTTCGAAGGCCTTTTGCCTCTTAATATTGTATCAGAATTGTCCCACTTTTGACGCAGTGAAGATACATAGGGATCTTGTTCATTCACTTTTTGCATTTCCCGCCATGGCCTGTTTCCTATCCTGTAATGAACTTCCGTTTTATCGGATCCCAAAAAGTAATTGACAAACATCTCCGCATTATGCCAACTGTTCTGAGGAACTACTTTGGGTCCCCAAATACTCATTCGATATGAATCGTCGTAACCGGCAGCTTTATAATCGAGAGTAAATTCATTGCCTTCAAAATTTATGATTGCATAGCCATTAGGAGTACCATCACGCATTATAGTTGGGGGTATCCCGTGCTCATTTGGCACACCTGACCACCAGTCACCGGACGTAGTTCCGACGTTGTAATGAATATGCGGTTCCAGACGATTCCAATTACTATCCTCATCAAAAAACTCAATATGCTGGATGTGAGTATGAGCTGAAAGTGAAAGTGTATGAGGAAATTCTTCCAGCATTTCTAACAGCCTGTTGCGGTCACCAAGTCTGAATGTTCTTCTGTTCGGTGGTTGAAACATCGGAATATGAAAAGCTACAACAACCAGTTTGTTTTTTGATACATGCTCAAGGTTATTCTCAACAAATGTAAGTTGTTCCTCTGTAAAACCACCAATATAGCCGGATTCACCATCTGTTCTTGGATATACAACATCATCCAAGATGATAAAGTGAACATCACCATGATTAAAGGAGTAGGTAGCCGGACCGAACACCCTTTCAAATGTTTCATCTGCCAGGCTGTCGGTTGGTGCATCAAAATTCATATCGTGATTTCCATATACATTAAACCATGGAATACCAATTCTGGCAACTGATTGTGTATATGGGTCAAACAGATCTAAATCATCTCCTACAATATCACCAAGGGTAATACCTACTTCAAACTCATCAGCACCCACAAGTTCAGAGACAATATCCTGGTCAAAATATTCAACCTCCTGTTCTGTGTACGGCTGTGGATCACCAAAAACCAGTATTTTAAAATCCTTTTTTTCTTCTGCTTTTATCAAACCAAAATCAACTGATTCGGGCAGATCTCCTGTCGGTTTCACACCAGAAAAATCCAATTCAGGCGATCCCATTGGTTTGTGGATGTAGTAAAATTTTGGAAGATTTCGCTCATCAACCGGCAAATCGTAACCGGAAGGTTTGATAACAAACAGTATATCATCATTATCCACAGGAAGCTCATACCTACCGTTTTGATCTGTCAATACAACATCCCTACCATTGGAAACAGAAACGGATTGGATCCCCAGTTCTCCCGGGTCTTTTAACATATTTCCATTTGTATCCTCAAAAACTATACCGGATGCGGTATTCGCGCTTTGGCCAACTGCTAAACCAACGATTAGAAAAAAAAGTGTAAAAAATGAGGTCAAATATTTCATTGATATTGAGTGGGTTTAGATTTTGTAAATAAAAGAAGTATAGAATTTAGCATAACAACTCCAAAAACTCAGATGATCTTTTTGTTAAGAACAGAGGTTAACCGTTCCCGAAGAATAACCCTCAGTTATGTGTCGATTGAAGAATGAAGAGTGATTCTCTTATTTAACTACTAAATTTACAATTCTGCCCGGCACAAAGATCTCTTTTACAATTGTGGTATCATCCAAATAACGCTCTACATTTTCCTGTTGTTTGGCAAGACCCAGCACAAAATCTTTGTCTTTCGATTTCTCTGCAGGTACGGTAATGTTTGCACGTACTTTTCCGTTGACTTGTACAGGCATGTCAATCGTTTCAGCCTTCAGGTATTCCTCAACCAACTCAGGCCATGGTTCGTAGGCAAGGCTTTCATCATGGCCGAACTTACTCCAGATCTCTTCTGCAATATGGGGTGCAAATGGAGAAAGCAGTTTCACAAATGGTTCAGCTACAGACCGGGGAACACCCTCCCACTGGTTTGCTTCATTTACAAAGATCATCAGGGCAGATATTGCAGTGTTAAACCGAAGCCCCTCAATATCTTCCGAGACTTTTTGAATAGCCTCATGAAGTACTTTCAGTTGCTCTTTGGATGGTTCTTCATCCGTAATATTTAAAATTTCTTCCTCATGATTATCACCAAAAAACAGTCTCCAGGCACGGTTCAGGAATCGATTCACACCTTCCACACCTTTCGTACTCCAGGGTTTCACCTGTTCCAGCGGCCCCATAAACATTTCATATAAACGCAGTGAATCGGCGCCATAATTGTCAACCACATCATCAGGGTTGATTACATTTCCCCGTGATTTCGACATTTTATGAGCCTTGGAATTTACGGTTATCTCGGTGCCTTTCATCACATGTCGGTCACCTTTCTTCTCAACATCGGATTCATCCAGTGGTTTTCGATTAACATCATCTCCTTCTTCAACCTCATCCGCACTGATGATTTTCCCGTCTTTCTCATAAGCCGTGTATTCCAGTTCACCCAAAATCATTCCCTGGTGAACCAATCGCTGAAAGGGTTCTTCAGTAGAAACCACACCGCAATCGTACAATACTTTATGCCAAAAACGTGCATATAATAGATGCAGAACCGAATGCTCCGATCCACCGACATACATATCCACCGGCATCCAATATTTTTCTTCTTCAGGCTCTACAGGAGCACCATCAAATTCCGGGCTGATATATCTCAAATAATACCAACATGACCCTGCCCACTGTGGCATCGTATTGGTTTCTCGAAGGGCTTTTTTACCCGTTTCGGGATCGGTAGTCTCTACCCAATGTTCCGCTTTCGCCAGTGGCGGCTCACCATCTTTCGTAGGCTGATAATTGTCAACTTCCGGCAGTTCAACAGGAAGGTCATCATCAGCCACAGCTTTAGGCTCTCCATCCACATGAATAATCGGAAATGGCTCCCCCCAGTAACGCTGACGAGAAAACAACCAATCACGCAATTTGTAATTCACGCTTTTCTTCCCAACACCATTCTCTTCCAGCCACTCTATAATCTTCGTTTTAGCGTCCGTAATTTTCAAACCATTCAAAAAATCACTGTTTATCGCCGGCCCATCTTCAGTATATGCTTTACCCTCAAAGTCTTCAGGCGGTTCAACGGTTCGAATGATCGGCAGATCAAATTTCTCAGCAAATTCCCAGTCACGTTCGTCCTGTCCCGGTACGGCCATAATTGCACCGGTTCCGTAGTGGGCCAACACATAATCTGCAATCCAGATCGGAATCTCTTTATTATTAGCCGGGTTGATGGCATATGCACCTGTAAATACACCCGTTTTCTCCTTGGTGAGTTCCTGTCGCTCTAAATCTGATTTTTGAGCCGCATACTCTTTGTATTCTTCAACTTTCTCTTTTTGTTCGTCTGATGTGATTTCATCAACCAGGTGATGTTCAGGTGCCAAAACCATATAAGTGGCTCCAAAAAGCGTGTCGGGCCGTGTTGTAAACACCCGAATCTCATCATTGTGCTCATAAACGGGAAAATCGATCTCAGCCCCTATAGATTTTCCAATCCAGTTGCGCTGCATCTCTTTAGTAGATTCCGGCCAGTCAAGGTCATCCAAATCATTCAACAATCGCTCGGCATATTCGGTAATCTTCAAGACCCATTGACGCATTGGTTTACGTACAACCGGGTATCCACCTACTTCGCTTTTTCCGTCAATAACCTCTTCGTTAGCCAATACCGTACCCAATTCAGGACACCAGTTGACCGGTTGCTCATCCTCATATGCCAATCCTTTTTCAAATAACCTCAGGAAAATCCACTGAGTCCATTTGTAATAGTCCGGATCGGTGGTATTTACTTCACGATCCCAATCATATGAAAAGCCCAGCATCTGCAACTGTTCACGGAATCTCGTAATGTTATTTTCCGTTGTTTTGCGCGGATGTGTTCCCGTCTTCACAGCATATTGTTCAGCAGGAAGGCCAAATGCATCCCAACCAATGGGGTGCAATACGTTAAATCCCTTCATCCTCTTGTAACGTGCCAGGATATCGGTTGCGGTATACCCCTCAGGATGACCCACATGAAGTCCGGATCCGCTTGGATATGGAAACATATCGAGGACATAGTACTTAGGCCTGTCCTTATCAGTAGTGGTTTTAAATGTTTTGTTTTCTTGCCAGTATTCTTGCCACTTTTTCTCAATGCTTGCTGGATCGTAAGAACTCATTTAAATCGGTTACTAAAAGGGTTTATAATTCTACATTCTCGTTATCGGATAGCTTTTGAATATAACGAAATTAGAAGTGAGTACCCACTTCATGATTACTTCGCAGTTCTTTTTTAAAATTCAAGAAAATCATACCCCATAAATTTCGGACAGAAAGAGTTGCTCAATTATCATACAGAAAAAATCGTTATTCCGGATCAGGTTGAATCGGCAACTATTCCTGATCCATTTTGTAAATCCCAATAAGTGTATCATTCCAGCTATTTTTTTTCTTACATTTTGAGAGATATATTCACTCACAGATATAGATCATCTAAAGCAGTTTCGATTTTTTACTGATGGGCAAAGAAGGAACGACTGAACTTTTACTTCGTTTAAAAAAGGGCGAAGAGGGTATTTACGACATACTTTACCCGGTTATCTACGAAGAGCTGCATCAGCTTGCTTATGCACACATGAGACGACAAGAGCCCGATCACACCCTTTCAAAGACGGAGCTGGTTCATGAAACCTACCTGAAGATGATCGATCAGACGCGAATCGATTTCACCGACAAAAGCCATTTCATGGCAATTGCTTCTCGCTGTATGCGCCAAATCCTGATTGACTATGCCCGTAAAAAACACGCCGAAAAACGTGGTGGCAAAAAGAAAGACAAAACCTATATCGACGAGCTTTTTCAAAATCCGAAGCACAAGGCAGAGGAGTTGATCAATATTGACTCTGCTCTTGACAAACTCGAAAAGCTCAATGAGCGACTTGCGAAAGTTGTTGAGATGAGATTTTTTGGTGAAATGACCATTCATGAAGTGGCCGAAACCCTGGATATCTCGGAGAGCACTGTCAAACGGGATTGGATGAAGGCCCGTGGATGGCTCTACAAAGAGTTAAAGGGCCGTTTTAAGGTAGACTAATCTGAACTGTTTTCATACGGTTTTATCGTATATGTGATTGGATATTGCTGAATCAGAAAAGACAGAAGATGGACGATAAAAACTGGGAAAAAGTAGAAAATATTATCGATGATCTGCTGCAACTCCCGGACGATCAGAGAAAATCTTATATCGAAAAAACCTGCGGAGATGACATACAATTAAAGCGAGACGTTAAAGAACTACTCCACTCGATTTTTGAATCTGAAGGATGGCTTGATGATCCGGAAGAATATAAACGTGATTTCTATCAAGAACTATCCGACGATGAGTTCAAAGCCTTCGATCAATCACTGATCGATAAAAAGGTTGGCTCATATACAATTCGAAAAAAGATTGGCGAGGGTGGAATGGGTTCCGTCTTCCTCGGTGAACGAACGGACGGGGAATTTGAACACCGTGTAGCTATAAAAATAATTCGTCACGGTCATGCCACTGAGCAGAATATTTTACGTTTTCGGCGCGAACAGCAAATTCTTGCAGGCCTGAATCATCCCGGAATTGCACGGCTTTTCGATGGTGGATTCACCGAGGATGGATACCCATATATCATCATGGAATATATTGACGGGTTGCCAATGACAGAGTTCTGCCGGGTGAACAGATGCTCACTTGATGAAAAAATCAAACTGTTTCGAAAGGTTCTCCGGGCGGTTCAATATGCTCATGAAAACCTGGTGATTCATCGTGACCTGAAACCGGGTAATATCCTTGTTACCGAGTCCCGTGAAGTAAAGATCCTGGATTTCGGCATTTCCAAACTACTTGAAGAGGAAGAATCACTTAACATCACGAGAACCGGATCCCGATTACTGACTCTAAAATATGCCGCGCCGGAGCAGATTCGGCAGACAAATATCACAACCTCAACAGATCTCTACTCTCTCGGGGTGATGTTTTATGAGTTAATAGCCTCTGAGGCACCTTTCAACCTTGAAGAGCAAACACGTTATGAGAGTGAACAAATAATTCTGAATGATGATCCGGTAAAACCAAGTGCCAAAGCTTCTTCAAATCGGCAAAAAAATATATTGTCAGGGGATCTGGATGCCATCACTCTTAAGGCCATTCGAAAAGAACCCGAACAGCGATACCGCATGGCCAAAGAGTTTCTAAATGAACTGAACAATTATCAAAAAGGCCTGCCGATATCTGCAAGAAACGACACATTTAGGTACAGAGCCCAAAAGTTTTTCAAGCGAAATCAAAAAGCAATCGCTGTTGGAGTCGGTATCACACTGTTGATGATCGGGTTCGCCTCCTTTTATGCATACAGAATTACCCAGGAACGTAATATTGCTCAAATAGAAGCTCAAAAAGCAGAAAATGTAAAAAATTTACTGGTAGAACTATTTCGTGGAAACGATCCAATAACCGGTGATGCGGAATCGATGAGCCTTGATCAGTTACTGGCAGAAGGCACAGATGAAATCATCAATCGGGATCTGGAACCATCCGTTAAGATAGAGTTACTTTTAACGCTTACCACCATCTATCAAAACATCACTCAATTTGAAAAAGCTCAGCAGTTAGCCGGAGAAAGCCTGGATTTGAGCCAAGCGCATTTTGGCGAGAACTCAATTCCCGTTGCTGAAAGTTACATCAAACTCGGAGGTTTGGAACACGATCTCGGGAATTACCGGGAAGGCAGGGAGTATTTTGTAAAGGCTGAGAACGTTTTGGATGAAACTGCATCTGAATCAAATCCGCTTTATGCCACTCTTTATAACCATTTGGGCCTTTCTGAAGAACAATTAGGTAATTATGAATCGTCTCACGCCTATTTCCAGAAATCAATCAATGTTCTTAAAAATCAAGCTGCGGTCGACTCTACTCTCTTCATTAAAGATATAAAAAGTTTGGCACGGGGTTATTACCGAATCGACAATTACCAAAAAGGAGATTCACTGCTTTTAGCAGCATTAGAGGCCAGTAGGAGCTTTCACGGCGAAGATGATGTAATCACCTCCAGCATATTAGGGGATCTGGGCATGTATAAAATGACACAGGCCGAATATGATGAAGCTCGAAATTACTACAATCAATCTTTACAGATTAAGGAACAAGTGTATGGTGATGATGGTCACCCCAACTACACAGCCACCCTTACCAATCTTGCCGTTTTAGAAAAGCAGTTGGGAAATTACACGGTGGCGGAATCTCTATTCACAAGGACTATGAAAATTGATGAAAAACTTTTTGGTGAAGAGCATCCTTATGTGGCTATGTCAAAAAATCACCTGGCAGGAATCCATTTTGAAAGGGATGAATACAAACAAGCATTAGAACTTCAAGAAGAAGCGATGAATGTATACCTGGAGGCATACGGTGAAGACCACTACTACCTCGGTGCTGTTTTCAAAAATTATGGAAATCTATTATCGATCATGGGAAACTATGAAAAAGTTGAATCGTACTTTGAACGATCAAAATCTATCTATGAAGATTTCGAGGAGACGGATAAAGATACATTTGCTAAACTTTATAAAGCAAGGGGGGAACATTACCTAAGGGTTGGAAAATACGAGGAAGCTGCCAGGCAGTTCGAAAAGGCTGCCGATTATTTTGATGAGTACCATTACGATGAATATAAACGGGCATCGGCAGAATCACTTATTAAGATGGCTAAAGCCTACGTTGAACTTGAGCGAACAGAATACGCCGATTTAATTTTGAAAGACGTCAAATCAAGGATAGATACCTCAAGTGCCTTAGCGAATCACCCAAATATTGATAAACTTTTTTCAGAGACGGTTGATAATCTGTCGAACCGGTTGCATTAACATCCGGTGCTTTTAGTTATCTATAATTTTGAGTTTTCAGGTCCACCAGCTTGATCTCTCCATCCCCAAAATGTTCGAATATGCCCAACAACAAAGTAAATGCTTCTCCTTTCTTTCTTAATTCACTACATAGATCAGCACAGATGAATGATTTATTCCCGGCTATGCTAAAGCCATCTTGCTCCTCCTCCCAAAATATCTCCACATTTCCATCCTCATAAGTTCTTTGAAGAATGAGCTCAAATTGACTACCCACTTCAACTTTTTCTCTGGAGATCTCTTTTATAAACACGTAACGGAATGAGGACGCATCCAGCCTGGGTTCGTCATAATATTTCTTTTCAACTAATATGTTGTATACATAACCCCATTTGTAGTCAAAATCCTCGATTCCAAATGTTCGGTCCCACTCTGCCCCTCCAATTTCTTCTTCAACCTGAACGAGGTATAAACTCTCCGGTCCAATAATGTTATAACCAATTTCTTTGTGATCACTGACGCGCATCTCCAAAATTTCATAGTCTGTATCCCGGCATGAGGTAAAGAGAGTTGATATAAATATGAGAACAAGAAAATAGGATAATCTCATTGTGAAAGTGTGTTTGGATGTAATTCAGCTCTGCTTACGATACACCCGGAACTTGATGAATACCTATATAAATTTACCTGTGTAAACAATTTCCAATGCTCATTCAATTTTTCATGAACAATGAATAACAGAGAATTTATGTAAACAATCTTTGGTCAACTCCCGCTTGCCCCTTTTCTTCAATTTGAAGGTTGCTATAGTCAGGATGATTGGGATTTAAAACATAATTGTACTCAATGGGAATTACTACACTCGGAATCTTCAAAGCGAGACTTTTATTTGAGGATAGCCAATCATCGCCAAAATCTTGAGAAGCATGCCCATAAGGTATTTGATTCCATTCCTCCGGCAAATCAGTCATAGCCGGGGAATCAACAAGAAACTCTGGAACATCTGCCTGGAATACAACACAATGGCGCAGATAAGATCGGTCGTTTGTCTGAACTAACATTTCCAGGAGAGACAAAGAAAGGCTCCCGGATGTATAAACGGCGGCGAGGCCTTCACTGTTAAACCGCCCTCCATAAAGCTTAGCTCCTTCCCCGGAAAAAGCTGAATCTTTATACTCCCGGCGGCATATCCGCCACACACGAATGGTTCCCATCCCTAAACAGTAATACCGTGTTGTATCTGCTGAAGTGTACGCTCTACAAGACGGGCACCCGGTTCGGTTTGAACAATATCGAGAGGTTTTTTATTACCAAGAGCATAATTCGGTTGTTTAAACCAGGTTGACGCTTTTTCCATGCTTCCAAAAACTTCTGCTGCCAGATCAGTTAATCTGGCAATTCGGTAACTTCGTTCCGATTCATCAGGTGGCAGAACATCCTCTTTTCGGCGGCGATCGAGTGTTCGCGGTGAAATCATCAAGAGTGTTGAAAGCTCCATTCTGGAAATATCTAAACGAGTTTGGATTGTTTGCAAAATATCGGAAGCCAACCCCTCTTGAATGTTTGCTACTGCCTTTGAGAGATCCCAGGCAATGAAGGGTTCTTCAACTTTATTACTGTTTTTCTTACTCTTGTTTGATAAATATTCTTTTTGATGTGAGTTCTTTTCTGCCATCATTTCGCCATATTGCGTTATCTTTTACGCCAATTTACTCTTCTTTCAATGTATTGTCAATCTTTATCTCCAATTTGATTATCCGTACATTGACAAATGTTAACCAAAGAGTCACAACTGATTTTATGAATAAAGTTTCACTTCCTGATTTCAACCAGACGATTCCAATTGACCAGATCGGCGTTGAAGAACGAGTCGCCCGCCTCAACTCGAGAAGTATCAAAAAAGAGTCGAAGGTGCAGGGGTTAAAACTGGCCCTGAGTATGATTGACCTTACAACACTGGAGGGAAAAGACTCCGAAGGAAAAGTGATTCAACTCTGCAGTAAGGCAAAGAAACCATATGCCCCCATGCCCGATCTGCCAACTGTAGCAGCGGTGTGTGTCTACCCGAATATGGTTTCTACAGCCAAAAAAGCTTTGAACGGTTCAAACATCAATGTAGCCAGTGTAGCTACGGCGTTTCCAAGTGGAATGGCAAAACTTCAGGTAAAGTTAGATGACACAAAATTTGCAGTCGAACAAGGCGCTGATGAAGTGGATATGGTAATCTCGAGAGGCGAGTTTTTGAAGGGTAATTTCAGTTTTGTTTTTGATGAGATTGCTGCCGTTAAAGAAGCATGCGGCGATGCTCACCTGAAAGTGATTTTGGAAACCGGTGAATTGGAAACCTATGAGAATGTCAGAAAAGCCAGTGATATAGCGATGCATGCAGGAGCCGATTTCATTAAAACATCAACCGGGAAAGTATCTCCTGCAGCTACTCAGCCGGTTACTTTAGTTATGCTGGAAGCGATCCGCGATTTCTACCGCGAAACCGGTAAGATGATTGGCATGAAACCCGCCGGTGGAATTCGGAAAGCAAAACAGGCATTACAATATCTTGTGCTTGTAAAAGAAACCCTTGGAGCCGATTGGCTGACTCCCGACTATTTTCGCTTCGGTGCCAGCTCCCTGGCAAATGACCTCCTGATGCAAATTGTTAAACAGGAAACAGGTGTGTACCAAAGCAGTAACTATTTTTCGAATGATTAATGATTGGTTTGTTGATTGTTGTTAGTGGGTAGTTGTAATTTCGAAATTTTGATATAAGGCTAAACTCATAAACAACAAACAACTGACTACCAACAACTAACATCTTTTTTATGTCTGAGACGAAAGAAAAAACATCCGCTGATGCGACAAACGGAAGTCCTAAACCGACCTCACCCAATGCAGATCTAAAGTTGGATTTTGCTTCTTTTTGGGAATACAGTTCAGCACCTGAGAGTAGTGATTTTGTTGAGATCAATGAAAAATATAATCATTTCATTAACGGGGAATTTGTGGAGCCGGAGAAAGGCCGGTACATGAAATCGATCAATCCGGCAAGTGAAGAGATACTTACAGAGTTTGCCGAAGGCACCTCTGAGGATGTTGATAAAGCGGTTCAGGCTGCTCGCAAAGCATATAACAAAACATGGTCGAAACTCAGCGGACGCGAGCGTGGAAAATATCTCTATCGCATAGCACGAATGATCCAGGAGCGATCTCGTGAATTAGCCATCACTGAAACGATGGATGGTGGGAAACCAATTCGTGAATCCCGGGATGTGGACGTTCCTCTTGCCGCTGCACACTTTTTCTACTATGCCGGTTGGGCTGATAAGCTGGAATATGCTTTCCCCGGACGAAAGCCGGAGCCACTTGGCGTTTGTGGACAGATCATCCCATGGAACTTTCCCCTGTTGATGCTGGCATGGAAAATAGCCCCTGCCCTTGCAACCGGAAACACAGTTGTCTTGAAACCTGCTGAAACCACTCCAATTACCGCCTTGAAGTTTGCTGAAATATGCAGCGATGCCGGTCTACCCGATGGTGTTGTAAATATTGTAACCGGAGCAGGTCAAACCGGCTCAGCCATTGTCAATCATCAAGGCGTAGATAAAATTGCATTTACCGGCTCTACCGAAGTAGGAAAAATCATCCAGAAATCTTTAGCCGGAACTTATAAGAAATACACGCTTGAACTCGGCGGCAAGGGGCCGAATATTGTTTTTGAAGATGCTCCTATCGATCAAACTGTCGAGGGAATAATCAATGCCATTTTCTTTAACCAGGGACATGTTTGTTGCGCGGGTTCCCGCCTGCTGATCCAGGAAGGAATTTCTGAGAGATTGATTCAAAAACTGAAAGACCGAATGGAAACATTGATTGTAGGCGATCCGCTTGATAAGAATACCGATATTGGAGCCATCAATTCTAAAGCTCAGTTCGAAAAGATTAATGAGTACCTGGAGATCGGTGTGAATGAGGGTGCCGAAATCTACCAAAGTAAATGTGACCTTCCTGAAAATGGTTACTTCTGCCGCCCGACAATTTTCACCGGGGTGGGCCAAAGCAACCGAATTGTCCGAGAAGAAATTTTCGGCCCGGTTCTGACCATTCAAACCTTCCGTACTCCTGATGAAGCGATTGAAAAAGCAAACAATACACCTTATGGCCTGGCCAGCGGAATCTGGACAGATAAAGGTTCAAAAATCTTTAAAGTCGGCCAGAAAGTTCGTTCCGGTGTGATGTGGTCCAATACCTATAATAAGTTCGACCCAACCTCCCCGTTCGGCGGTTACAAAGAAAGCGGAATCGGAAGAGAAGGCGGATTGCATGGGTTGTATCCATACGTAAAGCTAAATTGAAATTACAAAATGTCATTCTGAACCTGTCTGCCGAAGTGCAGCGTAGGCAGGCTTGATTCAGAATCTCCGAATATAATTTAATTTAGGAGATTCCGGCTCAAGGCCGGAATGACTTCAAGAATTGATAACAGTTAACTGATCCCTGAAAGATGTCTGACAGACTCGAAGTTTTAAAAACTTATAAAACATACGTTGGCGGAAAATTTCCGCGAAGTGAATCAAACCGGATATACAGGATAGAGAATCCTGGTGGAAAACATATTGCGAATGCGTGCCGCTGTACCCGAAAAGATGTCCGCGATGCCGTAGTAGTCGCTCGGTCAGCTTTTGACGGATGGAGCGGACGTTCAGCCTATAACCGCGGACAAATTCTCTACCGGATTGCCGAAATGTTGGAGGGGCGAAAAGATCAATTTGTAAATGAACTCGAACTACTCGGAGCGAAAAAGAAGAATGCACAAAAAGAAATCGAAATATCGATCGACCGGCTGATTTATTATGCGGGCTGGACCGACAAAATCAGCCAGGTGTTTGGAACTGTGAACCCGGTTGCAAGTTCACATTTTAACTTTAGCATGCCGGAACCGACGGGTGTCGTTGGAATTATTGGCCCGGATGAATCTCCACTTCTGTCGATCGTGTCATTAGTTGCACCTGTTATAGCCTGCGGAAACAGTTGCATCATTCTGGCCTCAACTGAGAATCCTCTTTCTGCGGTCAGCTTTGGTGAGGTTCTTCATGCCTCCGATGTGCCGGCCGGAGTTGTAAACATCCTGACCGGCAATCGCGATGAGATGGTTAACCACCTTACGACTCATATGGACGTAAATGCCATTTTCAATGCAATTAACGATTCAGAAACCAAGAAACAATTGGATGAAAATGCATCTATCAGTGTGAAGCGGGTTAAGCATTATTCACAATCGGACTGGAGTGAAGAGAAGCATGAAAACCCTTACCTGATTCTTGATTTTATGGAGACCAAAACCACCTGGCATCCCGTTGGAGCTTAAAAGATCAAAATTTTATACTATGAATAGAGTAAGTGCCACATTGATAATACTGTTGTTAGTCCTGGCCGGATGTAAAACGACAGAAAAAACTACAACGGATGCAGATGAGTCTCCATCCACAGAAACCGAAAATGAACCCATTTTTGATGTAGACCCTGAAGTTGTTGAAGCTTATCTGGCAGAAGAGATGGATGAGTTCGATCGATTGCTTTTTGAAAACCGTAGCCAGTTGTCTGACCGGTTTGCATCCGTTGAACACGATATGCCTGACCTGTTTCTGAAAGATGTTGTTCAAGAAGAAAAAGTGGTTGACCAATACGCCGGATTTCGTGTCCAGTTATTATCAACGCGCAGCGTAGCAGAAGCTGATTCCACAAAGGATAATTTCCGCGTTTGGGCTGATCAGCACATCCAGGGATACTCGCCTGAAGCGTACGTTACATTTCGTCAGCCGTATTACAAAGTGCGCGTCGGAGATTTCAGAGATCAGCAGAAAGCCAACAATTTTTCAAGAATGGTGAAGGATGAATATCCTGCAGCCTGGGTCGTTCACGATCGTATCGAACCAAATTTTTTACCAGCCGATACGACCCAGATCGAATTTGTAAATCAATAAAAAAATCCGCGAAATATCTGATTACCCAGACATTGTATTTTTCTTGCAATTAATTAGTATGGGAACGGACTGAACATTTTGATAAGTCATTTTTCCTTATCGAAATTAAAAAATACGATATCTCAATTAGTGCTTACACATTAAACCGGAACAGCATCACATCGCCATCTTTCACAACATAATCTTTCCCTTCCTGGCGCATTTTCCCGGCTTCTTTTGCCGCTTTCTCTGAACCGAGAGAAACATAATCTTCGTAAGCAATCGTCTCCGCCCGGATAAAACCTTTCTCAAAATCAGTATGAATCACACCGGCAGCCTTAGGTGCTTTGGTTCCTTTTTCAATCGTCCACGCTCGTACTTCTTTCGGGCCAGCCGTGAAGTAGGTAATCAGACCGAGATTTTGGTAAGCTGATTGTATCAAGCGGTCCAAGCCGGATCGTTCTACTCCTAACTCCTCCAAAAACATCTCTTTTTCGTCCGGTTCAAGCTCAGCGATTTCCGCCTCAATTTTTGCACAAAACATTACAACAGTATCGTCAAACTCGCTGGCGATCTCCTTTACGGTTTCCACCCATTCGTTGCCGTCGTTTACGTCTTCTTCCGAAACATTGCATGCATAAAGAACCGGTTTTTCTGTCAACAAGAACAGGTCTCTATAAGCCTCTCTCTCCTCTTCATCTACTTCAAATGTTCTGGCTGTATTTCCAACACTTAGATGATCTGCTAACCGTTTCACAGTTTCATAGTTGGCGATAACTTTTTTATCACCACTTTTTGATTCTTTTTGAAGTTTATCCACTCGTTTTTCAACGGACTCGAGATCTTTTAAGATAAGCTCATCTTCAATAATTCGAATATCCCGTTCCGGGTCTACCGACCCCTCTACGTGGATGATATCTTCATCATCAAAACATCGAACAACGTGAACAATAAGATCTACTTCCCGAATATGTGAAAGAAAAGCATTTCCTTTTCCCTTTCCTTCGGAAGCACCTTTTACCAATCCGGCAATGTCTACAAACTCGATAGTTGCCGGAATTGTCTCTTTGGGTTCAACAATTTCAGAGAGTGTATCAAGACGTTTATCAGGTACCGGGACAAGGCCTATATTCGGATCAATTGTACAAAATGGAAAGTTTGCCGATTCAGCTCCGGCATTACTTAATGCATTAAAAAGCGTTGATTTACCAACATTCGGCAAACCAACAATACCACATTTTAAACTCATAGATTATCTAAAAACTTAATAGTTATTATACAGGCATCCTGATATTTATTTGGGACCTCAGAAAAAGTACAGGTAGAGATCTAGATTAAATTCAGAATGACCAATTAATTATCTCAGTCCAGTGATTTCTGTTGTATAAATTCTTTCGAAGGAAGCACAACAGCCGTTAATTTCCCATATCCCAATTCACTGTAAACACAACCGGTATCTATACCAATCATTCCTTTTTTTTGAATTGGATAAGGACGTGGAGTATGACCAAAAATTACAGTTTTTTCCCAGGGTACATCAAACGCATTCAGGTGTTCACGGCCCCACAAAAAATAATGATTAGCTTTAGGGTCTTCCTTGCTGTCCTCCAGGGTTTGATGGGGCGGGACGCCCGCATGTACAAAAAAATAATCATCGGTTTCAAAGAAGTGACGAGTATTCTCGTAAAACTCCAGGTGTTTATCCGGGATATCGGAAACACTTTTTGGATTGCTATATGATTTAAGAGTCGTCTCACCACCGTTATACATCCAAAGTTCAGAATCTCCCGAATGAAGAGCATCCAACAGCATCTGCTCATGATTTCCCCTTAAAAAAATACACCTTCGATCATACTGCACTTCCAGCAGAAAATCGACTACCCCTTTAGAATCAGGGCCCCTGTCAATATAATCTCCTATAAAAACGTGTAAAGCGTCTTTATGGGGCTTTAAGTTGTTCCACAGTGTTTTCAGGGATCTAACACAGCCGTGAATATCTCCAATAGCTACAATCTTTTCATTCATTTAATGATTCGACTCTTCGATTAGACCTCTGCCTTTCTTATTGATTTTATTCTCTTTCTTTAAATGCGTAAGAGCGGCATCCAATATGCCATTTACAAAATTACCGCTTTTGCGAGTGGAGTATTTTTTGGCAAGTTCAATCGCTTCATTTATCGATACTTTAGTTGGTATCTCCTCGAACAAAAGAAGTTCCGAAATGGCCATTCGTAAAATCAATTTATCGATAACTGCCAGACGATTTACTTCCCAATTGTTAATATGTTCATCAATAATTTCGTCGTACTCCGTTGCATGATCGACGGTAACCATTAATAATTTCTCAGCAAATCTTACTGAGTCATAGTCATTTTTCAGAGAGGGTTTGATAATTACTTTTGTTGCATCTTGCGTGGAGTTTTTTCCAACTTCCACGGCGTATAACGACTTTAATGCTGCTTCTCTGGCTGCTCTTCTGTTCTGCATATATTTTCAAAATTTTCAAAGAACAGATAAAATACAAACCTTTATCATCAGCCGAAAGAAATCAGTTCGATTTTCTATTGCAATTCAAACCGAACTCTGGGTATATTTAGTTCTTGTTTAGGGTTCATAGCTCAGTTGGTTAGAGTGCATCGTTGACATCGATGAGGTCGGCAGTTCGAATCTGCCTGAACCCACAAGAAAAGTAGTAAATTATTGATAATTAGTATCTTAATTTTTTAATACCGCCCTTCTCAACAAAATATTAATAAGAAAGAAAGTTTTCATGTGCTGATGTAAAGAGAATATATTTTATTGAAGTGCCACTTTTTAGCTGCAAATTAATTTAGCGGTTTATATCAAGTTTCAAGATTTTCCATTTATGTTATTACGTTGTTATTATTGGAAACCAACTGATCCTTTTAGGCAATTTCCTGACTAATTTTTTTAGAAGTGTCTATTTTTTTGACCTATATAAAATGAAGTTAAGTCTCAAAAAAAAGTCTGGATCTTTTAGAAATTCAGCCAATGTTTTCTACTTGTGACTTACTAAGCTCACCTCTCATGTATTGATCACCTAATGCCCTTCGAAAAGCCATATTTCTTGATTTTTTTAAGTATGAACCTTAAAACAGAATACGTACAAAGTTAACTTTCATTTATGTTCTCTAAGATGTTAAGTTGAAGCGATTAAGAATATAGCATTCAAAAAAACCCCCGGTTATGACCGGGGGATTGGTTTACAAAATAAATTAAAGATTCTGAATTGGCTATGGCTTACCACCACCAACAATTTTCACTGCATCGAAACCTGCAATCGATTCACCATCATTGGTTTTACCGATCAGCCATCCATTCAAATCACCACTGACAAGGCCGGTGTCTTGTGTTGGAAAATGACCCAAAAAGTCAGGTATTCCATCACCATTTACATCTTCTATGTGGCCATCGCCATGAGCAAGTCTCGCACCTGCGTCAGATGTCACTTCACTTAGAGCTCCAAATCGAACCGTTACAGGATCGATTGTGGTTGCATCAAAATCTTCACTTCCTAAAATAGCCACAGGTATTACACCTTTGTTGTTTGGGTTGATTGAATTTGGTTCGCCTTCTGGTTTAATATCAACTCCTACTGCAGTTGGACAAATAGCCTCTGCAATATCTGAGAAAACTGTCACAAGAGTATTAATGTCTTGAACATCAAAAGCATCCCCCGGTGCAGAAGCATACCCTGTCATAGCTGGCACATTGGCTCCTTGCAGAGCAATCGTAAATATTCGAATACCTGCATTTTTTGCATCAGTTGCAGCATTATTTGTTTCTGTTTGCACAACACTTGATGACGCTGTTACTACATTGCCATTGCTGTCATAATAGCGATTTGCGAATCCGTCAGATAAAACAACCATGACTTTTGTTGCATTATCACGGTCAAATCCACTTGGATTAGTATCCACATTACCAAACAAGCTTTCATCCCCGGTTAGCTCTTCAGCTCCATAAATAATTCCACCTTGAATATTTGTCCATGCGATTGGTGTCAAATCATCAATCTCTTGGTTCAGTGTACTTTGTCCCGTTGGGTCCATAATCGTAAGATCCAGGTTACGTTGAGCTGTGGTTGAAAAGCTAATTAATGCTCCTTTATCACTACTGCTAAGTTCAGCGACAAGGGCCTTTGCTCCATCTTTAGTAGCCTGTAATCTAGTACCGGAATTCGATCCAGAAATATCAATTACCAGAGAGACGTCAATTACGGCCGCCTCGCAAACAGGTGCCAAGTCCCCTTCATGATTAGATCGCTGCATTTCTTCAAAGTCAGCTGAAGATAGTGAGTTCCCATTGTCCACAACTGTAGAATCACAACTTGTGAAAATGATAACTAATGCTAATACTGTATAGACCTTAAAATGGCGATACCATGACATATAGTTAAGTTCTCTACTATTATTCATTTTATGTTCTCCTATTTTATTATGATTTCGAGATAAAATGAATTTGCTACCCCGAAGTTACTTCCATTTTCGGTATTAGCTTGACAATGAAAGAAGCCCTCTTGCAATTTCACTTAAATCTCATTTGTATTCATTTAGATACACTGAAACTGGATTAAACTCTTGGACTTATGAAACAAATACTTGGACATTCTGATCAATTGAAATTTTTAGTTCATAAAACCTAAAATATCTCTCAAATATATTCGGCCTTTTTATCTACTACTATTCGGTAGTATTCCGGATTATCAGCTTGATCTCTGTTGTTTATATTCGTTACTTCAATATCCAGTTTGATCATCATTTACATTCAGCCTCTCTGCTATTCGATGGATAACGTCTCTCAATTGATTTCATCCATTATACACTGGCTTTTAGAACATTTGTACGTCATTCCTGATTTGCTCTGCAAAAGGTGGAAACAGAATAATATTGACTCCATCAAAATATCCCTCCATTTTAGCATTGGATAAATCTTCAGGTGGGAAATAAATGTTGTGTGTAATTTCAAAACACTCATTACAATACCTTGAAAAAAGCTTATGGTGAGAACAAAAATCATCAAATAATGATATGGCCAAAGAAGAAGATCTTCTTAAAAATGGTTACATTTAAGTAGGTTAAGCTTTTGAAACCTTCAGGGGTGAAGGGAGAAATTATTAGATAATTAGTATATGCTAAGTCAAGTGCATTGTACTAGGCTAGGCAGGTTAATTAAGTAATAATTCAAAAGGGAGAGATGAGATGAATAGACTAATGGTGCTAATATCGCTTATCTTTGCATTATCATGTTTTTCCGGTTTAAAGGCTGATGCAAATCCTGGTAATCAATCAACCTTCGTTTTTATTCAAAAAATTGAGGATGGATGGTATACCTCAACTGTCAAATCACTGAATTTAAATACATACAGAAGGAGCATCTACTTACTTAACGTAAGAATCGAAAACAACAGGGTAACTGCTATTGATTTCGGAAATGGTGAGATTCTTCATGTAGGTCAAAATAATTCAGGTTATCAGTACAGCGACGGGTACCTTTCCGTTGACAAAGGTTATAAAAATAGCCATATCATAGGAGTTTCAGGTCAGGTTAGAATTAGCTGGAATACAGGTACGGTAATTATTTACGATATAAAAATAAGATAGGCTTCAAAATTGATGAATGACTTTTAAGTAAGCCTTTTTTGATGATTGATTGCTAAAAGAATTATCGCACATTCTTCATTAAAGAAGCTTTTTGTAAACATGCGGATATGACTGTGCCTCACCAATTCAAGAAATCATCTTTATTGTATTCACATATTTATATAATCGCTTGTATTCCCTTTCTATTATCTATTCGTAAAAATTATCCTGCAGTTTTCTTATATCGATTAATCGCCACACCATAAAACAGTCCTCCCATTCCAATCAGGACAAAAACCATATGTTGAATCTCCTGCCAGCCGGCTCCTTTCAGCAGAACCATTCGCATCATTTTGATGAACCATGCTACGGGATTTGCAAGTGTTAGGTCCTGCGCCCAAACCGGCATACTTTCAATAGGTGTGAAGAGTCCACCCATCAAAATAAATACCACCATAATAAACCATGCAATAAACATCGCCTGTTGTTGGGTACTTGTTACGGTTGAGATAAAGAGCCCCAGTGCCTGTATCACAATCAGGTAAATACCTGACACAATTAAGATGAGAGTCAGGCTTCCCAGGAATGGGATATTAAATCCATAACGAGCCAGGGCTAAGCCGATCACTAAATCAACCATTCCGATAATCCAAAACGGTACAATTTTCCCGGTTATAAAATGGCTTTTCTTGATTGGGGTTACATTCAGTTGCTCAATCGTGCCGATTTCTTGCTCACGTACGATATTCATGCCAGACAGGAACAGGCCAATCATCGACACCAGCACAACCAAAATTCCGGGCACCATGTAGGTAATGTAATCCAGGTCCGGGTTATACCAGTTGACGGGAATCAACTCAATTCGACTCAATTGAGGTGCTTTTTTTGACGAGATGAGTTGAACTTCCCGTATATGATTCTGATTGAAATCCCGTATGATAGAGGAACCGTATGACTGAATCATTCCGGCTTTCGTGCCATCCACGGCATCAATCAGCATTTGAACGGAAACCGAATTTCCCTGGCTGTAATCCCGACTAAAGTTCTCCGGAATCGTCAATACCATATTTACATTCCCGGCCTTCAACTCCTCAAGGGCTTCATCTGTATCAAATGTTTTATGTTCAAGGCTGAAATATCCCGTGGCCTGGAACTGGGCTGATAGTTCCCGGGAAAGTGAGGACTGATCGTAATCTATAAGTGCAAATGACGCTTCTTTCAACTCATACGTAGCTGCAAATGACAATACCAATAGCTGTACAATGGGCATCACAAACAATATCGGCAGCATCGCCCTGTTCCGAAAAATCTGAAGAAACTCTTTTTGCAGTATAAATTGAATGGTTTTCATTGCAGCCTCACGTTAAATCGTTTCATACTTAACCCCATAAAAAGAAGTGTAATAACCACCAGGATTGCCGTTTGAAACCAAAGAACCGAAATTCCTCCTCCCTTCAGCATGATGCTCCTAACTATTTCTAAAAACCATTTTGCAGGTATAATGTGACTAATCCACTGCAAGACTTGGGGCATACTTGAGATCGGGAAGATAAACCCGGAAAGTAATACGGTTGGCAGTAAGAGACCGGCCAGCGAGACCATCATCGCCGTTTGCTGATTGTTGGCCACGGCTGAGATAAATACTCCGAGAGAAAGTGCAGTCAGAATGAACAGGATTGACTCTGCGAAAAAGAGTATGAACGAACCCTCGAATGGCACTTCAAATACAAAGATTGCCAAAAGAAGAATCGTAAATACATTTACTAGTGATAAAACCAGGTACGGCAATACCTTACCAATAATTATTTGATAAGGTTTTAATGGGGAAACCAACAGAATTTCCATGTTCCCCATCTCTTTTTCCCGAGTGATGGAAATGGAAGTCATTAAAGCGGATATCAACATAAGTATCACTGCAATTAACCCCGGCACAAACAAATTCACACTTCTCAATTCGGGATTGTACATCATTCGAATTTCAGGTGAGAGGCCCGCTTGCTCGATTGAAATTTCAGGATTCAAATCATCACTAAAATCCTGGACAATGCTAGAAGTATATGCTTGAAGAAGCCTTGCGAGATTGGGATCGGTGGCATCTGTGACCATCTGAATTTTCGCTGATGAATGCCGAACCATTTTTTGTTCAAAATTATTTTCAAAAATGAGTACAGCTTTTACATTGCCTTTCTGAAACAGTGGTTCAACTTCATTATAAGCCTGAAGATAGTGAGTGATGTCGAATGAAGGATTCGACTCGATTTTTTGGATTAACTCCGCCGTCATACTGTCTTTTGAGAGATCCAGAACTGCTACCTCAGCACTTTGGATCTCATTTCGAATCGCAAATCCAAACAGAATCATCATAATCACCGGCATCCCAAAAAGCACCAAAAGCGTACGCTTATCCCGATAGATCTGCTTGAACTCTTTTTTTACAAATCCTTTAAATGCGTTCATTGCTCGAAACTATTTGTTAATTCTTTCAGGAGAATCCCCCTTCGAATGGGGGAAATCATCCATCACTATTCTCAGCACCTCGTGCTAACTCAATAAATACCTCTTCGATAGATTTTGCTGAGAAAGATCTCTTTAACTCAACCGGTGAATCCAGTGCTTCGATTTTGCCATCGACCATGATCGAAACCCGATCGCAATATTCAGCCTCATCCATATAATGAGTGGTTACAAATACAGTAACTCCATCCTCAGATGCTTTGTAGATCATTTCCCAAAACTGTCTTCTTGTGATTGGATCGACTCCACCGGTCGGTTCATCCAAAAAAACAATTTTTGGTTCGTGCAAAAGAGCGATTGAGAATGCTAATTTTTGTTTCCACCCCAGCGGAAGTGATCCCACACGACTGTCTATTTCATCTTTCAAATCCACTTTCTCAAGTATTTCATCGTATTTGCTTCGCAATATGTGTCGAGACAACCCATACACACCACCGTAGAAACGGATATTTTCTTTAACTGTCAGGTCATCATAGAGCGAAAATCGTTGACTCATATACCCGATCTTTTTCTTAATAGCTTCAGATTCTGAATGAATATCATGGCCTGCGACAGATCCCTCCCCGGATGTGGGTGAAAGAAGTCCCGTAAGCATCTTAATGGCCGTCGTCTTTCCTGCCCCATTGGCTCCGAGGAAACCAAAGATCTCCCCTCGCCGGACATCAAATGAAATCTGATTGACCGCTGTAAAATCACCGAATTTTTTTGTTAGATCCCTCGTTTGAATGGCAACCTCAGGCATGGCTCTCCTCCTGTTGCATCAATTCCATAAATGTATCTTCGATGTTTGAATCAATTTTTTTAATTTCTGCATCCTCAACACCATGGGTGCTCAAATAACGTAAAATATCGTCAGTATCAGGATCATTTCTATGGTCCGCATAGTGAACAGATTCACCAAACGGTTGTACTGATTTCACATACTGATATTCACGCAACACTTGAATCAATTGGAACCGGTGCTTCGACCTAATTCCGTACAGAGTAGACGAAAATGATTGTGCAACTTCATCGGGTGTACTGATCTTAAGTATCTTTCCATTCTGCATCAGGGCAACACGGTCGCATTGATCGGCCTCATCCATATAGGGTGTGGATGCCAAAATTGTGATTCCCTGGTGTTTGAGAAGGTGAAGCATCTCCCAAAACTCTTTTCTTGAGACAGCATCTACGCCGGTTGTAGGTTCATCCAGAATGAGTAATTCCGGTTTATGGATCAGTGCACAACTGAGGGCCAGTTTCTGTTTCATTCCGCCCGAAAGCGCTCCTGCCAATCGATTTTTAAAAGGCTCTAACTGCTGATAAATGGGTTTTACGAGATCGTAATTCTCTTCAAGAGTAGTTCCAAAAACCGATGCAAAAAATCGGATGTTTTCCTCCACGCTCAGATCCTGGTAAAGCGAAAATCGGCCCGGCATATAACCAAGAATTGGCCGAATTTCTCGGTAATTCTCTACTACGTCCATACCAAGGACCTTAGCTTCTCCTGAATCCGGTACAAGCAAAGTGGTGAGTATTCTGAATAAAGTGGTTTTCCCGGCTCCATCAGGGCCAATCAGTCCGAACAGTTCTCCTTTTTCAACCTCAAATGAGATCTCCTTCAGAGCTTTTACATCTTCATAAGATTTGCTGACTTCTGATATTTCTACAACGTTATTCATTTATTTCTAATTTTAAAATTATCACGTCTTCAGGGGTTCCCCCTTTGAAGAGGGAAATCTTCATTTCACTCACTTTGGTAAGTCTTTTCCAATTCATCAACCGTTTCTCTCACAAAATCTTCAATCGCCTGATCAATTTGTTGCATTATCTTTTTGAAAGTTGTCCAGTTCATTTGAGTCTCCTATGTATTTAATTCCTATTCATTTTCAGATGCATCCGATTCAAATCTGACCTCACCGGGCATGCCGATTTTTAATTTACCGTCCGGGTTATCTACTCGAACTTTTACGGCATACACCTGGGTGACCCGCTCCTGTTTGGTTTGAATCATTCGGGGAGTGAATTCCGCTTCGGATGCAATCCAGCTTACGCGTCCTCGGGTATTTTGGTTATCCGCTTTATTCTCATCGAATATCACATCAACGGTTTCACCTAGTTGAATGGCCGGCAGTTGCGCACCGGATATGTAGACACGCAGAACCATCACATCGAGATTGGCGATGCTGTATAAAGGCTTTCCCTGTGAAATCAGTTCATGCTCCTCCGCAAATTTATTCAACACCGTTCCGCTGACAGGATTTGTGATACTCGCTCTTTCAATTTGATCGTTGATTTGAGCAATCTTTGTTCCCATTCGTCTCACTTCTGCTGAAACCGAACCCTTCCCCACTTCCACTGATTCAATCTGCCTTTCTAATGTCTGAACGCGCCCCTCCGCAGAATCAAGTTGCTGTTGTGTGGCTGCATTATCCTCTTGTAGCGATTCAAAACGGCTCAACTCTTTCCTTGCTGTCTCTAATTGCGATTCAAATACAGCCTTCTGCGCATTCAGTTTATCAATATTCGTCCGAATGGCTTCGATAGATGCATTGACCTCTTCTTTCTGAAGATGGAGCTGAGTCGTATCAATAAGCGCTACATGTTCCCCCTCCTCAAATCTCTGCCCTTCTTCAAGGTCAAAATTGAGAAGACGTCCGTTTGTTTCAGATGAGATCACTACTTCATCCGCCTCAAACTGACCAAATGCATCTGAGCCATTTTCACTCGAGCAGGAAGCTGTTACCAATAACCCTAAAAGTATGATCGGCCATTTTATTCTTTCCATGTCCATCCTTGTTCTGTTTCGTAGTTAATAATTGCCTGTACTCTCTGAATTTTTCGCAACTCAAGTTGTAGCTGAGCCCGTACAAATTCATTCAATTCTCTGATATACTCCGTTACTGTTGCACTCCCCTCTTCAACAAGATTTCTCTTTTCCTCAGCCACTTGATTCCGCAGTTCCACAATCTCTGCATCCCGCTCAATTTGTTCTTCGAGTCCCATAATTTCCTGGTTGAGTCGGCGCAACGCAGCATTCTGTTGCCGTTCAAAAAGTGTACGATCTTCCGTGATATTCTTTTGCTGCAAATGAAGTACGTCCGTTTTTATGGATGCATTCCGTGCCGTTTTCAGGCTCCACCTGGCCTGTATTCCTACAATCCAGTTGAACTGGAGGTCATCCTCAAACAGGTTGAATCCGGGTCTCCCATAAAACGGTCGGGCAAACAGAGAGACTTGCGGAAGTTTGCCGGCATTTGCCAGGTCTTTCTGAGTTTCGAACAACTCACCCCTGGCAGCTAATAGATCCAATTCCGGCCGGTTTGTCATCGGGCCCGGCTTTCGCCAATGTTCTTTCTCCGGCAAAATCAATGTGGGTACCATAGGTGTTTCGCCACCCAATATTTCATTGAGCGCTTCATATCCCGCTATAATATCGTGACCTATTTTTGTGAGTTGCTGTTCTCTGTTCAATATTTCAGCACGAAGTGTGGCTTCATTCCCCGGTAATAACACTCCATTTTCAACCTGGCTTTGGACTATTTCAAGCTGTTCTTCCATATCCGAAATCGCTAAACTGATAATCTCTCTCTGTTTCTGGAGAATCATGATTCCAAAATAGATGCGGTCTACTTGCTCTTTTAGTTTCAGCAGATCCGATTTCAGTGAGGCTTCTGTAATATCCCCGGACTCATCCTCCAGTTGTTTTGAAGCCCGAGTCCTGCCGCCATCAAAAATTGGCTGGGTAACATTGACCGACAGATTATAGTGATCTTTACTGAAGTTGGGAATATCAAAGCCGGGGGATTCAAAGGGGAACTCTACAACTTCGGATTGGTAGCTCGCACTTGCGTTCAGTTCAAAATCCGGGTACCAGCCAGATTTGGCGATTCGTTCATTCAAATCCGTTATCTGTCGGCTCGTCCTGATTTTATCCGTAACCGGATTCTCCGTGTATAAGATTTCGTAGACATCCGCCAGGCTTAACGTGTCTCGTGGTGATTGTGCATATAGCTGCGTACCGATCAACAGAGGAGCGATAAATATCATAAACCTTTTCATGTCTGCACCCCGCTGAATATAACTTTGGGAATCAACTCCTTTCGTTCAGCCAGGAATGCATCGAAATCGTCATCATCTAAAGAAAAAAGAGTTTGGACAAGTGTTCGCGCAATTACCGGCATCAGACACAGAGAGACGATGTTGATTAAAAAGTGTGTGGGTTTCATCGGCATAATCCTCCCCTTCTCTATTTCAGTTTCTAATTGTTCAGCAAATTCTTTTGGGATCCGGATATTCTGGGAGTTGATAAACTCTTTGAACCGCTTCGGATGCTGGTTCATCTCGTGAAGTACGAACGACGGCAGGTATGGATTCTTCCTGAAGGTGTTGTAATAGAACTCCACCACTTTTTTGACTTTAGCTTCCAACTCATCACCTGATGAGAGAATGGCAATGAGTTGTGGAAAAACTTTCTTCACGCTGGATTGGAACACTTCAAGAAAAAGTTTCTCCTTACTTCTGTAATAATAATGAAGCATCGACTTGTTAATATCGGCTTCATCTGCAATCTCCTGCATTCGCGCACCGGCAAATCCCTTCTCCTGGAATACCCTCTGGGCCGCTAAAAATATCTGTTCTTCTGTCTGTTTCTCTAAAGGCATATCTGTTTGTATGATTAAATCAGAAGTAATTTATAGTGATTAACCATTTTATTCAACCAAATGGTTGAACTATATAGTTACACTGGACGGATACTGCATTATCCTATTAATTTTATTCTATTTAAGCCTGTTAAAGGTATGCTGATCTCTTATGGAAATAGATGATAAATAAAATATTTTCTCTCTTCCTGGTATATCTTTTGAGAATGCAGAACTTAAACCTGACCGGATATTTCAATTACGGATGGTAATTTCCATGGTGTGCCATTTAAGATTCAAAATGGTGAATTTCATATTTCATGACATACTCTAACTCTCTAATTATAATTTCTTTGACTTCATAAAACAGGTTGGCTTTAGAAATATAAACTAAGTATCCCATTGCCTTGCAACTACTTGTTTGTGAGTAATATCTCCATATATCGTTAATAAATTGTGGTTTAAAATGGAGAAGATTACACGAAGATTTATTATATAATAGCTCAATAACCAAGACATCAAATAATTCCAGGGTAGTTTTATAAATGGGCAAGGGTGCAGCGATATCAATAGTTTTGTGTATGCTATTTACGGCCGGAGTGCATTCACAGTCACCTGAGTTCAGGCATTTAACCATTAATGACGGCCTCTCTCAAAACGCCGTTTTCGCTATTACACAAGATCATAAAGGGTTCATGTGGTTTGGCACGAAAGACGGGCTGAATCGGTACGATGGGCAAACGTTTAAAGTGTTTCAGCATAACCCAACCGATTCTACCAGCATATCCGGAAATTATATCCAGGCACTTCATACAGATCTACGAGGATGGGTGTGGGCCGGCACATTGGAAAGTGGTCTCAATTATTATCAACCAGAAAAAGATCAGTTTTCAAGTTTGGACCATTTGGATGGTTTGTCAGATAATCTTGCCCAAGAGCAAATAACGAGCATCTCCAGTGGCATTCATGGTACTCTTTGGGTTGGCACGGCCACGAATGGTTTATACAAGATAGATCGTGATAAGGAAAAAGGCATTCCCATTTCAGTCACAAATTATTCAAAAGAAGACGGGCTGTCTAATAACTATATATATGAGATTTATGTTGATAAAAATGGTGAAACTTGGGTTGGAACAGACAGAAACGTCAGTAAATATCAACCTGAAAGAGATTCATTTCTCAACTATGAGATTGAATTTGATGAGCCAAATCAAAAAGATTACCTCTTTTACTATGCCATTGATGGAATCCATGAAGGTCCCGATAACAAACTATGGCTGGGAACAACAGAGGGACTCGTACTCTTCAATAAATCTACCGGTGCAACTGAAAGGTTTTCTTATCAAGAGTATGCAAATAGGGATGGGTATAACAGAATTCGGAGAATAGCCGAAGATTTAAATGGAAATTTATGGTTGGCCACTCCTTCTGAACTGACAATATTTAATCCGGTAACATTTGAATATAAATCCTATACAAGCGACCCTTCTGATGCATCATCCATCAGTTTTGATAGCATTACGGCTCTGTTTAAAAGCAGAAACGGCCTTATGTGGATTGGAACTGCCGGAATGGGAATTGATATCTATGATCCAAAATCGAATCGGTTCCCGACACTCACCGGAATTGATCATCTTCCGGATCTATCCAATTTCAGCATACGTGAGATTATAGAAGATCGAAACGGAGATGTTTGGATCATTTCACATCGTCCTTATCGATGGAAACGGAATGAGCAGACCCTTGAAAATGTGAATAATCTTTTCATTCCGGATGAATTTCCCAGGCCCTACGAAATTGAAATTTGGGATTTGATCGAAGGAAGCCAAGGAAATTTATGGGCAGCAACTACACATGGATTGATTGAATATGATCCGACAGAGAACCAGGCCGATATCTTTGAATATTCCCAAGGGAATAAAGATGGCTTACCACAGCGTGAAGTATATGGAGTTTTTGAAGACTCCGGAGGCAAAATTTGGGCAATCACTGAGAATTATCTATCTAACCTTATCGACCGAGAAACGGGGAGTTTTAAAAACTACAGGTACAATCCGAATGAATCGATTCGTGAGCAGATCCGACCCGTATTAACTGAGGAAAAGTCCGGTAATTTTTGGATCGGAACCTCTTACGGTTTGTCATATTTTGATAAATTTGCCGAATCTTTTCTGAAATTCGAACACGACTCTGCCGACCCGAACAGCCTGAGCCATAACCTGGTAAAAAGTATTCTTCCCGACCCCAATTATCCTGATCGTTTCCTATGGATCGGTACCTCGGGAGGGTTGAATAAGATGGATATCCAATCAAAAGAATTTACCCATTATACAACTGCTGACGGATTACCGAATAATGTAATCTACGCCATTTTACCTGACGACAGTGGCCACCTTTGGGTGAGTACCAATCGTGGACTCTCCAAATTTCACCCTGAAGAGATGAATTTTCGCAATTATGATGTACACGACGGACTGCAAAGCAACGAGTTTAATACAGGTGCATATTTCAGATCGTCCTCCGGTGAACTGTACTTTGGTGGAATTAGCGGTTTGAACTATTTCTATCCCGATCGAGTCACAGACAACCCGAATCCACCCGAAATTGCACTTACCGGCTTTGAAATTGATGGGCGTGAGATAACATTTCAAGAATCAAAAGGGATATTAGACTCACCACTGACCTCGGCTCAAAACATTCAGGTAAGTCACAACGATGATGTGCTGGCCTTCCAGTTTGCAGCACTGGACTTCTCTGCTCCGGAAAAAAATCAGTATGCATATAAACTCGAGGGTTTAAGCGAAAATTGGATAGAGTCTGGAAATTACGCCTCTGCCGTTTTTACAAATATCCCACACGGCGAGTATTCACTTCGAATCAAAGCATCAAATAATGATGGCATTTGGAACGAAGCGGGAATAGGCATCGGGCTGATAGTAACTCCTCCCTGGTGGCAGACATGGTGGGCATATTTCATCTACCTGGTTATCTTTTTGGGTGCCGGTTATTCACTTCGAAGATACGAACTCAATCGATATAACCTGAAAAATCAACTGGAACTGGAACGGGTTCAAACAGAATCCCTGCGAAAACTCGATCATTTGAAATCAGAGTTTTTTGCCAACATATCTCACGAGTTCAGAACACCGTTGTCTCTGATCCTTGGGCAAATCGAGAATGTGCTGACATCAGATATCGACCGGAAAGATAAACGAAAACTGGAGATGGCTACACAAAATGCCAACCGGCTCTTAACACTCATCAACCAGTTGCTTGATCTCTCCAAACTGGAGTCCGGTAAAATGAAAATGAATAATGATCAACATAACATTGTCAGCTTTTTAAAGAGTCTTCTATACTCATTTGAGACCCTGGCTGAATCGAAAGAGATCCGCCTTTTGTTTAACTCCGATTCAGATTGGATCCCTGTGATATTTGATTCGGAAAAGATGGAACGTGTGTTTTTAAACCTGATTACAAATGCGTTCAAGTTTACGCCAGCGGGAGGCGAAATTGGGGTTGAAGTCAAACAAATTAACGATGACAATATTGAAATTCGGGTGAAAGATACAGGGATAGGCATTCCGGCGGACCACATTAAAAATATTTTTGACCGTTTTTACCAGGCAGACAGTTCATCAACCCGCCCCTATGAGGGAACCGGTATCGGGCTTGCACTTGTCAATGAATTTGTAAAACTGCACAATGGTAAAATAGAAGTTCAAAGCCGTTTCGAAAATGAGACCGGAAATAACCAAACTGGAACGGTATTTATCATTCATCTCCCCACAGACCGGGTTGAAAAAGATTTTGCCTATAAAGTTGATGCTATTCGGCTTTCTCACCATGAATTTGAGTCAGAGGTTTCAAAATCTGTGACAAAGCATGTGGACCTGAATCTCATCTCATCCAACCTGGATAAAGAGATTCTATTAATTGTTGAAGACAATGCTGAAGTGAGGGAATTTATCCGGGAGCAGCTGGAGGAGGATTACAGAATTTTAGAAGCCGAAAATGGAGTGCAGGGAATTGAACTTTCGCAAGAAGAGATTCCAGACCTGATTATTTCAGATTTAATGATGCCTGAAATGGACGGATACGATTTCTGCAAACAGATTCGAAAGGATGAGAAGACAAGCCACATCCCGGTTATCATGCTGACTGCTAAAGCGGGATTGGAAGATAAATTGAAAGGCTTTGAAACAGGGATTGATGCCTATCTCACAAAACCGTTTAAAGTAAAAGAGTTGCAGGTTCGGGTTCGAAAACTCATACAACAGAGGAGGCAATTACGGGATCAATTTTCCGAAGCCGGTTTAATTCAGACTAAAAACGTTACCGATGATTCCATCGAAAAAGTATTCCTTGAAAAAGCGATCTCAGTTGTAGAAAGCAATTTCAGCAATGAACAGTTCAAAGTGAACCATCTTGCGGGGAGTTTGAATATGAGTCCGGGGCAGTTGAATCGAAAACTCCAGGCTCTTGTCGATCAATCTGCCGTCCAGTTTATAATATCAGTTCGCTTACAACATGCAGCCAAGCAGTTAAGAGAAAAAAATAAAACCATTGCTGAGATTTCGTATGAGGTTGGTTATAACGATCAGGCTTATTTTACACGCGTATTCAAAAAACAGTTTGGTGTAAGCCCGTCGGAATTCAGGAAGAATTAGTAATCTCAACCTGTAAAAATGTATGATAACACCCGATTAAATGTTATCTCCTGTTATCATCTTTACTTGTTTTATTATGTTGCGACAACCGGCAAAATAACTCGTTCAGCTTTACCGGCGAATGGACAATCGAATCTTACCATATTAACACCGAAGTAGATAGTGACATCTTAAATGACCAAACTTATAAAGATGCCGGGTTCTTTCGATTTAAAAATGATGGTACCGGAATAGCTACAATTCAAATTCCCGGTATTTCACTTTCTCTGAACAATCCGTTTTCCTGGAGTTAACCTCAAGAGAGTGATGAGCTACCGATTGACTACAACATTGGAGAAGAATCATCTAATTATAATGTTTCTCACCAATCAAGAAAAGATGGAGAATTGCTATATGTTCGTATAAACCAATATGGCGATACCAATTCTTTGTTTCGGACAATCAATTATCTTTCAAAAAAGAACTAATCTACTTGCTGCTTAGTCTATGAGAAAACAAATCATATTTGTCCAAAACGTTTTTGAAATCAGAAGACGTAGAGTCTGTCTCAGTCTTTCAGCCTGCTTGCAGGATTCCGCATGTAGACTTGGGGCGTTGCCCCAAGCTACGTTGTAACAGGCTTTCAGCCTGAAACATCACAGCCCGGGGCCTCGCCCTGGGTGGAAGAAC
>NZ_JAKLWS010000039.1 GCF_022012475.1 Rhodohalobacter sulfatireducens
TTTAAAGCTATCACTATAGGTAGGTTGGGGTTTCTTCTGTTTATTTTTCATCGGCTGACTCCTTAAATTGTGTCAACCTATTTCAGTTTAAGACCCTTCGCCAATTCCCCTTGCTTCCGTTTTTTCTTGAAGGCCGGATGATTAGAAAGCCTAAAACGTTATTCAAACTTCTCTGGGAAAATAAAGGTCATGACCCTTCGGGATTCGTTACTTTTTTCGCATAAAAAAAGTGATTCCCCCTAATCGGCTGCAAGAGAATAGATTGCACCTGTGCAATCTCACACTCCAAAGGAGTGTAATATCTTTAGCCCGCGGCAAAAACAGGAGTGAAACGATCTGTTTGCAGCCGTGGGTTAAACGGAGGTATCATTAAAACCCCCGAGGCGATGAACATTGAAAAAGCTTGATTGTGATCGAGGGGTCGGGGATAGAGTTGATGATAGGCCATATGGGGCAAGAGAGTAGAAGTCGGAGCTTGGGAACGAGTAAAATGAAATCAAGCCGGAAAAAGGGTCACAAGTGACGCTTTGCTGACAGTTGCGCCAGTTGGGGACATTATTTCAGTTGTTAACATAGAAAAAGAAATTGCGGGAATAGAGATTCACCCGCTCTTGATAAGTGGTGAGAAATTAATATTCCCAAAAATCTAAGATTTAATATCAAGCTCGCGATAATTCAAAACGTGTAAGAAACCCCTGCACTAAACTGAATATTTGATTTATCCATCGGCTCGAATGTGGCGATATTGATTCCGCGGCCAAAGTCTCCGTAATTATATCGGCCATAGTTAAATAATTTAGTCCATGAGAGGCTTGCCGAGATTAAAAAATCACGATAGTAAATAAGCCCTTTGGTTCCGAGGGTGAGATCGGTTCGGTTTCTCCAGTAGTCTCCAAATCCTCTGCGAAACTCTTCAGGCCGATCTAAAAATCGGTCGTATTCGTAGTGAAAATGGTTATTATCTGCCATCCTGCGGACAAACACTCCAATTCGGCCACTATCAAAATAGCTGTCAAGGCTTAGAAACTGGCTGTTTGAACCCGGTCCGATTGCCGCGCCCAACAGTTGACCTTCGTTAGTATGTCCCTGGCGTACTTGTTGGTCTGTATAGTAATAGTTTTGGGGGCGTACCTCCTCTAAATAGCCGGGAGTCATGTTTGTGAATTCCACATTCAGCTTATAGAAATGCATATACTCACCCATGATAAGCTTTTGCAAGCCGAAAGCGTAGCCACTGTTGTGGCGGGGTTCCATCAGCAGGTCCCTGGAGTCGTATGCATAATCATCCCGAAAAAATTCGCCGTAAATTTCCATTTTGCTTTCCGGCCACACCCACCTGGCGTACAGAGAGTTAAGGTGATTTCTTGGTTTTACCTGATCGAATGGTCCTCTCGTTTTAACAAAGTTCTTCACCAGGATGGGGTCAAAAATCAAACCGTAATCCACGGGCTGTAATATTCCCTGCTCCATATAGGTATGAACGGCCCGGGTTATCCCAAGATGTACATTTGGGGCAAAAAACGGTGAGTAGGAGAAGTTTACAGCGTTCATGAATCGATCCTGCTGAAACTCATCCTCTTGATCATAATACTGCGAGTCTTCCGGAAAACCACCCATGTATTTAAATTCGAAACTTCCAACGTACGGAACTTTGAGAGGGCCGCGGGTACCAATAAAAAAGTGTTTCATTCCCGGTGCATTATTGCTCATAATGAGCGGGTATTTCACATTTGCTCCCCACCATAATGGTTCGGTACTGAGGCCGGCCTCAATATTTCTGAAATGGATTCGTATGGAAGAGTAACCAAGACTTGATGTTTGAAACGCTTCCGGGCCAAAACGAAAGGGCATATCAATCGCATTCCCCATGCCTTCAGCTACATAACGAATATTCCCATCTTCATCCTCGGGGACGAATCGCGGTATATCAAAAGCTAAATTCTGTTGATTTACCAATTGGGGGCGAAAAGTGACGGTCAGATAATCTGATGTAAGCCAAAAACCACCTTTAAACTCCGTGTTGAATCCCTTTCCATACCATGCTGCTTCATTATTTTGACCGTAAGGGACGGCAGAATTCGCCGTTACTTCAATGTTTGGCCTGTAGATACCGACCTTAAAGTAGGATTGAAATTCATACTCCGGGGTAGTAAATGGTTCACTCCAAATCCCATAATCCCCGGAATCCAGGGACATATACTCCCTGTAGATTTTATCCCATACGGGCCTGTTAGAAAATGATGATAACTCAGATCCATGAAACAGCTGTTGGATCCGAAACTGTTCCTCTTTAATGTCGTCGATAGGGATGATCTGTGCCCGGACAGGTGTAATCCAAACTGTTTGTAAAGCAAACAGAATTGCAATGCCTAAAAAGGGAAATAGCCGCTGCACACGTGGCAACCTTTCTGCATACCTGTTAATATGAAATGGAATCTGATTCATTTATCGACTAAAAATGTATGTTAGTCCAAGCTGAAACTGGATGTTGATTAAGTCATCTCGCTCATAATTTGTGATATTTATCCCACCAAACTCACCATAATTAAAGCGCCCGTAATTATATGCTTTTGTCCAGGTAAAACGTCCGTTGATGTAAAACGGGTCCGGTCCGTACAGAAAATTTAAACCTAAATTCAGATTCACACGATGTCGGAAAAAATCACCAAATTCTTCTGATGGAGTGATACTTCTGGAACCCTGTGCGAAGTGGAAATTTTCATTATCAACCAGGCGCTGTGCAAATATGCCAAATTTATAATTTCCCTTATAGGCATCGATAGAAAGAAACTGGCTGTTTGAACCGGGCCCGATCGCAGCACCCAAAATTTGACCGCCATTGGTATGTCCCTGTCGCACCCGGCCATGTGTGTAGTAATAGGCCTGGGGACGAACTTGCTCCAGCTGTGTGGTTGTCAAGTTGGTGATTTCGACATTAGTTTTCAGGAAATCAATCCCGGGGAGGAATGAAAGTTTTTGAAACCCAAACGTATAAGCACTGTTATGGTGCGGCTGATTGACGAAGTCTCGAATATCATGACTATGGTCTTCCCTGAAAAACTCTCCATAGATTTCAGCGTTTGTACCGGGAAGCTGAATATGTGCATAAAAGGAAGCGGCTTGATTTTTATCCTGTACACCTTGAGTACTTTGATTAAAGCTGGAAGACAGACTCGTTGGATCGAGGGACAGTAATGCATTGGACAGGCTGAATCCGCCTTCCTCGTAAAGGTGTATCACACGAATGGCACCAATGGTAAGATTTTTCCAAAAAATTGGAGAGTAGGCGACATTCAATGCGGTTGTAAATCGTGTTTCATTTTGTCCCGGACCATCGAAGTAATCTGAGTCTTTCGGGTATCCAAAGATCCACTTTAACTTTATATCGCCAAAATAGGGGACGCTGAACGGTTCGTGATTGCTTAGAAAAAAGTGTGGAATTCCCGGAGCATTATTACTGAAAAGCAGGGGGTAACGAACGGCTGAACCCCACCACAATGGCTCTGTGCTGAAACCGGTTTCAAGTTTTTTGTAATGCAGGCGAATGGAACTGTTTCCCGGGTCAATAGTGGTGTATGTGTCGGGGCCGAAACGAAAAGGGGCATCTAAGGCAGCACCAATACCCTCGGCCACATATCGAATATTGCCATCGGCATCCCTTGGAATAAAACGGGGCCTTAAAAAGTCAAGATTTTCCTGGTAAATAATATGCGGGCTAATATTTACTGATAAATAGCGGGATGTCGCAAAAAATCCACCTTTGAATTCCACATTAGATCCCCGGCCATACCAAGCCGCCCCGTTATTCTCGCCATATGGAATACGGGAGTTATAAGTCTGCTGAATAAAGGCAGGTAGTAATCCTACATTAAACCCCTGATTAGAATAAAGTGCCGGGGCCGATAAATCGCGATTCCACCAGCCCGTATAGTTATCCGATTGGCTTATAATGGATCGATATCTATCTGTTGAAACCGGCCGGTCAATCAATGGAAAATTAACTGTATCGGCTAAAAGAGAATTGATTTTTAGTTGCTCATCCTGCAAACTTCCTACTTCAATGATCTGCGCATTCAACCGCTCGGTAGTAAACAGTATGAAAGCTGCACAAAGAAAAAGAAACGGGAACTTCTTTGTATGTTTATTCTTAAAAAAAATAAAATGTTTTGCTTGTTGGATCACGAGAGGATATCAATGATACATTAAACGTCTGCAAATGAGAATTATTAGCAGGAAGTTATTCAATATATATGTGTTATAAAATTGATAAAGAAGAAAACAAATAAAGGTAGTATGTTAAATTGTACGAAAGAAATACTATTTGGTAAATGATCGTTTACAGAATAAATTTCAGGACACTTTGAGTGAATTTGTTTTTGTATTAAGACCATAAATTATTGTATCATTCGAAGCTACGTTAATAAGTAAAGAATAGAACTCTAAAATGAGCGATACCCCCGACAATCCTGTCAACAGTTTAGAAGTAGAAAAGGAGACACAAAACAAGAATAGAGATCATCATTCTACAGCGGACAGGTCCGAAGAAGAGGTAGATATTTGGGATCTCGTAGCGATGATATGGAACAACCGGATCTATATCATATTATTTGCAATTGCATTCACGTTGATTGGTTTGTTTCATGTTACATATGGACCTGCTGAGCAATATGTTTCGAATGCAGTTCTTCTGCAGGAAACTGCGGGAAGTGGATCAAATACCCAGCGTTTATTGCAGCAATTTGGCGGAGCTTTTGGATTTAGTACTTCAGGGGGAGGAGAAGCGGGTCGTATTTCCGCAGATCTGTATCCTTTCATTATCAGCAGTGCGGCATTTCAAAATGAGATTATTTATGAAGAGTTAAATTTTTCAACTTTTGAAGAGCCCCTAACTCTCCATGAGTATTTTAATGAGCACTACGAAAAACCAATTAGAGATTCTGTTTATGACCTGGCTTCAAAATATACAATCATGTTCCCTTTCACTGTTATTGATTTTGTTCAGGGTATATCTTTTACGGAAAAAGAGAAAGATAGTGTTGAGGTAGTTGAATATGACGACAGGATTTTAGAACTGTCTGCAGATGACCAGGCTGCAATGACAGAATTGACAGAGCGAATTACGGTTACGATCAATGGTAATTTAATTGACGTAACCACCCAGCTTCCGGATCCCGAGGCAGCGGCTATGCTGAATGTTCTGGTGATAGAGAAAATCCAGGAATACATTACTGAGTACCAGGTTGAAAAAGCCCGAAATAACCTTGAGTTTATTCAGAGACAATATGAAAGAGCGAAGCAGCAGTATGAGCAAGCGCAGAATGAATTGGCTACATTTTTAGATCAAAATGTGAACATTAGCACGAATGTTGCCAGGGTAGAAGAGGAACGTTTACAAAATGAAACCAACAGAGCGAACAATATATATAATTCGGTTGCGATTGAATTAAAACAGGCAGAATTGAGGCTACAAGAAGAGACGCCAATATTTAGCATATTACAGAAATCCAGATTACCAACCACAAGTGTTGGAAGTTCATATCAATTGGTTGTCGTTTTTGCTATTGTGGGTGCAATAATTGGTCTTATGTATATTTTCGGGGTGGGGATTTTCAAAAAAACAATTGAGGAGATCCAATTGAAGGCTGTATAAGTCATCCTTCGATGGACATTAAGGTCATAACTATTTAAAATAATAAAGAGACGTACTTACAGATTGTAAAGATATGTATGAATCATTAAAGAAAATTTATTTGCTACTGCCAAGGAAAGACCATCTTAAATTTGGTCTTCTCTTCGTAATGATGATCGTCGCATCATTTTTCGAACTCGTAGGTATAGGCCTGATACCTGCATTTGTTATCAGTATTGCTGAGCCTCAAAAGATTTTTGATCTTTATATTGTTGGAGATCTTTTACTCGATTATGGGATTGATAATTCTCAGAAACTGGCTTTTTTCGGTGCCAGCCTTCTTATTGCGGCATATATCTTTAAAAATATCTATCTGACATATTTTCAATATTTAAAACAGAAGTTTGTTTTAAATAAAAAATTGATACTTCAGAACAGGCTATTTAAAGCGTACATGACAGCCCCCTATACATTTTATTTAAGCAAGAATTCAGCCGAACTGCTTAGGAATGTCAATGGTGAAGTGGGTAAGATTATCACCGGAACTATGCTCCCGCTTTTAGATATTAGCCTTAACACCATCATGTTTCTTTTCATCGTTGTTACACTTTTGGTGCTCGAACCCGTTATAACGATTATCACCGTGATCATGATGGGTGGAGGCGGATATCTTTTTCTAAAGATTACACAGAAGAAAACGGAAGATTCCGGCCGAATCAGCAGGCTTGCAAGTGGAGACATGAATCGAATGATTCTGCAAGGCCTTGGTGGATTTAAAGAAGCCAGAGTTCTGAACCGTGAAAACCTATTCCTAAAACAGTATAATAAATTTGCAAAAAGAGGGATCGGTGCACATATATATCAAACGGTTGTAAAAAGTTTGCCGAAACCGATTATTGAAACCCTTCTTGTAGTTGGAATTCTTACCGTAACTTTAATTATGGTTTATGAGGGTCGATCTTTTAGTGAGATTATCCCTGTCCTTACACTTTTCGGAGTCGCTGCAGTTAAACTGATGCCCATATTCAACACCTTTATTCAACAGATTACAAGCATTCGATATAGTGCAGACGCCGTACATGCCGTTTATGAAGACCTGAACTACCTGGAAAATAATTATCCTCAGTTTCGAGAGAGTATTCTATCCGAGACCGATCGCATGAAATTGGATCACGGTATTTCCATACAAAATGTGAGCTATCAATATCCTGAAAGCGATGAATACGCCGTAAAAAATGTCAACCTTGATATTCCAAAGGGATCGGCAGTTGCTTTTGTCGGTGCCTCCGGAGCCGGCAAAACGACCATGGTCGATATAATCCTTGGCCTCTTAGAGCCGGTAAATGGTAAAATCTTAGTTGATGGAGTTGATATTTCAAAAAATCTACGTGGGTGGATGAAGAATATTGGGTACATCCAACAGTCAGATTACCTGTTTGATGAACGAATTTTCAGAAACATTGCCTTCGGAATTCCTGATGATGAGATTAATGATGAGAAGCTAAACAATGCAATTAACGCTGCTCAATTAAATGAATTAATCAAAAAAATGCCTAATGGGTTGCGAACCAGGGTAGGTGAACGGGGAATTCGGCTCTCCGGTGGGCAACGTCAAAGGGTAACAATTGCACGGGCCCTGTACAATAACCCACAGGTATTGGTTATGGATGAAGCGACTTCAGCGCTGGATAATATTACTGAAAAATTTGTCATTGAAGCGATCGAGCGGCTTCGAGGAGACCGAACTATCATCATGATTGCGCACAGACTAACAACTGTAAAAAATTGTGATGTGATTTATTTGATGGAAGAAGGCGAAATTGTTGCAAATGGTACCTATGAGGAGTTGATAGAGGGCAATAAACAGTTCAGAAGAATGTCGCTCGTTGATGATTAGGACTGATATTCAGTATCAAATATAATAGCTGGCATAGAAATTATATGGATTTAAATAACAAATCGATTTTAATAACCGGTGGAACCGGGTCTTTCGGGAAGGCATTTGTAAAGAGAGTTTTGAACGAATGGCCCAATATAGAAAGGCTGGTTGTTTACTCACGTGATGAACAGAAACAGTTCAAAATGGAGCAGGAGTTCCCAAGAAAAAAATATCCAATGATTCGTTTTTTCATTGGGGATGTGAGGGATTACAGCAGGTTAAAACGGGCATTAAATGGCATAGATTATGTAATCCATGCAGCGGCAATGAAACATGTTCATATTGCCGAATATAATCCCGATGAGTGTGTAAAAACTAATATTGGCGGTGCTGAAAATTTGGTAAGAGCTTGTCTCTCAAATGGGGTGAAAAAAGTTGTAGCATTATCGACAGACAAAGCGGCTGCACCTGTAAACTTATATGGAGCCACTAAACTTGTTTCTGATAAGCTTTTTATTGCTGCAAATAATATAAAAGGCGCAAACCCGATAACATTTTCAGTTGTCAGATATGGCAATGTGATGGGATCAAACGGTTCGGTAATACCATTCTTTCTTAAAAAAAGGAAAGAGGGTGTATTGCCCATCACAAATCCCAATATGACGAGATTTACGATTACACTGGATGATGGCGTTGATATGGTGCTCCATGCTCTCGAACACGCCTGGGGCGGAGAAATGTTTATCCCAAAAATTCCTTCCTACAGAATCATGGATGTTGCTGAGGCAATAGGCCCTGAATGTGAAAAGAAAATTATCGGTTTGCGGCCCGGTGAAAAAATCCATGAGGAGATGATAACCTCGTCGGATTCATTCTACACATACGATCTCGGCAAGTATTACACCATTTTGCCATCCCAGCATATGTGGAACCTGGAAGATTATTTGGACCATTTCAATGCAAAAAAAGTAGAATTGGGTTTTCGTTATAATTCCGGAGAAAATGATGATTGGGTGAGTGTAGCAGACATCAGAAAACTTATCAGGGAACATTTAGAACCTGATTTTTCGGTATAAAATAACCGGAACTGAGAAGCATAAACATACTTACCATGCAATCTAAATCAAATAAAATCTTTGACCCGATTCCATATGGGAGGCAAAATATATCAGATGAGGATATAGAAGCTGTAAACAGCGTTTTGAGATCAGACTATTTGACGCAGGGACCCGAAATTGAAAAGTTCGAGGAGGCGTTTGCGGAATATGTGGATGCTTCATATGCAGTTGCAGTGTCAAATGGAACAGCAGCTTTGCATCTCTGCGCCCTTGCACTGGGGGTTCATTCCAACAGTAAAGTGATAACAACTCCAATAACGTTTTCGGCATCTGCTAACTGCATTCGGTATTGTGGAGGCGAAGTAGATTTTGCTGATATCGACCCGGAAACCACTCTCATCGATATTGATTTAGTTCGTGAAAAACTAAAGACAGCTCCAAAAGGTACATACGATGGAATTGTACCTGTAGATTTTGCAGGGAGGCCTGTAAACCTGGAAGCACTCCGTCAACTTGCCGACGAGTATGATTTATGGATCATAGAAGATGCTTGCCACGCCCCCGGCGGATATTTTGTCGATTCAAAAGGGAAAAAACAGTTTTGCGGAAACGGGAATTATGCTGATTTGGCAATTTTTTCATTTCATCCGGTAAAGCATATAGCAGCCGGTGAAGGTGGAATGATTACGACAAATGATGAAGTTCTCTACCAAAAACTGCTGAAACTGAGAACCCATGGTATTATAAAAAATTCAAAAGAATACTCTAATGATCTAAACATGGCCATCGGGAAATCAAATGGGTTGGAAACTGAATCCAATGAATATCCCGGCTGGTACATGGAGATGCAGGATTTGGGATATAATTACAGGCTTACAGATTTCCAGGCGGCACTCGGGAGAAGTCAGCTCGGCAAGGCAGATGAGGGCATACGACGAAGAAGAGAAATTGCTTCCTGTTATGCGGAGGCTTTTGCGGGAAAGGAGTATATCCGTCATCAGGCCGGAGTTGTCGAGGGTCATGCTTACCATCTTTATGTTATTGAAGTAGAAAACCGTTTGGGGCTCTACAACGCGTTGAGAGAAAATAATATTTACGCTCAGATCCATTATATCCCTGTTCACCTGATGCCATATTATCAGCAGTTTGGCTGGGAAAAAGGAGATTTTCCAAGAGCGGAAGCGTACTATTCAGGTTGTATCAGTCTTCCTATGTTTCCAACACTGACAGACGAGGAGCAGGAATTTGTCATCGAATGTATCGATAACTTTTATGGATGAGAAGACCCTGAAAATTGGCCTCGGAACTGTCCAGTTCGGAACGCAATATGGGATATCAAACAGGTCCGGTCAGACACCGGCCGGGGAGGTGTCAAAAGTTTTAAAATTAGCACGCCAGAATAGTATTACTCTTATTGATACAGCGTCTGCTTATGGTGATGCTGAAAAAGTACTCGGTCAAAATGATTTATCGGCCTTTCGTATTGTTTCCAAATTTTTACCTCCTGACGATAATCAAACAGTTTTAGTTCAGTTGAAGCAATCTTTACGGGATTTGGGCGTAGAATCACTCTATGGCTACCTTGCCCACCGGCCTATTCATCTGGCAGATCATTTATCGATATGGGAAGAACTGAAATCTTTTAAAAAGAAAGGCCTGGTAGAAAAGATTGGTTTTTCACTCAACACTCCCGAAGAGTTGAAGTACCTGCTACAAAAAAATGTTTTCCCGGACCTGGTTCAGGTACCTTTTAACTATTTTGACAGAAGATTTAAAGATTTAATGATCGAATTGAAAAAGAAAGGTTGCGAAATTCATACCAGGTCAGCATTTCTACAGGGATTGTTTTTTATGGATATCGAACAACTCGATCCCTATTTTTCCGAACTGATACCGCTGATAGATGACCTCCAGGTAAAAATCGGCAATTTGCAAGGAGCGCTCTTGAATTTTGTACTGGAACAACCGTTTATTGATACACTTGTAATGGGGGTTGAAAATAGTGATCAATTTGCTGAAAATTTAGAATCCCTTACAAAAGCTGACACATTACCAAAATTGGAAAAAGATTTACCCGCAACTATTCTTACTCCCTCAAACTGGCCTTAAATATTCATGGTTCACACATTTGATTTAACCGGGAAAGTAATTTTGTTAACCGGAGGATATGGCTACCTCGGAGCAGCTGCTGCAGAAAGCTTATTACACCACGGTGGAACAGTCTATATACTGGGGCGTTCTGAAGAGAAATTTCAGAAAGTATTCGATGGCCATTCGGCCTTGGGGAGCCGTCTTCACTATCAATATTGTGATATTTCGAGTACTCATTCAATCGAAGAAGCATTTGAAGAGATATCAACCCTTGAGAGAAGTATTGACGTATTAATTAACAATGCGTTTTATCTCGGTTCTTTCTATAAAGATGGGTTGGATCCAATCACGATAACAGATGAAGAGTGGCATACCGGAATTGATGGAACCCTTAGCAGTGTTTTTAGATGTATTCGAGGAGTGATTCCGCATATCGAAAAAAGTGATTCACCGCGTATTATTAATGTAGCCTCATTTTTTGGTATAGTTGCACCCGATTTCGATGTATATAAAGAGTTCCCGGAGTTACTCAATCCACCTCACTATGGAACGGCAAAAGCCGGTGTTGTACAGTTGACAAAATATTATGCAAGCTACCTTGGTGAGAGGGGAATTACTGTTAACACAATAACACCGGGCCCATATCCATCCGGAGCTGTTCGTGAAAATGAGAAATTCGTTGAAATGATCAGCAAGCGTACACTCCTAAAGCGGATTGGTGAGCCGGAAGATTTAGCCGGAGCGTTTGTATTTCTTGCATCCGATGCTTCCGGTTTTATGACAGGACAAAATATTATCGTGGACGGGGGTTGGACGACTACATAGATGAAGGTAATTGCAGTTATACAAGCGAGAATTCACTCAGAAAGGCTTCCTGACAAGGTGTTGATGGAATTGCCATATGGATACGGAAAACCTTTACTCAAATGGATTAATGAATCGATTGAGAAAAGTGAGATGATAGATAAATGTATCGTAGCGACCTCCGTAAACAAAGGCAATGAAAAAATTACAAACTTTTGCGATAAACATGGTTATGAATACATCAGGGGTAGTGAAGAGGATGTACTAAGCAGGTTCATCACTATAACCCGGGCCGAGAATGCAGATGTTGTAATAAGGTTAACCGGTGATAATCCAATTTTGGATATTGATATTCTGGATCAGGCTATAACACGACATATTGAAGAGGGGGTAGATTTTACTCAAACATTTGGATTACCGCTGGGTATGAATTTTGAAATAATGTCAGGGAAAGCTCTTCTTTCATTAGATGATGATATAACGAAAGAAGAGAAAGAGCACGTAACATATTATTTTAAAATCAGAGATCATGTTACTACACATGAAATTGATCTAAACACGAATAATGAGTTGGCTGATCTGAGGGTTACGGTTGATTATCCGGAAGATTATTTAGTTGTATCGCATTTATTGTCAAACTTAAGAAATGGTGAAGTACCATCATTATCTTTGGTAAAGAGAGTTTATGAACAAACTCCCTGGATTTTTAAAGTGAATTCTGATAAGACCCAGGTAAAGGTATTTCCAACTATTGAGGAGGAAAAAAAAGAAGCGATTCGATACCTGAGAAGAGTAGGATTTGAAAAGAGCGCTAATATATTCGAAAATAAGTAAGCAGTGAAGTTTAGGGTGAAATCAAAAAACCTTAAACTTGCCGTTGCCTAATGGGACTTATTTGATGACTGAAATAATTTATCCATTTAATTAAATATTCATGATTAACGGACCTGAAATCGGATAAAAAATTCAGAAGATTCTTTTAAAGACTAGAATTATGGAGAAGTAAAATTGGACCCACAAAAGGCATTTACAGTAAATAAAACGAAGTGAAATTTAAATGTTACCGGTCTAATATTTAGAAACTTTATAATTGCAATAGACTAATTTGTAGTAACTTAAGCCGAGATAAAATAAAAACATTAACTCTTCCAACAAATCTTGAAGTATTTAGAAGAAATAAAGCAAGCTCTTTTAATAAGAAAGACTGAAGAAAAATTACTTGAGTTATACAATCAAGGCAAACTGAATGGCACAGTTCATACCTGTATAGGACAAGAGTTTTCGGGGGTTGCCGTAGCTAAGTTTTTGGCAGAGCAGGATTATGTTGTCTCAAATCACAGGGGACACGGTCATTATATTTCTCGTACAGGAGATTTGAAAGGCCTCTTTGCAGAGGTGATGGGGAAAAAGACAGGATGCTCCGGTGGTATTGGAGGAAGTCAACATCTGCATAACAAAAATTATTATTCTAATGGAATCCAGGGGGGTATGACACCGGTTGCAACCGGTTTGGGGCTGAGTTGTAAATTGAAAGAGAACAATGCGATATCCGTAGTATTTATAGGAGATGGAACCTTAGGAGAAGGGATTTTATATGAAACGTTAAACATTGCCAGTGTTTGGGAACTGCCCGTTTTGTTTGTTTTGGAAAACAACGGAATCGCTCAATCAACAAGCATTAAGCAAAGTATTGCAGGTTCAATCTCCAAGCGTGCAGAATCTTTTGATATTAATTTTGAAAATACCAACTCTAATAACCTCAGCGATCTTTTTGCAAAAACAGAAGAGATTGTAACCTATGTAAGAGAGAACTCTAAACCTGGATTCCTGGAAATCAAAACCAACAGATTACATTCCCATTCAAAGAGCGATGATAATAGAAGTGAGAAGCTGCTTGAAAAACTGAATGAGAAAGATTTTCTGAATAACTTTATACAGGAAAATCCGGGCGAAAGCCGGAAACTTTTAGATGAGGTTGAAGATACAATCGAGAATATCTTATTTGAAGTGGAACAAGAAGAAGTATTAAGCAGTTTTGACTCACCTAAATCGTACGAGAGTACAGAAAGTGAATATTCAAATCTTGATTTTTTTGACTACAGGGGAAATGATGCCATTTATAATTCACTTCGTAACATTCTTGAGGAGAATGATCTTGCCGTTTTAATTGGCGAGGATATAGAAACAAGTAACGATTTTAATCCCGGTGAATATGGAGGGGCATTTAAGGTATCAAAAGATTTATCCACATTATTTCCGGGACGGGTTCGCAATACGCCGATTAGCGAAGCAGCCATTGTTGGTATAGGAACGGGTTTGGCACTGGGCGGAGGTACCTCTGTAGTTGAAATAATGTTCGGAGATTTTTTAACACTTACGTTGGATCAATTTTTACAACACGCATCAAAAATCAAAATAATGTATGGCGGAGATATTAAACTACCACTCATTGTCAGAACACCAATGGGTGGATACAGGGGATACGGGCCAACACACAGTCAAAGTATAGAGAAACATTTTTTAGGGATTCCCGAGCTCAATGTTATCGCTTTGAATCATCGAATCAACCCGGAAATCGTATATCACTCAGTTGCAAAAGATTTAACAAGTCCAACATTGATCATTGAAAATAAAATTGCATATACACTAAAAGGAGATAAAGAATTGGTAGATGGCTTTTCCTACCAGGTGACGGATGAAGAGATTCCATCATTAAAAATATCTACCGGCATCGATGAAGTTGATTGTTTAATTGTAGGGTATGGCGGGGCTCTGTTGCAGATTGAAAAATCAATCGGCTACCTGTTTGATGAAGAGGAAATTCTATGCAGTGTTTATTGTCCCTCTAAGATTAATAAAATTAATGTTGCGCCTCTGAAAGAAGAGTTACAAAAGACAAAAAATTTATTGATTGTAGAGGAAGGTACTTCGATTGCTTCCTGGGGTTCTGAACTTATTGCAAGGCTTGTGGAAGATGGAATTGATGATTTAAATGTTCAGAGACTTTCGAATGACACGATAATACCTTGTTCTCTTGAAGCGGAACTTGATTTACTACCGTCCGCCGAGAAAATTATAAGAAAAGTAAAACAACTTGTGCTTGGATGATGAAGGATATCTTAGAAACGATTCGAATTGAGAAAGAAACCGTCAGTGATGATGAATATCTGATAACAGACGTATACAAGAAAAATGAGAGTGAAGTTGAAGAAGGGGAATTATTATTCTCGTTTGAAACATCAAAAGCAGATGTAGATGTTGAAGCAAATAAGTCCGGCATCTTTTATCATAACCTCAATGTTGGCGATTCTGTGAAAGTTGGAGATGAGGTAGCCTATATAACGCAGGAAGTATTAAAGCAGCCTGATGAACTCTTTAGCAAAAAGGAAAAGGCAGTTAAAAAATCTAAAGATTCTGAATGGGAGGGAGTAAGAGTCTCCAGCTCAGCAATGGAGTTGATTCATAAACACAATTTGTCCAGAGATGCTTTTTCAGGGCTTAGTTTCATCAGAAAAAAAAATGTTCTAAAAGTTATTGAGGGTGAATCGAAGACTACGACTGCAGAATCCCCAAAAGAGAAAGAATCACAACCAAATTATAACGACCTGATTATTATTGGCGGGAAAGGCGGAGCCAAAATGGTGATTGAAGCCGTTCGGAGTTCGCAACATTTTGGGATAAAGGGAATTATCGATGATCAAATGAAAAAAGGTGATCATGTAATGGGCATTCCCGTATTAGGAGGTGATAAAGAACTGCTTGAATTTAAAAAAGAGGGTTATAAAAATATCGTTCTCTCATTTAGTTTTCTGAATAACTTGCAAAAGCGGGAAGAGAGGTACCAGTATTTTAAGAATGAAGGATTTCAGTTTCCGAATATTATCCATCACAGAGCAACTGTGGAACCAAGCGTGGTGCTGGGTGAAGGAAACATCATTCTGGCCAACTCTATGGTAGGAAGTGAGGTTAGACTTGGAAATGTTAATTATGTAAATACCGGGGCAGTTATTTGTCACGAAAGTTTTGTTGGTGCGAATAACCACTTTGCACCAAATTCAGTAATTGCTGGAAGAGTAAAAGTGGGGAGTAATAATCTCATTGGAATGTGTGTGACTACATATTTCGAGGTAGAGATTGGAAATAATAATGTGCTTAATAACGGTTATAACGTGATTAAGGATATTGAGGATCATCAAACAAAAAAATGATCGATTAATTCATTGATTAAACGATCACGGATAAATAAAAATTGAAAGAAAGGGTACTGATAGTTTTTTTGTTTTCCATCAGTGACAACCTTTTAAATTTTGGCTAACAAAAGAAAAAAATTTACAGATGAAGGAAATAACGATTAATTCAAGTTTATCAATTGGGGGTGAAAAGACTTTTGTCATTGCAGAAATCGGCTCAAACCATAACCAGAGCCTTGAGATGGCATTTGAAACGATTGATGCTGCAAAAGACGCCGGGGCCGATGCTGTTAAATTTCAATCCCTGAACAGGGAGAAATTGTACTACGATCCAACTCCTGAAATTGTTGAACTGTACAATAAGATAGACCTGGAAGAGGACTGGCATTATAAGCTGGATGAATATTGTAAGCAGAAAGATATCCTGTTTTTTTCCTCTCCAACGTACCTGGATGCCGTTGATATTCTTGAAGATATTGAGGTGCCAATTTATAAGTTAGCTTCAGCACAGATTGGTTCTTTCCCGCAAATTATTGAAAGAGTTGCAAATCTTGGAAAACCTGTTATACTGTCAACCGGCTTAGTTACTTACGGGGAATTGGATAAGGTGATGCAGATCTTTAAGAAAGCCGGGAATGAAAAGATATGTATTCTTCACTGCAATAGTATCTATCCCACTCCATTTCACAGGGTACATTTGCCTATTATGAACATCTATAAGACAATGTATGATGTACAGGTGGGATTTTCAGACCACACGCCGGACGTATTTGCACCTGTTGCTGCTGTTACAATGGGGGCAAAAGTCATTGAAAAACACTTTACACTTAGTAAAGATTTACCTGTTCCGGATGCACCCATTTCGATCGATCCTGATGAATTTAAGAGAATGGTAGAGGGTATTAGGGCTGCTGAACAGGTTATTAAACCGGCTGTAAGGATGAAAATTGAAGAAGAGGAAAAAGAATTTAAAGATTCTCTTCAGATGGTATTGGTTACGAAGAAAGGGAAGAAAAAAGGCGATACTGTAGAAAAAGATGATTTCAGATTCTTACGACACTCAGAAGGAATTAACTGTAAAGAGATAGATACAGTTCTTAACAAAAAGTATACAACGAATATTGATGAGGGCACTTTGTTGCAACCTATGCACATTGGGTAATGAGGATCCTTAACTTTTTATTATTCCTTGCAGTTGCCGGTTGGGCAATTATCTTAATTCACACGCCGGATTTTTTTATACCGGATACCGCTTCAAAAGAGATTATTGTCACAGCTTTTCGGATTTCTGTTGGATTACTGCTTCTCGTTAAACTGTTAAGAACATTGCCGGGACTCCCGTTGATTTTTGGTATGGGCAATGAACGGTCAGTATATGTAGTTACACTCTGTGCATTGTGGGTTTTGGCATCTCTACTGCTAATTATTGGCCTCTTCACTTTTTTTGCAGCTCTGGTTCTTGTAATTACTCACAGTCTCTTCTACCTAAAGAGCTATTATTACTCAATTGGGGAAAATTATTTCCAAAACACGGTCTTTCATTTGCCATTTCTAGGCTTAGGTGGATATTATTCTGTTGATGCATATATCGGTTTTGATTTCATACCTGAAACCAGTTTTGCGTGGGCATCTTATTTTGTACTCAATGGTATTATTATGTTTTCGGCCGGATATCAAAAAATTAAAAGTCCTATGTGGAGGCAGGGCAAAGGAGCAATCTCTTTCTTAAATCTACCGCACCTGGTAAAGAAGCCCTTTGTGCCGTTTATTGACAAAATGGAATCGTTGATAAAACCCACCGGATACCTGATTATGCTGTGTGAGTTAATATTGATCTTTTCAATTATTTATCCAATCAGTTTTATTGCAGTTACTTCTGTACTTATCGTATTTGCAGTTTCTCTGTTCGTAATTGTTGATCTATCATTTATAGGTCAGATAACAGCCCTTAACCTGGTACTTTTGGGGTCCCTCTTTGCAATTCATCCGGTTGAACTTGATATGAACAATTTGGAATCATTTTCACACATAAGTGTTTTTTTTACAGTCATTGTTATATCGAGCAGTATCAGCATTTTTTTCCCTGTATTCACAAAAAAGACAGGTCTCAGTTCTGTGTTAAGAGTAATAAACGGTATAGCCGTTCCAATGAATGTATTTACAGAGCGCCATCAATATGGAATCTTTACGTGTCGTTTCGACTCAATTTCCCAATCCAAACAGGTATTAGCTGTTTTCGACGATAAAGGAAGGTTTGGTCGTTGGCAATACTGGCGCCCCAGGCAATTTCAAACGATGATGTATCCTATTACAGATTATTGTTTGATTCGGCAGCATTTTGGGAAAGAGGGCAGAGATAATCCAAAATTTAAGCAGTTGGTGGATATTTGTTACACTGCATTTAAAATTGGAGGTGTAGAACATGATAGTATTCAGATCTCTGTTAAATCAATCGAAGAAGATACTACCAGAGAATCTTATATTCATAAAAGTTGGACACCCATTTTTTCAGTCAGTTTTGAAAATGGTACAATTATCAATACAAACATTTGTGAACGTCCTCCAAACATAACGAAAAGCTTACGGGAGATTAGCCCTGCATGAACATTTTAATAATCGGTGCCGGCTGGGAGCAGCATGCTCTGATTCAACGAATCAAAGATCTCGGTCATCATATTATCGCTACACACCCAAAATCGGATGCTGAAAGTTTTCCACTTGCAGATGAGACTTTTGTTAAAGAAAGCCGTGACATAGAAGGCCATTTAGAAATTGCTGAAAAGGGCTCCATCGATGCCGTGGTAACAGATAATTGTGACTACTCGTTATATACAGCTTCAGTTATTGCAGCAAAATTAGATCTTCCATTTGCAAGTATTCAGTCAGCTGTCTTATCAAACGATAAATTTGAGCAAAGAGAGCAGGTCAGCAAGAATGAGATCAAACAACCAGGATATTACAAGGTCAGGGATTTAAATGAACTTAAGGAAGCAGCATCAATTCTTGGATACCCGGTCATACTCAAGCCTCTTGATAACCGGGGAACCTTTGGGATTACGGTTATAAGAAAAGAAGAGGAACTGAAAGATGCTTTTATTGATGCAGTTTCAAATTCATATTCCCATCAGCTTATTTGCGAACAGTTTATCGATGGCACTCTGGTTACAGTTGATGGTTTCTGTTTTAAAAATGGCCATCAATCACTCACGGTTGCTTCCAGTATTTCTGAAAAAGGGTCCAAACCGGTTACAAAAAGAACGATTTATCCGGCAAGTTTTTCAGATGAGTTAAATAATTGCCTGATGAATAACCATCATAAGGTTGTTGAGTCATTGGGATATGACTATGGACATACCCATGGAGAATATATGGTTACCGAAGATGAACAGATCTACTTTGTGGAATGTACAAATCGCGGAGGCGGAGTTTACATATCATCATTGATTGTACCACTGCTGACCGGAATTGACGTTAATAAAATGCTGGTTCAACAATCTTTAGGAAAGAAACTGGATATACCATTTAAAGAAAACCAGGGCATTGACTACATGAAACGATCGGTTGTGCTGGCATTCCATGATTTTAAAGTTGGCGGTACGATTAAAAGTATCAATCTTGAAGAGATGAGAAGCTTGGTATACACTGAAAGGTTTCGCACAATTTTTAAAGAAAATGATATTGTTGAAAGTGTTGAGAATTGCGCTGCCCGCCATACAGTTATCGTTGTTAAGGGAGAAAACGCCCGTGAAGCAGAGGAAAATTTCGAGCGGTTTAAAAGCAATTTAGATGTTCAATACACTTAAACAATTTATGTTTGATTAAGCATTTACGTATCATGACGGCTTTAGTTTTAGGAACAGAAATATGAATATTAAGCACCATTAATTGTGATGAAAGTTTTTGATTTTAATTTTCACCTGCCCTTTAAATCAGAAAAATTAGGCAATCGGTTGCAAGAAGATCTGACAATGGGGTTGAAGGACTTTATGGAAGGGTTTCATGTGCATAGAGATGTCCACAACAAGTCTGCCGATGGTCTGAACCTGATGCTTTTCAATCGAAGAAATATACGGGAAGATGGAGATCTTACACTGAAAGAAGTGATCCGGGAACTTCGAAATGAAAAAGAAAATTTAATTTTCACCAAATTAATCGATTTTAGAGATTCGGAGGTCTTTGATTTTTTAGAATACATTCAGGAAGCAGGTGTCTCTTTTATTAAATTTCATTCTTACCAGCAGCAAATTGGGCCTGAGGATTTTGAAAGGTGTCTGAAAGTCTCGGAATATGCCGAACAACTTGGGATAGCGATATGTATTGATACAAGCTTTGGTACAACAGGGCTTTATAAATACGACAACTTAGTTTTAAGTGCTCAAATTTGTGAGAAGATTGATGATGTTCCGGTTGTATTGCTGCACAGCGGGGGGCCAAGGGCAATAGATGCTATGTTGATAGCGGATTTGGTACCAAATGTTTATCTCGATACCTCTCTGACTATTGCATATTACGAGGGATCAAGGATTTGGGAGGATCTGGCATTTTCATATAAAAAGTTAGGTTCTCATCGCATTTTGTATGGTTCTGATTTTCCATATGTGGATGTCGACAAATCGATGGAAACTCACACGGATTTTTTTGATGCTTATGATTTTTCGCCACGGGAGATCGAAAATATACTTTTCAATAATACAGCTGAGTTAGTAAACAATTTGAATAGATAATAAAAAAAGGTTGCGGTGCTAATTTTAACTGAAGCCGGTAAAAATATTGGGTTAGGACATTTCATAAGATGTTCAGCAATTGCGGATCGCTTACATCATATAGGATTGGATGTCGAACTAGCTGTGGATTGGCGAGGAGAAAGCGATATCAACTCCTCATTCCAGCCTTTTTCATGGGATGAACTTAACGAGGTACTGAATTCTGCTGGGAAGTATAAATGCTGTTTAGTGGATTCTTATTTGGCCGGAGATAATCATTTTAAACAAATTGCAAATCACTTCGATTCAGTTGTAGTGATTGATGATTATCACCGGAGACACTCATTTAATGCCAATATGGTTATCAATCCTAATATTTATGGCGATAAAATTGAATATGGCCATAAAAGTATTGGTGGCCCGGATTATATTATTCTAAGAAAGAAGTTTAAATCACATATAAAACAGCGAGAAGTTGAACCGAATATTTCCAATATCGGAATCTCAGTTGGCGGGAATGACTATCGAAAAATCCTTCCAAAATTAATTGCAAGTCTTTCATCCACCCATACGCTACTACATGTATTTTGTGGAGATAAAGCATATAAAGAAGAGATAGAAACAAAATTTCAAGGATATGAAAAAATTTCCTGCTACGGGTTTTTGGAAGCTGCAGAGGTAGCGGGAGTTCTGAATAAGGTTGATGTAATGGTTTCCGGGGGTGGGCAATCACTCCACGAACTAGCATATGCGGGTATACCAACCATTGTTATTTGTATTGATAAAGACCAGGATTTAAATATTAATGCTTATCTTGAAACGGGATTTCTTACAGAAAAGAATAACTGGGATGACTCAAATCTTACTAAAAACGTGTTACGACAGATAGATGATCTGAAACCAATGTATGCGAGGAAAGAGTTATCGAATATTGGTAAGCAGCTTGTTGATGGCAAAGGCGTAGACAGAATTGTAAACATTATCAAGAAATTTGAACAATCAAGCATATAAAGATGAATGGTTTCGTTGCTTGAACGACAATAAAGCGCATTGTAATTTCACACTAACCTGAAAGAAATCAGATATTTTTTGAATAAAGCAGAGTGGTTTAACAAGCAAAAGATAATGGTAGTAGTTGCTCACCCTGACGATGAGATTTTGGGGTTAGGTGCTTCAATGAATCGACTTATCGAGGAACATGGTGCAGAGGTGCATGTAGTAATTTTGGGTGAAGGCCTTACATCCCGTTCAGAAAAAAGGGATCCCGAAAAGTGGGAAGATGATTTAGAGATTCATCGTGCTAACATTAAAGATGCACAACAAAAAATTGGCTACGATTCAGTCAGTATTTATGATTTTCCAGACAATCGGTTCGACACAGTTCCTCTGTTAGATTTCATAAAAACAGTAGAAAAAGAGAAGAAAACATTTCGCCCCGATATCATTTTTACGCATCACGGTGGTGATGTGAATATTGACCACCAGAGAACATTTGAAGCTGTTATCACCGCTTGCAGGCCAATGAAAGATGAAAATGTAAGCACTATTATCACATTTGAAACCCCCTCAGGCACCGAGTGGAGAGCTTCATCAGATCCACGCCATTTTGTACCTAACATGTTCATTTCTTTCAGTGAAGAACACCTCAAAAGCAAAACCGATGCAATGGAATGTTATAAGTTTGAAAAACGTGATTATCCACATCCAAGATCTGAAAAAGCTTTAGAGATTCGTGCAGCTTATTGGGGACAAAGTGTTGGCACCTCTTACGCAGAAGCATTTTATATAGTCCGGTCCATAATAAAGAATTAAGATTAATTTTCAGTAAAAGCATAACGCAGTTCGAATGAATATTTACATTCCAATAGAAATTAAAGCACGCGAACTCGAAGGCAGAGTACTTCTGGCACTGGCAGCTGCCGAAAGAGGGCACCTTGTAATTGTTGGAGAAAAGAAGGATACAATAGTCAAAGCCTCAAAGGGACAGTTTCCGCCGGGATTAGTCCATATGAAATCGATTACTCCTCACAAATCGATGCTTGAGTCCCTGCATACATTGAAAAAAAAGGGACACAATATCACAGTGCAGGATGAAGAGAGTGGCTTACTTGACGAATCTTATGATACATTTGCAAGACTTCGGTTTTCGGAAGAAACCATTGAATTAGTTGACAGAGTTTGTACCTGGGGGCATTACGATCATCGATCGCTTGAAAAAATGTACGCAGACTTGGATGAACATTTTTCGGTCACAGGATCTCCAAGAGTGGACTTCTGGAGAAAGGATTTTCACGATTACTACTCCAATATTGAAGAAGCTGAGACTATCAAGGGAAAACCGTACCTGATGGTTGTATCGAACTTTAGTGGTCCGCTTAATGTAAATCGATTTTGGGATATTATGGCCCGGCTTAATAAAGCCGGTTATTTTGCCAGGGAGGAGGGACGTGAAAAACATGAATTTGAAAATGCTGCATATCAAACCCGGCTGATTGGAGAATTTGTTTTTTTGATCAGAGAACTTGCCCATACATATCCTGATCATAATATACTGGTTCGTCCGCATCCTGTTGAATCAATAGAGGGATGGAGAAAGCTTATTGGTGAAGAGGTTTCAAATGTAGTTGTCGAAAGAGAGGGAACTATTAGCCGCTGGATACGTCACGCGAAGGTAATCATTCACAACGGATGCACAAGTGCCCTTGAAGCAGCTATTGCGGGTGAAAATAGAATTGCATACCGACCTATACCTTTTAAATTTGAAAGAGAAATTCCAAATAAGGTGAGTTTAAATGCTTATTCAATTGAAGAGGTGAAAAGCTTTATAAGCGATTTATTAAAAGGGGAGAACCTGCACCGGAAGGATCAGAATTATGAAGAGATTCAATCTTTAGTTAAGGATCGTTTTGAAGCAATCGATGATAAACTCGCTGCTGACAGAATAGTTGACGTTTGGGATGAAATTTCTAAATCAAATAGCTCTGAAAATACTCCTGAAGATTTTTTAAACCTTTCTTACCAGGGTAATCCGTCAGTAAAGAAGCAGATCAAAAAGACAGTAAAAAATGTAAGAGACACACTGACACTCAAATCAAATGGAAGCAAAAGTAAGCGGCTTTTAAAGAGCTATCATAAATTTCCAGAATTTACTGATGAAGAGATGAGTGGTATGCATATGAACCTGAGAAATACATTGAAACGTTTTGAAAAAGTTACCTGTAAAAGGCTTGGCAGAAAGTCGTTCCTGATGTATAACAAAGAGAAATATTAATATAAAATGCCCAAAACGGTTGAACTTATTGGCCCCTCGGGAGTAGGAAAAAGTTCCTTGTATTTTGCACTGCAAAAAAGGTGGCGTGTAAATGATGATTGGGCAATCTATCATGATTTTAAATACAAGCGAAAGAAATGGTCGCCCGAAGGAATACTTTTGAAATTGCAAAGTATGGCCTTCGCAGTGAGCAATACTGACTATATTTGGGATGAAGGAAAGATTTCGGACCAAAAAAAAGCGTTCGCTAACAGACATCCAGAATTTGTTGAAACATTTTTAGACTTGATACATGAACATGCAAAAGTAGGTTTTAATGGAGAGGATAAACGTTTCCAGGTAATATTTTTCATGTTTAAGTCTATTGAACGGATTAACAGGGTAATGGAAGATTTCTCAGATGACAGGGTTTGCCTGATTGATGAAGGACTTGTAAGTAGACTTATGCATTTGAATTCACCTTCATTTTCAAAAAAAGACGTGGAGCGATACATCAGTACTATGCCCTTGCCGGACGCAATTATCTATTTGAATACTGAAGCGGATGAAATTCTGAAAAGAATCGATAAAAGAGAAAAAACCTCAACTATTCATAGTGGTTTGACGGATAGTGAGATCATTGAGTCTACGAAAAATACTCAAGAGCTCATTGATTTTTCATTAAGTAAACTGGAAAAATCCGGTGTAGAAGTTTTACGGCTCAACGCAAAAAAACAAGTAAAAAGCCTGGCAGCGGAAACTATTGGTTTTTTTGAACAGATTTACCGGCAAGGACGGTAGAAACTCATTACGATTCTGTTCTCTTTTTCAACTTTTTTCCGACTGCTTCCAGAATATGGCCCGAGGTATAAAGTGAAGCATCCAAGAAACCTTTCTTTTTGATATTTTTTTTGATTCCGGCCCAGGTATATTCTTTCGTAAAAGGACCTTCAGAGTTGAGAATTTCCTCTACTTTTAATTCAATGTTTGAAACATCTAAACTCTTTTTTTCTTCCAAGCCAAGCTCTTCAAGAGCTTTACGGGTACTATCTTCAAAAAAACGCAGATCAGCTTTTGGCATCTTCCCGGATAATAATCCATCAACGGCTCCTTTCAAGACGACAATATAATCGGGGTCATCTACTGATTTTTTCTTCCATTCCTCCATTAACTGTGCAACCTGTTCGGCATGTTTAGTGGCATGAAAATACGCCTTCCTGTAGATGTCTCTGTAATACTGTTCATAATCATGGAGACCTGCTACATACTCGAATATTTTAGTTTTATGGCCGAGATTCTCCATTTTTTTTACGGTGAACTCTTCGGGCCTGATCTCCTGGCCATCCTCAGGTATAAAATCGAAGGCTTTCTCCAGATACTTATTTCTATAGACTCTGAATCCCGCCAGCCTGTGTTTCATCAAAATCTTATCATATATCATCGGTTTGAATGCAAACAGATCATCTGAAACTTTATTTGTAAGCCCGAATATATCTTTTAAAAAATCCTTTCTCGGTAATACATCTGCATCTATCGTTATCAGCCATTCTTTGTCACTTTTGATCCCGATTCTATAGGATTCGCGTAATGCCTCTTCGAAGGGAGTCAGTTGAATAACCTTTACATGCTTCTCAGAGAGTTGTTTCAATACAATATCCCTACAGACACTTTTAGTCCGCTCCCCGGCTGATCTAATTACAACGATAAAACTATTATTAGTTAAAGTACTCATCAGTGAATCAGGAGTTTAAAAATCGGATGTAATCTAAAGGTTATATTATTTGATAACCAGAATATTTGTCATTTGATTTTTGGAAATCTGGAATCGGATTCCTTCTAGTGACAAACCAAAATCTGTCACAGAATTAAAAAACTTAAACAGCTAAATTGGAAAAATATCGAGCAGAATATAGAAATCTGTTCGTTCTTATGAAGCTGGTTATCGGATTGAAATTGAATTATCTTCAGACCAGTTTAATCAAAAGTTATAGTGATTGAAAAGTAGTATCAATTAAATGAAAATTGCGGTTGTAAATACACATTTTGTAGATGAGATTGGGGGAAGCCAGTTACAATGCGATCTGAAAGCTGATGAATTAGAAAAGCGTGGTTACGATGTTACCTACCTTGCTATTAAAAAAAGACTGATTATTCGAGAAAGTATAAAGTAGTGGGAGTTGAACGGGACAGTAGCTCTATTGGCCGTGAACTTCTTAAGATTGATCCGGATATACTTTATTGGAGGTTTAATAAGAAATATTTTTACAAATCTGTAATAGCACTAAGCGGGAAGCAGACTAAAATAATTTTTGCAGTTTCAAATGCCAGAGACATAAAACCTTTTAACACAAAGTGGAGGGGAGAACTTACACTTTCAAATCTGTTTGAATTTGTTTTAAAGAATGTTGTGAGTCGGTTTAATCACTTAGGATTTTAGTATGTTGATGCATTGACTGTCAATAATGAGGAGCAATTAGGAATGCTTGATTTAAATATTCCAATTGAACGATATATTCCTAACGCAATTATTACGGAGAAAAAAGACTTCAGCTGGGATAAACCCTACGTTTTATGGGTAGGAAACCTAAAAAAAAGAAAACGCCCGAAATTTTTTGTAAAATTGTCTGAAAGATTCTAAAGTGCAGGAATAGATTTTCTAATGATCGGCAAACTTTCGGGAAATTCTTACAAATGGATTTCAGAAAAGAAAAAAACGCCAAAAAACCTGCACTACCTCGGCCCTAAACATGTAGAAATCGTAAATGCTGCCTTAGCTCAGTCACTCTTCCTGGTTACAACTTCAACGTCAGATGAAGGGTTCAGTAACAACATCATTCAAGCCTGGCTGCAAAAAAACTCGGTCGTTGCATTTGAATTTGATCCTGCCGGAATGATAAAAGAACATCAGGCAGGATTTGTGGCAAATAACGGATTCGAGGACTTTGCTGAAAAAACCAAGAATCTCATTGATAACAAACTCCTAAGAGAGGAGTTAGGTGTAAATGCTTTCGATTTTGCAAATCAACACTTTTCTACGAAAAAGACGGTTGACAAACTTGAATCCCTTTTTAAAGATATCATGAGAAGCAGCTAGTGGTCAATATTCCAAACTTTATCCCGGTTCATTTTTTTTATTTTCGACGGAACTAAAAGCCACATAAAATTCCATTCACTTCTGTGCATCCATCTGTAATCGTATGATATCTTTAAACCGGAGTTCGCTTCCTTCTTCATACGATTTCCAAGAATATTGATACTATTTGTGTTTTGAAAATCAGGTTTTCCTTCCAAATCTAAGTTTTCTTTCAAGTAGAGTTCCATTTTGGTTTGATCTAAACAAAAGAGATCGTAAGAAACGTCTATATAGTTGATACCCAACTCCTTAAGCCTCTTGTGATAAAAAAAGTAGGTTCGCCACCATCTAAGCACTGATTTATACTTATAACCCAAAGACATCTTTCGATTCTTTCTCCTGTTATTATCAATCTGAGATATGATCCATGAACGCAGATCTTTATAGATTATCACTACATTCAGATTATCTTTGAACTCCTTAGATAAAATTTTTAACCCGTCAATCGTCTTCGAAGAGTCAATGATCGTCTGATAATCGGAAAATTTTTCGGATTCAAGGATATAATGATACATATCAACATATTGTTCTTCGATGCTGTTGAAATTACCTGTCCTTGAGTGGATCTCCTTCCAAAAAGGATTCGTTTCGATCATACTTTGATCATAATCGGAAAGTTTATCAATCTCTCTATTTTGGAAATTCCGAATCGCTTTATAGGCCTCACCAATTCCTATCGATTTATTATAGGTAGATAAATAGTACTCCATCAACGTTGACCCACTGTGCCCAGGACAGAGAATGTAAATAATTCTTTTGTTACTCATTTTTAAAAATCCCATCTAAAAATAATTCGAAGCAATGTAGGAAATAGTATACAAGAGATGAAAGGGTTTTAAAATTTTAACAGTGAAAGAACAATCAAATTACAATGGTTCAATTGAAATAGATCAACTGAACTCTTCATCATAGTTTTCCCATAGTTACTGATGAACAGAATAGTATCAAACGGCAATTAGAGTTTTAATATGAGCTAAAGATTAGGATAAAAATATTTAAATCTTGAACATAAAAGTGTAATTTCAAATGCTTTGAATTCAAGGTAAGGTTGCTGTAAAAATTTGGGAAATTCGTATATGCAAACCGGACTTAAGTTACTCTAAATCAAATAATTGATAGAGCTAGCATCGAATCACTATTCAAGAATTGGTTTACATTGAATCCCCGGGCGATTAATAATTTTTTAAAAATGAATATAAAATGACGATCAGGAATAAAATTCCTTTTAGCTTTCGAAAATATAGCAACATTCATTTCCAGGGGGATCAGAATATTTTACTTTTTTCAACACCACGAAGCGGTTCTACCTGGTTGCTTGAGATGATAGCAGGTCAACCAAGGATAAAAACTGTAAGAGAACCTCTGAATATCAGGCTTGATCATATCTGTGAAATGCTTGGTTTTAACACGTGGGAGGAGCTATATGAAGAGAAAAATTTTCCCCTGATTTTGGAATATTTAAAGAGCTTTTCTAAAAATTCGAAGATACATTATCGTTTTAAAAAGGAAAAACCATTTACCGATACGTGGCACTTTATTACGAATCGATTACTTTATAAAATATTACACGGTTTAGAGAACAGGGTAGAGGAACTTACATATGAATTAGATGCAACCAGTATAGTTTTGATGCGGCATCCAATACCGGTTTCATTATCCAGGGAAGTTTTACCTCGCTTAGAAGCATATCAGAATAGTGATTACAAGAAACATTTTACTTCAAGTGAATTAGATTTAGCGAAACGAATTACAGATAACGGTTCAATTTTTGAAAAAGGAATTTTGAGTTGGTGTTTCCAAAACAAAGTACTCATAGAACAAAGTAAAGCAGGCCTATTACTTTCTTATGAAGAACTTGTTATGAACAGAGATTGTGTTCTTCCCAAAATATCGGATCATCTAAAACTGCCGGACCCTCAAAAAATGCTTAAAAGAAGCAGGAAAGCATCAGGATCAACTAGTAAATCAACAAAACGAAGCGTAAAGCTCTTAAAAGAAGTAAGAATGGGGGAGAAGAGTTATCTGAAATTGATTGAGAAGTGGAAAACGAAAACTTCATCCGAGATGATTGAGAAAGCTCAACATATCCTCGATGAATTTGAGATTTCAGCTTACCGTGCTGAAGCAATCATGCCCACTAAGGATTTTTTAATTTGTCGAGATTCTTACAGTGATAACGAACAAAAACAAAATAAAAGAAATTGAACCGGCTAATTTTCAGTATTCATAAGGAGATAAATAAACATTTTTTAAATGTTTTTTAGCCTGTCAGAATTTTTCAATCCAATATGCCAGATAATAAATTATTTACAGTGACAGTTCGTTCTACCGGCGAAAGAACTGAAAAAGCCTGTATACAGTCGCTACTAGATGAAGGTATTGAGAAGTCTCAAATACATCTAATCAAAGAAGCACCCTTTAAAAAGTCCTTAGAAACCTGTTTTAAAAAAGCCATTGAAGCTGAAAGTAAGTGGTTGCTTACATTCGATGCAGATATGATTCTAATACCGGGGATGCTGAGTGGTTTTTTTGAGATGGCCGAAGAAATGCCGGAAGAAAATCTGCAAATACAGGGAAAGATATTAGATAAATTTTTTGCGTCAGTGAGAAGTGGCGGACCAAGGATTTATAGAGTAATCTATTTGCAGAAAGCATATGAAATTTCGAAAAATTTACCTGATAATATTAGGCCAGAAAGTAATGTAATTTCATGCCTGGGTAAGCAGGGACACCCTTCAAGGTACATTTCAACGGTCATTTGCATACACGATTTCGGCCAGTATTACGCAGATATCTACAGGAAGTCCTATGCCCATTCGATTAAACACATTAAAAAATTACCGAAAATTTTAAAGAACACAGCTTATCGAAATGCAAATGACCCGGACTATAAAGTATTCATTAAAGGTATTTTTGACAGTTTATTAAGTAATACGGATGTAAGTATTGACAAACGTATCTTGAAAGAGGAGACTACCGAAGCACTTAATCAAATAGATATTCATGAAAAAAATGATGTTCCTGATTCTATTGACGTTCCGCAAATCTTAAAGCAATATTCGATATCGGATTTCTATCTTTCTTTTGATGAATGTAATTATAAAGATGTTCCCAGTAATCCCACCGGTTTAGTTTCACAAAATTTAAATAACAAAGGTTTTATGAAGGGATTGATCTTTTTATTTGGCCTTTCTCTTACAAGAATTGGTGAGTACTTTCAGCGATTGGTTAAATAGAATTTGAAATTTTTTACCATACCTTCAGGTGATGCAAGAAAAAAAAATTATGATTTTCCTGGGCTCTCTTACAAGTGGAGGTGCTGAGAGAGTAGCAAGTGTTTTATCTAAGTATTTAGTTGATCAAACCAACTACAAAGTCGTTGTTGTAACGTTAGACGGCACTGAAAGAGATTTCTATACACTTGACAACAAGGTGAAAAGAGTAGCAATGGATGTTGCTCATGAGACGAAAGGATTTAGCAAATATTTTTCAAACATCAAGAGAGTTTTATCATTCAGAAAAGTGGTAAAAGAAGAAAACCCTGATATTATTTTAGTTATGATGACTCGTTATGCAGTCATAGCTTTAATAGCAACCATATTCTCTAATATGCGTGTTATTGTTTCAGAGAGAAATTACCCGGGTAAAAGGAAGAATCACAGAATGTGGGATTTTTTGAGAAAGTATACATATCGTTTTGCAGATCTACATGTGGTACAAACAAAAAAAATAGCCGATTGGTTAGAGAAGAACACATTTTCCAAAAATTTTAAAATTGTTCCGAATTCAATCTCTTGGCCACTTCCCAATTATGAGCCAACTTTAGAACCATCAGATTATCTTGATGATAAGGATAAATTGATTTTGGCGGTTGGTACGATCAAAGAGCAAAAAGGATTTGACCTTTTGTTAGATGCAGTTAAAGATATACTTCCTGCTTATCCGGGCTGGAAGCTGATAATTATTGGGGAGGAAAAAAAAGATTCAAATGAGAAATTAAGACAGAAATTAGAGCGTAAGATTGTTCAAAGTGGTCTTTCCGAACAAATTTTAATGCCTGGTAGAGCTGGAAATATAGGGGTTTGGTATAATCGTGCAGATATTTTTGTGTTGAGCTCCCGGTTTGAGGGATTTCCAAATGTACTTCTTGAAGCGATGTCTTCTGGATGTGCTTGTATCTCATTCGACTGTGATACGGGGCCATCCGATATGATTGATAATTATAAGAACGGGATCTTAGTACCGGATGGTGACATAAAGGAAATGGAAACAGCTATTCAATTTTTAATTCAGAATCCCAAGCGAAGAGAAGTATTTGGAAGAGAGGCAATGAAAATGAGAACTAAATATTCCGAAGAGAACATACTTGAGCAATGGGTTGAGGTTTTAAATTCGTTTATGTGATGAATCATTAAATTAAATCAGATGAGATCAACAGTATTAATTGTCGAATCCACTATTAAGAAAATAATTTGATAAAATATTCCGGAGAGATTTAACTTTTAATCTCAGAGAATGATATTTATGAGTGTCAAATTCTATTATTTAGAATATGTTCTCTTTTCAATGGTTTTTTCAGTAACAATGACCAAAAGAATGGCCACAGCAATAAATACTCTCGACTCATAAAAATTAGAAGACTTAAAATACTCAGCAAATAAAAATACATACATAGCCAGGACTGGAATCCATAATCTGGATTTTAAGTGATATTTTTTAAAGAACGAGTATGTTCTGATAACCGGGTATACACAGATAATGATTAAGAGTATTGCCGGAAAAATGCCACCATCCACTAAAACCTGTAGGAACAGATTATGGGGGTAATAATCGGGACGTCCAACGGATATGATTCCACTGTTTCCCAAGCCGTATCCAATGAGTGGAGCTTCTAAAAAACCAATGATTGAGTTTCCCCAAAGATTTTCTCTTCCGCCTAAAGACCCTCCAAGTAGATCAAGGAACCTTGCAGCCGTCCGTTCAATTTGGCTTGCTGCCAGTATTACAAATCCAATGGAGAAGAATCCTAAAATTCTCAAACTTTTATTTTTAAACCACTCCGTAAGTGAATAACTTTTTTTTCGATTAGTTTTGAAATAGTAAAGAGTCATTAGTACAGCAAGCCCCACACCCACAATCAAGGAGCCCCTGGCAAGTGATGCAGCAAGTCCAATGTATAAGAAAACAGTAATGAATGCCGCTTTCTTTCCTTTGTATTCGGGATAAAACAAAAGCATCGAAAAACTGGTTATTGCTCCCATTCCAATCAATTGAGACCAAGCAAGGTAGCCAATATCTAGATATCCTCTCAGGCTTCGGGTAGTAAGATATTGATAGAAAAGCATAGCTGTAACGAACACTGCAAAAATGATAATCCATTTCAGGAAATAGTAAGCAGATTCCTTATTGAAACTTATAATTACAGATAAAGCTATAAATAATAGAAATAATATCTTGAGGATATCTTGTTGCACCGGAACATTATTTACGTTCCATGAAGCAGAAATAATCAGATAAACAAAGAGTACAATTATTAAATAAAAATAGGAGACTGTATAAGCGTCAAATATTTTAGTCCCTTTTGAGTAGATTTTCATTAACCCGGTCGCTATCAATAAAAATGATGGAAAGATTAGCAATAGAACCGGTCCGCCGGCTAAAATATCACTCCTGATAATCGGCATAGCTGCTAGTAAAGCGAGCGAAAAACCATTAATTCGATCTAAAGTTTCAAACTTCATGCTTTTAGAAAAAACTTATTCTTTTAGACTTGTTATAGTCATTTCAATTTTTGCCAGCTGGTCTGATAATTTAAAGGAGTTTTTTACAGTTTTTTTTGCATTTTCGCCGTGATTTTTTGCAAGCTTTAAATTATCTAAATAAGAAGAGATTGCGAGGCTCAGTTGTTCTGAATCGTCAACGTCTACTAATGTTCCATTGTTTTTATCAATTATTTCATTCGGCCCGTTTTTACAGTTTGCAGCAATTACCGTTTTTCCCAGGGCCATTGCTTCAAGCAAAATATTCGGAAATCCTTCACTTCGGGAAGGCAAAATAAAGATATCCCCTAAATTTAAATAGGGGAATGGGTTTTTCTTTTGACCAAAGAAAAATACATTTGATTCAATTTCGAAATCTTTACACATAACCTTGTAATCGTTCATCTTTGAACCCTCTCCGACTACAATTAGCTGTGTTTGGTAGCTGCTTTTCAGATTCATTAAAGCATTAATCAGTACGTCAAGTCCTTTTCTATGAATTAGACGTCCCACAAAGACTAACTTTGGAGTTGCGTCTTTCAGTTCATCCGGGAGTTCAACCGGTTTCTTGCTAAGCTCCTGAATATGGTTAATATCCACTCCATTATGTATTACTTTGATTTTATTCTCCTGAATATCAAACCATTTAATGCAGTTCTGTCTTGTAGCTTCTGAGACTGAAATTATTTGATCAGTCTTTTTTAACATGAAACGATATATCAGTTTTTTAATAAGACTGTGGTTCGACATGTCCAAGGAAGCTGACAAGAAAAGGACATTAGGGATACCGGTAATCATTGACACTAAGGTGCATAATAGGTTCGTAGTCCAGGCACGACTTACTAAGATCTGGGTTCCGTTCTTCTTAATAATAGAAGCAATTGAGTAAATATTATAAACAAGGAACAGGAAAGAGTTTTGAGAATTTAAATATTGAACCGGAACCTTGAAATGGGGTTCAAAAAAATCTTCATCTTCAACGGATATTGTAAGAACAGTATGTCCTTTTTGTTTTAAATAATTTACGATATATGCTGCTTGTCTTTCAGTTCCACCTGCCTTTAAGTATGGCAGAATCATGGTAATCTTCATGAATAGAAGAGATCTGTTAAAATTGTTAAGATAGTAATCTGTGCAGACAAGTTAACAATTAGTTTTTTAGCTATTCAGTTTATTAATCAAGATTTGTTTGCGTGGATAAATTCAAGATCTTTAGCCTTAATCAATATGTAATTCTTAGTAATCTTAAAGAAATTGCTATCACTTTTACTAAAAAAAATCAAATAAAGACTTTCTAAAATGGTTTTAGATATCATTGCGGGTGCACGACCGAATTTTATGAAAATTGCACCCATCATCAAGGCAATACAGAAAAAACAGGAAGAGGAATTGGACATCAATTTCCGACTTATCCATACTGGGCAGCATTATGATAAAAATATGAGCCAGGCCTTTTTTAATGAATTGGGCATTCCAAAACCTGATAATAATTTAGGTGCCGGCGGTGGGTCACAAGCTGAGCAGACAGCAAAGATTATGATCGAATATGAGAAGCTGCTGGAAGAAGAAAATCCAGATTTGTGTGTTGTTGTAGGGGATGTAACTTCCACAATGGCGTGCTCAATTACTGCAAAAAAAGCCGGAGTTAGGGTAGCTCATGTGGAAGGAGGTATACGTTCCGGAGACTGGACGATGCCGGAAGAGATCAACCGGATGGTAACCGACCGAATTTCTGATTTTTTCTTCACAACTTCTGAATTTGCCAATAAGAATTTACTAAGAGAGGGAATTTCTGATGATCAAATATTTTTTGTTGGAAATACGATGATCGACACTTTGCTGGGTAACCTTGATAGATTAATAAAGCCTGCTATTTGGGAGAGCTTAGATCTATCGGGTGGAAACTACTTAGTAATGACTCTCCACAGGCCGGCAAATGTTGATGAAGAAAAAAATTTGAAATCTTTGATTGATAACATTATTAAAGCATTGGATGGTTTACCCATTGTTTTTCCGGTTCACCCAAGAACCCGTCAAATTTTAGAAAATTTAGACATTCAAGACAGCTCTATTCACTTTATAGATCCGTTAGGATACCTGGAATTTATCTACCTTGTAAAATACTCTCGTGCTGTGATCACAGACTCCGGTGGAATCACCGAAGAAACAACAGTGCTAAATGTTCCTTGTCTGACACTTCGTGATAATACTGAGAGGCCGGAAACCATTCTAATTGGAACCAACGAACTGATTGGAACAGACCCGGAAGCAATAAAACCGGCGATAAATAAACTATTGAAAGGGAACTGGAAGGCGGGTTCAACCCCGGAGAAATGGGATGGAAATACGGCCGAAAATATAGTTGACATCATTTTAAATCTCTATGCAATAGGCGCACTCGAAAAACAGGGCAGTTTCGTTGATGAGACATTGTTATTCAATGGAAAATAATCCAAATAAGATATCTGTTTAACTGCACAATCCGGATGTTAAACGATATATTGAGTTATCATCATTTTGTCTTACTGAAACATTTCACATGCAACTCTGCATGAATGAATTACAAATTTTATTCTGTTACTGTTTGGTAAGCAAAAATGATTACCTATTTTAGCCCCCTCACTAAAATTTGCCAGTTGCTTAAAAAATTACTGATTAAGAATTTAGGTATTGATATTGAAAATGTAACTCTACCGATGAATCAAAGAAATGGCCAAAAACAGGTGGCAAATAGTTTCAGTGCGTATATGATAAACTATAAAGTATTCATTCATCAGGTTTTTATTGGCTCGTTTCTTTACTCATTGTACATGTAAAGTTTCTATGTTAAACAAGTTGTCTGCAGGCAAGAAGTTATTTTTAATTACTCTTCTTTTTTTTGCTGGTGTCACAAATTTGATGGCCCAGGACGATGAAATAGTATATTTGGAATATGCACCCGGTCACGATCCGTTGAGAAGTATCCTTGTAAACTGGATTACTGATTCAGATGATGCTGATCCGGAGTTAGAATATCGTGAAGAGGGAGAATCGGATTGGACAGAGGTGAGCGGGTCCGATAACAGAATTCCTATTTCAGGTCCAAATTCAGGAAAAAGACGTAACAGTGTTCTTATAAACAACCTTTCACCTGACAGGTCTTATGAAATACGCGTTGAAGGTAAAGTTGAACGTTTCAGGACACCTCCATCGGATGGTAATGATTTAAGATTTATCATTGGCGGAGATATGTATGATGGCAATTCTGAAGATATTGTGAGATTTACCGAATTGAGCAAAAAAGCAGTTGACAGAAACCCACATTTTGCAGTTGTAGGTGGTGATATAGTAAATGCAAATGCCGATCCGGATGTTGCACCTCAGCGTTGGCAAATTTTCATGAGAAAATGGTATGAGCAGATGCGGACGTCAGAAAACGAACTAATTCCATTTATAGCAATTATTGGTAATAATGATGTGCCAAATGATTTTGGAGACGAGCCGCAAGATGCCAGTTACTTTCATTCATATTTTAGTTACCCGGGTTTTCAGGGATATGGAGCTCTTGACTTTGGAGATTTTCTCAGAATAATAACGCTGAATACCAGTCATACCGTACCCATTGAAGGGACACAAACGGAATGGTTAGAGGATCGTATTTCTGAGGTAAACGGTTCCATCGACAATGTCTTACCGATCTATCACGTTGCCGCTTTTCCCTCTGTTGAAAATTTTAATAATGAATACAGCACTAAAGTCAGAGAGAATTGGAAACCGATATTTGAGAATTATGGTGTTGAATATGTATTTGAACATGACAACCATGCATATAAAAAGGTTAATTCAAATAATGGAGTGACCTATTTAGGCGATGGTGGATGGGGTATTGAAAGTCGACTTCCAAAGAGACTCATAAGTATTATTAAGTTAGATGAATATGCAAAAGTGAATCATTTGCAGTTTTTAGAGCTAAATGATTCCGGAGTAGATGTTGAACAAATTTTTTACCTGGAACCACCAACCTTAAAAGATCCTTCAAATATTACTGAAAATGGGTTTCGAGCTGAATGGGTTTCTATGGAGGGAGTTGATAATTACAGGATTACATTATCACGAGATGATGAATTTGACGATATCGTTTCTGGGTTAGACAATGTTTTTGTTTCTGGTGGTGATTCTGAGGGATTTACATTTTCGGGATTAGAAACCAATGAAACCTATTATTATAGAGTAAAGGCTGAAATAAGCTCAAATGTTAGTAATACCATTTCAGGTGAATTTGAGGAAGAAAGTATTCGAATCTCTACTGTTGATCCCGATGAGTCAACAGTTGTCACTGAGGCAGATGAAGTTACTGCAGATGGTAATGACAAGACAAGAATTATCGTAAGATTGAAAGATGAAGATGGTTTTAAGATTCCGGGAGTGCGGGTTGATATTGATGCAAGTCTTGCAGGAGCGAATATTGATCAAATCAGAGAGGTCACAAACTCAGATGGAGAAGCAATTTTTGAGGTTACCAGTACAATTCCCGGAACAATAACATTTACGGCAGAAGCTGAGAGGCCCTCAGGCATTATGGAAATTTCTGAGAAGATAGAAATTGATTTTATCCCGGAAGCCCCAATTTCGTTGAATGCAACAGAAGTTGATAACAATGGTTTTATAGCAAACTGGGAAATCGTTGAAGGTGCAGATTCCTATCTATTAGATGTATCTGCAGATGAGAGTTTTGAATCATTCGTACCAGGGTATAAGGGACTTGATGTTGGTTTTACCACTGATTTTGAAATCTCGGATGTAGATCCGGGGTCTATCTATTATTACCGAGTTCGAGCTGAAAAGGATGGATTAAGAAGCAAAAATTCGCAAACTGTTGATGTTACAACTTACCCGAATTCTCCAATTTCGAATTCTTCCGGTAATGTTGGAGCTACAATCATTAATATTAACTGGAATGATGCAGAGGGTGCGCAAGAATATTTACTCGATGTGGCCAAAGATCAGGAGTTTACAGATTACGTTTCTGATTTTGAAAGGCTTAATATTGGAAACCAAACTTCCTATGAGGTATCCAACCTTGTACCCGGTACAACTTACTACTTTAGAGTTCGGTCAAAAGCATTTACGCGACTAAGTGAACCTTCAGCTACTGTAGATGTTGAAACAGCTGAAATAGGTGTTGCTCAATCTGAATTAACTTCTTCTCAATTAAGAGTTCTTGCCAATGGGGAGCAAGAGAATACAATCACAATTTTACTCAGAGATTCTGACAATAAAAATATTGAAGGGGAGAAGATAACTCTGGTCTCCAATATATCCGATACTGAAATTCGATCCATTCAAACAATTACAGATGAAGATGGAGTAGCAATACATGCTGTATCAAGTAACAAGCCGGGTGAAGCAACCTATACTGCATATGTTGCCGGTACCTACAAAGTTGGTGAATTATCGATTGAGTTTCTTCCCGTTGAAGGATCTTTAAAGTTGGGGGATAATTATCCTAACCCATTTAATAATCAGGCAACGATACCCGTTACAGTTCCCAACCAGATGCAGGTTAAAATTACGATATCAAATATTCTCGGTGAATCAGTTAAAACAGTTATAGATCAAAGTCTTGAGTCAGGATATTACGAGATTCCAGTTAACTTACAAGATGTTGCATCGGGCACATATTTCTATAGACTTTGGGCTGACGACCAAATAAATACAAAAAAGATGTTGTTGGTTAAATAAACGTACTACTTCAAAGTGTTAGCTTACCTAATATTTCAAAAAGATCTTCAATTAGATCTTAAAAATTTGAATTGTTTCTGTAAATTGTCCCGGTAAAGTTTCGTAGTGTAGTTGAAAAGGCACATTTTGCATTCATTTGAAATAGTGAAATCATGTTGATGTACTTTTTGAAAAATGATAATAAAGAACGTTAGACATAAGAACTTCCCTGGTATCCTTGTAAAATAAACATCTGTTATTTTAAGGGGGACTAAATCAGCGCATATGCTATTAAATCGAACAAATTTTCAACTCCTGGTTCTTGTAGTTTTATTAATTATTCCCGGACTGGTGGTGGCTCAGGACGAGCCACTGACAGGACAAGAGAGGATTAAACTTGAGCAGATCCGGGAGTCGCTCATCCAGCAGGGATTTTTGCAGCAGTCGGTTCAGACTGTAGACCCTGAAGCACAAA
>NZ_JAKLWS010000003.1 GCF_022012475.1 Rhodohalobacter sulfatireducens
ATCACCCGGCTGAAGTCTTCGGTGATCATTTCGACTTCTCCAACATTCTTATCTAAATCCAGTTCAATATCAACGTTGATTGGATCCTTTCCGGCGCGCATTCCGTGAAAGGCCAGGTTGCTGTACTCTTTAATAAGAGCATTGATATTGGTCGCTTCCATTTTGCCGGAGCCGCCGCGGCTGTGCTGGAGCATCGATTTGACGATACCATCGGCGCGTGTGCCGTGTTTGTGGATGGTTTTGAGATTGGTTTCGATGTCGTTGAGGATTTCGAGGATCAAGCCGTGGTTCGTGGCCTCATCAGACACCCCTCGCCTTCGCTCCGCTTCGGCACTCCCCTCAAGGGGAGAGTTCTTCGGTCCCCTGTCCCCGGTCACACGTCGTACTTCATCCCTTGCTTCTTCCACCAATTCAATACTCAAATCCGAAAAATTATTTACGAAGTTCAAAGGGTTCTTGATTTCGTGAGCGATGCCGGCGGTAAGCTGACCCAAACTCGCCAGTTTTTCCTGCTGTACTAGCTGATCTTTTGCGGCTTCCAGCTCTTCGAAGGCTTCTTCTATTTTCTGTTTGGCCTGCTCGAGTTTGTTGAAATCTTCGTACCTGTCGTAGGCTACTGAAAATGCGCTGGCCAACGACTGGCCAAGGTCCAGATGCTCCTGCGAAAGAGGCTCGGTATTACCAATGTACAGCATGCCATGTTTGAAAGGAAGGAAATGCAGATCCAGCGTTTTTGGGACGGACCCGGCGGAGTATTTCTTTTTGGATTGAATAAAACCGCCTTCAATCAGACTTTGAGACCAGTCTCTGAAATCTTGCTCATCCCAATGAACCGTGTAGATCTCCTTGTTTTTCCAGGATGACATAGAGTTTTCCACCAGTGGGAACTCCGTTAAGGGGAGATGCAGAGCCGCAATAGGTTCACCCTGGGATGTACTTAAATAGGTGTGAGAAACTCCGTTTTCTTCATCGATAATAAATACCCCGCAGCGGATAAAAGGAATCTCGAGAGTTTTGAGTTCATCCCAGATGATGGGGGTGATTTGATTCAAATCCTCGGCACTTCGCATAGAGGCGATTTCGGCCCGGATACGATCAAGTGAAGACTGCCGGGCGGTTTCGAGAGCCAGTTTTTCGGCTTTTTGCAAATCCTTGAAACGAATATATGCTTGTTTAAATATCCGGGTAAACCGGACAAACAGATCCTCCTGTTCTTCCGTAAGTTTTGTTCCCGTTACAAGAGTCATGTATCCATATTCAAAATTTCCACAGTAGAAATAGGTCGGATTCGGTAATTTGTTCGTGATTTCTTTCACTTCTTCCACGTCCACTGCTGGAGTAACAACGGCAATATGATTCGCCAGTTCTTGATCAGCGGCTTCCTGGCAAAAAAGTTCTACCCGGTTTTTCCATTTATTATACCTTTCGTCCAGGATGGGGTCCCCCTTTAACGGGATAACAAATTTTTCTTGAGGGCTGCCGTCCAATCGGGTCATCCAGCAATGCTGGAGTTGAGTTTCTTCATCCATTTCCTGGTATCCACAAGTAATAAAATCAGTGATCCCCAATTTTCTCATTTCTTCATATAAAAGGGTTGCAACATCTCCCAATTCATCGCTTTTTTGAATGCCCATTGAACGAGAACGGACTCTCTCCAAAGCCGCTTCTATTTTTGCTTCCCTGGCTTGATCTTCGGCTCGCTTAACGTCTAAGAAACGAGTATAGGCTTGCTCGAAAGTTTGGGCAATTCGCTTTAATGTTGGAAATACCTTTTCGGGAAAGGGGTCTGTATCGATAAACTGGACAAAACCGTGCTTTGTGTTGGCATATTCAAAAAACACCTCATTCACACCGGTGATAGCCTTTTTAACTTGTTTTGGGAGATTTTTCATTCCAGTTTTTTCAAACAAGAAGTTGTTGAAGTCGAATTTCTCTTCATCCTTTAAATGAATACTCAGGAACTCCTCATCACTTTTCCAGAACTGCAAGGTTTTTCTTATCAGTGCATGATGCTGATTATCAATGTCATATGGTTTTGGGTGTTCTTCATTCGAATAATCTGAATACCAGATCTGTTGGTTCTCATCTTCATCGATAACAATCACCTTGCATCCCCAATTTGAAATTCCAAGTTTTTCAACCTCATTGTATATCACCTGGACTACTTCACTCAACTCATCACTGGATTGCATGCCCATAGACCTGGATCGGATACGCTCGAGTGCCGCTTCTATCTGGGCTTCGCGGGCTTGTTCTTCGGCCTGTTTGATATCGTTGAAACGGGTCCAGGCTTGCTGGAAAACTTTTGCAAAGCGTTCAATCAGTGAAAAAGCCGCATCGTCCAGATATTCAACGGAAGCAACAAAAAAAGCACCGAAATCCTGGAAAGAGTTATACAAATGTATTGGATCGGGTTCACGCATCCCCATTTCGACCTCTTCCGGAAGATTCCAAAGGCCCGTTTCACTAAATAGGTGGTCGTCCCAGCTGTTTTTTGCCTCACCCGATAATTCGTAATAGTGTTTTGATTTTCTTTCTTCCCAAAGTTTCCAGTAATCATTATACACCGGATTATCATTATCAGCTATATGAAAGCTCTCAGTACCACTCTCAGCTTCGGGATTTGCAGCCCACCAGGTTACAGATCGGCCTTCAGGATGATAGATCCAGATTACGACCCGCTCTAAATCTACTCGCAGTGATGTGAATTCCTCGAACATTTTGGCAAGCACTTCATTTATCTCTTCTGACTTCTGCATGCCCATCGACCGGGATCGGATTCGTTCAAGAGCTGCTTCGATCTGTGCTTCGCGGGCTTGTTTTTCTGCTTTTTGGAGGTCGAGGAAACGGGTGTAGGCTTGTTCAAAGACTTTTCCTAAGCGCTTAAAAATATCCTGCTCATCCTCGGTAAATTTGTCAAGATTGAATCTGCTTAATTGAAGGCAGGCTTCATTTAATAGTACGGTGCACCGCGTCCAACCGGGTGCATTGAGAATAATATCCTTTCTCTCTTGTGGTATTCTTTTTAATTCTGTTTCATTAAATGCATACTTAAAATAAGACGCTATTTCTGATTTTGAGTAGGTACTACTAAAAAGAGGAAGATCCTTTTCAATGGCTTCGATGAGTTCCGAGTCGATTGGATGATCTGAAAGTGGAAAATGGAATTTTTCCAAGTAGGATTGACCCTCAACATGCAACCAAATATTTATACTTGCATTTGGGTCAACCGAAATGTCTGTCCATATCTGAGAATTATGGACCTCGATTCCCATCTCTTTTAATTCACGGCCGATCTGCTGGACGACATTTATCAACTCCTCACTTTGTTGCATCCCCATCGATTGGGCTCTCACTCGTTCAAGAGCGGCTTCAATCTGGGCTTCCAGGGCCTGGGCTTCTGCTTTTTGCAGGTCGAGGAACCGGGCGTAGGTCTGCTCGAAAATCTTAGCAAAGCGCTGTAGCAACTTTAAGTTTTCTTCTCCTGTCTGTTCTACACCTTGATAGGTCAACATACCGTGAGAAAAATAGGCGTTATGGGTAAACCATTGTTTGATGTGGTTATCCCGGAATTGCCGAATGACATGCTCCCAACCATGGAGGGATGCTAGTTTTTGTAAAAATTTCTCAAAAATGGAACCACTATACTCATTAACGATGAGTAATTCATGTCGCTTCTCCGGCTTTGTTTCTCGCCAACGTATGTATTCCTCATTCAAGGGAAAAATTTCGGTGAAGGGGAGACGCAACATCACTTGTTTACCGGTAAAACTGAAAGCTGTCTGCCAGACTTCCGCCGCTCCGGTAGCTTCATTAATTATGCATACCTCAATATCTATGTTGTCTTCGGCTATTACCAAATGCTTAAACTCCTGGTAAAGCATCGCCACTACCTCCTGGAGTTCTTCACTTTGATGCATAGCCATGGTGCGCGAACGTATGCGCTCCAGAGAGGCTTCAATCTGTGCTTCCCGGGTCTGCTCTTCAGCTTTTTGAAGGTCGAGGAAACGGGTGTAGGCTTGTCCAAAAACGCTTGTAAAACGTTTAAATAGATCTTTCTCTTCATGGTTAAACTCCTCGAGCCTATATCGGGCAAATTGCATCGAGCAGTTATTTTTTATCACAACACAATTTACCCATCCGGGGGCTTCTAAAATGAAATTCTTTCTTTCTTCCGGAATATCTTTGAAATCAGAGTGCTCGAATAACAGTTTGAAATAGGCGTTCTTTTCCGGCTTTGAATATTTTACTGTGAAAGAACCCAGATCATTCTCTAAGGTTTCATAAAATTTTGTAGTAATTGGATGATCTATAAAGGGTATGTGAAATTTTTGAAGATATCGCTGCCCCTCAACAGAAACCCAATCATTCAATCCATCATGTGGATCGTCAGTGAAGTCAATTACGATCTGTGTAACATCAATATCAATTCCCAACTCCATGATCTCCTTTTTGAGTTGGCGAACCACTTCCACCAATTCTTCACTTTTATGCATCGCCATTGATCGCGCCCTAACCCGTTCAAGGGCTGCCTCAATTTCCAACTCCCGGTTTTTATGCTCGAGCTCGGCAGTTCGCCGCTTCACCGCATCGCGAAGCTCGATATTCTCTTTGGTAATCTTTTCAATGGCGAGTGTTTCACCTTCGCCGACTCGCATATCGGGGAGTGACCCGTGCTGTTGTGCCATCTTCCATCCGTCCTCGGTTTCCCGGAGCATGGCAGAGCTTCGAAATTTTGAGTAAAAAGACCAATCGGTTTCCGAAAGCACATAGAGATCGCAAAACTCATTGATCAGCATCACGTTGCCAATTGGTAACTCTGTAACCTCCCTGTTTCTCATTTCTACACTTCCAATCAGCTCTTCTTTTTGTGCTTTGATGAATTCTATACCTTCGGCCTTATTATGGCAATGTTCACTTTCGGACGTGCCGATCATCTCAAAGTTCTCGTCCAGCGTGGCCGCAAATGTATCAATATCCCCAACCAGGTAGCTGTCCCAGAACAAGTCGTATACCTTGCGGGCTTCTTCGATATGTTTAATGGGTTTTTTCATCGAAAATCCCTCTTGTTCGATCCTGGAAATAGTGCCACATGGTTCATGTTGAACAGTCGAAGCACACCGGTCTGCTTGCAAAAAATTGATGGTAAAATGGAGTCCGGCAGTTTTCTCTTTTCAGTCGTCATTCCAATGGTTGAAGTATTGGCAAATAGGGATACAGCTTCCGCTTGCTGCCAGGCGGAAAACACTGCTCCGCGATATACCTTTTATGTTAATTTTTTGCGTTTAAAGAACGCAAAACTTCAAACCCGTTTGGAAAGAAATCCCAGCTACTTTAAGCAGGATCACTCATTATCTTCCAGAACGTCATGAAGTTCCTCACGTAAATTTTTAAAGTCGATAGGCTTCGTGAAAAACTCTTTAGCCCCGATCTCTTTTGCTTTTTGGTAATTCTCTGTATCTCCATAAGCAGAAATCATACTGACATGAATATGCGGATAGTCTGATTTAACTCTCTCCAACAATTCAAAACCGGACATCCCCGGCATATTTATATCAGAAAAAATATAGACAATATCAGGCGGATTCGTACTCTTGATAATCTCTAATGCCTCTTGACCTGAAAAGGCGAATACCAATTCTACTTTGCCGCTGCGAATTTCTCTTCGAAAACGCTGCCGAAACAGGGTTTCAACATCATGTTCATCATCAACTACAAGAAACTTCATATCTATATGACTATCTATTAATATTCAATTCAATTACAAATCGTGTGAATTCATTTTCTTCAGATTGAATGGTTAACATACCACCATGAGCTCTGATAATATCGTTGGTAATATAGAGCCCCAATCCGGTTCCCTCTGTTCCTTTTTTTGTTGTGAAAAAAGGTTGAAGAATTTTCTTTCTCAGCTTTTTAGGTATTCCCGTGCCATTGTCTTCAACAATAATGTTTATCAAACTACCACTTCTGATGGTTCGTACAAATAATTTTGGTGAATAACTTTCAGAAAGAGTCGATTTTAATTTTTCCCGCATCGCATCAAAGGCGTTGTTACACAGATTAACAACAACCCTGCTAAAATCTTCAGAAATTAAAGGAACTTCGCCAATGGAGGTGTCCAGCTCAAATTCAATGTCCACTTCAAATGGCCTGTCGCCGGCTCGCATACCATGGTAGGAAAGATTGACAAACTCCTTCAAAAGCGGGTTTATCTCTGTGGGTTCCATAATTACACCGCTTCCCCTTGAATGCTGAAGGAGTGATTTAATGATCACATCAGCCCTTGAGCCATGCCTGTGAACAGTCTCAAGGTTGGCCTCAATATCATTGAGTAAGTCTTTAAGCACTTGAGAGCTGTCTGCAGTCAATTCACTTTTTGCTTCATCTATCAGCTCGATACTCAACTCCGAAAAATTATTTACAAAATTCAGTGGATTTTTAATCTCGTGGGCAATACCGGCCGTAAGTTGACCCAAAGACGCCAATTTTTCCTGTTGAATCAGCTGCTCCTGTGCCGACTTTAGATCTTCATAGGCTTTTTCAATTTCGCTGGTTCGTTCTTTTACCTTCTCTTCCAGGTTGCTGTACAGGTTTGCATTCTCGATAGATATGGCAATTTGCCCACTTAACATATTGAGCAGTTCAACCCTGTCTTTAGTAAAAGCATTGGACGTTAAATTGTTTTCGAGATAGAGAAGTGCTTTAACCTTTCCCTGGTTTTTGATAAGTGTGCAGAGCAGAGACTTAACATTCGATTTTTTAATGTATTCATCTGCAGACCACTTTTCGTGAGATGAAGCGTCGGGGATAATCAGTTCTTCACCGGTACGAAGAGTATACAAGACAACGGACTGAGGCAGCTTGCCAAACTCCTTAATACTAACTCCGTCAAGGATTTTAATTTTTTTAATCGTGCCTTCTGCCACAACTTCAAGTTTATCATCGTTATTAACGATCAAGATAGCCCGTTGTGCTCCCGCATTTTCAATTACAATTTTCAACAAGGTTCTCAAAAGGTCATTCAGGCGGATTTCCCCCGACAGAGATGTACTTGCTTTTACAACTGTAGAAAGATCGAATATTCCCGATCGTTTTCCACCGCTCCCGGAGCCGCTAGAGGATGATGAAGTGCCGTCTGTACTCAAAAACTCAAACTCCCCGAGAAGCATATTGGCTTTAGCTTCGGCTCCCCAAAACGTGTAAGCCCGGTAAGCTTTATTCATAAATAACTCTCCTTGCACGTTCAGGTCATTGGCCATGCAAAATCGTGCGGCCAGTTCACTGACCATCGCAACAACCTGGGCATACTTCTGCTCACTTGCGTGATGGATCGCTTTATCAAAAAGGGTCGTAGCTTCTGCAATGTTACCGTTCGCTGCAAGCAATCCGGCTTTTACAGCCAGATACTTATGGAGATAATTTTCAGGGGCAGATTCAGACCATTTCTTGAGTTTTTTCAGGCTCTTTTTAGCACTCTTCAGAGCATCGGGTTTATTTTCCAGGAGTGAATGGTAGATAGCTGCAATGGATGCAAAAAACGTGGTAAACGTTAAATCCGGCAGGCCTGCCACGGCTTCTTCAAAAACTTTTGTTTTTTCGGCATGATGAAGTGCTTTATCCGATTCAAGTCGCAGAAGGTGCAGTAAAAGTTTATTGGAATGATAGAAATAAGCAGACGTTTTGTCGTTCATGCCTTCCAAATCTTTCAGCATCTTTTCTTCACCGCCATCGAAATGATCGGCTAAATTCACTCCGATTTCATCTTCACCTGTAAGATTTTGGATAACGTTTTGCAGAATGGAAGTCCGGTTATACGCTGCTTGTTGTTTGAGCTGATCAAATGTTCGTTTGTAAGAATCTACCTTTTCCCCGAGCATCGAAAGCTCTTCTGATATATAAAATTGCCATAGCAGGTAATAATAAGCCGCCCAAATTCCACCAACCAGATTTCCAACCTTTAAACCACTTTTGTATGATTCCAAAAGCGGATCTAAAGAGAGGCTGAGATGTTGCTTCCAGTGATTCAGAAAACAGTCGGTAACAAACAGAACTTTAACGCGGTACTCTTCGGAATCAAATTTGTCGACCAGTTCCAGGGCCATCTGCCCGAAACGGTATCCGCCGTCATAATCCCCCAAAACCGCACTCAGTGAGATACCGTAGGAACCATATCCGAAAGCTGAGTAGGGCATATTTCCGTATTTAACGGAGAGTTCAACCATCTTAAAAACGATAAGCGGAAACATATTACTTCCAGACATGTATGCAGGCGGCACAATCCTTTCAAGTATTGGTAGTGCCGCAGTCATATTCGGATCGGTCATCACCTCCAGTTGCATGAGGTCTTCAGGCTGCTTGCCCTTCAACAACCATTTTGTTTTCGTAAGCCCCATAAGAATATGAAACATCTTTGGATTGCCGGGAAAATCAACACCCAGTTTTTCCAAAATATCGAGCCCGGCCTGTAAGCCTTCCGGCAACATGTTTTGGGATGTCAGGTGATCGATCCTCAACATGTAAACTTTCTTTTGTTCAGGTGGTGTTTTGGAATGCTCGATCACAGAATTTATCAACTGGTCCATTTTTGATGCCTCACCCATCAGGTAGGCTGCTTCAGCTCCTTTTTCTGAGAGTCGATGCATCAGTTCATAGTGCTCATCCCAGGCATTTTCCGGCATGAGACGCAATCCGTTTTCGATCAGTTCGAGGGCTGTGCTGTGCGCTGATGACTCGACCGCTTTTGTTCCCGCATGCAGATTGAGCCTGGCAAGATGAATTTTTTCTTTCGGGTCTTCAATCAAACGGAGGCCTGTATTCAACTGGAAGACAATATCAAAGATTTTTTCATTTCGTTTTTCGCCGGTGATATTTCGATCAAGCAACCGGCCGATTTGAAGATGCACTTTCGTTTTTTCCTCGTCATGTATAAGCGAATAGAACGACTGTTGAATTCTGTCGTGGATAAAGCTAAACTCAATCTTTTGATTTGTAAGATCGGTGTCTGTTAAGACTAACCGGTAGTTATTGTCTTTTGGAAGAATCAGGCTTTCGTCAATGGCGGGATCAAGGAGTTGGATCGTTTTATCGAGGGGAATTTCAGCGATAAGCCTGAGCAGATTCGCATCAAAACTGTTTCCAATACAAGCTGCTAATTTGATGATTTCCTGGGTTTTCTCGGGCAGTCGCTTGATTTTAGACATCATCAAGTCAACGATATTATCAGAAAGCTGCAACCGGTTAATGGCTTCTAAATCCCAGGTCCACTCATCCTCATTTGGATCAAATGTCAGCAGTTCCTCGCTGTGCAGAGCCATTAAAAACTGCTTTAAGAAAATTGGATTCCCGCCGGTTTTCTCATAAACAAACTCAGCCAGAGCTTGGATTGACTTTTCCTCAACAAAAAGTGCATCGGAAATAAACTCAGAAACATCACTTAACTCCAGGTTCCTGAGTTTCAGAAAAGAGAGTGGTATGAACTCTTTTTTTAGATTATCGATGAAAATCTGGAAAGGGTGTGTGCTGTCTACTTCATTATCCCTGTAAGCTCCAATGACAAAAAAGTGGTGATTCTCCTTATCCTCCAGCCACCGGCTTATGAGATCGAGCGACGCTGAATCAGCCCACTGTAAATCATCAATAAAAATCAGAAGAGGCGAATTTTCACGAGAGATAGCATTAATAAACTGCCCGATAACGTAATTAAATCGGTTTTGGGCTTCCTGTCCGCTCAGTTCGGGTACCTCAGGCTGCTGACCGATAATAATTTCTATTTCCGGAATCAGGTTTACGATTAACTGGCCGAGGCCTTCTGTGGAGTCAAGAATAATTTCTTTCCACTCCTCTAATTTTTCTTCCTTTTCCGTTAGAATAATTCGCACCCATTCCGTCAGAGCTTTCTGAATAGCATAGTAGGGAATGTTTCGCTGGTATTGGTCGAACTTTCCGGAGATAAAGATGGCACCCTTTTTGGCAATATCTTTCTGAATCTCTTTCACAAGTGCTGATTTTCCAACACCGGGTTCCCCGTGGATCAGTACCATCTGCGGCTGAATCTGTCCAATGTGAGACAGTGATGAACTCAACTGCTGCAGCTGCTGGTCGCGCCCGTACAATTTTTGAGGAAGGATAAACCTTTGGTGGGTATGCTTTGTACCGAGCTTAAAAGCTTTGTTTAAAATTCCCTCTTCAAAATATTCGAGACATAATTCAAGATCGGCCCGGAGTGAGTAGGCGGATTGATATCGATCATCTGCATTTTTTGAAAGCAGTTTCATCAGGATGTCCGATAATGCAGAGGGTATGGTCTCATCAATCTTCTCGGGACGCTGAGGATTCACTGCCATGTGGGCATGAATAATTTCGAGGGGATCATTTGAAATAAACGGGAGCTGCCCGGTGAGCATCTCATAAAAAACAACACCCAGTGAATAGAGATCGGATCTAAAATCAACAACCCGGTTCATCCGTCCGGTCTGTTCAGGTGAGATGTAGGGCAAGTGTCCCTGCAGCATTTCCGGACTGCCCTGGTGGTTTATAATCAGATCGCGACGCGAAGCGATGCCAAAATCTATCAGGTAAACATCATCCTGATTTGTGAGGAGTATGTTTTTTGTGTTGATGTCTTTGTGGATTATTCCCTCATCATGAACAAGTCCCACAATACGGCTCAACTTGATTGCAAGATCCAAAAACTCCTCAATTGAAAACGATCTCTTTGCTAAAAAGTCTGCGAAAGAATCGCCTTCAATATATTCAAAGACAAGGGCCTCCCTGTTGTTTATGCGGGTTTTGTCAATTAGTTTCCGTACCCCCTCTATCCTGCAATCCTTTAGGATATTATACTCGTTGTTGAGCATCATAATAGTTTCGGGGTCGGGAAAATCTGCTTTGTATGATTTAACTAAAACCTCTCCCCGTTCGGCGAAATCCGATTGTCTCCACAGGCGGAAATTTTCATTTTCGTATAAAATGGGAGGCATAAATAACTATATATTTTTTTGATTCGCTGCTTCTGTGATAAAATCAACAGTTGTTTAAGCTTTTATTGAATAAAAGGATAAACTGGTTTTCCATCATCAATGAAAGACATCAATTCAGGTGTATTGTTGATTTTTGAAGCAGTTTCATAAAGTTCATCGGCATGCGGGAGTATCAATACATCGTCCAGAAAGTGGACCTCCAATTCCCCAACAGAGTGTTTTCTGCCTAAAATGATATCCTGTTCCTCTTTGCTCAGGGGATAGCTGGAGGGATAGAAAAAGTGATCGTTCACAATAAAATTGACTGCAAAACCCCTTGGATTAGCCAAAAATTCCCCTAACCTTCCAAAGGCAAAATGTTCCGCTTCAACCATCGCCTGGGCGTATAAAAGGCGGTATAGTACCATGTTGATAAACACCTGCTCAGGGTGAATCTCTTCGTGAGCAAGTTCCGCATATTTATGATAGCCCGAAATGATACTGCTGTTATGGGCTTTGTACCAGTGTTTCGAGCTGGGTTCTTCAATAAAGTCAAGCCAGTGTTGAACCTGGATTTCAAGATCAGTAAGATTTTCTTCTTCCCAACCTGCCAGGTGTATGAGGGCAGCCAGTTCCGACCAGTATATAAACTGAAGGTTCACCTCGCTCCACCACGGACTGCCTGCAGGATTGCTGTTGGGTGGATGTAACACTCCTCGTTCCTCCCAGTGCAAAAACGCGAGTTCTGAATTGCCAAATCCAAATCTGCTGAAATGGCCGTGACCAAATTCATCGTAGAATAGTTCTCGTATCTGGTATCTTTCATGCGGTTTGTCTCTAATCATTTCAATACGATGCGACGCAAGAGACTTCAGTGAATCCACAGAAACCCCTGTTAAATCGCTTGGGTACAGCAATTCCGGAGCGATGGGCTCTTGTTCAGGCGAACAATAGTCCATGAAAAACCCAAGTGCGAGAAGTAGAATAATTTTTTTCACATTAAAAAATCTCTTTGTTGATTTCTAAACCTTGTGATTCGCGGATGGCGTGTGCAGCCCGAAGGCCTGCGGTTACGGCCCCTTCCATATGGCCTACGTTAAATCCAAAATCGATCCAGTCGCCGGTTAAAAACATGTTGCTGAACCCGGACTCATCAGCTTTTTTTCGGTATTGATTACTGTCCGGAACTGCCAGGACATACCTGTCGGAAGGCTCGATATTGAGCAGGAAGAACTGCTGGTAAAATTTCTCAATCGGGGTCATATCCTCTTTTTCTTCAAAAGGTGCCAGGTATTCAAAATTGAATCCCTGCGGGTTTTCGCGGCTTGTAGTATCCGGCCATAACCATCCCCCGTTTGATAAGAGCCACTGCTCGGTAATTCCCATCATCCGTGCCTGTTGAGTTTTTGGGAACCAGTGGTTTGAGAATGGCTCAATTGGAGAAGCGTCCGGAATGGTGCCGCACCAGTAACTCAGGTGTCCCGGTTTGAGATGCTCGGGCCATTTTTCCATATCTAAAATGAGGCTCATGTCTGTCCAGGAATAGAGATAGTTGGCGTAAATCACGGAGTTGGGTTCATCACCTTCTGCCATTCCCCAGTCCTCAACCTTGAAGCCCATCTCCCTGAGGGTTGGTTTCATCCAAAGCTGAACCTGTGCGGTTTGAGTTGTTTCAACCTTATCAACCATGTTTTTCCAATCTTCTCTCTTATCAACAATTTCGCTGCAGATATGCTTAAGAGCTGCGACTGATATACCCAGCAATACCTGGTCGAAATCTTCTCCTTTTTCGAGTGTAAACTCCCGATAATTTTCCCAGTCGGCCCAGGAGCTTTCGAGGTTAACTTCATTTTCCCGAAGTTTTTCAGCCTGTTTGGTATCAATCTGATCATACAGCGGCTCTGCAGGCCAGGAATTAAGCCCGTCTATTTTTCGGAATGGATTGTACTCGGTTATACCATCCCGAAGTTTTACCTGTTCAGCCATCGATATTTTTTCAATTTTGCCGCTGTCTGAATGGTGAACTTGCTGAACCTTATGGAAAAATTTGAATTTCACTCCGCGATGCATCAGTACCTGGGTAATGGGCGTGATGATGGTATCGGCCGTTCCAGCCCTCAATTTCCAAACCAGGCATCCTTTGTAATCAACGGAAAGTAAAACCATTCTCAGGCCGATGTCAGCTGCAAGCAGCCCGGTACCTCCTTTTAGCATGTTTGCGAAAGCGCCTGTATACATAAAGCGAACTAACGGACAATCGAGCACCAATTCAGAGGCTCCATGTTTTTTCAGCCAATCCAGGTAGTTGTATTTATTGATATTTTGATAGTCAAACTCTCCTGTTTCGGGATTGTAAACATCGTGGAGAATCCCCGTTAAGCTAACCTCCATCCACTCTATCACAGAGATCACTCTTCGAACCTGGTCGTGTTTTTCGATAGCGTGAGAAAACATTTTTTCGAACCAGTGTGTAAATTTAGAAAAGTGATCAACGACCTTTTCCAGTTCTTCCAGCTCAATTTTTTTAGCATTTTCGCCGGTTGTTCTTTCAATTTGCTTATCTATGATTTCCACTGCCTTGTGCAGCATTTTTACTTCAAGGGGTACAACCGTTTTCCGAAAAAGCTTTTTAATTCTATTCAAAATTCGGCCCCACCAGCTTTTTCTGGACTTGTGCACGGCTTTCGTATCACCAAACTTCTGATTTACATCCAAAAGATGTTCCATCAGCTCCTTTCTCAGATATCCTTCGCCTTTTTGGTATGGTTCGCCAATAACCATCTGCAGGGCGATTCCGAGCACTTTTCTGATCAATTCCAAAGGTGTTGATTTACCGGCTGTTCCCGGTTCCTGGTCGTTCATGGGAAAAATAATGGGCCAGTTGATCCATTTGTCATCCCTGTGAGACCATTCCGTAAACAATGAGGCGTTGTCTGGCACGATAGCCTCCGACCATTTTTTGAGCGGGCTGTCCGGATTTAAATTATGCTCTTCCTGGATATGATACGCATCCTTTACCATTCTGAACGCATTGTCGTACCAGCCCTGGAAAATATGGATACCTTTTTCTTCAACCCTGTTGTGTAATCCGCGCCCGGTAGCGGTTTTGCCACCTAACCTCCAACCCATTTGGTAAACCGTAATCTCGTAATGGTCATCCCATCCCGGATAGTCCGTTAATTCATATACAGAGGAGAGAGCACTGAGCCCCCCGCCGAGTACTGCTATTTTCTTTCTCTTTGAATCTTTTTCGGGTCCTTTCATATGATCATTTGTTAGAGCAGCGGCATTGCATGCGCAGAGGTTAAACTACACCGCCGGAATTTATATCTTAAGTGTTGTTTTGGAAAAGCTTAAATCTTCAAGTCTTCCACACATATATACATCAATTATTTTTCTTTTTGAAACAAAATTCGATTGAATTTCCTCAAATATTAATAAAAGCGGCCTAAGTAATTGGACCGCTTTTTCTTATTCAATTTCTTAAATACGGCTGTCTTTCCCGGTATTCACAAATCGAATGCACTGTCCCTGGTTTTTGAACCCGTACTCATCCCATTGGCCATTTTTGCAGTCAGCTTTGTTCTCGGGATTAAAATAGCAAGCAGTAGATCCCGGGCTAAAATTTGTACTACCTTCTGGACAAATAGAACATACGGCGGCGCCCGAAATGTTTGAGAATTTACCAATAGGACAAAGTTCAGCCTGAGCTGCACCTTCACTGCTTACAAAAGATCCGGGTTGGGCAACTTTGCATGCAGCTTGTCCAGTTTCATCCTGATACGTGCCTATTTCGCAAGGTAATGCTTGTGTAGCTCCTGCTTCAGGGACATATTTTCCAACAGGCGCGGGTTCACAAGGTGTGTTTCCTGTGGCACTATAATAACCGGGTTCACAAGGTGTTTCGACGTTTGCAGCAGTAGTTATCTGTGCCGATTGAATACCTTCGTTGGAGGTGCCGGCGATATCCTGGTTACAGCTTACAACGGTTACGCACAGCAGGAAAAGTGCAATCATACTCCCTGTTTTGGAGAATTTTATTAAAGGTTTCATGAGCAATCTATTAGTTGAATGGGTGCAGGTGTCAGCTTAAGATCAAGATATCTGACAGAAATGTAGTTTTTAAATACGGTAATAATGTCGCATACAAGAAGGAGAGAATCTTGTACTTATTGAGCAAATCTTTGGACTATTTAATCCATTGGGCGTTCAAACAAAAAAGGAGGTGATTTGTTATCACCTCCCGTTTCTTCAATTGATAAATTGATGAACTTAATGTATCTGGAAGTTTCCTTTCCCAACGACTAATGAAGCTCCGAAAGCGGGTCCGAATACATCTTCGGTCGGCTGGAGTGTACAGAAGCTGGCAAGATTAAGATCTTCGCCTGTACCCGGATTAGACTCAGTTGCATAGAATCCAACCAGGTCATCATCAGCATTTTTGCCTTGTCCGTTATCAACTATACGCCAGAGAAATGTGATGCCTGTTGGAATAATGGATTCATCCGATGATTGGGTAACCCGGGTACCGATCCAGGCATTGTTGCCCCATACACTAAGGCAGGTTGATTCCATATGGAACGAAATTTTTGATCCGTCAGGATTTTGCAGGCTGCTTTGGGCCTGTCCTTTTACTACCAAATCACCGCCTTTTTGTGCATTAAATCCATAAATACGTTTTTGGATATCGCCATTACCTGTAACAACACGGATCACCTGTCCGCCCCCCGTAACCTTGGTTGGGCATTCGTATTCAACGACATATCCTTCAACAGCATAGAATGTTTCCCCATTATTTTCGAATGAGGTTGAATTTCCGTTCTGATCATTCCATCCTCCGTCTCCACCAGCGAATATTGTTGGAAGAAAATGAATGGAATTTTCATCAACAGCATTTGCATTGTTCGGTTCTCCTAAACGCCAGTTCGTATAGAAAAATGTTTCGCCGGTTACCCACTCCCAGCCCCCTGCTGGTTCATCGGAACCGGATGCTTGAGAACCGCCCAGCCAGTAACCACCTTCTACAGCGTTCGGAAATGTATTAACGATCCAATCCTGTTCATTTTGTGAAGTTATCGTTGCCAGGTGAGCTTCGCATTTACCATAGCTAAGTTCTTGAGCAGCGACATTGGCATCATCCCAGGTAATACCAAGATCCTCTATTGCTGAGTAATAATTCCCGTTGTGCTCGTTGTAAACAAGACCTTCGGGTACACTTTTACCAAGAGCATCGACACCTAATTCCGATTGAATGCCATCGCCAGTATTCGTAGGCAGGGATGATTGGTCGCATGCTGCAACCAAAAGTAAAATTGGCAAAATCCATAAGACAGTATTTTTCAGACTTTTTAATTTGTTATTCATGATCTTTTTTTTGCTTTGATTGGTTTATTCTTGATTATTCCAAACCTGGTAATATGCTTGCCCATACCAAGTAGATGGTGATATTTTTAAACACCATTCCTTAATTTCGATTTATAGAGATCGAAATCTATCCTTCCCGATCGTTTAGTGATATTAATCGGTTGTCTAAAGTCAGTCCATTCTTTATCTGACTTCAAAATCAGCCGGCAACTCTGGAAAAGCTGTTTGCCTCAATAGATTTGAATCTTGGAGAGAAAGTAGACAGTACTTAAATACTGAAAATTCTAAAGGCCTGGTTAGGATTTTCTGACCTAATATTAGGACTAATGAGTTAATTTTCTATCAAAAGTGTACTTTAAGATAATGGTCCAATCAATTTTCTGATTAAGCAACTTCTGGATAAGTAATAGGATGAATTACTTAGAAAAGACTGAGTTTAAAATTATTTGATAAACGGTTTTGGTTCAGAATTTGAATAGCTTTTTGTTGTCGCAGAAAGCCAAAACCTTACTTTCTCTGCGTTGACTGTATCGAATGATTTAAAAAGAACAATCGACCCTCAATCAACGTCGATTAGTGGTGGAAGATATATTTTCCAGACCTCAATCATCAGCCAACTCTTTTATATCCAAAATGATATTGCTGATAAATGCTATACCGTAGTTCCTTGATTCAGATGCAGTATGATTCTCCAGCTCGTATGTGATAGTAGCTTCCTCAAAGTTATGCATCACCATTTCAATACCGGTGAGTTTCCAATCTTCTTCGTTATTCTTTGGGACCCACCATAAAAATCGTTTAAAATCTAATTGTGGCCGGCTTATTTATCCCTAACAAACCAGGAGGTGGTTTGGTTATTCAGTTTTGCAGATGCAGGGTTGTAAGCACTGTTTTGTTTTAAAAGCCTATCACTCCCTAATGCTGCTTTTGTTTGCTGATAGATTGTTGTCTCTTCCTCTTGTTGAAGTAAAAGATTCGCACCAATTAACCCATAGGTCATCGTGCCTTTGGCCCCCACTCCAGACATACCGCCAAGAACAATAAAGTTCGGATCGGGCTGATTTTGATCATCCAGAATATTTGTTACAAAGGGCACTTCCGAAGTTGTGAGTGAATAGACACAGGAATAGCCATCAACATATTGCAAATCTTCATTTTGAACAGGAATATTCAGTTGCTGCAAATAATTCAGAGTTGCCCGGATTCCCCAGCTTTTCTCATCTTCATTCAGTTCCTTTTGCCATACCTGGTCCAAACTTTGAATCTCTTCTCGAATTAGGTGACCACCAATTTTGATGATAGGTACACCGTCGGAGTCCTCTTTTTCAATCATCGAATACATCAAATCCGATGTAAAATCCGCAACAGGGTAAAACTCCCTGATCTTCTGTTTTTGATTATTTGTAAGAGACTTGTACTTCTCCGGATCGATTTTCATAAAAACAAGGAATACGCGCTTTGGGGAGATCAGCTCATCAAATTCCGGCGCAATATCCTTCAGTAGTTTGCCGGTATAGGGGCCTGCAGCTGAAACTACCTTTTTGCTGAGAATAGTCTGAGTTTCCCGGTTTTTCGTGTTTGTAATTTGAATCTCATAGAGACCTTCTTTCTTTTTTAAGCCGGTGACTTCATGGTTATACCTGATCTCATTTCCATGATACTCAATCCCTTTATGGAGTTTTTTAATTAGCTCTTTGGGATTGAGAGTGCCGGAGTATTGTTTAAATTCGCGCAATACGAGGGCTGAATCAGGAACAGACATCCCAAACTTCATTGATACTTCTTCGGCAGATGCCGCATATTCAAACGGATCACTCTGATTCTTGACGAGGTTATTAACTGTATTCTGAAAGGATCTATAATAGATGTAAGAAACAGGAGAGGTTGAATAAATATCATCCATCTGATGATTATTCGCACTCTCTTTTTCATTCAGAAAATCAATGAGCTTTTCTGTTTCTGAAACAGTTCGATTATGCAGGTAGGAAAAAATATCGTTTTCGGGCCCCAAACTCCGGGAAATCCGGGCCTCCCCAAAACTCGATCCGAAAGTGTAAACGGAGTCCTGCTGCTCAATCAGTAAAACATTCTCTCCTTGATTTGAGAGATGCCATGCCGTTGAGCTTCCCATCAGCCCGCCGCCGATCACTACAATATCTTTCATATCTTTTTGCATACAGGAGGTAAAAATAGCAGATATCAGGATAACTGCGAACCTAAATTTTCCTGAGAAATCAGTTTTATTCATTCGGTGTTTTTTCGGCTCAACTAAAAACATTGTCGTAAACCTGGTACGTAAATCGTCCCATTTCCCCTTTTGTAGTGCGAAACTATTTGAAGCAGCATTGCTTTCATTTATCGGGAAATTTAAACGCTTCAATGAATGGAGTATAAACTCTATGATGCCGGTGTTTAATAATTATGAAGAATGAAGCCACGCCGCAAAAGAAGCTGAATAAATAGTTGTTCTAAATATTCAGCATCTTCAACGCGCATGAGTTTGCAGGTTATAATTCAACCTGCGTTGACATACTGATGGGTTCAATCACTGTATGAAGATCTTTAACTTCCTGATTTTTCGGGTCGTTAATGATCGCTCCAAGTAATTCCAGGTCGGTAACTTCCAGGACTAAAGTCACTGAATTTGGGTCATCAGTATTCTGGAATGTTTTAAAACCCGTAACTGCCGGGGCAAAGAGATTGACCCGATCCTGGTGACCTTTGAGCCATGTTTTGATGTTGCCTACTTTGTGTTGAACTACGATTGTTGCCATTTTTTCCATTTTAACTTTTTCTTGCCTACTCTTTGCGGTTTTCGGCTTTCCCCGGTTATGCTAATTTGTTGAAACCAATTTCCTCCCGACCTTCAAAAAACTCAAAGTGCCGGGGATATTATTGCTTTCAAAAAAAGAAGTTCAGTAAATGGATTAATCGGTTTCCGGGTTAAGAATATCTACATTCATCGCTTCAATGATCAGAGCCCTGTCGTAATACGTGTAATACCGGTCGATTAAAGAGTCTTCATTAAAGTGAAGAGCAAAATTCATCCTGAGATTTACAGTATTTCCGTTGTCAAAAGCCAATTCATTCGAGAAATAGGAAATCACAAAAACACCCGTCAATGCCGAGTAATTGAGAGCTTCACTATTTACGCGAATGGGCATTAGATCTGGTTGTGTAATTGTCATCGATTCAATTCCGGATGATGCTACCCAGTTCTTCCACCAGTTGACGACTTCTGTCTTTCCGTTTAAAACGGTTCTTGTTCCGGAATCTCCGTCAGGGAAGTAATACTCAACATCATCTGCAAGCAATGTGCCCCAGGCATCAATATCGAAATCGGACAGATGATTGAGTGCCTCCAACGAAAGATCGACATATTCTTCCGATGCAATTTCATATCGTGAATTTTCAGCTGAGCTTGAAGGCTCCATGGTCTCACCCTCGCATCCCAGGACAGTTAGAATACAGGCTATAGAAAGTATGGGTATTAGGTTGTTTTTCATTGTTTTTTTCATTGTTGTGACCCCAGTTTTTAGTTGGTTAACATGTTTTTTTTGAATGATTGATACATATGATTGTAGAAAGTGAGAGAGAATTGCTTACAAATCATGCCGGCTCGTTCTTGTTATTTGTAAGCAATAGCTGCGCTTGAAGGCCCGGCAAGCGGTAATAATTCAACGGAACTGAAACCGGCTTTAGAGGTCCAGTGGTCGAAATCTGATAACGTGTAATCGAACCCGTTTTGAGTTTCGATCAGCATGTTTAAGCTCATCGTCATCCCAAAAATATTACTGTTTCTCTCGTTGTCTATAATATTTTCGATGACAACGAAAGCTCCATTCTCAGGCAGTGCATCGTACGCTTTTTTGATGAGCACCTGCTTCTTATCCATTCCCCAGTCATGTAAAATATTGCCCATCACAATGACATCTGCTTTTGGGAAATCATCTACAAAAAAATCACCACTAATAGCTTTTACCCGGTCCGTAACCTTAAATTTTTGAATGTTCTCGTTTGCGATGGGTTCAACGGGCGGCAGGTCCAAACTGGTGCAAGACATATGCGGTTGATGAAGAGCTACCTGAATACTCAATGTTGCACCGGATCCGCCAATATCACAAAGGGTTTTGTACTCGGTAAAATCGAAACTATTGGCAAAGCCGACGAAATTTCCCATTTGAACACCGGTCATGGCATTAATAAACTCCTTGAGTCTACCATGATCACTGTAAATGGCTTCGAAAATATCATCCCCGTGTTTAGATTCGTTCTGAGCTTCACCGGTTTTTATCGCCAGGTCTAAATCAGCCCAAAAGCGAAATAACCGGTTATTTGCCATCTTTAGCATACCGCCGATGTAACTGTTTTTGTCTTCATCCAGGAAAACATTCGACTCAAGTGAATTACTGTAAATAGAATCCAGTCCAACGCCTTCACGATTAAGGAAACCGAGTGAGTGAAGCGTATCCAGAAAATCCATAGCATGGCGATCTGTACAGTTCCAATTCATTCGTTTTTTGATGTCATTGATTGATTGAGGTTTATGAACCAGGTGTGTAAAAAGACCTTCATTTACAGCTGTTAGCAAAACTTTTGAAGTAAAAAAGCCCATACCGATCTTCATGATATGAGAGGGATCCGGTTGGTGTTCTGTTATTTCCATGGTGTTCGGGGTTAAGAAATTATGGCTTACCATGTCATTCTATGTGATGCTACAAATGACGAATCGCATCAGAAATTTTCCGGTGCAATTAAGAAGTAAGACCGTTTATGCATCTTTGATATAAATGGAACTATGCTCATTAAAATCCATGTCAGTAAGCGTCATCCTCAGCTTTACTGAACCAGAGGGAAGAATTTCGAAATGTAAATACTGGTACATAGCATCAGGATTACCCGGATATTGGAATCTGTTGTTTCCCACATATTCAAACATTTCACCGTGCACTTCATTTTTCATCCAAAGCTTATTATTGCTTTTAAAAAATTCTACGGCCGATTCGGGATTCTGCTCGTGAATGTATTCTCCGGTCAGTTTATCAATCGAAGAAGGCTCAATAGAGAGAGTTTTTGCCATATTGACCGGAAAATGAACCCGTGTGCTTCCATTGGAAAGCTCTTCAACATCAAGAACTCTTCCTTTTGCAGCTGCAGCCCATGGATCGGACTCAATATGCTGATCTCCGGAAAAGTAGAGCTGTGTGACGAGGGGCTGGTACTCCTCCGTCGAAATCATCATATGAAAATGAGCGGGTCGAATAGTGCCGTCACCTACATCATAAGGAATCGGTAAAATGGTTTGGAAACTGTAACTACCGTCACTATTTGTGTAGGTAGTTCCCCTGTACCGGAAATCATCGGAACTGTTATCATATACCCCGTAGCCGTCGCAGTGCCACAGTTCAACTTTGGCATTTCTGTAGGGTGTTTTGCAATCCTGGTGTCTTACAACTCCGCTAAGCTCGATCTGCCTCCCGGCTTCGCCCTCTATTAAAAGCGAATTTCGAACCGGACTGTCCGGCCTGTAAAATGGCCCCAGGATGTCTGAGGTTGTTTCACAATCTCCAACAAATTTTTCGCCGTCGTATCGAATAAATCCAAATGTACTGACGGCTATGGCTGCAATCCCTGATTTTTTTAAAAAGTCTCGTCGCTTCATATGGGATTTATTTGTTTTAAGTGTTATTGATTGGAAGCATAATCTTTAAAGGATTCAGATGCCGGTTTAAAGGCTAGTGTCAAATCGCGCTCAGCATTATTGGCGCTGTAGACAAATCGGGGCTTACCAAGGATATTCTCACTGTTGAGCATGTGTGAAATATCCGACACTTTCCAGCTCTCGTTACTCAGGTAGTACTGTTTTCCGTGAAGGCCGCTGATGGTTGCAGATTTATAAATTCCTTCAGCAACATCCCGAACATCCACAGTGGCAAATTCTACATCTTCATCAAAAAGCATTTGCACAAATGGGTTGGGTGCAATTTTGTTTTGAAACAGGTATTGCATACCCATGGAAGTCGAATCTTCGCGATTTGAAAGAGCCGGCCCAATTACGAAAACAGGATAAACACTCACGATTTCAGCATTTGACTCGGGGTAATCCTTCACAAACTTTTGTACAATTTGATCTGCGTAGTATTTAGCCTGTGCATAAGGATGTCCCTCTTCATTGAGATATGGTTTGTCTGATTCGGTATACATATCATCCGGAGAACGCCCAACAATCGGCATTGGGAAGTTGGTATTAAATGCGGCAACCGATGCAATAATCACCACTTTTTTTACCGACATCGATTCTTGAACCGCCTTTAAAAAATTTTCAGTACCTCGAATGGTTGGCTCAAACAGATCTTTCGTCGGATCTTTAACATCCAATTGGAAAGGCGTACCTCCGTGGATAACGATCTCGCAATCTTCTACAAAGGGTTTGAGAGAGTCGATATCACGAACATCTACTTGGCAGATATCAAGTTTTTCGGCATTTTCGAGTTGCTCTAGGTGCGCATATTTTTTCTGTTTTGAAGCATCTCTGACGGATACTTTTACATGATATCCTTCTTTAAGAAATTTTTGGGTTACATAACTGCCGATGTAACCAGAACCACCAATAATACCTGCTGTTTTCATAATTGTTTAGTAGTAGAGTTATTAATTGAGGTCTCGAAATGAAGATCTCTAATAATCTTCATTTCGAGATTTTCAGATGATGAAATCTGAACCTTATTCCATCTCTGCGTCAGCCAACTGTTTGGTGTCAACGTACTGTTGGAAGCGAGTTACCATACCATCTTCAAACCACCAAATGTGAACATGTTGTGCATTGATTGTTTTTCCGGTTATTGCATGTTCTCCCTGGTATCTGCCAGTGGCAATAACCATATCTTCACCGACTGCATAAAGGGTTTGGTCGGTCAGGTTAAATGTCTCCCATTCCTGTCCCAGCCGGCCAAAAATACCTTCCGCAACTGCCTGGGGTCCCACGTAAGGATTGCCATCCGCAAGTGAATTACTTTCAGCTTCATTCCAGACAATATCCGGTGAGAACTTTGCCAGGACAGCACCGCCATCGCCGGCGGCAAACGCATCGTACATTCCCTGCAGGATTTCTACATTTGGATTATTGTTTTGTACCTGACTGCACCCAACCAGAAACAGAGATGCTACGAGTGCAATAGTTATTTTTTTGATTTTATACATGTTTTCCAAAGATTTATGAATGTTTTGAGTTGAAAAATCAGATTAAAAAGAGACCTTTATTTATTCCGGCATCGGCCGGCTTAACTCTGTATCTTTTCGAAACATATACGACCATGTTACATCTACAGCTTCCCTGTAATCAGCCTGGAGTTCTTCTCTTCGATTGGATCCATGTTCATTTTCAACAACGGTCCAAACTCCATCCATTTCAACATCCATAGCAGCGAAGTTTGAAAAAGGGGTCACAACAAAATAATGGGGGGCTTTCGTGTTTCCTCCAACTGAACTGTACCAGTATCCTCTTGGTTCTCCCTCAGCTTCACGGATTGTGCTTTCAACTTCTTCAACTGTTTCTCTGAAAAGGGTACTATTATTAACCCTCCAGAAAAATACCGTTATCACATTATTCTCAACCAACTCGGGTTTGCTCAGTTCAGGAATGCTTCTGGCTAAATTAGCTTCAGATTTTTCAATATTAGGCATGATTGAATTTTGAACAATAGATTGGCATTCTTGTCCTGCGGGATCGTTCTCATCCATTTCTGCCCAATTATTCATAAAGGATGATAGTATATAGACGTTTCCTTCACCTTGTACTCTTCTCCACATATTCCAGGCCCAATCTCCATCATTTTCCATATAACAATTAATCCAATCTTTAACACCGGAACGAAACTGACTGTTATGATTAGCTTTAATGGTTAATTCAGATAAGGATAATATCTGACTTTGAGCTTCTTCTTGTGCATATACGTTAGAAGAAGTGATCGTAAAACAAAGAACAACTACAACAGCTCCCAGAGCTTTCTTTAATATTCTCATCGTTTTCATAATATGAAGTGTTTTATTGTTGCCTACTCTTTTTGGGATTTTCGGCTTCTTCCATTTTGTAATCATCCTCTGTGTCGATTCACGTAGCCTAAATCAACTCATGGAATTTTTTGCAAAGGCTAATCCATTTCCATAGAATGAGCGGTTGTATGATGCTCGCAAGAAACGTTTGGATTGAAAGGATTGAACACGCCGTTCGGATTTTCACGATGCACCCAAACATGGCGGTCATAGTGTTCTTCAAACATGTGTGCTTCATCGAGTTCGGTATCAGGATTATCTTTCATATGGTCGAATACCACTCCGTGAAATGTAGGTGGGGCGTCATTTCCATTAGCATGCCATGCTTCAGCAAATACAAGGTTTTCAACAGCGACGAGCTCCATTGAGCCGTCCTCCTGAGGTTCGTATAACAAAATAGCTGGTTGACGAAAGTCAGTGTGAGTACCTGCTCCATCTACACGGGGTTCGGTAGCTGTAATCCCCAGCAGATCAGGTCGAAAATAGTGGATTCCCATTCCACCTTCTTCAGCAGGGCGTCCCATCATCGTTGCCATTTCACACGTATTCATTGGGTCGGCGATATAACCTTCTTCCAACGCAACATTCACATCTTTGTATTTGTTAGTGGCCGTTCGTATCTCTTCAAGTGTCGGCTCATTCATTTTTTTCTGTTGTGCAAGGACTGTATTGGAGATCGGAACAAAAAGAAGAGCTGCAATGACAGACCACAGAACAGTACACAAACATTTTTTTAATGTGTCCATGATCGTTAATTAATTGAATTTAAGTGCCTACTCTGTTTTGGGATTTTCGGCTTTCTCCTGGTAAAACAAACTGTAGTTTATTTGAACCTATTTTTCAGGTAAGTCAAGTGCCGGGTTGCGATTAAAGAAATCAAATGGTCTCAACTCAAATGAGTGCCATAAAACAGGCATCACCGGCCAGTCTTCAGCTCTTACCATATGGTGCATTCCTATTGTATACCAAAGCACAATGTCATCGCTTTCTATAGATCGATTGGCGCTTGTCCACTCAGGCAGGCCTTTTTCGGGTAAGCTCAGTGTTGGAAAATCACCTACTGCAAATCGTTCATTTTCCTGGTATTGAGTAACCCAAAGATGATAATCGATAAACCCAACTCGCATTCTTGGATAATCATCTTCACTTAATAGTGTATTCGCAGTTTTTCCCGGCATCAACTGGTAACTGGTAGGATATCCAACATGATTTTTCCGGTCATTACTAATTACCCGCCACAGGGCCGGTCGGTCGAGATTGATTTTTAACTTGGCTTCTGATTCAGTTTTAGGAATCATTGGCTGGGTAACCCATACACTCCGGCGGGGATGTTCTTCAGGTAGGATTTGTGTTCTCAGGCGGTCCATTTGAAAACTGTTTGTACTACCATCCACATCAAAATCAATTCGAAAACTGAAGTAGTGGTCATGGTTCACAGCCACAATATTTGGGTCAACAAATCGCCCATAGGCATCCCCGGCGGTTCCATTTAGAATTTCTGAGGAGGCATCTTTCTGATTTACAGATTTTGCTTCGGCAATTCCGGTAGCTCCCACCTGGACACGCACAGACCCATCCTGCTGGAATATCCAGTCAAAAATGTAATCATAATTACCCAACACGGCTGCTGACCGCACAACCAGCTCTCGTTTTGAACGGCTTTCATGATTCAATCCGGTGCTGTAATGCCGCCATGATGGATCTCCGGGTTCTCTTTCAAAAATGGCAATCATATTGGCGACAGGTGTAGGCCTTCCATGATCGTTAATTACCAATCCATCCGTATAGTGTGCATAATCTGGTGCATCTAGACCTCTCAGCAGGGGCTTGGTGAGGCCGCCGGCAGTATATTCCCCTGCATCAATAAAATTTCGTGGATACCAACCAAAAGCCGGATCCATATAAGGCACAAAAATTTCAGACATAAATCCTTCATAGAATACTTTTCTTTGATCAGCTCCATCTTGGTAGGTAACGGTCGAAAGAATCATTCCTACACGATGGTCGGGGCGTACGTGAAACTTCCATTTTTGCCATTCGACTACATAATCATTGATTGTAAATCCGGCTCCAAGCGGTTGGCTGATGTTGATAGGTCCGGGCACTTCCCGCGGCGTTCCAATGGAAGCGGGGTCATAGTCGATATTTACATCCGGAATGGAAACGACTCCCTCATCAACCACGCGAAGGATCTCTTCCGTTTGCAAATCAACGACAACAGTAAGGCCACTGATTCCCCGTCCCCAGGTGTTGCGGGCAAATCTTGAATCTACAAAATGGCCGTGTGCAATCCGCCGTCCTGTATCTTCATCGGTTCCAAAATAGCCGGGAGGACCAAAAAACCCTTCAATAAAGGTCAGGTCATTATACCCTCTCTTTTTCATGGCGGCAATAAATTCAGGATGCTCCTTTACCTTTCCAAGCATGCTCCCGAATTCTTCACCTAAAAACGTAGGTTGGATATCTGTAAGTTCTGTCCAGTTTTCAAGAACTTGTTGGGCAATATTGATTTCGGCACGGTAGGTCTTTTCGCCCTGGTGAACAATAGCAAAAGCTCTTCTTTGAAGATTATCGGTCCCATCCCAATTCCACACTTCATTTTTGTCCGGAAGTATTAGGTTGATATGAGAAAACCTTGTGTCTTCGTCAAGATTATCTGTTTGATGCAGTACATCCAACACTACCCAGTATTCTTGCCAGGTTAAAGGATTCAGGGGATGTGTGATGCCTTGGCCTTTAACTGCTGTGGAATAAAGACTTACACAAAGGGTGAGCAGAATCGACAGAGAAATTAGTCCCCCGATTCTTATTCGATATTTCATAAACGTTGGATTTTAGTGGATGTCCCGTTAAAAGCACCATTGTAGCTAGTGCTGAACCCGGAGATCATTTTACCGTTCAGAAATCCGAAAGTCTGGTACTTTTTGAGCTATTATTTGGATTTTCCGGTCAGGGGTGAGAATTAAATCGATAACTTCCTGAAAGTAGATGGACTTTTGCCATACTGCTTTTTGAAAGCCCGGGAGAAATAAGCCTGGTCATTAAACCCAACTTCGTAACAGATCTCCGCAATGGTTTTATCTGTTTGATTGAGTAGTTCGGCAGATCGCTGTAACCGAATAGAGCGAATGAATGTACCCGCAGGCTGATCAATAAGTGCATTGAGTTTCCTGTTGAGCTGGGATGTACTCATATTCAAAGATTCTGCAAAGTGTTCAACACGGAAGTCATCATCACATATATGCGTTTCGATAATTTCAATAGCTTTTTTCAGAAATGTCTGATCAACGGAGCTTTTTGTTATGGTTGACGGCTTGAAATAAGTGGCGCGGCTAAACTGCTCTTTTAAATTTTTTCTTTGGTCAATGAGCGCTTTTACTCTTGTTTGCAACTCCTTTACATGGAATGGTTTAGTGAGATAGGCGTCGATACCAATTTCAAGGCCTTCAATTTTAGGGTCCAGGCCCGCTTTGGCAGTTAACATGATAATGGGTATATGACTTGTTTTTACGTCGCTTCGGACCTTTTCGCTAAACTGGTAGCCGTCCAATTCAGGCATCATTAAATCGGTGATAATCAAATCGGGAATGGTTCTACGCGAAATAGCAATTCCCTCCTGGCCATTGGCAGCTTCAAGAATTTTATAGTCTGCTTCTAGCTGCTCACGGATAAATGACCGCACCTCTGCATTGTCCTCTACAATGAGTATCATCTCGTCATGCTCAGAAAGAAGGGCATCGAAATCTGGAATTTCCAGTTTTGAGGAACCGGTTTCAGCAGATCTTCTTTTACTAATCATAACATCAGATTGGGCAGGAATAAGATCATCTTCAAATGGAAGCTGAATAATAAATTCGGTTCCAACATCTACTTTGCTTTCCACTTCAAGTGTACCGTTGTGGAGTTTAACTAATTCATAAGCTAATGAGAGACCTATTCCCGTTCCTTCATACTTGCGAGTGTTAGATGTATCGACCTGGTAAAATCGATCGAAGATATGAATCAAACGATCTTCTGAAATTCCAATCCCGGAATCTCTGAGCACTATTTCAACAAATCCGGCATTTTTTAAACCAATGGATAGGTCAATTCGCCCACCTGCACCTGTGAATTTAAAAGCATTGGATAAAAGGTTGAAAAACACTTTCTCTAGTTTGTCTGCATCAAAACTAATTTTGATATCAGCTTGGACGGAGGAAAAATTGAGGCTTATATTTTTCGATTCTGCCAACGATTCAAAGGAGTAGAGCAGATTCTTTAGAAATGATACAATGTTGAGGGGTTCTGCATCCAGCTGCATCTTTCCAGCCTCCAGTTTAGACAGGTCCAGGAGTTGATTAATCAGTTCAAGAAGGCGTTCAGCATTCCTGTTTACAGATTCCAGTTTTTGTTTCTCTTTTTGGCCTACTTCTGTTCCAATAAGGGTTTCTATCTGACCAATGATTAAAGTAAGTGGAGTTCTGAATTCGTGAGAAATATTGGCAAAGAAATGAGATTTCAGATGGTCTAGGTTGCGCAAAGTATCGGTTTGAATGCGTTCTATCTCAAGCTGATTCTTCAGGTTAAACCTGTTCAACTCATACCGCCGGGCACCGTAAAGCAACGAAAGCATCAGGATTCCATAAATTCCATACGCCCACCAGGTTTGCCACCAGGGCGAGGTCACAATTACAGCAAGGGCCAAACCATCTTCATTCCACACGCCGTCGTTATTTGAGCCTTTAACACGGAATGTATATTCGCCATGTGGAAGGTTTGTATAGGTGGCCGAGGCCAGGTTACCGGATGAGATCCATTCGTCGTTAAATCCGTCGAGTTTATACGCATATTTGTTTTTTCCCGGTGCTGAATAATCCAGTGCGGCAAATCCAAACGTAATAACATCGTCACGATAGGAAAGGGTTAGCTTATCACTTTCAGATACGGATGCCTCCAAAAGATCAGGATTGGATTTAAAGTAAATCATCTCATCACCGATCTTTAAACTTGTAAGTACAACCGGCGGTTCATGTGGGTTATCTTTTATTTCATCCGGATAGAAATAGTTGAGCCCCTGGATTCCTCCAAAGAATAACTCTCCGCTTTTGCTTCTGAAGTAGGCGCCGGTGTTGAATTCATTACTCTGGAGGCCATCAAAAACATCGTAATTTCGAAACGTTTCTGATTGCGGGTTAAATCGAGATAGGCCTTTGTTTGTACTGAGCCATAAATTTCCGGCTTCATCAGGAAGTATTCCGTAGACGACTTCATTGGGGAGGCCGTCTTCTTCTGTAAAATGTTCGAATATTCCGGCTCTGTAATCAAACTTATTGAGTCCGCCTGAAGTGCCGATCCAGAGAGTTGTTTCGGGATGAACCGGATCTTCAAGAATAGATTTTATAAGATTGTTGCTCAGGCTGTTGGGTTGGTCGGGATTGTTTTGAAATGCAGTAAATGTTTCACCGGATGAATCAAAACGAATCAAGCCGTTAGCCGTGCCAATCCAAAATATGCCATCCAAGTCCTGGAAAATAACCGGGCGTGGGGAATTATTAGAGGGTCCTGATGAATTAAATCGATAATGTTTAAACGTGCCGGCCTCTCTGTCGATCATTTTACTGAAGTGGTTGCGTGTGGCAATCCAGAGGGTACTGTCCCGATCTTCAAAAACGGCATTGACTTCCGGGTAAAGTTGTCCGTCGATATTTTCAAGTGTATGGTTGTATAACCTCGATTCATTTGAAACCGGGTCGTACCTGAACAGCCCCCTCGCAGAGGCCGTCCAAAGATATCCATCAGTAGCCTGGATCATGGAATAGGCATCGGTATTTCCAAAATCATCGGGGCGGTCGGAGATGGTTTCGAAACTTGTCAATTCCTCCGTTTCCCGGTTCCATCGATAGAGTACATCTGCACTGATCCAAACATCTCCGGAGTTATCTTCTAAAATGGAGCGTATACTAAATCCTGTAATCCTGGAGGATGAATCCGGTGTTCTAGTGAGAGTCGGAAAGCGATTCGCCTTGAAGTCAAGGATGTTAATTCCAAGCCCTGATGTCCCTGCCCACAGAATGCCGGTATCGTCAATTAAGAGGCTCGAAATAAGGTTATGGCTGATTGATTCTGGATTGAGTGGTTCGTGCCGGTAGTAGGTATACTGTTTCGTTGACGGATCAAAGCGCATCAATCCCCCTGCTGTACCCAGCCAGAGATGCCCTATTTCATCTTCTGCGATGCGATTCACACTCCCCCAACCGTACCGATGCACCTCATACATGTGTGGATAGAACTCATAATTGCCGGAGTTCCGGTCAAATTGTACCATTCCGCTTTGGGTTCCAATCCAAAAATCGTTCCCTTTTTTACTGAGATGTATTGAGCAGATCTTATAATCTCCGGATGTTCGGGGAGCTTCCGGGTGCTTGGTTTCAAAAATGGTTCGGGTGAACCGTTCACTGTCCGCATGGAATTTATTGATTCCGTTTTCAGTACCCACCCAAAGAGTTTCATTTTCATCAATTAAAAGATTTGAAACAATATTGCTGCTCAGGCTTAGTTCGTTATTCGGATCATTCAAGTATTGCTTGAAGGTGTATGAATTTTCGATGTTCTGATCAAAAATTACGTTGAGAAGGCCATCCCCAATGGTTCCGATCCACATTGTTCCGTCTGACCCCTCAATGATTTCTGTGATTTCATTTGAGTTTATTTTCTCGCCGTTATCATTCAATAGCGATATTCGTTGAAAAACGTCCGATTCTCTGTGAAAAACATTGATCTCTCCCGACAAGGATCCTGTCCAGATGAGGCCGCGGCTGTCTTCATATAACTTCATTACAAACGCATCAGAGATTGTAGTGGAATCGAAGGGATTGTGCTGATAGACGACAAAATTTCGACCGTCGTATCGGTTCAGCCCGTCTTTGGTACCAAACCACATAAAACCTTGGCTGTCCTTAAGAATGGAATAAACGGCATTTTGAGAGAGTCCGTCATCAATGGTGAGGTGACGAAAAGCCGGTTGCTGGGCATACCCGTTTAACGCCTGCAAAAATAACAGGATACAGATGCCCTTTATTAAAGATATCAACAGCTTTTTCATTATTGAACCCAAAGACCCCAATCATCCATTGCAAAGGAAAAAGAACTGCAGGATATATTTCCCAATGTATATCAATGTTCTGCACATATTACTGAATCAGAAACATTAATATCAGCTTTTTTTGGGTTATGAGTTTTTTACTCTTGTCTTTTATCACCTTGGTTCGCAGTTACTAAAAATTCTTAGGGCTTTCTCTCCAATAATTACTTCGAAAGCGTAATCGTAAAACAGGTTGATCCCGGTTCCGATTCGATATCAATCTGACCTCCGTGGGCATTGATAATATCGTTAGTGATAGATAATCCCAGCCCGGTTCCTTGGGTTCCTTTTTTCGTTGTAAAGAACGGCTGCAGGATTTTTGCCTTGAGGTCTTCAGGAATACCCGGGCCATTATCCTCAATATCTATCGAAACCTTTTTGCCTTTTTTAATGGTTCGAACCGTTAATTTTGGCAGGTATTCCTCTTGCCCGTCCAGATTTTTTACTTTTTCGTGCATCGCATCAAATGCATTGTTGCAGATATTCAGAATTACCCGGCTGAAATCCTCTGCAATGACCGGAATTTCACCGACATTTTCGTTGAGGTCAAAATCAAGGTCCACATCATAGGAATTTTCGGTAGCCTTCATGCCATGGAAGGAGAGATTCGCGGCCTCCTTCACAAGTTTATTCAGATCAGTTGGTTCCATTTTTCCGGAGCCTGTTCGGCTGTGCATCAGCATCGATTGTACGATGGAATCAGCACGCTTCCCGTGTTCATTGATTTTACTCAAACTGCCGTGAATATCTTTTAAAATATATTCGAGTTCTTCTCGAGCTTCGCTTTGCTCTTTCAATTTTGCTACTTCGTCCTGTGCCTCCTCAACCATCTCTACACTGATCTCAGAGAAGTTATTCACGAAGTTCAACGGGTTCTTGATCTCATGAGCGATACCGGCTGTCAGTTGACCAAGTGATGCCAGTTTCTCCTGTTGGACGAGCTGATCCTGGGTGCGTCGTAAATTTTCATGAGCGGTTTCGAGTTTGCTGTGAGCTTTTTCAAGATCATGGTAGGCTTTTTCAATCTCTTTGGCCTGTGCCAGTTCACGTTCACGTGTCCGCTCGCGCTCTCTTCGGATGAGTCTTCGTCGCTGCACTCTGTCTACAATAAACATGCCGATTGCAAAAATCAGGAAATAAAAACCGTACGCTAACCATGTTCTGTACCATGGCGGGAGTACACGCAGAATTTTAATTTGGTCGTCGCCGTTACTCCAAATCCCATCACGGTTGCTGGCCATCAGTTTAAAATCGTATTCACCGGGCGGTAAGTTGGTATATGTAGCACTGCTGATGGTTCCTCCGCTCTTCCAGTCCGTATCAAAACCTTCCAGCATGTATCGGTACTGGTTTCGGTTTGGACTTGCAAAATGGAGAGCTGAAAATTCAATGGTAATGGTGGTAACCGAAGGCGGAATGGTAATCTGTTGAGCGGTTAAAAGAGGGCCCTCGATTGCAATACCTTCAGCCGGGTCAACCAGTGTTCCATCGAGGTAGAGATCACGGAAGACCAAGTCTGGCGGGAAGGGATTGGGTCGGATATCCTGTGGATCAAACACATTCAACCCGCCGGCACCACCAAAATAGATCAGGCCGGATGACCCCAAATCACTGACGGTTGGGTTGAAGATATTGCCCTGCAGCCCGTGATCGTAACCAAAATGAGAAATCTCTTCAGTTATTGGGTTGAATTTTACAATACCGTCAATCGTTGAGAGCCAGACATTGCCTTGCTCGTCTGATTGAATGGATGATATTTCGCTGGTTGTCAGGTCTAAATTTTGCTCGGTGTAGAAAACAGATAGTTGACCGTTTAAGGGATCGAATTTCCCAAATCCGGAATTTGTGCCGATCCAATATTCGCCCGAATCTGTTTCGTGGATCGACCGGTATTCCCCGATCTGGTCGATTAAGGGTGTTCCATCCGGAAGCTGCAATACAATGGGGATAACCTCCATATTCTCGTGATTCAGATATAACGGATGTTTTTGACCCTCTTTAAAGATCCAAATATTTTCATTGGAATCTTCGTAAAGAAATTGAGTTCGGTTTTTGTCAACAATGGCGGAATCCGGTAGTTCTACTTCGGTAATTTGTTCATTGCGAGGGTTGATCCAATGGATGTTATCGGTAGATGAGAGAAACCAAACACGGTCACTTCCGTCAGTTTCAATTGCTTGGATATTGTTATTGGGTAATGAGTTCGGGTCCTCCTGTTCGTGCTTAAATCGAGTGATGGTTGAGCTTCCCGGGCGTATACGGTTGAGCCCTCCAAATATAGTTGTTGAACTTCCGGTCCCGGCCCATATTGATCCATCCTGAGATTCAGCCAATGCCATTACATGCGGGTGACTTAATTGACTGGCAACGGTTCTGCCGTTGGGGGCATCAAAATAACTGGTGCCGTACCGGGCCACCACCGATCCATTTTGATTGAGCCGAAGTAAACTATTTCCGAGCATCCGTGTTCCTACCCAAAAAGTTCCGTCACCGGCTTCCAACACAGATATTACATCGTTCGTGGGAAGCTGGTTGAAAATATTGTAGAGCTGAAATCCACCGCTGTAAAGATCAATCCGGCTGATTCCCGAGGCGTATCTTGCAATCCATAGAACCCCCTGGCGGTCGATATACATCCGGCTGTCTTCTCCTGAACGAACAGGTAGTATGGATGTGGGATCTTCCGGATTGTGCCGAAACTCGTCGGCCCGGCCGGTTTCAGGATTGATACGGCAAAGAACTTCTTGGTTTTTTACCCACAAAAGTCCCTCTTTATCGAAAAGTGCTTCCCGAAGATTATCGAGGCACGCGCGGTTACGAACAGGAAGTATTTCCCAATCCTGGCTTTCAACGGGTTTTCTTGCAATATGACTTTCGTTTACAAGCCATTCAGTGCCGTTTTCATCCGAAAATACATGCATTCTGTAAGGGTGACTTCCTGATGGATTTAATCTGCGCGTAACATTTTCATAGGTATATTCGCCTGAGGTGTCACGTCGCCCAATTAAAAGTTCGCCAGTTGGTGCCTGGTGGAAGTAGATCAGTTCTCCATTATTGTAAGCCTTAATTCGATAGGTACTCCCAATTTGCTGGCCCTCTTCGCGGGAAAATCGATCGGTGTCTGAATTCAATCGATACACAGAGCTGTCCGTTGCAGCCCAAACGTTCCCGCTGTTATCTATACTTACTTCAGTAAAGCGTTGTCCTGCGGGCAGCCCATCCGATGCCCTGTACTTTCGAAAGCCTTCAATTTCAGGATCATAGTAATCAAGACCCTGGTCGGTAATCGTTATCCAAACGCCCCCTCTGTTATCGGCTGCCAGGTATTGGGCATCGAGGCTGGAAATGGACAGAGAATCACCGGGATCAGGACGGAAGTGATTGAATGATTCTCCATCAAACCGGCTGACTCCATCCTGAGAACCGATCCAAATGAATCCATACTGGTCCTGTGTAATATCAACCACAGTGGTGGAGGCAAGTCCATCTGCTGGAGTCAGATGTTTGAATTGATAGGAATTTCCCTGTCCGAGCAAACTGGCAGGAATGATTAAAATTAAAGCCAGGGTAAGTAAAAAATGATTCTTCGTGCAATCCATAGTTAACTCATGAGTTTCAAAAATTGTAAAAACATTCAAACGAAGTGCCGAGAATTGCATTCATTTATCTCTCCGGGCACTTTTCTTCTGCACCAGGCTCTGCTGAATGTTGATGCAAAATGTTCGCATTTCATGAACGAAACAATGCTCAGTAATATGGTACTCAGCGTTGAATCGATTTGGGTTTGACGAAGTTAGAAACTGACATCAATCCGAAAAACCAAAATTCCCAGATACAACATAAAACCTTGAAATGGCCAGCCTTAATTAAACAATTGAATTTAATAAAATCTTTCCCCTTGTTTGAATTGTGATATAAAAACTGAATTATGTACTAAGGTAAAGCCAAACAAAAATTTATTCGATATCCAAACTAAAAGAAAGCTAATTAATTCAAAATTATTTTAAATATTATTTATATAAATTATCTTTGATTAACCAAACATCTTAAAAACGAAATTTAACAGAGGTTAACATGAAGACAAATGTAAGCGAAAAGTACGGTTGCGTAATCATTGAACTAAAAGGCAATGTTATGGGCGGCCCAAGTACAGAAGAATTCAGCGACCTCTTGCATTCACTTGTTGAAGAAGACAAAACGAACGTAATCGTTGATCTGGGGAAAGTGAAATTCATGAACTCATCCGGTTTGGGAATGTTAATTGGTGGATTGACGACTATGAAAAAAGCGGGGGGAGACCTGAGAATCTGTCGCGCAGACAATAAAATTGAGAGTCTGTTGGTTGTTACTAAGCTCATTACTGTGTTTAAGCATTTCAAAACACTGGACGAAGCTGTAGAATCATATAGCTGAGATTCTTTTTAAAATTTCTCTGCCCATAATGTGGGCAGAGTTTATCTTATTTAATCCATTCTTTTCGTACTTTTACTAATATCGATGAGGGAATGAAAGGGTACTCATATTTGTATTTATTTATATAGAGAAAGTTGAATACAAATTTCTTAAAACATGAGTACTACAGTTTTAAACGAAAATAAATTAAAAGGCATGGAAGTAAATATTGGAATATCAAAAGAGCAAAGAAAAGAAATCGCTGATGGCCTGTCTAAAGTATTGGCAGACAGTTATATGTTATATTTGAAAACACATAACTATCACTGGAATGTAACAGGTGAACATTTCCATTCGCTTCACGAACAATTTGAAGAGCAATATACAGAACTTGCAGAAGCGATTGATGAAATTGCAGAGCGTATTCGATCACTTGGTTACCGGGCGCCCGGCTCATTTCGAGAGTTCAAAGAGATCACCTCAATAGAGGAAGATACCGATCATGATATTAAAGCGATGGAGATGGTGCGACGGATTGCCGTAGACAATGAAACAGTACTAAGAACCGCCCGACAGGCTGTGCCCGCTTGTGATGAAGCCGGTGATGAAGCAAGTTTGGACCTATTAACTCAACGGCTGGATGTACACTCCAAAACAGCTTGGATGTTGCGCAGTCACCTGGAATAAGTTCAATTATTTTGAACAGATATTTTTTGAACTAAATTTTTTGGAACCGAAGCTGTTAAAATTAGTTTAACGGCTTCGGTTTTCTTATTTGGGAATATCATTTACCAATACTAACTAACCATAAAGGAGAAAGATATATGGAATCATTAGCTAACATAGATTTTATGGGGCTTGTAATTGAATACGGGCCCAGGCTTTTATTTGCAGTACTAACGCTTGTAATCGGTCTTTGGATCGTAAAAATTATTGCCAAGGGAGTTGAAAAAGGACTGGAAAGGGGCGAGACGGATGAAACGCTTAAAGGATTTTTAACCAGTATTGTTTCAGTTTTATTAAAGATATTGGTGTACATCACAGCCTTAGGGATGCTCGGTGTACAGATGACCTCCTTTATTGCCATTCTTGGTGCTGCTGGTTTGGCAGTTGGTTTGGCGCTCTCAGGTACACTCCAGAATTTTGCCGGGGGTGTGATGATACTTCTCTTCAAACCATTCAAAAAAGGTGATTTTATTGAAGCTCAAGGATATTCAGGGACAGTCAATGAGATTCAAATCTTCATGACTATTCTGAAGACTCCCGACAACAAGACTATAATGATTCCAAATGGCCCTCTTTCAAGCGGTTCCCTGACTAATTACTCCACAGAACCAACACGCCGGGTCGACTGGACTGTAGGTATTGGATATGGTGATGACGTGGATAAAGCCTATGAGGTAATACAGAATTTAATAGACGGGGATGATCGTATCCTGGATGAACCGGCACCTTTTATTGCGGTAAAAGAGTTGGCGGATAGTTCAGTAAATTTTACAGTTCGTGCGTGGGTTAATGCGTCTGATTACTGGGGAGTATTTTTCAGAATGAACGAAGAAGTGTATAAAACATTCGAGAAGGAAGGACTTAATATCCCGTATCCACAGACGGATGTTCACATCATAAAGGATTAAAGGATTGCTTTTTAACTTCAAAGCCCTGCTCAACACCAGGGCTTTTTTTATTGGGCAGACAGGTACATTTTTTAGATGACTTTTCATAAAATTTTTATGGTTCTGGGCGGTTGGGCTAAATCGCAATATGTGGAATAACAAATGACTTTCAATAACTCCGCAACACAAATTTTAATCTCTTAAAATTTATATATAGATATGGAAGAGACATTTAATCAATACTCAGAAAGTTTAATGCCACTCTTTGTAGAGTATGGACTCAGTATTATTGGGGCGGTGTTGATTCTGTTTATTGGATGGACCATTGCAGGATGGGCATCGAGAAAAACTGTAAAAAAAGCTACCGACTCAGAAAAGATCGATGAAACGCTGATACCTATTCTTGGGCAAACAGTCCGAATTCTTCTGCTTCTTGTAACCATACTCGCTGTACTCAATCAGTTTGGAGTAGAAACGGCCAGCATAATTGCAGTACTGGGTGCCTCTGCCCTTGCCATTGGCCTGGCACTGCAGGGAACCTTAAGTAATGTTGCGGCTGGAGCCATGTTGTTAATTCTTCGTCCCTTTAAAGTGGGTGATGCCGTAAGCATTGGCGGAACAACCGGTATTGTTGATTCTATCGGGTTATTTACAACCGAAATGCACACGTTTGATAATATCGGGGTTTCGATGCCCAACTCTCGTGTTTGGGGAAACGAAATTCAAAACTTGAATAAGTTTGATACCCGGCGTGTAGATATGGAGTTCGGAATCAGCTATGATGACGATATGGATAAAGCAATAAGTATAATCAAAGATATTCTTGATGCAGATGAACGAGTTCTGGATGAACCTGAACCTTTGTTAGCCATTGGGAACCTTGGTGATAGCTCCGTTATAATCAGAGTTCGACCGTGGGCGGCTACCCCTGATGTTTGGCCCCTTCGATATGATATCATCAAAAAAGTAAAAGAAGAGTTCGACAATAACGATGTAACATTTCCATTTCCGCAAAGAGATGTTCACATGTTCAACCAAAATTAAAATTAGCTGATAATTAGCAAGCCCTGGTAAAACAGGGCTTTTAAATTATAAAGAATATGGCGTTTACCTTGCTTCCAGTTTGAATCTTCGTTAAACTTCAAAGCTTACAGGAAGGCTTCGGGCCGTAATTTTGCAACCAAATGAAGTATCTGTTTTGACTGACACCAATTCAAATAACACCAGTAGTAACCATCTCTTCGAAAATAATTTTGCCTACGTAACCGAAGAGGGTGAGATTTTCCTTAAGAAAACCAAATTTTTTGACAAGAGAGTGCTTACCAAAGTAGATCCCGATTCTGTGGATGCCCAAATCAAAAAGCTGGAAGATGCTTTTTCCATAATCGAAGAAAAATTCGAAACACTATTCGAAGAAGCTTCCACGGAAACGAAAGAACAGGTTGATGAACTTGAGGAGAAATTGCAAAGCCTGAAGAAAGATGTAACCGAAGCAGATGCCATTGGAGATTTTGAGGAATTGATCAGCAATGCTGATAAGAAACTTGCCAAAATGAAGAAATCAGTAACAGAAGTTGCCGAGAAGGAGAAACAATCTGAAACGGCAGAGGAAGAAGTTGAGCAACCATCCGTATCAAATGAGGCAGAGAAGACGGAGGATGGTGAGGTTACTGAGAATGAAAAGGCAGAGGAAAAGAAAACAGCTGCTGAAGAAGAATCTGCGGAAACAGATGATGAAGAAGAGTCGGACGAAATTGTAGTTGAAACGGAAGATGAAGAGTCTGAAGTTTCAGAAGAATCCGACGAAGATGATATCGACGAAGAGGAAACAGCAGAAGATTATTACAAAGGATTAGCAGAGAAAGCAGAGACCCTTGCCGAAATGGGCGACTGGGCTTACGCTTCCATGGAGTTCGATAATATTGATACGCAGTGGGAGGAAGGTCCCGATCCGGAAGGTGCCGACATCAAACCTTACCGGGAAAAAATTGATGAACTGCGGGAGCAATTCGAACAAAAGAAAAAAGATCACTACGAGGAACAGAAGAGGATCAAACAAGAGAATCTTGAGAAGAAAAAGGATCTGCTTGATCAGTTGAAGAAGATTGTGGATGAGGAAAAATGGACTCATACCCGTGAAGTCGGAAAAATTAAAGGAAAGTGGGATTCCATTAAGCCGATTCCTGCAGGTGAGCAGGAAAAGCTGGAAAAATCATTCCAAAAACATCTTGATACCTTTGATGAGCATAAGGTAGACCGGTTGGTTAAGAAGAAGCAGCAGGAGGAAGACAATCTTACGGGTAAGCTGGTCACCCTTGAAAAGATGGAGAAGTTCCTGAACAGTGTAGATGAAGAAGCGGACTGGAAAGAACTGGACAAGAAGTTTTCAAAGTATGCAAAACAGTTCCGAAAAATCGGACGAGTCCCGGCTGATAAAAACCAACAGACTTGGGATCGATTTCACGAGACCCAGGACACATTCCACTCCATGCGGTTTAAGTACGATAAAAAATACCGCAAAAATATTGAGAAGTTTCTATCCAAGAAGAAGAAATTGATTGATGAAGCAGAGGCACTCCTTGATACCGACAATATTGCAAAGGCTGCCCGACAGGTGAACAAACTTCACCGGCGCTGGAAGAAGGTTGGGAATCTGCCTCAGAAAGATGAAAACGAGCTTTGGGATCGATTTAAAGCAGCAACCGACAAGTTCAATGATAAGAAGGGTGACAACATTGAAGTTCTCAGACAGCAGGAAGATGAGAACTATAAGCAGAAGTTGCAGTTGATCGAAAAGGCTGAAGATATTAAGGATTCTGAAGATTGGGAGAATACTCATAATGAGTATCAAAAATTGATGGACCAGTGGAAGAAAGTGGGTCCTGTTCCGAGAAAAAAATCCAGCAAAATCTGGAAGAAGTTTAAAGGAGCGATGGACCATTTTTACGACCGGCGCCGGGATCATTTCAAAGAGGTGAAGGAGGAGCGAAAAGATAACCTCAAAGAGAAAGAGGAAGTTCTTGAAAAACTAAAAGCGCTTAAAACACATGAGAACCCAATTGAAGCGGTAAATGAAGCAAAACCACTTCAGGAAGAGTTCAAAAAAGCGGGCTACGTTCCCATCAAACACAAGAACCGAATGTGGAAGGAGTACCGTGAAACCTGTGATGTTATTTACGATCGGTTCCGCGCTGCAAAATCAGCTGCGCAGGTCGTTGGAAAAGAGAATGTTGATAACTTCTCTACCGACGATATCGCCGAGATTCGGGATAAGAAGAAAAAAGCTGATAAACTCAGAAAAGAGATCAAGAAATTGAGCAGCGAACTCATTCAGAAGAAAGAATCGCTCAGTTATTTCAAGCCTTCAAATAGCGGAAGTTCACTACTCGACGATGTGAAAAAGAAAATTGATGAAGCGGAAGAAGAAATAGCAGAGAAAGAAGACGAACTTCAAGAACTTGAGATTGAGATCGACAAGATTAAACGAGGAGCTTAACGAATAGCTTCAGCATGAACGTCCTGCCTCCCATGCCCTGCATTACTTTTCTCAACAGGACTTAAGAAAGGCGCCATCAAAAGCAGCAGTACAATGATGAAAAGTGCAATTGCAAATGTACTTCTCTTCTTTGTATGGTGAAGATCACCTGAGCTGCCCTGGATTTTTATTTTTATCCATTTCCAATGCAAGATTACGTGAATTGCCATCATAATGAGAAATGAAATTGCGATCCAAAAATGGATATTTCCCCAATCGTGTCGACCCATTCCCCAAACGGCATAACCTGATCCGGGAGGAATTACGAGGAAAATTAAGAATCCTGTAGACAACAGGCACAGGAACAGGAAAAATGCGATGGAGTCCACGAAAAAGTTTACTGCAGGTTTCTTCATATCTCTCTCAATATTTGAAATAATTTATAAGTCTTTATCTAATAGACTATCAATCTGCTGTTAATATTGTATGAAGTGTGTAACATCAATTATGAAAAACCCTAAAATGGCGAAGGTTGTATTGTCTTCGTAGACCTGCTGCTGCTTTAAGAAATGAGATGATTACAAAGAACTTTTCACATCTTCATAGTAGTCTTCGTAAACGGTAACAATCTTGTCGATCTCAAATTTTTCAGCACGTTTCCTGGCGGCTTTCGACATTTTCTGCTGCAATTTTTCATCCGTTAAGATTTCAGTGGCGTGTTGTGCCATACAATCGATATCACCAAGTTCGCACAGGTATCCGGTCTCTCCATGAATATTCACTTCAGGTAATCCGCCAATGTTAGAACTGATAACCGGCACACTGCAACTCATTGCTTCCAGTGCAGCCAGGCCAAAGGTTTCGCTTCCGGAGGGAATCATAAACAAGTCGGAGATTGAGAGTACTTCCTCAACCTGGTCCTGTTTTCCAAGAAATCGTACCTGGTCGCAGATACCGAGCTCGCGACACTTATTTTCAGCTTTAGTGCGTTCCGGGCCGTCACCAACCATCAGGAGTTTTGCTTTTACGCCGTTTTCTAACATTTTACTGAATGTGGAAACTACATCTGTCACACGTTTTACCTCCCTGAAATTAGAGACGTGAGTCACGATTTTTTCATCTTCCGGACAGATCGCTTTTTTGAAATGTTCTTTTTTTGATTTTTTGAATCGCTCCAGGTCAATAAAGTTTGGAATCACTTTAATATCCTTGTTGATGTCAAACAGGCGATAGGTTTCTTCTTTTAGGTATTCCGAAACAGCCGTTACCCCATCACTTTGGTTGATGGAAAAGTCAACTACCTTCTTGTAGGTAGGGTCGGAGCCCACCAGCGTAATGTCAGTTCCGTGGAGCGTTGTGATGACAGGTACGTCTTTGGCTTCTTCTTTTAAAATCTGTTTGGCAAGATAGGCGCTCGTAGCATGCGGAATGGCGTAGTGCACATGCAGAATATCGATGTTTTCAAATTGAATGAGTTGAACCATCATGTTGGCAAGAGCCAAATCATACGGTGGAAATTCAAATAGCGGGTAAGTGCTTAAATCTACTTCGTGATAGGCGATATCTGTTCTGAATGAATCGAGACGGGCCGGTTTTGCATAACTGAGGATGTGTAGCTTATGCCCGCGATTGGCAAGTCCCTTGGCGAGCTCAGTAGCAACAACACCACTACCGCCAAATGTTGGGTAACAAACAATTCCAATGTTCATAGAAAAACGAAGTTTACTTGTTATGAGAATACATTCAACCGAACAATTAAATTTTATCCAGCACGATTATTCAGCCATTTAATGTATCAACAATTGTTGTGAAATACAGGCATGTAAACATAATTTTATATTTATATGATAAATGATCGGTGCGTTCGTTTCATCCATGTACAATAGAGGTGCGTTTCTTTAATTGCAGTATTAGGTGAAAATTCTCAATTCCGTTATATTTAAAACCGTTTTTCATTTAACTCTTTATTGATTCATATCATTATGGCCGGACATTCGAAATGGGCGAATATTAAACACAAAAAGGCAAAGGAAGATGCCAAACGCTCGAAGATTTTTACAAAGCACATTCGCGAAATTACGGTAGCTGCACGCGAAGGTGGAGGTGATCCCGATACCAATCCGCGGCTTTCCCTGGCTATAGACAATGCTAAGGCAGATAATCTCCCGAAAGACAATATTGAGCGTGCCGTAAAAAAAGGTACCGGTGAGCTGGATGACGGTACAGGAAACTACGAGGACGTAACCTACGAAGGATATGGACCGGGGGGCATTGCATATTTCATTGAGGCCACCAGCAATAATTTAAACCGAACTGTAGGCGACATTCGTCACATATTTACAAAGCACGGCGGAAACCTGGGAACAGATGGATCGGTTGGATATATGTTTGATCAGAAAGGATCTATTAAAGTGAAAAATGAAGGCTTGGATGAAGAGGAGTTTATGTTGATTGCAATTGATGCCGGTGCAGAAGAGTTTGAGGCAGAAGAAGATTTTTTTGAAGTTATTACGTCTCGTGAAACTCTTTTTGATGTACGTAAGAACCTCGAAGAGCAGGATGTGGAGATTGAATCAGCTGACTTGATTCGAATACCGGCTACCGAAGTAAAAGCCGATCCCGATACAGCTCGAAAGAACTTAAAATTAATGGAGAAGTTTGATGATAATGATGATGTTTCAAACATCTTCACCAATATGAAAATGGATGATGAAACACTGGCACTTGCAGAGGAAGAATCCTGATTTGAAATATACTCAAGAAGTTTCTTTATCGTTTATATGTCGGATCAAAAAATTGCCATGATGAGAACAACTTTATTTCTGATACTTTTTTTATTTCTTTCGGCGTCCTCCGTTGAAGATGCCCGAAGAGCAAATGATGCCTTTGAAAATGGAAACTACCAACAGGCTGTAGAGCTGTATCAACAGGCGATTGAGGAGGATCCTGAGAACGCAAAGCTTTATTTTAACCTTGCATCAGCTCTGCACAAAGTTGGCAAGACGGAAGAAGCGATGCAGGTGTATGACCGGTTTGAAGATCTGTCGGAATCTGCTGAAGAACAATCGTATGCCAGTTACAACCAGGGCACAATGTTGACCGAACAGAACAAATACGATGAAGCGGTAGAATACTTTCGCGAAGCGTTGAAGAAGAATCCTAATGATTCCGATGCCCGCCACAATTACGAGCTGGCGCTCCAAAAGCAACAGCAGCAGGAGCAGCAACAGCAACAACAGGACCAGGAGTCCGGTCAGAACGATCAACAGCAAAATCAGGATCAGCAACAGCAGGACGGAAATAACAATGAGCAGCAAGATCAGAATCAAAATCAGCAACAACCTCAGGGCGGCCAGCAAGACCAGGAACAACAGGAAAACGAGCAGCGTCAGCCTCAACCACAGCCTACGGAGATGACACCCGAGGAGGCACAAAATATTTTAGACGCCTTAAAGCAGCTTGAACGGGAACTGCTTGAAAACATGAAAAAAGAATCGAGTGAAACACCCACTACAAATGAGAAGGATTGGTAGTTCTCTTGCGGCCAGGTTCGGTATTCTGAGTCTCATTTTATTGTTGATTCCCTTCGGCAGGATTACCCTGGCTCAGCAGGATTTTCAGCTTGAAGCCACTGTTTCGGAAAATAAAATTTTTATCGGGGAACAGTTTAACCTGCGGGTTGAGGTAAGCGGTTCTTCCATGCGCGATGTCTCTCTGCCGGTTGTTCCGGATATTGAAGGTATCGGGTTGCTTTCCCAAATGCCTTCTCGAAGTTCAAGTATATCCATTGTAAACGGGCGAACAACCACATCAACTACGTACAGTTATGGCCTGATTGCACGTGAAAAAGGGTTTTTTACAATCCCTCCAGTCACTATAGAGATTGATGGACAGGAATACCGAACCGAATCGATCCAGGTTGAAGTGATTGAGAAGGGGCAACTTTCTTCAGACGGAAACAGGCAGTTGCCTGAGATATTCCTGGAAGTAGAGATTGATGAACAAAATCCGGTACCCGGACAGCAAATTGTTGCCAGTGTACAGCTCTTTTTTAAACAGGGAATAGAAGTGACCTCCTTTCAGCCCAATGCGGGGTGGCGAACCGACGGTTTTTGGAAGGAAGAGCTGCAAAATATTCGTCAACCCCAGGCAGAGTCAGTGATACTCGAGGGTGTTCGATTTCGTACGGCAACCCTTATTCGATATGCCCTTTTTCCTACACGAAGCGGAGAGTTAACACTTTCTGAATTTCCCTTGAATGTCGGTATCCGAACTCAATCAGCCAGAAACGATCCATTTGGAAGTTTTTTCGGATCGGCTGGAAGCCAGCGGCGGGTTACGCTCGAATCGGAGCCGATCACTATTGATGTAAGAGATATCCCTTCTGCTCCAAATGCTCTTTCTATGAATGCCGTAGGAGATCTTTCCATAGAACGAACTCTGGCAACGGATAATGTTATGGTAGGTGAGACACTGGAGCTTACCACGAGAGTAAATGGTGAAGGAAATATTCCGTTGGTTCGAAAGCCGGAATATAATTTCCCGGATAATCTTGAGCTGTATACACCGCAAGAAAGCAGCAATATTGAACGGAGGGGGCTTACCATTAGCGGAGAGAAGGTGTTTACTGAATTACTGGCACCCCGTGCGCCCGGAGATTACGAAATTCCAGCTGAAAGAATCGCCGTTTTTGATCCCGGAAGTGGTAATTATGATTTTGTAAACCTTCCCGCACTCAGGTATACAGTTCATCCCGGTGGAAATGTGCAAAATGCCGTTTCATATTCCGATGGATCACAGATTCAGCCCGTAACCGGTTTAGCAGTCTGGCATGAGGCCACATCGGAATCGATATTTAGCCGTTTTTGGTTTTGGCTTCTTTTCATTATTCCGTTTGCAGGCTTGATTGTTGCGATTCGCAAAAAACGATTGTTGATGAAATTATCGACCGACAAGGAGTTTGCACGCGCTCATCGTGCGGCTGATTTGGCCCATGAACGCTTGGAGTATGCCCGGTCGATTGTGGATGAGGCTGCCCCGAAAGAGATCTATAACATTTTGCATAAAGCTTTGTTTGGTTATCTCACTGATAAGTTCCATCTGCCGGAGGCGGGACTTTCTGACCAGGAGTTGATCCAAGAAGTCAGAAAGAGTGAAATCGAGGAGGCTCAACAGTCTCAGATCAAAAAGATGCTGGACAAATGTGCCACAATCAGTTTTGCACCTTCCGGCGACAGAACAGATTACAGGAGTGATATAATCAGAACGGAAAAATTGATTTCAGAATTAAACGAACAGCTTTGAAGAGGTACATTTTTTTAATTGCAGTTTTCTGTTTGTTAGTGCCGGGAAGTATGGCCTTTGCCCAACAGCCGCTCTTTGATGAAGCAAATTCCCTGTTAAGTGAGGGGAATTATCAACAGGCTGTTAATATGTATCAATCGATTGCCGATGACGGATATGAGTCCGGTGCATTATGGCAGAATCTGGGAGTTGCATACACCCGTTTGGACTCCCTGGGAAAGGCTAAATATTATTTTCTCAAAGCTGAGAAATTCAGTGAAACTGAACAGCAGGCCGAGACAGCACTCCAGTTTATCAACAATCAATTTCCAAGGCAATCGGCCGTTTTACCTGCTTTACCGTGGATTCGATTTATCAATTTTCTCTCAGAAAATATTGGTTTAAAAGCAATTGCGTTTGCAGCACTCTTCTTTTTATACCTGGGTATTGCGTCTAAAATTGGAGCGTGGTTTCGGTTCGATTTCAAAAAAACTCTTAATTATGTTAGCTACGGTTCAATTATTTTTTCAGTCGTACTGCTGATATGCTCCATCGTTATCCAATACCAGCAAAACCGTTACTCAACCGGTGTGATGATCGATCGCGAAGCTCCCGTGTATCAGAGGCCTGAGGATAATTCAACAGTCATAAGCACAGCTTATGAAGGATACAAGATGCAGGTTGACAAAACCGAGAGTGAGAATCAACAGAGTTGGAAATATATTCGACTGGAAAATGGAATGTACGGCTGGATCCGTGACGGACATATTATGACGTTTTGAAATATTCTCCCCTTTAGGGGAGTACGACTTTAGTCGGGAGGGGTGTAAGAATTGATTTCAATCTCATCAAAAATGATCACTCAACTACTTCAAACCGGATTTTTCTCTCCTTGTTTTGATTGGATTCCGTATCGAGAATGGAAACGACTAACTCGTAAAAACCGGGATTAAGATTCGCGGTTTCAATTTGCAGGTTCTCTCTTACAATGGTGGTTTCATTCGTGAAATTCAATGTGAGGACAAACTCACTTTGATCTCTGCGGATATTGCCCTGCTCATCAACGGGAAGAATTCTGTATGTCATTTCAAAATGGGTGAAACCGTCGGCCTGCCTCATCAAGTTATAGACTTCAAAATGTAATTGAAGTGTTTCACCAAATGGAATCAATCGGTTATTGGCGACTTTAAAATCAAACGGTTCCGTTGTTTCGCTGGGGTGATTGAATCCCAATATCAGATCGGAGACTTCCAGGGTGTCGGGATAGCTGCTAAGAGGCTCTGGTTGACGATACTGCTGTTTGTTCCAGCCACGTAAAGCGGGAGGAAACGGGGTTTCAAAAAGTGATTGCGAATTTGGATTGTAGTTCATCAACTCTACTGATACCGATTGAAAAGTTTTACCGACATGATTCTGGTGGAAAACCGAAGTTGAAACCTGGTCTTCTGTTGGCCTCGTAATAATTAAGGGTGGTTGATCGGATCGATTTGCAGAAATTTCCCAGGATTCGTTATAAGCCTGGAGGTTATGAACCAATTCGTAATAGGTGTGTTGGTCAATCGCATTGTATTGCTGGCCGAGGTCACTCTGCAAAAGGTTCTGTCCCTCATTTCGATTGTAATCAATCAGGAAGGCTTCCTGGGCAGAACTTTCCACATAGGTTAATATTTCCGGATCCAGTGAATCACTCAAAAATCGGTATTGATAGACACTGAGAGGTATTTGCGGGATCAGGTCGGCATAGGTTGATTTTTGTACGGGCGCTTTGTTTACCTGTTGATTGATGATTTGTTGACTCTCCGTTTGAAAGGCCAGATCCATACCCTGGAACGCCTGAATCCCCTGGTCAAGAATTCTTTTTTGAAGTTCATTCAAGCGCTGTGCAAAAAAATCATCCACCTGTGCAAGCTGTTCGTAGTACAAAAGTTGAAGAATGAGCGCGGGAGTGATACCGGCACGCGTAAAGTTTAGGGATTCCTCATCTTCCTCTTCATCAACATAAAAAGCGCGTTCGGGGATAAAATCTTCCAGGCTGGTTTGAAGGGCGAATTTGTCATTTCGAACATCAGTTCCAAAAAGAAAAATGATTGGTTGATTTTGTGGCTCAACAACCTGGTCATAAAACCAGATTTCATATTCGGGGTAGCGATGAAATTCATAAATGGCATCTTGCAGCCGTTGCATCACCTGGCGGTCAGCATCTTGTAAGTTCTCCGGTGTACGATTTTCATTTTGTCGATCCGGTGCCAGTTGATTTTCAAGCCAGTTTCGAATATTAAAACTCTGCAGAGTAAGGATCCCATTTTTAGAACGGTCCGGTTCACCATAGCGAATATAAATCAGTGCACGCTCGTCCGTACCATAAACTGTTTCTTCATTTTTGGTATAGCGATTCTGTGCTTCCGCAATGCGCTGCCAGTGTTCAATTAACCGTTCATTCGTAATATTTGCCGGAGTTGGATCGTGCTGAACCCAAAACCCTTTCATATCAATTCCAAGGTTTGGATTTTCATTATTCCACCAATTCAACCACTGGCGAGAAATTCCATCACCAATTACTGGTTTAAGCCGTTCTATTTCCTGACGAACGGCTACGTGACTTTCTATACCGTTGCCATCCGTCATTGCCCGGTAGTATAGCAGGGTGGCGGGTTCATAGTAGCTGCGCATATTATTTGCCGATACTACCCGAATAAACTCAATGCCAATACGGGAGTCCACAGAGGATGAGTTCTGGTAAGAATCGTACCAGATATCCAGCGCTTGGGAGGTGTTTCCACGGTTCAACTGCTCCAAACCCCGTTCATATGCTTGCTGTGCCTGCCCAAAAACAGGTGCAACATTCAGAAACAGGAATGCCAAAAACAGTTGTATGGATATTCTTTTTTTAAATCTCAACATCAGGTTATACAAATTAACGGATTCTTAAAAAAATACAACGTACAAAATAGGGGTTTCTTTGAATCAAAAAGTCGTGGAAATGTTCAGAAAGAAATTTCATTTTTTGTACCTTGTATCAGTAGCTTCAAAATGGTCTTTTAGTATCCACTTTCTTCCATGGCAGATAATTACAGAGTTTTAACGCGCACATACCGACCACAGACTTTTGATGATATCGTATCTCAGGAACATGTGAGCAGTACTCTGAAAAACGCGATCAAGCAGAACCGAATTTCGCATGCCTATATGTTCTGTGGCCCGAGAGGGGTTGGTAAAACCACAATGGCGCGTGTACTAGCGCGTACACTGAATGAGATTGATGCGTCTGTTGATGGTGAATCTCTAAGCCAAACGTTAAATGTAGTTGAAATTGACGCCGCCTCTAACAACAAGGTAGAGGATGTTCATCACCTTCGCGAAGTAGTTCGAGTACCTCCTCAAAGCGGAAAATACAAGGTATTTATTATTGATGAGGTTCACATGCTCAGCAAATCGGCGTTTAATGCGCTGTTGAAAACACTGGAAGAGCCGCCGCCGCATGCGATCTTTATTTTTGCCACGACTGAACCACACAAAGTTCTTCCCACAATACTTTCACGCGTACAACGATTTGATTTCAAGCGCATTAGTGTTGATGAGATTGTTGAACAGCTTCGAAATGTGTGTAAAAATGAAGGAATTACTATAGATGATGAATCCCTTCACGTAATTGCCAAAAAAGCTGATGGTGCATTACGTGATGCTCTTGGATTGATGGACCAGGCGATTGCCTTTTGTGGAAATGAGATCACCTATTCGCAGATTACCCAGGCCCTGAACATTGTTGGGAATGATGAACTCTTTGAGTTTACCGACGCGGTCAGTAAACAAAATGCTGAGCAGGGATTGCTTTTGATCGATCAACTGCTGAAGGATGGTGTGGATATTCTCGAATTTTTAGTATCGCTGACCTCACATTTTAGAAATTTGTACGTGGCGCATCAAAATGAGCAGATGCATTTGGTTGAAGCTACAGCGGAAACCAAACGGAGATACCAGGAAACGGCTCAACTATTTTCTGAGGATGATCTGTTGAGAATGCTTCACATGGTGAGTGATGCGCAAACGAAAATTCGTGATGTACAACAGCCGCGAGTTCATTTCGAAATCCTGATGCTGAAATTGGTTCACATGAGCCGGATCAAAAATCTCAAAACTCTCCTTGATGAAGCAGCTCAGTTAAAAAAAAAGGGCAGTAACAGGGTAGCTGCCAAGAATTCTGCTCAAAAAGAAAAATCGGGAGAAAAACCGAGTCTTAACGGTCATTTAAAAGAGGAGAACCCGGATAAAGGCCCGTCCCGTCCAAATCAACAGATGTCTGAAGAGATAGAACCGAAAGAGGAAGGCACCAATGAAAGTAAAGAGGTCTCTACTTTAGAAGATAAATCCCCAGTCGAGGCAGCTCAAACGGAGGTTACCGAAGAGGAGGACGAAGATCTTGATGAATTGTTGATGGGTAAGCCCAGTCTCGGATTTGCGAAAGGAATCAGTACAGCAAACGGTGTTAAGAAGAAAAAATCGGTTCAGAAAAAAGAGGTACAAAAGCGGGCACTCCGCGGTGTTGAAGATGTTGAGGAATGTTGGGATGAGTACCTGGAGTTACTGAAAAGCGAAGTTCAGTATTTATTATTCGAACAGATGAACCGTGTGCGTTTAAAAGACTTGAAAGGATCGGAAGTGATCGTTTCGGCGAGTGATGAATTTTCTCGAAAACTGATTCATGAAAATCAACAGACGCTAACTGCATTGTTTAAAGAACAGAACGGTGTTTTTGTACGTTTTAAATGTGTTGTTGAGAGAGCTAAAAAGAAAAAATCTCAACAACTAAATCCGTACGAACGCTTCCGGGAATTACAGAAGAAAGATCCTCAACTGCGATCGATTGTAGAAATTTTTGGTGCTGAATTTGAGTATTAAGACATAAGTTTTACGGTCATCCAGAACCTGTCTGACGAAGCTTTAGCACAGGCAGGCTTAATTCAGGATCTCCTGTCGTAATTAATGTTGGAGATTCTGAGTCGAGCTCAGAATGACAAATCGAAACGAATCATATTGGTGAGGATTCCGTTTCACTAATTCAAACAGAAAATTAAAAAAACAGAATATTATGAGTGATCAGAATATGGCCGATATGTTTGGAAAGATTTCCAACATGCAGGCAAAAATGAAGGAAGTACAAGACCGTTTGGGAGAACTGACTGTGGAAGCGGAAGCCGGCGGCGGTATGGTAAAAGTAACTGCTAACGGAAATCGCAAGATTGTAAGTATTGACCTTGATAAAGATGTAATTGACCCGGAAGACAAGGAGATGGTTGAAGATCTTGTTGTTGCGGGTGTAAATAAAGCATTAGAGAAAGCAGAAGATGCAGCAAAAGAAAAAATGCAGGAAGTGTATAAAGATATTCTCCCCGGCGGCGGTATTCCGGGCATGGATATGAGTAAGCTCGGCCTGTAATTTTTGCTCAATAATTAAAGTCTCCTTTATAGAACTCTAAATGCAAATCACCTCTGAAGCTCTTGAACGGGCGATTGAAGAACTGGCTAAACTCCCCGGCACGGGTCGGAAATCAGCTCAGCGTATAGCTATCCATCTGTTAAAGCAAACAGATGAGCATGTTTCAAAATTGGCTGATGCTCTTATTCAACTCAAAAAATCTGTAACACGCTGTTCTGTTTGCGGAACCATTACGGATACCGACCCCTGTTCAATTTGCAGTAATCACAAGCGGATGAATGGTGTAGTTTGTGTGGTTGAGGAGTTCCAGGATGTGTATATCATAGAAAAAACGAATGAGTTTCGAGGGCGATATCATGTGTTAGGCGGAACCATCTCTCCATTGGAAAACATTGGCCCCGATGATATTCGTATTAAAGAACTTCTGGATCGCATCGCCGATGAAGATGAGTCGATTGAAGAGGTGATTCTTGCTCTCAACCCCGATGCCGAAGGAGAAGCGACCTCCTACTACATCAATAAATTGTTAAAAAATTACGAGATAGAAATCACTCGAATTGCCTATGGGATACCGATGGGTACCGAACTTGAATTTATTGACGAAGCTACTCTCAGCCGTGCATTCGCCAGCCGAACATCTTTTTGACTAATTTAATATTTCATGCTTTTTCTCTACAATCGATTTTCAACGAAGGTTCTCTATACTCTTTTATGCCTGATTATTACAGGATTTATTCGACCTGATCCATCTAACGCCCAAAGGGCCGGTTACTGGCAGCAGGAAGTCCACTACGAGATGGAGATCGATATGGATGTGGAAATGAATCGGTTTGATGGAACGCAAAAACTAACTTATACCAATAACTCACCGGATACACTGAATCGGGTGTTTTATCACCTGTTTTTCAATGCGTTTCAGCCGAACAGTATGATGGATAAGCGCTCGCGGACCATCGCAGATCCCAGCAGTAGAATTTCTGATAAGATTGTTGGGTATGATAGCACTCAAATCGGGTATCAAAGAATTGATCACCTGAAACATAATGGTCAAGAGGTGGACTATACTGTTGAAGGAACCATCCTGGAAGTGCAATTGCATGAACCGATTTTGCCCGGTGAAGAAGCTGTGTTTGAAATGGATTTTAATGCTCAGGTTCCTCTTCAAACTCGCCGTTCGGGAAGAGATAATGCCGAGGGTGTTCGTTTTTCTATGTCGCAGTGGTACCCAAAAATTGCAGCTTATGATGAAGATGGCTGGCACCCAAACCCATATGTGGCTCGAGAGTTCTATGCTCCCTTTGGTGTGTTTGATGTTACGATACACATTGACCGGGATTATGTAGTCGCGGCGGGATCCATTCTTCAAAATCCGGAAGAAGTAGGTTATGGTTATGAATCGAAAGGTATGACGGTTAATCGGCCGAGTGGTGAGAAACTTACCTGGCAATTTCGGTCGGAAAATGTACACGATTTTATGTGGGCCGCCGATCCTGACTTCAAGCATACAACAGCTCAAGTACCCGACGGTCCACTGCTTCGATTCTTTTATCAAACCGATCCGGTGGCTGAGAACGCTTCGGAAGAAAAAAACAAGGAGCTGGCTGAACGATGGGAGAATTTACCGTGGTATACCGTGAAAGCATTTCAGTATATGAATAGAAACATCGGGCCATATCCTTATGATGAATATTCGGTGATTCAGGGCGGAGATGGCGGCATGGAATATATTATCGGAACTTTGATAACTGGAAATCGGAGTTTGCGAAGTTTGGTGGGGGTGACCATTCACGAGCTGGTTCATTCCTGGTTTCACGGGGTTCTGGCCAATAACGAGGTTTATGACTCGTGGATTGATGAGGGATTTACCAGCTACTTAGATGAGTTTGTAGAAAATGCGGTATTTGGAGAAACTGTTGAAAATCCAATGGCTTACAGGTACAGGAGCTATAAACAAATTGCCACAGCCGGGGGACTGGAGGAACCGATGCATATCCATTCAGATCACTATGAAACAAATACGGCTTATTCGAGAGCCTCGTACACGAAAGGCGCGCTATTTCTGCATCAACTCGGTTATATTATTGGACAGGAGACGTTGAATAGAAGTCTCAAAACATTTTACAGGGCCTGGCAGTTTAAGCATCCCACTGGAAAAGATTTTATCCGGATAGCAGAGGAGGAAAGTGGAATGGTACTGGACTGGTATTACGAATATTGGGTTACAACGACCAAAACTATCGATTACACCATTCAATCTGTAGATGCATCGGGTGAACAGACCGAAATCACACTTGAGCGAACAGATCTGATGCCAATGCCCATTGAAGTGGAAGTGACATCCACAGACAGCTCTTCAACCGTCTATTACATTCCACTTGAAATTATGTGGGGTGAAAAAGAAAATGAATATTCAGAAAAAGAGTGGGTTCAGAAAGATGATTGGCAGTGGGTATTCCCTGAATATACATTGACGATTGATCAACCTAAGAGTGATATTCAAAAGATTGAGATCGATCCCACCCATCGCATGGCTGATATCAACAGGGAGAATAATGTATGGCAGGCTCCTCTCCCCGAAGTTGAAACTCAATCACCTTGAAAGTTCTCAAAGAAATTCTCAGACAGACATCCTTAAAACTTTCACTTAACACCTAATAAATATAGGATCTTATTTTTTGAGTAGAGTTTTAAGTACGAAAAAGATGTTCTCCTTTCTCTCCATTAAGCGTCGTTTAAAGTAGGGGAACCACATTGTACCGAACGGAACATATATACGGGCGTTGAACCCATTTTTGGTGAGATTTTCCATGGTTTCCTGTCGCAGCCCGTACAGCATCTGGAATTCAAAGCGGTCTTTATTGATGTTGTTTTTGTCCGTGTAATTCTTCACGAAGTCAACCAGCTCCTCATCGTGTGTGGCAATTCGGGGAAAATCGGTTTTTTCGAGGAGTACTTTCGAGTAGTTTTTAAACGCCTCGCGTATATCAGCCATATCTTGCAATGCAATCAGCTTTGGTTCTTTGTACGCTCCTTTGCATAACCGTATATCAGCTTCCAGATCGGTAAGTTCTTCTATATCCTCTTTTGTTCTGTGTAGGTACGCCTGAAGAACAATTCCCACATGTTTGCCATATTTTTCAAATGCATCTTTAAAAATATCGATTGTTCGCTGGGTATAATCCGAGCCTTCCATATCAATTCGAACAAACGAATTAAGTTCTTTTGCTAAATCGAGAAGTTTGAAGACGTTGTTTTTGCAATACTCCTCATCAATATCCATCCCTAACATGGTAAGCTTTATGGAGATGGTGCTTTTTAACCCGGCATTATGAATTTCTTGCAGGAGTTGTCGATAGATCTCTACGGTGTCGTCAGCTGTGGTTTTCTTCTTGACATTTTCACCCAGCAGGTCGAGCGTTACCTTAATTCCCTTATCATTCAGATCTTTAATCTTGGGTATTGTCTCATCAAATGTTTTGCCCGCTACAAAGCGTCTCGCAAGAAAAAAAGGTAATTTCATAACAGAAAAATACTATTAATATGGATTAAGATGAAAAGGATTGGATTCAATAATCGTTAAAGAAAACAGAAATTAAGCAGAGATTCATTCAAAAAAGCGTAACCCTTTAATGCTTTCTCCGTACTAATTTCTTGTAGGGTGGAATGAACTATTCTAAAAAAGAAAATCTCATTTCACACATATCGGGTCAAGGAAAAAACATTAAAATTATGATAGAAAAAACATATAAAGCAGTCGTTGCCTTTTTGGTATTGGTCCTATCTTTTGTCTGCTCGGCGAATGCCCAAAATAGTGACCGGGCTTATCGTATTGATACTTTTAACACCACTGATTCTCCATCTGTCATGATTGAGACATCGGGCGGTTCGATTGATGTTATCGGACAAAACTCAGGCGAAGTTCGGGTTGAGATGTATGTTCGCAGAAATGGCAGATACGTAGATCCATCAGATACGGATCTGTCGGATTTTGATATTGAGATAGACTCGAACGGAAATACCGTAGTTGCCAAAGCCGATCGACGTGGCAGAAGCGGTTGGAGCCTCTTCGGCGGCAGAAATATTTCGATCTCTTTTGTGGTATTTGCTCCTCAAGGTTCTGCGGTTACGGGAAATACCAGCGGAGGAAGTGTTTCGGCCGAATATATCATGAATTCAGTCAATCTGAGAACAAGTGGCGGTAGTGTGAATCTAAAAGATCTTTCCGGAGAAACTGATGCACGTACATCGGGTGGGAGTATAAATGTAGAAAATGTTTCCGGAACGTTGAGTGCCCGCACAAGCGGTGGATCCGTATCTGCCTATAACGTTGATGGCGTTGCTGATCTGCGCACGTCCGGCGGAAGCATCCGTCTTGAAAATATTTCTGCTAAAATGTCTGCTCGAACAAGTGGCGGTAGTATCCGGGCAGATTTTTTATCCTTTTCGGATGATATTGAGCTGCAGACCAGTGGAGGAAGTATCCATATTGATATACAAAATGCATCAGATTTTGAATTGGATTTAAGTGGAAACCGGGTTAATACGGAACTCAGAAATTTTACCGGAGAGTTTGAGAGAGACCATATAGAAGGTAGAATTGGTAATGGCGGGCCAAAATTAACGGCTAGAACTTCCGGAGGATCTGTTAACCTGGATTACTAAATATATCGCTCACAATGAGTTAAAAGTGCGCATCTAACGGTGTCGCACTTTTTTTATTTTGGACACACTTGTCTTTTTACTTTTACATTTCTTTAAGTTTACATTAAGTTCTTTATTAACCAAAATAATCGGAGGATAAATGGGGAACACAGACCAAAGCACCGAACAAGAAGATTTCCAGCCTAAAGGGGCTATCGCTTTTTTCCTGATTCTAATTGTGATGTATACTGTGATGTGGTTTTCACTTTACTTTGAACTTTTAGGGAGGGGATAGCAAAATGGATAAATCAGAGAAAATGGCCTTAAGCCTTAGTGGAATGCTGTTAGTTTTGTTCTTTGGAGCAATTATGTATGCAGCAGTTGTTGAAGATATCCAGGTTCCAACATGTATTACAGATATGGAACCGTTCACATCAGACACGCTGTTCCAAAGTGGCCCGGAAACGTACGAGTTACAGATGGTTGCTCGGATGTGGGCATTTCAGCCATCAACAGTTCGCTTGCCCGTTGGCTCAACAGTAGATATGTATTTAACGTCTCAGGACATTACCCACGGGTTTATGATTGAAAATAAGAACGTAAACCTGATGGCGGTGCCGGGTGCAGTAAACTATATTCAAGTTACCTTCGATGAACCGGGCGAATACTTCTTTGCGTGCCATGAATTTTGTGGGGCAGCACATCACACTATGTCTGGACGGATTATTATTGAAGAAGAAGGAGTAGCAGGTAATCAAATGGGGGCATTACAATGAATTTAGAGACATTTCAATTTTCAAAATCAGCTAAGAAGCTAAATTCACTACTCATTATTATCCCGATGGTACTGCTGTTTATCGGGGTATATGGTGGCTTGATGCAGACTCTATTCCGAGCGGGAATCATCCAGAGTGATCCTTTTATGGGTGGAGATTATTACAAGGGATTAACTATTCACGGTGTTTTAAATGCAATTGTATTTACCACATTTTTTGCGGTAGCACTTGGCAATGCATTGATTCCGTATTCTCTGAAGATGAACCTGAATACGAAAGCTGCCTGGGCATCGGGTATACTGATGCTGGTAGGATCAGTGATGGCAGGTGTTGTCATGCTAATGGGTGAGGCAACGGTATTATACACATTCTATCCGCCTTTGAAGGCACATCCGCTGTTTTATGTGGGCCTGACCTTATTGGTTGTTGGTTCATGGGTGGCATTTTTCAACTGGATACCGATGTACCTGAAATGGCGTCGAGAGAATCCCGGCGAAAAAACCCCGCTAACAGTTGTGGGAATGTTCACCACGTTTATCGTATGGCTGATTGCCACGGCATCCGTTGCTGTTGAAATTTTGTTTATGCTTCTGCCATGGTCTCTTGGTTTGATAGATGAGGTAAATGTGATGCTTGCAAGGACATTATTTTGGTTTTTTGGTCACCCATTGGTGTACTTTTGGTTATTGCCGGCATATGTGATGTACTATTCATTCATGCCAAAACTTGCTGACGGTAAGCTCTATTCCGATATGGCCGGCCGACTGGTATTTATGATGTTTGTGGTATTTTCCGTTCCGGTTGGTACACACCACCAATACATGGACCCGGCTATTGGATCGCAATGGAAGCTGATACATGGTATCTTTACGTTTGCTGTTGCGCTGCCAAGTTTAATTACAGCATTTACCCTGGCGGCTTCTCTTGAATATGCAGGACGACAACGCGGAGGTAAAGGATTGTTCGGATGGATTACGAAACTCCCCTATTTCGACAAAGAAAAATGGTTTTTCTCATATCTCATTTCCGGATTGATCATTTTCATCTTTGGCGGGATTAGTGGAATTGTGAATGCATCCTATCAAATGAACACGGCTGTCCATAATACAGCATGGGTTCCGGGACACTTTCACCTGACGGTTGCCGGTCCGGTATTGCTTGCTTTCTTAGGCGGCAGTATGTATTTAATTCACCAGTTTATGGGTAAACCAGTGAAGATGAAAGGCTGGACATTATCCGTTCCGTATATCTATACAATTGGTGTCTCGATCTTTTCATGGGGCTTGATGCGAGGAGGCCTTTTGGGTATGCCGAGACGTACTAACACCGGGGCATCATATGCAAATCCGGAAAGTGTTTTATATCAACCCGACTGGATGCCATACATTGATATTACGGTGATTGGCGGAATTATTATGTTCCTGGCAATTGTAATCTTTGTGGTTGCATTCTTTGCTACGGTATTTGCCCGAAGTGAGGTAACAGCCGAGGAACCCAAGGTTACATTCCCAATTACGGCTCCGTTGCATAACGAACCTTCACTATGGTTAAGAAATTTCAAACCATTTATAATAATTGCTATCATCTTAATCGTACTTTCATATACACCTGTTATATATGATGTTTTACAGTCAACATACGACGGTTCACTACCCTATTCACCGAATAGTCCGGTACCGTTACGTTAAAGAATGATAAAGACAATTAGTCTGGCAATGTTTAAAAAGAAGTTTTTTTGGCAAATCATAATATTGCTGGGGATCACAGTTCTGTATCTGCAGAGCTGTGATCGTTTGTCAGTAGAAAAAGACCTGGAGGGTGTAGAATATAATTTGGTTGATCAGGACAGCAGTAAGATTGCATTTCCTGAAGACTTTTCCGGAAAAGTAATGCTCGTGGGGTATGTTTACACACACTGCCCGGATATCTGTCCCATGATTACCTACAATATGAGAGACGTACAACAGGAACTGGGGCAACACGAAGATTTCATGCTGGTGAGCGTTTCATTCGATCCGACACGAGATACGCCCACTGTTTTATCTAATTATGCCAACAGCTATAGTATCAACCAAAATAATTGGCGGTTGTTAACAGGTGATAAAGACGAGGTAGATTCACTCCTCGAAGAGCTTGAGATTGCAACCGTGAAGACTCCCACTCGATTTACGGAAGATAATACTCCTATCTACTTTATTGATCATACCGATCGAGTAAGTCTGATAGATCGGGAGGGTCGTGTGCGGAATTCGTATCTTGGGAGTGAATTAAGTTCTGAAGAAGTTATTCAGGATTTAGAAAAACTTTTAAATGAAACTTGAAAAAACTTTCTCGTATGAATGTTGTATTTTTAATACTTGTTCAAAAGAGAAGAATTTTAACACAAAACATATAACACATTACAATGAATAAATTACTTTTCAACTCTATTTTTGTAGCCCTGCTATTTGCGTTTACAGCCTGTGGTGGTGGCGGTGATACCGCTGAAGAAACAGCCAGCCAGGATGCTGAATCAGCAGAAGCAGTAGATGATGGTATACGAACGATCGATATCATCGGTACAGACGATATGAAATTTGTAGTAGAATCGGAAGGCGAGGGGCTGGTAACAGGAGGTACTGCCGGAGAATATATACTTCTTGAGGCAATTGAAGTTGCACCCGGCGAAGAGATTCGAATTAACCTGACTACAGTAAGTAATCTGCCGCCTACTGCAATGTCTCACAACTGGACACTTGTAGAGATGGGAACCGATACTGATGCGTTTGCACGTGCTTCTATAACTGCCAGGGATAATGAGTACATCGCCCCTGACTTTGAAGACCAGGTGATTGTACACACCGCAATGCTTGGAGATGGTGAAACAGACTCAATAACATTTACTGCTCCTGAAGAGCCCGGTGATTATGATTATATCTGTACATTCCCGGGTCACTATGCCGGTGGAATGGTTGGTATTTTAAGAGTACAAGAATAATTATAAAACCTTCAACTACTTTTAAAACGAAAGGCCATGTGTTAAACATGGCCTTTTTTATTTTTGATATCTGTAGTGATTATTTAAACTCGATATACACCGGTTTTTTTGTTTGCGAGGCAACGGAAACTGCTTCACTATAGGTCTTTTGCTGGATTTCCTTAGATGATGACTTTGCTAATTCAATAGGTTCATTGTCACCTTCTACAGCTCCCATCCCGGATGCACATGTTACAGTTATTTCCATTGGTGAATAAAGACTAAATGTAATCGCTTGTGCAACCATATTAAGGAAGCTATGTCGGGTTTCGACTTTGGCAACACCGTTAGAGCAGTGCTCAGTTGCGTCGACAATATCCGGCGGTACCAGCCCTGCAATAAACCCGGTGGCCCATTTTTTCTGGTAAACTTCACTTGAGGCTTCAAGCCCGGTTGTTACCTGTGCGTGATAGCAGCCAGACATCAACATGGCGAGCGCGAAAAGAAATACAGACTTTTTAAACATAATATTAGGATGATTTTGTGATTGTTTTTTACATATTTGGTGAAGAGTGTATCTTCATTTTTAATATGCGTTAATTTAAAGTAAAAAGTCTCAAAAGGATTTAAGTATAAGAGATGAAAGAGCTGAATATTATAGAAGCCGATTTATCAAATGAAAAACATACGGATGCAATATTGCATGTAACTAATGAATATGCAAAACATCCAATGGGATTGGGAAAACCTTTGCCCGAAGATATCCGGGAGAAATTAATTGATGAGATTCAAAATTTTCCGGTTTGGTTTAGTTTAATTGCATTCTATGATGATCAACCGGCTGGAATTGTCAATTGTGTTTACAGTTTTTCTACATTCAATGCTGCCAAAGTCATAAATGTTCACGATTTAGCGGTATTAAAAAATTTTCGAAGTAAAGGCATTGGTGAGGCTCTGCTGGCTGCTGTTGAGAAAAAGGCTAAAGAGACGAATTGCTGTAAAATCACGTTAGAAGTTCGTGCAGACAATCGTGCAAAAAATCTGTATGAAAGAATGAATTTTGAATATGGAGAACCAAAAATGTTTTTTATGAGTAAATACCTGTAAAGGTTGTTTTTATTGATAAAGCTTAAATAATATTCAATAAGACAGAGCCGAGTAAAGTGATCATGCAACTACAGGATTCTAATTGCGTATTATTATCAACGTGCAAAAATTGAAAGTAAAGATGGGATGAGTCAAAAAAGTAAAGATCGAAAGACAAATGTAAGGGATTCAGGAAATGATTCACTTTCAGATTTCCTGGCAAAACACGAACAAAACACGCCTCAGGCTGAAACGTCTTCTAATAACTTCACGAAAAATGTTCTTCTGGTATCAATTGTTGTTGTGCTCGGTCTCTATTTTGTACAAGATATCAGCAGAATTTCTCTAAACCCGATTAACTCTATTGTTAATACCATCAATTTTGATGGTTACAGTGAAGATCTGCTCAATAGCATGAATGAGATGATGGCCGATATGGGGTATACAGCTCTGACACATGAAGACTTAACGGAACTTCGGGATGAGGGAGTTACAGCCACATATATATCTAATATACGATCGCTGGGCTATACGGGCCTTACACTTGATGAATCTGTTCGACTCGCCAATGCTGGCGTGTCATCCACGTTTATGGCGATGATGATTGAACTGGGATACGATCTGACAATCGATGAATTTATTGAACTCGAAAGGGCAGATGTTACAGCCTACTATACCAGCAATATCCACGATTTGGGATATACCGATGTTACTACAGATCAACTCATTAGAATGCAGAGAATAGGTGTAACGCCCGAGCTTATCCAAACACTGCAGGAAGAACGTGGAGAAGATATCCCTCTTGAGGAGATTATTCGATATCGTATCAGCAATCAGTAAGCCATTTCGGAATTATTCCGAAACGACTTACGATCACTAATCATGTCTTACTCAGTAATATATCTTTAAACATTTAAAGCTGCCTGAGCTGCTGCCAGCCTCGCAACAGGCACACGGAATGGTGAGCATGAAACGTAGTTCAATCCCTGTTGATAACAGAACGTTACACTGTGTGGCTCACCGCCATGTTCGCCGCAAATTCCCACTTTTAAGGCAGGTTTTTGTTCCCGACCTTTTTTCGTGGCCATCTCAACCAATTGTCCGACCCCTTCCGTATCAAGCACCTGGAACGGGTCTTCCTGAAGGATGCCTTCTTTGAGATATTCTCCAAGAAATTTTCCGGCATCATCGCGGCTGTAACCGAATGTCATTTGAGTTAAGTCATTCGTACCAAAGGAGAAGAATTCAGCATCCTTAGCAATCTGGCCGGCCACAAGTGCAGCCCTTGGGATTTCAATCATCGTTCCCACTTTATAATCAATGGAATCCCCGAGCTCCTCAAATACATCTTTAGCCGTACGGTCAATCACAAGTTTTTGACTCCTGAACTCTTGTGGTGTACCTACCAGGGGAATCATGATCTCGGGAAAGAGTGTGTATCCTTCATTTTTCAGTTCAATTGCAGCTTCAAGAATAGCCCGCGTTTGCATTTGGGTAATTTCCGGATAGGTAATTCCAAGCCTGCAGCCTCGGTGCCCCAACATGGGATTAAATTCCCGAAGTGAGCGAACTTTCTGAGCAAAAACACTCGGTTTTATACCCAATTCTTTCGCAACAATCTCGATATCTTCTTTTTCTTCAGGTAAAAATTCATGTAACGGAGGATCAAGCAGCCGAATCGTAACTGGAAGATTATCCATGGATTTAAATATCTCCTTGAAATCGGCTTTTTGATAAGGTAAAAGTGTTGCTAACGCATCTTTACGATTTTCAAAACTATCCGAAATAATCATTCTCCTGATTGCACGAATTCGGTCTTCGCCAAAAAACATATGCTCGGTTCGGCAAAGTCCAATACCCTCTGCTCCAAAATCTCTTGCTCGGCTCGCATCTTCCTTGGTATCTGCATTCGTACGAACGTTCATATCTCTAAACTGGTCTACCCAGCTCATGAAGGTCTTATAGTTTTCGTCCAATTCAGGTTTGATTACATCTTTACGCCCTTCAATAACAGTTCCGCGTGCCCCGTCAATGGAGATCCAGTCACCTTCGTGAACCGTAATTTTGCCGTTTGTGAATGAAAGGTTTTCATAATCGATAATAATATCGCTACACCCGGCAACGCATGGTTTACCCCATCCGCGGGCAACAACGGCAGCGTGGCTGGTCATGCCGCCTCTGGAGGTCAGAATTCCCTCAGCAGCCGACATGCCACCTACATCTTCAGGGCTGGTTTCAATTCGAACTAGAATCACGGGATCGTCTTTTAAGGCAGCTTCTTCTGCTTTTTCTGAATCAAATACAACCTTTCCAACGGCCGCACCCGGTGATGCTGCAAGGCCTACCCCAATTACAGATTTCTCTTTTACGGTGTCAGCGTCAATTTGTGGGTGGAGTAATTGATCTAAGTGATTCGGCTCAACCAGGTTCTTTACAGCATGCCGTTCATCAATTAAACCTTCAGCAACCATATCTGTTGCAATTTTAATTGCTGAATGTCCTGTACGTTTACCATTTCGAGTCTGGAGGATGTAAAGTGTACCTTTTTGAATGGTAAACTCAATGTCCTGCATATTTCCATAGTGCTTCTCCAGTTCCTTGCCCCAATCTAGTAGTTCATTGTATGCTTTGGGCATTACCTCCTTCAGTTCGGTTATATCCTTTGGAGTTCGAATACCTGCTACTACATCTTCACCCTGGGCATTCACGAGAAATTCACCATAGAGTTTATTTTCTCCGGTTGATGGATTCCGAGTGAAGCAAACACCTGTTGCACAATCATCACCCATATTTCCATAAACCATCGCCTGCACATTAACGCCGGTTCCAAGCAGTCCGGTAATGTGATTTATTTGTCGATACTTAATAGCACGATCACTATCCCAAGATTTAAAAACAGCGTTAATGGCCCATTCTAGTTGCTCAAATGGATCCGTTGGAAACATATACCCTGTGGCTTTCCGGTACACTGCTTTGTATCGATTCACTAACTCTTTCAAGTCTTGCTTGTTCAAATCGGTATCCAGTTCAGCCCCTTTTTCTGATTTGAGTGATTCCAACGCATGTTCAAATTTTTCGTGAGGAATGCCCATCACGACGTTTCCAAACATATCGATAAACCGCCGATAGCTGTCGTAAGCAAATCTTTCGTTATTCGTATGGCTGGCCAAAGCTTCTACAGAGGTATCATTCAATCCCAGGTTCAGAACAGTATCCATCATTCCGGGCATTGAAACAGCTGCACCCGATCTCACTGAAAGCAATAACGGATGTTCTGAATCCCCTAAATTTGTTTTCATGATATCTTCAATGAAATGAACTCCTTTTTTAACCTGTTCCTTTAACCCTTTGGGCCATTCTGAGCCGTGGCTGCTGTAGTAATTACAAGCTTCCGTTGTAATCGTAAACCCAGGAGGGACTGGCAAACCGATTGAGGACATTTCTGCGAGATTAGCTCCTTTTCCTCCCAATAGCTCCTTTAAGGTCTTGTCTCCATCAGCTGAGCCAACACCAAACTTATAGACGTGTTTCTCTTTTACATCTTTCTCCATAATTATCACCTTTTTTGTAGTTGAAGGTCTCTTGTAAATTTATTTCAATAGGTAACATAGTTCACAATTGTTATGATTTTATGAACTTTTATAGAATTGTAATTTTTCTCCACCCATTTTACCCTACCGGAGAAAGAAATGATTTTTTTCAACGGAAAATCATAATTAAGTGAAGCCTATCTGATCTGTTTCAGAGAATCTAGTATGTATGTTTGTTCCTCTTCATTGAAGATCTCATAAAAAATTTTACCATTTTGATTTGTAATCGGTTGAAAGATTATTTTATGATGTTTACCGGTAGAATGGGGCGCTATTTCTGCTTGAATTTTTTTGTACTTATGAAGCATGCTTTCTTCAAAACCTGTACCTAAAAATGAACAGACATTTTGTAATACAACATCCGTTTGCTGGCAAAGTTCTTCATACGAAACAAAATAATGAGCGGGCTGGCTTGTATAAATTTCTTCAACCTTTCTGTCACGCATACAGCGATTAATGCAATCATCAATGGTCAGCGGCGAATTCCATTTTCCTCTCGATCTTTTATACAGTGAGGCCACAACATCAGCACTATTCCTCTGTATGTGTAGAAAAACAGCACCTGGTAGATGGTATTTAATGGTCGGAATGACACTGAGATGTTCAGGTGTTTTTTCAATCCAAATGTTTGCACCGTAATTGTGTGCTAATTGGTCAAGTAACTGTTTAAAAAAAAGTACTGCGCTCTTTTCTCTAAAGAATAATGGGACTTTACTATTAATTTTTTCTTGATGTGAAGGCGGTTGTTTTTTAATAAATGTTATTAATCGTTTTTGAACGTGAGGTGTAACAAAACCTGAAAATGAGTATTTATCCAAGACCGTAAAAAATTTACTTTCTGAGAAAGAGATAATTTCAGAATGTGCAGCCAATAGATTCCGAAGCAAGGTCGTTCCCGACCTTGCTGTTCCAACTATAAAAACCCGTTTTATCATACTCTTAAATATTTATTCTCTTTGGGTCAGAGTAAATGCGTCAAATATTTTAAACCAATGTAACAAGATCTGATTATTGCATCATGACAAATAAAAATCAGTTTATGCTTACAGATTTCGATATTTTTTGTAAATAATGAATCAAACAAAAAACTGACTCGTAATTTCTTAAAAAGATTTTCATGGAAATTCTCTGGATCATAGTAGGAAGCTTATTTATTGTCGCCGGATTTGCAGGCGTATTTGTTCCGGTTATTCCCGGAACACCACTCATCTATGTTTCACTATTGATCATGCAGTTGGCATTAGGGGCACCCTTTACATGGACATTTTTAATCTTATGGGGAATTGCTGTTGCCATTGTTGCTACATTAGACGGCCTGATTCCTGCCGAGGGGGCAAGGAGAATGGGAGGTTCTAAATATGGTATTTACGGATGTTTAATTGGTGCGTTTATTGGATTGGTTTTTTTCCCACCATTTGGAATTATTGTAGGGCCGATAGTTGGAGCTTTTGGAGGTGAGCTGTTAGCCGGTCGAAAATCGGGATCAGCACTGAAAGCTGCAATGGGATCATTTATTGGTTTCCTTGTGGCAACGGTCCTGAAGATGAGCGTGTCAGTTATTTTGGCATATTATTTCTTTTCTAACATTTGATTATTGAGATAGGGTATGTCTAATGCTAATTATTTGGATTTAGCATTTATTAGATAAAAAGAACTGAAAGTTTGATCAGACATATCACGTCTTAGTATTCATCCGATGAATAGATCAATAAAAAAAGCCGGATGGAACTGAATCCAAGCCGGCTTTTTGATTCCTGTAAGAGGTCAATTATTTGGCAATTTGGCTCGCCATAATGAAGAGCGGCTGATCCTCAAAAATATTGTAGTAAGGTCTGTAGCGATCTGTGTTGTAATACTTTTCAACATCTACAGTTTTACTTCCGCTTTCAATCACATCGATTGATCGGTCTCCATACTTACCATTATTCAGGACTACCAGGCGACCATATTCTTGTCTGAGAACCAGATCAAGCGCAATGTTACCAAATGCCATTGGAGCAATGCTGTCAATTGCATCCGGATTTCCGCAACGCGTGGTATATCCGAGTTTCTGGTTAATGGTTCCAATGGAACGTCCGTTATTGAATTTCTTCGAAAGTGTTTTCAGCCTGTCTGAAACCATATCACCAATTCCGCCAAGTTTCTTGTGGCCGAAAGCATCGGCTTCACTATCTTCAAAAACCATCTCTTCTCCTTCAATCACGGCTCCTTCAGAGATCATCACCATCGAGTAGTTGCTCGGGTTTTTCTTGCGGTCTTCAACCAATAGCTCTGTAAGTTGTTCCACGTTGAACTTGTGTTCCGGGATGATGCACCTGTGTGCAGCACCGGCAAGTGTAGGTAGCATAGCGGTAAATCCGGCATAACGCCCGAAAACTTCCATTACACAGAACCGTTCGTGCGAACCGGTTGGAGTTCTCAGTTCATTTGCAAGTTGAATGGTTCTGGAAATACAGGTACTGAACCCAATGCAATAATCTGTTCCGGGGACGTCGTTGTCCATTGTTTTTGGAATGGCAACCACATTAAATCCTTCCTGGTGGAGGCGTAATCCATAACTCAGGGTATCGTCGCCACCGATGGGTATCATAATATCAATACCGAGCCAGTCGAGATTTTTCAGTACTTCTTCGGTCAGGTCATTAATGTCATCAGTATACTTGTCTTTATACTGATTTGGCATATCTTCCTTGCTAACCTTACTTGGATTGGTTCTCGATGTATGAAGGAACGTACCGCCGGTTCTTGCAGCTTTGGTTACTACTTCTTCAGTTAGTTCGAAAAAGTTTTCGCTGTTATCAGCATTTTCATCACGAACAATGTCAATTAATCCGCCCCAGCCACGACGAATACCAATCACTTTATAGCCTTCGCGAATGGCCCTTATCGTTACACCTCTGATTGCAGGGTTTAAACCCGGTACATCGCCACCACCGGTTAGAATTCCAATAACTCCTTTTGTTTTGTTTATGTTGGCCATAATGTGGATAAAATCTATTTGATTACGATTATATTTCTTTCAGTAAGCATGTAATATAAAACTATATAGGGAATGATTAGTAATACGAGCGTAAAATTAACAGCCTGATAATGAAAGCGGTTTCATTCCCGTTATTTTATAAATATATCTGATATCACAAAAAAACCGAATTTTGCTATTTAGTTCAATGAAAAAATCACGGGTATCTGTAAAATTATCATCCCTTTACGAAGATTTACATGAAAGTTTGAGAAAACTCAAGAGTGATCCATCACAAGTAGTGGATTCGAGAGAGATTGTGGAAAGTGCATTGAACGATGGTGAGGCTTATTATGGAATTAACACCGGTTTTGGAATTTTAGCGAATAAAAAAGTGTCGGAAGAACAACTTTCCCAACTACAGAGAAATCTGATTCTTTCTCATTCAGTAGGTGTTGGAGATTTGGTTCCAAAAGAGATTTGCAGGCTTATCATCCAGTTAAAGATTCATGCACTTGGAATTGGGTACTCGGGTATCTCGTTGGCGACTTTCAATCGACTTATCAAATTCCTGGAAAATGATTTAATTCCGGCCATTCCTGAAAAAGGGTCTGTAGGTGCATCGGGGGATTTGGCACCGCTCGCTCATATGTCTCTGCCTCTTCTGGGATATGGATATTTTTGGAATGATGCGGGATCGGATATTATCGAAGCATCAGTAGCTCTGAACCGGATGGAGATAGAACCTATCGAATTGCAACCCAAAGATGGATTGTCTCTTATTAATGGCACTCAACTAATGTGCGCCTATGGAGCTTACGTTCTTGAAAAGACATTGCACCTGCTTCAAGTGGCAGATGTCGCCTCAGCGATGAGTTTGGAGGCTCTGCAGGGAAGTATTGTTCCTTTTGATGAGCGAATTCATGAAATAAGACCACATAAGGGACAGAGAGAGGTCTCGGCGAATATTCGCTATCTGCTTCAGAACAGTGAGATCCTGGAATCGCACAGGCATTGTGGAAAGGTTCAGGATCCATACTGCCTGCGATGCGTTCCGCAGGTTCATGGTGCAAGCCGCGACGCTATTCACCATTCTATTCAAACAGTGGAAACTGAAATGAATTCAGTGACAGATAATCCACTTGTATTTGAGAATGGGGATATTTTAAGCGGGGGCAATTTTCACGGTCAACCATTGGCGCTCGCACTTGATTATGCGAAAATAGCACTCGCAGAATTGGCAAGTATTGCTGAACGAAGAACCTACCTTCTGCTTGAAGGACACGACGGGCTTCCAGAATTACTGATGGAGAAAACAGGCATTAATTCCGGGTTTATGATTCCGCAGTATACTTCGGCGGCATTAGTATCAGAAAACAAGGTATTGTGTCATCCCTCATCGGTTGATTCCATTCCAACCAGCATGGGTCAGGAAGACCACGTAAGTATGGGAAGTATCAGCGCGCTTAATCTTTTGAAGGTGTATGAGAATGTAGAAACCGTTATGGCTATTGAGTTATTTACTGCCGCCCAGGCGCTGGATTTCAGAAAGCCTCTGAAACCCGGTGATGGTGTAGAAAAAGCACACCAGGTTATTCGAGAGGCTATTCCGCATGCAACGGAGGATCACTATTTTAAAGATGATATCAGCAAAGCGGTGGATCTGATTCGTCAACGAAAGCTAATAGAGAACCTGATGGAATCAGACGATGATTTACTTTAAGCTATAAAACGGCGATGTTTTCAGTTCAGCAGATCAGAAATTATAGAATAGCCACTTTTGCAAAATAATAAAGAAGATAATCCAAGAATTATGATTGCCGGGCCTACGGCATCAGGTAAAAGTTCACTGGCAGTTTCGCTGGCTCAACAGATTGATGGAGAAATCATTTCAGTGGATTCGCGCCAGTGTTTTAAACGGATTGATATTGGCACAGCTAAGCCATCGCAAGCGGATCTCAAAGAAATACCTCATTATAATATTTCCGTTCTCGATTTAACGGAAGAAGACAGCGTAGCTGATTTTAAGAAAAGAAGCGATCAATACTCGGCTGAGATTGAATCAAAAGGGAAAACGGTGATCTACTGCGGGGGGAGTACTCTACATCTGAAATCACTCATACAACCCCTGGATGACATCCCGAAGGCCGACCCTGAAAATATTAAAATGCTTTCTCAAGAAGCCGGGGAAAAGGGACTGGAGTACCTGTATCAAAAACTAGAAGAAGTTGATCCTGAATACGCTGAAAAGATGGATGGCCTGAATCGCCAGCGAATCATTCGGGCGCTGGATGTTTGGCATCAAACCGGGAAACCGTTCAGTAGTTTCCACAGCGACGATCCTGTTACCCTGCCCGAGAGATTCCACTTTTTTGCACTTCATCGTCCCCGAAAGATTCTTCATGAGCGAATTTCAAAACGTGCTGATCAAATGTTTGAAGCGGGTTTAATTAATGAAACCAAACAATTGTTGGAGGAAGGGTACAGCAGGAATTTGCAAGCATTCAATACGGTAGGTTATAAGCAAGTTATTCAATTTTTAGATGGCGAAATCACCAAAGAACAGATGATTAAAGATGTGAAAACGGCAACCCGCAGGTATGCAAAACGGCAGATTACCTGGCTGAGGAGATGGCCATTTGTGGAGTGGATCAACATGCATGAGAAGACGAACGAGGAAGCCGTAAGCCAAATACGTGACGCTCTGAAAATAGATTGAATTGAAAGTGTACTCTTCTCAGGGAACTATCATTATCTATTTTGATTAAACAATCCAAGACGTATATTCATTTTAAATACAAACGGATTATGAGAACATTATTAAAACTTTCCACGCTTTTTTTGGCGCTACTGATTTTAAATCCACAGCAATCAGAGGCACAGATAAAAGCAGGTTTGGGTGCAGCTTTTGCCAGTGATATTGAACAAGTAGGAGTTCAGGGAGACCTGCACTACCGGATTGCAGATCTGCCTGTACAGATTGGTGGTAGTTTAGTCTATTATATTCCAAAGGATAATCGCGATTTTTTGGAAGCGAACCTCAATGGGTCCTTTATTTTTTATGAGGAATCTATGTTTAAATCATACCTGTATGCCGGTTTATATCTCGCTCGATCAGAAATAAATAATCAGAACAGTTCGGTTCTCAACAGGGCAATTGGAATGAACGTGGGTGTGGGAGCCGAGTACGATTTTGGTCCCCTTCTTGGGTTTGGAGATTTGAAATACGTTACAGGCGAATTTAATCAACCCAACTTTGCTATTGGTTTAAGACTTCCATTCTAAATAGAGCGGTTTACCCGGGTAATTTAGCCCTGCCTTCTTTTCCGGATCATCGGTAGCGGCTGACGCATAGAAAACGTAACTTTAGCCCGTAATCAAAAAATGCGATAATATCTATGTATAAAGCTAAAGTTAATATCACGCTCAGAAAATCTATTTTGGACCCGAAAGGGAAAGCTGCTCATCATGCATTACAAAATTTGGGATTGAAAAACGTGAAGGATGTGCGGATCGGAAAATTTATCGAGATGAACATCGATGCCGATTCTCAGAATGAAGCTCGTGAACTTGCAGAAACGGCTTGCACACAGCTGCTTGCCAATGAAGTGATGGAGGATTTTCAAGTGGAGATTGAGGAGTAAATATCGTCCAGAGTTTTATGCGAACAGGTGCAATAAATAAATTTTTAGAGGTGCGAAGCGAGGTAAAACCGGAGAAGGAGCCGGATACCGAAGTTCTTGAAAAAGAGAAGGAACAAGAAGATGAAGCACTGGATAAGCCCTGGCGATTAATTTTGTACGATGATGATATTCACACATTTGATGAGGTCATCAATCAATTGGTAAAGGCTTTGGGATGCAGCAAAGCTAAAGCCGAAGAGCTTACATTTAAAGTTCATAATGAAGGTAAAGCAACGGTTTTCGAGGGTACTTTCGAAGAGTGTTTAAAAAGAAATTCCGTACTGCAGGAAATACAACTGGTTACTGAAATTAAAGGATAAAATATCGTGTCAAAAAAAATAGGAGTCATCGTTTTTCCGGGGTCTAATTGCGATCATGATGCATACCACGCCATGAAGCATGTGATGAATGCAGATACCACATTCCTTTGGCATAAGGACAAAGAGATAGGTGACCTGGACCTGGTGATTGTTCCCGGCGGGTTTTCCTATGGTGATTATTTGCGTTCGGGAGCAATTGCCCGTTTTTCACCCATCATGGAAGCTGTTCAGGATTATGTGAAAAAGGGATTCCCTGTCTTAGGGATTTGTAATGGTTTTCAAATTTTACTTGAGGCCGGGCTGTTACCCGGAGCAATGCTTCATAACGAAAAACTGCGGTTTGTATGTAAGAATGTGAATATTCGGGTTGAGAATAATCGGTCCCTGTTTACTTCCGGTATGAAAGAAGGAACTGTTTTAAACGTTCCTGTATCTCACGGAGAGGGGAACTATTTTATTGATGATGAAGGACTCAGTGATTTGAAAGAACATGAGCAGATCGCATTCCGATATTGTGATGCGAATGGAAATGTCACCCAAGAAGCCAATTTTAACGGTTCGGTGGATTCCATTGCCGGTATCATCAATAAGCAGGGAAATGTATTGGGAATGATGCCCCATCCCGAGCGAGCGATGGAGCCGCTGCTGGGATCTTCAGACGGAATACCATTTTTCGAATCGATATTTAATTCTCTACAGTTGGCATAGCGCTAAACTCAACCAGAAACTGCTTTAGTGAAAACTCACGAAGATAAATCCTTAAAATTATACAGCAAAGAGCTGGTCAAAAAATACCGAAAGAGAGTTGTTGTAGATCATGTATCGATTAATGTAAACCAGGGAGAGATTGTAGGGTTGCTGGGTCCCAACGGCGCTGGAAAAACAACTACATTTTACATGTTTACCGGGATCATCCGGCCAAATTCCGGCCAGGTTTTTTTGAATGACGAGAACATCACAAGTATGCCGATGTACAAGCGTGCTCGCAAAGGTATCGGTTATCTCTCTCAGGAGGCGAGTGTGTTCCGAAACCTGACGGTTCGTCAAAATCTGGAATCTATTCTTGAATTTTTATCCATTTCCAAAAAAGAAGTTAAACGAAGGGCAGATCAATTAATAGAAGAGTTTGGTTTGGAAAGGGTGGTGGATAGCAAGGGTTATAGCCTTTCAGGCGGGGAGAGAAGACGAACAGAAATTGCTCGAGCACTTGTTACAAATCCAAAATTTATCCTCCTGGATGAACCTTTTGCCGGAATCGATCCTATTGCCGTTGAAGATATCCAGGAGATCGTAGCTGACCTGAAAAACCGGAATATTGGTATTTTCATTACAGACCATAACGTGCACGAAACGCTCGCCATTACCGATCGTGCTTACCTGATGTTTGAGGGCAAAATTCTTCGGGAAGGAACAGCAGAAGTTCTCGCTGAAGATGAGGAGGCGAAGAAATTATACCTGGGGCGCCAGTTTAAGCTGGATCGTTACCAGTCCTGATTGAATTTGTGAATCTCTCTTTTTAAAAGCAGAAAGGGGTTTAAAAGTTTTAAAAAGGGATAAAAACGCACTTATAAGCTTTTCAAGAATTGAGTTGAAGTCGACCAAAAAAACGGGCCCTACCCATCGTGAACACGAGCGAGACCCCGACATTACGGGGCAGGCTGCTCGCCGTCTATTCAATACTAATTTCTCTCTCCAGAAAAGTGTTCGCTAAGTTGTTGCCGCAATTTGTGCGAAAAGCTCTTCGTTGCTGTCGGTTCTGCGGATCACTTGGAGTAGCATGGAAAGGGATTCCTTGGGATTCTTCTTGAGCAGGAAACGGCGAACCATGTTTCTTTCTTCCAGCGAATCGGTTATGAATTTATCTTCATTCCGGGTGCCTGAAGCAGCTATGTTAATAGCCGGGTAGATACGGTCGTTTGCAATATCACGGTCTAAAACAAGTTCCATATTTCCGGTTCCCTTGAACTCTTCGAAAATCAGGTCGTCCATTCGGGAGTTTGTTTCAATCAGGCAGGTTGCAATAATTGTAAGCGATCCACCACCTTCTATCTTACGGGCTGAGCCAAAAATTTTCTTTGGTATTTCGAGTGCACGAATATCCAAACCGCCTGAAAGTGTACGTCCGCTGTTTGCCTGTGCTGCGTTGTAAGCGCGTCCGAGCCTTGTGAGCGAATCAATCAATAAAACAGCATGTCCGCCATACTCTGCCTTCCGCTTTACGTATCCAAGGGCCATTTCAGAAATTCTAATATGGCTTTCTGTGGGTTTGTCGTTCGAGGAAGCAAATACTTCGGCATTGGTAGATCGCAGAAAGTCGGTGACCTCTTCAGGGCGCTCATCAACCAAAAGAATGCCGGTGCTTATTTCAGGATAATTCTCGGTTAGGCTCCTCGCAATTTTTTTCAGAAGAACGGTCTTACCGGTTCTGGGTGGAGCTACAATAAGTGCACGCTGGCCTCGTCCAATCGGTGCAATCAGGTCAATCACCCGAAGCTCTGTGTCATCAGCATTATGCCCCATCTTGATATATTCATTGGGCATAATAGGTGTCTGGAGTTCAAAGCGGTTAATTTTTTGCCATTCTTCAGCCGATTTTCCGTTAATTCTTTCAATGGAATGAATGTGGCGGTTGCCACTTTGATCCTGCTCAAACTCTCCTTCAATAACCAGTCCCGATCGCAGATCGTGTAGTTTTACTTCGTCTGGTTTTAGGAATGGATCTTTGGGATCGTAACTGAATTCAAAATCAATGCGACGTACGAATCCATAGCCTTTTTCATTGATTTCAAGAATCCCATTGTACCGGCCACCAATTTTTGTTTGTTGATTGTGATGGAATTGCGGCACAAAAATGTTCTTTTTCCCTTTTTTTCTGTTAGATTTTCGCCCCTTATTTTTTCGCGAACGAGCCATGCATTTAGTATTTATTTATAGATTTTTTGAAAATTTCTGCTCCAATTGAGAGAATCGGAAGGAAGAGTAATCTTTGATATCAAAGATGAGTAGAGTTGAGTAGTGGACTGAGTGATGCTTTTATTGCATCACTCAATCGTTTACTAAGATAAGGAAGGAATGATTAGATTAAAAAATTATCGTACAGTTGTTGTTTCATCGATCCAACCGTAGCATTCTCTGAGACTTGAATCAATCTCAAAAGTATCACCTGATTCCCAGCCTGCAAAGAATTTATCCTCTGAGGTAGGCATCACAGGTTCATATGTACTGTATAGACGATTCACTGTCGATGCGGTTGATGAATCAACAGATCGTGCACGATCCAAATAATCTAATACCAACCAGTAAACGGGTCTGTCTTCTCGTTCTATCTGTCTTCCCGATGTACAGCTTGAAACGGCTGCTGCATAAATTTGAGCCATACGGACATAGGGTTGTCCCCAGTCGTTGTCCAGGCTGATTGCTTCTCTTGCAGATCGGCGTGCAGCACGGAGATTATCGTTATTCTGATAAATCTCGGCAATTTCAAGTTTAATATTCTTTTTAGCATCTGTATCGTCGGTCAATTCAAACGCTTCATTCAAGTAATTTATCGCATCCTGGCTGCGTCCATCGGCAACTGCAAAGTCTGCAAGACGTCTGGCACTTGAAAAGGATTGCTCCATTTCATAGAGTTCCCGGGCCAGTTCAATAGCTTGATCCCGACGGCCGGTATCTTCATAAAGATCAACCAATTCGGCCATTACTTCGGTATCTTCAGGGTTATCTTCAAGCCTTGATTCAAGGAACCCAACTCTTTCTTCAGGATCAGAAAACAGATCGTTTTGCACCTGGTTCATATTTTGGGTTAAAGCTGGGCTGGCATATGGTTTAACGGTTTCAATCATCTCGAGAGCTTTGTCTCTTTCTTCATTATTTACGTAGCTGCTCAGCAGAACCTGTATGTAATAGCCATCAGCAGCCTGTGAAAGTTTTTCAGGATTAAGTTCATAAGCTCTTTCATAATCTTCATACGCTTTGCTTAATCCATTTTCAATCGATTCTTGGTTTTCCTGGTAGAAACGTCCGCGGTTCAAATGCCATTGATAGTAGTCAATCTCTTCTTCCGAAAAGGTTTCAAAAGCATCCGCATAGATAGTCAGTGCCGTATCTATATAAGCGGAGCTGATGGATGGGTCGGTGGCTTGTTTTGAAAGCTCTGTATAAACCGTAATCATCCGTTCAAATTGTCTGGATAGATTAAATTGTGGGTTACCTTCGATGGAGCGTGGTTTGTTTTCAATAATCCATCTTCCATACTGACGGGCCATATCGTAGCTACCCGTTCTGAAATTCTCATAGAAGATTGAGTAAGCCTGTAGTTCATTCATTCCATAAGGAGGCTCAGTCTGAGCGAAGGCTTGTGACGATAATGTAAAAAGGAGCGCTAATGCAACAATGTACTTTTTCATAATTCTGCGTTTGTTTCTATAGTAGTATAACTAAAGTGACTGGATACTTATTATTGGAATCTCTGCTGGATAAACATAAGCTCAGCTAAATTAAGCGATAATTTAAAGCCCCATATGTTCTCTTTAACCAAATTAGAGGATTCTGTTCCCCGAATTCCATAATGAAAACTTAAATCTATGGATGATCTTGACGTTCTTGACACTAAACCTAGCCCTGCATGAAATAAAACTGTTTCAATATCTTGGTCCTCTATAGAAAGGTGGCCATTATCATAAGTTGTACCAAGACTATACTTGAAATTTGAGAAAAAACCACCTCTCTGACTTGCTCTGTACGGATGAAATTGTGCACCCAACCCCATTCTCATCCTATTTTTGAAATACTCTTGCTGATTAGTATTGAAACTAAACTCAGCGTTGCTCCATTGTTGCAGTTGAAGCTCAGCCACAACATTTGTAAAGCGACTTAAATTATACGTAAGTCCAGTATTAAATTCCAATGGTAACGTAACGTTTCCATTACGATCCGCATTATTTTCATTGAATTCGATAAGTTGCCGTTGCTGATTAATGGATCTGAAGGCCGAAAGAGATCTCTCAGCCTCAATAGTAACAGGCAGTGTTACAGCAGTTCCGAAGGATAATTGATCGCCCTGGCGCAGTAAATTTGCTTTGTAAGCAAAAAATCCAAAGCGGTGACCAAATTCGTAACCTTCAATTCCAATTTCGTATGGAGTTGAAGAATACTGGGGATTTGAAAAGAGGGGAGTAACATCGTTGTTTATTGATAACAAATTTGCCGAAAATCCATACCCAAAAGAAATATTTTCAAACGGTTGGTATCCAAAACCTAATTCAAATCGATTCACCCCTCCAGTGCCCTGTGTAGTTATTACATATTGAACGTTGTCTTGATTGAGGCCCGGCAGAGAATTGAAAAACCCATTTTCTCTTCGTTTAAAATCAGCGCGGACTATTGGTGTAAAAGAAAGTGATACACCTAATTTATTTCTTAAAAGAGGCAGAGCAAATTGGAAACCGTCTATATTCACTATTGTATTCCTTGCAGAGGTAGAGTTATCGACAGATTCGAAAGTGTTCAACCCGATGGCAATGTTGCCCTGTGTGAAATTGATCAATCCCCAGTGAGCCGGATTGGCAATATTAGGAGAGAAACCATTATATGTTGAAACTCCGGGAAGACCTATTCCCATTGTTGCTGCGGAGTGTACATCAGCCGGAACTCCAAAACCAATTGAGGAATAGAATGAACCGGACTTTGCAGTGGTATCATCATCTTGCGCGTACAACCAATTGGTGGTTGATGCAATTAGAAATAAAACGAAAACAAGAGATATGGAACGCTTAAACATCCTACTCTTCAACATATGTGATTACAATTCTTGGTTTTCTGATATCATCTGAGTTGGGATCGTAAAGGTGTGTAGAATAAATAAGCCCATTAACAGATTGAATCGTTATATATATACTTTGTTTATCCGCATTACCATAAAGATCATTCAGTACAAATTGAGTGACATCCATCAAAAAAGCGTCTGATGTATCATTCAAAGAAGCAGCAAAACTGGGTTGAGTAGTAAAAATTTCAGCCATCACGTCAAAAGGGTCTTCTTCAAAAACGTGCGCTCGAATAAAATTCGTATTTGGCCGGGCTACAGATGGTGTACTCTTCTGTGGATCAGTGTTTTTGCTCAGAATTAACTGGGCATTCACAATATTTTTTGATCCCAATTCTTCCGGTAGATTGGGTTGAAATTTTAAAACTCTCTCGGAGTTATGCAGATAAAAGTTACCAAAATCATCAGATAATTCTTCTCTTGTAAAAGAAGCTCCCCAGTCTCTCAGGGAAATAATCTCAGGACCTGTATTTTCCTCATCATCTTCCTGCGTATTTGATTCGAATAAGAAGCTTGTAATTAATTCTTCTCCATCTTCAGTATCTGTATCGTCTCCAATAGTCTGGGTTTTTAGAAAACGAATATTTTGATTGTTTTCTGACGGTACTATCGCCAATCCCGGAAAGTTTTGTATGTAAACAGAATCTCTCTCCGCGGATGATAGATCAGGATCTGAATTATAAAAGCCTGCATATTTATCAATCCAGGCTTGATCTAATTCTACAACAACGGTGTCTTGGGAAGCGGGTACCTGGAAATCAGCTACTTTGCCTGCCATATCCACCGGAATTTCATCATTGATGCGCAACGATGCACCTCGCCAGATTTTCCCCGCTTCATAAATTTCATAAGAAGATGAAGCCAGGCTATCTCCGTAGATTGTTCCGTTGAAAATGAGTCGAAGCGATATTGAGTCGTCTTCTCTTATAGTATCTACATCAGAGATAGAAATAGAAGGCTTCAAGAGTGCAACGGAGTTCATTGCGCCATAGACAGGATCATCGTGGGATCCCACAGCTGTGTACGTTAGCCTTCCGGAAAAAGAATTTTCCTGGATAATGTTGTAATCATTCAGATAAATCGTTTCTGAGGCAACATCTTCTTCGTCTTCAACGATGTCGTCACCTACAGATCCTGGTGTTTCACATGCTGTTGAAAGAAAAGCTGTAATCAGAAGAAGAAAGGCAGCGATTGAAAATCGTCTGCCTTTGTTTGCGTAAAATTGTGTTCCTTCAGAAAAAATGGAATTGTTTTGAGAACAATTAAATCTATTCGTCTTCGCCGGAAATCTCCCGGTAGTAATTGGCAAATTTTTTCGATACATCTTCGGGCGAACCCTGAATTTTGGTTGGTTTAATTTTCAATTGCTCAAACAGATCATCAAATTGATCTTTCAAATGGTTTCCGGTCACTACATGATCACTGTACTGTAAACCTAACTTGAGCATATCAACAGCACCATCATCAGTAAGAGAATCAATATCTACATCTTCCGGTAAACCAAGCAGTTTTAAAACACTATCGTTATCAAAATGACCTTTATTTTCCGGATGGTGCAGATTGTAAACGATCTGAGTATTCTTAAAAATGCTTTCATCTTTATACTTCGTGCGTACAAGAAGTGGAATCAAACCGGCAGGCCAGTCGTGGCAGTGAATAATATCCGGCTCCCATCCAAGGCTTATAACAGTTTCAAGTACTCCTTTATTGTAGAAGGTCAGGCGTTCGTCGTTATCATCGTAAAACTCTTCGGTTTTAGGATTATCGAACATCGCCTTTCTCTTGAAGTATTTATCGTTATCAAGAAAATACACCTGCAACTTGGCATTGGGGATGCTAGCAACTTTGATCTTCATGCTTTCTACATTCTCTCCTACCTCAACTTCAATACCGGAAAGCCGGATTACTTCATGCAGACGGTTCCTGCGATCATTAATAGTTCCATATTTGGGAAGTAAAATTCTTATTTCAAACCCCTGGTCCTGAAGTGATGCCGGTAAGAACCGAAGAAGATCGGCTGTGTAGGTCATTCGGGCAAAAGGGGCGATTTCGGCGGCAGCATATAGTATTTTCATAGTTGTTAATCGGTTCTTTTAGGAAGATGATTCTTGTGAAAGGTCTGACTTATTATCTGAATATAGATCCCGAATTTCTTTGTCATCGATAGAGTAAAAGTCAAAAAGTGTGTCACTTCGAAGGCCCAGTCGCAGAGTTTCAACAGAAATGACTTCGGCAGGTTGAATATTACCGAGGTTAACATTGCTCCCGAACTTTCGGATGAACCATACTTGTTGATCTTTGTTTGGCGCCTCAAAAAGCAGGTGTTCTATAGAGATCTGGTCGGCAATTTCATCAATCAGCCCGGAACGAATTTCACCGTTAGGACGGAAAACGCCCACAGTTCCGGATTCACGAGCCTCACATATTACTTTCCAAGCGCCCGCTTCAAGTTCAGACTCTATCATTTTAACCCATTTGTAGGGAGGGATAATATCATCAGGATTTTTACTTCCTACCTCTGATAATACTGTAAAGTCCTTACTCAGGTCTTTTATAATTTCGTTTTTTCGTTTGTCTGAAAGCCAAATCGTACCGTTTGATACCTCAAGGTATTCAATGTTATGATCTTGTAATAACTGGACATATTTGTCAAGCTCATCTCTGAGTACGTATGCCTCAAAAAGCGTACCCCCAAAATAGACGGGGATATTGTAATTTTTGTAAACGTCCAGCTTTTCCTTGAGATTCTGAGTTACAAGGGAGGTTCCCCATCCCAATTTTACAATATCTGTGTAGTTTGATGTTGCCTCGCAGAAATCTTCGGCCTGTCTAACACTAAAACCTTTGTCTAAGGCGAGGGTGATTCCTTTGTTCCTTGGCTTTTCAGTTCGCTTAGGAAGATTACTTATTGGATGTGACATTCATCAATTTATGTTATTGTGAAACGGCTTAAGATACAAAACGATGCTTTTATTAAAAAGAGTCAATCTGGTCTGAATGATTATTGATCTGAGCCAACATTCCGATTACTTAAATTTACGAGATATAATATCCTTTGTCGATCAAGATTTTGCAGCATTTCGTGGGTATAGCGCCATTCCCAATTTCCCTGTGCTGTGCCGGGAATATTCATCCGGTGTTCGCCGCCTAAATTCATAAAATCTTGCAGTGGAAAAATTGCTTGCTCGGCTACAGAGAGCATTCCATATCGAATTAATTCCCAATTGATGTCGTTTCCGTCTGATCGTGTGTATTCCCGAACACGATGTTTATCAGCATCGGGAGCAGAGTTGTACCAACCGATGGTGGTATCATTGTCATGAGTACCGGTATAAACCACAGAGTTTTGGTTGAAGTTGTGCGGCAGATAACTGTTTCCGGCATCGGATCCGAAGGCAAATTGTAAAATTCTCATCCCCGGAAATTCAAAATCATCACGTAATTTTTCAACCCCGGGTGTCATCACACCGAGATCTTCTGCTATGATAGGGAGGTCGCCGAGTTCTTCTCGAATCGTTTCAAAAAGGTCGTGCGCCGGACCTGTTCTCCACTCACCATGTTCAGCTGTTTCCTCTTCGGCTGAAACTGTCCAGTATTCATCAAAGCCACGGAAATGGTCCACTCGTATCGCATCAAACAAACCAAACATTTGCTCAAAACGGTTGATCCACCACGAGTATCCATCTCTTTTGAGAGTATCCCATTTGTAGAGAGGATTCCCCCAAAGCTGACCTGTTTTGCTGAAATAATCCGGTGGAACACCGGCAACTAACTGACGATTTCCCTGCTTATCTACTTCAAAATATTGAGGATTCGCCCAGACATCGGCACTGTTGTGGTCCACAAAAATCGGGATATCACCTACTACCCGAACATTTCGGTCATTGGCGTAGGCCTTCAGGTCATGCCACTGGTTAAAAAACTCAAACTGCAGCCATGTTTGATAGTCAATCTCATCCTGATGGTTTTTGGCGAATTTTTTGATCGCTTTTGATTTTCTTTGTGCAAGCTCTGGTTCCCATAAATTCCAAGGATCTTGGTTGTGCTCTTTTGAACACGCCATAAACAGGCAATAATCGGGCAGCCATTCTTTGTTGGCCTTTTTAAACTCATCGAGTTTGGTCTCATCCTCAGCCGATTTTGAGCTGTAAAAGTTTTTAGAAGCTATCTCAAAAAGTCGATCCTTTTTCTTGAAAACTTTCTCGTACTCGGTATTGGTTGTTGATGGCAGTTTGGCTTTTTCCGCATCCTCGGAAGTAATCAATCCTTTCTCTACTAAAATATCCGGGCTGATGAGATAGGGGTTGCCGGCAAATGCAGAATAACTGGCATAGGGAGAATTTCCATAACCGGTGGGGCTGAGAGGCAGTACCTGCCAAATAGTTTGACCGGTTTCCTGCAAAAAATGAATAAACTGTTTGGCATTGTCTCCTAAATCACCAATTCCATAACTGGATGGAAATGATGTGGGATGGACAAGCGTGCCGCTGGATCTCGGAAAACGCATAGTCTCTTATATCGAATAAATGATAAAATTTCTTGTGAAACCTGGCTGGTAATGATGAATAAAATACTGAATAAAGTTTCCAATCTCTTAAACCAGTCAAGTTAAAATATTTTTGAGGTGACCGGGTTAGGATTTCGGTTTCAAAACAACTCCGGCAAGGGGAGGAACGGCTATATTTATATGAGCAGGTTGATTGTGCCAGTTTCCCTCTTGGGCATGGACAGCAATAGGCCCTTTGTTTGTACCACCATAATAGTCAGAATCACTGTTAAAAATCACTTCATATTCACCTGCCTTCGGTACTCCGAATTTGTACTGGTCATGGGTGTTTGGAGTAAAATTCAGAATAAAGACCAAAAAGTCATCCGGATCATCGGATCGCCGTATGAATGAGAGGAGGCTGTTTTCTGCATCACTCATATCGATCCATTCAAATCCTTCCCATCGGGAATCGACTTTGTGGAACGCAGGTTCTTTTTTGTAAATATTGTTCAGGTCTTTTACCAAACGCTGTACCCCCTTGTGCGTATCCCATTGCAGCAGGTGCCAGTCGATAGATTGAGATTCTGTCCACTCGTTCCACTGTGCAAACTCGTCGCCCATAAATAGTAGCTTCTTGCCCGGGTGACCGAACATATAAGTATAAAGCAATCGGAGGTTCGCAAATTTTTGCCAGTCATCTCCCGGCATTTTTGAGAGCAGAGATTGTTTCATGTGGACCACTTCATCGTGTGAAAGCGGTAAGATAAACTGCTCAGAAAATGCATAAATCAAAGAAAATGAAAGCTGATCCTGGTGATATTTCCTGAAAATCGGATCTTTCTTGATATAGGTCAGTGTATCATTCATCCACCCCATATTCCATTTAAAATCAAATCCGAGTCCGCCGGAAGATGTGGGTTGAGAAACGCCCTGCCATGACGTGGACTCCTCTGCAAAATTCAGAATTCCGGGATAGTATTCATGAGTCACTTCATTGAAACGTTGTAAAAAGTGAATCGCTTCGAGATTTTCCCGCCCGCCATATTGATTCGGAATCCATTCGCCTTCTTCGCGGGAGTAATCGAGATAGAGCATCGAGGCGACGGCATCCACCCTAAGACCGTCGATATGAAATTCCTCCAGCCAGTAAATAGCGTTGGAGATCAGGAAGTTCATTACCTCGCTCCTGCCGTAATTAAAAATATTGGTTCCCCAATCGCTGTGCTCACCCTGTCGGGGATCTTCATGCTCATAAAGTGCTGTACCGTCAAACCGGCGTAGCCCATTTTCATCTTTGGTAAAGTGGGCGGGGACCCAATCCACAATTATACCAAGCCCAGCCTGGTGACATTTATCAACGAAATATCTAAAGTCATCGGGATTGCCAAAACGGCTCGTTGGTGCAAAATAACCGGTGATCTGGTATCCCCAGGATGGATCGTACGGATGCTCAGCAATCGGCATCAATTCAATATGGGTGAATCCCATCTCTTTGGCGTAGGGAACCAGGTCATCCCCCATCTCACGATAGTTCAAAAATCCCGGATCGTCTCCCACTTTTCGTTTCCATGAGCCTGGGTGAACTTCATACACAGAGATCGGCTCATTGTGATCCTGAATCTGCTGCCGATTTTCCATCCACTCCTCATCCTCCCATTCATAAGATGAGTTCCAAACTTTTGTTGCCGTTCCGGGACGCAATTCCATCAGGCGTCCATAAGGATCCGACTTTTTGAGAGGTGCTTCCGTTGCGTGAGATTTGATCTCGTACTTGTACAGATCGTTTTCAGTCACATGCGGAATAAAGGTTTCCCAAATTCCCTGGTCGTGATATTTGCGCATCCCGTGCACGCGTCCATCCCAATTGTTGAAAGAACCAATTACACTTACACGGCTGGCACTGGGTGCGGCAACTACAAAATGAGTTCCTTCCACACCATCCACTGTTTTTGTGTGCGAACCCATAAACTTATAGGCATGATGGTGATTTCCCTCACCCCAGAGCTGCAAATCAAAATCAGACAGCTGAGTTGCAAACCGGTAGGCATCTTCTATCGTGTAGGTATCGCCTACGTAGGGAGTGACTTTGAGTTTGTAAGAAAATCTATTCTTCCGGCGAGAAAATACGTGTTCAAAAAGCCCTTCATCTGAAATGCGTGATAATTCAACCTCTTTTCCCGAGTCCGGGATCACGATGATTGATTTAGCATCAGGACGGAAACTGCGTATAACCAATTTCTCCTTCCCTTCGATGTTTACAGTGTGTAATCCGAGCACTGAAAACAAATCGCCATGTTCGCCGTTGGATATTGCTCGTATTTCTTCGATTTTTAAAGTCAAGATTCACCCGCGGTTTTAAAATTCCTGGTAGACAGTAAAGTTGTTATTTTCAAAAAAGTTGATTCTATCAAAAAGAACCACATGATCGGGTAAAATACAAGTTTAGAGAATGAATATTATCCAGTTTATATCACGGCGGTACCTGTTTTCAAAGAAGCACATTTCGTTGATCTCCATTTTAACGGGTATCAGTATTGGAGGAATTACGATAGGGACCGCTCTGCTCATAGTTATTTTATCCGTATTTAATGGTTTTTTTGATGTGATTCGGGGATACCTGCTCTCCTTCGATCCGGACATGCGAATTGAAAGGGTCGAGGAAACGACAATGCTTTTCGATCAGCAGATGATGGATCAGATTCTTGATCACGAAGAGGTTGTGAGTGTCTCGCCTTACGTTGAGGGGAAAGTGATGTTGGCATTTCAAAACGGACAAAATGAGGTAATTGATGTTCGTGGCGTGGATGAAGAGAATGATCCGCTTTTTCAAGAGCTTGAAGCAAGCAGGGAAAATACAGAATACGATATTTCTGTTCGTAACGGGAGTCCCGGAACTATTGTAAGTGAATCATTGGTCAACAGATACAGGTTGGAGCCCGGAGATGAGATCGCGATGCTGAGTCCGTCGGGAATGCGCCGGGCGCTGACCCAGTTTTCGTCGCCTCGGGTGAGCCGGTTTGAAGTTCGCAACAGTTACGACACTCATCAAATTGTAGCAGGTGATGTGGTTTACGTAAGCCTTGAAGCGGCACAGCGGCTGTTCAATATGCGGAATGAGATCAGCGGGTTTGATGTGCAGCTGACCGATACGGATTTGGCAGAAGAGGTGAAAGCCGACCTGCAGGGAATTATCGGGAGTGAGTACATGATTGAAACCTGGTATGACCTTCAAAAACCGCTCTATGATGTTATGTACCTCGAAAAATGGGGTTCCTATTTTATTTTGATGATCATCGTGCTGGTGGCTGTTCTGAACATAGTGGGGTCGCTGACAATGATCGTGATCCAGAAAAAACGGGATATCGGCGTTCTGATTTCAATGGGTATGACTCCCAAAAAGATCAAGAAAATTTTCCAAAGTCAGGGATTACAAATCGGGTTGATTGGCTGTGGAATTGGCGGTGTTATTGGGATTGCACTCACCCTGGCCCAAAAGGAATTTGGGCTTGTCAAACTCTCCTCCTCTTTTATTATTGATGCCTATCCCGTGGCCATTCAAATCTCAGACATTGTGATCGTTTTGATCGGGACGATGCTTCTTTGTCTCCTCGCAAGCTGGTATCCTGCAATGCGTGCGGCTTCCGTTGAGCCCGCTGATGCGGTAAGGGATGAGTAGTACGCCGGAGAGCTTTTCCGGCTCTGAAAACCTAAAATTCCTCGACCGTCGGTTTGTAAGTTGATTGGCGTTTGTTCTGGCATACATTGAATTGTGATTGAATTGGTATTCCGAAGTAACGGGCAAAGCCTGTCCCGATCACTATCGGGGCTGTCCGTTGCACATTTATCTCCGAATGTACTCTTACCAAAAAGGCTCTTCCGGTTCACAGGGAATAACATCCGAACTATCTGGTGTCTGGCATGTGAAATAAGGCACCAATTTTGAATCGGTGCCGACCACATACCCCAGACCATTTTCTACATTAGATGCAGTGCCGTCGAGGAAATATTCCAGGTCGTTAATCGATGAGATGTTATCATCCCATTCTGGTCCGCCGGCAGCCACAAAAAATTGTCGATGTAAGACGGCAATATCAGCGCCCGCATTACTCTCAGTAATAAATCGACGTTCCTCGGAATCCCGAACCAATGTAAAATATGCGCCGCCAAATGCCCCGGTATGTTTCAGTTTATTTCGGTAGTTGAATGTATAAACTCTTTTCACTCTTTCAGTCTGCGGGCTTATTAAGACGTACCACTTTGTCTGAAGATCGGCAATGTGTTCTACCGAATCATCAATATAGATCATATATCCCGAGGGATTATTATTTATCCACACAATAGGTGTTGGTAGTTCTTCAGGAATGGTTACCGTAACCACACTCGATTTCCCATCGTCACGTTCTGCTATAATACGATAGGTGTGCTCATTTTTAAGAGGTATGGTAGTCCAGTAATTCAATAAATCTCTGGAAGCAAACAGGGAATCCTGCATCACGGCGGTCTGGCCAGTTTCTACATCTTCCAAAGTAACGGTTATCCCGGCTGGATCGGGTGTTTCATTAATGTTTTCCCGGGGGACTCCTATTCTGATCCACTGCGTATCTTTTTCGGCATCAAGAGTTCCATAGATCGAAAAGTGGTATTTATTGTTTTCCTGAAGAGGTTCGAAGGTTTGATCGCACCCGATCACTAAAAGAAAAGCAACCAGCAGTAAAATGGGATTAGAAATAGGGTGATGTTCTTTCATACCGAAGCCTTAAAATGAAAGGTAATTGAAATAATGTATTAAAATTGATTTCAAAAGGAGAACACAACCTCACCAAAAAGGTTCTTCTTCGGGACAGGGTATAATTTTTGATTTATCAGGTGCCTCGCACGGAGTTTGCGGAAACCATTTGGCGTCGACTCCAACTACATAACCCAACCCATTCTCTACATTCGAGGCTGTTCCATCTAAAAAATACTCGAGGTTATCAATAGAAGACATATCATCCACCCATTCCGGTCCGCCCGCAGCAATAAAGACCTGTCTTTTAACAATAGAATAGTCTGTATTGCCAAGACTTTGTTCAATATGCGCCTCTTCTCTATTCCAGTTTGCAAATGCGAAATTAGACCCGGAGTAAGCAAATGTATGCTGTAAAGTATACCGTATCGGAAACCTATAAACTCTTCTTATATCTTCAGTCCCCGGGCTCAAAATTACATAATACACGGACTGCACATCGGCGATATGTTCAATCTCATCATCAATATAGATGTCTGCGCCATTTGGATTGGTAGGGTTCAATACATATGGCGAGGATAACTCCTTTGGTGTTGTAACAGTCACGCTGCTCATTTTTCCATCACGTTCAACAGTAATACGATAGGTCTGTTCATTCTTGATATCCATCGTGGTCCAGTAGTTGAGGACATTTTTAAAGGTGAAAACCGAGTCGTTCATGATCACAGTTTCACCACTTTGTATGTCTTCAAGAGTTACCTGAATTCCTTCCGGATTTGGCGGTTCATCAATACTCTCCCGAACGGTTCCAACCCGAACCCACTGTGTATCTGCTGAAGCGTTGAGGTAACCGGAGATCGTAAAATTATAGATATTGTTTTCCTTAAGAGGTTCGAAAGTTTGATCACAAGAGGTGAGAATCAGAATTGACGTGATAAAAAATAAACCACAAAGAAGCCCGAAATTTTTGTGTCTGATTCTATGATTTTGATTGAATTGCACACGTAGCTCCGAACAATGAATGTTTCTCTCAATCTAAGAAATCGGGGCAGAATAGCAAGTTGGGGGTTTGAAGTTGGGTAAATTTGTACGCCGGACAGCTTGTCCGGCCGGGAATGCCATTGTGCAAGAGGAAGAAATTTTCTTGAAATTATCCCTGAGCGCATGTCATATCCTCTCAATCCATTTTGAGAGAACGGGCAAAGCCTGTCCCGATCACTATCGGGGCTGCCCGTTGTACTTTTTTTAAAACTATTTCCCCGCCTCGTTCGTCTTACATTTGAAACCCACAACACGAGGCTTCGAAAATTTGGAACAGATGGATGATTCGGCATTGGTCGAACAGATACAACGGGGTGATCAGCAGGCATTTACGGTGCTGATGGAGCGCTGGCAAACGCGCATCCACCGGTTCGCATTCCGGTTTTTTGCGGATGTGGATGAAGCCAGCGAGATCACACAAAAGACGTTTATTAAAGTGTATCAAAAAGTGGATACACTCGATGAGCCGGGAAAATTCTCGTCGTGGATCTATCGTGTTGCGAATAATCTATGCCTTGATGAACTGAAACGAGCCGGACGGCGAAAATCGAGTCCGCTTGAAGCGTGGGTGGAGCAGATGGAAGCCAGCCAGACTCCGGCCAAAAAACTGGAGACCAAAGAGCTGGGCGAGGTTCTGCAGAAAGCATTGTTGACACTGCCGGATGAGCAGAGAGTGGTCATCATTTTAAAAGAGTACGAGGGAATGAAATTCAGAGAAATTGCAGAGATCCTTGAGGAGCCGGAAAACACGGTAAAGTCCCGTATGTACTACGGGCTGAAATCATTACGACGAGTTTTAAAGAAGTGGAATATCCAAAACGAATATTTGAATCATGACTGACAAAGAGATCAAAAACCTGTTTATGGATTATCTCTATGATGAGATGTCTGATGAACAGAAAAAGGAATTTGAAAAAAGACTGGAAGACCTTCCTGAGCTTAAAAAAGAGCTTGAGGAACTGGAGTCTACCAAAAATTTGATTGAGGGTGTGCCAATGGAAACGCCTTCCCACAAACTGGTGATGATGGCCCCGGATCACAATCAAAAAGAGGAAGATCAGAGATCAACCAAACCGGTTTTTCTGAAACGATATCCGGGACTGATTACCGTGTTGGCCGCGGCCGCTTGCATGCTAATTGTTCTGATGGGAGCGGCTTTTACGGATCTGAAAATGGGTCAAAATGAGCAGGGTTTTTACCTGGCGTTTGGCGAGGCTCCATCAATACAACCGGTTCAACATGGAATGAGTGAGCAGGAAGTTCGTGATATGATTGACCAGATCAGGCAGGAAAATTCCATTCTTTTGGCTTCCATGATAGAACAAGTTCAGGAGCAACAAAACGAACAGCTGGAGGAAGCGATCAGTGTGTTAACTGATTATTACGATCAAAGGCGTCAGCAAGATCTGCGGCTTATTTCGGAAGGACTAGCACAGCTTGAAGAAGATACTTATTACCGTTTGAGGCAAACAGACGAAACATTGGGCGATCTCATCTACGCACTGAGCTATCCACAAACCCAATCCACACAAGAATGAAAACTATGAAGAAATCGATTCTATTTTTAATTACGATACTCCTGGGCATTATCTCGGTTACGAGTGCTCAAACCAGCGAAGACCGACAGCGCGACCGCGATATTAAGATTGCCGAGGGTATTCTTACTGAAATTTTTGGAGAGGAAGGATCGGGGGATATCGTATTCCCCGGTTTCGAAAACAGGTCGGTTCGCGGAGAATATATCCCGGGATATGGGGTCCATTTTACGGTTTCACCGGGTTCAAGTGCTTTTGTGATTCATGGACTTCGATTGGGAGATGACGAGGATGTTCGCGTAGAATTTTCTGGTGACGATGACTCTTCAGAATCTTCAGGGGATGCAACTCAAGCTGCAGAGGAGAAAATCATTGAATATATGACCCGGTATGCTTCTTTGATCAGCGGTGTGCCTGACGATGAAACAGTACGTGTGACGTATGCCCCAAACCGAACTTCCTCCGTGAGATGGGTATTTGTTGGTGATGACAATCATACGCAAAAAACTTTATCCGGTGTATCTGTCTGGGCACAAATGGGTGATTTGAAAGCGTTTCAGGATGGTGATATTTCCGAGCAGCAACTGATGAATCGAATCGACACACACATGCTGGATGAGGAGGAGACCTATAAAGATTTCAATGTATTTGCCTCTGTTTTGGAAACGGCATTGAATAGTGTAGATACTGAATACTTACGGGTCAATCGCAAACCTCAGATGGAGTATCTGCCGGGTTTGGGAGTTCGATACCGGGTACAGGTGACCACCCGACCCAGCGTTATACTGAATGAAATCAGCATTCAGGATGGAAATTTCGAGTTCAGGATGGACAGCCTTCGGTTTAACCTTGATGAGTCACTTAAGCTGATGGAGGAATCATTGAATCCGTTGATTTTAAAACTTGATAGTGTGATCGACTTAGAATTGACGGAAGAGGAACGAGAGGAGATGCGCAGTGAATTAAGAGAGCAACGGCGCGAGATCCGGATTCAACAGGATTCATTGCGCAGTTCAATGCCCCTCCCTGCGCCAATAAGTCCTCATGCAAGAGTGGACAGCGTTGAGTTAGAACCTGAAGCAGATGCCATTATGGATGAACTGTTGAGTGTTATCGAAACGTATGGCTCAACCCTTAGCTCCCTGGGTAATGACGAGATGTTGATGATCTCTGTAAACTGGAGCGGCCGGAGTGATGCGCTTCCCGAACGAACCGAAGTGCGAATAAAAAAGTCAGATCTACTGAACGGTCAAGAGCCAGAAATTAACGAGATAGAGCGTAGATGACCGCATCCATTGTAGATGCCTCATAAGTTAAAACCTCCAGGGATTTGGAACCCCTGGAGGTTTCTTTTTTACCGGTTCTGCTGTATCTGCTATCGAAGTCTTGGCCTAATAGATCTCCTTCAGAACCAACGAGTTTAGCACTCCGGTTCATGCCTCATTATTCATTTGCAGGAGTCACTTCGAATTTTAAAATTGTTTCAAACAGCATTTAATCAGCCAGGACTATGGAGTCGATCATCGCATTTTTTGAGGATGTGCCTACCACATTTCGAGCTGGAATACTGATCGGTGGTATATTCATTTTTTGGGTGATTGAGGGTGTTTTTCCACTGTTTGAGTTCAAATACAAGAAAGTGCGTCATGCTGCAATTAATTTAGTATTGACCGGGTTTTTTGTTTTGATTGGCCTTGGCTTTGCCGGGTTATTATTGGGGGCATCGAACTATGTGACCGCAAATAATTTTGGTCTGTTGAATTGGATATCGATGCCCGTCTGGTTGCAATGCATCGTGGGAGTGATGCTTCTTGATTTCTTTGGTGCTTACCTGATTCACTGGATTGAACACAAAGTAAAATGGATGTGGAAATTTCATCTTGTTCACCACAGCGATACAACTGTTGATGTAACGACCGGACTTCGGCATCATCCCGGGGAAGCAATATTCAGAATGTGTTTTACCATTTTAGGTGTGATTGTAGTCGGAGCACCCATCTGGATTGTTTTTCTCTATCAAAGTATTTCGGCGCTGTTTGCGCACATCACCCATGCCAATATCAACATGCCGAAAAAGGTGGACCGCGCGTTGTCGTATATGTTTATCACTCCGTTGATGCACAAAGTTCATCACCACTATACACAGCCGCTGACAGACACCAATTACGGTAACATTTTCGCTGTTTGGGATCGATTGTTCGGGACGTTTGCCCAGGTTGAGGATACCAGGGAACTTACCTACGGAATCGATACACACATGGATCCGGAGGAAAATGACAGGATCGGAAACCTGCTGAAAATACCATTCCAGGAATATCGTCCGCCGGTGGGATCGAAATTCAGTATAGAAAAGGTTGATGAGGAAGAGAAGGCCTCTAAATAATAAATATTGAATGGTGCGAGCGTCTCGCTCGTGCCTGACACTGAAGGCACAAGCGAGAATCTTGCTCTATTTTCTGGTTCTAAAGAATAAATTCCCTACAACGAATACTTGATAAAGAATTCAAATCTGCTTTTCTATGCTAAGGATTGTAGAATAAAACTTTTCTAAAGAACAGAAGAGGCCAGCGGCCTCACACAACTCAGCTTGGGACACCGTCCCAAGAATGTAGATTTAACAATATAAATGCAGACTGTAAGTCTGCGATAGAATATACCCTTTCTAATTTTTGTAAGGTATTCATCATATCCGGTTCATAAGAGAAAGAACTGATCAATTAAAAAAACATAAAAATCTTATGAGCCAATCACTCTCGAAACTTTATGTGCATCTGACTTTTTCAACCAAAGCCAGACAACCTTAGATTGACGAAGGAGTTAAAGACAATCTTCATTCTTACATGGCAGGCATCTTCAAGAATGTTGATAATCCCGCACTTTTTATCAATTCAGTTCCGGATCATGTGCATACACTGTTTAGGCTATCCAAAAATGCATCTTTAGCTAAAATTGTAGAGGAAGTAAAGAAGGGATCATCCAAATGGATGAAAGATGAAATAGGCACTCGTTCGTTTTATTGGCAGACAGGCTATGCGGCATTTTCGGTAAGTAGTTCAAAAGTGAATTCGGTAAAACGTTATATCGCACGGCAAGAAGATCATCATAAACAGATGAATTGTCGGGGAGAAATAGAAAGGTTTATGAAACAGTATGATGTTGTTGAGTATAATTCGGAATATTTTTGGGAGTAAGGATTGTTCTATTACAGGCTTTCAGCCTGTTGTCCGGAAAGGTTCGTCAAATAAACTTGGGGCGGTGCCCCAAGCTGGTTTGTGTAAGACCTTTGGTCTTGGTTTACTGTTTGAAATGGCGACTGAGAATCCTAAAATTATCAGAACCACATTTCCTATTATTCAGGTTATTCAGGAAAAAGTTAAAAAGTATGGAAAAAGAACCCAAAGGAACCTTTTCGGATAATAAAGAAAAGAAACGTTTTGAACTCCAGGTTGGAGAGATTACTGCCTTCGTCGATTATATCATCAACAAAAAGGGAAACATCTATTTAACGCACACCGAAGTTCCCAAAGAGGCTGAAGGGCAGGGGTACGCAAAGGAGTTGTTAGAAAATGTGTTTCGAGAAATAGAAAAGAGGGAATTAGAGCTGGTGCCTATCTGTCCGTTTGTAAAAGCTTACCTGCATCGGAAACCGGAGTGGAAAAAGCTTTTAGCTGATTTCGCTCAATTCTGAGCTCTTTTGGCTTGATCTGTTGCATGATAGAGTAAGAGTCCAAAAAAAGGGACTCAGACTCAACTCAGTAAACTCAACAAGATCAGCGATGACGCCCAAAAATCAGACAATCCTCCCATTCAGTTTAATATTTATAATGCTAACAGCTGTTGGTTGCAGTGATAACTCAACGAATAATCAGGTAGGTAATCTGCAATCTGAAATATGTGCAAATGTAAATGGAATCGAAGCTCTGTTCTGGGATATTATGAATGGAGTTCCAAGGGGTGATATTCCGGGCGGGGTTCCAACAATCAATAATCCGGGCGGTACCTACAGTCACCCCGGATTTCCGCTGTTAGGTTTCCAGTATCCGGCAGGCTATACACCTCAAACGGATACAACACCCAATGCAATCGGAGTGAACGTGATTCGAAATGACGGTTTGGTAATTTGGAAACGATCTCAGCTTGCAATTCTGAATCCGGTTCGGGCTCGGGATGTACTGGCTTCTGAAATCAATTCGTTGTTGGCTTTCTTCGGTGGAAATGGTAATAATATCCAACGGATATGTATCAATGAGGGAAATCCACCGGTAAATCAACTGGCACCGGGTTTTGCCGCTGAATTTTCGAACCGGTTTATTCGGTTTGGTAATGTTTCTGCCGTAATTACTGCAAATGTAACTTTCACACCAACGGGTTTAACATCTATCGTCATTCAAAAAATTGCCGCTCCCACCAATCAATTTGAAAATGAGATCATGAATACATTTTTGCCGATATCCTATCAATTGCTGTTTACAGGTGGCGGAGAACGAGATTCCGATGGAGATGGTGTACCTGACAACCGAGATCTTTGCCCGAATACTCCTCCCGGAACGCCAGTGAATGCCAATGGCTGTCCGGTTGGATAATTAACGAAAGTTCGACATAAGAATCGTAAATATTTTGCTCCCCTCCTGTGTAAGGAGGGGCTGGGGGAGGTAGCTTTTCGATTTAAAACTTCCAATCTGAACAGCTTTTGGTTTTCCCATTGGGATGCCTTTGGCACAAACACCCCTAAATCTCCTCCTTCTGAAGGAGGGGATTTTTCAATAACCTCGTAATTATTTTAAATAGAATTTCTTATCACTTAAGTTTTTTCAAAAACAGCTTCCTTTTGAAGCGCTTGGTTCAATCGTCTTTTATACTCCTCAGCGGAGATCTCAATACATCCAAATTGAGCAAGATGATTGGTATAGAATTGTGTATCCCAGAGTTCAAATCCGTTATTATTTAGTATTTGATGGGTATTCCAAAGGGCAATTTTATCAGCCTCCCGGGCTTTTTTAAACATCGATTCGCCAAAGAAAGCGGCTCCGAGTGAAACTCCATACGAACCACCCACAAGATTTTCATCCTTATCAAACATCTCTACTGAATGTGCATGACCCGCAAGATGTAACATCTCAAACGAGTTGATTATCACTTCGGAGATCCACGTGGTTTCACGGTTAGCACACTCTTCCATCACTTCTCTGAAACAGGTATCAACCCGGCAGGTATAGCGCCCCTGGCGAATGATTCTCTGGACATTGGATGAGACCCGAAAGTTTTCAATTGGGATAATGCCTCTTCGGCGAGCAGAATACCATCCAACCGATTCATCTTCTCTTGATTCACTCATCGGGAAAATCCCGTTTTTATAGCCGTTTAACAGTACTTCTGGTGGGATGATTTTATTTTTTGAAAACGACTGCATCAATAAATTATATATGATGAAGCTCCATATTTAACTTCATCTGATTTTTTCAAATTACATCAACGCCGTTACTGCCGTTGTTGTAAACCTTGTAAATGAAATATGGAGGAATGTTCAGTGGAACAAAATCTGTATCATAATTGCCAAAAACGTCCATGACCGGCTTCTTTAAATGTCCGCTTGTTTGATAGGCAAGAAACATACCGCCATCTTTCAAAATGTTTTTGGTAGCCTGGAGAACTTCACGTTTTCGATCTTTTTTAAGAAATGAAAAAGGAATCCCGGAAAGCACATAATCAATCTTTCCGACATCTTCAGAATTCAGAACTGATTCTACATTTCCGGCCAGGGCATTATGGATTTCTACTCTTGGATCATTAATAGTTTCTTTGAGATGTTCAACAAAATCTTCATTCGCCTCGATGAGAATCAATCGGGAGTTGGGCGACATTTTTTCGAGAATGTATTTTGGGAAAACCCCATCTCCCGGCCCGTATTCCACAAGGGTAAAATCTTTTGAAAAATCGATATTTGAACACACTTTTTTAACGCAGTGCTTAGACGTTGGCGTGACGGATGCCACATCTTTATCTTTGATAAAGGTCTTTAGAAAATCAATTTTACTCATGGAGTTATTTTAGTCATAGTTCTTCTTCCAGTTGTGCGATTTGGTCGCGAATTCTCGCTGCTTCTTCAAATTCCATGTTCTTTGCTGCCTGCAACATAGAATCGCGTAAATATTCGAGAAATTTTTCCTTGCTTTCAAATGTAACTTCTTTCATTGCCGGATTGGCCTTGTATTGAATGCCATCCTCGGCAACTTTCACAACCTCAAGATAATCTTCTTCATCCTCTTTTTTAGGATCAAGAGTGAAATCCTGGGTTGAAATTAAAGACGGATCTACAAGCGGCTTCAGTTCTTTCTTCACCGTTTGCGGAGTGATTCCATGCTTCTCATTGTATTCCTTTTGAATTTTCCGGCGCCGGTTTGTTTCATCAACCACCTTTTGAATGCTGTTAGTTATCTTATCGGCATAAAGTATCGCTTTGCCGCCTACATTTCGTGCGGCTCGTCCTACGATTTGAAATAGTGATGTTTCTGATCTCAGGAAACCTTCCTTATCCGCATCCATAATGGCTACAAGGCTCAATTCCGGAATGTCAATCCCCTCACGAAGCAGGTTGATTCCAACCAAAACATTGAAATCGCCGCGCCTGAATTTATAAAGAACTTCAACTCTTTGCATAGCGTCAAGTTCACTGTGCATGTATGCCGCACTGATTCCAAGGTTTTTAAGATATTCACTGAGCTCTTCACTCAGACGTTTGGTCAGCGTGATACACAAAACCCGCTCATTTTTTTCAGCCCGGATCCGAATTTCTTCCAGAAGGTCATCCACCTGGTTGCCAAGTGGACGAACCTCAATTTCCGGTTCCATCAAGCCGGTTGGCCGGATAATCTGTTCGACGTACACTCCGCCGGATTGCTCCAATTCATAATCACTTGGTGTGGCACTCACGAAAATTGCCTGGTTGATCATTCCTTCCCACTCTTCAAAAGTCAGCGGTCGGTTATCGAGAGCCGATGGCAATCGAAACCCGTGTTCAACCAATTCCACTTTACGGGATCGGTCACCACCATACATCGCACCGATTTGTGGTACGGTTTGATGGCTTTCATCCACAACAAGCAGGTAATCATCCGGGAAATAATCCATCAAACAATAAGGCCGTTCACCCGGTTTTCGGGCACTCAGATATCGCGAATAGTTCTCAATTCCGGAACAGTAACCGATCTCTTGCATCATTTCTATATCGAAAAGGGTTCTCTGTTCAAGGCGTTTAGCTTCGAGAAAACGCTGTTCATCTTGTAGAATTTCCACACGCCAGTGCATCTCTTCGCGGATCTGTTCAATAGCTTCTTCGAGTCGTCCCTGGGAGGTCACATAATGCGATGCCGGATAGATTCTGAATTCGTTCACCTGGTCTAAAACCTCACCGGAGTCTACATCAAAAACCTCAAGATTTTCAATTTCATCGCCCCAAAATGAGACCCGAAGTCCCTCTTCAGAATAAGCGGGGTAGACATCCACCACATCCCCGCGAACACGAAAAGTGCCCCGTGTGAAATCTAAATCATTTCGGTTGTAATGGAGATCCACCAGGTCATATAATAGAGTATTGCGAGGAATCTCAATGCCCGTTTCAAGATTAATAATCAGCTTTTCATATTCAGATGGGGAGCCGATACCATAAATACAACTTACGGATGAGACTATAATTACATCACGCCGGCCGGAGAGAAGTGAACTGGTTGCCCGCAATCGAAGCCGCTGAATCTCTTCATTGATAGAGAGGTCTTTTTCGATGTACTTATCCTGAGTAGAAATATAAGCTTCGGGTTGATAGTAATCGTAGTAAGAGATAAAAAACTCAACTCGATTTTCCGGGTAAAAATCACTGAGCTCCCGGTATAACTGAGCCGCCAAAGTCTTATTATGGCTCATTACCAAGGTGGGTTTTTGTACGTTTTCAATTACGCCGGCTACAGTACGTGTTTTTCCGGATCCGGTAATTCCGAGAAGCGTCTGAAATTTATCGCCGTGCTGAACGCCCTCTGTTAATTCCTCAATAGCCTGGGGTTGATCTCCGGCTGGTTCCCACGGGGAGTGTAAATTAAATTCTGACATGTATGAAGTGAATACCTCTCATTAAATAAGCAAGTACAGAATATAAGGGAATAACATACAGGAATCATTTTTTGAGGGGAGGAAATTTTCAATGGTTAAATTGTGATGCGTAGGTTGATCTGATTCATCGATATTCGCCGTAATTCCAAATATGGCATGCATATGATTTGGCATGATCACAAAAACATCCAATTTTACATTGTCACGAATATTTTCGGTTTGCAACCATTCCCTGTGGGCAATTTTCCCGAATTCGTTTAAAACCATCTCCCCATCCAGAACCTCGCCGAACAAACAATCCCGGTTCTGCGCGCAAATTGTGATAAAATATTCTCCTGGCGATGAATAATCGTAATCCCGCAACCTGATAGATCGGCGATTGTGTTTTTTGCGGGATGGCATGATGAATAGATTGTATAATACTTTTCGTCAGGGTGTATCGCTATACGCCCTGACAGGTCATGGTATGTAACGGGGCGTATTCGATACGCCCCTACATAATTCTGGCAAAATCTAAATTATGCTGCCAATACCTTCGAAACCTCTTCGGCCGCCTCTTTCAACAGAACGGCAGAAATCACATTCAGATCGCTGTTGTCGATGATCTCTTTTGCTTCTTCGGCGTTGGTTCCCTGCAATCGAACAATAATCGGTACGTTTTCAACTTTTTTGGCGATTTCCGGATCTTTTACAGCTTCAATCACGCCATTGGCAACACGATCACACCGAACTATTCCGCCAAAAATGTTAATCAGAATAGCTTTTACGTTTTGATCTTCAAGGATAATTCGGAATCCGTTTTTCACGGTCTCCACATTCGCGCCGCCACCTACATCGAGGAAGTTGGCAGGGTCACCACCGGAGAGTTTAATGATATCCATAGTGGCCATTGCAAGACCGGCGCCGTTCACCATGCAGCCCACGTTACCGTCAAGCTTGATGTAATTGAGCCCGTATTTAGAAGCCTCAAGCTCAATCGGATTTTCTTCGGATTCATCTCTCAACTCCTGCAGATCTTTGTGCCGGTACATTGCATTTCCGTCGAATGTTACCTTAGCATCCAGTGCTAAAACATCGCCCTCCGGGGTAAGAACCAGTGGATTGATCTCAACCATGTCCGCATCTTGTTTCACATAAAAGTTATAAAGTGCGTTGATAAACTTAACAGCTTTTTTAAACGCGTCTCCTTCAAATCCAAGAGCAAAAGCCAATCGCCGAGCTTGGTTTGGGGCTAAATCCATTCCTGGTTCAACCCATTCTTTAACAATTTTGTCGGGAGTTTCTTCGGCAACTTTTTCAATCTCAACGCCGCCTTCGGTCGAGACCATAATTACATTCTGACTTTTGGCTCGATCCAACAGAATTCCGAGATAGAACTCTTTCTGGATATCCACGCCATCGGTCACGTAAATGGTTTTAACTTCCTGTCCCTCTTCACCGGTTTGAATGGTAACGAGTGTATCACCTAAAAGTGATTCGGCCGCTTCCCGAACTTCATCGATTGAGTGACATAGAATCACACCCTTCGCATTACTCTTTTTGGTGCGGCCTTTACCACGTCCGCCGGCATGGATTTGAGCTTTTACCACAAAAAGGGATGTACCGTTTTCTTTCATCTCTTCAGCGGCTTTTACAGCTTCTTCAACCGAGGAGGTTGCTACGCCGTCAGGTACGGCGATGCCGGCTTCTTTAAATAACTCTTTGGCTTGATACTCGTGAATTTTCATAATGCAATGCGTTTAACTAACAATTTCAAGGGTTTGATTTTCCGGTTCAATAATACCCAAATCACGTGCTAAAAAAAAGTTGGGAGATTGGGTGATCGTAATGAGATAGTGCAAGCACCTTGCTTCTGCTTCATCATAGCGTTAGTTACAAGCGATTCTACTACGCCAATAGTTTCGTCGGCCGGGGAAGATTGCGCCATGAAAGTACTTGAATTATCATAAACATCTGAGATCGCGAACCCGTCAGACCACTCTAAACGGCCAGATGGGTAAATTTTTTTGTAAGGAATCAGAAAGATTCGGCTCATACAATAAAGAACTAAATTTGAAATAACCGATGAGAAGAAAGAGAAGAAGACGAAAGGAACTGTTTTCTGTTGAACTGAGGATTGCCGGCGCAGTACCACTTTTTATTCATCAAATTATGCGTAAAAAAATAGTGGACGGCCTGCAATGGTGCTGCGATAAGCGAGGGCTACGAATTTATGAATATTCAGTATTGCCCGACAGAATTCTTATGATTGCCAACACAGCATGGGGCTCATTGCCTGATGTTATCGAATCATTGAAAGGGTTTTCTTCGAAAGCTGTAATGCTAATGTTGAGAAACGGCCGATCTAATCTTTACACATCCTGGATGTTATCCGTGTTCCAGGAATTTGGTCCGCGGAATAAGCCAGAAGGAATTCACATTTGGGAAGAAGAGACACAGCTGCGTTCGGTTTATACGCAGGATCAGATTGATGAAGCGGCACTATCAATCCTGAATCAATCTGTTAAATCGGGATTCGTTGAAAAGCCGGAACACTATTTGAATTGCAGTGCTCATCCCCAAAATCCTCTGCAGGATTGGATTGTTGTGGCCACGGATCCCTGGAGTTGATATGAGGCCCACCCTAAATCCCTCTCTATCTCGAAAAGCACGTGACAAGAAGAGACTTTAAATTAATTTCCCCTTCCTTGTTGGGCCGTTTTCTTGCAGTCCAATAGGGAAGGGGATCAAGGGGAAAGGTTTTCAAGGCCTCGCCTTTCTTGCTACTCCTGTTCTAAAGGCGGCTTCTTTCACAGCCCGGGAAACTTTCCGCACCACTTGTTTACTGAAAACGCTGGGTACAATGTACTCTTCGCTCAAATCTTCATCAGGAATATGATCGGCAATGGCATGAGCCGCCGCCAGTTTCATCTCCTCATTGATGTCAGTTGCCCGAGCATCCAATGCTCCCCGGAAGATGCCGGGAAAAGCCAGAACGTTGTTAATTTGATTGGGGTAATCACTTCGTCCTGTGGCGATAATTCGTGCTATGTTTTGGATTTTTTCGGGTCGAATTTCTGGTACTGGGTTTGCCAATGCAAAAACAATTGGATCTTCGGCCATCTTTTCAACAGCTTCTACGGGAATAATATCAGGTCCGCTTACCCCAATCAAAAGATCTGCGCCATCGGTGGCATCCAGGATATCTCCGCCCAGGTTATCCGGATTCGTATTCTCTGCGATCCACTTCTTGCTGTCATTAAGGCCTTCCATTCGATCGCGGTTTATAATGCCCGAACTGTCGCAGCAAAGAATGTCTTCCACACCTTCATCAAGCAGAATCTGCGCAATGGCAACTCCGGCAGCACCGGCTCCAACGATTACAATTCGAATATCCTTTAAATTCTTGCCTATCACCTTTAATGCATTGATGGTAGCAGCATGCGCTACAACTGCCGTCCCGTGCTGATCATCATGAAACACCGGAATATCGAGTGATTTTTTTAAACGCTGTTCAATTTCAAAACATCTTGGGGCACTGATATCTTCAAGGTTAATTCCACCGAACCCCGGAGCGATCATCTCGACAGCCCGTACAATTTCATCCACATCTTGTGTATCCAGACAGATGGGATAACCGTCAACATCCGCAAACTCCTTGAAGAGCATCGCTTTCCCCTCCATGACCGGCATGGCAGCTTTGGGTCCGATATTTCCTAAGCCCAACACAGCTGAGCCGTCACTTACAACCGCCACCGAATTTTTTTTTATGGTAAGGGTATGAGCTTTTTCAGAATCTTTTGCAATCGATTTACATACTCGCCCAACACCCGGTGTATAAGCCATCGAAAGTGCGTCCCGTGTATCCACCGGCATTTTATTTTTAATGCTGATTTTTCCGCCCAGATGAAGCAGAAATACGCGGTCTGATACATTTCTGACTTTAATCCCCTCAATTTTTTTGATTGATTGGACGATCGCCTCCGCATGATTCTCATCTCTGGCACTTACAGTGATGTCACGGATTTTGTAATTCCCTTCAACCCTTACAACATCAACTGCGCCGGGATCTCCTTTTTCATCGGCAATCGCATTCAAAATTTTAGCCAGTTTTCCCGGTTTATTTTCGATGTGAACTCTCATTGTGAAACTGTAGCTGACACTTGTCTGGATTTCACTCATATGCAGTGGTTTATTTCTTTTTAGTTTATTTTCCGTTATAAGATAATGAAATCCGAATAAGGTGTTCAGTAATGAATCAGTAATTTATATCCTGGAAAATGCTCAAAATCATGTTCCAATCATCCCCTATTGCCCCTTTGTTCAGACCGGGGACACTCCTTGGGTAAATCTAACAGCAAGACACGTTAATTGATTCTATTTATATTACATTTAAGCGATTTCATTTACGACTCTTTTAATTTATGATAAGCGCAGAGACAAAAAATTTAATGGCCAAAGCTTTTCCTAAGTTTCGGGAAATGAAATGGAGGATTGAAGTCCTTGGGAAGCCCAAGGTTTTTTGTATCGGGAGAAATAAAACGGGCACTACATCTGTTAAAAGGGCATTTCAAGATTTAGGGTACAGGGTGGGTAAAGAAGAAATGGCGTATAAATACCTGCATGCTTATGCAAAAAGAGATTTTAAACCGATTAAAAGGTTTTGTAAAACCGCCCAGGTTTTCGAAGATATCCCATTTAGTCTGCCTTATACCTATCAGGCAATGGATGATGCCTATCTCGGGAGTAAATTTATACTGACCATTCGGGATAGTGCAGATCAGTGGGTAAAATCATTACTCAACCACCATAAAAGAAGATTTGGAAATAATGGACAGTTACCATCCAAAGATCAGTTGAAAAAGCTTTATAAAATCCCGGGTTTGAATAGGTTGGATTTTGAGAAAATTAAGTACGATACGACTGAGAATGATCTCTATGATTCAGAATTTTTGAAAGAAACTTATCATCGTCACAATGATGAAATTCTAAATTATTTCAGGCACAGAAAGAACGATTTACTTGTAATAAATCTATCTGAACCTGACTCATATCAAAGGTTTTGCGATTTTCTTGGTGAAATCCCTTTGTATAAAGAATTTCCCCACCTTAACAGATCACAAGACCTCTAGATTTTTTGTCTTTTTTCACTCCATGGTCCCTTTGAAATGAGTCACTTCTCAACTCATTATTATCTTAGAATCCTCTCAAGTGTATTTTTTATTCAATTGCTGAAAAGATTGGACCCATTGAACACAGGCATTTTTCCATGCTTCAGTATTGATAAAGAAAAGGTTTTGATTGATTTCCAGCTCAATTCCCAAGTATAAGTTCTCATTGAAGGTTTTCCTCAAATAGGTAGTAAATCCGTCAGATGCACCTTTATAGGGTTGATTCATCCGAATTCGCAACTCCGTATCTATTTGTTCCAGGAATGATTTCCAGTTAAGGCAAAGGTTTTTCTCACGAGTTCTTTTCGGATCATACAGCAATCCAATCTCAAAATCCCGGGTTTTCTTATTGAGTACAGGTGTAAATGTGTGAATACTGATATGAATAGTGGGAACACTTCTTAATGTGTTCTCATTGATAATTTCCGTCACCCTCTTTCGGTATGGAAGATAGAAATTGTTGATGATCTCTTGCTTTTCTTCTGTTGAAAGGCCTCTTGTGAATTCTGAGAATAGCTTTGGGTGGCCAAGTGATCGGTTTGGTTCAATTAAAAGGCGTGTATATGGATAAGAAATGAGCTTAACTTTTGTTTTCACGGCAAACAGTTCAGCCAGCTCAAATGCTCCGGGATCCCAGCCACGATGAGATTCTAAAACTTCATTGGCATTCCCAAAAAGGTATTCATACTCTATCGGAATCTTATTGCCGGCATGCTCACATGTAAGAATCCATTCAGGGGATGTAAGGCGTTCCATTTCTCAAACAGTCACAGAGGTTTTCGTAAACTTCAAATAGATCTTCATGATCATAATTATTGGGTAGAGTATTCAAAATTCGTCTTGCAAGCGGGCCTTCGTTGAAGATCATTTTAAGGTGATCAATAGCACCATCGGAAAATGAGTAATCTGATTTCAGAGACTCGAAAATATGAATACAGAGCTCATTTGCTGAAATTTTTTCATTATTCAATCCGAAAAGCGACAAATATTGAGAATTGGAAATCATAGCCTGTTCTCCATCTCTGACAACCGCCATTAGAATATCATATAATGAGTTTTCCGACCATTTTTTTTGATCGTCAAGTGATGTCCATATTTCATCAACCATTGCCTTTGTGAGGTTTATAATCCATTCAAGAATAGCAAGGTCGGCTGCTGGATTTTCCTGGATGTCGATTACCCGAATTTCAATTGTTTCCCGATCCCAACGAGACATTGCTCCACGCGAATTCAGCCATTCATCCTGCAGGATTCCATCGGAATCAAACGGAGAGATATCCTCGTACATCCGGTCAAAAATTTCTTTCTGATAATCTTCTTGAGTGAAGACCGCCTCCGGAACAATCAGCCCGGTTACCGAGGGAATTCGTTTGGAGTTTGTACGATACATTTCCATTCGAAAATCCAGGAACGGTTTGATTTCGCCATCGGCAATGGGAGAGCTAGCGGCGAGAGCCGGAATTAACGGCAAAACGAGTCGAACGGCGGCATGAAGTTTTTCAAAATCTTCATCACCGTGAAACGGGAGGTTCAGATGAGTACTCTGCAAATTCGCCCATCCATGACCGCGGCAATCAAAAATGCGGTTATAGGCTTCGTAGACAGGATTAAATTCATGTGGCCAGAGTTTCACTTTGAACGGATCCATCCAGGGATGAATGGCACCCGGCATAAGCCGGGCATTAAATTCAGTCAGTATTTCTTCTATTCCGCTCACCTCTTTTTGAAATGCATCAGAAGCTTCCTCAAGGCTTTCTGCAGGCCCGTTTGTTTTGATCTCGATGAGATGAAGCACCAGCTCATTACTCCAAGCCATGGACCCGCGATCGTACTCACTGATAATTTCACCGGCGGCTTTTTTAAGAAGTTTATCAGAAATGGGAAGGGCACTTAACTCAGAATTACTGACAATGATATACTCCATCTCAATTCCATAACCTTCGAAAAGATGAAGAGGACGTTTCTTTTGGATCTTCATAATCAGTTCCTTTTCTTCTTCAATTCAACCCGGCGCAGGAATTCATCCATTATGGCTTGGTATAACTTATCTTTCAAAATTGCGTCCTCGCACCCTGAGTCGATGCTTGGGTTGTCGTTCACTTCAATTACATAAACTTTGCCGTTCACCTCTTTCACATCCACACCATATAGGCCGTTTCCAATCAAATTGGCTGCTTTGAGGGCATTTTTTACGACTTGTTCGGGCATCTCTTCAATTGCCAATGTATCCGCATTTCCGGAGTAGGTTTTTCCTCCTTCCGTACGCTCATAAATTTGCCAGTGTTTACGCGCCATATGATATCGACATCCGTAAAGAGGTTCGCCGTTCAGAATTCCAACCCGCCAGTCGAACGTTGTAGGAATAAATTTTTGGACGATCAGCAGATCTGATTTGTCGAACAGTTTTTTTGATTGCTCATCGAACTCGGCATTGTCATTCACCTTTACCACTCCATGTGAAAACGAACTGTCGGGTTGTTTCAGAATGCATGGAAATCCCATTTTCTCAGGAACCAATTCGATGGTTTCCGGGCTGATAATGAGCGTTTGCGGTGCCGGTATTTGATGCTTTGTCAGCAGTTCAGCAAGATATACTTTATTGGTACACATCAGGATCGATTCCGGGTCGTCTATCACAACAAGGCCTTCAGCGGCGGCTTTTCGAGCCATTCGGTAAGTGTGGTGCATCACGCTGGTGGTTTCACGGATAAAGAGGGCATCAAATTCGTTGATTCGAGAATAATCATCTTTGGTGATCAGTTCAGTGCGGAAATCAATGGATTCGGCTGCACGGATGAAGCGCTGAATAGCTTTTTCATCAGACGGCGGTAGTTCTTCATTCGGGTTTACGAGAATAGCCAGGTCGTAGCGGGCGTCTTTTTTGGGAGTAACCGAGTATCTTTTCTTAAAAAACTCCTGCGCCATTTGTGTGACGAACGGTCTGTGTTCGTCGGGAACATCATTGGCGGCAATTGCCTGGATATTCTTTAGAATCCATTCCTGGTCTTTTTTAGCAAATTCGGCACGCAAAAAAGGGGCCTGAAACTGGTTAAACAGTTTTTGTGCCAGCCGATCATATCGCTTGGCCAGGTTTTTGCCGAAATAGATACTCAACGTAAACGTTTCGGCATGAATTGGTTTTAGATTTTTTTGAATCAATTGATTCAGTTCATCCGAAACAATACGAATGATCGACTGCGACTTGATATCCTGGATAGCCAATACATTCGGGAAGGGTTTATGTCCGCGGGCGTTCGCCAAGAGTGAAACATAATAACCAATTGACTGATAGCGATAACTCCGGCAGAGATTATAGATCTTTAAATTTTTTCGGGTTGAAAATTCAGGTTCCGTGATGTACGATTTTGCGGCAATTACATCAACTCCGGGAATTTCCAGGGGCCAGTTTTTTGGGTTGTTTACAACAATAATATGATCCATGAGGGAGCTGTCTTAAGGAGTAATAATGATAAGATTCGCGTCGTATGTTACAATTCCAAGTAAAATGGCATTCATCACACGGTCAATATTCATTTTATAGAGTTGTCCTTCCTTCAGTGGATTTTTTATGATTGGGTCAGCGATAAATACTTCTCTTGTCTTTGAATCATATCCGTGGAGAAGAACAAAATGCCCGGAAGGTTCTCCGCGCAGATCGTCATAGTCCATATTTGGGCCAAACTCTCTTGCACTTTTGTAAAGATATGTTGCGCTGAGTCCAACCATTATGGGTTGTTCATTTTGGAGGTATTTTGTGATAACATTGGAACGTAGGTCTTTGAATTTGACCTTCCCACCCAGGTGCAGGAAATCAAGGTAAGCACTTGCAGCGGTTTGAAGTTTTGGGTCTTTTTTGAAGACCATCTGTTTTTGGAGTCTCTCGATCAAAAAGTCAGAATCTTTATCAAACCAAGTTGGATCAAATACCTGAAGATTGTAGGAATAGATTGTTGTATTGTAACCACGATTAAGTGCGTGAACGGCCAAGAGTGCGCCCAGTGTTCCTCCATCTTTAAGATGATGAACCTCATTTATAATCGTGTTTAGTTCAATTGAGTCACCATAGAACTGGTACAGTGTATGCAAGCAGGTAGCCCCGCAGGTCGTTTCGTTCGGTTGTGGTTTTATAGGAATTGATAACAATTTTTAAAGTCCTCTCTGATGTAACGGGAAAAGAGTTGAAATGAGTAACAAAAATAAGATGAAAAAACGAGATTTCATCTATATTCAGATATTATTTATTCAGATGGGCTATACAAACTCATTTTTACCTGCCTTCCAGCCCGACCAAAGTTTAATGAAAGCTACCAGGAAAAGGAAGAGAAGAGGAACCGTCCAATTTTGGGTGAGGTCAAAAAAAGCACCAAACAGAACCGGGCCAACAGCTGCTATTGTATAACCAATGGACTGCGACATTCCCGAGAGTTCATTTGCCGAATCTGAATCACGGCTTCGCAGTAAAATAAAGAATAGTGCTAGACCAAAACTTCCACCGAGGCAAAATCCGAGAATTGCCGACCAGATAGCTACAAACAAAATAGATGACTGGAACACTAATCCAATAATACTCACCATCTCAAAAAATGCAATCCAGAAAACAAGAGTTTGTTGGTTTGTTTTTTTTGATGCCATGGGAGGAATTGCAAACGTACCCAAAACGCCTACTCCGTGCATAATGGAAAGCATCCAGCCTGCATGCGAAGGTGTCATCCCGCGATCGATTAAAATTTCAGGTAACCAGGCAGTAAGAGTGTAAAATGTAAGAGACTGAAGGCCCACAAAAACTGCGATGTGCCATGCAAGTGCAGAGGTTCCCAAATCCCGCAGAGAGGAACGGAAAGACTTTCTCATGATGACGGGCATATTTACCTTCAATTGTGGGAGCCATGCAAAGAATGCCAGTGCAGATAATATTCCCCAGCTCGCCAATGTCCATCGCCATCCTAAACCTGCACCTTCAGAAAGAGGTATGCTTACTCCGGATGCAATCGTAGCCCCCACGCCCAGCATGGATGAGTAAATACCCGTCATTAAACCGGCTTTTTGAGGAAATTGTTTTTTTACGATTCCCGGCAGCAATACGTTTCCAAGTGCTATACCGATTCCCAATATCAGCGTTCCACCAAAAAGCGCCAGGTGAGCGGGGATGACTCTCAGAAAAATTCCAATTGTAAGAATAGACAACGCAAATGCCATGGTTCCCTCTGTTCCCATTTTTCGAGTGAACAGTGGTGTGAGAACTGAAAATATTCCAAAAGCCAAAACCGGCAGTGTCGTGAGTAGTCCGATCAGGCTGTTTGAGAGCCCGGTGCTCATCCTGATCTCAGTCACCAAAGGACCAACCGCAGTTAATGAGGGCCTCAGGTTCAGAGAGATTAGAATTATTACAAGTATCAGTAAGTATTTCTTTTTTTGATCGGTAGACATTCGCCTGTATTTAATAAGCATACAAATTACAAAGAATCCACTTGCAGATAAGGAAAATCTTTATCGATGCGGAGACTTATCTTCAATTATGAAATACAGGATTTGCGACATTAATTTACGATTCAAAGCATTTTTTTAAGATCTTGAATTCATGAAAGATTCAATTTTACTACCATCATTTATCTTATTCTATAGCATCTGTTTTTTGTGGATCCCAGGTTGTTCATCCACTTCAAACTCTGTTGAAAATGTGCCCCGTCAGGTATTGCTTTCAAGTTCGGAAGCTTTGATGATTGAGGGGCGTACAATTACACTCTCTGCTACTTTAACCAGGGATTATGTCCCAAACTCTGCAGAGGATGAAAGTCCGTTGATTGCAAGAATAGAAATTGTAGCATCAAAGGGTGAGGTGTTGCCTGAAGGCCTGAATACGGACGCTGTTTGGGTAATGGTTGATGAGCAGGTTTGGGGATCATCTTATTCCGGTGAACAACTTAAAGATGACAAAACCCGAATTGTTAAAATTGCAAATGAAGGACCGAATTTTGGAATCGGAAAAAAGGCAGTGGTCATCGTTCGCATCCGTAATAATGGTTCCACATACTTGTTAAGGGCCAACAACCAGGAGATAGAGCGGGCAAATTAATGGCAGTGCGAATGGATTTTGGTAAGTAGATCATTGCACTTGCCATAGTTTATTCTTCTTTACTGTATTCCGAATTGTTTACAATACGTACAATTCCTAATTTTGAGTTTAAAGTCACCCTGAGGTAATTTTTGAAACAAGCCAAAATCATGTCGGAAGAGGATGTTAATCGTACCTACCTGCGGTTCGCATATCAATTCCTGGAACCTCACGATAATCCATCCGAGCCTGCAGTGATTGGAATGCAGACCAGAGGGGTTTACATCGGACGTCGAATTGTGAGCATTATTGAAGATATCAGCGGCAGCAAGCCCGATTTCGGAGTTTTGGATGTTACATTTTATCGGGATGATTTTCGATCGAAGCTTAAAATGCCGGAAGTAAAAATCACTGAAATCCCCTTTGACCTCTATAATCGGGACGTCATTTTAGTGGATGATGTTCTCTATACCGGTCGTACTGTTCGCTCCGCGATGGACGCTTTGATGGATTATGGTAGGCCCAGAAGTATAAAGTTTTGCTGTATGATCGATCGTGGACACAGAGAGTTACCAATTCGATCAGATTATGTTGGCCTCACGGTTCCAACCCATGCTGATGAAGAGGTCCAGGTGAAAGTAAAAGAGCTCGACGGAGAAGATGCAGTTTATGTTCTGAAGGGAAGGGGGACGGATGCCTGAAACCACAGATTATAGCTTCAATCAAAAGCATCTTCTGGGTTTAGCCGATTATAGTAAAGAGGATATTGAATATGTTCTCGAACAAGCCAAAACATTTCGCGAAGTTTTAGACCGGCCGGTCCCCAAGGTTCCCACACTGAGGGATAAAACAATCGTGAACCTCTTTTACGAGAACAGTACACGAACCCGCTTATCTTTTGAACTTGCCCAAAAGCGTATGGGGGCCGATGTTGTAAATTTCTCCACAAGCTCCTCGAGTACTAAAAAGGGAGAATCGCTAAAAGATACGATCCGAAATATCAGTTCAATGAAAATTGATATGGTGGTTGTTCGTCACGAAAGCCCGGGCGTTCCTCATTTTTTAACAAGATGTGTGGACGCTGCCATTTTAAATGCCGGTGACGGTGCTCATGAGCATCCAACCCAGGCCCTGCTGGATATGTTTACAATTCAACAGGAATTGGGGGCGGTTGAAGGTAAAAAGATCGCAATTATTGGTGATATAACTCATAGTCGCGTGGTTCGGTCGAATATTATTGGTATGAAAAAATTGGGAGCCGAGGTTACTATCTGCGGGCCAAAATCTCTGATGCCAAATCATGTTAATGCACTTGGAGCAAATGTATCATACAATCTTGAAGAAACACTCCAGTGGTGTGATGTGGCGATGGCACTTCGAATACAGTTGGAACGAATTGAAGGATCTACGGATCTGTTCCCCAGTCTTCGGGAGTATCACCAGCTATTCGGAATTCGAATGGATCACCTTGAAAAATATCCTCAGTTTACTGTTATGCATCCGGGGCCCATTAACCGGGGCGTAGAGATGGAAAGTGAAGTAGCGGACAGCGACAGGGCTGTAATATTAGACCAGGTTACGAACGGACTGGCGGTCAGAATGGCGATTCTATATTTACTCAGTGGTGGTGTAAGAATTTAAATCCCTCTTCTTTCTTCTTAAACCACGAATAACAACTTAAACTTACATCAACCTTTTTTATTGGTTAACGTAGAAAAGGTCTGCAAAAGTTATTATTTTGACTGCCATTCAAATTTTGACCGTTAGTCAGTATGGAGAAAAAACTTACCAGGAAAGAGCGAGAACGCAACGCCCGTAAAGAGCTTATTATCGATGTAACCGAAAAGATCATTGAAGAGCGGGGTTTTGAGAATATTACGATGGATGAAATTGCTGAGAAAGCGGAAATGGGGAAAGGTTCTCTCTATCTCTATTTCAAAAACAAGAATTCAATTTTTTTGGCCATTTGTGATCGTGGATCCAAGGTTTTGACTCAAGCTATGAGCCAGGTTCTTGCAAAGGATATTACAGGTTTGGAAATGGTTGAGAAATTGGGGCAGACTTATTTCGAATTTATTACCAATAACCCATTGTATTTTAATGCCTTCAATTATTATGAGGGTTTGAGGAATCGTGATGCTTTGCCTGAAGGGCCTATGGCTGAGAAATGTGAAGAAAATGCGCGGCAGGCTATGACGTATATTGTGCGTTCTCTGCAAATAGGTATGCAGGATGGAAGTATCGATTCAACATTTGATCCAAAACAACTCGGCCTGATTATCTGGGGTGCCTCTAAGGGAATCGTCCATATGGCGTTTATGAAACAGAAAGAGGACCACATGGCAGTTCTCGACGATATCGATTTCAGCCTCGAATCACTGATTGCCACATTCATGCAGTTGGTTGGACAGGGGATGAGAAATTATGACTACCAGTCAGAAAATGTGTAACAATGATATGAACCGTTCGTAATAAGTATCTGTTTAAATAAGATTTTTGAATAAATAAGGACATGCAGCTAACAAAGAATCAACTAAAAAGACTTTTCGTAACCACTCTTATTCTCTGTTTAGGGACATTTCAGGAGGCTTTCTCGCAAGATATAAAGGTTGAATTACCTGAGAATAATGAACTAACTATAGACCAGGTAATTAAACTTTCAGTTGTAAACAATCCGGAAGTGAAGCGGGCAATATTATCCGTTGAAAATGCAGATGAACAGGTAAAACTGGCATGGAGTGAAGTATTGCCGGATGTAACAAGCTCAGCTTCATTTACACGGAATATTGAGATCCCGGTAAACTTTGTGCCGGCTACATTTTTTGATCCCAATGCAGACCCGGATGAATTAGTACCCCTGCAATTTGGTACTGATAACAATTGGCAAGGTGGAATTACAGTTTCACAAAATATTTTTCGGGGTGAGGCAATTGTTGGAATAAGCAGTTCAAGTGTATTTAAATCGGTGCAGGAGGAAGCTCTGAGGTCAACTATTCAGCAGATTATCACCCAGTCCAGGAAAGGATTTCATGCGGTTTTGATTGCTGAAGAACAGTTGCGTTTGCAAGAAGCAACAATTGAACGGATCGAAGAAAATCTTGAAGAAAACCGATCAAGATATGAGGCCGGGTTGATTGAGGAATACGACGTACTGCGCCTTGAAGTTCAACTGGCCAACCAACAACCGCAACTGAAAGATGCTCAACTTTCAGTTGAAGAAGCCTATCGAAATCTAAAAGAGTTGATGGCTCTCCCTCTGGATTTGCCATTGGAGATTGTTGGAAGTCTGAGTGAGTATCAAATCAACAATCCCGCGGAAGGAGGCAATGAAAATGAAACGATTTACAATTTAGTAGAAGCTACCCCACTCCCGATGCTTAACGAGGGCGAGGCTTTAGATGTAATGAGGAACAAACGGGGCGATTTAAGGGTTCTGGAAGTTCAGCAGAGCCTGAAAGACCGAGAAATCAGGGCAATTAAGAGTCGTTTTTTACCAACTGTCACCGCAGATTATAATCTTCAATGGACAGCAGCCCAACCAGGCACCCCCAGGCCTTTTGAAAGTGCGGTTAGGTTTCAAACGCTAATGGTGAATGTGAGTGTTCCAATTTTTACCGGTTTTGAGAGAATGGCAAACCTGAATATCGCACAGATTGAGAAAAGAGACCTTGAGGTACAGGAATGGGCGGCTGAAAAGACCGCGCTTAATGAATATGAAACAACTTTAGAGCGTTTGAGAAATCTTGAGGAGACTGCTAACGCCAGAAGGCAGGCAGTAGATCAGGCTCAGCGCGGATACGAGATTGCCGTAAATCGATATGAAAACGGAGTGGGGTCGCAACTTGAGGTGACCGAAGCAGAACTTCAGGTACGTGAGGCTGAACTAAATTATGCACTCTCCGTAGCAGATTATCTGAATTCGAAGGCAGACTTTGATTTAGCTATCGGCATGGTACCAATGATTGACGAAACTGAATACGAATTTTAAAACGGATCAAAACTACTAACAATGAAAAATATTCAAACAGCAATAATAGTAATCTTTGCTTTCGGGTTTTTATATGCCTGCGAGACAGAAACTGCCGAGGTTGAACAGGCTGTAAAAACAGTAAATGTGGAAACACAGAAAGTGGAGCCTGAAATTTTTGAGAGTTATCTGCAACAGGTGGGTATGGTAACTACAAACCGTGATGTACGTGTCTCTTCAGAGGTAAGCGGCCGGATTGTGAACCTTAATAAAGAAGAAGGTGAGCAGGTACAAGAAGGCGAAACAGTTATTAAAGTTGATGACCGAAAACTGCAGCAAGAACTCAATCGATTACAGGCCACAACATCTCAGTCAAAAGAAAATTATGAGCGCCTGAAGCGTTTGTACGAAGAGCAGGATATTGGCTCTGAAATAGATTACCTGAACGCTAAATATGCGTATGAGCAAAATTTGGCTGCTTTGGAATCAATACGGGTTGATCTTGAAAACACATCGATATCTGCACCATTTACCGGTATTTTAGAAACTGTATTGACCGAAGTGGGTGAGATGGTTTCACCCGGTACACCGGTTTTCAGACTCATCAGCAGGCAAAGTAAAAAGGTAGAACTCGGTGTTCCTGCACGATTTGCCGGTTCAGTTGATTTAGGTGATATGGCAGAAGTTTGGTTCGATTATGATACCGAAACCAGGTACCAGCTTCCCGTAACCTTTATCGGAAACACAATTGATCCTATGAACCGAACATTCACCGTTGAAATTGATCTGCCAGCTGAATTGAACCAGGTAAAAATTGATATGATCGCGAATGTACGACTTCGTACAGAACGGATTGAAGATGCTATAGTGGTCGGAGAAGAGTATGTATTCCAAAAAGGCGGAAACAATGTAGTATATGTTTCTTCGCAGGATGAGCAGGGTAACCCAATTGCTGTAGAACGGGTTGTGAGCCTGGGGTCAGCTTATGGAAATAATATTGTGATACGCAACGGCCTTGCCACAGGTGATGAGTTGGTGACTGTAGGTGCATCGTATCTGCAGGACGGCTCCAGAATTGTGAATGTTGAAGATGAGCAATCTCAGATGGTTGCCGAACAAGAAAGTGAGTAGAATTTAGCTATGAGCAAAGATCTAAACAGTAGTCCTATCAAAAAATCGATGGCCCCGGCGGAAGACCGAAAAGAGTTTGGCCTTAGTTCATTTTCCATCAACAACAGGGTAAGTGTACTCGTAATGGTGGTTTTGATTGCCATTTTGGGGGTTCAGTCGTATATGTCCATCCCAAAAGAGGCTCAGCCAGATATTACAATTCCAAATATTATTGTGATTACACTCTATCCGGGTGTGAGTCCGGTGGATATGGAAAGTTTAATTACCCGAAAGCTGGAAGAGGAGCTTGCAACAATCTCTGATATTAAGGAGATGACTTCGACCACTACCGAGGGATATTCAAGTATCAACCTGGAGTTTAATACAGATGTAAATATTGATGAAGCGCTGCAAAAGGTTCGTGAAAAAGTAGATTTGGCAAAACCGGAACTCCCCTCTGCTGCTGAAGATCCGATTATACAGGAGATTAATGTATCTGAATTTCCAATAATGCAGGTGAATGTTTCGGGCTCGTACGGCCTGGATGATCTGAAAATTGTTGCCGAAGATCTGCAGGATCGCATTGAAATGATCCCGCAAGTATTGGAAGTCAACCTGGCCGGTGGTATAGAGAAAGAAGTTCAGGTGGATGTAGATCTCCAGATGCTTAAATACTACGGAGTGTCGATGGGCGATATCATCTTAGCCATTCAGAATGAGAATGTGACCATTCCTGCAGGGACAGTAGATGTGGGAAATAAGAAATTCCTGATGAGAGTTCCGGGCGAGTATGACAGCCCCGCACCAATCGAAGATATTGTAATAGATGCACCTAATGATGCACCGATCTACATCAGGGATGTGGCTGATGTTCGATTCACTCAAAAAGAGAGAGAATCGTATGCTTATTTGAATGGCGATCCTGTAATTACACTGTCTGTAACTAAGAGAACAGGTACGAATATTATTGAAGCGGCACAAAGCGTGCGAAACATCATCGACCAACGGCTACCCGGAATGCCACCCACTACAAATGTGAAAATTACCTCCGACATGAGTGAGGAGATCAACATGATGGTGAGCAGCCTGGAGAATAACATCATCTCAGGCCTGTTTCTTGTAGTAGGTGTGCTGCTTTTTTTCCTGGGGGTTCGAAATGCATCCTTTGTGGGTATCTCAATTCCATTGTCGATGTTTATATCGTTCATTGTGCTTCAGGCTTCGGGAATCACGATGAATATGATTGTCCTGTTCTCCCTGATTCTTGCACTGGGGATGTTGGTGGATAATGCGATTGTAGTCGTAGAAAATATATTCAGGTATCTCGAGGAAGGATACGATAATTTTGAAGCTGCAAAAAAAGGGACCGGTGAGGTTGCTCTGCCGATTATATCGGGAACCATGACCACATTGGCGGCTTTTCTGCCCATTGCTTTCTGGCCCGGAATTGTAGGTGATTTCATGTCGTATCTGCCAATTACGCTGATCATCACATTAAGTAGTTCGCTGTTTGTAGGGTTGGTCATTAATCCAGTATTGTGTGCTGTATTTATGAAGCTGGAAACAGGTGAGGGTAACAGAAAGGTAACTCTAACGAAAAAAGGAAAGTGGGCATTAAGAATTATTGGAGCGGTACTTCTTGGAATGCTTCTTGTTGGAAACCCAATTTTTTGGGGAATGGCCATTATTCTCGGAGCGATCTTATTCCTCAGTTTCAAGTATTTCATGAAGCCGATAAGTTTATGGTGGCAGACAAGAGGACTGAATAAAGTTCTTAACTACTACGAATCTACACTTAAATGGTCTCTCGGACATCGATTTACAGTACTTGGAATTTCATTCTTTGTTCTGATTTCAAGCTTTGTGGTATTTGGAGTTTTTAATCAGGGGGTTGAATTCTTTCCTGAAGATATCCCTCCCAAGCGAGTGTACGTTCAGATTGAAACTCCAGCCGGAACAAATGTAGAATTTACCCGGCAGATTGCACAAGAACTGGAATCCCGTTTGGATCAACTGGATAATTACCGGGATGTTGAGACTATCGTAAATACGCCGGGAGCTCCCGTTTCAAGCGGAATGGATATGAGCGGCGGTAATACAGCTAACAGGGGTACGATTGTCCTTAGTTTTGTAGATTATAATGAGCGAGTTGGAAGCACATTTGATTCGATTGAACAACTGCGAGAAATTCTTCCAGCAGGAATTGCGGGTGCTGAAATTACAGTAGAGAGACAACAAGATGGTCCTCCTACAGGGAAACCGATCAATCTTGAGATTGTAGGTCAGGACCTGGAACAGCTCGATTCAATCTCCCAGGAAATTCTCAGTATCCTGGAAAATGATCCTATTTATGGAAAACTGGATGGACTTGAGACTGATCTGCCTGAGCCTCGTCCTCAAACCAGGATAACTGTAGATAGAGAAAAAGCTGCCATATACGGCGTTAACACAAGCAGTGTCGGGAATACAATCCGGCAGGCTATTAACGGTGTAGAAGCCTCTCAATACAGGGAAGGTAATGATGAGTACGATATCATTGTTCGCCTTGCTAAGAAGTACCGTGAAGACTTAAGTACGCTTAACAACCTAACGGTTATGGGCGAAGAAGGCCGCCAGATCCCACTTTCTGAAATTGCTGAATGGCATGTTGAGGAAGGGTATGGAGGTATCCGGCGGATTGATCAAGATCGTGTAGTTTCCGTTCAAGCCGATGTGCGAAGTAATTTCAACAGCAATGCAGTACTTGCCGAGGCACAGCAATTGCTGGAACCTCACTTGCAGAACCTTCCAAGTGGTGTAACAACATCTTGGACAGGACAAAACGAGGAACAGGATGAGGCCCAGGAATTTTTGACGAACGCATTTTTAATAGCCCTGGCACTGATGGCATTCATTCTCATATCACAATTTAATTCCGTTGCAAAACCATTTATTGTGTTGACATCGGTTATCATGTCGATATCTGGTGTTTTGTACGGGTTAATTGTTTTTCAGATGCCATTTGGTATCATCATGACGGGTATCGGTGTGATTTCTTTAGCTGGTGTAGTCGTTAACAATGCCATTGTGATGATCGATTATATCGATATCCTGAGATCAAGAGATAAAATGAACCTTTACGATGCATTGGTTCAGGGTGGGCTAGTTCGTTTTCGGCCAGTAATTTTAACGGCGATAACAACAACACTGGGACTTGTTCCACTTGCCATTGGGTTTAACCTCGATTTCATCGTGTTGGCAAATGAACCGATGCTATTCTTGAACAATATTGGTGAATATGTATACTGGGGCGGTGTCCAGGCAGCGTGGTGGAGTGGAATGGCAATAGCTGTCATTTGTGGTTTAATGTTCGCCACCTTTTTAACATTGATACTCGTTCCGGTGTTATATTACATCATTGAAGAAGCACGCAGAGGTACAAATAAATACTTCTTTGATACAGTAAACCCTGCAATTATTATCGATCACAGTGATGTGATAAAGCAAAACGGATTACCAAAAACAAAAGAACAAGAACAAGAGAAAGAATACCATCACTAAAATTCGCATTGGACTGGCAGTTGAACTCCCATTGAGAGTGGTAACTGCCAGTCCATTTCTTTATTTTTGAGTGAAAATCTAAACCAACTTTACAGATTTGATCCAACGTCCACAGACTGTTTACTTGATTATTGCGGCAATTCTAAACCTCACCGTATTCTTTAATTCAATTTACAGCCAGGCAATGGCCGATCCTGCTGAATGGATTGGGTATGGACTGGCGATCTCTTTAACGCTCTCACTGTTGATAGCATTAGGATCTGTGTTTGTATACAAAAATCGGCCTGTGCAATTAAAAATCGTTAAAATTGCCACTTACATCCAGATAGTGGCATTGGGATTTGGATCGGGAGTTCTCTTTTCATTAGGCGGATTTGGTACATTTCTTTGGCAAGAAACTATCGGCATAGCATTGATTACAGTTGCTTTGGCGATGTACTGGCTTGCGGGCCGGGGCATCAAAAAAGATGAAGAGTTGGTTAAATCTATGGACCGCATACGGTAACTTCTTTTGAACTTCACTAAGAGATCTCGTCTTCCGAGCCTGAGAGGACTCATATTCCTGTTCTTTGGGTTAGTATCATTTGGATTTGCACCGATCCTGGTACGTTTTGGGACCGATGTAGAGCCCCTGGTTCTTGCCGCACTGCGAACTGCTTTTGCGGTTACTTTATTGATGCCATTCTGGATGTCAAAAGGCCTGTCCGTAAAAAATCTTAAAAAGAATGGAGTCCATCTTTTGTGGTTGGTTGGGGCAGGTATCTGTCTTGGTCTGCATTTCACCCTTTGGATTGCTTCTTTACACTATACATCCGTTGCATCAGCATCTGTACTGGTCACGATTCATCCGGTGATTTTAATTATTGCCGAGAGCTTATTGTTTAAAAGATCATTTCGGCCGCTGGTATGGATTGGAGTCTTTGTAGCATTTGGAGGATCGGCTTTTCTTGGAATTGCCGATAAAACACTTGCTGAGCAGTTTCCAAACGCTCTGCTTGGTAACGGTCTTGCTTTTTCAGCGGCTATTATATTTGTGATTTATTTTTTAATCGGCCGAAAAATTCGGCAGCATTCAGAATGGATTGATTATGTGTTTCACGTCTACCTTTATGCAGCATTAACCTGCGTTATTTTGTCGTTCATTTGGATTGGCGGTATACCGGTTGTAACAGCATCATCCATAGTCGTAGGTTTGGCATTAGCTGTTGGTCCCACTATCCTGGGTCATGGATCCATGAATTACGCAGTGAAATATGTTTCTCCCACACTTCTATCCACACTTATTTTATCTGAAGCAGTTTTTGCAGCAATTGCCGCCTATTTCATATTTGGCGAAATCCCCTCTCTTTTATCCATAATCGCAATGATTACAATTATTTGTGGTGTATCATTAACGTGGTCTAAGAGGCTTAAAAAGAAGAATAAATAACTATTTAAACTAACCCGGAAGGTTGAATTTTTGTTCATTCAAAACAAAACTGCTAATTTGAACGTAGAGATAGAGGTTAAAAATGGAACAAAGATTTTTTTAAAGCATTTAAGTTCTGGTTAATCAGTTGTTTCTGTCCGGCAAATGATTTGCAAAGTAACTGCGTTATATAGATTGATTTAAAATAGTTGAAGGTTGCGTTAACATATTTTTCGGATTTTATAAATAACGACCTTCATTAAACAGGAACGAACCTGTATTTCATGATTCAAAAATCCCCGTTTGTCACCAAAGAGATCAAGAGATTATTTATAATCTCGTTGCTTATCTCGTCCGTGACCCTTTCTTGCACAAAAGATTCCGATAGATCCAATAATTCTTCGGAATCTAACCCTATCACTGTTTTTGAGCCGGTAGACCGCGATTTCGATGACATTAAAGAGAGCGGTGTACTCCGGATGATTACATTTTACAGCTCAAATACCTATTTCTTGAATCAAGGGATTGAAGTAGGGTTTGAATATGAATTACTCAAAGAGTTTGCAAGGGAGAATGATCTCGCCGTAGAGGTAATTATTGTCGGTGCCGAGGAAAATCCATTTGATCTTCTGAATAAAGGGATTGGAGATGTAATTGCAGCGAATTACACCATAACACCGGAAAGAAGAGAGGTGGCAAAATTTACACGCCCATACAATATTGTTGATCAGATGGTCGTCTATTCTTCAGAATTAAGGGATAGGCCACAAACTCTTGATGAACTTTCTGAATCAGGGATCCCTATCTCTGTACGTCGTAATAGTTCGTACTACTCACGATTAATGGAGTTGAATGAAGAGGAGTACAATTTCAATATTGATCCAATATCAGATGGTATGGATACCGAGGCAGCTTTATTCCAGGTGGCCGAAGGCAATTTAGTTGCAACTGTGTCTGATGATAATATGTACAACTCCTCAAACCGATATATGGAAGGGTTATACCCCGGCCCGGTAGTTGCAGAGTCTGATACGATCGCTTGGGCTATTCGAAGTAACGCAACAGAACTGGAATCGAAAATGAACCGGTACCTGTATAAACATTTTCGATTTTCAGAGGATAAGGATGAACCACGCAGGTCAACTTTCCTGAATGTGCTCAGAAAAAAATACTTTGAGCAAAGCAGACAGATGGCCCAATATTATAATCCGGAGTGGCAATACCAATCGATGGGGGTCATTTCTCCTTATGATGAGATGATTCGAACAGTTGCAGATTCGATAGATATTGATTGGCTGATGCTAACGGCTATGATTGCACAGGAGTCGAGCTTCAACCCCAATAGTAAGAGTTGGGCCGGCGCAGTTGGTTTAATGCAGATCATGCCTCAATTTGTCGATTCTACTGCGTATGAGAACTACCAGGAACTATACGATCCTATGACAAATATCAGGTTGGGTGCAGGGATCATTAAAGAACATATAGAACACTACTCATACATTGACAGCACCGAACAGCAGTGGGCTTTTGCACTTGCCACCTATAATGTGGGGCCAGGGCACATGGCTGATGCACGTCGTTTGACAATCGACCAGAATAAAAATCCAAATGACTGGGATGCAGTTTCCGGGTCGTTAATTAAACTGATGCAACGGCGTCACTATCAAAAAGCCCGGTATGGGTTTGCACGTGGTATTGAACCGGTGCAGTATGTTGAAGAGATTATGAACCGGTACCGAACGTACCAGGCAATTCTTGCGCTTACTGAACAACAGCAGGCCGCCGGGTTTACAAATGTTTTAGGGCCTACATTTAATCGCTAAGTTCTTTCGCCCTGATGATCAGGAGAGTCAGATCGTCAAATAGTTTTTGATTTGAAAAAGCAAGTACTTCTTGCACAATTGCATCTAAGATCTCCTCTGATGATTTATCCCTGTTTTTTAAAATGCATTTCTTCAGCCGCGTAGTGCCGAATTCCTCTTCTTCGTTGTTCATCGCTTCATTTACGCCATCCGTATAAGATATTAGAAGATCATTTGGGTTGAGCTGGACATCTGCTTGCTCATAAGGTGCCATGGTTTCTATCGCTCCAAGTAACAATCCACCTACAGACAGTTCTTCAAATCTATCAGAGTTTTTCCGGAGCAGAAGAGGTGGATTGTGCCCGGCATTTACGTACCGGAGAATTTTATGTGTACTCAGATATTTTCCCCAGAAAAAAGTGATAAATTTATCAGAGGGTGTATTTTTGTAGATCAGGTTGTTGATCCGTTCAGTTGCCTCTGAAAGTGTAATATCAACCGGAAGTAAAACGTGCAACATTGATTGTAAATTCGCCATCAAAAGAGCAGCAGGGACGCCTTTCCCGGTTACGTCGGCAATTGCCAAAATTGTATTTCCATCGGGTGTCCTTGCTACATCAAAATAATCTCCTCCTACTTCTCGCGATGAGATTGTTCGGGCAGCCAGATCAACGCCATTCACTTCTGGAATAGGATCGGGCAGTAACCCTTCCTGAATAGATTTTGCAATGGATAACTCCTCCTCCATTCTCTCTTTATCAATCCGCTCTTCAAGGAAATAGGTTTTTTGAATTGAGATAACTGCAAGGTTTGCCAACGATTTCAGGAAATTAAAATCAGTTTCAGTATAGGGTACTTTATTGGCTCGTTCACCAACCCCAATGATGGCCACTTTTTCGTTTTGGACTGAGATACTGATTAAAGCGGCGATGTTATTTTCATAAATCCAGGGATAATCATTCGCAAAACGCTCATCAACTTCTATTACATCATCTTCTGTAGTTTTAAAAATATGTTCAATTTGTGAAGGGTCCGGTTGTTTTTTGAGTCCGCTTGAAGTTAGTAAACTTATTTCATCCTGGTTTTTATAGATAAGAAAAAACGTTCGGATAAAAAGCTGCCCTAATAGCGCGAATTTAAAAATCCGTGAAATTTTTTCACGATCCACTAACAGATTAAACTCTTTCGAAAGGTCAAACAGTGTATTTAATTCATGAATGCGCCTATCCAGATTTCGATACGTATTTGTAAGCTCGGTAAAAAGTTGAGAATTGACGAGTGCAGCCGTTGAGATGATACAAAGCCCTTCAATAAACTCAAGTTCATGTTCTTGAAAAGCTTCTTTGTTTGCTTTTCCGCCAAGAAATAAAATTCCGTGATGGTTGTTGTTTGTGCGGAGATTGAAAAATAAGCTGTTGCCTACATCGACAAGTAATTTCTTTATCGATGCATCTGCTTTTTCTGCTATAAAATAGGCAACCTCTTTGCACTCCTCTTTACCCAGAATTTTATATTGCTTTTCTTCTTCGAGTTTGGGCAGGCCCTTCGACTTTTTTAGAGTGTAGGAATTTGTTCGAGAGTCATAGATAAAAATTGCCGCACGCGGGACGAGTAATCGTCCCATAAGAATTAGCAGAAGATTGTTGATGATGAATTCACTATTACGTGATTCAACAAGTATTCGACTGGTTTCGAGAACTGTTTTTAGTTCAAATTTCGACTCAAGCTCACTGTTTTTGTCGGATTGATCCACGCTTCCCTGTCAATTTTTGTTCTTGCACATTCGAAGTACATTTTTGCGATTCTTTGCGTGATAGGTAACTTCGTCCATTAACTTTCGCATTAAATAGACGCCCATTCCCCCTCCCTTTTTTCTCTCAATCTGTTTCTGGAGATTCGGCTTTTTATATTTTTCTACATCAAAACCAATACCGTGATCGGTGAGCGTTACAATCATTTTATCATCATCAAATTCAAGATTTATGATTACAACCTGTTCTGAATCATTATTATATGCATGTTTTATGATATTCGTGTAAGCTTCATCTACAGCGAGTTGAATATCTGCAACTTTTTGCGCAGAAAAGCCCTGTTCTTTTGCATGTTCGGATACAAAGTTCCTAATTGCAGACAGATTCTGCGTAGAGGCATTCACCCTTTTTTGATATGTGGTAGCCTTATCCAATTAAGATGCTAATTTTCATTTAAAAATTTCTCTACGGCCTCGCTTTCATTTTCAAGGATATCATAGAGAGTAGGAAAGCCGAGAAGATCGAACACATTGTAAACTTTATCATTCATGTTAGTGAGCTTTATATCTCCGCCAATACCTCGTACGTCTTCTATATATGCCATAAAAACCCCGAGCCCGGCACTGGCTATATAATCCAACTCACTAAAGTTTACGATAATATTACATTTTTGGTTATTGATAAGACGTTTTAGTGAATCTTCGAGCTGGGATGCAGTATGAGCGTCTAACTCTCCATAAAGATCTAATACCTCAAGGCCGCTTTTTGTACGGTGGTCAATTTTAAAATTTTTCATTTACTCAATGGGCTTAAATTGAAGTGATGGAATATATCTAAAATAGGATTAAGAGGAATAGACCGAAAATAAGAATACGAATTGAAGATAGGGAGGTTGCAGCAAAAAAATAGGGTATCGTACGTATCCGGTACGATACCCTGACTATTCATCAAGAGAGACGCTACTTGAGCGCAATCCATATTACCAAAAAAGATGCACAAACCACAATCTTTAATTGAAACAATAGGTTGAATCATTGAAAACCGGTCTTTTCTCCTACTACTTTTTACCTACTTAATATCTTAAAAATAACTTCACTTGGTGTTTCTTCAAAGGTTCTTCGCACCAAACTTTGTTGAAATTAAAAAAGCCATCACATTTTAAGTGTGATGGCTTTTAAAAAATAAGTAGTTGAACGAATTGTTAATCCATTCTTCGAAGTTTGATACTTCTGAACCAAACATCATCACCATGATCCTGGAGGCCGATGTAACCTTCTTCAGCTACATCTACCCAGTTCTCATTTAGTTCAGGGAATTTACTGTCGGCTACATCTTCTTCCCACTTTGGAGTCCAGAGGTGATATTCTACAACTGCTTCACCGTTTTGTCTGTGAACTACGGTTCCGTCGTATACTATAATTTCACTTGTATTCCATTCGCCCGCAGGATTTGCGTTCTGTGGTTCTGCAGGATAGATGTCGTAAAGGGAAGCAGACTGTCTGTTTCCGTTTTCACCGAGCATGGCATCCGGGTGTCGCTCATTATCCAAAATCTGGAATTCGGGTGCAGTCATCCAGATGTAGTCAAATTCATCTGTTTCCTGTCCGAGATAGAAGACTCCGGAGTTGCCGCCTTCAGAAACTTTCCATTCAAACTTCAAGTGGAAATTACTGAAAACTTCGTCATAAAGGATGTCTCCGCCATCTTCAGCACCGGCTTCACCGCGACCGGATCCTTGAATATGGAGTGCTCCGTCAGCAATTTCCCAGGCACCGGGAAACTCTTCAGTTTGGTATCCACGCCAGCCTTCGGATGTTTCTCCATCAAACAATAGCATAAAACCTTGCTCCTCCTCTTCAGGAGTTAATGTATTTGGCGCAACTTCAGCGGTTTCCATTTCAGTGTCCATTGATTCGTCTGAGGCGTCGGACTGCTGATTCTCTGTATCAGAAGAGCAAGCGGTAAAAAGTCCTACTACCAAAATAGCCAATGTCAGTTTGAAGAAACCGAGCTTTTCAATTGATTTAATCTTCATAGTATAAGATTTATGGTTTGTTGTAATTTTAAATTTATGCAGGCATGTCTGGCAGATCCCAGCCATCTCTGTACTCTTTTTGAATCAATCCATTAGCGAACTGCTGAGCATTGATTTGATCTGTGTACTCACGGCTGAATGTAGGATTACCGTCCTCAATATTAAATCCATCTTCTTTAATAATTCGAAGATATTCATTAGGATTGATATTTGTGAACTCCATGCTTTCACCATCCCACTCGAGCTCTTTATCGAGTTCCTGAAGACGCACGGCAAGAACACCCATAACGACCATTTCATTAAATGGTCCGGATTTATCGAATGAAGATTTGGCTTCCGTTCTGTTTCCGGCGTTCTCTTTACAGGCTCGTACCCAGTCCATTTGATGGGCTGCTTCACCTTCAAGATCGCCAACTTTTACACGTCGAACTGTTTGCTCGACATTTGGCTTATTGCCGGACAGTAACCATGGATCAGAACCGTAGCAACCATGTACAAGTGTGTCTTTTGTTCCGTGCATCAACACGCCGCCGCCACGATGGTTCATGTCTCTGCCTTCTGGCCATCCTTCCGGTTTGAGAGGCTGCAGTCCACCGTCGTACCAGTGTACCTCCACCTCAGGAAGTGTACCCATGCTGGTTTCTCTTTCAGGATATGTCAACCGAACTCGCTCTGCTGTTGGGGCTGATTCCTGGAGAAGCAGAGTTGAGCTTCCTTGTACCTTTGTAGGATAACCAAGTTCGAGAGATTTAAATGGCGCGTGCAGAATGTGGCATGCCATATCACCGAGGGCACCTGTTCCAAAATCCCACCATCCACGGAAGTTCCATGGTGTATAAATTTCGTTGTAGGGTCTCATTTCAGCAGGGCCAATAAATAGGTCCCAGTTCATTGTGTCGGGAACTTGCTGTTCTTCTTTAGGTACATTTAAACCCTGTGGCCATATAGGTCGGTCGGTAAAAGCTTCAATTTTTGTTACTTCACCAATTACATCATTTTGAACCCACTCGGTTACAAGATTAATGCCTTCGCCGGATGCACCCTGGTCGCCCATTTGAGTAGCAACACCATATTCAGCGGCTAACTTCGTAAGCAATCGTGATTCATATACAGTGTGTGTCAATGGCTTTTCAACATACACGTGCTTGCCCATTGTCATGGCATGAGCGGCAATTGTAGCATGTGTATGGTCTGATGTGGCGACAACAACTGCATCAATATCGTCCCCCATTTCATCAAACATGACTCTCCAGTCCCAGTATTTTGCTGCGTCCGGGTATTCGTCAAATGTTCCTTGAGAGTATCTCCAGTCTACATCACATAGAGCAACAATGTTTTCTGTATCTTTCATCGCTCTTAGGACTGCAGCGCCACGGCCACCAACACCTACACCGGCAATATTTAATTTATCGCTGGGTGCACGGTGTCCTAAGCCACTTACTACTTTACTGGGCAGAACAGAAAATCCTGCAGCAAAAGCAGCTGATTTGCCCAAGAAATCTCTGCGGGAAATACCGCTTTTTGAATCTTTTTTATCGAATTTTTTCATGATATGGGTTTTTTAATTAATGAATTCTATGAGTGAAAAGATGATGGAAAGACCTTGCAGGATTTGAAACACATGAAGCATTATTGAATTTTTTGCTATACCAGTTTCTTTGTTCTTCTTTCCAGTCTACTTTGCACATGCTTATATATTAATCTTTTTTTGATGTTACTTCAATTTAAAACATGAATGATTTGATACAACTGATATAACATGAATTTACAAAATGATTTTAACTTTCAATCTGTTTAAATGTGTTGTTTCTAATGAAACAAAAGGTGATGAAAACACTTATAAATTTTTAGTTTAAAACGTAAAGTTCAGCTAATTATTCATTCAAATTTACAGACATGAAAAAAGTACTAATTACCTTAAGCTTTTTGCTCGCATTTATTTCAATAAGTCAGTCTGCACATGCACAATGGGCAGTAGGAGCATCATACGAGATTAGAGATGAAGACCCGGAAAACGGCTTCGGTTTTCGTTTGGAACGGAGTTTTCTGCAAGACGCACCTATTATAGATCTTGGAATTCGTGCTCACTTCAGTTACTTCAACGATGAAAATAATGTAAGCATGGATGATTTTACGTTTAGCCGCGAAATAGATGTGTATGATTATGGGCTTGCTGCACTCGCCGGTGTAAAATTAGGTATCGTAAAACCATACGTTGGTTTAGGTATTGGTAACCAGCAGTTCAAGTTTAATGCAGATGTTGAGGGTTTTGATTTCAGTGAATCCAGTTTCTACTGGAATGGATTTGGCGGAGCCGAATTTACGTTGTTACCCGTTCTCAATCCGTTTATTGAGTATCGAATTGCGAACCTGACCAGTACCAATGATATTGAGTTTGACAATGTGTCGAGATTGGCCATTGGGATAAACCTCCGATTCTGACAGAAGCATTTTTTTCAGTTAGGTGATAACTATTCTTCAGTTAAAAGGGTTATTTCTATCAAATGAAATATTCCTTAGTTTATATAGACTATATTTAAATAGTGAATCGTTTCGTTCACGATCATAGATGTTTACATGAGCAGATGCTTCTTGAAGTAAAAAATATTGAAAAGTCTTTTGTTGAAGGCGTACCGGTTGTCCGGCAAACTACATTCAGTGTTGGCGAAAATGAGATTTTTGCACTTCTCGGGCCCAGTGGATGCGGGAAAACGACTACACTACGTTTAATTTCCGGGTTTGAAAAACTGGATAATGGTGAAATTTACCTTGAGGATGATCTTCTTTCTTCAACCAAAAAACATGTAGCACCACAAAAAAGAGGCATAGGGTTTGTATTCCAGGATTATGCACTCTTTCCACATATGACTGCCCTGGAAAATGTGGCATTCGGATTGACGGATCTGCCTAAACACAAACGAAAAGTATTTGCCGAAGAAGTATTGTGCAGAACCGGTATGGGAGATCATCAACACAAAGGACCTGCCGAACTTTCGGGTGGTCAGCAGCAAAGGGTAGCACTTGCGCGTGCCATAGCACCTGAGCCAAAACTCATTTTACTTGATGAACCCTTTTCAAACCTCGATGCCATACTTCGCGAATCGACCCGGAAAGAGGTAAGATCAATCATCAAAAAAGCGGGAATGAGCGCTGTGCTTGTCACGCACGATCAGGAGGAGGCACTCTCATTTGCAGACAGGATTGGAGTGATGAATGAAGGCCGGATCGAGCAGATTGGAACGCCGGAGGAAGTTTACTATCAACCTAAAAGCAAATTTGTTGCGCGGTTTTTAGGGCGGACAAATATTTTTGAGGGAGAGATTGAAGATTCAGATATCATAGAGACTAAAATTGGTCACTTGAAATTGAATCGAAAAGCAAAGGGAAAAATCACCTGCTCAATCCGTCCGGAACATCTGACCATTGAAAGTCCAAATGGCACTTCCGACAAATATCAAAAAGGAATGATTGTAGCGAGAGAGTTTAAAGGTCATGATATAACCTACCACGTTGAGTGCGACGGGGAGAGATATATTGTGCACACCGATAACAGAATTTTGTTTGAGCAAAACGACGAAGTGGTCGTTCGGCCGCTGGAATCTGCTGTTGTACTGGAGAGATAATTTTTCGAGAAAATTGAACCGACAAAATCTACCATTTTTTCGAAACGAAGACTGAGAGCTGCCGTAAGAAGAACTCAAAATCTTCAGATAAAAAAAATTTATTAATGAAACGGCATTTCTGTTTGCTCACGCTATTCTTATTGATTGTTAACCCTGCCTTTTCCCAAACTGATATTGAGGGAACCGTTTATGATGCTCAATCCGGTGAAACATTACCCTCTGCAACGGTTTTACTTGAGGGTACCTATCGGGGAACAATCACAAATACTGAGGGTCACTTTTCAATAACTGTGGACAAGCTCCCGGCTACACTCCAGATCAGGTACATCGGTTATGAATCAGCAAGGGTTGAGATTAGTCAGGATACCTCTCTCCCGATTGATATCGAACTGAATGTTTCAGTCACAGAACTTGGGGAAATCGTTGTGACAGAGGAAGACCCCGGTCTTTCTATTATGGAGCGTGTAATCGCGAGAAAACAGATCTGGAGAGAAAATCTTGATACCTACCAGGCCGAGGCATACACACGACAAATACTTAGCAATGATACATCCATTGTATCGATCACAGAAAGCAGTTCCATTGTGTATTGGGATTCTGAAGAGGGCCATCGCGAAATCCAGGTATCCAGAAGACAAACGTCTAATATGTCCGAAGATCAGAATTTTGCCGGGGTAAACTATCAACCCAATTTTTATGATGACAATGTAGAGATTGCCGGGTATAGAATAGTTGGAATTACCCATCCTGATGCACCGAAGTTCTATTATTTTGAGTTGGAGGAGATCCAGCAGATGGACGGCAAACCGGTATACAAAATCAGGGTGTCTCCCCGGAGAGAGCGTCAGCCAACTTTTATTGGGACAGCCTGGGTACTGGGCCGGGACTATGCTCTTTTGGAGGTCGATTTACAACCGAACGATGTTGTCAATTTTCCACCGCCCGTGCAGGAGTTTAACCTGTCTTACCAACAGCAGTTCAGTAACTATGGAGGTGAGTTTTGGCTTCCGGTTGATATGCGGGTTGAGGGAACTGTTCGGGTTGGAATGGTAGGGTTGAGATTCCCCCCGTTTTTATTCAAGCAAACATCCAGAATATCAGATTACCAGGTAAACGTCTCATTACCGGATTCGGTCTACCAGAAAGAAGAGGTTCTTACAAAGGCCGATTCATCTTTTGTAGCTGAGAGAGAATTAGAGATTGAGACTATACCGCTTACTACGGAAGAAACTACAGCCTACCAGACAATAGACAGCACAAGAACTTTTGAAGAAGCCTTTAAGCCGGAAGGCTTTTTAGCCAGAATGGTCGATGAAGACGATGATACAACTGGTGGAGATTCCGGTTTTTTGAGTTCGATGACAAGCTGGCTTCCCGGTGGTTTGGGAGTTCGGGGGCGGTTCAACAGGATGGATGGATATCACCTTGGGCTCAAATATGAAGATGATATAGATGGAGTCGGTCTGAACTTCTCTGGCTTTGGCGGATATAGCTTTCACAGCGAACTGTGGGATATGGGGGTCCAAATAGATCAGGAACTGTTTGAGGTTGGTAATTTAAACTTCAATGTAAATGCGGGTTATGAAAAAGAAACAGACAGTAGGTTTGATTCAAGAATTTATTCTTTTGGGTTGAACAGCTTTCAAACGCTGCTCGGAACACAGGATTATTTTGATTATTTCCGGAATGAAAAAATGTTTGCCGGCATAACGCTCGAAAATCTTTTTGAGGACACGGATATGACGCTTTCAGTCAACCGGGAACTGCACTCCTCTTTTGAGGAGGTTTCTGTTTTTGATTACAGCTTGTTTGGATGGCACAGGCTTCGGCGAATCAATCCACAAATTGAAGATGGAACACTTCATTCAATCTCAGCAGAGTTGGCCTACAATAGAACCGGAACCGACTTTGGATTTGCCGGCAGAAACCAGGTGATTTTGTCAGCCGAACACAGCAGTGATGCCCTGGGCAGTGATTTCGATTTCACGCGGTTGGGTATGCAAATAGACTTGCATATCAATACATTTTACAAGCGTAGGTTATTTGCAAATGCATTGGATCTTTCATTATCAGCCGGCACTGCATTCGGAGATTTGCCCCACCAGCGGTTAGGTACTGTTGATGTTGCTATGGACAGGTTTACTCCATTTGGAGTGATTAAAACACGCCAGTCCGTTCCCTATGCGGGCAGCAAATACTGGATGGCATATGGGGAGCATAATTTCAGAACCATTCCATTTGAACTGCTTGGTATGGATTATTTTGTGGATAAAGGTTGGGGAATAATCCTGTTTGGAGGTGCGGGGTATGCAGAAGCGAAAGATGTGGAACCGTTCAATCTGCTATTGTCAGATGGAATACACACCGAGATTGGAGCAAGCCTCAATAGTATTTTTGGAGTAGCCCGTTTGGATTTTGCCAAGCGTTTAGACGCTCCCGGATTTTTTATCGGATTCAGTGTCCCACGTTATTTCTAAGTTAAAAATCTCACCAAAATAAAAAAGGCGAGCCATAAGCCCGCCTTTTTAGATTAGATTCAATCAGAGCGATCAATTCATTGGGGTAAATGAATGCGGATTCACAGGATGCGATTCTGCTCGCCGGTTCTTCTCACACCCGGGTGTATCTGTATCCATTTCAGCTTCGGCACATGGTATCGGCGCTTTACCTAATCCGCGAAGTTCAATTCTGTTTTCGCTAATTCCATTCTGCTTATAGAAGTCAGCTACAGAATTTGCTCTACGTACACTCAATCGCAGGTTATACTGATCGCCGCCAATATGGTCTGTATAAGCGTCAATTCGCACACCAAAGGCAGAAGCGTCAAGCAGTCTTTCAACATTCAGAGACAGCAATTGTGCGGCTCTGTCGGTGATATTGGAGCGGTCAAAACCGAAATTGATTGTGTTCAATTCACCTTCTCTGATGAATGGAGGATCTTCCGGGTCTAATGGATTTGTACCCTCTTCAATCTCTAATCCGTCGCTGAATCCATCGCCATCTGTATCATTGTTGATAGGATCTGTTCCATGAGTATTCACCTCATCGCCATCCGAAAGGCTGTCGCCATCGGTATCAGAATTCAATGGATCTGTTTCGTATTCATTCACTTCATCTCCATCGTTCAGGCCGTCATCATCGGTATCAGAATTCAATGGATCGGTGTTGTACACATTTACTTCATCTCCATCGGTTAATCCATCCTCGTCTGAGTCTGCTACCAGAGGATCTGTTCCATGCTCAAAGATTTCATCGTAATCATTCAATCCATCTTCGTCAGTGTCTGGTTCCAGGGGGTTGGTTTCGTACACGTAAATTTCGTCATAGTCATTTACCTCATCCCCGTCGCTATCGCGCTGTTGCAGCTCTTCGTCTGAGAGGCTCATCAGGTATTCGAGGGTTAGCGGATCTGGTTCAGGGCCGGGACCACTCGGGCCACAACCGGATAGAATTAACATCGTTACTATAATTGTATATGATATAAACTTGAGTGGTTTGAGCATATCTTATTGGTTTATTCAGTTAGCTATTACGTGTATGTTTTGGTTCATAAAACAAAAATACAGAACCAAAGAGGCAATCAAAAGGTTTTTTGACTTATAAACCCGAAAGGTGATATATTAAACGCCTCTTGAAGGGGCTATAGCTCAGCTGGCTAGAGCGTCGCGCTGGCAGCGCGAAGGTCCGGGGTTCGAATCCCCGTAGCTCCACAGCAGGTTGATATTATTTTAGATTTTTGATTTAAATTGTATCGAAAAGCTGTTATTTTTTAGTGGGCAAGTCCCATACAGCCAGCTCCTTGTGAACTCCGTCAGGGTCGGAAGGCAGCAGCGGTAGCAGGTCGTAGCGGCGTGATATGGGTAGCTTGCCCACTTTTATTTTTTCGGTGGATTTATATCACGTGTAATGCCTATCTGTTTATTACACATTTCATATCAATAAAAACCCTAAATAAGTAGCGATGGCAAAGAAAGAGTTAGAATATCTCAAAGTGAGTGAACCTAATGTAGTACATGAAACTATTGAAGGGGAAACAATTCTGCTAAACCTTGGAACAGGTAATTACTACAGTATTGAATGGCCGGGAACAGCTATCTGGGATTTGTTGGTAGAAACTGGTGATGCCGAAGGGATTAGAAGTGCGTTTGTTAAAGCCAACATTGATAAACAGAAAGAAGTGGATGAAGCATACACCAAATTTATAGAAAACCTTATTGAAGAGGAGTTGGTAGTTACAGTAGAAAATGGTGATGCTTCAACGTTTACAATTGATGAGAATACTGAGAAAGAGTTTAGCAAAGCAGCTTCTAAACTTGATAAACTGACGATCAACAAATATTCTGATATGCAGGATATGCTGCTTTTAGATCCTATTCATGATGTTGACGAAAAAGGCTGGCCTGAACCCAAAAAAGATGATTAAGTGGATGCGAGCGCAGAAAGTCCATTTCCCAATTCCTCACAAGAATTACTCCTGAAAGTTGCATTGATGGGCAAAGATATTGCCCTTCCGGCATGGAGAGAGTGGAGAAAATCAGTCGATTTTGAACTGGATGTAGATCAGGGCTCGTTTCGCCTTCTACCTCTTGCCTATCAGAATTTAAACTCCTTTGGATATTCAGATGATTTGGTAGCTGGACGTTTAAAAGGGATTTATCGCCAGTCGTGGATTAAAAATCAACAACTCTTCTATAAAACAGCAAAGGTACTCAATCTGTTAAAAGATGCAGGGATAAAAACCGCTGTTTTAAAGGGGATCGCACTTACAGAATTAGTATATAAAAATTATGGAATCCGCCCCATGTCAGATATGGATATTTTGGTACCATTTCCAGAAGCCCGGCATGCTGTTGATGTTTTAAATAGGGCAGGATTTGAAATTCAGATGGAGCATCTGCTGGAGCATAACCTTGAGTTTGGAAGAAGTATTGCTTTCACAGATAAACAGGATACAGAGATAGATCTGCACTGGTATGCTTTTGTTAACTCTCTTGGAAATGCACAAAAGAATGATTTTTGGGATGATGTAATACCGGTTGAAGTATCCGGGGTTCAAACTCATTCACTCACTCATACAGATAATCTACTTCATGCAATAGTGCACGGAATCCGAAAGAATCCCGAGCCGCCCATTCGATGGATTGCTGATTCCATGATGATTATTAATTCTGATGATATTCAGGTTGATTGGCAACGCTTGCTAACATATGCAAGCAAATTCCGTGTATTTCTGCAGGTAAAGCGTGCATTACTTTATATGAGAGATCATTTTGAGGCCGAAATACCCAGCGATGTAATTAGGCAGATGGAGGCTTATAAGCCATCTTATGTTGAGCGTGTTGTTTTCAATTATGGAGAAAAAATTGGAGACAATGTGAAAGAGTTTACCTTATCTGAAAGATTATATTCATTTTATGCAAGGTATTTGGCACGGACAAATAGAGAGGGTTTATTCTCAATTCATTTTGGTTTGATGGCTTATGCAGCTAAACGAGTTAAGTCGCGATTTACGCAAGACAATTTTCTAACAAGTAGCACATAACCTTTTTCCAATGGGTAATGATAATATTCCCGTGGGGATGAACATCCCGCAGCGAACCGAAGAGGAACAAGTTCAATTTTATAATCAATGTATAAACCGGTTTTTAAAGGCTGCCGGAAAAACCGGGGAGATTCGTCATTACTATGATATAGCAGGTACCAACGTTTGTTTGGTTTTTGCTGGAGACGCACTTATACCCCCATTAGCTCCCTCTCTTGCGCACCTGCGGCTACCTGATGAGACTGAAGCAGATGCTACAATCCATGTTTGGGATTCTGAATCAACGGGAGTGGAGATGGTTCCCCCACCTTGTGATAAAAGTCATTATACCGACCGCGGTGATATTTGGGGATTTACCAGTGAGCGGATAAAGACGGCATTTCATTACAGTGAATTTTCGGTGAATGTGATGGATTTGAAAACGAACGATGCCGTTTACTGGGTAAGAAAAGCTGAAAATTTACCTTATTGGGCCACTTCCTCTCCATTTAGAACAATTTTAAATTGGTGGATGGAAAAGAACGGGGCACAGCTCATGCACGCCGCCGCCGTAGGAACAGATGATGGAGCTGTACTTATTACCGCTAAAGGCGGGGCCGGTAAATCAACAACAGCAGTGAGTTCCTTATTAGATGGAATGAAATACCTGGCAGACGATTATTTGGTTGTTAAAAAAGATCCTGTTCCTAAAGTGTATTCCATTTACAGCACGGCAAAAATTGGAGTAGACGATAACCACCGATTCCCTGAACTGGATAAATATGCGGCAGATCATGTTCAGGAAGACCAGGAGAAGGATGTACTTTACCTCTACCCGGCTTTTAAAGATCAGATTGTAAAAGAGCTTCCCATCAAGACAATATTGATGCCCAATATTCAGTCCGAGCAGGAAGAGACTACGTTTTCACCCATCTCATTTTGGCGAATTAATCGTGCAATGTCTTTCACAACAATGGCACAGTTACCCGGTGCCGGAACTCATACGCACGATTTTTTTCACGAACTTTGTGAAACCGTACCAACAATGACATTAAATCTTGGCAGCCATATAAAACAGGTGCCAAAAGCTCTTCGTAATCATATAAAAGATCCTGAGTATAATTTCATTAAAGATGCTGAGGAGAATATAGACGAGGAGAAAAACTTGCCACTGGTAAGTGTAATTATACCGGTTTATAATGGCGAAAAGTATATCAAAGAAGCAGTAGGAAATGTTGCCTGTCAGAATTATCCAAACCTGGAAATCATTATGATAAATGACGGCTCAACAGATAATTCAGGAAAAATTATCGAGAATTTAGATACTGATGTAAGATATTTCAAGAGACATAATACGGGGCCGTCACTGGCAAGAAATGCAGGAATAAAAAACGCAACAGGAAAGTATATCGCTTTTTTGGATATAGACGACCTTTGGCCGGAAAACAATCTATCGCATCTGGTTCAAGAACTTGAAAATAACCCCGATATTGATGTCGTGCGAGGGTTTGCTCAACTATTCAGAGATACAGAGCACGGGGAGAAAGAGTACCTGGGGAATCCCAAAGAATCTTACAGGTTTTATATCGGAGCTGCTTTATACAGAAAATCCGTCTTTAAAAAAGTGGGACTTTTTGATCCGGCATTAGTTTTTGGTGAAGATACGGATTGGTACTATCGTTCTGTAGAAAAAGAGATTTCCACAAAATGGTTGGATGAGGTAACACTGTTTGTTCGCAGGCACGGTGAGAATATGACGGAAGGTAAAAGTGTTGTTGAGCTCAATAAACTTAAAACAATCAAGCGCGCAATCGACAGGAAGAGATCATTTGAAAACAGATAACCTATGCCATCCATAAATAAAGATGAACCATTTTTTTCGGTAGTATTGCCGGTTTACAACGGGCAGGAGTTTATCACTGAGGCCATAGAAAGTGTGCTCAATCAAAATTTTAAGTCGATGGAGCTCATTGTAGTGAATGATGGTTCGACAGATAACACAGAAAAAGTTCTTAAAACTTTTAAGGAAGAAATAACTTATTTAAAGCAAGATAAACATGGGCCTTCACATGCAAGGAATCGAGGTGTAGTGGCAGCAAATGGAACATATATAAGTTTTATTGATGCAGATGATGTGTGGGTTCCCAATTGCCTGACAACCCATTTCGACCAGATTGAAAAATACAAAAATCTTGATATTTCTTTGGGTTCAACCTGTGAAATGAGTTTTAGCAATGTGCAAGAAGTTGATCTGAAGCAAGCAGAAAAGAACTCATCTATGTATCTGAGTTTATGTGCAGTTGCCGTGAACAGAACAGTATTTGATAAAGTGGGATTTTTTGATGAGGAATTGATATTAAGTCAAGACATAGATTGGTTTTTTAGGGTAAGAGATAACGAATTAAATATTGCCATCTCTCGAAAATTAGTTTCGCTTTACAGGAGGCATTTAAATAATCGAACCAATGATAAAAAGATGTCAAGGTTTTATTTGTTTAAACTTTTAAAGAAAACAAAAGACAGGAGGGCCGGGTCACAAATATCTTTAGAATCAATTATGAAAAAACCTGAGAATCAAGACGAACTCATAGAAAAGTGGCACTCAGCCACTCCTAATGAATAGTTTAAAAAATTGTTTAGTGAATTTGAGTTGATTCTTTGAGTGTAATTTATCCGTCATAATAGTTCAGTAAATTTTATTCCTGAGATATTTAAAATATTCAACTTTAAACCGTACCTGTGCACGATATAATCGTTGAGAATGATGGGGAATATGATGTTGCCAAAAGTGTTGGGGAGGCTTTTGGAATACGTCTATACGTTTCTTAGGAGAATTTAGGAGTATTGAGATCTCTAAAGAGGTGTGGGGGAAGAGCTTTATCGACAGCTTAAGAGGAAAAGATTCAAAGATGAATAGACTGTAATTGGTTCAATCTGAAAGTTTTAAAAAAATCAGTTGAGTGATAAAGAAAATTGAGTGCTGTTGATTTCTGCAATCACAGTCCAACGTGGTGAAATCAATGAAATCTTAATTTTTAAAATTACAGAATACGAAATAATGGAGAAACGAAATCAATTAGCGGGTGTAGTAATTGTTGTTAAAAATGGTGACCGTTTCATCCGTTCGGCTTTGGAAAGTGTTTTCAACCAAGACTATAAGCCCTTTAAAGTAATTGTAGTTGATGGCAATTCCGAAGATAATACATTGCAGATCGTCAAAGAATTTCGAGACGTTGAAATATTACAACAAAAGGGTTCAGGTATCTACGACGCATTTAATATCGGTATAAAAGCCTGTAATGCACCGTTTATAGCACTTCTTTCTTCAGATGATATCTGGTTGTCAAATAAACTCAGTTCACAAATTTCATATATGATGGATAATCCTGATCTATTATTTACAAATACACACTTCAGATTTTTTTTAGAACCTGGTATAGAAGTTCCGGAGGGAGTTCGGAGCCAATGGCTGAAAGAAGCACTTCCCGGAAGAAATCCTGAAACTCTGGTTGCCAGGAAGGAAGCGTTCGAGACAATTGGACTTTTTAAAAACGAATATGCTTCGGCTGAGGATCTGGACTGGTTTGGCAGAGCAACTGATTTGGGGATACAGTCATATATGATGGATGATGTACTGTTGAGAAAAAGAATACACGACAGTAACGTATCAATGCAGATTGAAGCAAATAATAGAAATCTGCTGAAAATTTTAAGAAGATCTGTAAATAGAAAAAATCAACTGGGCTAAGTTAAAATTTTTTTTATTTCAATGGCCAAAAAGAAAGATAAAATTAGTGTAATTATCCCCGCATATAATGCTGAAAAGTATTTAAGTGATGCAATCGTAAGTGTTCTCAAACAAACCGAACCCGTTGATGAGATAATCGTAGTGGATGATGGATCCACTGATGGAACCAAGGATATTGCACAGGAATTTAATAAGAACGTGCAATATGTCTATCAGGAGAATAAAGGAGTGGCTGCAGCCCGGAATAGAGGGCTAAATCTGTCGAAAGGGGACTTTATCACTTTTATAGATGCCGACGATATGTGGCTAAAAAATAAAATTGAACTACAATTGCAGCTATTTAAAAAAACTCCTGAGGTGGAGATGATTATTGGATTCCTTCAGCGTGTGTATAAGGAGAGCAATGAAGAGTTTTTTAAAGTTTTCGACGGAGATGAGCCGGGAATATTTGTCTTGCAACTGGGGAGTACTTTGATTCGAAAAGAGGTATTTAAAAAAGTTGGAAGTTTTGATGAAGAGATGACTTTGAGTGAAGATCTGGATTGGTTTTTTAGAAGCAGGGAGGTGGGAATTGATGTAGAAGTTCATGAAGATGTAGTGCAGCTATATCGACAACATGAGAAAAATATTACGAAGAATCGAAAAGCAACAAACAGTTTCATGCTGAGGGCTTTTAAAAAATCATTGGAACGTCGCAGAGAGACAGGGGAGGACTTTTCAATAGGGATGCCTTCATTCAAGAACTTAGATGAAATCGCCAAATTTTGGAAGAAAAATAAGAAGCTGCCATCATCATGAGTGAAAAACTACCGTTAGTAAGTGTAATAATGGTTGTAAAAAACGGGGAGCAATATGTACGAGATGCACTTGAAAGTATTTATAACCAAGACTATCCAGAATTTGAAGTGATTGTTGTTGATGGACGATCTGAAGACAACACCATTTCGATTGTTAATGAATTTAATCCTGACAAAATCATCATACAAAACAGCGAGGGTATTTCTGGTGCATATAACACCGGGATTCAAGCATCCAACGCGGATTATCTATCTTTCTTATCGTCCGATGATTTGTGGATGCATGATAAGCTTAAGACTCAAATCAAATACATGTTAAATCATCATAAGATCATGTATACAAATTCTCTGATTGAATATTTCTTGGAACCGGGTTCTGCTATTCCAATTGGATTCAGGAGAAATTTGCTGGGCCGGACTCTTCCTGCAAGAATTATGGAAAACTTCGTTGCAAAAAAGGAAGTTTTTAAGAAGGTTGGGTTTTATAATTCAGAGCTGTCTACTGCCGAGGACGTTGATTGGTTTAGCCGAGCTCAAGACCTAAACATTCAGAACCATATAGTGGAGAAAGTTCTGCTGAAAAAGAGGATTCATGGTAAGAATTCCTCTCTGGATGCAGAAAAGAACAGTAAAAATTTAATCAAGGTTTTAAGGAAAGCAGTACAAAGGAAACGATCTTAAATGCGATAAAAAATTATGGAATCATGACGAATAATAATAGCATCAGCGTACTCATTCCCTTTTATAATACAGAAAAGTATTTAGCCGAAGCTATCCAAAGTGTGTTAGATCAAACCCTGCAGCCGATGGAAATACTACTTCTGGACGATGGATCGACAGATGGAAGTGCAAAGATAGCCGAATCATTCAAACCCCAAATTTCACTTTTCCACCAGGATAATGCAGGTATATCAGCCGCCCGAAATGCGTTACTTAAAAAAGCTCAGGGAGAGTTTTTAGCTTTTTTGGATGCAGACGATTTGTGGCCGCCCGATCACTTAAAAAAGTTGTTTGAACCTTTCAGATCGAATAAACAGCTGGGAATCGTTTCAGGGTATGTAGAACAATTTCTAAGTCCCGATGTTGAAGAGCCGATAGCAGAAATTCCAGATGGAAATAAAGTTTTACCGGGGTATGTGATGGGCACATTCCTAATCAAAAAGGAGGTTTTTAAACAGGTAGGTTATTTTAATGAAGAATTGAAATTAGCAGATACCGTTGATTGGTTTGCACGAGTAAAAGATGGAGAGACAGGATTTAAAATGATTGATGATATTGTTCTAAGACGAAGAATACATACCACAAATACGGGTATAAATCAGAAGGGGAATCGTCATGATTATACCAAAGTATTGATGGCTTCCATTAAACGAAAAAGGGAGCAAGAGAATAGTGAGAGCGAATAGTAGTTTAAACTTCTTTTACAGGGAATAAATTGAATTTATCCAAGCTAAAAAGATTTTTTTATGCGATTATATTTAAGCCTCATAAAGTGGTGGAGGCTTTGGGATACTTAATAAAGCATAAATATTTAAAATTCACTTTAAAAAGACAGGCAATTGAGGGAGAATTTGTATTTCTAACCGCAGCTGATTCATCTCATTATAAAACGGTAAAACAGTTTCTCGAGTCTTTCTTCAAGTATGAAAATGAATCCAAAATAATATTTTACGATTTGGGACTTACAGATAAGGAAAGTCATGATTTAAAAAATGAATTTCCGGAGGTTATTTATTATCAATTTAACTATTCTCAGTATCCGGATTATTTTGATCTCAAAAAGAATTTAGGTGGGTATGCATGGAAACCGGTGATTTTCTGGGAAACGTTAAATCAATATAAATGCAAATTAATCTGGATGGATGCCGGTACACTAATCAGAGAACCACTTGTCAATCTAAAAAAATATATTTGTTGGAAAGGTTATTACTGGCACTACTCGCCGGGAATCATCCGGGAATGGACTCATGAGAAAACACTTTCTTATTTAAAAGTTCCCGGGAAATTCTATAATTATAGAAACTTGTCAGCTTCGGTTATAGCCGTTGATTATAATTTCGAAATTGCTCTTACAGTGGCTCGTGAGTGGAAGGAATGTGCTATGTGCGAAGAGTGCATCTCCCCTAAAGGATCTGATCGAAGTAATCACAGGCAAGATCAATCGGCGCTTACCATTTTGGCTCATAAAAGAGGGTTAGCAACAGGAGTGAAATTGAGGAATACAGGATACCTGGTTCAACAGGATATCGATTAATTTCAGATGAAGTACTTTCTGTAGTTTAAATTGGAGTTATGAATGAGATTGAAAACATTTTTAAAAAAATCTTACGGGTGGCTGAAACGTGTACCACTGAAAAAGTTTAAAGAAGTTCGATACAAAGTTTGGCTGAACTCTAAACAGATATCATTCAAAGATCGGGATGAAAAGTTAAGACTGGTCGAAGAGATACTAGAGGAAAATCCAAACATTTATTTTACTTCAGGCTTGGTAAAAACCGGTTTTACAGACCAACTAATGGGATTTGATTTCATCTATAAAATGGGAAAAGGGGTGGGGCTTAAATATTTTCATACCCCACTTTCGGCTCACAGAAGTTCTGATCCTTTTCTGTTTGACCCAATTACCCAAAAACAAAAGATAGAATTAAAAAAAAATTCAACTCAGTATGATGATATTTTCGACTTTTTGGGTATCAATGAATATCTAAGCAAAGAGTCAGCGGCGGCAGCTATTCCGGATATACAGATCCCTCTGAATCTTAATTTAACACTCTACGGGCGAGAGGGAATTGACAGCTATGAATCTCTTATCGAAGAGATGAAAGTAATTTTGTATTCATTTCTCAAGAAGAATAAAAGCATTCTTTTAATTTTTCAGACGGAGCCCAAAACGTACTTTCACTATTATCGGTATACGGTTGATCAAAAAACAGTTGAAATAGATTACAATAGTTGCTATAAAAACTTTGGTGGTGCAGATGATTTGAAATCCGAATTTACTTCGGGTTCAACAAATATTCTCGTACATATCAGGCAGGGAGACACAGGGACAGTTGAAACCCCCTGGAAAACATTTATCCCGGTTTGGCATGAAACGGAGGGCAAATTTAAACAATTCCAAAACGACCTCGACATCCCCGGGCATAAACGAATCTACCCGGAGGAATTCTATCAATTTGTGAAGGAACTACAGGGAGAACTTGTCGCAAAAAAGTTACAAACAGTTGTTTTTTCAGACGGGTACAAGAAAACATTCCGATGGATCTATAAATATTTTCGGGAGTCAGATATTTCTTTAGAAGAGATAGAAAAGCTCAAAGAATTGGAAACGGGTTATGATGAACTCCAATTTGGAAAATTCAAAGACCTGGAAAATACGAAAACTGTTATAGGAGAGGAGATTGACAAACTGTATCGATTAGTGCATTCTTTTTTTGATGCCGATGTTTTAGTTACCGGTACACAAGCCACAATGATTCCTAAGTTAACTGCTACCTATGGGAAAAAGGATAGAATGCCATTTCTAATTCTGTTATATCACACACAGAAACCATCACTCGAATACGTAGGTTTTAAAGATTCATCGCCATTTTTGATGTTTGTTAATATAGAAGATTATGATATTTCAGAAGTTTCAAATCGTGTAACAGCCTACCTGGAAACTCGCGGGGTAAATTAGTTGAAAGCTATAAACTCGCTTCTATATGCCCTGCAATATGGTTGGCATGAATCCGTGTATTTTCAATAAATAGGCTGCTGGTATCCATTCCCCCGCAAACCACTCCCGAAACGTATAAACCTTTTCGATTGGTTTCCAGCGTCTTTTCATTGTGAACCGGCATTCTCTTCTCATCATTGGTTAGTTCAATGCCGAGTTTTTCCATGAGTCCGAAATGAGGATGGTAACCGGTCATAGCGAGAACAAAATCATTCGAAATCGTTTTAACGCCATCTGGGGTCTGAATATCTACCGCATCCTCCCGTATTTCCACCAATTCGGAGTTAAAATACCCGTCGATGGACCCCTCCTTCAGGCGGTTTTCGATATCCGGCAGAACCCAGTACTTAATCGTCTGTTTCAGCTCTGATTCCCTTACAACCATCGTTACATTGGCATTCTTTCTCCAGGTTTCCAGGGCTGCATCAGCGGCAGAGTTTCCCGCACCGACAATCACAACGTCTTGCCAGGCATATCGGTGTGGATCATCGTAATAGTGCGAGACTTTTGGAAGTTCTTCACCGGGGATATTCAGAAGATTTTCCTGTCCATAAAAACCGGTAGCCAATACCACTTTCTCGGCACGGTAACTTCCCTTCTCAGTGATTACATCAAAAGCTCCGTCTTTCCCTTCCAAAGCAGTAACCTCTTCATAGAGCCGAATGTTCAGGTCGTAATGTTCTGCAGCACGCCTGTAATACTCTAAAGCTTCGCTGCGGGTTGGTTTTGGATTATTCGAAATAAAGGGAATATCTCCAATCTCAAGCTTATCTGAGGTTGAGAAAAACGTCATATTAGCCGGGTAGTGATAAATCGAATTTACCAGGCAGCCCCTCTCAATGATTAGTGATTTAATACCTCTTTGTTTTAACTCAATAGCCGTTGCCAGCCCTATGGGGCCGGCGCCGATGATGACTACCATATGTAAAATCTGTTCATTTGGGTTTGATCAATTAAGAATCACCAAAATACGAATCATACGGCTTAAATGTCATTAAGCTTCTTGATCGTACAAATAGATGAAATCACTGACGATCAAATAAAATCGGAAAAGTAATCCCCAATTCTTTGATTGATCCACCCATTGGGAACACTCCAAAATCCTACATGGCCGCCCTTATCCGTAAAGTGAGTTTTTATGTTTGAATTTTTTTTGATCTGCTCCACGGGCGTCCACTTAAATGGGCACATGGGATCCTCTCGGCTATGAATAACCAGCGTATCTGTTCGAATCTGATCCATAAAAAAGGCACTTGAGCAATGGTGATAGTAATGTTCGGCACCTTCAAAACCGTGAATAGGACCGGTAATTTGATCATCAAATTCATAAAGCGTAGATCCCTCAAATGTGGGAAGGGCGGGGAATTTGGCCCGTTTTTCTTGCAATTTCTTTTTGAGTGTTTGTAAAAACAAAACAGAATAGAGTCGATTGAAACCGGCTTCCAGGTTCAGGGATCCTTTCTTTAATTCAAAAGGTGTGGAGATAGCAGAGATTGCCCTCAGTGGGTGATTTGAACCATGTTTATTTACGAAGTTGAGAAGAGCGCTTCCCCCGAGTGAAAATCCCGCACCAAAAAGTGTCGACTTTGGAAAGTGATCCTGAACCCATTCAAAAACCACCTCGAGATCATCGGTTTCACCGGAGTGATAAAACTTTTTCTGCCGATTCATGTCTCTTCCACAGCTTCTGAAGTTCACTGCAACTGTGGAAAAACCTCGTGTGTTGAGATGCTCTGCAAGTTGTGTAATGTAAAATCGGCGAGAGTGTCCCTCCAGTCCATGGAAGAGTACCACAACCGGTTTGCCGGTTCCGCTTTCAACAACGTCAATTTCAAGGAAGTCATTGTCGGGCGTATCAATTTGAACGTTTTCAGAGTGAAGGCCCGGTGATTCAAAAATAAGCGAACATAAAATGGTATGGGCATGGCCATTGAAACACCAGGGCGCTGATTTAAATGAGGTATCACTTTTCATATGATCTGAAATTAGAAAAATGACGATAGAATTACAGTTTTGAAACCAAATCACAGAAGATTTTGGCAATCACATTCTTTATCATTTTGCAAGAACTTAATAAGAGCCGACAGCTATGCCCGAAATCTACCAGACAAAACCTGTTAAGCGCATTGCCGCCATTGATATTGGCACCAACTCTTTTCATGCTGTAATTGTAGATGTGTATCCCGACGGAAGCTTTTATACAATTGATAAATTAAAAGAGATGGTTCTTCTTGCCGAGAAGGGATTTGATAATCGGTTGTCTGATGGCGCCTTCCAGCGAGCATTGGATGCTCTTCATAAAATAAAAACTTTATGCGATCACCAGGGAGCAGAGAAAATAATGGCCTATGCCACCAGCGCAATCCGGGAGGCAGAAAATGGTGGCGAATTAATCCAGAGAGTGATTGACGATGTAGGAGTTAAGATTGTTGCCATACCCGGGCGCGTTGAAGCTGAATTGATTGGCCTTGCCGTTCAGCACGGGGTTGAAATGTCCAACAGCCCGTCACTTATCATGGATGTGGGGGGTGGAAGTGTTGAGTACATTATCGCAAATAATGAGAAGTTTTTTCATCTTAGCAGTAAAAAATTAGGCGTAGCCAGGATGACAGCCCGGTTTGTAGATAATGATCCCATATCAGATGAAGAGATCCAGGCTCTTACTACCCACTTTCGGACGAATCTTACAGATGTTGCTCAGTCCTTTGCTTCCAATAGAGCCTCTATGATGATCGGCTCTTCAGGAACTATGGAAAACATCGCGTTGATGATAGCATATCGGAAAGAAAAAACTCCAAATCTGAGTGTGAACGAACTCGAGTTCACCGCTGCAGAATTTTTCAACCTTTATGATGATGTAATCGGGATGGATTACGATGAAAGGGCAGAGTTAAAAGGCCTTGATGACAAGCGGGTTAGCCTTCTGCCGGCCGGACTTGTATTAGTAAATTATGTTTTAAAAACGTTTGGAATTAAACGGGTTAAAATTTCATCGCAGGCACTGCGTGAAGGAATTATTCTTCGGTACCTCAATCAAGAGATGACCTACCTTCAGGAGACAGAATTTATTGAGAGCCCACGGCGACGCAGTGTGTTAGAACTTGTGCATAAGTGCAATTGGCACGAACAACACTCCCGGCACGTGGCAAAACTTGCCCTTCAGCTGTTCGATCATTTCCAGAAAGAGTTTGACCTGGAAGATGTGGACCGTGAACTGCTTGAGTATGCCTGTTTTATGCATGATATCGGGTATCATATTTCACATCGAAAGCATCATAAACATGCTCTCTATATAATTCGCAATTCCGACCTGAAAGGGTTTAAGGAGAATGAAATTGAGATCATGGCTAATGTTTCCCGGTATCACAGGAGATCTACGCCCAAATCGCGGCATAAGCATTATGATAAGCTGCCCAAAGCAGAAAAACAGCGTGTAAAGAAGCTATCGGCAATTATGAGGATCGCAGACGGACTGGATCGCAGTCATTATCAAAATGTGCAGGGAATGACCATTGAGAAAACAGCTGATCAGGTCATTATAAATATCAAAACAGAATCAGATCCACAGCTTGAAATTTGGGGTGCCATGCGTAAAAATGCTCTTTTTGAGGAGGTTACGGGAAGAACTCTAAAAATTCAGAAAGCAGAAAAATTCTCACCGGCAATGGTTTAGTATTCCAATCCGAGAGCGGGTTAAGAATTAGGTTTAAAAAGTCCACACATCAAGGATGTTGAGGGGTATCGTTTTCTCCAGTAGTACAGGATTTGGGTTCTAAGGGATATCATCCCTCGAGACTCCCCATATTTTTCGTATTCACATACCCTTGACGAGCCTTAGACTTTCATTCTTGTTCTTTTTGGTACTCCTTTAATTTTTGAATGTATTCGTATCTTGCTCTTATCCCCGCACGATTTCCGTAAAATACTCCCAGCCCGCAAGCCAGTGCAAGCACTGCCAGCAGTAAAATTTCATTGCTTGTAAATGATTCTCTGACAAACAATATCCAACTGATGGGGGGTATAAAAATAAATAAGCCAAGTACATAATGCGCTTGTGTAGGAGCCGGTACTTTTCGAATAAATCGTTTAACGGCACTGTACGCTAAATTTAAGTAGATCAGTCCAAATCCTAAGAGTACTGCCAACCCAAGCCAGCCCGGTTCTGATACAAGGTATAGAAATTGATTAGAGAAAATCATGATTGCCAGCGATATCATAACCACCCATGTTGAGTAAGCAAAAAAACGAGCTTTATCCTGCATATGTATCATTTTTAGTTTGAAATGGTAACTACCAAAGAATTCAGTCCAGTCATAACATCACCTAATACCTGCGTGGAACTCTTCCATTGGGGGATGAACTTCTTTCAAGATTATTCAGAAGTGGAAGTTTCTGAAATAAACTTTGGATCTGTCCTCCTGAGAGACTTAACCGGAACGCATAATACTGGAATTCACCGAAGGGATTAAAATTGAATGATAAGTTCCAGCAGACCATCTGTCGGTTCAGGCTGAACTGGGAGGGTGTAAGTTCTTTCTCAATAAAGTCGTATCCAAGCCTGGTACGTAAGCTCCATTTTGGAGTCAGGTTAAATTGAATATTGTTGGCATTTAAAACAGCCGATTTTCTTGCATCCCGTCCATGGCGATAGGTCCAGCGGTAACTGAAATCCAGTCCCATCCTGAATCCACTGGAATACCCCTGTACAGGTTGTGAAAAAAACCGTGTGTCCACCGGGCTGAAGAACGTTTGATCGTAGGGATCATAAGGTCTGTATTCCGGCGTAGTTATTCTTGCTCCTCGCCCCCTTCCTCCCAGTGTAATATCTGTGGATACACTCAAACTATAGTTGAGCGGTTGTAGAAATTTGTTGGTATCCTGCCAGATAAACCGGTCAATTTCACGTCCATTTTCGTCTCTCGAGTAAAATGAATATCCGGCACTGGCTCGGATTCTAAAGTTATTGACAGCACTGGAGGAGAGAGAAACATTCATACGCCCAAAATTCAGGCTGTCAGCCGCAAAGTTATAACTCGATGTGGCCGAGAGGTTATCAATCAGTCGAAGATTATTCGATTTTACTTCACCTGTTGAATCTCTTCGAACCCGTTTGGTTTCCAGGATATTGGTAACACCAAAAGACATAGTTCGTTGTTCGCCGGCACCGGGCCCGCCAAAAACGGCATCTTCAAAAATAGAATATTCCTGTGTGTTGCCAAGTGTATCCCGCTGGACTTCCCTGTAAATGCCCCACTGATCAGAAGAAAAATCGGGCCTGTAACTAAAGCTGATGTTTGGACGAACAGTATGCCTCAATCCTTCGAAACTTCCGGCCTTTATTTGTGAGATACCGTAAAATGTAGTGTTAAAACTTAAATTGGTTGAAAAATCCCGAGTTGTTGCAAAACTGCGCTCTTTAAAAGTCTCAACACGATTTTCTTCTTCGTTAAATTCTTTTCTGATTGTGGCCGGGTACCAGTACTCGTTGTAATTGATTCCCGCACTTACATTTAAGAAACGACTGGGGATCAGTTGCCCCGCACTTACCTGTGCCCTCTGAATAAATCCATATTGCAGATGATCGTCATTACCGGTTGCTTCTTCATATTTTTGAGGATCAAAAAGAGCATCGAACCAATTTATTTTGGCAGAATCTGCCGCAGTTGGTTGAAAAGTATATCGAGAGCTGAAGTTGTTCCTGTAATTCACGGTAACTCTTTCATACCACTGCTCCTCCATACCGGTATTATCGGATTCGAACGGAGAAAACTGACGAACTGAAAAATTCATTTCCGGTCCCGTAAGCCGAGTAGTATTTGTAGCAAACTGTTGGTTCAGATTCGAGCTGACACTAAAATTGTAGAGGTTTTCAGGGTGATTATATCGATAGGATACCCTGGATGTTGTACTCGTCTCGGCGCGTTCGTCAAGGTCAAAGGAGTTTCTTCGAAAATAGTCGGCAGTTCGCAGGTTTATATTTGCCGAAAGGGAAGCGTACGGTGAAAGCTCCTGGCTGTGATTAACCGATATGCGTTTTGTGGTTGTTTCCGTAAACCCCGGATCGGTTGGCTCAAGCCCCCTTTCTTTTGAATATCCGATTGTTACGCTGCCATTAAAATCACCGGTTTTTCTATACTGCATGCGTGATTCATTGAAAAATGTACCGGATGTGAAAATGTCGAACGAGGTTTGCGCGGTAAAATAATCACTGAAATATTGAAACCACCCCAGATTTTGCAAGCCAATTCCCCTGGCAGAAGTATTTTGGAAAGCATAAGTTGGCTCCAAAAGTCCCGATCGCCTCTGTTCAAAACCGGCGGGTACGTACCCAAAGGGAAAAATCAACGGATAAGGAATATCAAGAATAAACAAACGGGCATTTGTGAAGAAAATCTCTTCTTCATCAACGACTTTCATTCGCTTGGCCTGGATGTAGTAGTACATATGCTCGGGCGGGCACGTGGAGTAGATCCCGTCTTCTATAAAAACTTCATTCCGCGATACATTTTTTACTTTTGTACCGATCAGATGTCCATCCGGTACATTGATCTCTGCTACTTCAAATTTCCCTCGTTCCGTCTCATAGTTAAATAGAATCCTCGTACTTCGAAGTTCCTGGTCGTCTTGTGTTAATACGGGGTGCGACAGGGTATCCTGTGCGGAACTGGCAGTAGCCTGAAGCTGACTTTTATCGAGATTTAACTCTACTGTACCGGCCTTTAAATTTCCACTTTCGTGGCTTACGTTTGCTGCACCATAAAGCATGGCGATTCGCTGTTCACCGAACGTAAATGTTAGTGAGTCACGTGCCTGAAAATTGACGGCATCCTCTACAGCTTGCCTGTCTGCTGAACGGTTTTGTGCCGTTTGTTGGGTATTAGCGCCTGCTGGAATGCCACCGGGTGGTTGTTCTCCACCCTGTTGCGTGTTCAAAGGACTGGCAGAAGATGTAGTGTCAGGCGGGGTAATTTGAGGCTGCTCGGTTTCAACCTGGGCATGGACATTCCTGCTCCCGATAAATACGAAGAGAATGAGCAAAAACACCCATATTGATTGATTTCTGGTGACGTGAATCCGCATGCTTTAAGCTAAGCATCACAACTCTTCAAACGCAAGGCTGGCTGCTCCAAGAAGTGCGGCATCATTTCCAAGTGATTCGTAGATGATATCAAAATTTTCTCTAAAGGGTGGCATCAGGTATTTGATAGCTGTTTCTTTGGCCGGCTCAAGAATAAATTTGCCTGCTTTGGCTACTCCACCGCTAACCACAATTTTTCTGATATCGAGGATATGTATATAATTAACAATAGCATAGCCAAGTTTCTCACCAGTTTTTCTAAGAATTCCGACAGCGAGTTCATTTCCTTCTTTGGCAGCGTGATAGAGATCAACCGGTTCAAGTTTTTCAAAATCTTTGTGAAAGGTTTTGTACAAAGAGTTCTCTTCCTCTTGTCGGATGGTATCTGCAGCATAACGGCTTAAAAATCGCTGGCCAAGATAAGCTTCAATCCCGCCACGGGTATTACTGTTCGATAAAGGCCCGTGATAGTCGATGATAACGTGACCCAATTCAGCAGCCATTCCGGTGGTTCCCCGGTAAATTTTATTGTTGTATATGATACCTCCCCCAACTCCAGTTCCAAGAGTAATCATGATGAAATCATCGAAATCAATTCCGACTCCAAAACGGGCTGATCCGAATGCAGCCAGGTTTGCATCATTCCCTATCACACATCTAAAACCGGTTCTTTGTTTAAGTGCATCTGCTACATTTTCAACCTTAAAGCCAGGTAAATTTGGCGGGTTTTTTACGGTTTTCCGATCCATACTCACCATGCCGGGCATACCTATACCAATACCAATCGGTTCATCATCATGTTCATCCAACAGATCAGATACGGCCATTGCAATACGATCATAGACGTGCTCTTTTCCCATATCAGCATGAGTGGGAATACAACTTGTTTTTATAAAACCTTTCTTTTTATCTACTAATGCGGCTTTTATGTTTGTACCGCCTAAATCAATACCTATTGCAATCATATCTCAACATTATGTGACAAAGATTCTATAAAAAGGAAAAATATTTAGAGGGAAGCAAAAGGAATTATTCGGTTTTTTCGACTTTATAAACCGTCTCATCCGGTTTTTTCATACCATAATCTTCCCGTGCAATTTTCTCAATCAGATCCGGATTATTCTCAAGCTCTTCGATTTTCACATCCAGTTCAGCAGCTTTTCTTTCATACTCAGCAGTACGCTCAATCAATTCCTCTTTTTGATTTTCCAATTGTATTTTGGTGAATAAGCTATAGGTATCAAAAAAAAGGAACCATATAACAATACAGGCAGCGAGCAGGCTGATAAGCAAGGACTTGTTCCAGCGCAGAGGATTTAAATACTCAGTGTTCATGGTTCTGTATCGATATTTTTACGAAATTACTTCAAAATAGGCGTAGAAACAAAACAGAATATCTCTATTTGTGCGTGAGAGGACATTATACGTTGGATGTTTAATTTCTTTTCTATTGGTTTTCTATGCTCAGGTTGTATCTGCTCAAAAAGCCGACACCAGTTCAGTTGAATGGGTAGAGATCTTTTTTAACATGCCTGCTGATCATTCTGTGGCGAAGGATAACAACCTGGCAAATGATGAAGCCGACCTTCTTCAAACCCTTATAGTCCTGATCGACTCTGCAAAATACAGTGTGGATCTTTCTATTTATGATCTCGAAAATCTTAAAGTAGGAGAAGCATTGGTCCGGGCTGCAGAACGGGGTGTTCGGGTTCGGGTTGTCACAGATTATTATAACCGGTTCAACGACCGGGAGCTGGATGAAAAAATGTGGGAAATGCTGAGACAAGCAGAGATCTATAGTATTGATGACGCCGGAGAGGTGTTTCACCCGGATGGATCAGTTACATCGCATCGTTTGACAGGGGCCAGCTATGACATGCACAACAAGTTTGCAGTCATCGATATACTGAGTGAAAATCCTGATGATTACTATCTGTGGACCGGATCAATGAACTTAACCTATACAGGCCCAATCAATACAAATAATACCATTGTGATAAAAGACAGCGAGGTCGCAGAGGCATATCATGAGGAGTTTACGCAGATGTGGGGTGGAGATGGTGACGTTCCAAACCCGGAACAGTCCCGATATCATAAAGAGAAGCGATACATTGGTGAGAGTGTTTTTTTCGTCGACTCAACCAAAGTGGAGCTTTATTTTGCTCCCGTCAACAGTAATGACAATAAGCCATCACCCGCTGCAAGAATTACCGAATTGATTGAGAGAGAGGCTCAATATGATGTAAACTTCATGGCTTTTGCAATATCGCATGACATTACCATGAGCCGGGAGATGTGGCAGCGTTCTTTTACGGATGGAATTAGACTCCAGGGACTGATTGCTCCGCGATTTTATGCTCAGTATAGAAATGCCGGGGTGATTTGGGCTACGCCCGAGGCTCAATTGGGAACGCGAAACATCAGGCAGGCAAACGAGCTGAGAACCCTTCACAGTAAAACAATGCTGATTGATGTAACAAAACCATTTGAAAACAATCGAGGCATAGCTATTGCCGGTTCATATAATTACTCAAACAATGCAGAGCAGAATAACGACGAAAATTTGCTCATTTTTCACTCTTCAAGTATTGCTAACCAATATTATCAAGACTTTATGGGGGCAATGAATCGTGCAACAGGAAAATCATCACCACCGGTTCCGCAAATTTATATCGATGAGTGGTACCCGGTAATGGAGGTTATTGACGGAAATCTTTTTGAGATAAAGCTTGCCGAGGGATTCGGTTATCCGGTTCGATTTCTCGGGGTGGATGCTCCCCGAATTTATGTAAGTGAGGATTCATCTGAATATTACTCCGGACAGGCCGCTGTATTCCTATCGAATCTTTTGGAGGATAAAGAAGTACGTTTGCAGGGGTACGATTCCGGAGTTCCCGAATCGCGGTATGGTTCCTTTCGTGCATATGTACAGGCCAGAGGGGATGATGGGGAAGTCATCAATGTAAATTCAAAACTTGTCAAAAAAGGGTTTGGAGAGTGGACCCCTTATTATCGTCAACAGCCCGACTCAATAGAATCTTTTCAGCGACACACAAGATTGGCGAAAAGTCTGAGGGTTGGAATGTGGAAAAATCCCGATAGAGTTGGAGAGAAAATTGCCCGGTTGGAGATAGGCAGTGATGGTGAGCAGATCGATGTAACCTTTCCAATCAATATTAATATCGCAGATGAAACGACGTTGCGGGCGTTAACGGGAATTGGTCCTGCTTATGCCGGCCGAATTGTGAAATATCGATTAGAAAATGGTTTGTTCGAAGATGTGAATGAGCTGACGAATATTCGGGGTATCGGCCCGGTTACGATGCAGAAATTAAGGCCTTATGTAACGATTGAGTAATGAAAAGAAGTTGTCGGGTGGATGATTTCACTGAAATCCTGTTTTTATGCCTTCAAGACTCATCCAATGACTGTTATCAGAAAATTTTTCAATCAATAATCGAAGATCACAAATCAGGTTCGTTATAAAAAAATAACCCCTACCGGGTATCAGCCGATAGAGGTTAATCAAGAGAGATTCTTAGTAAAATGGTTGCACTAATGCGTGAATCGGGAGGGGCTCGAACCCTCGACCCACGGCTTAAAAGGCCGTTGCTCTACCAGCTGAGCTACCGATTCAACAAATGATTTCCTCATTTTCAAAGACTCTAAAGGTAAGGGTTTTTGTGATTGAAAATCAAACATCGAAGTCTAATTTTTAAACCCTTTTACTAATTTATTGATTCTTAGGCTTAGGTAAATGCATCAATGAGCATGCACAACAGCTTCATTCTACATATCTTAACGCTAAAGAAAACCTTCTATTTCAATTTTTAAAAATTACCGTTATGGCAACGATTTTTACAAGAATAATTCAAGGAGATATTCCAAGTTATAAAATAGCAGAAACTGATACTCATTTTGCTTTCCTGGATATTAATCCCATTGCTGAAGGGCACACCCTTGTTGTTCCGAAGGAGGAGACAGATTATCTTTTCGATCTTTCAGATGAAAATTTAAGTGAGACAATAATCCTCTCTAAAAAAATTGCACACGCTATTGACAAGGCACTGAACCCATTACGAACCGGTGTAATTGTGGAGGGCCTTGAAGTTCCACATGCACATATTCACCTGGTGCCTATCTACAGGGAAGACCAAAATGTATCTCTTAGAAATAAGGTTGATGTCTCCAAGGAGAAGATGGAAGTCCTGGCAAAATCTATAGCGGATGAGGTTCGGTTATGAAATTCCTGATTTTAAATGGGCCAAATTTGAACCTGTTGGGGCAAAGGGATGAAGCTACTTATGGATCGGAGACGCTGTCTGAGATCGAAAATCATCTCAGAGAGAGTTATTCTGATCATGACTTTATTTTTGTTCAAAGTAACCATGAGGGAGATCTGATCGACGCCATTCATTCTGTTCGATCGGGCACTATTGATGCTATTGTTGCGAACTGGGGTGGATTTACACACTCATCCGTAGCCATTCACGATGCACTGGAACTTGTGAGCATTCCCAAAGTTGAAGTACACATCTCCAACATTCACGCCCGGGAAGAGTTTCGGGAGCGCTCCATTACCGGTAAGGTGATGGATGGAATTATCACGGGATTTGGAATCAACAGCTATGTGCTGGGAGTGCAGGCAGCCTTGCAACTCATTTCGAAAAAATAAAAGGTGCGAAAACTCAGAGAACTTTTTTCCGATACACTGATCTACGGCGTCAGTAATGTGCTGGCTCGATTCATCAATTATCTGCTTGTGCCGTTTTATACGGATGTGTTTTCTCCGGCCCGTTACGGAATAGTTGGGCTGATTTATGCGGCAATCACATTTTTAAATGTGATCTTTACATTCGGCATGGAGTCCGCTTACCTGCGATATGCCGAAAACCGGAAAGAAGCCGCTAATATTTTTAAAACGATTCAGCTCAGCCTTCTCGGGTTTGCAACCATTCTCAGTCTGCTTCTTTGGTTATTGATGCCATGGCTTCTTCCCCTATTCAATCTCGGGCAGGAAACATCCGGTATTTTTTTGATGATGATCGGGATCATCTGGTTTGATACGCTTGCGATTGTACCGCTTGCTGAACTCCGGCTGATTAGAAAAACGATACCATTTGCAGCGTTAAAGTTGTTACATGTGGGAATCAACATCGCATTGAATTTCTACCTGATTTTAGGGCTCAATTTTGGAATCGAAGCGGTGTTTATAGCCAATCTTGCGGCTTCGATGGTTATTACTATTCTTGTTTGGATATTTACATCTGATTTATTGAGCGGTACATGGAACAGCACTTGGTTGACAAAAGCCTTTCAGTTTGGTTGGCCGTTTGTGCCGGCCGGAATTGGCTTTGCAATCAACGAGGTGCTGGACCGGTTTTTTCTAAACAATATGGATCCGGCTGCGGCTGAACAGATTTACGGGATGGGGACCACACCCCAAGATATTGTTGGGATCTACAATGCATGTTATAAATTAGCGGTCTTTATGCTGCTTCTCGTACAGATGTACCGTATGGCATGGCAGCCGTTTTTCATGCGACATGCGGGAGATGAAGAATCACCCAAAATGTTTGGACAGGCATTTGTCTGGTATAATGCATTTTCAGCTATTCTCTTTTTGATTGTAGCCCTTTTTAGAGAACAGATTGTAGCGATCCGGATTCCGATTCTCGATGCAACTCTTATTGGGAGTGATTATTGGCTGGGTCTTGAAATTGTGCCGTACCTGCTATTGGCTTATTGGTTTCACGGCTGGTATATCAATTTTTCATCCGGCGTATTTATCAAAGAGAAAACAAGGATTCTCTATAAAATTACGCTGATGGGAGCGGTGATAACCATTATCGCTAACCTTGCATTAATTCCTTCATTTGGGATGATCGGCTCTGCAACGGCCACACTACTCAGTTACGGTGCGATGGCGCTGACCCTTGGGATCTATAGCAAGAATATTATGCATGTTCCCTATCGACTCCCCGAAAGTTTTGGATTGATGGTGATCTTTGCTGCTTTGGTATTTGGTGAGCCTATAATTGTGGGTTGGTTGAGTACAGGTGAGATAATAGGAAAAATGATCCTGTTCATTATTGGGCTTGTTGTAGCTGGAGGTTATCTACTGAAACTTGCCCGATTCCGGTAACTTTAAGGAGATTTGCAAGGCTGAGTAATTGCATTTCTCTTAAATCTCTGCAAAATCTGTAAGGGTCTATTAGATTTCGGTTCATATAGATAGGAGAGACTTTGAATCTGAACCATCAGCTGAATCTAAGATCACCAAACGTTCCTGCCGAACGGGATTATTTTGGGGCCGATATTTTGGTTACCGACCAAACATCCCTCCGGGATGTGATGGAATAAATTTAGATCTACCTTGAGATGTATAAAAGAGATTAAAAATGTTCCGATAGGAACAAGTGGTTGGTAACAACCAAGCCGTCGAAATATGAGGCCGTTCCGTAGGAACGTTTGGTGTCAAAAGACAAATTAGAACAAAAAAAAGACCTTATGCCAAACACATACACTCAAATCCACATCCAATTTGTATTTGCGGTGAAATATCGAAGAGCATTAATCGCAGCAGAATGGAAAGAGAGGTTACATCAATACATCACAGGCATCTTCCATCATAATGCTCATAAAATGTTACAGATCAACAGCATGCCAGATCATATCCATATTTTGGTAGGATTTCGTCCATCTCAATCTATCTCTTCGATGATACAAAATGTGAAAAGCGAGAGTAGTAAGTGGATACAACGTCAGAATTTATGTGATTCAAAATTTGCTTGGCAAGAGGGTTTTGGTGCTTTTTCGTACTCAAAAAGTCATGTTCCACGGGTAATCAAATACATCAAAAACCAAGAATAACATCATAGAAAAGTCTCTTTTTTGGATGAATACAAGAAGTTACTAAGAAGATTTGAAGTGGAGTATGATGAGAAGTATATCTTTACGAAGCCGAAGTAAACACCAGACGTTCCTATGGAACGAATACTGAATTGGTGTCGATTTATTGTTACCGACCAAACATCCCTCCGGGATGTAATGAAATAAATCTAGATCTGCCTTGAGATCGACAAAAGAGATTAAAAATTGTTCCGTTAGGAATTGTTACCGACTAATCGTCACTCCGGGACGATTCAAATTAAAATCAATATGTTCGTATCGAGCAAATATAAAACTGTAATTTTGGGACTTTGAATAAAAAACGAGTTGCAGTCAACGAAACACAGTTATCTACAAATGTTCCGTTTGGAAGATCTGACAGGTAATCAAAATGAATCATCAAGATATCTATTCGTTCCACAGGAACGATTTGTGATTGTTACGACAGCGATATGTATTTTACACAACCGATTTTTGGAGATCTAAGAATCATTTTTTCTGTTTAAAAATCTACATTCTACATTTACAGCTATGATCAAATCCCTATATATAAAAGACTTTGCGCTGATCGATGAACTAGATGTTCAATTTCAGTCCGGCTTAAATGTGCTTACGGGCCAAACCGGCGCAGGTAAGTCAATTATCATTGGAGCGTTGCACATGATTCTTGGTGAGCGTGCGGATACAGATGTGATTCGAAAAGGAGCAGATAAAGCCATTTCAGAAGCATTTATCCATGTTGGGAGAAATGAGTATCTCAAAAAGTTGCTCGAAGAACAATCCATTGATTACAGTGAGGAGCTGATCCTTCGGCGTGAGATTCGTGAAAACGGAAGCCGCGCATTTATCAATGATACGCCGGTGAATATTTCTGTTTTGAAACAGGTGGGTGATCAGCTTGTGGACCTGCACGGCCAGTACGATCATCAGCTTCTGTTGAAAGAGGAGCATCACCAGGGAGTGATTGATCAGTTTGATACGATTGAGCCGTTTTTGGAAACCTATCAAAAAGAGTATCGAACAATGCAGGAGTTGCAGAACCAGTTGCGCAATCTTGAGAAGAAAGAGCGTGAACTGAAAGATAAAACTGAGCTTTACCAGTTCCAGGTTAAGGAGCTTGAAGATGCCGAACTGGATCTGCATGAAGAGGAGGATCTCAAAGCGGAAATGAATCTGCTGGATAATGCCGAGGATTTGGATCAAAAAGCGGCAGCCATTACTGAGATTGGGAACGGCGATGATGTGAGCCTGATGGATATGCTCAATAGCATTAAACTGAATCTTGAAGATATGGCAAGAATTGAGCCTGATTTTGAGACCTATTTGCAGGAAGTGAATACGGCCAGGATTAGTATCCAGGAAACCATTCAATTTGCAGAGAGGTATAGAGATCGGATAGAGTTTAATCCACAGAGACTCGAAAAACTTCGTCAAAGGCAATCGGAACTGAACCGGCTACAGAAAAAATACCAGCGTTCCATTCCTGATCTGATTGCATACCTGAATGAGATTAAAGCTGAGTTAAATGTGGCTGAAAATTTTGAGTTTGAGATTGAAAAAATAGAGAAGGAAATACAGGAACAGGCGTCTACACTGAAAGAAAAAGCTGTTGCTCTTCATAATGAACGGCATAAAATCGGCGAAAAGCTTTCAGAAGATATTGTGAATTCATTGAAAAACCTTGGCATTCAGCACGGACAGTTCAGAGTAAATGTTGCCTGGCGATTTTCAGAAAATGGCTGGTTTGAAAGTGAAGGCCAAAAAGTAGATTGCAGTGAAGATGGTTGTGATGATATTCAATTCTTTATCTCTACAAATAAAGGTGAAGACCCTAAGCCGCTGGCAGCTATTGCCTCGGGTGGAGAGGTCAGTCGCGTGATGTTATCACTGAAATCGATCTTAGCTCGCGAACAGAAACTGCCGGTTATGATTTTTGATGAAATTGATACCGGAATCAGTGGTGAGATTTCTGAGAAAGTGGGCAGGGTTATGCGAAAACTTTCCGAAATGTGCCAGATTGTAGCGATTACCCATCAGCCTCAAATAGCGAGCCAGGCTCATAAACACTACAAAGTGCAAAAAGTGGAGGAAAATATGCGAACCGTAACTAAAATTCTTCCGCTTACGGATGAAGAACATATCCGAGAAGTTGCCAGCTTGATGAGCGGTGAGCAGATTACTGAATCGGCCCTGACAAGTGCTCGAGAATTGATCGATCGTGGCGGGATGAGAAACTAAATTAAGTTAACAGTACGCAGTAAACAATTTAAATCTTCCAGCCCATGAAAACTTGTTTACTTCTACTCAATTTTTTGGTGATAACTTCCACAGTTTTTGCACAAACCAATGTACTGATCGCCTATCACAGTGAGAGCGGAAACACAGAGAGAATGGCGGAGGCAGTTGCAGAAGGAGCTCGCTCTATTGAAGGTGTGAATGTGATGTTGTTGCCAGTTAATCAAACTCAAGAATCCGACCTGCTACAGGCCGATGCCATTATCGTGGGCAGCCCGGTGCATAATGCGAATGTTTCAACGGAAATACAGCAGTTCTTTACATCCTGGCCGTTTGAAAACGAGCCGCTGAAAAATAAAATAGGAGCTGTCTTTGTAACCGGCGGCGGAATCTCGGCGGGTGAAGAGATTGTACAGATGAACATGATACAAAGCATGCTGGTTTTCGGAATGATTATTGTGGGCGGGCCGGACTGGACACAGCCATTTGGTGCCTCAGCAATTACCGGTGAAGATCCATTTCAAGTCAACTCGCCCAATGAACTATCTGAGCAATTTTTAGAAAAGGGAAATTTGCTTGGCCATCGCGTAGCCCAGATTGCCTCAGCCATAAAAAGTAAAGAAAAGAACTAAGTATTTTACTTCTCCACATGTAATATTTAAAAATGGGTTGTACTTTTCGGTATAGAGTAGAAAAAAAGAGGGAGGAGTGATGTCGAAAATTCTGCATAAAATCATTGATGAACAGATCAAGACATGGGAACTGGAGAGCTCGTTTAAAAATAAAATCATTACGCCAAAGGGAAATCCGTACCCGATTATAACCATCTCCAGGGAGTTCGGGGCGAGAGGAGCTGCATTGGCCACCCTGATGGGAGAAAAAATGGGGTTTAAGGTTTGGGATCGTGATATTCTTCAGGCGATTGCCGATAAATTGGGCAGCAGTAAAAAATATCTCGAATCACTGGATGAAAACCGAAGAGTGTTGATTGAAGATGTGGTCGTGGGATTTATGAAGAATGTAAACACAAATGTTAACTATCTTCGTACACTTACACGGCTGATTCGCACTGTTGAATACCATGGTAATGCAATTATTGTAGGCCGTGGGGCAAATTATATTTGTCGGGATCCGCATTCATTCCATGTTCGAATAGTATCGCCCGAAGAGAAAAGAGCTGTTGATTATGCTGCAAGGGAAGGTATCACCAAAGCAGAAGCACTCTCAATTATCAAAAAAACTGATGCAGAACGCGGGGAGTTTGTACGCTACTATTTTAAAAATGAGATATCAGATTCCTCCGATTATGACCTTGTTCTTAATTCAGGAACATTCAGCTTGCAAGAGATGATGGCGATTGTAGTAGAAGCCTATGAACAAAAAAGCGGGTTAAAGCTGGAGTTTGTAAGCTAATTATAGATTTCATGGAAATAACAGGGTTTTTATTTGATAAAGTTGAGAAATAACTTTAAATGAGAATGACCATTACCAAACAACCAAGACATTAACCATATCATGAGTAACCATATTTCTCGAAAACATTTTATTGGATCTTCGTTAATGGCAGCGGCCGGATTATCAATTGTACCAAGTTCAGTATTAGGAGGAAGTAAAGTAGCCCCAAGCGATAAACTATCTCTTGGGTTTATTGGAACCGGACGGCTGAGCCCATACCTGGCAACAAGCTTCCTGGAACTGGGAAATGTAGATATCGTAGCTGCTGCTGATGTTTATAAGGCTAAAGTTGAAGCATTTGAAGATCACGTGGCTGACCATTACAAGGAGCAAACGGGTAAGAACTATTGGGCGGGATTTCGAACCTACCACAATTATGAAGATATGCTGACACGTGACGACATTGACGCCATTGTTGTAGTTACGCCTGATCACTGGCATGCAAAAGCAGCGATTGATGCCGCAAATGCCGGAAAGCATATCTACTGCGAAAAGCCTCTCACACATACAGTCGTTGAGGGAAGGAAACTTGTAAATGCTGTAGATGAGAATGATGTAATTCTACAGACCGGTAGTATGCAGCGTTCCTGGGAATCCTTTCGTCATGCCTGTGAACTGGTTCGTAATGGGTACCTCGGAGAGATTCAGAAAGTGATTGTAAGTGTTACCGATCCGGCTATACCGTATGACCTTGAAGAGGAACCCATGCCCGAAGATCTGGATTGGGATCGATGGATTGGCCCTGCCCCCATGAACGTGTTCAATTCAGTTGTAGCACCACCGGTAGAAGACCAGAGCTGGCCGCGATGGAGGGACTTTAAAGAATTTGGCGGCGGTACTCTTTGTGACTGGGGAGCACATATGTTTGATATTGCTCAGTGGGCACTTGGAATGGATGATACCGGTCCGGTTGAACTGATCGCTCCAAAAACTCCGGTTCCAAAACGAGGACTCAAAATGATCTATGCCAACGGAATTGAGATGGAACACTATGAGTTTGGCAGGGGACACGGCGTTGAGTTCCACGGTACTGAAGGAAGTATGCAGGTTTCCAGGGAATTTCTGCAAACCAACCCTGCGAATATTGCTACTGCTGAGATTAAATCCTCCGACGAAAGATTGTATCACAGCGATAATCACTATGCAAACTGGATTGACGGCATCCGCGAGCACAAGGAAACCATTTGCCCGGCTGAGGTTGGTCACCGGTCAGCGTCCGTTTGCAACATAGCCAACATTGCTTACTGGGTGAACCGTGATTTGAAATGGGATCCGGTAGCCGAACGATTTGATGATGACGAAGCCAACAGCTATCTCGATAAGGAATATCGGGAAGGGTACGAGGTTTAGATAATTTATATACTTAATTTTAAAAATCATGCCTCAAGCGTAATGAGTAATTGCCGCTTGAGGTATTTTTTTATTAAGATTCTGTGGTTTCTGATTCAATTTTTATGCAGCTCAAATCTTATCTTATTACAATTGCTCCTTAAACGATCAGACGGCTCAATAATAAGTTCGTGAAAAACCCTCTTGAAATTTATTTCAAAGAAAATGATGGTAGAATTATCCATAAGTGGATCCACTACTTTGAAATTTACCATCGTCATTTTCAACGCTACAGAAATAAAGAGTGTATCATAATGGAGATCGGTGTTTCAATGGGAGGCAGCCTACAGATGTGGAAAGATTATTTTGGGGATCAGGCTAAAATCTATGGAATCGACATCGATGAAAATTGTAAGCAGTTTGAGGACAAATCAACTCATATTTTCATAGGATCACAATCCGACAGGGACTTTCTCAGGAAAATTAAAGAAAAGATCCCAAAGATCGATGTTCTAATCGATGATGGCGGCCACCGGATGGATGAGCAAAGAATAACGTTTGAGGAGTTATTTTATCACATAAAGGATGATGGTATCTATTTATGTGAAGATTTACATACCTCATACTGGGAAGAGTATGGAGGAGGCTATAAACAGCAGGAAAGCTTTATAGAATTCACTAAAGGCCTGATTGATCATCTAAATGCATGGCACATCAAGGGGGATGAACTTTCGCCAACCGATATTACACGTTCAGCACACTCATTCCATTATTATGACAGTGTATTTGTAATTGAAAAAAGAAAAAGAGAGAAACCATGGGAGGAGATGAGAGGAATCCAGCCGGGCAACTTTCTTGAAAAAAATATCAATAAAACGAATTTTGAAATATTTTTGCTAAAACTGGATTTACTGGGAATAGAACTGGATGAGAATCTGCGCCCCGAATTTGTGTATTTAAGCCCAAATTACCTGGAGATAAAATTTCCTGAAAAATACTCAGGGTTGACCTGGCCTGAGGATGCCTTGACTATGATTGGATACCAAAGATTATCAAACATTGAATTTTGTTTGAAAAACGTCATAGAAAATGATATTAAAGGAGACCTGATAGAAACAGGGGTGTGGAAAGGTGGAGCCTGTATCCTGATGCGAGGCATTCTGGATATTCTCAACGAGAAAAACAGAAAGGTATGGGTAGCAGATTCATTTCAGGGTGTGCCACGTTCTAACAGTAATATGTATCCGGATGATAAAAATATTGCACTCAATGAGTTTGACGAATTATCAATATCCAAAAGTGAAGTTAAAGGTAATTTTAAAAAATTCGATCTATTAGATGATCAGGTTGAGTTTTTGGAAGGCTGGTTTAAAGATACGCTGCCAACGGCTCCGATTTCCAGGTTATCTATTTTAAGGCTTGACGGAGATCTATATGAATCAACGATTGATGCCCTATTCTATTTATACCCTAAACTGTCCATTGGGGGTTATTGTATCATTGATGATTGGGGTGCCATTGAAGCATGCAAGAAAGCCGTAAATGATTATAGAAAGTTTTTTGGCATTGATGAAAAAATATGCTCTATCGATCATGATGGAGTGTTTTGGAAAAAAGAGAAACAAATTAAAAATGTTTCCAGGGAGAAATTTAACCGAGAGGTTATAAATAGGAATAAAGTGAAGATGCAAAGGAGAGACCGCTGGATTCAAGTTAAACAGGTAATAAAGAATGGTATCCGAAATTTTGTTCATGTGGAGTGATTATTGGATATGGTACTAAATGAAAAAATCTTTAAAAACCCTCAGTTTAATGACCAAGAATCAGCTTGGGTTGAACATATTCCTTTCGCTTTTTATCTAACAGACTTGATTAAACCCAAAGTGTTTGTAGAATTGGGGACTCATTTTGGGGTCTCATATTTTAGCTTTTGTCAAGCCATTAAGGATGATTCTATCAATTGTAAAGCATATGCAGTAGATCACTGGAAGGGAGATGAACATGCAGGTTTTTATGGAGGAGATGTTTACGATTATGTATATGAAATGAACCGTTTGCACTTCGAGGGCTTTTCGACACTTTTGAAGATGTCTTTTGATGAAGCTTCAAAAGAAGTAGATGATAACAGTATTGATCTGCTTCATATTGACGGAATGCATACCTATGAAGCAGTAAAGCACGATTTTCAAACATGGTTGCCAAAATTGAGTAGTTCTGGTGTTGTTCTTTTCCATGATACTTGTTTAAGAAAAGATGATTTTGGCGTTTGGAAATTGTTTAGCGAGCTGAAAGACCAATACCCTTCTTTTGAATTTATACATGGATGCGGACTAGGTGTTTTATGTGTAGGCAGCCATTGTAATGCTCAACTTTTGAAGTTCATTGATTCTGCGAAAGAAGATCCGTTAATATCTAAACTATTTGCATCAACGGGCAGAAAACATTCACTTGAGTATCAAAACAACCACTTAAAAAAGATTATAAATAAAGAGGTTCCCGAATTCGCCCAATTATTTTATAAGTGTAAAGAAGAGGATTACTCAGAATATAATTCATTTTCTCATGTGGCTGAAAACAAGAATATGCAATTTATCTTCAGATTTAATGATCCGGAATTTGTGAATAGCATCAGGTTCGATCCGCTTAATAACTACATAAAGATTAAACTTAACTCCATTGAGTTATTTTTGAACAATTCAAAGATTGATCATCCATATTCACTTTCATCCAATGCTTTCAGGGTTGATGGAAGTGATTATTTATTTGTTACCGATGATCCCCAAATCCAGTTAAATTTTGAGAGTAAAGAACCGGTCGAGATTGATGAAGTACGAATTAAAGTCGATTACGTTTATAAAGGAAATGAGATTATTGATTATTTAACCAGAGAGATCGAAAAGAAAACTGTACTAAAAAATATCTTAAAAAAAGCTAAAAACCTGTTCTTTAAATAATAAATGAGTTCTTTCAACGGATCTTCCAAAAGGTTATTAATCTACACACATTACAACGCTCAAGGTTTACTCTCTTCATATGTGCTTTTCACCTTAAAGAAAATGAACCCGTTTTATCAACGAGTGATTTTTGTTTCCAACAGTCCAATTCGTTCTGAACACAGAGATGAGTTATCTGAAGTAACTGATAAGATAATCCAACGAGAGAACAAAGGATTCGATTTTGCAGCATGGAGAGATGCAATTTATCAAGAGGGATGGAATAAAATTGAGCAGTATGACTATTTAACGCTGATGAATGATACCTGTTTTGGGCCAATATATGATTTGGCACCCGTGTTCAAAAAGATGGAAAATAAAGAGGCTGATTTTTGGGGTATAACCGAGCACACAGATTTCAAAACGGGTTTTATGGGTTTAGGACATAACATCAAGGCTCACCTGCAGAGCTATTTTATGTCATTTAATCAACAGGTTCTGCAAAATAAAGCATTCCACGATTTTTGGAACAAAGTGAAGGATCAAAAGAAAGTAGATCATGTTATACACAAGTACGAGATTGGAATAAGTAATAAGCTGTTGAACGAAGGGTTTTTATTTGAGTCTTACTTGCCTCCGGAGACTTTTAAAGAGGATAAAAATAATGAGATAGCGTTTTTTCACCCGCAACAACTAATCAAAAAAAAGGCGCCTTTTTTGAAGGTTAAAAGTTTCCTGTTTTTTCCGCATTCCAAATATTTAAAAAAAATATTACAGCGCCGCTCAGAATATGATTACAATCTTATAGAGGAACATATTACTCAAACCTTTACGCCAAATAAGGCGCTCTCCGTACTGGATAAAAATTATGTCTTGCCGGACGCCTCTATTAAAGATGAAAAAAGTTCTTTGACAATTGCGATGCATCTTCATGCATACTTTACCGACGGATTGGAAAAATATTTTGCGTTACTGGCGGATATAAAAAGCAAGGTAGACCTTTTTATTACGACAGATACAGAATCAAAGAGATCACAAATTCAGAAAATTTTAGACGATTTCGACCTCGGGGATGCCGGTATCAAGTTTATTTTAACGGAGAACAGGGGACGGGATATTTTACCATGGTTAAAAATTTCAGATCAATTAAATGAGTATGATCTCGTCGGTCATTTTCATGTAAAAAAGTCTTCCACGGCTCCCGAATGGGTAGGAAAAGCCTGGACTGATGATTTACTCAAATTTCTTCTTGAAGAAGCGGATTCCATCTTTAAAGAGTTTGAAAAGAATAAAAAACTCGGAATTGCTATTCCCGATATCCCCTACTACTTCAAGAAAACAGATAGTTATTTAATGCTTGATGAAGATAAGGAGCACATCTTTCGGTTATGGGATAGCCTTGAACTGAAAAAAACTCTTGATGAAGAAACCATTGATAAACCGATTATGAGTTACGGGACTATGTTTTGGTATCGACCGGTAGCATTAAAGCCTTTACTAGATTATGAAATGTTTGAAAAGGAGTTCCCGGAGGAACCATTGCCTTTAAAAAATACAATTGCACATAGTTTTGAGGGCATTGCCGTTTACGTGGCATGGAGCCAAAATTACGATTTCAGAGTTGTTTTGCATAGAGATGAAGTGTTCTCCGGTTTTGATGTATATACGAAAACAAAACTCAATAAAATTATTACGAACATTTTCAAAACGAATGCCTGGAGAATCGGACGATTTATTACCTGGATACCCTGGAAAATCAAACGTCTGGTACGTGGTGTGACAAATAACCAAATCGATTTTGAGAATTAGGTCAAAATGGTAAAAATAGAGTCATCTCCAAAGGTTTCAGTTGTTATTCCAAACTACAACCATGCTCCATATTTAGAAAAAAGACTGGATTCAGTTTTCAATCAAACCTACAGAGATTTTGAAGTCATTTTGCTGGATGATGGATCAACAGATAATAGCCTGGAAATTCTAAAAAGTTATTCTGATCATCCAAAGGTGAAACATTTTGTTGTAAGTGAAGAAAAGAATAGTGGTTTGCCATTTAAGCAATGGCAAAAAGGTATCCAACTGGCCAAGGGTGAATATATTTGGATAGCAGAAAGTGATGATTGGGCAGAGGTAGATTTTTTAGAAAAATTAGTTCCTCACCTGGGTGAACATACAGGTATCGCGTTTTGTAAATCTCATACTTTTATCGATAGCACAAAAGAGCTGAGCTCATATTATTTCCCCGAAGATCTATATCCAAAAAGATGGAATGAGAGTACTTATTTTAATGGGAGGGAATTGATCAAACAATATCACTCTAATATTAATACCATTCCGAATGCAAGTGCTTGTGTCTTTCAGAAAAACCTTGCAAAATTTGGTGACGATATTCTATCGATGTTTTTTAGCGGTGATTGGCTCTTTTGGGCTCGGTTAATGAATCAAACGAATGTCTATTTCCTGGCCGAAAAATTAAATTTTTGGAGATTATCCCAGCAAACAACAAGAAAACGAGAAGGAGATTACTGGGTAAATAAGAGGTTTGAAGAGAGCGTTGTGTGTATTAATAAAATTCATGAACTGTTTGGCAGTGGAATGATAAAGTTGCAAAATTATAATTGGTTATTCATGAATTACTACTCTCAAGTGCCAATTTGGCTTTTGCCCTTCCAAAAGAAACCTGAGATTCCTGTAAGTAATTTTCAGTTTAAAATGTACCTGTTCAATTCCAGTTTGATCCAATTTTTTAAAAAAGTGTTAATCCGTATTGGGTTGAAAAACCGCAGGTGAGATGAAAGAAAATCCGGAATTAGATCTTGAAGAATGAAGCTTATTTGATTAGGGATTAATATAGATTATCAAAGAGAAAACCAGAAATTAAAAGGGTTTTTTAAATCTTTAATAATTGATTCCTATAATCAAATTTAAATATATAAAGGTCGATTTTATCGGCACCAATTTTATTTATAATTATACCATTTGTACATTAGAATTAAGAGACTACAGAGTAATCAAATGGTTCCCATATGAGATTGCTGAACTCTTTGTTGGCTCGACTGATAGGAGGGAGTTCGATCTCAGCATCTGAAGTGTTGTAACTTGCAATTATTAAACCATCGCCGCTGAATGACTCGGCTACCGTGTGTTCGGCAAGAATAACAGCACCGGACTCGCGAAGAGTATCCAGGCAATCTGCATGAGTGTTTGGAGATCCAGTAATATATTTATGATGTGTAGAAACAACTATAAAGCGTAGATCGGATTGGCTTCCGGAAGCAGCTATCGAGCGAAGAAATCCAAGTTCCGCACCTTGAACGTCCATATGCAGCATTTCAATGGATTTATGATCTAACTGTTCACGAAGAGCTTGCATATTTAAACACTCAACAGAATCAAAAGACAACTCATCATCAGCTGTATTGGTTTCAGCCGTATGAGGTGGGCTGTACTCTTCACCTACACGTGCATGAATAAATGTAGCCTGCCTGTTATTCAGTGCCATATTTCGCTTTCCTACCTCAAGGTTTTTCATGTTTGGTTCAATACATACTGCTTTGGAGTTTTCAACTGCCCCTAAAAACCAGTTGCTGTAGTAAGCCCAGTAAGAACCTAACTCTACAATTTGAGTGCCGGGCCGTACTTCAGATAACAATGAATGAAACAGTAGCTCCTCCTGGGGTTCATGGTGACCTTTCAGATCAAAGATGATTTTTGTAATCCAATTGCCCTCGTATGCATTAGCTTCAACCAAAGTGCCATCGTGCATTTTTTGAATATAGGTATTGCCCAAACATTGAATTTCTCCGGCACCTGAAACTTTAGGAATTGAATCTGTATCACGACATCCGACTGTAACTGCAACACGTACTTGTTCAGGGGCTGATAATGAAGAGATGTTGAGTCGCGGAATCCGATTATTCCTATTCATTTTGAAACCATTATTTTTTGCCCTTCATTGTAATACCAATGAAAATGTTGTTCAACATGATTAATTAGACTCCCGGCTTGACGAAGATAAGGATGAATTGTATGATCTAATTCGGGTCCTGGATTAAGATGCTCCAATTTTTTTTTGGAGATTGGTATATCAAACTCTTTACAAACATTGAGTAGTGCTTCATTAAGATTTTCAAAAGATAAGAGTCGCGTATTTGCCCAACACTTCCCTCCAACATCAAAAAATTCTCGATATGTGCTAATAGGGTGTTCACCGACAGCCAAAGCCAAAAATTCCGTAAAAGACTTTTCTCTGGCTGTAATGATCAAAGGAGGAAGTTCAGATTCTAAGAAATTGGACCTGTCAGTATTTCGCCAAAAATTATATAATGAGACGAGCATATCAAAAGGATCACGAAGTACACCAATGATTCGAAGATTATCTGCAGGAGACTCAATCTCAAATTTGTTATCGAATACTTTATTAAGAAGACGTTCGTGCCATTCTGGATTGGGTTCTAGATGTTGAATTGACGAATTTACACCATAATGACTTATATTTAAAATCGAGTTTGGATCTTTGAGGATTGAATTTGGTTCTAGATAGACTGCATCTTGAAAAGAAGCTTTGAACCAGGCACTAACCGATGTTCCTGCTGTTTTTGGATAGTGTGCAAAAGCAATCTTATTTTTAGCAGAATACAGCATCGATTAAATTTTATTTAAGATTTGCGTTGCAGTATGTGTCCACGGGGTTGGTGTAAAAACCTCTCGAATTTCAGTCTCTTTCTGCTCTAACCACTCATCATCTTGCAAGCATTTTTGAATTAAATCAAGTAATTCATATACATTGAATGGGTCGAAAAATTCGGGAAGATCTTTGCTAATCTCGGGTATACTTGTGGCATGAGATGCTAAACAAACACGACCATAACCAAGGCTTTCCGCTACAGGTAATCCCCACCCTTCATAACGAGAGGGATAGATCGTAGCTATACAATTGTTGTAATACCAGTCAAGATCTTTATCATTAATATTATTGAGGATGTGAATTCGTTTGTTGACTTCGGGTGTAAACTTAATTTCACGTATTAAATCTTTTACGAATAGGTGTTTAGAACCAACACAAACTAAATCGGGACAGCTTTCCGGATCTCGTGAATTCATTAGATTCCATGCATCGTAAAGTAGACGGTGATTTTTTCGAACATCTATGGTGCATACGCATAGAAAGAAAGGGCGATCCGGTATAAGTTTTGGAGTTAATTCAGGGCCATTGTTTTTGGCAGCAGAATATTTATTCCGACCCTCCATCACATCACCAAGTCGCACTACTTCTAATGGTGGTTTTGCAATGTCAGCTTTTTTGCAGTACCGCTTAATCTCTTTCTTTGAGAATTCTGAGATCGTGAAAATTAGGTCAGATTCACAAAGTAAGGATTGAGCCCAGCTTGAAAAAATCTTTTGCCCATTCTCAAGGACCCATTGAGGTTTTAAAGTGGGAATTAAATCGTAAATCATCCGGACTACTTTCACATCTTGACTTTGAAGTGAGCCAACAGCGGTAGCGTGACCGGTAATGGTCCAGGAAGCACAAAAAGAAAGTAATACATCACTTTCAGAAGATTCATTTCGATTATTATTAGTTCTATTCCCTGGCAGGGAACAAATTCTATTCTCAAATTTTTGTTCTTCTGATTCTGTCTGGTTTCCAGTATTAATTCTTGTGCTTAACCACCTTATCAGATTCTTTGGAATTGACATTCCAGCAGATCCAAAATTCCGTACATTTGTAACTAATTCTCGAGTAATAGGATCTGTGCCCAAAACATCTTTGAGTTTTTCCTTAATCTGATTGGTTTCTGGTTTAATTTCAGGTTCAGAAATTTCCAATTGATTGATATCTGAAATATGAATGTATTGCAAAACGTTTTGGGGTAAGTCATCTAATTCTAATGACTTGAATGAGAACTTTTTTTCATCAAATTTTACAAGCCTTGGATGTACATCTAAGGAATGGAGGCCATTTAAAATTCCAACTACTGTACGTTGAATTCCGGTTAGGTGGGGTAAATGCCAGTGCATCAAGTCAGATACATCATACCATAAAGCCATTATTTTCCTCCTCTAAAATTAGAAATTATTCGTTTACACAACTTTTTAAATATTGAAGGAATAGAGTTCAACTTTTTTGATTCTTTTTTTTGATCATTATTTGGAACTAAAAAATGGTTACTGTTAAGTATAAATCCATCTGTAATATTTGCCGGGTAAGACAATAGCTTCTGTAATTCTGGACTCTCACTTCGGAAATAAAACCGATTAAGGCCATCAAAAAGTCCAAACTCATAGTCATTTTCAAATAATATATTTTCAAAATTTGGCCATGTGGGTATAATCGCATGTGTACTGACTCCCGGTAATTTTGGTTTGATTGCTTCAATAACGATTACCTTTGGTCGAAAAATTTTGAAATCCGTCCCAAGTAATACATCTCGTTCAGCACCCTCTACATCAATTTTAAGAAACTCAACTTCGGAAAGATTAAATTTATCAGCTATTTGAGCCAAAGTTGTAATGGGTAGATTTTTGGTTTTCATCCCAACCTCAAGAGCTTCAAGAATGTCTATGTCAGGTTGTTCTCCATAACCTGAAAGGCCTGTATCTCCAAACTCATGAAATTCTACATGTCCTTCATAAGATCCAATTGCAGTTCTAACATTTTGATCGCGCGGTCGCATTTCTTGAAATAGTTGCCAAAAACGATCAATGGGTTCAATATTTATTCCTGACCAACCCTTGTTATAAAAGTGCTTAGTCACGGAGTCAATCTCAGGATGATATGCCCCAACATCTACATAACGGCCAGAATCCACATTATGAAATACTCGATTCAGAACAACGTCTTCAAAATTTTGGGCATATGATATCATGGGGTTGTCAGGAATTTATGAGTTTTGATTCAATGTTTAGTACATCAGATTATTATAACCTGAATGAATTTTTTAGTGATGATTACTTCTAATAAGCTAAATACCCGGTGATTTCAGATTTATCAAGAGTAAGTTATGAATTGAAATATCACGACATAGCTATGAGATAAGATTTATTGAATCATCACTAACAGGATCATTATGATGAATTTTTGGATATCTGCGGCTAAAATTTCGAATTTGAATATCGGCTACAGGCAAAGCTTTTGGCAACCCTGCAACTGATTTAAAATAGCGAAGTGCATTTAGTACTTTTCGGAACTTAAGCATTTGTTAAATGTACAAGCAAAGTGACTTATGAACAAGCTGCCTACTTTAAGGCTATTATTGAAAATCTGAAGGGTTAGCCAAATGATTTTTTTAAACAATAAAAATACCGATCTGGCATTGTCTCTTTTGAAAACTGTGATCCAAAAAATGAAATTTTAGTTTGATTTATTTATTCAAGCAATAATACATATTTTAAGAAAATTTTAATGAAAGTGCTCACATGGAAAAAGTTTTGATAACAGGAGTCTGTGGATTTGTAGGTCAACATATGACTTCATACTTGTCAGGCAAAGATGAAATTGAAGTTCTTGGAATCGACAAGAAATCAAAATTTGAACATTTTACAGGTGAAGAGCCGGATCTTGAATTTGAATCAGTAGATTTGAATGATTCAAAAAGTGTTCGTGAGATCTTAGAGGAGTTCAAACCAACGATAATTATACATCTTGCGGCGTTATCCAGTGTTGGGAAAAGCTGGAAAGAACCCTCTAAAACGTTCGAAAACAATACCGCACTTCTGTTGAATATTTTGGAGACATTGCGGTTGAGCAAGATTAAAAGTCGGCTGCTGTCGGTCGGATCATCTGAAGAATATGGGATAGCAGAAAAAAGTGAGCTGCCATTAACTGAAAATTGCAGGGTTAAACCTTCCAATCCATATGCAGTAAGCAGTGTTGCCAAACAAAATTTATCTGATGTATATGTTCGCGGTTATGGAATAGATATTGTAAAGACGCGGTCGTTTAATCATTTAGGTCCCGGCCAGGCATCAAACTTTTTTATCCCGTCAATTGCTCATCAATTGGCGAAGATAAAGAAAGGCGATCACAAACCATCAAAATTAGTTGTAGGTGATCTGTCTATCGTTCGAGATTTTATCGACGTAAGAGATGTTGTTAAAGCATATTGGGCTCTCATAAACCGGGGTAAAAAGGGAGTAACATATAACGTGTGCAGCGGGAAAGGTGTAAAGCTTAGAAAGATCGTGAATACACTTATCGAATTGACCGGGCAAAAAGTTGAAATTGAAGTTGATGAATCCAAATTGCGTCCTATTGACAATCCAATTATTATTGGATCAAATAAGAAAATTTTCAACGAAGTAGGTTGGAAGCCCGAAGTATCCCTCCGTAAAAGTTTACAGGATACTCTAAAATACTATCGTAAAACAGTAGAAAAGTAGTTCGGAACCCGAAATAAACTCACTTTCTTTTTCTCGTCAGTTATTCGGAGTTCTTTTAAATTTCAATTTCCCATTGTGCAGTAAGCCATTTTTTGAATGAAAATTTTATACGACCACCAAATATTTACAATGCAACAAGAGGGTGGTATCTCCAGGTATTTTTCTGAATTAATTAGTGAATTGAGTGAGTTTGAAAATATTGAAATTCAAACCTCAATCAAGTACTCAGAAAATAGATACCTATCCAATATTGAGAATAAAGAACTGAGTTCATTTCTACCTAAAAGATATTTTAAAGGAAAGGTAAAACTTCAAAGTTTTTTAAATCGGTACAGTTCAAAACAAACTATTGTTAATTCTACATTTGATCTCTTTCATCCAACGTTTTACGATACCTATTTCCTTTCTAAGATTGGTGAAAAACCAATGGTGGTTACTGTACATGATATGATTCATGAGCGGTTACCACATTATTTTTCCAATGGTTCAAAAATCTCGGATCATAAGAGAGAAGTAATTGAAAGAGCGGATAAAATCATTGCAATATCAAAACATACTAAAGATGATCTTATTGATCTTTTTGGAGTTAATGAGCAAAAGATTGATGTGATTTACCAAGGGAGTTCACTGATTGATGAATATCGAGATACCAATGTAGATTTAGAATGGCTTCCTAAGAAATACATACTTTTTGTAGGAATTCGAAGTGCCTATAAAAACTTTCAGAAGTTTCTTGAATCGGTCTCTCCTCTACTTGTGAAAGATGAGGATCTGCATTTGGTGTGTGTGGGTGGTGGAAAATTTCAAAAATCGGAACAAAGTTTTCTGGCGAGTCATGAACTGGAAGAGAAAGCTATCCAAATTTCTTGCACCGATAGTGAGCTGGCTCATATCTATAAAAACGCCCGGTGTTTTGTTTTTCCCACACTGTATGAGGGTTTTGGTTTACCGATCCTGGAGGCGTTTGCTGCGAATTGTCCCGTTGTTTGCAGTAAATGCGCTTCACTCCCGGAGGTTGCGGGTGATGCCGCCATTTATTTCGATCCAAAAAGTGAGAAGGAAATCCGGGAAGCGGTTAGAAAAGTGGTTTACGATGACGATTTACGAAAAGATCTAATTCAAAAGGGTGTCGAACGGACAGAAAAATTCTCATGGAGAGAAACAGCTCGTCAGACGAAAGAGGTGTATGAATCGCTTCTTTAAATAACTCATGATTCATTGATCAGTTTCTGTTTAAAATTCCGGGCTGATATTCTTTCGTAGATTTTCAAAAATTTGTAAACATATGTTCGCTGACTGAATAGTAAGGATTGGCGGAAAGCACTCGAAGCAAGTTGATCTCTTACTGATTTCCGGTTGATTAACAATTCCATCTTTTCAGCAAGGTGATGATAGCTTTTGGCTTCAATAGATATTCCGCTATTCTTAAGAATCTCTTTGAATACATTGTCTTTATGAAATAAAACGGGAGTTTTACAATACATCGCCTCAAAGGGCGGCATCACAGTGTCTGACATGTTTATAAATGAAATGGCACTTGAGTAAAGAACATGTAGTATATTTGGGTTTATATATCCCGGGATTATAATCTTGGCATATGGAGTTGATATTTTTGTCTTCTTGATTTTTGGTTCAGCACTAGATCCCAGAATGACCAATCGAACGGATGGATCAATCGATTCTTTTTGGATAAATATGTGAAACGAATTTACTATGAAAGAGAGGTTTCTTGCAGATTCTTGATCAGCGTTGCACAAAAAATAGAGCTGTTCCTTTATCTGGTATTTGCTGAGGATTTCGTGAGCAATATTGGTATTTAAATTATGATGATATTTCTCTCTGTTCCCCAGTAAATAAAGAGTGCTGATATGCTCTTTTTTAATATCGAATAATTTTAGGACTTCAGACGATAAACCTTGAGAATTTGTAATAATGTGATGAGAATTATTTTCGAAAATACTCTTAACATTAGCTTCATTCTTATTGGGCGAATGTAATTCTTTGAAAGTCTGAGGCTTTCCTGATAGAGTAAGCACCAGTTGATTACTACAACCTGCAATAAGTGGTAATCTATCTTCAAGGGTAAGATGGATAATGTCATATGATGAGAAATTATCTTTGTCCGCAAAAAAATCATTTTTCAAAGGAGCTTTTAATTCTCTTATAGTCTTATTTTTCTCCAATCGCGGGATTGTAATAAGAGTAGATTTGGATTCAATGAATTGACGAACCTTTTGTGAAAGGCTCAAACTTTTCTTTTGGACTTGCTTGATTAAAGAATAGAGATAACTGAGTTTATTAGTTCGTAATAGTTTATAGAGTGTTTCGCTTATAAATTTGAAAAAGGCACTTTTAGATTGAATTTTTGCAGGAAAGGGTGATTTCTTGGGTGAGAAAATGCCTATTGACTCCAATAGCTTTAGGTTTGAAACTTCACCAAGAGGATAAATTTTGTTTTTAAATAGCAGGTCAAATTGAAAATTCGAATACCCAAATTTCTGATGATCCAACAAGCCAACGATTAGATTCCGGAGGTTTTCTTTTACAGGCGTGTTTTTTTTTGTTAAAAGTAAAGTACAATCAATTAGAATGCTCTTTTTTTCATTCCTTGATGAGATCTGATTGGACTGAATTTCTGAGACACCCATTTTATCAATTACGGCCGAATCAAGAAGTTGGTTTTGAGGAATGGTTGCATTTTTTTCAGAATAACCAAGCCTTTCCATTGTATCTTTGTGAAAATGCCAAAAAAGATCTAACTGATCCGTGGTCATCTCCTCCCTCCATGATCCAGATTTTCCTTTCCTGAAAAACTTTTGACTCTTCTTTCCGCCATATTTAGGATCGCCAAATTTCATCTCTTTAAACGTGGGCAAATTATCCCAATTGGGTTCAGGAAGATCTATCAAACATTCCACACGTTTAAAAACACGTTTAGGATCTTGGGCTAGATCTTCATACCTAATAACAAGGGTTGCTCTGTCCAACCATTCAGTAACATTTATTGACCATCCTCCAAAATGGCTTCCACCGTCTGCTACGATGGCTTCATAAAGATTCATATTAAAATCAGATCCGGGCTGTACAATGTCTGATCTGTGATGTGCCATGGAAAGAAGTGAATCTCGCCCGTCTCGTACCAGGTAAATTGCAGGAATCGCGGGATCATTAGGGAGGATTTCAAAGGGCCGCAGGTGTGTTTTGACAAAATCATACGTATCGTAATCGCTATTAACAGATTTGTTCAGTTCTTTGTGCCAAGAACTGGATTCAACTCCATAGACGTAATAAAGTATATTTCTAAAAAATGTGTTTCCCGATCTTGGAAATGAAGCTAACCAGCATTTCATATATTCGATGAATTATTATAGAATTGCGAATTAGGCAAATATTGATGGTTGCATAGATTGTATCAAAATACAATTTCCAGTTATTATATATCTAAAGATTAACAACGAATAAAAAATACCCAGATAACTTTATATATATGGTTATGGATATTTTAAAAGGAATTCATCAAAAATTACTCGGCCGAAAAGAAATAAGGGAAAAACCCAAGGTATTTATATTCAATGAAGCTGTGAATTTTGAAAAAAAGTGCATTTTTATAGCCATTCCAAGGACCGGGTCAACAACTGTCAGATCGCAAATTAAACAAGAAGGGAATCCCTTCATTGAGAGTTCTCATTTAAATATTAAACAGGTAAGAGATGGCCTATATGTCTATTTTTTAAAACGGAGTTTGGGGAATAATATAAGTTTTCCCTCTCAGAAAGTACCCAGTGATACAGAAATTCGAGAAAAAGTTTCCAATATTTTTAAGAGTTATTTTAAGTTTTCTGCTGTAAGAAATCCATGGTCGAGGGCTGTGTCTCTTTACTACAGAAAGAGGAATATTGATATAAGAGAACAGATGTCGTTTGAAGAATTTTGCTCTCATCATCTATTTGCCAGTGATACTTGTCGCCATCCTACTCTTCATAGAAATCAAATAGATTGGCTTACCGATGAAAACGATCAATGTATAATGGACTATGTATATAAGTTAGAAGAGTATAAGATTGCAATTAAAGAAATTGAAGAGCGAACAGATGGCAGGGTGAAACTTCAAAATTTGAAACTAAACGTTAATCCAAATTCATCCTCACATAGATATCAAGATTTTTACAATTATAAAACGAAAAAAATGATTGAAGCGAGGTTTGAAAAAGATATCGATACCTTTAAATACACTTTCTAAGTTTTATATTACAAGAAATTACACTGCTTTATAGTGCAAGTATAATGTCATCTATGTGATTTTTTGGAGTAAATAAAGAGTTCATGCGGATTTATGCCTCCTCAGCTGCCGGGCTTTGTTGTAGAGTAGAATGTCTTGATGATTTAAGCTTTTTAATTGTTCAATATCACTACTGGAAATTGTGATATCAGATGTTTCAACTACGCTATTTTTGTTTTCAACCGGGATAGATTCAATTTCTAAATTCAAGGATAAGAACAGTTCTTGTATATCATTTTCTAAAGTTTCGAAAATTCCAATAAAGTATAAGTCTTCCAGGTTAACACCTTTTAAAATTTTTGTCATTCGATTTATACTACCCGGCCGCCTCGCATATGTCATTAATGGTTCATGAACTCTCTGAAGTTGCTTCTTCTTAGCTTTTCCGGTTAATATTCTTTTTCTAAAGAATTTAAAGTTAGAAATCACTCGATCTACCGGATCACGCAAAAATGTAACAAGTTTAACATTCGGATTTTGTTTCAGTACCAAACTTAAATCCCTATAACTACAGTGACCGATTAAGACTTTAGTAGATGGTTGTATCATCTCTGATAGTATAGAAGCAGGCTCCTTGTCAGGATACTTTTTAAAAATGTTCTTTTTGAACTTAATAATTTCGTCAGGGCTGTAATTTCTCTTGAGCAATTTAAAAATTGTTGTCCCGGCTGTTTTAGGAATGTGTATAAAAATAATCTCGAGCAAACTATAGGATAGGTTTATTTCTTAAAATCAGGGCCTGCTTATACAGGTCCATGTCCCTTTTATTTAGTGCTGCAATATCATCCAAAATCGATTCAGAATAAATTCTATTTTTTGAAGCCGTTTTATTTTGGTATATGGGTTTTGGTGTTTCCGGCCAATCTAAAACATCGGCCACTTTCACCAAGTCCTCTTCGAAATACTCCGTGATCCCTACAAAATCAAATTCCTCAAGATTTATTCCTTCCAGAAATTTACTTTGCCTGTTTTGATTAATCTCATTTTGGGCAAACTCAAGCAGGCTGCGTTTCATTTTACTTAAAATATTAATGCCTTTTCCTTCTTCATTTAAGAATTTCTTCAGCTGAGAATCCAGATAGTAATAATTTGAGAGAACTCTTTGAACCGGATCCCTGACCCATGTGATTTTTTGAATGTTTTCAGGTAAATCGAACCTTTTCTTAAGCTCTATATATCGAAAATGACCATGAAGAACTTTAGCCGATGGCAAATCTGAAGATGAATATGGTTGCTGATTTAATTTTACGCCTTTCTTATTAATATCAAATCGTACTACGAGCGTATCTCCATACACTGATTTAAGAATATTCCTAAATGACGTTCCCGCCGTTTTTGGAATATGCAGGGATATTAATTCGGGTGTATAGATCTTTTTTCTAAAAAACATAATTTACATTCTGATGGTGCAAAAAGTTATTTATGTAGATATTGAATAATAATAACTTCACGACTTATTAAATAACGTCGGTTCGATAGAAATTTACTGAAAATCGTTATTTTGATCCCGCCTGTATCAAGATTTCGGAGGGCAGGTACAGTATTGATCCTGTTTTGGTCAAAGCGGTGTTAAAAAAAAGGCTTCGATTTCCAAAGTGGTTTTGTTCAGGCTATTTCGAGGTAAAAGCATCCTCGAAATTACAACAAAATGATTCCTTCGGGCCGCTCAAAGTCAAGTATGCATCATCAGATTCAACTTTATCTGGAAATAACGTTAAATACTTAACCTGGTAGTCAAAAAATGAAAGTAGAAAAGCAATTAAAACGGGAAAGGTATTTTAAACGACTGAATAAAGGTGATTACAACTACCTTTTCATTCACATTAATAAGAATGCGGGAAGAAGCATCGAACAGTCTTTACAAATTACTAAATTTCATGCCACTGCCTTGGAATACAAAACACAAATAGTTCCAGAAATTTGGGAAACACTATTTACATTTGCTTTTGTTAGAAATCCCTGGGATCGGGCAGTTTCTCTCTACAAATACAGAGTGCTGAGGGGACGGGTGGCAGAAAGTACACCCTTTAAACATTGGTTATTTGAAACATATTCAGACTTAACTAAAAAGCCATATGTGAAAAGAGTTAATGCACCACAGATGAAGTGGTTGGTTGATGAGAGTGGGAAAATAATTGTTGATTTTATCGGCAGATTCGAAAACCTTGAAGAAGACTTTCAAACACTCTGTAATATTATAAATGTTGATACTCAACTCTTACATATTAATAAAACAAAGCATAAGCACTACAGTTACTACTACGATAAGGAATGCTATGAAATAGTATATAACTGGTTTAAAGAAGACATTGATAATTTTAATTACGGGTTTGAAGATATTGCACGTCGCTTATAACGGGTTAAATCTGTATTGTTGCCCTCATCAATAACATTATATTTGAATTACCATCACCTCCGATCTTAACTAAACCATTTATATTGAAGTTGGTTAATAAAAAATATCATGATTACCGGTCTTTGTAAGAAAATGGCAAAACGAGGTCTTCTGCATGAAAATTAATTTAATGTATGATATATCTGTATTTGGTGTGGCAATGTCGCATATGACGTCTCGTACAGGAATCTATAGGGTTGTCATGGAATTGCTGAACGAATTACAGAAATCTGAGGAGATCAATCTACTGCTGGCAAATACGGCAGAACCCGTTTATTTGAAAAAAACCAAAGAATTTTTGATTGAAAATGGATACGAACAACGATTAAATAATAAGCTGGTTTATAATCTGCCGAATAAAATATTTGGGAGGGGTAAAAGGATATTAAGAAATTTATACAGTTTACTTGGTATCGATCTTGAATTGATAGAATATGACACCGAAGCGTTTAGGAAGGCTGACATTTTTCATACGCCATTCTATAAAATACCAAATGACTTGAAGAATTTTTCGAAATTAAAAAGATGTATTACAATCCACGATATAATACCTGTTTTATATCCAAATTTGCATAACAAACTACTTGAGACAAAAGAGATCATATCTTCGATTGGTAATGATTATGCTATCTGTGTGTCTGAGAATACCAAGAATGACCTTTTAAACTATGATGGTAACATAGACCCGAATAACGTTTTTGTTTGCCACCTGGCAGCAGACTCAGATAAATTTTATCCAAGTGCAGATTCAGAGAAGTTTAAAGAAGTTCAAAACAGATATGGTTTACCTGAGAACTACTTTTTAAGCCTCTGTACCCTTGAACCCAGGAAAAACCTAGAACGGCTAATTCGCTGTTTTAATAAATTCGTGTTGGAACATCATATCAATGATTTATCACTTGTTCTTGTAGGAACAAAAGGCTGGCAGTTTGAGAAAATTTTTGAAGAAATTAATTGTTCAAAAAACTTGAAAGACCGGATCATAACGACAGGTTGGGTATTTGACGAAGATCTTGCCTCAATATATAGCCATGCGCATTCTTTCTATTATATCTCGAAATACGAAGGGTTTGGTTTGCCACCGCTGGAGGCCATGCAGTGTGGTGTTGCAACCGTTACTTCTAATACATCATCATTACCTGAAGTTGTTGGAAATGGAGCAAAAATGGTAGATCCGGAGAATAATGATCAAATATGCGATGCAATGTATAAACTATATACTGACTCTGCTCTGAAAAATGAATTGGAAACAAAAGGATTAAAACAGTCCGAAAAGTTTTCATGGTGTAAAACAACTGAGCGTCATCTGGATATCTATCAATCTATTATCAGATAATATATACTTAAATCAACTTGCGGAAATATAAAGAGAGGTTCCTTCCACAAAGAGGGAAATTTTCATGGAAAGAAACAGCTCATCAGACGAAAGAGATGTATGAGCCGGTGGTCTGATTTAGCAGTACAAACACCAATATCTCCACAGCGTGTTTAACGAGTCGATCTATTCTGTCTGATATTTGATGTTAAGATTAGAATTCGGGTGCGCGAAAAATTAAGACAGTTGGCATATCCCGAAAAGCTTTAAATACTAGAAACTATATATGTTCAATGGTACCGATACTAGTTAATTATCTTATTAGATTTTAATATCAACGAGGTGGGGCAATAGCTTTTCGGCTATTTCTTGATGACCATAACTATTTAAACTATATGAGATATTTGAATCAAACTTATAAGTACCATTGTCTGTTTTAACTCCAAAAATATCGATGTATTTCAAATTCCTGGAGGTTATATATCTTCTCATTCGGTTATTTAATCTCTTGGATATAAATTCTCCAAATGTATTTATGGGTCTGGATGTCACGCCCAAAAAGAGAATAGGAGTTTCATTCGTTTCCGCTAAATTAATGACCTTTTTTACTAACAGTAGATAATTTTTGTAGGCCTTCTTTTCATTACCTATTAGAAGACCAATTAAATAGTTGATACTATGATATAGTGAGAAAGTAATCTTTCTAAGTGTAATGTAAATCTTGCTTCTTGGAGAAGCAGTTGGATTCTGCGGTATTGATTTTTTTTTAACTTTCTTCCTGTATGGCATATATTTTTCGTACAAGCTCTCTCTAATTTGAAGAATATTCATACCATACTTCTTTTTTGCACCTTTCCTAGATTGATAGCTTATAAAAAATTTAATCGTCTTCAAATAATGATTGCCCCTAACTTGAAAGAGGATAATGTCAGGTTTTCTGTCATAAAAGCTTTCTGTAATTCTGTCCATGCAGGGATTAAACCTCTCATATCTAACGACATCAAAATCCATGGAGATATTATATAATCTTTCAGCATCTTTTTTCAGTACTTGATGGTACAAAAGTGAATACGGTATGTTGCCTTTTGACTTATTTTGCTCTGCTAAACATCCACTTACAATTAATATTTTTAACTTGTCCATGTTCTGGCTTTTAAGAATTCATTAGCCATTTTATATTCTTGAGGGCATATTAAATAATGATTCTCAGAGATTGAGAAGCTTTTCTCAGAAGATTGATCCTTGTAAATATCAGTTAATTCCCGTGCATATTTTACTACAGATCTTTTTTCCTTTCTTTTCTTAAGATTTGAAAAACTCCGGTTTATTCCTGAAGTCTTTTGACACAAAAAGCTTTGCTCCAGTGAAAGAGTAAGCTGGCCTATTTTCTTAAAATTGAATTGCGATAACTTATGAAGGTTATACAAAAACAGCTTTTTGTCTTTTAAATAGAGACAAGGAGAATTTATAAAAGTGAGGTCCTCAGATTGCAAAATATCCAATAATCTTTGTACCCAATCCCAATATTCTTCATCCAATTGGTGTTTAAAGGGTAATATTTTACGATCAAGGTTATAATCTGCGTGACCAAAAAAGACATATTTTACATCAGGTGTCGCTTCTTTTATAATGTTATTCAGGTTGATAACCCCCTTCTCCGATTCAATCAGGATACCAATATTTTCAAAATTTACTTGATGAGATTTTAGATCAGAAATAGCTTTTGATACACTTTTCGAGCTTTCAATTTTTGGAAGAATAATCGTATTCCAATTAACAAAATTCAGTGTTTCTAAGACAGCAAGATCTTTTTGAAATTCAATTGTATCCGGGTGGTTAACTCTGACAGCTATTGGATATTTCAGAATGGCAGGATAATTACAAAGAAGAAATCTCAATATATCTCTGTACTTTTGCTTGATGAATGAAGTTTTTGATTCGGACCCTATTTCGAGAAGACTATCTTCTAAGTCAAATGTAAAAATGGCATTGCAATTGGATATTTTATCAAAATATTGATGAAAATCCTTTAAGAAATACTTTATGAAAAAAAATACGGTCATTAATCGAATTATAACTGTAAAAACTGTCAAGTTGCTGAGAAATATTACTTGATTGAAAAACGAAATGCCAGTTTTTAAAACGGAGTTTATCAGGGAAATAAACCGGGAAATTTATTTCTGAAATAGTTCAGCTACATTTAAATTTTGGCAGGTTATAACTTCGTTGATTAAAGCTAAATACAGTTTTTCTGCAAACGAGAAGAGATAAAATTATATCGACAGGCGGCTACTGGGTACTTAAATGGTTTTAATCAGTAACAGCATCCAAACTTTCTAATGCATATTGCATCTTGAGGAGCTTGGCTTTCTATAAACTGTAAAGCATACAAATAAAGTTTGTATAGAAGGTATGAGCTTGTCAAATGGAAGAGGTCTACGAATATCTGACCTAAGCGGGAATTACATCCGCAATAATCACCGCCGGGTGCTTAGCCCCTCGGTTTACACCATCTGCAATTTGATGCCGGCATGAAAATCCGGGGGCGCAGACTAAAGCATCTTCCGGCAGATTGCGAAGAGCAGGAAACAAAACCTGTTCTCCCACCTTCATGGATACGTCATACTTGTCTTTCTCATACCCAAAACTTCCGGCCATTCCGCAACATCCGGTTTGCAACTCTACAGGTTCAAAACCAAAATGTTTAAAGGCCTGGATCAAAGGATCATTGCCAACGAGTGCTTTGGTATGGCAATGTCCGTGCAGGTATACTTTCCGGTTTTTGCCAAAATCCCTGGGCTCTCCTGAAGCTATCTCCGTATATAGAAACTCCTCAAAAAGAAATGCTTTTGCAGCTATTTCTTCTGCTTTTTTGATTTCAGATTCCTCGCATAAATCCAGGTATTCGTCACGAAGTGTTAATATCTCACTGGGTTCCAGGCCAACAATCGGTATATCCAATTCTGCGAAAGAGGAAAACCGTTTGATATTCTCTTTACAAATCGATTTTGCTTCTTTTAAAAGCCCTTTCGATATTTGAGGCCTGCCCGTTGGCCAGATTCCGGGAACCAGCACATTAAAGCCAAGCGAACTCAATACCTTAAGTGCTGCCTTTGCAATGTCAGGCTCGTGGTAATTTGTAAATATATCCACAAGCAAAACAACCTGGCGGCCCGTTTCATTTTTAAAATCTGCACCATTTTTATTGAACCATTCTTCAAATGTTTGTGAAGCAAATTCAGGCAGGTTTCGCCTGGAATCGATCCCGGCAATTTTCTCAAACGCTTGTTTGACCGGTGATTGCCTGTTGATGAAATTCGTGGCCTTCGCAAAAGTTGAAGCGAATGGATATAGTTTTTCCGGCTGACCAAAAAATTTCTCGACTAAAGTTGCCCCCTTTTTCTCATGCCAGCCGTTCATGAATTCGGCTTTCATTTTGGCCATATCAACATTGGCGGGGCATTCGCTTTTGCAGGCTTTACAACTGAGGCATAGATTTAATGCCTCCTTCAGATCTTCAGATTCAAAAGCCTCCGGATCTTTACCCGAAAAAAGCTGACGAAACAGGTTTGCTCGTCCGCGTGTGTTATCTTTTTCATCCCGGGTTGCATGATAGGAGGGGCACATCGTACCGCCGCTCTCAGCCAGTTTTCGACAAACACCCGCACCGTTGCATTGCTCAATCGCTGCATCAAATCCGCCGGAGAGACGCCAGTTGAACACGGTATCCACCTCAGGTTTTTGATAGGTTGGAGGGTATCTCAGATCTGTATCTATCGGTTTTGGGTTGATGATTTTTCCGGGATTGAACCGATATTGAGGATCCCAAATCTCCTTCACCTCCCGGAGCAGGGGAATCATCTCTTTTCCTAAGACAGTCTCAATATAAGGTGCGCGAGCCCGGCCGTCTCCGTGCTCACCAGAGAGTGAGCCGTTGTATTTTTTGACCAAATCGGCCACTTCCTGTGCAATATCTTTTAATTTCTGAAGCCCCCCAGGTTTGGTTGTATCCACAACGGGACGCAGGTGTAACTCTCCAACCGATGCGTGAGCGTAAAAGACGCAGGTTGTATTGTGTTTGTCTAAAATTTCTTGAAACTCTTTGACATACTCTGGAAGGTCCTCAACCCGAACGGCCGTATCCTCAACAAAAGTCGGGGATTTTGAATCGCTGCCAAGTCCCATCAACAAGCCAAGCCCGGCTTTCCTCAAGTCCCAAACGCGACGCATTTTATCCGGATCGGTTAGTACCGGGTGGGTATATCCGAGTTCGAGTTCTTCAAGTTTTTTCTTTAAACCGGCAGCTTTATTAGCGAGCTCATCAGCATCATCTCCTTCAAATTGTATGATGAGAAGACACTTCGGATCATCCTCAAGAAAAAACCGATTTTTACGCTGTTCAATGTTTCCTTTCGTTGCATTGAGGATAATATCATCGACTAACTCAACAGCAGCCGGATCCCATTTCACCGCTTCTACAGTTGCCAACATCGCTTCATGGAGCGAATTGAATTGTGGAATCAGCAGCGTTTTTTCTGTTGGAAGTGGAGAAAGGTTTACTTTGGCTGAAGCTGTCATCGCCAGCGTTCCTTCACTTCCGCATAAGAGTTCGGCCAGGTTAAAGGAACGGCCACCGGGAGTGATCGGCTCCATTTCACAAAGCCGGTCCAGCGCGTATCCGGTATTCCTCCGGATGATATCCGGGTGGGGGTAATGATCAAAAATTTCGTCTTTATGTTTTTCCAGGAGATCCAGCATTTCGCGGTAAATATCTCCCTCAAGTGTTTCAAGCCGGCACTTTTTTTCCAGCTCATTTGGACTGAGGGGTTTGAAAACAGCCCTTGAACCATCACTCAAAACCGCTTCAATCTCAAGGATGTGTTCGCGAGTAGTTTTATGTTTGATGGAAAACGAACCGCAGGAATTGTTACCGATCATCCCACCCAACATACATCGATTGGTTGTGGCCGTATCGGGCCCGAATTGCAATTGATGTTTCGCCGTCTCCCGGTTCAATGTATCGCGAATAACACCGGGTTGGAGATGAGCGAAGTGGTTTTTAACATCGATTCGGTTGATAGATGTCATATGGCGGGATACGTCCATAATCACACCGCCGCCTGTTGTTTGCCCGGCCAGGCTGGTACCGGCACTTCTTGCTGTTATCGTAAATCCCTTCTGTTTGGATTGTTTTACGAGTTGCTGAATATCTTCAATAGTTTTTGGAAAAGCCACTCCCTTTGGCATCTCTTCGTAGATCGATGCGTCGGTAGCGTATAATCGTCGGTTAAGAGAATCGGTGTTTATGGAAGACAATACGACTAATTTTTTGCTATGAATACTGATTGTAAATGAAGTGTAAGTTTAAAACTAAACCAATTCAACTTGATATTTTTTGAAATATGAGTCGTAACTAATGAGAGGTAGGTCTTCAGATATGGATTGAGCAATATTTAGTCTGTCAAAGGGATCTCCATAATGATGTGGAAGATTCAATAAAATATCTAAGTGCTCTTTCTGTATAGATAATATAGAGATCGTTCTTTTGTCTAATTCTGAGTGTAAATTATCAGGTATTTCTAGCTTCTTTAAACTTGCTTTAAAGTTCCCAGAGAGTTGTAATACTGACAAACACTTCATTTGAAATATTTTCTAAAAGTTGTACATGATTAGATTTAAGCTTGTCAGGCTCCGTTAAAGCCCATATAAGAATGTGACTGTCAATTAATAGTCTTTTCATGAGGAAATAGTTTGCTTTGATCAAACATCTCTTCTATCTGTTCATCTGCATCACTAAAATCACCGTGTACAACCAATTTTCCTTTTAATGTGCCGAGTTCTCTCTTATTTGATCTTTCGATTTTTTTTAATTCAGCTATAGGCTCATCATTTTGAGAAATAATAACTTCACCACCCTCCATAATTTCCTTTAATAGTTCAGAGAGATGTGATTCTGCTTCCTGTATATCTATGATTTTTTTCATGATGAAAAAATTAATTCACCCCAATGAATCTAATAACGATAAAAAAATCACGATATGATGTTTATTAGTTATTCAAAAGGCTGAATGTTTTAAAGCGAAAAAGAAAGCTGAGCTTTCTTTACAATTTCATCTCCAATGGACAAGCCTGCCGTAGCCGCCGGACTCGGAGCGTTCAAAACATGAATTTCGCGGTCGGTGGTCTCAAAATAAAAATCATCTAATAGCTCACCGTCTGGTTTTAAAGCCATCGCGCGAACACCGGAGGGAGAGTTTTTAATGTCATTGAGTGTAATCGAGGGGATTAATTTCTGCAGGTTCTTTAAAAACCCACTTTTGGAGAAGGATCGGTAGATCTCATCAAGCCCCATCTGCCAGTGTTTGCCGGCCAATTTCCAGAATCCCGGATAATCAAAAGTTTCGAGGGTATCTTTCAGGTCAAAAGAGGTCTTATTGTACCCTTCTCGTTTAAAAGCAAAAACGGCGTTCGGCCCGCATTCAACCCCTCCGAGAGCCATACGGGTAAAATGAACCCCCAGGAATGGAAACTCGGGATTGGGCATCGGGTAGATCAACCCTTTTACTTTATGTTCGGCCTCGGGTGTTAGCTCAAAATACTCACCCCGGAAAGGCACTATTTTAATGTCCGGTTTTATACCTGAAGCTTTTGCAACCCGATCGCTGTGGAGGCCTGTACAGTTTATAAAGTGTTTTGCCTGGAAACTCTCCTTTCGGGATTGGACTGTTAAACATCCATTCGTCTGATGCACAGCTTTCACCGGAGTATCAAACAACACAGAATTATTGGCCTCATTGAGTTTTTGATGCAGTGAGCGGCAAACTCCGGCATAATCAACAATACCGGAACAGGGGACGTGAATGGCCTGAACACCGGCTACGTAAGGCTCAATTTCTTTCAGTTCACTTTCATCAATGAGGCGGATATCTTCAATTTCATTTTGAAGTCCTCTTTCAAAAAGGTTATGCAATCGCGGCAGATCTTTAGCTTCAGAGGCTACAATTACTTTTCCGCAAATTTCATGCTCAATACCATTTTCCCGGCAGTATTTAACAATCTGATGACGTCCATCTACACAGTTCTTTGCCTTGTAACTTCCGGGCTGATAATAGATACCCGAGTGTAATACTCCTGAATTATGACCGGTTTGATGAGCAGCAACCCGATCTTCTTTTTCGAGAACAAGAATAGAGGCATCCGGAAATTTTTTTGTGAGTTTGTAAGCCGTCGATAATCCAACAATACCGGCTCCGGCTACCAAAAAATCGTAAACCATTAGTAGTGTGTTTTAAATTCAAACGCTATAAATATAAGAATTGTATTAAGTATTCACACGATTTAATACTGCTGAAATGTTGAAAGAAAGCCGTTAGAGAATCGTTAAACATTTTAGGTTAAATCCTGTTATTTTAAACGACCAAACTTTTAGGAATATTTAGTATGAAGAGAATCAGTTTATTTTTGATAGTTCTGCTACCAGTTTTTCTCTACGGATGTGGAGGAGAATCTAATTCGCAGTCTGAAAATCAGGCTCAAAACCAGGAAGATGAAACGGAAGAGAGCATTGTTCAAAACGCTGTGTTCACCGATCTGGATGGCAACGAAGTGAGCATAGATGCATATGAAGGAAAGCTCATTCTTATTGATTTTTGGGAAACGTGGTGTGGTCCATGTCTGCAGGTATTCCCGGCAATGCAAGATCTGCGCGAGGAATATCCGGAAAAATTTGATGTACTGGCAGTTACAGTCGGAATGAATGAAGGTCCGGAGGAAGCCCGCGTATTCGCTGAACGAAATGATTATGATTTTGAATTTCTGTATGATGAAAATAAAGTTTTCCAAAGGTTAGGAGGCCGTGGAATTCCTTTTAAAGTTTTTGTTGACCCTGATGGGAACCTGGTTTCCATTGAGATGGGGTCTTATGGGCGAGAGGAGGATTATAAAAAAACGAAAGATTTGATCGCTCAATATTTTGAGATAGATTAGAAAACTTTTTTCGGAGTCGAACCTTTTGTGATTCACAACTGTTTTAACGTAAAATTTTAAACCAATAAACAAGTAATGGAACAACAAGTAGAAAAATTACCGTACAAAGTTAAAGACATTGGGCTTGCTAAGTTCGGTCGTCAGGAGATTGCTCTCGCTGAAGCAGAGATGCCGGGACTGATGGCAACCCGTGAAGAATTTGGAGATTCAAAACCACTAAAGGGTGCCCGGATTGCAGGTTGCTTGCATATGACTGTACAGACTGCCGTTTTGATTGAAACATTGGTTGAGCTCGGGGCCGAAGTTCAGTGGTCGTCTTGTAATATTTATTCCACTCAAGATCATGCAGCTGCCGCCATTGCGAAATCTGGTGTTCCCGTATATGCATGGAAAGGGATGAGTGAAGAAGAGTATGACTGGTGCATTGAGCAGACCCTATTCTTTGAAGACGGCAAACCGTTGAATATGATTTTGGATGACGGCGGCGACCTCACCAATATGGTGTTAGATGACTATCCTGAACTGACAAAAAATATCCGCGGAATTTCTGAGGAGACAACGACGGGTGTGCTCCGATTATACGACCGGAAGAAAAATGGCACCCTAACGATCCCGGCTATAAATGTAAACGATTCGGTAACAAAGTCTAAGTTTGACAACAAGTATGGTTGCCGTGAATCTTGTGCCGATGCCATTCGCCGGGCTACTGATGTTATGATGGCCGGAAAAGTTGCTGTTGTAGCCGGTTACGGTGATGTTGGGAAAGGTTCTGCCGCTTCCCTGAGAGGGGCAGGTGCGCGTGTGATCGTGACTGAAATTGACCCCATCTGTGCACTCCAGGCTGCAATGGACGGTTATGAAGTTAAACGCATGACAGATGCGGCGAAAGAGGGAGACATCTTTATAACTGCAACAGGGAACAAAGACATTCTCACTGAAGAACATTTCAGATTAATGAAAGACAAAGCAATTGTCGGTAACATTGGTCACTTTGACAATGAGATTGACGTGAAATGGCTGAAGGACAATGCTGAGGAAGAGAATATCAAGCCTCAGGTAGATCTTTTCAGGTTTGAAGATGGCAAAGAGCTGATTCTTCTTTCACAAGGCCGCCTGATGAACCTGGGCAATGCTACGGGGCATCCAAGCTTTGTGATGAGTAATAGTTTCACCAATCAAACACTCGCCCAGATTGCACTCTGGAATGAGGAATTTGACGTGGATGTACACGTTTTACCAAAACATCTCGACGAGAAAGTAGCGCGACTGCACCTTCAAAAAATTGGTGTGGATTTAGAGGAACTCACTGAAGATCAATCTGAATATATAGGAGTTCCAAAAGAAGGGCCATATAAACCAGATCATTACAGATATTGATCTTTTGGCCTAACAATAAACAATTAAAAAGCCCGTCTTAAGTTCTCAGGACGGGCTTTTTTTATCAGTCAGGGGTAACTTAGACATGGTATTTTTAGAATCTGTAAAGAAATGTTTTTCATAAAAATCATTTAGATACAGCACTATAATTTGTGCCAATGAGAAAAAATACCATGTCTTTAAAGGTATAATATTTTTCCCCTTTGTAATTTTTTTGGGACATAGGTTACACCCGTTCGGAGACATGGTGTTTTTAGTAACATTAATACGTTTCAACCGTTCAACTTGCCTTATAGCATAGAGGTACATTTATACATTAGGAAAAAATACCATGTCTTAAACTCGAGTTACCCCTCTTCCGTAAACTGAACATTCAGATCCAGTTTTACACTTTCCGAGACAACCAGGTTACCGGCTTCCGTTACGCCATTCCATTTTAGGCCAAATTCCTTTCGGTTGATAGTCCCTGTCACTTCAAACCCGGCTTTTGTATTTCCGTAGGGATCCTGAACAGTTCCGCCATAAACCGCATCCAGCTCAACCGGCTTCGTATTTCCACGGATGGTGAGATTGCCGATCAGTTTGTATTGACCGTCACCAATTTGTTTGAATGAAGTCGATTCAAATGTCAACTTCGGATGTTCTTCCGCATTGAAGAAGTCGTCTGATTTCAGGTGTGCATCCCGATCATTATTGTTTGTGTCGATACTGTTGATATCTGCTTCGAAGTGGATGGAAGCGTCTTCAAATTCCTCTCCTTCCGTTTCAAGAGTTGCATCAAAACTGTTGAATTTCCCTGTTACAGTTGAGATAACAAGATGCTTCACTTTGAAGTTAATTTCAGAATGAGCTGTATCGATTGTCCATTTGGTAAGTGTTTCTGTTGCCATTGCTTTACAATTATAAATTAATATTTAATAGTTTAATATTAAACTAATTTAAAGCGACATAAGTTCCGGGACAAATAAATTTTATTGATGAAGACTATAGAGAGGCAGAAGAGAGGTTAGATTGCAGGGACAAATCTTGAATTGCCCCTGCGATTTGAATCGAATTTATAATTCCATAATAGAAATGTTCTTAAACTGCACCAGTGATGGCGGGCTTACCCATTCGCCACTTTCATTTTGGCTGCCGTGATGTTGCAGCGCTATTTTACCTGATTCGGGGAGACCGGGCAGGTGCGCATGATCCAATACCTTATGACCATTCAATTCAACGGTCAAGTATTCATCTTCAACAGTAATTATAAAAGTGTTCCACTCGCCAATATTATTGTCAGCATTGATCGATGGTGTTACACCGGCGCGAACAGCCCGAGGCATAGAAGAATCCATTCTATAACCATAGACTTCACCTGAACCGATTGGCCAGTTCCAGATGTTAACCTGGGCTTTTGAAGTTCCCCGGATATAAATTCCGGAATCAGAATCGGGTACCGCCATTCGGATCACTTCGCCATTTTCATCCAGTTTGTGAGATCCATCCGGCAACACGATAGGTACATTAGGATTTGTGTAAGGTGTTTCCGTGATACGCCAGTCAACTTTCAGAACAAAATCTTCATACTCCTGGTCTGACCAGAGAGCCTTGTCTCCTTCGGCTTCACTCATTGCATCATAATCGATGACTCCATCTACTACTCTCCAGTGGCCGTTATCCCCTTCAGGAATCATCCATCCTGAGAGATCTTCTCCGTTAAAAAGAGTGACCCATTCATTTTGGGCAATGGTTTCATCTGAAGGCGTAGAGGTGAATGCAAATACAAAAATTAAGAGTGAAGCAGTACAGAGCGATATAATAATATTAGTTGGATTAGGAAGAGCTTTCATCAATAAGTGTTTTAGTTAAAAGTTATGTAAAAGTCACAAGAAGACATTCTTAAAAGTAGTGTAGAAAAAAGGATTCGACAAAAAAATAGAACAGAAAAGAATGAAAAAAAATGTGAAACAAATAAGGTTTTAGAACGTGTCCGTTGAGTGAATCAGCACAAGATTTGAAACAGAACAATTATGACATCTTTTCTTCTTTTTCTAATTTGTGCTTTATACAATTTGCTCGAGAACAGATAAACATTAATTGAATTCTATTCTTATGAAAAAGGGTATTCTACTAATAGTTGCGTTATTTGTAGTATCGCAATCTGCGTTTGGTCAAATCAGTGCAAAATTAATGCAGTACATGGATGTCTCTGAAACAGACATTGTGTTTGTTTATGGAGGAGATATCTGGCTGGTTCCGAAAGAGGGGGGTACAGCAGTTCAGGTAACAAGATCGCAGGGTGTGGAGACATGGCCGAAATTTTCGCCGGATGGAGAACATATTGCATACACGGCAAGCTACAATGGTAACGATGATATTTACGTAATTCCCGTTGATGGAGGAATACCCACACGTGTAACTTACCAGTCACACAGTGACCGAATGATTGAATGGCACCCGGATGGAGAACATCTTCTGTTTGCATCCAGAAGACACATGGGGCAGCGAGGTTCCAATAAGTTTTATTTAGTGGATAAGGATGGTGGATTCCCGGAACAACTGGAAATACCATATGGCGAGTTGGCAAGTTATTCGCCGGATGGAAGTAAATTGGCGTATATAACAAAAATCACGGAAAACTATCCCTTTAAACGTTACAAGGGTGGTTTGGAATCCGACATTCTGATTTATGATTCCGATGAAAATGAGGTTGAAAAAATTACCGATAACGAGATTAATGATGGCAAGCCGGCCTGGGCGGGAGATACGGTTTATTTCTTATCAGACCGCGGCGAGAATTTCAGACTGAATGTGTGGGCTTATAACACTGAGACGGAAGAGACGACTCAGCTAACCGATTTCAGCGATTTCGACATTTCATTTCTTTCCGCCGGCCCAAGTGATCTTGTTTTTGAGGTTGGCGGTGAATTGTATTTGATGGATTTAGAGACCCATGAATATGAAACAGTGGATGTAAATGTAGTGAGCGATCTTTCCAACGAGATGCCCAGAAGTGAGAATGTGAGCAACAATATATCAAATATGACAGCCTCACCCGGTGGAAAACGAATTGTATTTGAAGCGCGGGGAGAACTTTTTAACGTTCCTGTTAAAGAAGGATTTTCAAAGAATCTTACAAAGTCGAGTGGAGCTTTTGACCGTGAACCTGCATGGTCGCCCAATGGTCAGCAAATCGCATACTGGAGTGATAAGAACGGCGAATATGAAATTTATATCCGGGATGTAAACAGGGATTCAGAAGCACGCCGGTTGACAGATCGCGAAGAGGGCTATGGCTACAGGCTGTACTGGTCGCCCGATAGCGAAAAGATTGCTTTTATTGATGAGACGAATACAATCTATGTTATCGATGCAGAAAGTGGTGATGTAACCGAGGCGGGCGATACAAATTGGAATATCACGCATAGTGGCCGTCAGGGATATTCTATTTCATGGTCGCCTGATTCTAAATGGCTCGGCTTCAGAAAAGGCCTTGATAATGCAAATAATGCTGTGATGCTTTTTGATACGGAAACCGAAGAACTGCACCAGGCTACCAGTGGATTTTACTCAGACAGTGATCCCGTATTTAGTACGGATGGGAAATACCTGTTCTATCTGACGAACCGCGAATTCGATGCCGCCTATTCCGACATGGACAACACCTGGATCTATCCCAACTCAACACGAATTGCAGCGGTAAGCCTTACATCTGATACGCCAACACTCCTTCAACCAAAGAATGACGCATTGGACCTGGATGAAGAATCAGAAGAAGAGAGTACAGAAGAGGAGGCTTCTGAAGAGGAGGAGAACGTTGAAGAAGAAGAGAGTTCAACCAACATTGAGTTCGATGGTTTTGAGACACGAATTTCTATTCTCCCGCCCGCTGCCGGTAATATCGGCAACCTGATGCCTTTCGAGGGTAAACTGGCTTACTTGAGATATCCAAATACCGGCGCTAATAACGGTCCTCCAACATTGATGGCATACGACTTTGAGGAGAGGGAAGAGATCACCATTATGGATGGAGTGAGCTCAGCCGTACAAACCGCTGATGGAAAGGCAATCCTAGTATCAAGCCGAGGTCAGTATGGAGTGATTCAGCCAATGCCGGGGCAAAGTATTGAAGAGCCGATTCCGACTGACGGTTTAGTGATGGACTTGGTTCCTAAAGAAGAGTGGCGGCAAATATTTAACGATACCTGGCGGCGATACCGCGATTTCTTTTATGATCCGGAAATGCAGCAAGTGGACTGGGAAGAGATGCGAGACCGGTACGGAGCGTTGATCGATGATGCGCGAACCCGCTGGGATATCACAAACATTCAATCGAATATGCAAGCTGAATTGAGTGCTGGACATACCTACACTGCCGGCGGCGATACCGAAAATGTAGAGTATCGCGGAACCGGTTACCTTGGAATCGACTGGGAGCTGGATGATGGCCTGTATCGAATCAAACGAATTGTAAAACCCGCTGCATGGGATACTGAAGTTCGCTCACCATTGGATCGTCCCGGAGTTGAGATCTCAGAAGGAGATTATATCCATGCGGTGAATGGTGTGGAATTAGACCCAAATAAAGATCCATATGCACCTTTTGAAGGATTAGACGGTGAAACAGTATCGTTGACAGTGAGCAGCGATGGTGATTCAGAGAATGCCAGGGAAGTCATTGTTGAGACTTTGGATCAGGGTGAGGAGTCTCAATTGCGTTACCAGGAATGGGTTGAAGAGAATCGAAAGATGGTTGATTTACTTTCTGATGGCCAGTTGGGATATGTTTACATGTCGAACACCTCTTCTCAGGGGCAACTTGAACTGGTTCGGATGTATTATGGTCAGCTCGACAAGAAGGGATTTATTATTGATGAGCGGTTTAACGGTGGCGGCCAATTGGCGGATCGATTTCTCGAGTTAATGCAGCGTCCTGTTGTTTACAATCTGCATTGGCGCCATGGACGCGATCATACCCAACCCATCAAAACGAACACAGGTCCGATGGGAATGTTGATTAATGGCTGGGCCGGTTCCGGTGGAGATGCTTTGCCATGGGCATTCCAGGAACTTGAGGCCGGTCCCATTGTTGGGGAGCGAACCGTAGGAATTTTAGTAGGCCCTGCAACAGGACACCAGTTAGTTGATGGAGGTTTTATAACCGTTCCGGGTGCACGGCTCTATGATAACGACGGACATTGGTTCTGGGAAGGAGAGGGTGTTCGGCCTGATATAGAAGTTTGGGATGACCCGAATTTATTAATGGAAGGTCGCGATCCACAAATCGAAAGAGTTGTAGAAGAAGTGATGAGCCAGGTTGATGAAGACTCAAATGAAATGACACCGGCACCGGATTATGAAGACCGGACGGCAGATGGGCTGAGAGAAGAAAACTGATCATTATGAAGTCTGTTTGAAAAGTTCTTTGTATTTTAAATGTATACTCTCTTTAAAAGGGAGGAGAGATCATTTAGAATGCAGAGAGAAAGGAGGATGCCATGGAAGAACGTATCCTTGATAGACGATCAGCACTTCAGGAACGTGTAAATATTATGAAAACCACTGGATACAGGGGGTTTCGATTATTTAAAAGTTCTCAAAAACCAGAATTTTCATACGAGGTAAGTGCATCCAACAGAAATGGACTTGTTATTATAGCTGTTGGAGACACACTCGATGAAGCCTATGAAAGCCTGATTGAGAGAATAGATTTCACGCTTGATAATTGAGAATTCTTTATTCAGATCACCATTTGATTGATATTTTCCGCATCACGGAGAATTAAGGGGATAGCTTTGGTTGTTTCCAAAGTTGAAAACGCTTATTTTTCTAGTCTTTGATTTTTCAGGGAAACCTGAACTCTTATTTGCGCCCGTAGCTCAACTGGATAGAGCGTCTGACTTCGGATCAGAAGGTTGAGGGTTCAAATCCTTCCGGGCGTACTTACTGAATATCGAATAGCGAACAAGGAATTTCGAATGTTGAAGTATTTCAGAATTCAATATTCAGTGTTCGACATTCGTCATTATTCTTCTGCACCCGTAGCTCAACTGGATAGAGTACCTGACTACGAATCAGGCGGTTACAAGTTCGAATCTTGTCGGGTGTACTTTTCTTTTAAAGCCGGAAATTTAGCGATTTCCGGCTTTTTTTATGCCTTTAGGTTAAACAAACGGTGATTTTATTGTAATTGAATATTACCAAATATCACCTTATTTGTATTTAAAAGTACAATTTGGTAACATCTTTTGGGGTACACGTTAGGGGTACAAATCCCGTTGGGGTACACGTTTGGGGTACACAAATTATTAATCAAAGAGCATATGATTTCATGGCATATCTTAAAAAAAGAAGAAATACATGGTACGTGCGATATCATATAGTTGAGTACGGAAAAGAGTTAACTATTACCCGTACACTAAAAACTAAGCGAAAGGATGTTGCTGAAAAACGTCTTGAGAAACTTGAAAAGCTGGAAAAGAATGGCCGGATACATCCGCTTAGTGATAATTTCAATCCTATTGAAATATTGAATCGCCTTGAAGAAGAGGAACAAAATACGAAATGCAATACAGTCCAGGAATCGCTTGAAGCCTTCCTGAAATCGAAGAAGCATTTATCAAGTAAAACGGTTGAAGCGTATGAATGGGCTATACAACACTTTATCGATCACAATGGAATTGCTTTTCACCATCCCATTGAAATGCGAATAGATCATTTTGAGAATATCATTTTTAAAGATGATATATCGATTCAGACAAGGCATTATTACTTCCGTCATTTTCGTGCTTGGTGGAACTGGATGCTGGACAATAACATTGTTGATTTTGACTTCTTTGATGCGATTAAAAAGAAGATGCCTAAAAAGAAAGAATCTACCAGGCCTAAGATGATTACGCTCGAAGAACTCTACCAGGTGTTTAAAGCATACGGTGAAGAACTGGTACGAAAATCGAAACGGCCAGATTTTGACGCTAAGAAGGTTCAATATTGGTTCCGGCCTATTATGTGCCTTTACACCTTTGCTGGATTGCGGAAGCATGAGGCAGGGTATAGTTCGGATCTGCCTTACTCCGGACTGAAAGGAGAGAACTTGATCTTTAAGAACAAAGAACTGGAGTATATATACATACCGCCAGGGAAGGGACGCAAAGAGAAAGAGATACCAATCCATCCAATCCTGAAAAAAGAACTGGATCGATATTTGAAAGTGCGCGGTGAAGTAGACCAGGATGAATATGTCTTCATCTATTTCGGTGGCCGATTTAAAGGAAGGCCGGTAAGCGGTCAAGTAGTGTACAAAGAGTTTAAGCGTTATGCAGAACTTGCCGATGTGCCATCTTCGCGTACACTGCATGGAATGAGACACCGTGCGGTTACGTCCTGGATTGAACTCGGGCTTTCAACTGCCGATGCTGCATTCTTAGCTGGACACTCCAACCAACGTGTTACTGAAAAATACACTCACCTAACCGCGAAACACCTGAAAGACAAAATGAACCGGCTTACAAATAAAAAAGATAGCGATTAAAATACAGTGCCTTGAGTTTTTCAACTATTTTCTCATTATCACTATAGCCGTTCATTTTCTCATAGTTCCTTGATGAAGCTAAAGTATAGCAGGTTAATCCACATCTTTATGTATGAATTCCAATTCTTGGATAAATTTCTTGGAGATAAATCCAAATATGCTCCACTATTTACTGAGTTACGCAAGTATCAATCAGAAGAGAATTCACCACCTCTACAGAAGGATTTATTGAAAGCTCTGGGTATGAATAGAATCAGTCTGATGGAATTGATGAACGAACTTTTTGAAGAATTTCAACGACAGCTTTGGTCTCCAAAAGCATACAACATTAAAGAAACCGAGATCTGGCTACTTGCTGTTTCTAATAACGAGATGGAAATAGTGGGTATTGAATCCTTAGAATGGATACCACGGATTGGAGAAACTGTCTTTCTGCATTCACTTATCCCAGTAAAATTTGGAAGCTCATATTTCACTGTTAATGAAATCATTCATGAAATTGGAGGGGGAGTTCATAAAATCGAGATTCATATGCATGATTAATAAAAATTGCTGAATTGTTAGTGATAAACTATACTATCTTAGTTTTTGATGCCTAAATAAATATCCATTAATGTAATACATTGTTTTACAATTGAATTTTATAAAGATTGTCTTTGCAATTTATTTTTCATTACAAATGGCTTTATTAAGCTATTCCCAATCAAAGGAAATTGATGATGCAACTCAATTCATTGAATTGTATGAACAAGAATATGATGAGCTTATCTATACACTTCCCGAATTTGAAAGAACTGACTGGATAATCAAGAAAGACAGTTTATCTAATGAGTATCTTAAATTTTATTCTGAAGAATTAGATCCAAGGAAGAAGTATTACGAGAATCCCGAAAGTAAAGGCATTTATGCAAAGCTATTCATTAACTCCACAAATGACTTTAAGCTCAATGGGTGGTCCACTATTTATTATAGACTGGGCAATTATGTTATAAATAAATCCCTCGATGATGATATTGAACCACTAATTCAAAAACTGAAATCTAAATTCAATCTTTACTCACCAAATAACTCAAGAAGTGAATTGAGTAATTTATATAGCAGATACAAAGATATTGAAATCAAAATTCAGAGAGTTGCTGAAGAACCAGAGGTGAAATATTATCATTGGTTTGAGCCAGGTAATTTTCTCATACAAACAAAGTCTATTAGTAAAGAAAAATTTGAGATTCGTAATTATTATAAAGCGTATAATAATTTAGCTTCACTACAAGACTCATTAAAAACTATTAACAAAGATTTGAATATTTACGATTATACATTTGTAAAGGATCGGAATTGGTTGATTAACTTATTCACACAGATTGCAATTTTATTAATTTTAATTCCATCATTGATGCATAACTACAGTTTGTCTATTCGAGGACCTGTAATTAAATCAATGATCCTATTATCTCTTATTATATCAGTATTACTCATATTAATTAGTCCTTTTACATTTCTAAATATTGCTGTACAGAGTCTTATTCCAGGTGGTTTTGCAGCTTGGTATTTTATTTTAAATCAAGGACAAGAATCTATAGAAGAGTAAAATCAAAAAATTCCCTAAATTAATTTCCTCCCATCATTAAAACCCATAATTATTATCTAAAAATCACAATAACTTTAACCCTCTGCTAATTAATTACATTGACAGTCTTACCCGAAGCACTTTTCACCTCACAAAGAAAAACTCCTCATCCACTTCCTGCATAAACCGCCAGTCCATCTCATCCAGGATGTACACCAGGTGAAAAAACCGGTGCTGATCGGTTTCCACGACGTAGTTTAGCTCTTTGGTAATCATGGTGTTTTCCATATGGATGGTTGGAATCCCAAATACCTGTGTAGAGGGGATTTTTCCGGATCGAAATCGGTAGGGCTGCATTCGGTGGATTAACGGCTTTTCAGTACCGTCATAGGTTTTTTTGGCCAGTTCTTCCGGCAGCAATTCAAACCGGTACGGAATGACTCGATGTGCCCGTGATGGTTTATGCTTATGCCGGTCCACCAGTGCCAGTACCCGGTCAATTGCTTTGTCTTCATAGCCGGTGGATTTGTCCAGCGACCAAAGCAATTCCTGTTCATTGAAGACCAGATCAAACCTCTCTCCTTGTTTGGTATCAATGGTATAATAAGATTTACGAACTCCACCTTTCTCTTTGCAGTGACAGGAACGCACGCGTTGCAGATCCCGTCGATAGGGTAACCGCCAGTCGGCATCCGGTTTCGTCTCAAACCGGGTAAAAAAAGCCAGCATTTCTACAAGAGGAAAATCATTCATGACCGTCATTACATTTGGTCAAAGCAACCTACACACATATATTACACATATCAATAGGTTTCGAGAATATTTATGAGAAAGAACAAAGAACATTCCTACCAACCCGAACACGATGTCCACCGGATTACACTCTACAATACCATCTATCCGGAGCATCAGCACAAGTCCCGGAAAGAGAGGCTGTACCTTCACTTTGATTTTGCTTGTTTCTACGCTCAGGTCGAGCAACTTCGAAAGAGTTTATATGGACTCCCATTGATTATTGGAGGGTGGCGGAAGGAGAACGGGCAGGTCAAGGGGATCGTAGCCACGGCCAGCTACGAGGCTCGAAGCTTCGGTATCATGACCGGCATGAGTGCTTACGAAGCCTGGAAGATTTGTCCTCACGTCTGTATGCTCCAGGTGGATTATGATGCTTATACGGCCATCTCCAAGCAGGTACATTTTATTTTTAAGGAGTTTGCTCCGGTTGTAGAACGCTACAGTATGGATGAATACTTTATGGAGGTGGATTTCCTGAAGGACAAATCCCGAAAAGAGATTGACGAGTTTGCCCGACGGCTACAGGAACGCATTTACGAGGTTACAAAACTGGTGGGAGCTGTAGGAATTGCCCGTTCCAAAACATACGCTAAACTTTCAAGCAGCTTAGATAAACCCAAAGGACGAACCTTGCTCCTATCTGACGAGGATGAACGAACCCAAATCTGGCCGCTGGACCTGGATGAAGTTTGGGGCGTAGGCCGAAGACGGCACGAACATATCCTGGCCGAAGGGTATAAAACCATCGGAGACGTGGCCGAACGCGGCAACATTCACACCTTCGCGCGCCTGTTCGGTGCCAACTTTGGAAAGATGCTCTACCAGACCATTACCGGAAAAGACCAGGGTCGGGTGTTGGAAGAGATCTCAGAGGATTACAAACCTAAACAGGGGGTGAGCTACGGCCACACCTTTTCAGAAGGCTCTACGGACGTGGAAAGGATTAAAGGAGAGTATGCCATTGCAGTCCAGCAGATCTGCTACCGCATGAGAGCCTACGGCATTCGTGCCAACTCCTATTCAGGTATGTTTGGATTCAATGAACAGGATAAACCGGGAGTTGGATTTCGATTCGTAACCGAAGCCCATACGAGTATTGATGATTACGTGTACATCGCGTTGACGGACAAGGTAGAACCGGCCATTCAAAAAGCGTGTGAACATGGGCTGGAGATCCGAAATATTGGCCTGGGTACGCATAAGATCGACAAGACGAATCAACTAAATGTCTTCTTCCAGGATGATGAGGATAAAGTGGCCAGGACAAAAGCTGTGGATAAGATCAAAAACCGGTTTGGGCCGAAGGTAATTACGAAGGCAAATACGCTACATCGGGTGGAAGGAAATACGCATTTTTTGGAGAGGAATGTATGAGTTGTAGATACAAACAAGAATTGAGATTATATTTTGTTTGATGATTACAATCTTTAATTCTTGTTCGTAGCCTTGGGTAAGGAACTTTTTGACTCTGCATTTGCGACTCCAAAAGGAAGATGTACAAGAGTAATATTTTCTAAAGTATCATCTAAGTGGGACAATTGATCATCAATAAATAAATGAGGTTTAAGGGTTTCTAAAACTCTTTTTTTCTCAATACCCCCAAGAAAAAACATCTTGTCTACCGAAACACCCCAATGCTCAAGTGTATTAATTGCACGCCCATGGGAAGGTGCATTTCGAGCTGTAACAATCGCAGTTTTTAAAATCTTTTTATAAGATGAATTTTCTTCCTGTTTTTTTGATTCCAGTTTCTGGAAAAATGACAATTTCTTAAAAAAATCTGCCATTAAACCCGGATTATGTGGTGTTTCAAGTTTTTTTGTCTCATACTGATGAAACATTGATAACTGTTCAGTTTCTTTATAGACCTTTTCAGCTTCATCGTCAATTAATACACCATCAAAATCAAAGGCAACTCTTAACTCTAAGTCTTTTTCTTCCTCAACATCCAATACATTTGATTTGATAATTCTACCTGCAGGATAACCCGCATTGATGGCATTCAGAACATCATTCTCACTTGTGGACAAAAATAAAGAAATATTGTAAGGTGGGATATATTCGTAAGGAGATTCTCCTGAAGTAAAGGCAGCTCTGCTTATATCCAATCCATACTCTTTTATCGAGTTGAATATTCTAACTCCTGTCTCAGGACTATTTTTTGAAATTAATACTACTTCTACTGGTTCTTCTTCCTTATAGACCTTGTTAATATTTAAGTATCTCTTGATAAATGGAAATGCCAGCCCTTTATCAAGAATTGAATCTCGCTTTTCAATTTGATGCTCTTTGTAGGCAGTCAATCCTTTATTCTTGAATATTCTATCTTCATCCTCCAAATCAAAAAGAGCATTAGAAGAAATCCCAACAACTAATTTTCTATCTATCGGATATGGCATGTTTTAATAATTTGTAGATCATTATAGCTCTTAATGGATTCTTACAGATAGAAGGGCTAACGTCATTAATATTTAACCCTCCCTCAAATACGTAATCTCACACCCCTTGCACTTCCTCACTTCCTGGTAGTGATCGGCAATATCGAACCATCCGTTTGTTTTTTGAAAGATATCTAAGCCTCTGCCCAAAACTATTTTCCATCCATTATCCAATGTGATGGATCTGTCATGCAGGTCTTCGTCAAATTCATAGGTAAACTTCACTCCGATGGGCTCCAGGGAGTCGCTCATATCCGAGAATGCTTCCCTCGCATTTTCAAGATACTCTTCGTTGTTATTTGTTTTCAGATGGATAGACACTTCTTCATCCGGCTCTTTTAATTCCGCGATCAACCGGGCCAGCTCCATGAAGTTCTTCAGTTGATAGGGGAGCCGGATGTACGGATCAATAACTTCAATCTCTGTTGCGTCCTCTAAATAATCACCGAATAGCTTCTGGTAGCTAACTCCGGTCTGATTTTCTCGAATGATCTTCTGACCCTCTTTTAATTCTTTCTTGGACTTCTCTTTCTTCTCTTCTGCCAGGTCTTCATTTGGTATGTTTTCCCCTTCGCCATCCGTTTCACCTCCCGCGGGAATATTTAACTTGTGATCGCCATACTCTATGACCTCCAACGTCTCGATCTTTTGAACACTTCCGTCATCAGTTTTATACTGAAAGCGAACCACTTCATCATTAAAGGTTTCGTCCATCTTCCGGAGCTGATCCTTCACACGCTTTCTGCCCTCAATGGCAAAATCAAGCAGCTCTTTGGCATCAGAGGCGCTAAACTCTCCATGTGGATAGATCACCTTGATTAAACCAGAGAACGTCTTTTCAATGGCCGTTTTGTCACGTGTGGTGATGCTGTCTGAAAGTTCGAAGTACTGCTGATAGGATTTCATGTAATCCTCTTTACGAAGGTCTTTCATGATCTCCGCGAGATAGTCCACAATGAAACCGTAATCACTTGTAAACATTTCGTTGCGAAGCTTTTGTACTTCCCAACCGGGCAGATAGCAGTGAATACGATCCAGGAAGGCTGAATCATAATAGTCTTTCGGAAGGGCATCGAATAGATCACTGTGCTTGAGCATGTAGGGGACGGAGTGATCGGTATTACCAACATATACCATCGACGCTTCAGCCTGATATACTTGTGTACCACGGGAAAAGTTTTTGTTGGCCATATAGTTTTTCAGAATATCTACCAGGCCGCGGTCTGCTTTCTTCGTTTTACCGGCAAATTCATCATAGGCAACCACATCCCAATAACCGACCAGTCCGATCTCCCCGGTGCTGTTGTTTACAAACAGCTTTGCTTTGGATACTTCACCACCGGAGATCAAAATACCATGAGGGGAAAGTTCTGAATAGAGGTGAGACTTACCGGTTCCTTTTGGGCCGAGTTCAATCAAGTTGTAATTCTTCTCCGCAAAAGGAATCAGCCTGGCCAACTGTAGAAGTTTGGATCGGTCAGAAAATTCTTCGGGGTTTAAACCAATGGATTGCATCAGTAAATTGATCCACTCTTCCGTTGTGAACTTCTGTCGAAGCTCTTTATACTCATCAAGATCAACACCTGAAATCTGAATGGGTTTCAGCTTTTCAATGGTCCAGGGAATGGCATCGCGTTCTTCAGAGGGTTGATATCCCAACGTGACAATGCACCAAACGCCGCCCGATAAAAGCTTCGGATGCTTCTTCACAAACGAATCCTGGATCGGCACTTTGTTCAGGCCAAGATTTCCAAAGTAGGCTTCATAGATGTCTTTCTTGTCGTTAAGCTTTACAGCTACTTTATCAATAATCCGATGTGAACCCCGTTCCCGAACCGTCGATTTAATGACCTGTGCTTCATCGCGATGAACAAAGTGCTTGGTAATAATACTTTTAACCGTTTCAACCCCTTCACGAATAGTTTCCTCATCATCAGTAGCTGCATACTGTCCCAACAGGTACTCCAACACATAGGTCGGAATACTTGCATTGCCTTTGATCAGGTTTGTCAGATCTTTACGGACAACCTTCCCGGCAAAGAGTTCGTTAATTTTTTGATCGAGTTCTTTCATAGTTTAAAAGTCGTCAAAGTCATTGGTGAATGTAATTCGTATCTCATAGGGGTACTTGTTGTATTCACGCCATTTGTTGCTCCCTTCAACCTGTTCTTCAAGCACAAGATAGACTTCCTGGTTTTTGTACTTATCACTTGCCTTGCTTGATAGCTGAAATTGATGCATCACCTCCCTCTCTTTTGAATTCTCGGCATCGGAATCAAACGTATAAGTAAACAGATCGCTCAAAGATTCTCCATCTTCTGATTTGAATTGAATTTTGAGGGTTCTGCTCAATGTTTGCTCTTCCACAGGTTGTAACTGATAAAAACTGACCCGCTGAATATTGGTAGAAATCTTGTTATTCCGCTTATTTAAAACATCAACATCTACCTGCTTAATCGTGTCTTCGCGCTTCTTCTTGACCTTGATGACAGGTGTAATGAGTTCCTGCAACGTGGCTCCTCCATGGACAAAACGCGAGCCTGCCCCGTGAACACGTAGACGATTAATACTCTTCGGAATCAGCACCTGTAAGTCGCCTTCAATTCCAAGCTCATTGCAATCAAAAGCCATCACATTGTCTTTGTAAGACAGATTGCGGCCCAGCACAAACCGTCGGTTAGCTTTCACTACATCACCCTCAACGTCAGCATCTGCAAAATCACTTTCCTCAATCGGATCATTTTGGTATATGAACCCGTGATCCGCAGTCACGATCATATTATATCCACCCATGTTTGTGACTTTTTTGATGAGATCAATCAGGAACTCAATTTCATCCCGTGCCCCATCAATCACTTTCTCTTCAGAGCTTTTATCGTCGCCGAGCTTATCAATACGATTGTGATAAACATAGATTAAATCATGTTTCTTCACCAGATCCCTGGCTTCATCACTTTTTGAAGCCATCTTCATCAGATCTTCGGCCAACACTGCGGTCGCATCGACGTCTGTATTCGCCTGCAAGATTTTACTGCGTGCAGATAGCCCCATCGTGCTTTTACCATCCACAAGAATAGAATCACCGTTACCAAAAGAGAGTGTTTTATGAGGAAGGAGCGATGCCATTCCTAACTGAGTGTAGGACGGTACAGGAGCTATTTGATATTCAATATCACTTTCAAATCGATTCTCCTTTTGCATCAATTGTTGAAATGAAACACCACACTCATACCGGAGTGCGTCAGAGATAATGACAAATAACCGGGTCTTCTTCTGAAGAAATGGTTTTACGTTGTGTCTGAAAAATTTCGATTGTGATCGCTGGTGATTAACCCATCCATCTTGCTCATCCAGAACGTTTTGCCAGGAATCGCTGAGTTTCAATAACCAATTGTTACTGTACGCTTTGTTAACTTCGCTGTAAAGCGGATTCAGTACACTGTTTTGATTAGTCTCCCTGTAGTGCTCAATAAAGACTCTGTAGTCCTGATCTATCTGATACCATGTGGATGCATATGCCTCTATACCCTCTTCAAACGAAGGAATGTTAATATCTCCTGCCTCACGTATCGTTTCCAGGAGGTTGAAACCAATGCGAAGTGCTCTGTAGAAATGCACGTACCGGTCATACCAGTATTTGGATTCCCGCTTCTTGATAACAGTTTCCAATCGCTGCTGATCTACGCTTTCATCCAGAATGCCTCGGATCAATTCTGAAATAATTCGCTGATCGATCAGTTCAAAAAGATCATCATCAACGATCTCTTCAATGGATGTATGATTCAGTGTTTCTTCAATTTTTAAATCGTTCTGTATCTGCCTGGAAATCGTCTTAAAGTCTTCCTGGAATGAGAGAGTGTCTTTCCAGGTAGAAAGCATCACACCCGTTTCCCGATTCACAACGGAGTGACTGCTAAGCGGTGAAAAGTTTTTCTGAAAGGCTTCCAACAGAAAGTCATAGATCGTCGGTTGATCGTGGGCGTAACCGTATTTCTTGGAGACTTCCTGCCAAAAAAGATCGGAAAGATTGAACCTCTCCAGCTCCCTTTTGACCGATTCCTCCTGGCCTTGAATAAAAGCCGATGCAAAGTTTCTCAGAAAGAGGTCAAAAGAAAGAATGTCTGCACCAAAAACAACCTGGATAAGTTTTAGGGAGAGCTGATGATCTCCATCTTCTTCCTGCGCGATCTCTTTAAAAGCGGCCACACGCTCTTTGTTCTTAAAAAAATCGATGTGTTCGCTGATCCACTTTTTGTAGTGATATCCCAGACCCACTTCTTGAAGATACAGCGCCTCCTGGTCTGTGTGATATACATGGTGAGCCAATTCAATATCTAACAGCCAGTTTTCTTCGTTCTTAGGCTTCTCTTTTGGTAGATAGAGAAGAAACTTTTGCTTGGGTTCCTGGTGAAGTACACGAACCTTGGTTTCAAACTCATTCCCGTTTACTGTGAGTTTTTTTGTATCTGAGAGTTCTAACGCTTCATACTCTTCTGTGAACGCCTTCTCGGCATCGTACCACAAAAGGATGCGGTGTTTTTGTAGAAGGCTTTCTATGGATTGTTTGATTTTGCTCATTAAATCTGTCTGTACTGCACAATTATTGAAAATTCAATCATTCTAAACATAGTTATTTACTATCAAAAGTGAGACTAATAGAATAATAAGATTTACTGATCGGACACATCTCTAAATAATTGACTAACACAAACAGATTCAACCAATTCTACATTAATCTCAAAAAGGTAAGCACAGGCTCTAATTCAATTAAATTTAAATCCTTTAATCCTATATTGTACAGAAATAGATTTAACTACAGGCAAAATAGCTGTGTCCTGATAACTAACCTGCACTGAAACTAACAAATAGTGGGACTTGCAAAATCTTTATTGGTTAAAGGTATTAAGAAAGTTAGACGTCTATTTTCGAATAAGCCCGAAGATTCAATCAGTTACCAGGAACCTGTAATAAGCTATAAATCTAATGGTGAGCCTGGTACTAAAAATATCAAGGAGCTTAAGCATGTCGATTTCAATCAAAGTTTTCTTGGATTATTTGGCACCAGTTTAAATCTAATCTTTCAGAATGATGATAATGTAACAGTAAAAGGCTTAGACCACTCAACTGCTGTAAGGTTAAAAGACGAATTCGATAATAAAATACTTGAACTCTTAGTACAAAGTGCCAAAACAAAACTAATAAGCTCAACAGAGTTAATTAAGCAAGCTTTTACTGAGTTATATAAAGACCAATATTTGTCGTATTGGCAGATGAACCAATGGCTGATAAAATATTCAGAGTTGAAGTTTCTGAGTGTTTTAGAGGTCGACATATTAAATAAAGCAGGAGCTGGTAAAGAATCATTACACTGTAGAAATGCAATTACAGATCCCATTGAGTGGAGACAAAAAAGAAATGATAAGTGGGTTGAGAAAGAACTACAGTTAAAACAGGATCTGTTAGACACTTTACTGCCAACCAAACTTTCGAGAAAGCAGAGAGAAGCCATTGTAAGACACGATAACCGGGTTCTTGCCGTAGCAGGTGCAGGAACCGGTAAAACAACAACTGTTGTGGGTAAAGTAGCTTATCTGTTATCACAAAAAATTTGTAAGCCTGAAGAAATTCTATTGCTTTCATTTGCAAAAGGTGCAGTCGATGAATTGCAAGAAAGAATTGAAGCCACCTGTGGTAATGGTGTACAGGTTCAAACATTTCACAAATTAGGCCTGGACGTAATTATTGATGTGACAGGCAAAAAGCCTGCTATTTACGAGCAAGATGACTTAATTAACTTTATTCAGAATCATCTTTCACAAATGCTTATGGGTGCCTCAGATAATGAAAAAATCTTAGAGTTTTTAGCTTATTACTTTTACCCAACAAAACTGCCCAATGAGTTTAACACTCAAAAAGAATATTTAAAACATGTTTCGAGTCATGATATAAGAACATTAAAGGGCGAAAAGGTTAAAAGTTATCAGGAAGCTCAGGTTGCTAACTTTCTGTTCTTGCACGGAATTGAGTACATCTATGAAGCAAAGTACCGAGGGGCCGATACAGGTAACACTCAAAAAAGAGTTTACAAACCAGATTTCTATCTCCCTAAAAATGGCATCTATATTGAACATTTTGGAGTGGATCGAAATAATAATACTGCCCCTTGGGTTGATAGATATGAGTACTTAGAATCCATGCAGTGGAAGAGGGAGCTTCACTCAAGGAACGGAACTACCCTGGTTCAAACGTATTCTTATCAAGCCTCGGAAGGAAATCTCGCAAATGCATTGCATTCCCAATTAAAAAAGCACAATGTTCAATTTATGCCAATAAACCAGGCATATCTATTCAGATTGAAAGAGATAAAGTCCAGATTAAAAAGTGTTGCAAAGTTGTTGGGTACTACCTTAACACTATTCAAAAGTGATAAAATGACGCTTAAAGATTTAAGCGAGGAAATCTATAACACAAATAAAGAGAATAATCAGAGAGAGAAGAGGTTTCTAAGGCTATTTAAACACGTGTTATCAGCTTATGAAAACCACTTGGATATTAAAGGAGAGATTGATTTTGGTGACATGATAACAAAGGCAGCAGCATATGTAGAGGATGGAAAATTTGAAAGTCCGTACAAAGTGATTGTAGTTGACGAATTCCAAGACATATCACGTGGTCGTGCATGGTTTTTGAATTCACTTTTGGAACAAGTAAAAGATGCTCGTTTACTTTGTGTGGGTGATGACTGGCAATCCATTTACAGATTTACTGGCAGCGATATTAGCTTGATGACCAATTATAAAGAGCAATGGTCACAGGCCGTACGCATTGACCTGGACAAAACGTACCGGTTTAACGACAAGATCAAAGAGGTGTCGACTAAATTTATCACCAAAAATCCTTCACAACTTTCCAAAAACATAATTTGTGATAAGAAAAGAGAACATCCTGCCGTATATGTAACTCAAAAGCAGGTTTCGGATATTTACAATGAGATTCGAGATAAAGATTCTGAAACCTCCGTTTTGGTTCTTAACAGATATAATTTTGGAGCTGATAATGTTGAGATAGATAAGGTAGGAGACGTTGACCTGAGAAATCTGACTGTTCACAGTGCAAAAGGAAAAGAAGCAGATTATGTGATTGTAGATAATTTAGAATCCGGCAAGTATGGCTTCCCATCTGAAATACTTGATGATCCGATTATTAACCTTTTCTTGATTGAAAAAGAAAGTTATCCAAATAGTGAAGAAAGACGGCTCTTTTATGTTGCCCTTACAAGAGCACGCAAGGAAGTTTGGCTGAAGGTTAACGCATCTTTTCCGTCTCAGTTTGTTGAAGAGCTTAGAAAAGACGATGCATATACAGGCCTGGTTATCGATGAAGAAAACTCGATATTGACTGACTATTCCTGCCCAATTTGTGACTCCACAGTGATTGAAAGAAGAAATTCAAAAGACAACTCTTTGTTCTTTGGTTGTATTCACTACCCGAGATGTACGGGAACTATTGCCGGGTGCCCCAAATGTAAAAGTGCCGTTCCAATACGTAGCGGAAATAAATTTATCTGCCCTTCTGAAACTTGTGACTGGCAGGCACCTAAATGCCCTGTATGTGATAATGGATATAGAGAAACAAAGACCGGACCTTATGGCAAATTTAAAGTCTGCTCTATGTACAGCGTAACTGGATGTAAGGGAAAATGATCGTAGTAATAGTTTTTGCATCATACCAAAGCAGTATTCGATGTTTCTGAAGAAGGCTTGCAATGGTATGTTGGATTTCAGACATGCTCTGAACTGTTAATCACTTTAACATTTGAGGGTGAAGTATTCAGAAATTCCTGAATTGTCAAACCAAATTCTGATTCTTTATCTTCAATCTGTAAGTATAAAGAATCCATAGCACGAGTGGTTGCCATAAGTATCCATGTGGCTGCATACATTTTCTTCCGATCTTCATTTGATAAAAACATATCAGCTGTAAGAACCTCTGTTTCATCGCCAACCAGATATTTCTCTGCATCATCTTCTTCAGATTTCTTATCAAAGAACTTATCGATGGAAAAACACATGGCATTCCAGGCTTCCAAACCCCGGCAGGATTCGTAAAATATTACCCTGAATTCATCAGGTGTGGGCATACCATTTTCGGATTTATCATGCCTGGTACCATCCCAAAATTTAATGGTTAAATCCGACGAGGGTCTGTTTTTCAGCAGGTCCATTTCATCTCTTTCATAAAGATGGTCATTCTTAATATTACCATACTCATTTACCAGCCCGATTTCTGGTTCTGAGCTATTAATTGTGTACTTGATATGTTCTAACATGATTAGAGTAGATTCATAATGGGTACATCCATGTACCTTTGCATTCTCGTTTAAACTTGTTAGAGCTTTTGCGATATCTTCATCTGACAAATTATTCCTGAAATCTATTATCAACTTACCTATATCGGGATTCTCTCCACCTTCTTCTTCATAAGGTTCAAGGTCTAAGTTGATTTGATACTTATTAGCAACAAACATGCAGAATTCAAGAAGGTGCTTTTTTACTCGATATGATGTGTTCCTGGTTCTGAACTTTTCAGGATTCAAATTCTTGCCTTGTGAATATTCCCAGTTACACAACTCCATATGCCTTATTAGCTGTTCTGTACCACCATTGGCTATCACAATATTTTCAGAACCAAATACCTTCACTAATATGTCTTTTTCTAAGTAATGGCAATCCTGTGCTTCATCCACAAAAAGTGTTCTGGCACGTCTGAAACCGCCAATCTTTCTATTCTTCTTTGTTACAAATGCACTCTCTAAAATTTCATTTTTATCATTATAGTGTTTATCTGAAAGGTTTAGTACTTCATTTAAAAGCTCTCCTCTGTCTTTTATCCCTTTGTCATTAAAATAGTTCTCGGGATTTTCAATTTGATCCAGTGTATTCTGAAGTACTCCATAATAATCAGCCAAAAAAATTTCATTGGTCGCAGTTCGTTCTAAAAGTGTTTCCTGTCGCGTAAAGAAATCTTTAAAAATCTCATCTCTGGAGTCTACAAATGATTTGTGGATATACCTGGAATACCGTACCAGATCAATACCTAAATCTTTTGTTCCAATATCGAAACTCGGACTATTTTGAATGCTTTCCAGGAGCTTTTCCGGCTCACTTAAAAGGTGTTTGTTGTTTTGATTTCTCTTAATGAATTTAAACAGTACTGCTAATCTCTTCCTGAGTGTATTCTTCAATTCAGCGATCCGGTCTTCTGACATTACATGTAAAACTCCAAGGGACTTTGAAACGCGGTAAAAGAATTGATGTAACGTCATCACCTTACTCTCTCCAAACTTTTCAATATCCATTTTGTTTCTGTCACCTATGGCTTTTAGTGATTTAGCCAGGTCAAAAACAAGTAGTTTGTTGTAAGTAAGAAATAGCCCATTATTTCCTTTAGACAATGTTTTAGTCATAAGGGTAAGGAGTTCAGAAGTTTTTCCAGTACCTGCCTTACCACTTACTATGATCAGTGATTTATTGAGATGCTCATCTTTTTTGGTGGATCTGGCTACCTTTCGGCCAATACGCTCTATTTTTTTCTTTGTTAGATAACCGATTTTACTATCTAATGAAGCTTGTTCAGTTATTATCTCGACATCATCTGAAATATTTTTATATGCATCATAATCGTTTGAATTTAACCATCGGTAAGTAGAGTAATAATTCTTATAAAAAACCTTCTTGAGATACGATTCGAGTCCGTTAAAGCTTAAATTATTACTCGTAAAATGGTGTGGTAGGACAAACTCCTCTTTATTCTTAATCAAAAACAAGGGATGAATATCTAACCTTGGATCATTTAACCTACATTTGGTCTTCAAGTAATCCTGTAGCCTGTATTTAATACCATTTACCTCGTGTTCATAGTTAACCCCAGCTTCATTTATCAGTAATTCTCCATCCTCAATTTTAATATCCTGATCTTCAAATCCGTCAATAAAATTCACGGACATGATCAGGTTTTTTATATAAACGTTCCCTGAACTTGTATTAATACGATAATAGTTTCCATATATATCTTTAATAGCAATTATGATGAGCAAGTCAATTAAGCTCTCTTCGGTTACAACGACGGGAAAATTGTTATACAAGTATATCTTGGCCTCAGTACAGGTATTCTGAAGTCTGTATTTTATATCAGCTTCAAAAGATTCGTAATCGAGATGCTCATTTTGGCCGTTTATCGGTGTAAACTCAATTGACATATTACCATAGTTAGATCAAGGTGCTCTCACATAATCAGTAAATTCAAACTCTTTTACTTCCTGATTTAATTATCTATCTGGATACCTGTTGAAGCTTCTCTATCAGGAATAAATAATAAGTTCATACACCCTTATTATAGTAATCTCTTTTTAAAAATAGGCCAATCAACCTCATCCTGAATTGCTGGAACTAAAAGAACATCAATTAAATAGTCCCTTAGCACTAATTCATCTTTGATTTCATTAATATTTTGAACGATTTGTTCTACATATTCATCGATATACTCAGGTTCAACTTCTTTTAGCAAAAAGTTTACTGGAGCATTGTCTGTTTTCCATAGATATTTATCAATGTAGTGCTTGATTATGTGATCATCATCATACTGATAATCCAAACCATTGGTAGCTATCAACAAAAACATTAATTCAAAAACATGTGCTTTTTTTGGATTAGCGCTGACATTAAAACGCTCTAAGTGGGCTTTAGCAGCAACATTTATCGGATGTTCATTAATATTTCCCTCTAAATCACTCACCTAATTCTCCCCCCATCAATCCAGTCAAACTCCTTCACCTTCTTTTTCTTCTTTTTGTCGTTGACGGATTTGATCTCTTCTACGGCTTTGCCGAAGAGGTTGTAGTTGACCAGCACGCCATCGTCGAGATCCATTTCTATCCGTTCAGAGGCTAAGGGGTATAAGATTTCTCGTTCGTAGGTTTGGCAGTCGGCGATCATTTTGTTGAGTTTGTCGATTTCTTTGCTTGCCTGGGCTTTTTCGGAAGCGGAACCGGTGTTTTCCAGGTGCTGCATCTGCTCCTTGCGGGTTTTGAGCTTGTTTACAAACTCCCGCAGGTAGTTGTTAAGGATGTTATTGAGGGTATCCTGCGTGTAGCGGTGCATGTAGATGAGCACGCTGAAATGCCCTTTGGGTGAGGAGAACTTCCAGTAAATGGGGCGTTTGTTGTATCGCTTGTAGTGATCCGTGTAGAAGGTCTTATCGAAGTATTTACGGATATCATTGTGGGTGATATGTTCCTCAATAAACGCCAGGTTCTTCTGGAAATGTTCTTCCCCGAAGCTTGTTTTCAGGAATTCGTGGAAACGAAAAACGATATCGTCCTCAAACCACTCATCGTCTAAGACGGGGATGATGTTATCGTCATCGGGGAGGAAGGTGGCTTCTGCTTTGGATTTCTCCACCTTCTTGAGGTAGTCCTCCAGCGTTTCACCCTGATTGGCTAAAATGAGCCCATCTTTATCCAGGCTGTAGCGCCCAAACATGCAGCCTACGGCATAGCTGATAAACTGCGCAAACACTTCTTTGTCTTTGAACGGCAGATCGGGATTCCTCCCTTCTGATTTCTGTCTTCTGAGATCTGAATCTTTCTTTTTAAGCTTTTTGGAATCCAACTCTTCCTGTAGAATGGTTATCTCATCCAGCGGCACCTCTGGAGTGAGTTCTTCCTCCAAGCCGTAGATCTCAATAAACTGACGGTTCAGCTCTTCTTCGTTTTGGTGGAGCTGAAAGAATTTGTTGGTCCAGTATTGCCTATAGTGTTCGTAGGCATCTTCGAGGGTGTCGATGCCCCCTTCTTTATTGAATCGGATCAATTCGTTTTGTTGAAAGTCCCACGAGGTTTCTCTGGAGTTCCAGTCTTTCTTTGCAATCGCAACATTATTCTTACTTAAATTTTCAACCTCTTCATTCTTAGTAACAGTAATTGGTAACCTTCCAACATCACCAACTTGGAATGTAAGTGTGGGGCTCAAAATTGATAAAAAGTTAAATGCCACTTTAGAGTTGAGATATGCTAATACAAAAAATCTATCATCATCTTTTGGAAAACCATGAACACTTGCGGTTTCAAAAATACTTCCTCGAGGAGAAAATCTTGCAGAAAAATATCCACTACCAATTCTATTCCATTCTAAAGCGGTTTTAAAATATTTATCACGATTAATCACCCTGCCATTAGACTTTACCTTTACCCCTGGTGTATTATCAATGTAATCACAAATTCTTTGCCCTTGGTTACTAAATTCAATTACTAATTCTCTCTTGCCAAACCATTTATGAAATCCGCCTCCTTTATTAACAGGGAACCAAGTAAATTGATCCTTAATAGTGTCAGCCTCGGCTTGTGCTTCAAAATCAATATCACTATAAGTTATTTCTGACCAATATCTTATAAAAAGAGAGTTGTTAGTAGTAGCCAGCCCTTGACATGGACTAATTGCCTCTTTAAGAGTATTTAAATTATCAAAACTTTTGATTTCATTTTCAGACAACCAATATCCAATTGGACTACCCGGTATTTTTTCAAAGTCTCTTTGAAGTGCATTATAGTACCATCCACAATTAGGATTTTGAATAGCCTCAAGAGTTTTAGATGATTTAAGAGATGAACTTCCAAAATTGACTAACCTGTAAAACTGACCCTTTTTTCCTTTTTTTGTATTAAGTAGCGTGAACGATACATTTTGAACTACTTCTCCTCCAATTTCTGGAAATGTTCGGGGACCTAAGTGTAATAGTGTATCAATAAAACTATCATCAATAATTTTTTCTCTAATTTTTTTATAACTACTTAAGAACATCCAATTTTGTTGATTGATCATTCCAAGTATTCCTTTTTCTTCTAATCCTTTTAAACCACACTCCATAAAACAAGTCATAAGATCAGATTTACTGTCCGAATAATTGGCTTTTACAAATTCAGAAAGCTCTTTATTCATATTCCCACTACCCATATAAGGAGGGTTATCCACCACACAGCAAACCTTGACTGCAAGCTTCTTCAGAGTTTCCAAAGCAATCATCAACTGCTCCAGCTTCTCCTTTTCAAACAGATCCGCTGAATCCATTGCCTGTTCACAAGCTGTTTTGGCTTGTTGGGTCTCTTGTAATGAGGCGTGAGGAACAATCAACGAACCAAAGTTGGTCGCTTGCTGCATGTTTTGGAGGTCGTGAAGCAGTTCGTCAGAAAAGTCAACTCCTGTACTTTTCAGCGTGTTTTTTATCTCCTCATCACTCAGCGTCAGATCTTCAAAACAGGTAATATTGGGTTCAGGTACCTCAGACTTACGAAAGAGTCGCTGTTGCTTCTCCCGTGCTTTCATTAGAATAGCGAGCCCCGCCAGTTGGGCTGCCCGTTCATCAATTTCAAAACCGTGGAGGTTGTGTTCAATAATCAGTCGGGGAATATCAGACGGGGCATAGCCTTCCTCTTCATAGATCTTATAGAGCAGTTCAAAGCCGTACACCAAAATGTGTCCCGAGCCACACGCCTGGTCTAACAGCGTAAGCTCTTCGGGTGTGTCAATGGTGAGTACATCCTCCGACGTCACCTTACTTTCAATGTAATACTCCATGTGCTCCTTCAGACGGGAGTTGGGATGATTCAGCACCCACAGCTTACCTACCGTATTCTGCACCATGTACTCCACAATCCACCGGGGTGTAAAGAGCTGGGTAGCTGCGGGAATTTCCTCTTTCTTCACCTTCCCTTTGGAGGCAAACACCTCATCTTTCTTCTCCGAGATGTAAAACTGGTAGAGCCATCCCAGAATTTCCACCTGATGGCAGTCTTCATCGGTCATGCCATCAATCACATCCTGCACAATAGAGAACTCGCTGGTGAGGTCATCGGGTAGCAGGAGTTCCGTATAATCATCAATGGCTTCAAACAGAAAGGGAAATATAGAATGCAGGTGGTTACAGCTCGCTACCAAAAGCCGTCGGTAGGCTTCATTTTCAGGGTTGGAGCTGGATGTACGACCATCCAGAATATCCATCACCTGTTGGGTGTTTACCTTCAGCTCACCGGGAATATGTCCCGCCATCGCTTCTTGCAAGATCTGTGGAGACACCTGTCCTTCTTGGGGAGTGAGAATCGCCATCTCCAGCGGCTGGTAGCCACGGGCATCCATATAACGCAATGCCACCAGTCGGTTAAACCAGGTATAAGCAACCTTATCCACCAACGCTTCCCTGCCCAGGGTATCCAGTTCCTTCTTCAGCTCCTTCACCGTCTGCGCTTTCCCCCGAAGCTCTGAGCTATCCGTATTCAACACATGCTCCAGCTTTCCGTTTACCTGTTTAAGCAACTTACGACGTGTTTCCTGAGCGAATTTTTTGAGTTTGTTGGTGTTCATAGATTGTAAATCGTTTAATCTTCTTGTGAAAGTTCAAATATTTTGTACCAGTAAAAAAATGCTTCCGGATCGGATTTTTTGAGCTTGTTGACCCTGGTATTTATCGGCTCTTCAATGATCCAATCTTTCATGTTGGTGTCAGAATCGAAGCGCTCAATGGAATCAGAATCTTTTCTTAAAAGAGTAGCCATGTATGCCGCTTTCGTTGCGTGAGTGATCGCTTTTTCAAGGTGGTAACTTTCCGAAAAAATAAAGCTCTTAATGCGCCGAATCCCTGACTGAAGTTCATCGAAGTCGGCCTTCCCACCTTTTCCTCTTGTAGCTATGCTGAGTGAGGTTTGGTAGATATCTTCAATGACATCTTCAGGCTTCAGTCCATCCTGATCCCGATAGGCCAATTCAGCAATAGCAAACTTGTGGAAGGTCTCCTTCACTACCTGTAGATCTTCGGCCACATCAAACAGATTGCCAATATCGTAGAGCTGTTTGATGATCTCCATACTCATGCTGTCATCGCCCTTGAAGTAGGGGATACCCGTTGTATTGGGAGCGAATGCTGTGAGTTTATCTCCAAGCAGATCTTCAATGGACGGAATATCCACCATGAGCGGATTTCCGGTTTGAGGTACAAAAGGAGACTTCACCGGGAGCTGTTCCATCTTGGTGTAGTTTAGATCCTCGAAAAGAATATCGAGCAATACATATTCTTCATCGCCGCCGGAAGGACGCACCGGTGTATAATACAGCTTGTAGTGAGCTTTCTCGATATCGGACCGCGCACTGCGTTCCTGTAATTCAAACTTGGTGAAGTTTTGTTCTTCAACCACTGACGTCAGAATTTCGTCCATGTTGATCTCTTTATCCGGAAGAATAATGTCGATATCGATGGACAATCGTTTCGTAGAATTGAAATGAAGCATTAATGCCGTTCCGCCTTTAAAAACGAAGGAGAGGTCCTGCTTCACCAAACCTTCCAACAGCAACAGGGCACGAATTACTTTCTCGATGAGCAGAGGATCGGCTTTATGCTCCCCGGCTACCTGCTGTACCCATTCGTCTGTAAGTTTTGATTGGTCGATCATATCAAATGTTCGGCACTAATCGTTGTTTAGTGCCAATAATTGGAGGTTGGTTAGATAATTCTTGAGTTTTTCTTTCCGCTTTCTTCGGTCTGCATATCGAAGGAGCGTTTTTTCATTAATGGAATATTGATTGAATGCTTCCTGGAAAATTCGTTTTCTCTCTACACCTTGGTAGGGTTCGTACAACTCCGTATCACAAAACAGATCTACCAAAATTTTTTCGATCGTTACAGTTGTAACATTTTCAATTTTCTGCAACGGACTCTCTGAGATCAGAGTCTTTACAATGATGGTATGCTCCTGGTCATAGAGATAGTTTTGGATAATTTCTTTTCCTGGATTTAAATAGACCTGGAATTTTTTACTTCTCAGTAAGTTGAATACAGAACTGGTTACATCCCGCTCCGTTTCAACGATAGTATTAAAATTTGAGGGTTGGTGTAACATCAAGTGGTTTAGAAAAGAGGTATCCCATACGCAAACTTCAGCATAGGGCAAGTCCTTATCTATACTTTTAAAAATTGACTTCAAATGGTGGTCAATCTTTGGAGTAAAATTCTGACTTTCTCCAAACTTAAAGACACCCTTACCGATTCTTGTTAAAACCCCTTTCTGTACCAACTCATACACCCGCCAGTTGATCGTAGATTTTTTTAAGTCCTTTTCAAACGAACGGTAGAATTTCGTGATATCACTTGTAGTAAAGTGATCTTTCGCTTCAAAATGATCCTTGAGTTCTTCAATATGTAAATTGTAGTCTGCGAATGCTTTAGGCTTAAACAGTTGAATTCCAATTATTGGCACAATTTACAAAAAGTGCCGATAATTTGAAATTAGTATTTAATCCAATACAATGTTGTGATTCTTCTGAATATGCTTCACCATCGCTTCCCGAAGTGACTTCAGGTATTCGTCCACATCTTCTTCTGTTTCCAATTCCTTCTTGCTAAACGACGTATGAATGTTAGACTGCTTGATAAACTGTCGCTTTGGCTTTTCTTCCTCTTCAGGCGTGGCCAGGTCAATCATCTGGTTCAACTGTTCTGTATAAACATCGCCCAGATTGGTTTGAATATTCTTCAGGTTTCCTATGTACCGCTCACTCTTTGCCTGCTGCTTCAATTGATGCAAGGGAGCCAACACCTGTTCTTTTTGCGATCCTGAAAGTGCTGAATATTCGTCTTTATTCGTCAGATCAGAGATTTTCTCTTCGATACTACTGAGCGTACTCTCTTTTTCCTTGTCAATCGCTTTCTTCACCCGGCTCTCGATAGAATCCATCGCCTCTTTGGCCTCTTTCATAGAGTTTCCTCGGTAGGGAGTAGGATCTTCTTTCACCTCGGAAATTACATTCTTCTCCTCCGCATCGATGTAATTGAAGTTGGCCTGGTTGTAGCCTTCAAATTCTCTCAGCCGATCATAAATCGATCTCTGTCCGCTATGCATAAACTGCTTGACGGGATCAAGCACATCCTCTTTCAGGTCAAGGATTGTATCCTCAGCATCCCCAATAGATGTGATCAGTTTGGCATAGTCCATCTGCTGCAACTTCTTCAGCTCGTCAAACAGCGGCTGAAGTTGCTTCATAAAAGGATAGTTCGATTGTTGGGCGATAAAGCCGCTTATCGTTTCCAGCTCATCATTCAGTTTTTCCTTGAAGTAGTTGGCGGCTTCCTTCGCTTCGTTATGAGGATTTGATTCATGAAACAGTTCCTGGTGAATCTGTCTGAGTTTACGGATCTGTCCCTGGTCGAAATCAATTTGTGGATAGATAAGCGTATTGGCGTGGGCACGATTGTTCATCATTGCATCCAGAAACTCACTATCGTCGAGTACATTCACATCTTGTTTACTCTCGATCTTTCCCCGCTTAAAAAGCATGGCCGTTATACACCAAATAGCCAATTCAGACCACCCATAGGGCTTTTTGGAAAAATGTTCTTTCAAGCTTGTGAGCGTGGTTCGGTCATTCTGTTTTTTCCTGCGCTGAATGAGATTTAGCACTTCATTTTCCGGCGCCGTCATCGATTGATCGTCCTCAACAAAAAGATCATCTTGCTTTCCTTTCATAATGCTCTTCAGGCGGCTCTCATCATACGTCGTATCTCCTAAGAGCTTTAGCTTACTGTATGCATAGCGAATCAAGTCCTGAAAGGCGTAAATTACTTTCGTCTTGCCATCCCCCGTCGAGGACACCTTGTGCTCGGTTCCATTCATATAGACGGTAGCTTTGGCAAGCATCTCGTCTAATGCATCCATCATTTCTCTTTTCCGCTCTTGATTCTGCTGCCCCTGTTCAAACAAAATACGTTTCACAGAATCTTTGTTGGACGTGGATTGATTCTGTTTGATATACTTTTCGGTCTGAATATAGAGTCTTGCATCCCGTACAATCCGGTCGTGGGAGTCCAGCTTTAGAAGCATATGGGTTTGGTTCCCCATCGAAAGCCCCTGGTAGTAGTTCAGGTCTTCGTATCGTTCAAAATTAGGCGTAACCAGTTCAATCGTCAGTTCTTTCTCTCTACCGTACTGAACGCCATCCACTTTTTTTGTGAAATCGTAATACTGTTTGTTCTCTTCAAATTGAATGCGTGTATCTTTTATAATGCCGTCAAAGAGGAGAGTGTTAAACAGGTCCGTAACCTGGGTAGATTCAATTTCAGTGGATTTAATCTCTTCCTGGATATCCTTTTCAACATCTGTTAAAAATTCATACACATCACCATGGCGCTGAACATAATTTTGCTGTTCCAAAAGGTTTAAAGCTTCTTCCACCTTTTGTTGATGGTTGTGCGGGTTTTCATCCAGATCATTCAGTAGCAGAACCGAAATATTACGTGTTGTGGACTTGAAGCTGTCGTAGTATTTCACCAAAAAGAGAGCTTTCAGAATCCGGATCGCTAATGGTTTATTGGACAAATTCTTCTCGGCAACAATGATTGAGTTCTGAACTTCCGTCCGCATGGTTGAACGCAGTCCCTCGAAGAGCTGGTCAAAACTAATGAGGTTTCGCTCACTGAAATCTTGTAGTCCTTTCAGCACTTCCTGGAATACGCCAAGCATGGAGCGCTCACCAACAGAGGCATGCTTCCCCTGGAAAGCATTGTGCCGCGAAAGTGCTTTTATACACTGCTGGAACAGATCAAACTGATAGGGGATAAATGGGTATTTAGAACTAAACTCCTCTTTATCGTCATAACTTTTCTTGAATTGTATACCTACATCATCAAAAGAGATAAGTGTTGCCAAGTTGTCTTTTTCTGAACTCCACACCGAGTAAAGTTTACTTTCTCCCTTTTCGTTTTTGGCGAGCAACCGTTTTTCAATGACTTCATCCACGTTGGCCGAAGTAAGTGGCATTCTGATTTTGAATCGTCCCTGAATCTTGGAGAAATCATCAGATTGGGTAGCTCTTTCATCACCAACCAAATTACCGAGATCTTCCTGCGAAGTAACAGTGATCCAGGATCGTCCTTTGCATTTCGTGGCCAACGATTCAGCGATGGTTTGAAGGTTCAGCATCAGCTTCGTGTTCTCCGCGATATACTGTCCCACTTCATCTACATAAAAGTTCAGCCTGAAACCATCTTCCTTGGTTTCGATATAGTCATGAACTTTTTTTGCAAAATCCTCGATGGAGAATTTGCTGCGGTCATCCATTTTATCGAGAATATCCAGGTATTTATCAGCATCCTTGTTGAACAACTCCCCACAAACTTCAGCCGTGATATCCTCAACAACGGGATCATGGTAGTCAATGCGTGCTTCCTTCCAGTCTTTACCGGAAGCCTCTTTGAACTTTGATTTGAATGATTCATACTTCCCTTCTTTGGATAACCAAAGTTCGAATTCAGCTACATGCGGCTGAAAGCCATAAAACCCCTGGTGGTCATACAAAACCTTATAAAAGACCTGTAAGATAGCGTTGGCATCCGTTTTTGATGTAATCTGCGCCTGCTGATCAATATTAAACAAAATACTTTCAGACGGGATACGAGTTGCCGCTTTAATATCTCCCTTTAATTTTGCGTCTTCGACCACTTTTTCGGCAAAAAGCTCGCCCAGGTGAGTGCCGTCAATAGATCGGTCCTCAAGAATGTAGCTAAGAATTTTTAACAGGTGTGATTTACCCGATCCAAAGAACCCTGAAATCCATACACCGTTGGCTCCCTCGTAGTTATTGTACTGTTCAAAAAAGTCCGCAATCTTTTGAGATATCTCATTGGTGATAACATACTCTTCAACTTCTTGCAGAATGTGAGTGGTGTCATCTGCTTTAATAACGGTTTCAATGTTGCGGCTGTAGTCCTTCTTGAATAGTTCTTTCAGATCCATGATCAAAGTTTATAGTTATCTATATTAAAAGCCCTGTAGTAATTGTCGTCTTTCAGCAAACCGAAAAGTTCAAGTGATCTCCCCGTGTACTCTCCGGGAAAAAACATTAATGTTGGAACCTCTTTGACGGCACTTTGTAAATTGTTCAAAACATTGTGAGACCGAATATACGGAAACGCTGACCCGACACCGTTAATCAGAAGCAGATCCGTTGAATGGTTATCTACCTGCCCCTTAATGGTAGGAATCAACCGTTCGTGAATGTTGATAGTCGATTCGAGCGCCTTTTTAAAACGCTCTTTGCTTTTCCGCTTTTCAACTGCAAACATTTTCTCCAAACCAAGATGCTCTTCTATAATGTCAATGGAAAGCGTAAACAGGTTAATAAGATGAGGTTCTATCCCTTCGTTTTGAAGCTTCTTGACAAGATTCTGGATCTCGGTATTCACTTCAATTTCCTGGCTTGGATCGTATGTTGAAATCCAGAAAGGGATCTCACCGCCCAACGCATCCATCTTTAAGAAAGCCGGATTTAAGATGACCCTGTGAATATGATCGAACTTTTTATGCAGATCTTCAGTGATCATAGTAGAGTCTCAATTTGGTGTTCATTATATAAGAAGCAAGCCAACCATTTTGGGTGATCTTCGATGATAGCGTTCTCAACTTTTGAATGTACCGTTTGAGGTAAAATAGAAGGATTAGAGATAGAATCAATGATCCCGACTTGCTGCAACATTTTAATGATCACTTGCTTTACTTTCTTCTGAGTTGATTCAGCCAAACGGTCCAGTTCAGGATGCCCCATTTTCTTTTTACTGATAAAACTGTTGTAATCCATTTCAGTCAAGCTGTCATCGAACACCTGTATTTTTTCAGATAGCACCTCCGTTACAAAGTCGTGATAGATGCCATAGGTTTTACAAAGAGCAAGATGGGTGATCTGGTTTCTTTCCGTTGGGTCCCCGTCGGCAAGAATTTCAATTTGGGCAGGAGTAAGAGTTTTTATTCTGTGCTTCAATTCACGAAACTCTCTACTGTTTGTCTCATATTTCTCGCGACCCGCTACCTTTGTGTCAATTTCATCAAGAGTGAAACCATTCTGTATTTGCTGAGCAAGTGTTGTAAACTCCGGGATCATTGCACTGGCTCCGGTAAAAGAAAATCTATACTTCAAGGGTTCTTCAGTTATCAAATTGTTATTCATATACAATCAGGATAAAAAATTTTAGATCAAATCTCGCTCATAATTGAATTTCAAATTTTTGACTTCGAAAAATCCAATAAAACCATAAAATAGCAAGGGTAAACCATTCACAAATAGAGATAGGCGCTTAGAATGCAAATTTGACTAAAAGCTGCGTTTATACTGTTTAAAGGCATATTTTGACGGATAATCAAACAAATAAGGTAGATTTTTATAAAACAGGGCATCATACCTACCAGATATGATGCCTCGACTATTCATCAATAGAGACGCCACTTGGGCGTCATTATAATTGTAGGTATATCAGATGTGGTTTCAAAATCGGAGCTGGATGTGGATTCGATAGAGAGTGTGTATCAAATTAATACCTGTTTTTGATCACTCTAAAATAAAAAAACATTCTTTATCAACTTTGCCTGCCCTCGATAGTATGTAGAAGATGGATTCAGTAATCTGAATAATGAAAAGTTAGTCGCTTTCTTAGAACTAAAATCCCAAGCCTTTGGTAACACGAAACGAGATAAAAAAAGTATAAGTTAAGCTACAATACAATTTTGGATCTAAATAAGAACTAAGAGAATTACTCCCAAGTCTCACTTTTTAATTTTTCTGCAATCTGAGAAGTATCACCGTATTCATCAAGCACATCATTTAAATTCATGTATCTTGCACCTTGAATTCCATATTTACTAACTTTTCTGAAGTTGGTGTTATGCACTTTCTTACCACAAAAGAATCGATGTGACCTATACAGGTCGTGTCCTAAATCTTCTTCTGCTTGTTCAATAATTCCAATCAGTTTTTGATCATAATCGTCAGTATCTCTACCGTCAATGAATACCTTTTTGAGTTCATTTCCATCATACGTTACATCAAATACACTGTCTATTTCCCAAATATAGTGAATACATTTTTGGGTATAGATTCCAATGTATGAGTGTTTTCTATAGCCTCTGTCTGATGGATGATAATAGATGCCATATTTTCCGTTCAAATCATAGCTAACACTACAAGGGACAACTCTCATTAAGTATTTAGATTCATTAGTTAGATCTATATCAGAACAGTAGCTTATATAATCATCTGCAATACGCCTCATGGTCGTTTCGTGTGGGGAAAAAAAGTCTTCAAGTATGTCACAAATTTCATCGTATGTATTACATGAAAATAGAATGTCAGGGCTTGTCTTTTTTAAATCTTCTTTAATAGACTCGATTCTTTTTTCATTGGGTTTCTCTTTTGAAAGAAATAGTAAAACTTTCACCTCTTCATCATCAAAAGCTTCTGCATGCCCCATCAGTTGCTCAGTGCTAACACCAGATCCTAACTTCGACTCAATCAATATTTTGAAGCTTCTTTGAATGATACTTCCATCTGGTACGGATTCACTGGTCCGAGTTTGTTGTTGAAATTCACAACCTAATGGGATATCTGTATCGACGAGATTTCCAAGAAACTCTGAAGCTCGGTCAACTGAATGTTCATAAATTCGAGATATTAACTGAAGGGTATTATTTGTAACTGTGTTTTCTTTTGATGAGTAACGTGGGAAATAGTGAAGGTCGGACATGATGTAATTACAGTTAATGTTGGGTCCAACGAATATTTAGATAAAAATTATTCATTACCGATCTGTTAAGAAAATACTTTTCAGATGTATATTATCGCTGAGAAAATTACTACAAATAACGAAATTCTGAAGGAGAAATGAATTGAAAAAAAGTAAAACAGATTACCCGGATTATGGAATAATTGACTTAAATGAAAGGCCAGAAAGTTATTGGTCATTATCAACTGAGATTTCACATATACTAAGATCAATTAAAGGAACCGTTAGGCGTGATATTGCAAAAAAAATGCTTGAACAGGGAGATCTCAGTAATCTCAATGAATTTTTACTCAAAGAGAGCTTGAATGAAGAAGAAAAATTAGCCTAGGGGAGAATTCATCCTAAAATGATTGGCGGCGAATTTTTACCAGACTTAGAGGAAAATGAGGTTGAAATTGTACGCATCAATTTGGAAAGCGTGACAAATGATCAAATCTCTATCCGGGCGAAGTGGGTTAATAAATTAAATTATTACTCTGTAGTTGATGAATATTTAGATGATGACATGGAGTTTATACCAGCAATCTCCAAAAGTAAATTACCTCTTACCTATGGAGAAATGATTTATTTAATAGAAGAAACAGCATTCGTCGGTCATGCATATGATTTCGCTGGGTTAATCAGATCAACTTGGCTCGCTAACTATGACGTTCATGGTATTGCACCCCCAGATCAGGATAGAGATTTTATTACAATTGAATCAGATTTTTACCCTTTGTTAAATGACTATTATCAGGCAGTTTTTGATGAGTATGTTCGTGAATTCGAGGAAAATAAAATATGAGGAATTCGAGATTTAATATGAACTCAAAGACATTTGAAACTTATTTAAAAGAGAAAATTTTGACAATTATTGTTTAAGTTGCAACATTGATAAATGTATTGGGGAATGGGAATTTTAGTATTCCATTTCTGATCGGATCTTCATTTCCTTTTCTAATAATCATTGGAGTTGGCTATGCAATCTTAGACTCAATTCGAAGTAAAGAAAAAGAGAAAAAAAGACTCTTTATAAATGATTAAGTCAATTCATTAATAAATAATTTTGATATTTGGGGGATTGCCAATGAACAAGTGGTACTATGCAAAAGATAACAAACAACATGGACCGGTAGATAAAACTCAATTAATAAATCTTCTCCAAGAAGGCTCGCTGAATGCAGAAGATTTAGTTTGGTCAAATGGAATGGAAAATTGGGTAAAGATAGGAACGCTATCTGAGTTTGCTGATAAGCTTCAAGAAGCTAATCCAAGAAATGGAACAGAACATAATAGATCTGAGAGTAAGTTTGTAAATTTAGAAGAAGTAAGGTATGGAGGTTTTTGGCTTAGATTAGTTGCACTGTTTATTGACATGATCATAATAACAATTATTACAATCATTCCGGCGATGTTTATGATTTCTGGTGATCCGGATATGGATAATGCAACAGCTAACTTTTTAGGTTTTTTTATTACCTGGCTTTACTATTCATTAATGGAAAGTTCAGGTCATCAAGCAACATATGGTAAAAAACTTTTGGGCTTAAAAGTGACCACTGAAAATGGATATCCAGTAAAATTTGGAAAAGCGACTGGAAGACATTTTTCTAAGATTCTATCAGGTTTAATTTTTGGAATTGGCTATTTAATGGCAGCTTTTACGAAGAAGAAGCAAGGTCTCCATGATATGATAGCTGGATGTATTATTGTAAAGGCTTAAAACTATTAATATGAAACGTTCATGGTTTTATTTCAAGAATGGTAAAGCATACGGCCCATATACATGGAAAAAGATATTGGAACTTCTCAAAAGTGAGGAGATCAGTGAACATACCAAAGTATGGGCTAATGGATTTTCTGAAAGAGTTTACTTAGCCCATGTTATTAAGAAAAAACACAAGTCGATTAAGCCTCCCCCGTTACCTACTGATACCGATAAATTAACGGATGATTTAGAACGTGAAACTGAGTCTACCCCACCACCTTTACCTATTGATCAAAAAAATGATGTAGTAGATAAAATAAGCTCTTCAAACCCTCCCCACTTGCCATTTGACATAAAATATGAATTTACTGAGAGAGAATCACAATCAAAGAAAGTAACAGTTGGTCCATTACAATCTAAGGAAGATATTATTGCAGCAAACACGATCACAAAAGTCAGTTTTGGTGTTTTCTCTCTACTTCTTATGGCTTCACTTTATTCCTTCTTTATTTATGACCCAATCACAAATGATCCACCTACAGAAAGGTGGCCATCAGTTTTTTCTGAAAAAATAAGCAACAACAATTATGAACCTTATATAGAGATTTTAAATGAGTCTACTCTTAATGATATCTACTATACACAAGGCTTTAAAATTGGCCAAGACCATGGAATAGAGGTTCTTAGTTTTTTGTATCCTGATATATCAAATGATCTGTATATAGCCAAGAGAAATTTCGATTTAAAGTTCGAAGATGCATTTAGAAATATCGATCAAACCTTATCATCAGAATTTCCAAGCTGGCCAACGCAAAAGGAAGAGTTAGTTAAATCTGTCTCTCAAAACCTTAATTTTACTGATTTTTCTAAACAAGAAGCTGAGGAGTTTTTAAAACTTATTCAGAATCGAGGTAACGGGCATGTTCAATCACCAGTTTTAGAAACATTGTTAATGTTTCACCCTAAATACATTAAAGCTCCACAACTTTTATTCAGTGATGAATTTACACAAGAATATAGATCCAATAACTCCCCTAAAGCAAAAGGAGTTGATTTAGCTATTGAATACCCAACTAATTGGGAAGCAGAGGAGGGAAGAAGACCAAATATTGTTCAAAAATTCACAAGTAAAAATGGAGATGGTCTTGTCACAGTAAATATCTTGATAAAGGACCTTCCTGAAGAAATTGCAGCTGAACTCTCAGAAGACGACATTTATTTTCTAAACGATGACGATATTTGGGCTGAAACTTTTAATGGTACTACGAGAATTGATAAGGGTAATGCAATTCTTGCGAAACAACCATCAATTTGGGGGGAGTTTGCTGGGACAACAAAACAAGTAGGTGTAGAATTGGATGTACACGGATTAGCTTTTATGATGATTAAAGATAAAAAAATGATCCAGCTTTTATTCATGGCATCACCAACTAACGATAATAGTAAAGTAGAAGTAAAATCATTATTTAATCACTATGCACCTGTATTTCATATGATGCTTATCAGCTTAGATTTCTATGACCGGTATAATTAGTAATGATTTTTCACTTTTTGAAAAAAAGTGGAATTTGTATTCTACCCTGAAAGTTATTGGTTGAAGGAGTGTAATTTAAACTCTGTCGCATTATTTATTCGGGTTCGGGGTTTCGATTTATCTCCAATGGCAACCGATCACCAAATCTAATTGCCAGCAGCAGGGCAAATAACTACAATGTTTGACAAGATACTCTAATGGATCAGTAGCAAACACTTGTTAAGGTGCAAATTGGTTGCAATTTTTTAATCATTAGATTTGTCATAATTGACTAATGAAAAAACTCTTAGTAATAAATTTTAATTGCTACTTCATAAAAACATCATCCGGGTTGTAGTCTTCACTAAAGAATGCAGACTTACGAATTTTATTGATATTCTTATTTTTCCAAAATCTTTCCATTGCCCGAAGTCTTGTTAAATATAATCTTGCATTTTGCGAAGAATGAATTCTACTCATGTCAATATCTGCATTAGTTAGCAGGCTATAATGTTTGCGAATTATCAACTTTATCAAATCTAACAACTCATTAATTTCTGCCCAGCTTACAGGGAAGTCTCTACTCACTTGATATTTATTCAAATAATAATCTTTATCAGAGTGTGCTATAAGATTATTTCTAAGTTTCTGAATGTTATCTTTTACATCGTCAAATTTTGATAGACTTTTCTTTTGCATTCTTATGAGATTTACGTATTCCTTCTTCTCAACTTTTCTACCATCACCGTCTTCGGGTTTAATTTCGTCGTAGTATCTTGATAACTGATTTAGAAATTGATATAAATTTTGGTGTTCAGTATCCCAGATCAGTTTATAACATTCTAAAACTATAACTCGATAAAAACAGACAGATATCATTCCAAAAAACTGACCTCTAATCCCGGCTTCATCATCTGGATCATTCTCTTCCCATTCTATTAGTAAATTCATCTGATGTAATAATGTCCCCGTATAAAGTACCGAATCTCTCAATTCTTTCAGATGTGCAATGATTTCTTCTCTATCCATTAAAATTTAGGTTTAAAAAATTAATGTCATTAACCGATAAACCGATCACAATATACTGTTGAATGCTTAAGTAATGTTATCTATTGTATTTTGAGATTATCAATGATTATCAGGCATTCGCATACTTTAGTAGTAGATATATTTTCTAATTTTCTATCTCAATTCCATTCAAACCCATAAATTTTCTACTTTTTAGCAATTAGCACTCTTTTCGAGACTAATTTTTAACTTTTTTTTCAAGCCACCAGAAGTTTTCGAACACCGGTCTACGCATTTGATTGCCAATACCATTTATACGATTCCTACCCGATATGTTGACCGTTATTCAACTCGTTACATGTTTCAATAGATAATGGTAGGTACGATCAATTTAGCATCAAACTGACAATTGTCTTTTTGATATTTAAAATCAATTACTCTTAAGTCCTTTTGATTTGAAACTTCATTGGGTTTTCTCCTTTTTTGCAATAACTGTATCCCTCTTCAAGCTTTAAAGGCTTTACCTCTCTTATCAAAGTAAGTAAAGTTACTTTGATAATTTTTTGATACACCCTTTCAAAAAAAGACGGGCAATTTTTTAATTTTTGATAGACTACCCAGGTCGAATATCCCATTGCACAAGCTTTGCGAGGGGTGAAAACACCAATAATTCTACTAAACTTGAGTGAAACACGGTGAATTTTAAATATTTCAGCCGTATATGGTCACATGTAATGCTGCCATGCGAACGCTGTCATCAGTGTACTGGAGTAGAAGCCTTCAAACTCCATTAAAAAATTAACTTTTTGGACACATCTGCTGTAAATAAGCCCCAATTTGATCAATAAGAAGGTTTTTGACAGTTTTAAAAACTTAAAAATTTTAATTATTAATATTTTCAAACCAGAATAACTGCCTTTGTGAACTTCACAAATACTATTTAACCACCCAACATTAATATAAAACCGCTTAATAATTTGAATTTCATTCGGGTTTTGGGACACACAAGGCGACCTTGCCCGCTATATATTCATGTACTGGAATTAAAGCTTATAAAATTTTTCGTTTTTTAACTTTTTGGATTCCTTTTACCCAAAAAGAATTGCCAAGATACTTTGATAGTAGGCATGTTTATCCTTTTTGGATACTTGAAAATTATAATTTTCTACTCGTTTGCCGGGTTGAGAGCACGTGTCATAGTCCACTGAGCAGCAAAACCATTTAAAAATTAACTTTCCCAACGCTTTTAGTTTCACATATACAGATCGATGGGGGACTCTTTTTCTTGACACTTTAATCAATAATTTAAAATACGATGTCACTTTCCTCTGCTGCAGCCGATAATGAACTTTTTCCTGTGTGTTCTCGGTCCAAATACGACTTTGTAACATCGATAATGAAATTTTTTAAGCAGAAAGGCAGGTAAAATAAAAGGACTATTACAAAGCCAGTCCTCCAAATTTCATATTTTTCGTAGGCTCCTTTTGATTCTAATTTTTATCCGAGTGAAGCAAAAATCAACTTTTTAATCAACGGGCCTCCTGACGGTTATGATCATTTAAAAAATCTAAAAATTACCTGTTGTTTGGTAAACTATATTTCTGACCATATAGCAGCACTATTTTATATCTGAAATAAGTTAAAAACCTCAATTTTGAAACACTCCCTCTCAAAAATAGCTTCCGTGATTCTTCAAGCATCCCAATAATATTAAATTTCATTTTCAAAAAATCTTGGCAGATTCTCTCCTTGGTTCAAAAAATTTGATTATCACGGCTTTATGAAGAACTTGATATCAATTGCTTGAAAAATAAAAACCTGTTAATCATTGTAAGTGATGAATGTAAACCTTCCATAGGACATTCAATGGGCCATTGAACGGTAGGAGTATCACAGAATTCGTTGATTTTGAAATTTTCAGAGTCTTAACCAATACTAAACTATTTCAGTCACTTGTAGAGGCAGACATGGGCTATCTACTACCGACACCAAAAGCGTTCAAAAATCATATATTTATAATTTTAAAATATTAGTCAAAAATACATGCTAACGTAAATTATTTAATACACATATTTTACACATGTTCTTTGAATTTCAAATTTTTGGGGGTTTTAACTTAGGGGTATTAGATTTTCTAACCTTTCTAACCTTTTACATAAGTGCTTGTTTTTATTAATAATTTTAGGGTTAGAAATTGGGTTAGAAACATTTTGATTTTCTAACCCATTTCTAACCTTCATAACCCTTTTCTAACCCATTTCTAACCAAAAATCTAACGTTAAATAAAGTAATAAAAACAGTCACTTATAAGGATAAAAGTGGCTTACGTTAGAAGATACTTTGATATTTAGGCAATCGTTTCCCCCATCGGAAAAGGTGGTTAAATAATTTAAGTTTGCTAAAATGTTAGAAAACGGATGATATCAAGTCTATATGATTCATCTCAATGATCTAATGGATGCTGTTAACAAATGTATCCGAGGGCATACATATCGTCTGCCGTTTAGGTGTAATGGGCAGAGACCTTTTGCACCTTTTTTGTAGTAAACCTTTCCATTTTACTTTTGAGTTGCCTGGAAGTCAGATGGGCATCCTTCTCTGTAACTCGTTCAGTAGAGTAGCCTGTCAATTCTGCATATCTCTCAAGATCTTTTACACGACCTATTTGCTTACAGGTGGTAGCTACTCTTGAATCGACCAACGTAACCGCGAATGTGTTAACACCGAAATAATTCCCGTTTACAGGGACCTCTCTTATCTTAATAGATATTGGTTTCATTAGCACACTATTGCTCTGGACAACGGATGGTATTGTAATTGAAAGCAAAATCAGTTTAAAAGGAACATGTAGGTTGGAATATTGCTTTTTAACCTTCAATCTTTTTTGATGTCAAAATCAAAATATCAGAACTGATTTTGATTTGTGTTGCGATTAAAAAACACATAATTGTCGATTTTCAACAATTTGTAATCTCGTTGAAGTCCAATTCTTTTTAATCCATACGCAGATAAAGCTTAACCGTAAGTAGCCTTGGCCGCCACATTGAACTGTGGAACTCGGAATTTAAATTCCGAAGGCTTCAACGTTCTTCATCCAGCTCAATGAATTGACTGCTTCTACTGTGTTTCAGCAAACAAACCTACTCTGACGGCTCATAACCGCACTTTCTGACAAACTCAAAAAAGCAGATTTCAAATTTCGCTTCTAAGCGGCTCAAATTTCTTTTTAAAGGTGTTGGCTTCTTGAATTTTGGCAGTTAACAGTACATTTGTCAAAATGTCTCTTTTGATTGGTTATAGAGTTGTAGATCGAGCTGGTGATGCCGTTGCCATATTACCAAATCAGGTTGCAAGCTATTTTACCGAATCACCGACTGGGCGGTCTACTGGTCGTTTTTGCCTACCATTGGCCATCTTGAATTTTCTTGGGGTACACGTTTGGGGTACCTATTTGTCCTATATATGGTCTTTAAAGCCTTTAAACGTACAAATACGTTTGACTACGAATCAGGCGGTTACAAGTTCGAATCTTGTCGGGTGTACTTCTCAAAAACCCGTTTAATTCATTTTAAACGGGTTTATTTGTATCTAAATGCATTTCTGAGCTAGTCATATCAGTTAACAGAATTCCCGTAATACCCTCTTTTTACTGGAATGGTAGTACATTTGGTGGTACATTATACTACCAAACAATAAGTATGTACTACCAAATTCTATCATTATGGCAAGTTTAAAGAAGAGAGGTAAGAACTATTCAATTGTATTTAAGAAGCATATTGACGGTAAACCGATTACGAAAACATATGCTATTGGAACCAAATACAAAAAGATTGCAGAACAAAAAAAGGTTCATTATGAAAAGTTGTATGACTCAGGGAAGATTAATCCTTTTGATCCAGAATGGAATTTAAAAGATTATGAAGAAGAACAAATCCAGGAGTCAAGCCCATCGGAGTATTCAGTAATATTAGATAGGCTTATTGACGATTTTTTAGATAGTAAAACTGGTGTGACTCAAAAAACGAAGGATACTTATGAAGAAATTCTGAAAAGGTTTTCTCGTGAAGTTGGTAAAACAATGCCAATCCAAAGAGTAAATAGTGATGATGTAGCAAACTTTTGTTTGCGCAAAGATCTTGCGAATGCTTCAAAGAAAAATTATCACAGGCATCTTAAAGCTTTTTTTAATTGGTTAGTAGAAAAAGGGATTATTGAGAAAAATCCTTGTAAAGACGTAAGCCTCCCAAAAGTAAAGGACAATCTTTCTGAAAAAATTATTGAAGAGAGGCATCTCGATTTGATTTTTGAATCTTATAGAAAGGTTCATGCTAAAAAGAGAAAGAATGGAGATTTGAATACCTCTATGTCAAAAAAGAATTGGTTTAGGCCTTTAGTGATGACCGGATTTTACACTGGAATGCGCAGAAAAGAGTTAATTCAACTGAAATGGGCAAATGTTCATTTAAATGATCGGATGATTCGGATCACCGATACAAAGAGTGGTAAGGAAAGAACAGTACCCATATTTGATCCACTGTATAAAATCTTGAAGGCCTGGTATAGATTGAATGGGAGACCAAGCTCAGGTCTAGTTTTTCCGCATCCTAATTCTACTTCAAAGCATGAATTTGCTCTTACAGGTGACCATATCTATAGGGTTTTTAAGAGATTCGTGAAAAAAGCGGGACTTAAAAAGACAATTAATATTCACAGTTTACGGCATTCGTGCGCTACATTTTTGTTCAGGAATGATTTTGACAGCCTTGAAATAAAGAAACTATTAGGGCATAGCAGTTTGGAAGTAACAAATCGGTATGTACAGTTAGTTACAACTGACTTACTTAATAAAGCAGAAAAAACCGGCTTAATCACGGAGATGAAATGACTGAGATTATAAATGTAGCTGACTATGAAGATACTGCTTTTAAAGAGATACGATTAAAAACTTTAATGAATGAATTAGTACGAGAGAAGCAGTTCTTTGATACAAATGATGAAAGAGCCAGAGCCTTGAAACCGGGAAGATTAGCAAAAGAATACCTTAAATATACTGGTCAATATCTACGACAATTCGAACTATGCCTGAAAACCTTTGATGGTAAAACGACTGAGGAATTTACCGATGAAAATAGAACAGCGATAATAAAGCTATACGAAGACCATGTAATTGAAATAGGTAAGGATCTAAAAAGTTTTGCATCAGATAGTATCAATACGAACAAACTAATCATCCTTGATTTTACAGAGGTAGAGAAGAAAATAGATTCTTCAAACCGGGACGAGTATGGCTTTTTTCTTTGGTACGGTTTTGATGTGTTAGACAAAAGTGAAGAATTATATAGTAGTGATAATGAGATTTGCCAAAAGATGAGAATATACAACTGCTCAGATACATCAATTAATAGGTTGGAAGGTAAACTAAGAGATATTGGTAAGTTTGCTTGTATATATGAAGCCATTAATTTTGTACAAAATCATATCAATTTGAATGGTAAATATCGATTCAGAAAACTGGTAAGCAATCTGGATGAATTATTTAACGATTTTTTAGTTGATAAATCTAAGAATGAAATAAATTCTAAGAAGGCAGAAGAAGAGATAAATGAATTGGTTAAAGAGGCTTTTAAAAAATACGAGGTTTTAGATAACCCAAAATATTTAATAGATAAAAACGCATATAAATCAGCCCTCAGAAGTAAATTTGAGAGTAAGCTTGAGAGAAAAAAGAAAAAATCTTCTGAAAATGAGTAAAACAGTTAACAAGTAATATCCGCCTGTATATTAAATAAACCGCAAATAGATCCTCCAATATTATCTGTTTTAAAAAAACCCTCATTTAAGAGGGTGAATTTAAAACACTGATTTGATTTGGACTATGAAATGTAACCCCATAGTCCATTTATTTAATCAATTCTTGAAATCAAATCAGATAATTATGTCAGATATAAACAAAAAAACTACAGACCATTCAGACTCTAACTCAGAAGAATCTGATAAAATCTCATCTATAGAAAAGAAGCTTGATATTGTTATTAGTGCGCTTGAGGCAAAGCCGAAACGTACTAAATATCTTACTGCGCAAATGATCGAAAAAGAGTTCGGTATTGATCAGCGAACCATTCTAAACCGTAGCAATCTCCCTCCTTCCGATAAGCGATATATCCCCAGCCTAAAGATGAATGGCCGCAGAAAGTATTTCGAACGGAAAGTGATTAATAGACTTCTGAATCCAGCGAAATAGTTGCAGAAACCAGTGCGGAAAATCTCTGATTTAGCCCTGAAAAATTTGTTAATAACCGAATGAAGGATAAAAGAACTTCAACTCTCAAGACTATACAGTGACAATGGACACTAAAAGAGAATTAAGTACCTCCGATAACCATCATAAAGTTGATCTGAGGGAAGCCATCGATTATCTGCCACAAAACACAGGCAAAGAAGTCATTTGTAAGGCACTGAAAATCGTTTATGCGGAGGATGGGCGCGAGATCGCGCTACAATGGCTTCAGGAAACCAAGAATACGATCCCGATAGATTTTAAGACATATTGGGAAGATATCCGGATTACATCTTTCCAAACGCAGAATCCTAATCAATATCTTAAAAAGAATATCTATGATCCTGCGAAGAAAACGGGCTGGGTTCCCAAACGGTTACGTCATGGAAAGCAAACCAAGAAACCGCCATTAAAGCGCAAACAGAAGCAACTGGCCGCGGAAATCTCCTCTGAAAAAACCCTTGACGAAAAGTTGACCCAATCCAGGGAGCGTAATCTTCCGGAAGAGGAGCGATCCTATGTCCCTGCCGGAATTCTCAACATGTTTGGCGCTTGTTATGCACACCCGTTTATGAAAAAAGACGATAAACCAGAAGGTGATGCGGAATACAAGCAGATGTTGCGCAAGCATAAGATAGTGGACTGTGAGGTGCGCATACTTGAAGCAGTAGAACACATTCGCGAAAAACAAGGGCGCGAGCCGGATGAAATGGAAGTTCGGTATATGTTGGAGTTAAACAACCGCAAAGATAAATGCGTAAAAACAATCGCTTCACATGAAGAACTGACGACAAAGACACGATTCTCTAATTTTCTGGTGAAGCACGGCTTTGTGAAATTTCTTAGTCAGACAAATGACTTTGATCGATTCCATGAATTTCTGATCAATACTCAAACTTATCCAACTGTGCGGAAACCGAATAGTTGGGGCGAGATCCGGCCGGGTATCTTTCTATTTGAAAACGGATTGTTTAATACTCATCGCAACGAATTTATTGAAGCTGATGAGGATGGACGAATTCCCTTTGGAAGTAACTTCCTGGTTTGTACGGAGGGCAGCGAACAGGTACGAGCGCCGCGGCTTGAAGCAATTACTGGCGATTCCTCGCGCTTTCTTGCGGATAAATTCAGGCTATGGGAGAGTTTTAATGGGTCCGTAAATGTTCGAATAACTCTTGGGTATGCTGTCGCATGTGTATTTAGCCGCGAAATCACTGAAAAGGGATTGGGATTTCCGTTTCTGTTTAAATTTGGGCAACGTGGCACGGGGAAAAGCTCCAGTATGGATTGGTTTATGGCGCTATTTGGCTATCCAAATGGAAACCGGCAATCTGTTTCTAAGCAAAATACTATTAAAGGAGTCATTCGACGAATGACACTACCGCGGTCTTTTCCATTCTTTTTGGATGATTTTCGCAATTCCGATACCAATCCCAATGCTCCCGATCTTACAAGTTCGTTTTTAAACTGGTATGAGCGCATTGGAACCGGTATGGCCGCAAAAACCACAGATTACACAACCATCGATACACCCATGAAAGCCTGCATTGTGATGACTGGCAATGATAAGCCAACCGATCCTGCGGCTGTAAGTCGAATGATTATTCTCAACTACAACCGGTTTTTGAAACGGGAACAATTAGGACAAGTCTCTGAGATTACGCGGAATTTGCGGAAGTTTTCGCAGTTCTTGCGGTTATTGCTGGAAAACTACTCCCTGGTAAGGCACAACTTTTTCGAAGCACTTGCGGAGAATCAGGACTATTTAGCAGGAAAAAACTTTGAAGGCCGTACGGTTAATAATTGGGCCATCGTTCTTGCAGGATTGCAATGCATTGAGCACTTCATCCCGCATCTTTCACACTGGTTTACGGAATTTGAAGAGTTTAAGAGCAAAATCTGTGAGGTAATTCGACGTGAGGAATCCCAGCAAAAGTCACATAATCCCCTTCATGAATTTCTCTCAAACCTTGAATATTTCGCGACTCAGAAGCAGGATCCCGCAACAGGGGCCTATTCTCCGCGATTTTGCCTGGATCACCGGCATTTTCGATATCGACACGATATTGAGATTCGAACCAGTGATGGATCGATTTACTATGGTGATGCGTTGGCGATCCATTTAAACAAAACTTGGAGTGTTCTGCAAGATCTCCGCGCATCCACTACGCAACAGAATACCTATCCGTCCATTCAGGCAACCCTTGAAAACAGTTCCTACTTCCTGGAGAAAAGTGTACAGGTTCCGCTCACAAAATCTATAGAGGTGCAAGAAGAGAGTAATCTACGATGTTACTTACTTAATATTGAAGAGCTGGAAAAGGCCGGCCTGGTCGATGAACTCATCGAAAAAGCGCAAGAGTACGAACAGAACCGCGGAAAACACAATTATTAAGGAGACAAGCCATGAGTAAAACAAGAACCGCTGACCAGCTAAAGCCCGGAGATCTTCTAACCAAAATGGAGTGTTGTGCTCTTTTTTGCGAAAAACTGCGCATAAGCCGCGATACGTATTATAAATACGTGCGGCCCAAACTTAAATTCAAGAACGTTATGGAGAGTTTGACGAGCTATGGAAAGAAATCCCCCGGGATTGAGAGAATCCCGTATACCATTGCTGTTGGCATCATTAATAAGCTCATGGATAATAAACAGCCGGATGATCCACCCGGTTATGATTTGAAGGAGTATATGAAACGTTTGTAAAGATGTTCAACAAAATCAATCAATATGCTCAAAAATGAGAAATATGCGGAGTATTGAGTCTGAACCGTAAAAGTAACCTGTCAATCTACCTGTAGACATACTCTACTCAAAATCAAACCTGTTCATACGTACATACGTCTTCTCTAAATGTTGCGGAATGTGCGGATTTAAGCCATTGAGTGCGGAATTATCCTTGACTAAATAGATAATTCGAAGTAGTCTCACATCCAAGGTTTTACGCGTATAGAAGGCTTAAAGCGCAAAAATGACTATTGCAAAGAACTGACCAAGAGTTGCTGGTTGGATATTTTGATTCTAAGAGCCTATCTCTTTCAGTTACGCAAAAACAAGAGCTCAATTTGTGTCCAAAATCGCGGATTGTAGGCTATATTCCGCATAATGCAGTCTATCCATTATACAAACCAATCATCGGTTGAAGTCGTGTCAGATACATAATTTGCAGTTAGTTTTGCTTACTTCCTCGTCTGATTTAGATTGGGACGGCTCAATTTCCATTCAAATTCAGGGGATAGATCAATTTTTGGGCAATTAGCAATGCTCTGTGCAATATTTGAAGAAAATGATTGCATTGGGTTTCATATGAATTCTGAATATTTGCTAATCACTTCAGAATCTTTCTGTTTCTTTCAGTGAGTTTCTGAGAGGTATTTATAGGAAATAAAGGGAATACACCTATTTCTACAAGTAGGGAAATAAAAAAATGAGATAACATTTAGAATTCGACTGCTAACTGCTAAGAATATCAATAAATGGCGGAGTATAGGGAATGAGTGCGATTTTGTGAAAGAAAGTCTCTTGCTAAAGACTGCTAAGAGGTGCTAAAAGATGCTAAAACGTATAGCAGTGTATAGCAGGGGTATAGCATCTATAAAAAATAAAAAGTGTGTTCACAGTCAAAGAGATGTAGATTTTGCGGGGTTTTAGCACGGTTAGCAGGTTAGCAGCAGTGTCTTCCTACATTTTTTGGATGACATAACCTGTCACTCTTACTTATTATATTCCTTGAAGTAAAACTTCAATACATCTTAGTGAGATGCATACATTTCTTACAAAATCTAAATTCACTCACTGTTTAGAATGCCCGACCAAGTTATACTACAAAAACCATGAAGATGAGTACGTCACCTCGCAAGATGACAATGATTTTCTGCAAGCTCTTGCCGACGGCGGAATACAGGTAGGGGAACTGGCTAAACTGTACTATCCCGGCGGGACCGAAATAGAATACTCGAGGGATAAGTCTATTTCACTGGATCAAACAACAGAATTGCTAAAACTCGATGAGATAATTATTTACGAAGCAGCTATTCGATATGGGTTAACCTACGCTTTAGTTGATATCTTAGTAAAAAAGGGGGACCGGATTGACTTGATTGAAGTGAAGTCCAAATCGTGGGATGAAGAAAAAGGGTTTTACAAGCGAAATGGAGATATCTATCCGGATTGGCATAAATATCTCTACGATGTAGCTTTTCAAACATGGGTGATGCAAAAAGCCTATCCTGATTACAATATTTGTCCTCATCTTATGCTGATTGATAAGGGTGTTCCGACGAGTGTGGAAGGGCTGCATCAATACTTTAAGATCATAGAGAATGAAGAGGGCCGTAGTGAAGTCAGGCTGACCGAAAACCGATCGGATATCCAACTTGGTGATCCGATCATGACAACCATTGACGTCTCGGATGAGGTGGCACTTATTTTTAATGACGAGGCCAGGAAACCAGAAAGCGAGCTGGAAGCCAGAGGGTTTGATGGATGGATAGACGGACTGTGTGAGTTGATCAGTAGGGATGAAAAGTACCCGGTTAGTATTGGAGCGAAATGCCGAAACTGCGAACACCGGGTGAACACTGATAAACTGAACGGAAAGAAAGCCGGGTTTAACGAGTGCTGGAAAGAAGCGCTGAACTGGAGCGACAAAGAACTGGCCAAACCTCATGTCTTTGACGTGTGGTACGCCAATTCCAAGAAATATATGGATGATGAAATCTATCTGATGGAGGAGATTTCTCCGGAATATATTGGGACAGATGAGAAAACGCTCTATAAACAGCCCATTTGGAATGATGGACGCAAACAACGGCAACTGGCACAGGTCATGAAAATGACGGGTCGCCATGATGATAGTGAAGTCATTCTGCCCGGCCTCTTCCACGAAATGGATAGTTGGACCTACCCGCTTCACTTTATCGACTTTGAGGGAATTTCTCCGGCCATTCCTTTTCATAAGGGATGTTATCCATACAAAAAGATTCCCTTTCAGTTTTCCATGCATAACGTATATAGAGATGGGAGAGTAGAACATGCCGCCGAGTGGGTGGACAAACGTAAGGGAGTTTATCCAGGGTTCGATTTTGTGCGAGAACTAAAAAAGGTTCTGGAGCAGGATGAAGGCAGCGTGTTTATGTATTATCATTATGAAAAGACCACTTTGAATGATGTGAAAAGCCGTTTGTTGGAATCGGAAGAGCCAGACAAAGAAGAATTGATTACATGGATCGATACGTTGGTATTCGAAGGAGCACCGCGTTATTTAATAGACCAACAGAGATTAGTTGTAAAATATTACTATTCGGTGCACATGGGCGGTTCCAACAGCATTAAAGATGTATTACCGGCAGTCCTGAATGAAAGTGAAGCGCTCAAGCAGATTTACACAAAGCCGTACTCAGGGCTGAGCCTGAAGAACAAGGTGCTGTATGAAACCGATGAAAACGGAATGGCAATCAATCCCTATAAACTGCTCGATCCGGTAGGTTATGGCATTCCGGATGAATCCGAGGATGTGGAAATTGAACTGGAATCCGGCGATCGAATTACCGAAGGCGGAACGGCTATGATGGTCTGGGCACGCATGCAGTTTGATGATGTGTCGGATGAAGAGCGCGAAGATGTGTTTGAAGCCTTATTAAGATATTGTGAGTTGGATACCTTGGCTATGGTGATGATTTATCAGCACTGGGATTCGTTAAATAATGAAACTCGATTGACTGATAAAGAGCGCCTGATAAATTACTGTATAGAAAATGATAGAGTTTGTCCGATGCCTAAAAAATGGAATGAACTTTTTAAAGTATTACCAAATAAAAAAAGAGAGGGTTTAAAAAATATCCCCTCCATGCCTCTTATTTTGGCTGCATGGCATAATTCCTCAAACCTCGAAAAAACAGAACGATTAAAAGAGCATATTGAATGGGCAGATAGACACGGAAAATTGGAAACGGTAGCTAAGTTTATATTTTCAATAAAAGAAGATGAGTGGTATTGCTCAGATAGTTAAGAAAAAAATAACAGCGACATGAATTTTATACTTCGATACAAATTTTCTCTTTTGCTAATTATAGGGGTAACAGGTGCATTTTTTTTGATTGGTACAAATGGTGTATCTGATAAATATTTCTTTAGTATTATAGGTACATTAATAACACTATATATCGGGTTGACACAATATCAATTAAATAACGATAAAATATTTAAAGAGTTATTTAACAATTTCAACCAAAGGTACGACGAAGAATTTAATGATCTAATCAACGAGCTCTCTAGCAATGGTGATAAAAGAGTGTTAAATCGAAAAGAAAAAACACTTATTATTGACTACTTAAATTTGTGTGCTGAAGAGTATTTGTGGTATAAAAAGAGCCGGATTCCTAAAGATGTTTGGACAGCTTGGAAAAATGGTATTGAATCCAATCTAGAAATTGAAGAAGTAAGAGAAGTTGTAAGCCATGAGTTGATAAAGTTTAAAGACTCGTATTATGGCCTTTTTGATGAAATCAATTTTAAATCCGATAGATAAAACTCTATTATTTTGGTGTATAAAATTATTTTAAGTAGGTTTAAAAAACAACAAGTAGTAGAAGCTGATTCATTACGTTTGTTAATGTTAAATGTCTACTAAGAAATATGTTAGTAGAGTCGTTTCATTACTGAAATGCAAGAGAAATCTTGCGCCAGTATGCATTCCAACTCTGGAATAGCGCTGCGTATCAGTGTGATTAACGATGTAGCCATAGTGATTAATTTCATTATGTATAAAGTTACATAAATAATTCCTATAAAGAGGGGCGGTACTCTGCGAGAGTATCGTGTTAGCATGTATGAATCAATGCCTAGGCATTAAAAGCGAGCCCCGATACTACTTGTTGTTTTTATTATGGAAAATAAGCCCTACAGAAGTGATAAAGATTGGTTTAAACCAAAGTTTTACCAGCATATTGGCTTACCCTTAACACAGAAAGATAGAGATTGGGTAGAAAAATATGTACAAAATCCTAAAAATATAGCAGCTCACTCTTTTCTACCATTCATATACAGAAAGATTGAGAAGAAAAAGTTTAGAAGAGATATACATTCGGATGGAACTCGATCATATAAGAGAGTGAAGAGTTCGAAAACGAGGCATATATATTATGCGAGTCACCTAGACTCTCAAATATACAGTTACTATTCGGAGCTTTTAAGAAAACCTTATGAATCTAAACTGCAAGAATTAGGAATTGGTGACTGTGTTACTGCTTACAGAAGGATACCGGTCAAAGAAGAGAAAAGAAATAAATGTAATATAGATTTTGCACGAGAAGCATTTGAGTTCATTAGAGAATGGGATGAAAGTGAAGTAGATGTAATTACTCTAGACATTAAAAGTTTTTTTGACTCTTTAGATCATAGCATCTTAAAAAAAAGGTGGTATAATCTGATTGGTTCTAAAAAGAACCTAAGAGCGGATCACTATAATATTTTTAAAAATCTTACAAGATACTCATTTATTAACGAGAATCAGCTTTTTAAAGAATTCTGTGATGATATCATTGTACGAATGGCTGATGGTTCACTGAAAAGGAAGAGAATAAATAGGTCAAGATATTTAAACGAAAAGAATGCCATTGCTTACTGTTATAAGAAAGAATTTCAAGACAGGGTTAAAAATAAAGGATTGATTAACGAATCAACTCTAGAACAGGGCTCAAAGACAGGAAGAAAAATTCCTGGAAAGATCCGAACAAAAGGTATTCCACAAGGAACACCCTTAAGTGCAATGTTGGCGAATATATATATGATAAATTTCGACCATTCTATGTATCAGGAGGTAAAAAAAATGGGAGGTGTCTATCGAAGATATTCGGATGATATGATAATCATTTGTAGCCCTGTAGATTCTAAGAAACTTGAAGAAGGTGCGATTGAACTTATAGAACGATCTAAGCTGAAAATACAACCTAAAAAAACTAGAAAGTTTAGGTTCAAAAAAAGTGAAACTGGTTTTAATTGTTCTGAATGGATGCCAGAGTCAAAGATTTGGTATCCCAATACAAATTTGGAATATTTAGGTTTTGAATTTGATGGCAAAAGAGCTTTAATCAAATCATCAAGTATTTCTAAGTTTTACAGAAATATGAAAAGATCTGTTCGAAGAAGTGCATTTTTTGCAAAGTATGGGAAAAGCAAAGACGACAATATTTATAAAAGAAGATTATTTAAAAGGTATTCCCATTTAGGAGCGGGTCGAAGAAAAATTTATAAGAGGGATAAAAATGATAATACTAAATGGTTTATCAGCTATAAATATGACTGGGGTAATTTTATAACTTATGTTCGTCTTGCTGAAAATGCTTTCAATAGTTCTGATATCAGAGGACAATTAAAGAATCATTGGAAGAAGTTAAATAATGAGATTGATAAGCATGAGTGAAGGTAACTAATCCTAAGCCACCATCTCATCAACAAACACATTCACAAACTCATCCATCTTACTGATGATGCGTTGCGAAATTCTATGTGCTTCTAAAACACTGGGTCGTTCTTCCAAGCATTCTCGAATTTCCTTGTTCAATGGTTTTTTACCTGTAAATACATAAGTATTTACTAAGTTCTTGAATTGCTTCTTGTCAAGGTTTTCCTCTTCACAGATTTTGTTGAGGGCCAGCACTTTTTGTTCCTGCCAGTATTTATCGAATTCATCCTGAATGGCATCCACATCATCGATATTTGGTAACTGCTCTTCAATGAATTTCTCAATGAGTTCTCGCTTGCTGCGCAGTTCTACATCTCCGGCAATGATATCGAGGATGGCTTTCTTCTGTTTGTCTTTATCTGAGCCTTCTGCATGCTTCATCTTGGCGATGAGCTTGAGGATGTAGGCTACATTGATTTCATCCCGGTGGATTAGCTCCAGTTCAAAATCCACGTCTTCCAAGATGGATACTTTTTCTTTTTGGTGATCATGCTTAACCATTTCATGCAGATCGAGGTATTTGCTCTTGTAATCTTCGAACTGTTGCTCTTCCATGGATAGATCATCCCATTCAAAGTCCGCAAAGGTTTTAAGAACATTGAAAATCCGCATGAGATCACGGAAAGCTTTGATAAAGGCAAGCTGATCATCTTCTGAAACCAGGTTGTCTACACTTTTAACGGTTGGAACGATTTGAAGCAACTCGATAAACGAACTGTTGAACCGTTCTACGATCTCGTCATATTCTGGGACAAAGATCTCTTCTTTCGCATCTTTATTGGAGAATAATGTCAGGGCTTCATCGGTTCTTTCTTTTAGATTTCTGAAACAGAGAATGTTACCCTGAGACTTTTGCTCATTGATGACTCGGTTGGTTCTTGAATAGGCCTGAATGAGCCCGTGGTATCTTAGATTCTTATCTACATAAAGTGTATTGACCTTTTTTGCATCAAAGCCGGTGAGAAACATATTTACTACCAATAGGATATCAATTCGATCTTTGTCCTGAAAGCTTTCTTTTTCCCGTTCTTTAATACGCTTGCTGATGTCCTTGTAATAATTTTCATAGGACTTTGTATCGCAGGTGGAAAAATTCGTGCCAAACATTTCATTATAGTCAGCTATGTATTCATCCAGTTTTTCGCGGGTGTGGGAGGTTTGATATTTCCCTTTCGGTTCAGCAGCTAAATTGAAATCTGGAAGTTCGCCGGTGGCGTCAGAATCATCTTCATTCGTTTCATAGGAAAAGATCGTAGCGATTCGAAGATCGTGGTCGCCCGCTTCTTTCTTTTCTTTGAATAGATCATAGTAAGTAATAAGCTCATCAACCCAGTTTACTGCAAAAATTGCCGTGTATGCTTTGCTATGCGTTTTTCGGTCATGCTGAGCAATGATAAAGTCCGCAATATTACTGAGCCTTACCTGATCGCTCATAGCTTCCGCGCGATCAATATCTTCTACATTGATATCGCCACCCACAGTTGGCTTTCGCTTTATCGTACTGTAATACTCCAGGGCGAATTTCAAAACGTTCTTATCCCGGATGGCATCGGTGATCACATATTTGTGCAGACATTCATCGAACAGGTCTTTGGTCGTACGTTTGCCCAATTCATTTTTGATGGCGTTATCTGCAAAGATGGGCGTTCCGGTGAAGCCAAATAACTGACAGTCATTAAAGAAATTGATAATTCTCTGGTGGGTATCGCCAAACTGACTGCGGTGACATTCGTCAAAGATGAATACGATCTTTTTATCCCGCAGGTATTCGATCTGTTTATGATATCGCTTTCGTTTGATGGCAAAGTTCAGCTTCTGAATAGTGGTTACGATCAGTTTATTATTCACATCCTTGAGCTGATCGACCAAGCCTTTGGTATTCTCAGTCATGTCGATGCTGCCTTTTTTGAAGGCATTGAACTCGTTGGCCGTTTGATAATCCAGGTCTTTGCGGTCGACTACAAATACCACTTTGTGTATCTTCGGCTGGTTCATGATCACCTGACTTGCTTTAAAGGAGGTCAGCGTTTTTCCTGAACCGGTGGTGTGCCAGATGTAGCCGTTCTTCTCGGAGTTTTTCACCTGATCGATAATGGCTTCCACCGCATAATACTGATAGGGGCGAAGGACCATCAAGATCTTGAAGGTCTCATTCATTACCATGTATTTGGCGATCATCTTGCCGAGGTGATTTTTATTCAGAAATGCATCGGTAAATTTCTCGAGCTTGGTGATGTTGTTGTTCTTCTCATCGGCCCAGAAAAAGGTTTGTTTGAACGACTGCTTCCGGTTATTGGCGTAATACTTGGTATTTACACCGTTGCTGATCACAAAGATCTGTACATACTGGAATAGGGCAGAATCGCTCCAAAAGGAGTGCCGTTGGTAGCGGTTGATTTGGTTAAAGGCTTCTTTGAGTTCCAGGCCCCGACGTTTGAGTTCGATTTGAACAAGGGGAAGACCGTTTACCAGCAGCGTCACATCGTACCGAGTTTTATAGGTGCCCTCTGCGGTGACCTGATGCGTTACCTGAAAGTGATTTTGTGTCCAGTCCTCGCTGTTGAAAAAGCGAACATAAAGTGTTTGTTCATCTTCTCGCTTTAAAGCAAAGCGATCTCGCAGTGTTTTGGCCTTTTCAAACACATTGCCTTTGGACAAGTGATTCAGGATCTGATTGAATTCCTGATCTGAGTAAGTGTGGCCGTTGAAGTTCTCTAATTGCTGTTTCAGATTGGCAAACAGTTCTTCCGAATCATTGATCTTTACATACTCATAGCCCAGATTGATTAATTGCTTAACCAGCTCTTGCTCGAGGATATGTTCGGATTGTCTACTCATCTTCTATGCCTTGTTCATCTTTATAATCCCTGAGTTGCTCTTCGTAAGCAACTCTATCCTGATAAAACAATGCCTCGCTATAGCTTAAGCTAAAATCAAGATAGGCTTCATCAAGGTAATCGTTGAAATCAAAATTTTCCTCATATTTGATGTCCTCTTTATGTGATAGATCAATCTTAAAAAAGTGTTCTAAGAGATAATGGGCAATAGAGTCTGTTACTCCCATGATCATTTTGGCACTTTGTTTTGTACTAACAAATTCCTTTGGCGATGATTTACCGTGAGAGATATCTCCTCTGTCATTTCTTATTTCTCCCATTCTTTTGACAAGATTATAACCTTGTCTGCTAAAAGGTTCTTCTATTGGATTTTCAGTTGTACTCAATCTCCAGCAGGCATTCTTAAATAATTCTTGTACATCAAAACTGTTAATCTCTTTTTTTGTGATAGAATCATCTAGCCTAACTAATATCGTTTTACAGATTCCTTCGATTAATGATTTTGAGCATTCAATGGATATGTCAGGGTTGCTGCTTACATTCTCCTCAATTTTTTCAATGATGTTTTTGTAGTACCCAAATTCATTATGAATATTTTCATGCTTATCGATGATATTTCGGGTTAGAGTCATCATATCAGACGAACATTTTCTGGAGTAATCCTTTTTTGAATTTTTCAGCTAACTCCAGCTTTTGATTTACTGTTTTTATCTTTTTTGAAACCGTGTTAATAAAATCAGTAATCATTTCTCGTTCTTTTTCAGATGGAACTGGAATAGGTAGTTTTTGGAAATCACCGACAGTAATATTCATTCTGTCATGCCGAGCTCCAAAATTGGCCACACTGTGCATGTATCGATGCCATAATGTGGTTTCAAAGAAGTATTCAAAAAAATCGAGATGGTTTTCATTTATCCTAAATACAGAGTAGAGTGGTGACATTACACCCGTTTTGAGCTTATTTCTTTTAATGGGCCCAACCGGCGCCTCACTGGAGATTCTAGGGTTATATACGAAGTCATCCTTTTTAACAATGTAATATCCACCGAGATTACTCTTGTTTGCGATACTTTTATCGAAGTATTCTGTTTGACTGACTACTCCCTGAACAGCAGAATTCGTTAATACAAAATCATACTCTTCATCTTCATTCTTATCTGTAATCCGATCTGAAATTTCACCTAATTCTTTGTATTTCCATTCAGGAAAATTCTTTCTTTTCTCATCTTTGAACCGGATTTCCTGAGAAAAGAGTTTTTGCATTACCCCTTTTTTGTATTCTTCTAGAAGCTCCTTCTTTCTCCTAAAATGCTGAATTTTCAGATCTACGGAGGAAAGGAAATCGGCTATTTTTTGCTGTTCATTTCTTGAAGGTAAATTCAAGTTCAACAACTTTAGTTGTGTTGAATACAGGTGTATAACAGATGAGCCTTGAGCAAATCTTGCTATATCTTTGCTCTTCTTTCCATTAAGATAATATGCTAAATATGTTGAATCTTGATCACTTTTGATGATGTTAATATCGCCACCTAATGCTATCCCAGACCTTCTAACACAGGAAGCTGTAGCAATATCAATTGCAGTTTCACCTGATGAAGGAATGATTAGGTCATTTGCTTCACTTAATTCTAGATCTTTTTCATTTAAATTCGTTTTAGAAACTGTGTGATCTATTAATTCACTGTATGTGGTATATAATTCACCATAACGAATACAATCAGTTTTTCCATCCTCAATAACTTCATCTTTAGAAATCCCTTTACCCTTACTGAATTTTCCAATTTCACTTAATAAGAAAATACTGTAATCATTACTAAATTCTGGGAATCTCAATTTTGGCTCTGACTTTTTCTTCATCTTAAAAAGGAGCCTCAATCCCTAATTCTTTGCAGTAGTTGGCAATGGCTTCATCCGTTTTCTGGATATTATTATCCAAAGCTTTCAGTTCTTGGGCAACAGCTTGCAGGTCCACCACTTCTTCTTCCTCAAAGGTATCCACATAGCGGGGAATGTTGAGGTTATAATCGTTTTCGGCAATTTCATCCCGGTTGGTGATATAGCTGTATTTTTCTTCCAGCTCTCCGGTGTATTCAGAGTCCCAATTGCCACTCACATACTCTTTGTAGGTCTCAATAATCTTAGAAATGTCTTCCGGTCGGAGCTTATGCTGCGTGGATACTTTCTCATAATGCTCACTCGCATCAATAAAAAGCACATGCTCAGAGTGTGTACGCTGTTTTCTAAGCACCAGAACACAAGTGGGAATTGAGGTGCCAAAAAAGATATTGGCCGGCAAGCCAATCACCGCATCCAGGTAATTCAGCTCCTTAATAATATGCTCACGAATGGTTCCCTCACCGCCACTTCTAAACAACACGCCATGAGGTAGCACACAGGCCATGGTTCCGTTATCATCCAACTGGTGAATCATGTGCTGAACGAAAGCAAAATCGGCCCGGCTCTTAGGAGCCAGTTTTCCATACGCAGAAAATCGGTCGTCATTCATCTTCAGCGGGTCGGAACTCCACTTGGCCGAGAACGGGGGATTGGCCACCACGGCTTCAAATTTCTTATCAATATGCTGAGGCCGTTCCAGTGTATCCTCATTCTTAATATCAAACCGGCTGTAATGCACATCGTGCATAATCATGTTCATCCGGCAGAGGTTATAGGTGGTCGGGTTGCTTTCCTGCCCAAAATACTCCCCAACTTCATCTACTTCCCGTGCCACACGGAGCAGCAAAGATCCCGATCCACAAGTGGGATCGTACACGTTTTTAAGTCGCTCCTTACCTACCGTAACCAGCTTGGCCAACACCGAGCTCACTTCCTGAGGCGTATAAAACTCACCGGCCTTTTTCCCGGCACCACTGGCAAACTGCCCGATCAGGTATTCGTAGGCATCACCTAACACATCGTTTTCAGGATTGTCGAGCTCAAAATCCACCTCATCCAGTTTCTCCATCACCTTCACGATAATTTCGTTACGGTCCTCCGGAGTTTTACCCAGCTTGCTGCTGTCCAAATCCAGATCTTCAAAAAGGTTTTCAAAATCTTCCTCACTGTCAGTACCCATCGTGCTTTGCTCAATATCAATCAGCACCTTTTGGAGATCATCCAGAATGAATTTGGCCTTACCGTTGCCATTGCCCCGCATCACCATGGTACTAAATAGCTCACCCGGTTCCAGGAAATAACCCAAATCATCAATGGCATTTTCCTTTACCGCTTCCAGATACTGTTGTCCCGGTTTGGTATTCAGGTTAATCGAGTGGTAGGTCATGTTATCCGGTGCCAGAATCTTGTTGGCGTACCGAAGCATCTTTTCACTCAAATACTTGTAAAAAATAAACCCAAGAATATAGTCCCTGAATTCATCTGCCCCCATTTTGCCCCGAAGGTTATTAGCTATATCCCAAAGCTTCTGATTGAGCTTTTGTTTTTCTGTCATGTGTACCCAATGAATGATTTGTTAGAGTAGCTTCAATTCTTGATAAACAATATAAAAATGATTGGTGGGATTCAAAGGGTCAACGGAATAAGCAAAAGATGAAAATTTTCTTTTTTTAGAAACTTTTATTAGCTACTGATGGATTAAACAAAATTCTCACATCTTTTAGAGAAAAACTTCACCAATATATGTGGGTACAATTAAAACTACTTTATCATGTCAAAAATTTTCATGTCATATTCCCATAAAGATGAAAGTCTGAGGGACGAATTGGAGACTCATCTTTCTTTGCTTAAACGTCAAGGGCTAATTTCTACTTGGCATGACCGAAAAATTTTACCAGGAGATGAATTCGGAAATGAAATCGATGAGAACCTTGAGAGTTCGGTTATCATTTTGCTCTTAGTCAGTCCGTATTTTATAGCTTCTGATTACTGTTATGATATTGAAATGAAAAGAGCATTGGAGCGGCATAGAAATAATCAAGCAAGAGTAATTCCTATCATATTAGAGCATTGCGATTGGCATTCGGCTCCTTTTGGAAAATTACAAGCTTTACCAAAAGATGGAAGGCCAGTGACTGATTACCCAAACCAGCACAAAGCTTTTACTGAAATTGCTACTGGAATCAGAACAGCCATTGAAGAAACACAAAGTAAGAAACCAAAATCCGATTCTGATCAATCAAATATTCCGCCAAAGAGAACTCAAACAACTGAAACAAAAGATCTTCAGCGTTCTTCAAATCTTAGAGTAAAAAAATCATTTTCTGATAAAGAAAGGGATGATTTTTTGAAGGAGTCATTTGAGTACATCAATAAATTTTTCAAAAATTCACTGCAAGAGCTAAAAAATCGAAATGAATTCGTCGATTTTACTCTCAATCCTATGGATTCACAAACTTTTACGGTTAAGGTGTATAAACAACAAACTCAGGCAAGCCAATGTAAAATTTGGAGGGGTTCAAGTTTTGGGAGAACAGAGGCTATTATGTATTCGAATTCTATAAGTGAAAGAAATAGTTTTAATGAAATGTTTACCGTAAACGATGACGGTTATCAACAGTTTTTGGTTCCTACTGGGATGCTGAATTTACATACCGGTCAGGATATGGATAAAAATTTATCCGCTAAAGGTGCAGCTGAGTTATTATGGGATAAATTGATAGAGCCCTTGCAGAGGTGAATATTCTTAATGGTATAGGTAAAGCTTAACTTGTATGAGATTGTATTTAAATAGGGCTTTTAACGGGATATAACATGTTAGCTATTTTTGTACCGAGGATATTGGATTTACGATTCGAAATCAGGAATATCTTGTGAAGGCAGAGCCTTTAATATTGCGGAGTTAAGAAGGTAGTTAATTATGGTCCGCTAGGATATCTATTATGGATGTATAAATTTAAACAAATGCCAAATAGACAAGCTCGATTAAATTTTGAAGGTATTGAAGACCAAGAAGATCAGTTAAATGAGCTTTTCTACGGAGTTCATCTCATTCGTAAAAGTGTAGAGTATCTAAAATATTTAGATTTTATAACTCGCTTCAAGAGATATTCGATTTTTAATACATCCTTAGTTTATGTTCAAAAACCTGAAACTGCATGGTTTGCAACCCCAAAGAACTGGCGCAAACGTGGTCGTAGAATAAAAGAAGATGCAAGACCTTTGGTCATGCTACAACCGGGAGGGCCAATTATGTTTGTATACGATGTGAACGACACTTATGGTGAAAATCTTCCAGAGAGTTTGTTTGAACCTTTCAGAGTTGAAGGAGATTTTGATGAGAAACTTTGGTACAGATTATCAAACTCAATAAGAGAATTTAAATTCAAGCTGATTAAAAAAGATGAGATTATACAAAGGGGAGGTGCAGTTGCGAGAAAATCCTCTGACAGTCCTATGGTCAGATTTGAAATTACTATTAATAATAGGCAGAAAGAAGAGGTCCATTTTCAGACAGTTGTTCATGAATTAGCACATGTTTTTTGCGGTCATTTAGGTAGTGCTTCAGATGAAAAATGGCCTGATCGAAGAGATTTAAATAAACAATCAAGAGAATTTGAAGCAGAATCAGTCAGCTATTTGGTCTGTAGAAGACAAGGGCTGGATACTAAATCAGATGAATACTTAGCTCAACATATTAATTCAGATGATCATATTCCGCAGATTTCAATAGAAAAAGTGCTCAGATCTGCAGATTGGATTGAGAAAATTTTAGAAGGTACAGAATTGAAATTGTATCGCCAGAACAATAATTAAATCCATGACCGAACCCACTTAGTTAGAGAATAATCAATTCTGCCGCGATGGGTAAAATTTTACCAAATTCACTTTGCACCTTATGGTAGGTTGGGCAATACAAAAGCAAGTTGATGCCGTTTTTTTAGCCGGTGATATTATTGATCGTGACAACCGGTTTTTTGAGACTATCGGTCCCATTCGGGAGGGATTTGAAAAATTACATAATGTCAGATATTGGTTCTTTTGATTGCCGATGATCGCGATTTAGATATGCTTTCCGGATCTGATGATTATAGTATTAATAATGGTTGGTCAAATCCTCCATTGGGACTTGATCACATTAAGAGTTGTTGACAAATGGAGGAAAGGAAAAGAAGGCAAATAAAAAGGTTATCTGGAATTCATAACCAATAGTGGTCTTTATTCAATCGTGTCTTGTTTTTATGAGCTGAGGCCGTCAGTTCCAAGTTTCATAACATCACCGGCATCAAGTAAAGCAGGTGTAACAATTTGGTTCGTATATCAGTTTTCGAAAGCTCCGATCAGTTCATTGTTTATTCTTCAAGTAGTTATCTGTAGACTTTATATTAGATGATAAATGAATTTAAAAAACGAATTAAGTGTTGACTTAATGTAATCGGTTACATTAATTGAAGGGGTTCTTGAATAAAATCTCGTCTATAAGTTTGAATTGCTGAGATTAAATTTTATAAGTGCTCAAGAATTAAAGTCATTTTTATAAAGGTAAGTATATGTCGGTAAAAAAAATTGCAAAAATTGCTGGAGTATCTACGGCAACAGTCTCGAGAGTTTTGAACGGCTCTGATAAGGTAAGGGAATCAACTGCTAAACGAGTTATGCAAGTAGTGGAAGATATGAATTACCGAATGGATCATGTAGCCCGAAGAATGAAAGTAAAACAGACGGATTCTTTGGTTGTGGGTTTAGTAATTACAGATATCGATAACCCATTCTTCTCAAGTGTTGCAAAAGGTGTTGAAGATGTAGTATCAAAAAATAAACTAGTAACAATGATTTGTAACACAAATGAGAACCCGGAAAAAGAGAGATTCTTTTTAAATGCTATGTTATCAGAAAAAGTATCTGGCGCAATTATTGTGCCTACAACAGGTAATCTTGATTTTTTTCAAGATCTGGTTGATGATGGTTTCCCCATGGTGATGGTTGACAGGAAGCCAAAAGATTTAAAAATAGATACTGTTTCGCTTAATAATAAAAAAGGAAGTTATGAAGCGGTAAAAAAGCTTATCGACAATGGGCATCGAAGGATTGGGTTTGTAGGAGGTATTAAAGGATTAAGTAACACAGAAGAGAGGCTTGCAGGTTATTTAGAAGCTTTAAAAGAATCAGGAATTCAGATAAAAGATAATCTGATAGTTTATGGTGATTATGTTGAAGAGGGGGGTAGAGAGGCAATTCAAGAGTTTATGTCATTAAAGAAACCGCCTACAGCTGTTTTTTCATCAAACAACTTAATGACGCTTGGCTGTATTAAAGAGATATATAAGCAAAAGTTAAATATCCCTAAAGATATTGCAATAATAGGATTTGATGATTCTACCTGGGCTGAAGCCTTAATCCCTCCTTTAACTACAGTAAAACAGCCAGGGTATGAATTAGGTGTAAATGCGGCTGAATTGCTTATAAAAAGATTGAAAAATGGGAAAGCTAATAGTATTGATGTAGTTCTCAATCCAGAGTTGATCGTGAGAGAATCATGTGGAACAAAAAAGATTAATATAGGATAACAAATTGCATTTCTGCTTAAGGTCACAAATTTGATACTAGCCAGTAGAATTGTAAACGGTTACATTATTTCAAGATTTTTCTGCTGCATCTGAACGAAAACAGGGGACTTGGATTAAATATTAATTATGATTGCACAGAATATCAGCACTTTTTTCTGCATTCAATTCATTAAATAACATATACTTACCTTTTATAAACATAAAACCTATAATATTTTTGCATAATATTGTCCGAAGCTGTATAATAAAATGTAAACGATTACATTTTAACAAAAAGAAAGCGCTTTTATCAAGTGCGTAAAATGGAGAAATGAAATGCTCGATAAATATACAATGATTTATACGGTCATTATTTTGTTGTCAATAACCACTATAGGGATGGCGCAAAATCATGAAGTCACTGGAACGGTTACTGATGCAGAGACTGGAGAATCACTACCTGGAGTAAATATTATCATTCAAGGCACCTCGCAGGGTACAACCACAGATCTTGATGGTGAGTATGAAATAAATACAGAGCCGGATGGAGTTTTGGTGTTTTCATATGTGGGCTATGAGAGAACTGAAGTACCGATTGAGGGAAGAGAAGTTATCAATATTTCATTAAACCAAGCTTCTATAATGGCTGGAGAACTAGTTGTCATTGGTTATGGAGCACAACAAGAGAGACAAATTACTGGAGCCATATCTTCTGTAAATATGGAAGAAGTCAACAATAATCTACCTAACACAAATATAACACAATCACTTAGTAATGTTTCTGGAGTGCTATTTAAGGGAGATGGTAGGCCAGGACAAGGTGGTCAATTATTAATTCGAGGGCAAAATTCTTTAAGTGCTAATACAGATCCATTAATTGTTTTAGACGGTATAATATTTAGTGGAGACATTAGTGATATAAACCCGCATAACATTGAATCAATGGAGGTTCTAAAGGATGCAAGTTCAACAGCTATTTATGGTTCAAGAGCTGCAAATGGTGTTATTTTGGTCACATCTAAAGGGGGGGGGACTGGTACTTCGAAGCCAACAATAAATGTTAATCTTTTTACGGCTTTTTCAGAAGAAGCTGAATTGTTGAATTTAATAAGTCCTGAGCGATATTTGGAAAGACGTCTCGACTGGCGTGAGCAAAGTGGATTGGAAGCAGATCCAAGTAAAATTGCAGATTACTTGTCACCTGACGAAGCTGAAAATTATAATGCAGGAATTTCACGGAGCCCTTGGGATGTAGCTTCAAGAACAGGCAGAATAAACTCCATGAATGTTAGTGTTGCAGGTAGAACTGACAATCTGAATTATTTCATTTCATCATCATATGACTTAGAAGAAGGTTTGTTAATTGATGATGATCAAGAAAAAATTAATTTGAGAGGTAATTTTGATATTGGTGTAACAGACTGGTTAAACGTAGGAACGAGGACAACATATACCAGTCGTGATCGCTCTGGAGTTCCCCCAAGCCTTCAGAATGTTTTTAGAAATAGCCCCTATGGAACATTCTTCCATCCAGATGGAGAGCCAAGGCAGCATCCAGTTTCGAGCGAGAGGGCAAGTACTAATGTAATGTATGGGCCTCTACTGACGACAAATGATGAAGTTTATAACAACCTTTTTAGTAATCTTTATGCGATCTTAGATAAAACCGTTTGGGGTGGTAATTTGAGCTATAGAGTTAACTATTCTCCCAATTTAAGATGGGATCATGATTACAACTATGTGCGTCAAGACACATATCGTGAGGTAAATACAACAAGTGCCAGTAAATTTAATCGAAATAGTTTCAAATGGGAGCTTGAAAATATTCTCTCATATGACGGCCAAATAAATGAAAATAATTCTTTCGATGTAACTTTATTATACGGAAGAAGGCACTCAGAGCTTGAGTTTACAAATACAAATGCAGGTCAATTAGAATTGGATGGCTTAGGTTTTGATAACTTGAGTCTGGGATCTAATCCTTCTATTAACTCATACGCGGAAGAAGTAGACGGTGTCTCGTATATGGGGAGAATTAATTATCAATTTAAAGATAGATATCTTTTTACTCTTACAGCGAGAAGAGATGGCAGTTCAGTATTTGCAGCGAACCATAAATATGCCATTCTACCTTCAGGGGCATTTGCATGGATTATTTCAGATGAATCCTTTATGGATGATGTAAATGCGATAAATTTTTTAAAAATTAGATTATCCCATGGTTCTGTTGGAAACGAAGCGATTCAGCCATACCAATCACTCACTCTTGATCAAACAACACGTTATATTTTTGGAGGCAATAATCCACTTGGAGTTATTACATCAAGACTGGGTAATGAAGATCTAAAATGGGAGACCACTACAACTACCAACGCTGCAATTGATTTTGAATTATTCGAAGGTCGTTTTGGAGGCGCCTTGGAACTTTATAATAGTGATACTAATGATTTATTAGTGAGAAGATCGATACCTATAATGGGTGGTTTTGATAACATATTAACCAACATAGGTGAAGTTAATAATAGAGGAATCGAATTATCACTGAATTCACATAACATTCAAAGCTCTAATTTCTCATGGAGAACATCCATATCTGCATCTTATAACCGAAATAGAATTGTTCATCTTTTTGGAACAGATCTCGATGGTGATGGAAGAGAAGACGATAGCATATCAAATAGTTGGTTCATAGGCGAGGAAATTAATTCTTACTATGATTATGAGTTTGATGGCATTTATCAACAGGGTGATCCAAATATTCCACAGGGTTTTCAGCCCGGAGATGTAAAAGTGAAAGATTTAAATGGGGATGGTGTCATTAATGCCGATGATCGAAAAGTAGTCGGATCAGGTACAAATCCAAAGTATCAATTTGGTTTGACGAACCGATTTGGTTATAAAAATTTTGAGTTATCAGTAGTGATGAATGCAATGTTAGGTTGGAAGGGGATTTATGATTTAATAAATCCAATAGTACCTGGAAGAGCATTTGGTGGAATTGATAATAATTGGTGGACGTCTGAAAATCAGTCAAACTCTAGACCTTCGTTGGTTTATACCAATACACTTGATACACATTGGTATTTCAATCGAAACTTTTTTAGGGTTCGTGATATCTCACTCTCCTATGAATTTAATCAGTCAACATTAAGTCAGATCGGATTAACAAATTTAAGGCTTTATTTAAGTGCAAAAAATCTATTAACAATTACTGATTGGATAGGTTCAGATCCTGAAAGTGCAAATGATATAGAAACCTTACAAGGTCCAGGATCAGATGGTGCATTTCCATTGTCAAGAACAGTTGCTTTTGGAATAAGCCTGGGGCTCTAATAAACAGAAAAAATTTAAAACTCACTGATTATGAATACTTTAAAAACAAAATTATTAATAGGGATTGTATTATTTCTAGGATTCATTTTGTTGAATTCTTGTGATGATGATAATTTGCTGAATGAAACTCCAAAGTCATCAGTAAGTTCAGAAACTACTCTAACAAATAAAGCTGGATTTGAAGCTTATTTGATAGGTTTGGTAAGAAATGCAAGAGAGGAGTTAACTAATGGTGATGATAATTATTTCATTGCTAATTTTGCGGGAACTGATCTTGGTGAGGATGCAGCAACTGAAAGATCCTCAGCCAGAAATTATTCAAATTTAACACCACAATCTTTTCCAAATGGTAATATCACAACTTATTGGAATTGGGCATATGGTCAGATGATTGTTCAGGCCAATACAATTATACAATCTGCTCAAAATCCAGAATTAGATGATATATGGGAAAATGAGGAAGAAAAAAACAGAGTGATAGCTGAGGCTCGGTTTTTTAGGGGATATACATACAATTTATTGGCGAATTATTGGGGTGGAGTTCCAATTGTACAAGAAGTCCGAGCAGAGCCAAAATTTGACTATGTAAGAGCAAGTAGAGATGAAGTTTACGAATTTGCTAAGAATGATTTAGAATTTGCTGCGGAATGGCTCCCGGAAGTTGTTGAAAGTGGTCAAGATGGTAGAGCTACAAGTGCGATGGCAAATCATCTATTGGCTGAAGTTTATATAAGTTTAGGCCAGTATAATGAAGCGATTGAAAGTGCTTCAACTGTTATAAATTCTCCAAATTACCGATTAATGACGGAGAGATTTGGGAGTAGTGCAGGGGAGCCTGGTGACGTTTATTCTGACTTACACAAATCAGGAAATCATCGAAGAAGCTCCGGAAATTTGGAATCTTTATACATTTGGCAATTCGAACATTTCGTACAGGGCGGTGGTGGAAATAGAAATGGAAACGCATATATACGGAATTTAGGACCATTTTTAACTAAAATTTCTGCGCCTGATGGTTTTGGTAATATTCCAACTGCTGAACTTGGTAGAGGGGTAGGCCATACTACAACTACAAATTATTCCAGGTATCATATTTGGAATGATGATAATGACATAAGAAATTCAGAATACAACTTCAGAAGAACATTCTATTATAATAATCCTCAATCATCTCACTTTGGTGAAGAGATTAAAAAAGAGAACTTGACCAGAGAGGATACATTACGACATTTATATGAGTATCCAAGGAAAATTGAGGGCCCACCATGGGAAGATAATACATCCTCAGGCAGAATTAATAAGGATGTGTATGTTTACAGATTGGCAGAAACCTATTTATTACGTGCGGAAGCATACCATAGATTAGGAGACAACCAGAGTGCTGCTGATGATATAAATGCTGTTCGCGCCAGAGCTAATGCTTCACCTATTGGAGCAGGAGAAGTTACGATAGATTTTATCTTGGATGAACGTGCAAGAGAGTTAATGTTTGAAGCTTCTAGAAAACGTACTTTAATGCGAATGGGTAAATTAGTTGAAAGAGTTCGTGAATGGGCACTTTTGGAAGAACCTAGAGAGACTATTCAGGATTACCATAATCTTTGGCCTATACCCCAAGAGGCAATAGACGCGAATTTTGGTTCTGAATTAGAACAGAATCCAGGGTACTGATGGTCGAGACCATTTTATAGATTAATCATTTCATTTTCATCGATTATAAAAGTGGGGAGTTAACAAATCTCCCCCTTTTATGAGATTTTATTATAAGTAAAAACCTTAAAAATATATTTAGATGGAACAAAAATGGAATTTATTGAAAAATTATCTCTATAAAAATCAACAAATTTTAAAATTAGTCTATCGAAGACGTTTTACTTCAAGCAGATAAAAATTGAGTTACAATTATGAATATAACTAGAGATCAGTTAAAACAATATCGCCATGAAGGTTTTATGATTGTACCAAAGTTTCTTGAAAATGAGGAACTAGAAATGGTAAGGAATATATGTGATACTAAAGTTGCTGAGACTGAAAAAGATATGAGCAAGAGAGGGGTAGAAAAAGATCGAATTAATGTTTTAGGGAAAAAATATTTTATCCACCAACCTCACAAAACTCATCCAAGACTGGAGAATATAATATTTAATAATAAAGTAGCTGAGGTGTGTAAAGCTACAATAGGAGATACAGCATTTCTTCATAGTGAACAATTTGTAGTAAAAATGACAGATTCAAATACAAATTTTGCTTGGCATCAAGATAGTGGTTATTCAGTTTATCAAGGTGGTGCGGAGCAGCACAAACCATACCTAACATGCTGGATTGCACTTGATGACATGAGCGAAGAAAATGGTACAATATCAGTTCTACCATTTTCACGCTCTCCTTCCCGTAAACTCATAAAACACATTTGGGATGATGATTTAAGTGCAATGGTTGGTTATGATGGAGATGATGAAGGGGATTTAGTTGAGGTGCCGGCAGGAACATTGGTAGCATTTTCAAGCTTTCTTCTTCATAAGAGCGGAGCGAATAGTACAGACAGGCCAAGAAGAAGTTATTTCATAGCATTTACTCCTGAATTATTTTTGCATTCTGACGAATCAAAAGGTGTTTATAGTAGTGGCGAGCCAGTTATCATTGATGGTCAGTTAGTTGATTGAATTTTTAAAGCTTTACTACAGAGCTAAATATTAGGTCAACTATCCAATATTCATTTAAAAGGAAAGGTAAATTGAAGAAAGTTTTGTCATCAATGTGTTCGTATTTGAACTTATTACATCTTATTAAGCTCGAAAAAATATTTATTTAAGCTTGTATAAATTTTAAAATGAAAAAATATATCATTTTATATGTATTTGTACTGGTAATGACATGTATGATGGGGTGCACTTATTATCCTGAAAGTAATCATGCTGAAAAGCCGCCAAATATTTTATTCATACTGACAGATGACCAAGCAAATTGGACGCTAAGTATTAATGACAATCCAAATAGTTTTACGCCTGAGTTAGATAAATTGGCTGAGCAAGGAGCTTTATTTGAAAATGCTTTTGCAACAAGTGCTGTTTGTAGCCCGGCTAGAGCTTCTTTAATTACGGGTCGCTATCCAAGTGAAACAAATATAATGGATTACATTCCTGTAGACTCAGAAATTGGAATGGATACGACTTTAGTAACTTGGCCCGAGGTATTGCAACAGAATGGATATCAAACGGCATTAATTGGGAAATGGCATTTAGGGAAAAATGAAAAGTATTTACCCAATCAAAGAGGCTATAAATTTTTTGTGGGATTTCCAGTTGGTGGGTTTAAATCAAAATCGCCTGATGTGTGGAGTGAAAGTGAATGGAAAAGTATTGATGGTGAGTATACTCCAGATGTGTTGACTGATCTTACAATAAAGCAAATAAATAGCTTCCATCAGCAAAATAAGCCTTTTGCCATATCATTACACTATTGGGCACCTCATGCTAACACCCAATTCCCAGAAGGATACCAACCTCCATATGATGATCGATCCTGGCTACCTTTAAAAGATGAAGATTTGAATTATTGGTTGAATAGAGATGCTATTCTTCCGGAACCGAATTTTCCAGAGTTGGATGTAGATCGTGTAAAAAGAATGACAAGGGAATACCATGCCAGTGTGCATAGTGTCGATCGTAACATAGGAAGGATCATGAATTCTTTAGATCAGTTAGGTCTTACAAATAATACAATCATAATATTTACCTCAGACCACGGGTATATGATGGGCCATCATGGATTATGGCACAAAGGAAATGGAAGGTGGCTTACACAAAATGAAAAAGATCCAATGGGTGTATATGGTTCTAATCGTCCAAATATGTATGACTACTCTTTAAAGGTACCAGCTATCGTCCGTTGGCCTGATAAGATCAAGCCAGGTACACTCATCAATGAAACAATTTCTTTTTTGGATTGGTATCCAACAATTTTGAGTATGACTGGCATTAAAAAACCGGAAAATGTAACTCTAAGAGGTAATAATGCATTACCATTATTAATGGGTGAAACCACTGAGGGATGGGATAATAATATTTTTGCACAATATAAGACTTTACGAACGTACAGAACTCCTGAGTGGAAATTAGTTCGCGACTTTTCTGATGATGGGAAAGATGAACTTTACAATCTTGAAAGAGACCCAAATGAAAAAATCAATTTGATTCAGAATACTGATGAATCTATACAAAAAAAACTTGATAATTTAGATAGTAAAATGTTTGATATCATGGATGCAATTAATGATATGCTACTGTAAAAATTAAATGAACTTATTATGATGAATTCAATAAAAAAATATTTATACCCAAGATTATGTCTGTTAGTAGTCTTTTTATTTATGCTAGGTGGATATGTACATAAAGAAGTTTTAGATGAAGAGCCAAGTACGCGTATTGAACATGAAGTTGCCTATTTTGAAGAGGGTAAATTTGCAGCTTGGCCTGCTAACGGTGGAATGTGGATATGGGGAAATGAAATACTTGTTTGCTTTACAGTTGCTGATCATGATTACAATGTAAATTCAGGTCATACTTATGATGTATCAACATCAAGGAATATGTTGGCTCGAAGTCTTGATAGTGTAGAGACATGGAATATTGAGGATGCTTACGAGCAGGGAATAACTGGTAAAGCTATGGATCATCAGATTGGCAGTAGGGCACTCAAACCAAAAGAGTTGGAAAACCCTATTGATTTTCAAAATCCAAATTTCGCATTATTATTTCAGCGAGAAACTAACCGAAACGGACCTACACATTTCTATTACACATATGATCGTGGGAAATCTTGGTTTGGCCCTTATACTTTTCCTAATCTTGACCCTGCTGGTATAACAAACCGAACTGACTATTTTGTTGATAGTAAAAATGAACTATCAACAATGCTTTCAATAGGCCATGGGAGAACAGCTATTGCAAGAACTGATGATGGAGGATTAAGTTGGGATCTCATATCATATGTTGGTCCTGATTTTACAAAATCAGAAGAGATCTCTGGTAGAAATGACTACTCCTTAATGCCGTCTACAGTGAGGCTGTCAAACTCAAAGATATTAACAACGATTAGGCATCGTGAAGGTGATGGAGGTAAGGTGTGGATTACAAGTTATCTCTCTGGTGATAATGGTTTATCATGGACAAAATTGGAAGATCCAGTCAAAAAGCATGTAAACTCCCCACCAGCATTAGTAAAGCTTCCAGATGGACGACTTGTACTAATTTATATTGAACGCAAGCGCAATTGGGAAGTTGATTCTATTGAAAGCAGTAGCTCCGTACTTGCGGCAAAAATAAGTAATGATGAGGGACATACATGGGGTAAAGAGATTATTTTAAGAGAAAATGATGGGGCAAATAGTGATGTCGGTTATCCTAAAGCAGTTGTAAAGCCCGATGGTGAAGTAGTTATAGCTTACTATTGGAATCATTCACTTGATGAAAATGAAGACCCTTACCGATATATAGCTATAACTAGTTGGACTCCTTAGATAAACTAAAAATTAATCATCATAATAAATGACAAATCACAATTTAGTGAAAGATGAATAAGGATATCATAGGTCATGGTAACTATAAGTATAAAGTGCACAAGGATTGGGCAAGCCATAACGCATTTGATATCTCAATAAAGAATTGTCATGAAATGGTAATAAATTCGAATGGTCATCTAATTATGATTACAGATCATACTCACAATAACATTGTGATCTTTAACAGATCTGGTAAAATTTTAAATACTTGGGGAACAATATTTCCTGGTGGTCATGGCCTTACATTATTTCAAGAAGGTGAAGAGGAGGTATTATTTATTACTGATGTTGAACTGGGAAAGGTTTTTAAGACTACACTTGATGGAGAAATATTATTAACTATTGATCACCCTTCCTGTTATGGGTTGTATTCAGAGGATGATCCGTTTAAACCAACTGAAACAGCTATTGCATCAAATGGAGATATCTATATAGCAGATGGTTACGGTTCACAATATATTATCCAATATAATTATAAAGGAGATTATATTCGGCATTTCGGAGGGGAAGGGGATGCATTAAGTCAATTTAGAACAGCACATGGTTTATGTATTGATAATCGCAATTCAAATAAACCAACAATGCTTTGTACATCAAGAGACCATAATGCTTTTAAAAGGTTTTCTTTGAATGGTGAATACATTTCTACAATCCACCTGCCAGGTGCATATGTGTGCAGGCCAGTTATAGATGAGGGTAATATTTATTCAGGTGTGTGCTGGTCACGTCTTAGAAATAATGAAAAAACTGAAAATTCTGGTTTTGTTACAATACTTAATGATAATGACAAAGTTGTATCAAATCCCGGAGGAACCAAGCCAAACTATATAAACAACGAACTTCAACTTATGGTACAAGATCAACCAATTTTTAATCATTGTCATGATGTATGTGTTGATGAGGATAAAAATCTTTACATCTGTCAGTGGGATGCTGGTAATACATTCCCTTACAAATTGGAAAGAATATGAAGTATTTAGGTCAAAGAATGCTTAGAAAAAAGACTTATTAGCAATTTAAAATTTCAAAAAAGTTTGATGTCAACCATGAAAGGCTTTAGTAAAATTTCCTACAATTAACGGGATAGATTGTAAATATCACAACCAACAAATGTAATCGATTACAGTTAATTTGAATTAAAACATTTATCTTTTAAAGATTGAATTATGGCAAGTTATTTAAAGAAAAATCAATATCAATTTTTAGTTATTATATTGCTGGGCTTCATTTTCTTAGGAGTCAATCATATTAAAGAATTTAACAAATACGACAATCCGGACGACATTCGTCATCTAAAAGTATACTACGAAGAAGGCAAATTTGCCGGTTGGCCCGCGAACAATGGAATCTGGAGTTGGGGGGATGAAGTATTAGTTGGTTTTGTACAAGCTGATCATATGGATCGAAGTGGTCATACTTATGATCAATCTACAACTCGGTATAAATATGCCAGAAGTTTGGATGGTGGTAAAACATGGAATATTGAAGATGCTTACAACGCCGGTAAAACAGCATTATCTCATGATCACAAGGGGATAGAGCCTAAAAGCACACCTGAAGAACTGAATGAAAGTATAGATTTTTCACATCCAGATTTAGTCTTCACACTATCAAGGATGAATAATCATGATGGTCCTTCTCATTTTTATTATTCATATAACAGGGGAAAAGAATTTGAAGGACCTTTCGCTCTTCCAAATCTGGGAACTCAGGGTATCGCAGCGCGAACAGATTACATTGTAGATGGAAAGAATGAGGCAAGTATTTTCTTGACAATTGCAAAGGAAAATCAAAGAGAAGGAAGGGTCGCTATGTTTAGAACATTTGACGGTGGTTTAACGTGGACCAATCATGCATGGCTTGGTGATGAACCTGAGGGGTTTGATATCATGCCATCTTCTGTAAGACTGTCTCAAAACGAAATGTTGACGACTATTAGAAGTAGAGATATAGATCCAAGAAGAGATTACTTAAAAGCATTCTATTCTGATGATAATGGAGATAATTGGAAAAAATTAAATGAACCAGCTTTTGATACCGGTGCAGGAGGATCACCACCTGCTTTAGTGAAACTGCAAGATGGTAGGCTTGCATTATCGTACATATTTAGAAGTAAATATGGTTCACGAGTACACTTAAGATTGAGTGATGATAACGGCCAATCTTGGTCACATGAAATAACTTTAAGATCTAATGATGATGCTACAAATGATGTAGGATATCCACGAATGATTCAAAGAAGCGATGGTAAATTGGTAGTCATTTACTATTGGAATCATGCTGTTGACGAAAGTAATACACCTTATAGATATATCGCAGCCACCATTTTTGATCCTGATCAGTGGAAATAAGTGATTAATTAGATAATTGAATTTGAAATATATAGGATATAAAATATGCTAAAGGGAATCGTTCCCCCAGTAATTACTCCACTGGGAGATAAAAAAAATTTAGATATTGAAGGACTTGAACGTTTGATAGAACACATTCTATCTGGTGGAGTTCATGGCCTGTTTATTCTCGGGACAACTGGAGAAGGCCCCAGTCTGAGTTATAAAATTCGTAATGAAGTAATTGAACAAGTGTGTTCTCAGGTGGATAGTAAAGTACCTGTATTAGTTGGGATCACAGATACATCCTTTACAGAAAGTGTCCGATTAAGTAAGAAAGCTGCTGAGGTTGGTGCTGATGCTGTTGTAGCTGCACCACCTTATTATTTTTCCATGAATCAAGCAGAATTAATTGGATATTATGAGTCATTAGCTGACGAGTCTCCTCTGCCTCTTTTTCTGTATAATATGCCTTCCCATACAAAGATTCATTTTGAGCCTGAGACGGTTAAAAATCTTGCTGAGCATTCAAATATCATCGGGTTTAAAGACAGTTCAGGAGATCTTCTATATTTTCAAAACGTTGTTCGCCTGCTTCAAGATAACCCGGAATTTTCTTTGTTTGTTGGGCCCGAAGAGATGTTAATGCAAACAATGCTGACGGGCGGGCATGGTGGGGTAAATGGAGGGGCAAATATGTTCCCGAATTTATACGTGGCCATGTATGAAGCTGTTCTTGAAAAGAATTTTGACCGAATGACATCCTTTCAGAAGAAAATTCTTCAAATCAGTTCAAACCTTTATACCGTTGGAAATTCACCAGCAAAATATCTACAAGGTGTCAAGTGTGCACTTTCTTTAATGGGAATCTGTAGTGATAATTTGGCACTCCCCTACAATTCTTTCAAAGAACAGGAAAGAGAAAAAATTCGCCATGCTTTAAATCGATTCAATGTGGAGGAAGTTCTTACATGAGCACTATAGACATTATAATTTTTATTGTTTATCTGCTAGGAATCGTGCTGTTTGGGATCTCTTTTTATCAAAAAGAGAGAACATCTGATGACTATTCAACAGGTTCCGGTACCTTACCATCCTGGGCAATTGGTCTGTCCATCTTTGCTACATTTGTAAGCAGCATCAGTTTTCTGGCTCTTCCGGGAATTGCGTTTCTTTCAAACTGGAATGCATTTGTGTTCAGTCTTTCTATACCGGTAGCAATCTTTATGGCGATTAAGTTTTTTATACCATTGTATCGAAAAGTAGGAAGCCCCTCAGCGTATACGTTCCTGGAAGAACGGTTTGGGCCCTGGGCGAAAAATTATGTAGCCTCCTTTTGGCTGTTGACACAGGTCATGAGAGTAGCTGTTATACTCTATCTCTTGGCTCTACCAATGTATGTGATTCTTGACTGGGATATGCGCATTATAATTATTATCACAGGAATAAGCGTCATGATTTATTCCATCTTCGGGGGTATCAAGGCTGTGGTTTGGACGGATGCGATACAGGCTATCATTTTAATTTCCGGGGCCGTTATCACCCTGGCAGTGCTCATGTTTTCACTGCCCGAAGGACCAGCCCAATACTTTGAGGTTGCTGCTGCATATGACAAATTTAGCTTAGGAAGTTTTGGATTAAGCTTGACTGAATCTACGTTTTGGGTGGTGTTTATCTATGGGATATTTATCAATCTTCAAAATTACGGTATTGACCAGAACTACATTCAGAGGTATATGAGTGCAAGGGATGAGAAAGAAGCGATTTCATCAGCATTTGGCGGTGGTCTGCTTTATATCCCCGTATCCCTTCTCTTTTTTATGATCGGCACAGGCCTGTTTGTTTATTATAACGTATATCCCGATCTGCTTCCCGCCGAATATAATGAACCGGGTATGTCCGACAGCGTATTTCCCTATTTTATTGTCAGTGGTTTGCCTGTAGGAATGACCGGATTATTGATCGCTTCAATATTTGCAGCTGGAATGAGTACGATTTCTACCAGCCTTAATAGTGGGGCTACCGTCATCTTGAGTGATTTTTACAAGCGATATACCAAGCGAAATGTCACTGAGAAAGAATCTGTACGGGTTCTTTATATCGCATCAGCAATCATCTGTATTCTGGGAATTTTGATTTCTTTTTATATCATCCGGGTAGAAAGCGCGCTTGATATCTGGTGGAATCTGGCAGGGATATTCAGTGGTGGAATGCTTGGATTATTTCTGCTTGGATATTTTTCTAAAAAAGTAACCAATATACCTGCAATGATCGGAGTTGTTCTCGGACTGTTGGTAATAATCTGGATGAGCTTATCACCTGCTTACTTTACAGGCAATCTAGAAAAATTTCAAAATCCACTACATAGCTATCTGACCATTGTGATTGGGACTCTTGTGATCTTTCTAACAGGCTTTTTACTCTCATTGTTAATAAAGAAAGAATGAATTTTTTAAAACAAATAATGTAAACGATTACAAAAAAAAGAGTTATGGACATTTCAAAAATTTTCCAACTAAAGAGGCTAATCCTACTGGCGATCATCATTACGTTGATTTCATGTGCCGAAAAACAAAAAAACAATTCTGTCTCAGATGAAAGTTCCAAAGCGATTCAGCATTTGAGAGTTTACTACGAAGAAGGGCGATTTGCCGGATGGCCCGCCAATAACGGAATCTGGATCTGGGGGGAAGAAATTCTGGTCGGATTTGTTGAAGCTGCACATCGTGAGACGGAAGGTTTTCACACCTATGATCGAGAAACGGCCCGGAATAAATATGCACGAAGCCTGGATGGAGGAGAAACCTGGACCATTGAGGATGCCTATGAAAATGGTATGACCGGTTATGCATATGACCACAGTATCCCGGATGAGTTGGCTGATCCACCTGTGCAACTTACAGAACCTATTGAAGATTTCAGGGATCCCAGATTTGCCATTACGTTCATGAGAGATGACTATCATGACGGCCCCTCTACATTTTACTACTCCATGAATCGTGGAAGTGAGTGGAATGGCCCCTACAGCTTTCCAAATTTAGGCACAAACGGTGTCGGAACACGAACCGACTATATAGTTGAAGGTCCACAAACTTTAAGTGCATTCATGAATGTAGCCAAAGAAAACGGACGTGAAGGACGAGTTATCTATTCAAAGACGACTGACGGCGGTGTGAATTGGGAGTTGGTGTCCTGGATAGGTGAAGAGCCGGAAGGGTTTGATATCATGCCATCTACAGTTAGACTCTCCGAAACTGAAATATATACCGTTATGCGAAGCAGAGAGCTTGAGCCACGTCGAGACTTTTTAAAAGCTTTTCGATCCACAGATAATGGTGATTCGTGGCAGGAAGAGGTGAATCCGGCATTTGATACAGGAAACGGCGGATCTCCGCCCGCCTTGGTACATCTGGAAGATGGTCGTCTTGCACTGACCTATATCTATCGAAGTGATTATGGTTCCAGAGTTCATCTCCGCTTTAGTGAAGATCAAGGAGAAACATGGGGGAATGAAATCACTCTTCGAAGTGGGGATGGTGCCACCAAAGATGTTGGTTATCCTCGAATGGTACAGCGGCCGGATGGCAAATTGGTAGTCATTTACTATTGGAATAATGCATTGCAGCATGAAGCTGATCCCTACAGATATATCGCCACGACCATCGTTGATCCTAATGCATATGAATAAAACTGAAACTGATGAGTGAGCAATTTTACATAGGAATTGATGTAGGAACAGGTTCTGCTCGTGCTGGGATTTTCAATCAGCAGGGGAAGTTGATTTCACAAGCCAGTCATGATATTCAAATATGGAAACCGAAAACGGATTTTGTACAGCAATCATCAGAGAACATCTGGGAGGCTATTTGTCATTCGGTAAAGCAAGCAATGGCAGAATCAAGCTTAGAGCCTAAACATATCGCTGGTATCGGTTTTGATGCGACTTGTTCCCTTGTGGTTTTAGGCGAAGAAAATAGACCACTAACCGTTAGCCCGGATAATTTAGATGAGCAAAATATAATTGTTTGGATGGATCATAGAGCGAAGGGCGAAGCAGAAGAGATCAATCAAAAAGGTCACGAGGTTCTGAATTATGTGGGCGGTGTGATTAGTCCCGAAATGCAAACACCAAAACTATTATGGTTGAAGCGGAATATGCCGGAAACTTGGGAAAAAGCCACCTGCTTTTTTGACTTACCTGATTACCTGGTTTTCAGGGCAACGGGTATAGATGTACGTTCTGCTTGTACAACTACTTGTAAGTGGACCTATCTGGCTCATGAAGATTCAGAAGTTAAAGGAAGTATTGGAAGATGGGATAATTCTTACTTCCAGGAAATTGGTCTTGGAGATTTGACAAATGAAGGATATAAGAGAATTGGTATGAATATTCGGCCGATGGGCGAGCCAGTTGGGGCAGGATTGACAAAGCAATCGGCTGAAGAGTTTGGGTTGAAACCAGGAATTCCAGTCGGAGTTTCGATTATCGATGCTCATGCAGGTGGACTAGGACTTCTGGGAATGACCGATAATGGCTCGACATTCAACAATCAGATAGCTTTGATTGGAGGCACATCCAGTTGCCATATGGCGGTGTCAGAAGAACCGCGATTCATTGATGGAATTTGGGGACCGTATTACTCCGCGATGATTCCAGGATTATGGCTAAATGAAGGTGGGCAATCAGCTACCGGCGCTTTGATAGATCATGTAATTTTTTCTTCGAGTCATGCCCAAGAACTACAAAAAGAAGCTAAAAACAAGGATACCACAGTCTATAGTTTGCTAAATGATCATCTAGTAGATCTAGCTAATAAAAATGGTTTGGTTGATGTTGGGTTATTGACAAAAGATTTACATGTGCTTCCCTATTTCCATGGGAACCGATCACCCAGAGCGGATGCATCCTTACTGGGTGGAATTGTTGGACTCACCCTTTCATCAACAATTGAAGATCTTGCGATTCAATATCTGGCAACGATTCAGGCCATTGCTTATGGTACCCGGCATATTATTGAAGAGATGAATAAAACGGGCTATACCATTAATCAGATTTCTGCGACTGGCGGTGGCACCAAAAATGATTTATTTCTTAAACAACACGCAGATATCTGTGATTGCAAAATCATTCTTCCAAAAGAATCAGAAGCCGTTCTCTTGGGGAGTGCAGTTTTAGCAGCAGTAGCTTCGGGAACTTATAAAAACATTCAAGAAGCAATGGTCGGTATGAACCAAACTGGAAAAGTTATTGAGCCAGGGAAAAATCAAACAGTAACTACTTACCATAACTCAAAATATAAGGTCTTCCACAAAATGTATGAGGATGAAAGGTCCTACAAAGAAATTATGCAAGAGGATCATATCAATGCATAATTTTTCAAGAAATCGAATAGTAAGAAATACCATAAATAAAACGGATGAATGATATGACTATAGATCGAAATGAAAATGGCCAAAAAAGAATCATAGGATTAACTCCTAAAATTGGAATAAGGCCAGTTATTGACGGACGCAGGAAAGGAGTTAGAGAGTCTCTTGAAGAGCAGACAATGAACATGGCTAAAAATGCGGCGAGATTTATATCTAAAAATGTAACTCATGCAAATGGGTTGCCAGTTGAATGTGTGATTGCCGATACTTGTATTGGTGGGGTTGCTGAAGCAGCACAAGCTGCTCAAAAATTTGAAGAAGAAGGAGTGGGAGTTTCATTAACCGTAACTCCTTGTTGGTGCTATGGATCAGAAACGATGGATATGCATCCCTGGTACCCGAAAGCCATTTGGGGGTTTAACGGTAGCGAGAGACCTGGTGCCGTGTACCTTGCAGCAACTAAAGCAGCTCATGAACAAAAAGGCCTGCCAGTCTTTGCTATTTATGGGAGTGAAGTTCAGGATGCAGGCGATGAATCTATTCCGGAAGACGTACAAGATAAAATACTTCTTTTTATTAAGGCTGGACTTGCACAGGCAGAAATTCGAGGCAAATCATATCTCTCCATCGGTTCTGTTTCGATGGGAATTGTTGGGTCTATGATTCAGGAAGATTTTTTTGAGGATTATTTGGGGATGAGATGTGAAGCAGTGGATATGTCGGAATTAACCCGCCGTATGGAGGAAGGAATTTATGATAAAGATGAGTTTGAGTTGGCAAAACATTGGGTGGAAGACTACTGTGAGGAAGGTGAAGACATCAATGCAGAAGCAATTCAGCAAAGCAGAGAAAGGAAGGATGAAAATTGGGATACCGTCATTAAAATGACCATGATTATACGTGACTTGATGATTGGAAATCCAAAACTTAATGATATTGGGTATGGAGAGGAAGCGTTAGGACACAATGCGATCGCCTCTGGCTTTCAAGGTCAAAGGCAGTGGACGGATCATTTTCCAAATGGAGACTTTTCAGAAGCTATTTTAAACTCTTCATTCGATTGGAATGGTATCCGTGAACCATTTATTGTGGCTACAGAGAATGATACATTGAATGCTGTTTGTATGCTTCTCGGTCACTTGATGACGAATTCAGCATCAATATTTGGTGATATTCGAACCTACTGGAGTCCCGATTCTGTAAAACGGGTCACAGGCCATGAACTCACAGGTAAAGCATCTGGTGGAATCATTCATTTTCTAAATTCTGGTTCTGCATCTCTGGACGGTACCGGCCGGCAAAAAGAGAATGGAGAGTCGGTTATGAAACCCTATTGGGAAATAACTTCTGAAGAGGCGAAGGCTTGTCTTGATGCAACTAAGTGGTGTCCCGCAAATCTCGAATATTTTCGGGGAGGAGGATACTCATCTCAATTCCTAACAGAAGGAGAAATGCCCGTAACAATGACCCGAATCAACATTGTGAAAGGGCTCGGACCCATTCTTCAAATAGCAGAAGGGTTTACTGTAGACATTCCACAAGAAGTCCATAAAACACTGAACCGGAGAACGGACCCAATTTGGCCAACAACCTGGTTTGTGCCCAAACTAACCGAATCTGGTGCATTTAGAGATGTGTATTCAGTAATGAACAATTGGGGCTCTAATCATGGGGTACTCAACTATGGTCACGTCGGAGATGCATTTATCACATTAGCGTCTATGTTGAGAATTCCGGTGTCAATGCACAATGTCCCAGATGAAAGAATTTTTCGACCGAGTGCATGGGCTGCTTTTGGAACAAATGAAATGGAAAGTGCAGATTTCAGAGCTTGTGATAATTTTGGTCCTTTGTACGGACGAAGATAGAATGGTCAAGAGAGAGCCTTGCGAACATTCGTAGCTTTATACTGTCACATACATAGTAACCCATGTTTGACAGACACATTAATCCCGGATAATGATATTATTCGGGATTTTTTTAGTTTATTTTATATGAAAACTATTCATATAGTTCAGATTTGGGAGTACAAATAGTAGTACATAATCACCAATAAACTGGCATTATTAGTCTTAATGGGTGTTATTTTCAAGACTACGAATCAGGCGGTTACAAGTTCGAATCTTGTCGGGTGTACTTTTCTAAAACCTGCTTAATATCTTTTAGGCAGGTTTTCTTATTTATTGGAACCCTGAAAGTGGTTTCATTCTGTGGAAGTCCGTATCTATAATTAAAACAACTCCGCTTTTTGAATAAGTTCTTCCCCATTATTTCGAACATTGTTAACGGCTTTACTTACTACATACTCAGAAATGGCATCATCCGGATAGGGTCGTAAAAAATCCGTAAGATATTCTGCATCTTTATTATTTGGATTCAGCCAGTCATTAAACTCTTCAGGATGCAGGATTACAGGCATACGGTCATGGATATTCTCCATTATTTTATTAGGGGAAGTGGTAATAATAGAATACGATCTTTTTGCGGATTTATCCTCGGGAGCTAAATCCGAGTATATGCCGGCAAATCCCATGAATGAATGATGTTCAGGATAGATATAGTGAGGAGTTTTATTTCCCTTTTTGCCCGTCCATTCATAAAAACCACTGGCCGGTATAATACATCTCCTTTCGGCAAAAGCCTTTTTCCACATCGGTTTTTTTGTAATTGAATCATCCCGGGTGTTGATCGGCAGAAAGGGTTTCTTGCCGGGTTTTGGTTTCCATCCCATATATCCCCAATGCATAGATTCCAGGATTCTCTTTTTATCCTTATCCTCGTAAGAAACCGGCATCTCATGAGTTGGAGCTACATTGAAGTGAGAAAACCGATCATCCGAATTCAATTGAATCAGGTCAGTTTCATTTACATTCAGAAATTCCTCTATCTCTTTGATTTTTTCGCATGATAACGTATATCGTCCGCACATAACCAGGTTGTTTTATTCATGAGTGTTCTAATTCAATGTAAATGGATCAGCTTTAATAAACCATCAGAGATGGATGATGAATTCGTTTTGCAGAATTGAGAAACAGGAGGAAATAAAAAAGTGCCTGCACTTCGGAGCTCCGAGGTTTCGGAGCTTAGAAGTGGGCCCGGTGAGACTTTCCCGAATGTATTCGGGACTACAAATTGAATAAGGTACTTAATTATTGACTTATTTTGTTAAAAACGTCGATTTAATCATGTTGCACCTACCGGAATGGGCACTGCTGAGAGGGTTTCATTATGATAAAGTTTCATTTAAAAGAATACTGTTTGACTAAATCCGAAAACCGTTCAACCTTTTTTACGTCAGAATGTTCAAAAAGAAAAGGCCTCACATCTTCTGCCATTTCTTTCATATATAATTGATCACATTTGTCAAGGATCTCTTCTTTTACAGCATCTGGATTTGATATGGAGAGTTTTGCATTCAGGTAACTGTAGTTTGGTTTAATATCTCTACTCATCAAAAGTACCAGGTCAAAGAAATCTCTTCCTTTGTTTCGTTTTCGATTGATAATCGCATAAATTTTCTGAGCCATTAATAAGGAAAGTGGCGTTGTCAGTATCGTGGTAAAAACATCAAACTTGTTTAAGATGTGTCTCTCAGGTTCGTAATCAAAATGTTGAGGTTCTGTATCCAGTTGGATGAGTATTTTCTCTTCACTGTGGCCGGATAATCCTTCTTCAAAAAGCAATCCTGGAAATTTAATGTGGCAATGCCAGGCCCCCTTCATCACTGTCTTTAATTCAACCTCGTATCCTTCTCGTTCCAGTTGTTTCTCAATTTCGGTTGCGATGTCCTGAAAAGCATCTTCGTCCAGATCAATGTTATCGAAATCCAGGTCCTCCGAGAACCGGTTATTTCCGTGCACAATTCGAAGACAGGTGCCACCCAGGAAACATAAATGGGTTGCATATTTGCTTTCAAAAATGATCTCCAAAATTTTGTATTGAAGGTATTCCCTGAGTAAGAATCTTGGGAATCGATGTAGGTTCTCCGGGTAAAACGGTTGTATTTCACGTAGGGTTAACATCCAGAAACTCTTTTAATGTGGTAAGTCTTTTTACTAATGCTTTTGAACCGATATGAGATGCATATGTATCGACCTTTTCCATGGATAAGCTGTTGTTCATCTCTGTTGAATTCCAGCGCAACGATTCAAAATCATCCGGTTCGTCAATCTCATGATGTAAATAGAGATAATCGATCACTGTTTTTTCCGGTTCAGCGATTGCAAAATGGTGATTGTTCCACTCCTCCAGGTGGTAACCAAAAAAGAGGGCCGGTTGGATATGTCGATAGCTGAAGCTTCCCAAAGGTGTATCAAACGACTGGGTTTTACGGGATGAACAGGATGTAACCTGAAAAACCCCTTCAGGAATAAAACCATACCAGGATAAAGCAGATTCTAATGAGATGTAAGAGGGACTATAAAGTTCATTTGCCGCAAAAAATAGGTATCGTTCATTGACAGAGTTACCTGTAAAAAAATAAAATCGGTTTCTTAACTTTTGGATGTATCCTTTTTCCTGCCACTCAACGAGCCTCCGGGAATCGAAGCCGGGGAAATGCTTTTCAATCTCCCTGATCGAAAAAACCGGGAAGGCGTTCATTTCGTCATGGAATTGCCGATAATTCATATATGTTTCTATTTTTTGTTAAAAATAACAAATTTTAGAAATAAAAATTAATTAGAGTTGATGATTTTAAAATTATCAACTTAAAAATCCATTGTTATTTGATTGGCTTTTGAATTCGCGTTACATAACAATTTTTTTTCTGTCGGAAATATATGTGGACGAAACTATCTTTCATTTCCAGCTCATTTATTAAATTTGTTTCTTGCAGATAAACCGAAAACTGTCGCTGCTTAAACATCGGATTATTGACAGGCTCAAGTAATTCTATTTTATGAATGTTTCAATTTTAAAAAACCTGAGTCCAAACCTATTCATGCCTTACCGTTTACTATTTCCAGCGTTGTTCATCCTACTTTCATGCTTTGTACTAAGTTGTGATTCGGATGGCTCGAATACAAGAACAGTTCAAAAAGGCCATGCTCTTACCTTGTCTTTTGAAGGGCCTATGACGTCTGAAGACGCGGAGGTTAATCCCTTTCTAAATTATTTGTTGTTTGTTGAGTTTGAACATGAGGAACATCAAGAAACGATTCGAGGATTTTATGCAGCCGATGGAAATGCAGCAGAAACAAGTGCAACCTCGGGAAATACCTGGCAGGTTCGATTCAGTCCTGGCCACCCCGGTATCTGGACATATAACGCTACCTTATTCAAAGGTGACAGTGTTTCTGTAAAACAACGTCAAGATGAGGCTGATCAAATAGAAATCACAAACAGCCAGGGAACATTTGAAGTGTTGAGTAACGGAGACTCTGACAGAGATTTCCATGACAGGGGAAAACTCATCGCTTCAAACGGATACCTTCAATTCGAAGATTCAGGGACTTATTTTTTGAAAGCAGGGTCGGATAGCCCCGAAAACTTCCTGGCTTTTCAGGGGTTTGACGATACCTACCGCATTGCTGCGAGTGATAAAGAAGGGGAGGCACAGACGGATAGCGAAATCCATTCCTATGAGCCTCACATCCAGGATTGGAATCCGGGAGACCCTACCTGGCAGGACGGTAAAGGGAAGGGGATCATCGGTGCCGTGAATTACCTCGCTTCGAAGGGAATGAATGCTGTTTATTTTCTTACGTTAAATATTCAAGGAGATGGAAAAGATGTATGGATGTTCACGACCCCGGAGGATTTTACCCGTTTTGATGTAAGTAAACTGGATCAGTGGGAAATACTTTTTCAGCATATGCAGGCAAAGGGAATCCTATTACATGTCGTACTTCAGGAGACAGAAAATGAAACACTCCTGGATGGAGGAGATATGGGGCCTGTCCGGACTTTATATTTTCATGAACTCATTGCACGTTTTGGCCATCATCCGGCGCTGATCTGGAATCTCGGGGAAGAAAACGGCCTAGCTCCCTGGGTAACAACCGGTGCACAGACCGACCGTCAGCGAAAAGAGATGGCTACATTTTTCAAGGAGAATGATCCGTATAACCACCCTGTGGTCATACACACTCTCCCCAATGAAGAGCTTCGGGCCCCTGTTTTAGATAGCTTGCTCGGTTTTCCCCATCTGGATGGTATTTCGTTACAGCATCACGAACGAACGACTGCTCCTGAGACCGTTGAAAGATTGAAAGAACAATCTAAGCAAAGCGGTCATGAATGGATGGTAACTATGGACGAAATTGGGATGTGGCATACCGGTGCTAAAGTGGATACGGCAGATATCAGTCACCCTACTCTTACCAGGTATGCATTATGGGGTACCTTGCTATCCGGAGCTGCGGGGGTTGAATGGTATTTCGGGGCCCGAAGTCCGCATAATGATTTAACGTCCGAAGATTGGCGGCAGAGAGACCGGCTTTGGGAGATAACAAACCATGCAAAGGCATTTTTTGAAGAATATCTTCCTTACTGGGAGATGGAACCGACCCATCATTTGGTAAATGCAGAGGGTGCGTACTGCCTCTCAAAAACGGATTCGCTATATGCGCTGTACATACCTGACTTTACAGAGGCAGGCCTGGATTTAACGGATGCCACAGGACAGTATCAGATCCGCTGGTTCAACCCATTTGAAGGAGGTCCACTTCAAGAGGGTTCCGTGGACCAAATTTCAGGCGGGAATCAACAATCCCTGGGCGTACCCCCCTCGAGGTTAAATGAAGACTGGGTTTTGCTGGTCGAGAAAATAGAATAATCAAATTCACTAAAATCTTCTGATTCCACCTGTGGACGACCAGACTGAACCACGGAGTATACCTTCGCAAGATCAACGCTCAGATCGAAATTAAACGGCTAAGAGTGGATAGAGGAAATGGGCAAAAAAGTGCTTGCACTTCGGAGCTCCGAAGTTTCGGAGCGTAGAAGTGGGCCCGGAACTCCTACGCACGAGGCTTCGGAGATCAAGGGGGACTTGAACCGCGAAGCACTGCTTCGCAATATCAACGCTCGGATCGAGATTAGAAGAATACAAATTGCATAAGAGACAAAGGCAGAAATGATCGTTATTCAGCAGGATATGAAAAACCGACCAATCGATTATGAGTGTACTTATAAATTGAATTAATAATTTTTAAACGTCGATTTTGAAGATCTTGTACCCACTAATGTACCCACTGGAATGGGCACTAGTGAGAGGGTTTCATTAGGCTAAATTGCCAACAAATCTTTCTTAGAAATAGATCTATCATCTTCAAACTAAAAAAAGCTTGACTAAAGTTGATATTATTCAACTTGCCATACTTGGTTGATTATTCAAAAAACTGCTAAATTCTTATTTAAACCTTAAATTCTTGCTCTTATTTATTAAGAAAAGATTTTTATCAATAGTTCGTTGCAAATGTAATTCATTGTTGAAGACAACTTATTTATTTGCAATCAATTGACCAATTTTAAGCGAAGTTTTCGAATATTAAACCTTTGCTATTAAATATGATAACTTTATAAAGAATCTATAGCGTTCAACGATCTTCAAGAAAGGTCCAAAAGTCTTTGTATATATTTATCTTCTATTTTTTTGTTGTATTTGGAGGCAAGATTGCGCATAATGGACACTAAAATTTTTATTTGATCTAATTTTTTTATTTGATTTTTATATTTATCAAGTGTGCGATTGAATACAATCTCTTCGTCTAAAAGAGCTGCGCATATCAACGTTATTTTATTTATAAGAATAATATTGCTAAATACGATTTGATTTTTTGTTGCTTGTTCAATCTCACTATAAGCCTCATTAATTTTACCGTTCATCAAATTAATTGAAATCGACAAATAAATTTTCTCACTTTCGTTAAGATAATCCTGCTTCACGAACTTTAATTTTATTTCTTCAAATAATTGGTTTTTTTTGATAATTTCCCATTCGTTAAGTGCAATTAATTGTTGGATAATAACATTCAACTCAATTATCCCAAAATCATGTTCGGGAAGTATTTCCTCAATCATTGATGCTGCTATGTCTTGATTTCCTGCTAAATATTCTCTTTCTGCTAGCTCAATATGCACTTCTGGGAATCTTTCAAGAAAAAGTTGTGCACTAGCTATATTTATTTTTCGTAAAGCATCATATGCATGTGATAAAACACTCAATTTATAAATAGGGGGGGCAATTTCCGCTGCCCTTTCATGCCACCGAAAAGCCCATTCCCAATTCTTCTTTTCTTCGGATAATGCTGCAGCATGTGATATAAAATTAAATGAAATATCTCTGCTGTCGTCCCATGCTTTCTCGAATTCGCCCATTTGTATTTGAAAAAGTACTTTGTACCCATTCCATTTCGACGCTTCACCAGGGTAGCGTTCCTGAATTGCCTCTAATGCATCTAGGATCTCTATCCAGCGTTTCTGCTCATATTGATAATTAAGCCATGCCGTGGCAGATTCAGAGCTAGCTCCTTTCTCCAATGCTAATCTCAAAGCATC
>NZ_JAKLWS010000040.1 GCF_022012475.1 Rhodohalobacter sulfatireducens
TGGTTTCTGGTTTCTGGTTTCTGGTTTCTGGTTTCTGGTTTCTGGTTTCTGGTTTCTGGTTTCTGGTTTCTGGTTTCTGGTTTCTGGTTTCTGGTAAAGCTGGACTTATTCTAATGAATTACCAATTTTTTTGAATACTTACTTTGCTGTTTCATAGCGATCTGAAAGAGTGATTATTTGCCTATACATTAACCAACTTACGATAAGCGTAAGCAACAAGTATACACCGGTAAAAATGAAAAGCGGGTATTGTAATCCCGGCATGGATGATACTGCATCTTCTGTTTTCATAATACCGTAAATAATCCAGGGCTGGCGACCAACTTCGGTTACAGTCCACCCTGCCTCCACCGCAATAAATCCAAGGGGTGTACAAATTCTTACCAACCATAAAAACCACCTTGATTGAAGTTTCTCTTTTTACGCCTATACAAGAAAAAATAGAAGAACCCCACGAAAAAGGCATACCAAAACCGGACCGGTATGCTCCATAAAGGTAGGCCGGAGAAGCCCTAACTCGAATGAAAGTGCCGTACCTGAAACAGCGCCAGTAGCAAAAACTATGGCAACACCCTTCAACCACGCTTTTGCCAGGTCCAAATACACCTTCTCACCTGTTTTAATCCATTTGTATTCGGTTATTGCAATTAAAAATGGCATTGCCATCCCGATACAGGCAAAAATAATGTGGAAACCAAGCGGTACGGCCATCTGCGGACGCGCTGCAAGAAGATCTTCCATAGTTTCAGATGATTTTCAGCTTCATATTTGCAATTAGTAAGAAGATATAAATGAATGAGATATGAATATTAATCTAATCTTAGGGTGGAACTCATCTCAATTCGCAGTCTTCCCGAAAAACGTTCAAATAAATAGTAAATCTTACTAAATCGCAGGGTATTTGGAAGGATTGGCTTCATGCATCATCTCATATACCTTCTCCAAAATATCCTCAGCATTCGGCTTTGAAAAATAATCTCCATCAGAAGCATACGCCGGTCTGTGTGCTTTTGCTGTGAGGCATTTTGCAGGACTATCCAGGTAATAGTATCCTCCATGCTCTTCAATCACTTTTTGCATCATATATGCCGTAGCACCCCCCGGAACATCCTCATCGATAAATAGAATCCGGTTTGTTTTTTTAAGCGATTCCAGGATGATCTTATTTCGGTCAAATGGCAGAAGTGAACGTGCGTCTATCAGCTCTGCCGAGATATTCATCTCTTGTAGATTCGGCAACAGACTTTCCACAATATTAAAGGTTGAGCCATACGAAACCAATGTTATGTCTGATCCTTCCTGTACAACATCCGGGATACCCAGCGGCACTGTAAACTCACCCAGATTCGTTGGAATTTTTTCCTTCATACGGTAAGCGTTCAGTGGCTCAATGACAAGCGCCGGATCATCTCCCTGCATCAACGTATTATAAAAACCAGCCGCTTCGGTGAGATTTCTAGGTACGCAAACATGTACGCCTCTAATGGCGTTAATGATCATTCCCATGGGCGAACCGGCATGCCAAATTCCCTCGAGCCGGTGTCCTCTTGTACGGACTATCAGAGGGTAAGCTTGACCTCCCTTTGTTCGATACCGAAGGGATGCAACATCATCAACCAGACCTTGTAAACAATAAACTATATAATCTAAATATTGAATTTCTGCGATGGGGCGTAAACCCCTTAGCGACAATCCGATACCCTGTCCTAAAATTGTAGCCTCGCGAATTCCGGTATCACTCACCCGTATTTTACCATATTTCTCCTGCATGCCTTCAAGCCCAAGATTTACATCTCCAAGCTTTCCTACATCCTCGCCAAATGCCAGAGAATTCGGGTACTTTTCAAAAATCTTATCAAAATTATCCCGCAAGACGATTCGTCCATCTACTTTCTTGGAATTTGAATTATACGTAGGCTTGACCTCTTCAATATTCAGCGGTGAATATTTCGTTTCGCTGTAAAGGTGTGAATGATATCGATCGAAATTAACATCCTGTTGCTCTTCAAGCCAGTTTACAAGTCTGCTTTTGACTTCTGAATCAGTACCTCTCAATTCAAGTAAAATTCGGCGGGCTATTGAAATCACATCACGACGAAGGGGCTTCTTTTTGCGGTTTAATGTTGATTTATAGGATTTAAGATTATCCCGATGCGGATATAGGTTAATCGCCTGATCGAGAATTTTTAGTATGTCATTCTTCTCATTTACAATAGGGTTTTGGAAAGCATCCCAGGCTTTTTTCTGTTCTCTTTGAACCTCGTCCCTGGCCTCTTTGTCCAGCTCTTGGAGTTCTTCTTCCGTGGCAATTTCCTCTTTTATGATCCACTCTTTAAACTGATTCACACAGCAGTGTTTCTCCTCCCATTCAAGACGCTCATCACTTTTGTACCGCTCATGCGAACCGGATGTAGAGTGGCCTTGTGGCTGGGTTACTTCTTCAACATGGATCAGTACAGGTACATGTTCCTCGCGAGCTACCTCTTTTGCATCGTTATATACAGTTAACAACTCCTCATATTCCCATGCTTTCACCGTAAAGATTTCAAAACCCGGTTCTTTCTGGGTCCGTTTAAATCCTCGCAGCGCTTTTGAGATACTCTCTTTTGTAGTCTGATATTTCTTGGCGACGGATATACCGTAGCCGTCATCCCACACAGACATAATCATTGGTACCTGCAGAACACCCGCGGCATTCATCGTTTCCCAAAAAATTCCTTCCGATGTACTGGCATCCCCAATGGTACCCCATGCAATCTCATTTCCGTTGACTGAAAATTGGTTCCAGTCCAACAGATCTTCATTATTACGGTATACCTTAGAAGCCTGTGCAAGACCCAGCGTCCGAGCCATTTGTCCTGCAGTCGGTGAAAGATCAGCCGATGTATTTTTCATGTCGGTTTGCGACTTCCACTTACCGTCATCTTTAATCAGACGCGTTGCAAAATGCGAATTCATCTGACGTCCTGCAGAATTAGGATCCGCTTCAGGATCAGGATGGGCATATAGTTGAGCAAAAAACTCGCGAATCGTCAATTCGCCGATAGCCATCATAAAGGTTTGGTCACGGTAATAGCCTGACCGAAAATCTCCATTCTTGAAAAACTTGGCCATCACAATTTGGGGCAGCTCTTTTCCGTCGCCAAAAATTCCAAATTTTGCCTTGCCGGTAAGCACCTCTTTTCGCCCCAAAAGCGACATCTCACGACTGGTCCGGGCTAACTTATAATCTTTAAGTATTTCCTGAACCTGTTCTGCAGAATATTTTATTTCAGTCGCTTCCTTATTTGCCATGTTTCAAAAATTTAAAGCAAAAAATGCTGTGACATAAATGGTTTTCGATAAGCTAAAGCATAATAAGAGGTTGGGGTGTAAAACCAAAATCAAGCTCTCATTATTTCGGATCAAATATCTAAATATTTAAACCATAAACTATTGTTTAAATTTTGTTTAAATATAAATTTAGTTTAATCACTAAATCCGCCCGTTGTCATATTTATAGGATTTAGTGCTTTCTTAAGTTCCTCTTCAGAAAGATCTGTCATCTCTTTGGCAACCTCCATTACTGCACGATCTTCTGCAAAAGCCGTTTTTGCAATTTTTGCAGCTTTATCATATCCAATCAACGGATTTAATGCGGTGACAAGTACAGGATTTTTGCCGACCATCTGCTTGATTTTTTCACGGTTGGCCGTAAGTCCCTGTACAGATCGTTCGGCAAAATTTTTCGCTGCGTTTGCAAGAATGTCAATAGATTGAAGCAGGTTATGAGCAACGACCGGCAGCATTACATTCAGTTCAAAATTTCCGGATTGGCCACCCACAGTTATTGCGGCATCATTTCCAATAACCTGTGCGCAGACCATTGTCAAGGATTCCTCAATTACAGGATTTACTTTCCCCGGCATAATAGAAGATCCCGGCTGTAATGCCTTTAATTGTAATTCACCTATTCCGCTATTTGGCCCTGAATTCATCCAGCGAAAATCATTTCCGATTTTCATCAAACCCACAGCAATTGTTTTTAACTGGCCGGAAAGTTCCACAGGCGCATCAACCGTTGCCTGTGCTTCAAAGTGATTTTCAGCTTCAACAAATTCCAGGCCTGTATCTTCAGACATTGCCGCTGCAAATCTCTTCCCGAATTCCGCATGGGTATTGATTCCCGTTCCTACAGCTGTACCTCCCTGCGGGAGTTCCTGTACTCTTTCCAAAGCCGATTGCAGTCGTTTAATTCCAAGTTCGATTTGTCTTGCATACCCACCAAACTCCTGTTGGATCGTCACCGGCATTGCATCCATCAAATGGGTACGCCCGGTTTTTACAACATCTTTTAGTTCATCTCCTTTTTCCAGGAGCGCTTTATGAAGCAGTTGAAGCGCAGGAATTAGTTTTTGTTTGATAGATAAAGCAGCAGAAACCCGAATAGTAGTCGGAATAACGTCATTTGAGCTTTGACCAAAATTTACATGATCGTTCGGGTGAATTGTAACGTCTGTGCCGGACTTTAGTTCGTTTGCTCTCTTGGCAATAACCTCATTTGCATTCATATTTGTAGACGTTCCCGACCCAGTTTGGAAAATATCTACCACAAAATCGGAGTCAAATTTATTGTCAATCACTTCCTGTGCCGCTTTTTGAACGGCATCGGACACTTCATCAACCAGCAGGTCAAGATCTGAATTAACAATTGCAGCCACTTTTTTTACACGTCCCAAAGCAGATATAAAATCACTGCTAAAACCAATGTTACTAACTGGAAAGTTTTCAAACGCTCTCTGTGTTTGCGCCCCATAGTATGCATCTTTGGGCACTTTAACTTCACCCATTGAATCTTTTTCTATTCGGTAATCAGCCATAATTTCTTTTATTAATGTTCTTCTTGCTACTCTTATTAAGGTAGGTTTTTTATGCCAAAATTTGAAGAAAAGAAGAGCAGATTGGACTGATTTTTGATGGGAATGTCAACCCTATTGCTTACAGCTTTTTGCTGTACATTCTGTAACGTTTGTCGAGCTTACCGCCAATTCGTTCTGCAACCCGAACCATCTGAATATTGTTCTCCAGTATCCAGCCAACCTCCGAAGAGTGCACACCTTTTTCCAATCCGTTTTGAATTGCCTCCCGATGCATCAAAACATCAATTCCTTTTCCCTGGTACTCGGGAAGAACTCCCATCAAAGCAGTTCGGACTTTATCGATCTTACGCTTATTCCAGAGGAGTTTAAATATGCCAAATGGGAAAAGACGGCCATTCATATCCCTGAAAATCTGGTTGTAATCAGGGAGTGCAATTGAAAATCCAACCGGTTGCCCGTTAATCTCGGCGATATGTGCAAAGTCATCATCTACAATCGTTTTTAGGTCTGAAGCCAATGCATCAAACTCTTCTTTCGAAAGTGGAATAAATCCCCAATTATTTTTCCAGGCTTCGTTAAAAATATCGCGGATGATGTGAACCTCATCCTTGATTTTCCGCATATTTATTTTTCGAATCTCAAGATCGGGCAGGCGTTTTTTAACAATCTTAACGGCTCGTTCCGCCCGCTCGCGATCTACACTATTTTGTGTAACGAGATATGTGAGAAGGTCCATCTCCTTTTCGTAGCCGGCTTTTTTGGCAAGTTTATCGTAATACGGCTTGTGATAAGGCATCAGGATAGATGGGTATTTCTCAAAACCATCCACCAGTATACCAATCTCATCCATCATACTTGGATTTGAGGGTCCCAGCACATCTTCCATCCCTTTCTCTCTCAACCAATCTTCCGCAACTTTAAATAGAAGGTTCGCAGTGTTATGATTATCAATCGATTCAAAAAAACCAAAAAAACCGGTCTTTGCCTTGTGAAATTCGTTATATCGGTGATCGATAATTGCAGCAATTCGGCCTGCTGTTTCCCCGTTTAACTTTGCCAGGAATAGGGCAATTTCTGCATTATTATAGAATGGATTTTTCTTCTCGTTGATGAGCTTTTTCTGCTCCATTAGAAGGGGAGCTACCCAATACTTGTTGTGAGAGTAATGCCTGTAAGGAAACTCTATGAACTCCTTACGATCCTTCTCAGTCGTAATAATGGAAATTTCGTGTGTATTGGGATTCTCTTTCACTTACGAATTAATATCAATCAGCGATTGACCGTTTTCGTCAATAATTCCGTGCTTAAGACCCACTTTCCTGAATGCTTCAAGAATTTTATCGAGATGCTCATCGGTATGGGTTGCCATATAACTTGTACGAACAAGGGCTTGTCCGCTAGGTACTGCCGGAGGCACTACGGCATTCACATAGACACCGGCCTCAAACAGATCTTTCCAAAACTCAAAACAACTGATCATATCGCCTATAACAACCGGAATAATCGGTGTTTGACTGGTCCAAACGTTAAAACCAAGCGCTTTGAGCTCTTTCCTCATATAGTTAGAAATTTCCTCAAGCCTCTCTAACCTCCATGGTTCTTGCTGGAGTATTTCGAGTGATTTTAAAACAGTAGCTACGTTTGCCGGGGGCATACTGGCACTGAATATATGAGCGGGTGATTTATGACGGATATATTCGATAACTGCCTTATCACCAACCAAAAATCCACCAAGAGAAGCAAATGATTTGGAAAAAGTTCCACTAATAAGTTCGACTTTGTCCATCAATCCAAAAACAGATGCCGATCCTCTTCCACCTTCTCCTACTACGCCTATGGCATGGGCATCATCAATATAAAGGCCCGCATCAAATTCATCAGCTAATTGGACGAGTTCCGGAATCTTGGCTAACGTACCCGACATTGAAAATACTCCATCGGTAACAATAATTTTTCCAACAGATGGATCTTCTCTTTCAAGGAGAGTTCGCAAATGATCCATATCGTTATGGCGATATCGCACCGTCTTAGCATTCGAAACCTGGGTTCCTACTACGATGCATGCATGGTTATCTTTATCAGAAAAAATGACATCATTACGATCGGCAATAGTTGAAATAGACCCTTCATTTGTTTGATACCCCGTACTAAAAAGTACACAAGAATCTTTCCGCATAAATTCAGCAAGCTTCTCTTCAAGCTCAAGATGCAGATCTAAGGTGCCATTCAAATATCGAGAACCTGTACAGCCGGTTCCATATACTTCAATTACTTTTTGAGCAGCTTCAATTGTTCGGGGATCGTTGGTAAGGCCGAGATAATTGTTTGAACCGGCCATGATAACATCTCTTCCTTCGATGTTAACTGTAGTACCATCTGTGGCTTGTAACGGCTTAAAATATGGATACAGACCACTTTCTTTAATCTCCTCGGCCATAGTAAAATCATAGGCCTTCTTAAAAACACTGCTATAGGAGGTTTCGGCTTTGATATCGCCCATTATAAATTCGTTGCATTTTTATTAAACAGGTAAATATACCGAGTATTCAGCTTCAATCAAATTTCAAGATTTAAGCTGATTCTCTGTTCACTACACGTTCCAGAAATGAGATATACTGATCGACAACTGTATCCCAGCTATAATACTTCTGAACGTATTCCTTCGACTTTCTCGACAACTCATCGAGTTCATGTCTTAAAACATAATCAATTTTTGCGGCAAAAAGGTCCGGATTTCCATGAGGAATTTTATAACCATTCACACCTTCCTCTATTACATCTTTTATTCCCTCCAGGTCAGATGCTATAGCCGGCACACCTGCTCTGTTTGCTTCCAATAAAACAATTCCAAAGCCTTCCATATCTCCCTCAACCGGAATATTCGGCATTATAAAAAGATCAGCCGCCGCATAACAAGCGTTTAAAATTTCGTCCGGTTGCTTCCCTACAATAACAATTTTTTCCTTCTTATCAGACTTTTCTTTTGCTTTTTGAATATTTTCTCTTTCGGGTCCGTCTCCAACAATTAGATATACGGTGTCTGTTTTAATTTTATCAAAGGTTTTATCTACAAACCACCTGTAGCCTTTTCTTTTTACCTGCCTCCCTACGGATAACAAAAGCTTTCTTCCTGATAAGTCTAGTTTAAACTGTTCCTCAATGAGTTTCCTGGCTTTATTCTTTTCAGGTAACATATCCATCACCTTTGTATCAAACCCATTGGGTAAGGCTACTCCTTTTTCGGGCTCCATACCACGCTCAATACAAGCATTCCTCGTTGCAGATGAGACCGATATTACACCATCGAGCTGTTTAAATAAAAAAGAGAGATACCGTTGATAGGTAGCAGAGGGAAATGTAACATCTTGACCATGATTGATGGTTACAAAAGGCACTTTTGTTTTATTCAAAATAAATGGCAAAATCCCGGCTGTAACCATAGAAGAGAATAGTACTACATCCGGTTTTGTTTTTTCTATTTTTGCTGGAATTCTCCAAACCAAGCTCATCAGGAAAAAAAAGGTTTTAAGCCTGATAAATTTCCAGGAAGCACGCATAATGATACTTTCAATTTCGATATCTTTGCTCTTTTGGAGAGAATCCACGAGCTGCATACTTACACTTTGCATGCCGCCGATACTTTTCAGGGGCTTGTTTTTTGGGGGATGCAGATGTGAAATGTAAAGTATTTTCACGCTTTTGGCTTTAAGTATCTAATACCTCTTTATAGTAATCTAAAAGTTTACCGTTTATAGAATCCCATCTATAATCTTTAGACTTTTCCAGGGAGGCTTTTGACATTTTATCTCGCAAACTCGCATCAAGAATCAATCTCTCGATTAAGGTAAAGAATTTATCAGATCTTTCAACCGGAGCTCGGAAGCCATTTTCACCATGATCCACCAAAGATTTGCTTCCGGTTGCATCAGCTACAACCGCCGGTAAACCACATGCCATCGCTTCCAGGGTTACATTTCCAAATGTTTCCGTATCTGACGGAAAAAAGAAAATATCACTCGAAGCATAGGCCCTGGCAAGATTTTCTCCTTCAAGAAATCCTGTAAATTCTGCCTTTGGAAGCATCTCCATCATCTCATTACGCGCCGGACCTTCTCCAACTACCATTGCTTTAACAGATGCATATTTGTTTTTCAACCTCTGGACTACCGTAGCAAAAAGTTTCAAGTTTTTCTCCCAAACCAGTCTCGAAACAAAACTAATGACGATATCTTCATCTTTAAATCCAAGCTTCCGTCTCCATTCCATGTCTCTTTTGCTTGGGTTAAAAAGCTCCCTGTCAATTCCACGTTCCCAAAGTTTCAAATTCGTTTTGATGTTATTCTTTTTTAAGATTTCCGCCATCGACTCGGAAGGCACATATACCTGCCTGCACTTACCGTAAAACCATTCAAGATAATTCCAAAAAAACGACTCAATTGCAGAAAGTTTGTAATATTTTAAATAACTCGAAAAATGAGTGTGATAAGACGATACAACGGGTATTCCTTTCTTTTCAGCCCAAAGCAAGGCTTTTATTCCCAAGATATCAGGTGTGGCAAGATGCAAAAGGTCTGGTTGAAAAATTTCAAGTACATTCTTTGCTTTCTTGGGAAACCATATTGTAAATCGATATTCAGGTCTTCCGGGCATCTTCATTGAGGGAATCGGAACCAATCTGCCAACATGATCGATGGCCGGGTCTGGTACTGTAGGACCAAAAACAAGAACCTCAACCTCGTTCTTCTGCAGATAATCAACCAACCTGTTCAGCGTAATGGAAACTCCATCTTTTATATGGTTATAATTACCCGTAAAAATTGCTACTCTCATGCCGTCAAATCGTTTCAAATGCAATCGGCATATTTGTATCTTAACCGATGGTTAGCGATTTCTGTTCAAAGAATGTGAATATACGAATTAAATGAATGTATTTATTACCGGCGCAACCGGTTTTATAGGAAGTCATGTTTTTGATCATTTGTCCGAAAATGATCATGTAAATAACATCAAGTGCCTTGTACGAAATAAGGAAAAATGGTTAGAAGGTAAGTCTTATCAAAAGATAGATGGAGATCTTCACTCCATTCAAAGTATAGAAAAAGCGCTTGAAGGTGTAGATGTTATAATCCACCTGGCAGCAATTGTAAAGGCTCCCACACAAAAAGAGTTTGATCATGCAAATGTTGATGCTACTGAGCATCTTGTACGTCTTGCCAACCGGTCGGGTGTAAAGAAAATGGTGGTATTATCTTCACTGGGTGCTTCAGGTCCAAGTAATGGCAAACCATTGACAGAAAAAGATCCTATGAAACCGATCAGCATGTATGGTAAATCCAAAAAGAAGATGGAGGAGATGATCCACAATGTGGCCGATTCAGATCTGTCGGTAACCATTTTAAGGCCTCCGGCGGTTTACGGCCCGCGCGAGGATCAAATCTTTACGCTTTTTAAAATGATGAGTTATGGATTGGCACCAATGATTGGTGAAGGAGATAAACCAGAGATCTCTATCATGTATGTGAAGGATTTAGTCCAGGCTATTGTCAAAGCAATGATGCAGGAAGAAAATGGGGTTCATACCTATTTTGTTTCCGGTAAAAATACCACAAGTCTGAAGAAGGTTAATGATATCGTTCAGACAGTTCTTGGGAAAAAAAGTCTTCCTATTCACTTCAAACCAACATGGATAAAAAAAATTGCAGGAGTTGTTGAAACAACATCAACATTTTTTGGTTCATACCCCGTTATAAACAGGGAAAAAGCAGACGAATTCGTTCTGGAATGGATTTGCGATCACCAAAAAGCAAAAAAAGAGCTCAACTATCAGCCGCAATATACACTGGAAGAAGGCATTTCCAGGACATTACGATGGTACAAAAAACATAACTGGCTATGATATTTATGAACAAAATTTTTAAATCATTTCTAACATTTATTATCCTATTCTGCTTTACTTCAGGCAGTTACATACATGCTCAGCTGGTTAAAGATCTTGGTCGGCAAATTGAGATCCCGAATATTGTAAATCTTCAAAGTTCAGAGACACATCTTTACGCTCTCTCCGAAAGTGAAGGCCTCGTCGTATTTCGTGCATACAGTGATTCTTTACAATGGCTCTACTCCTCTACAGGCATGCAACAACGCGGTCATATTATTGAGAGCGACATTCGTTTTGCTTACCTCTATGGAAATACTCGCCGCCTTACAGTCGTTGAACCGACCTCTGTTCTGGGCGTATATTCTTCAACTGTTCTGCCTGATGTACCCCGTGCTGTAGTAAGAATGGGCAATGATCTCTATATCGCACTTGGAAACTCCGGTTTGGGTCGAATTAGTCTCGAAACGCCGGAAAGCGTTGACTCAGGTGTAGAAATTATCCGTGATAACCAAACAATTGACTTGACATCCGATAACGGGCAGACTGTTTTTGTCCTCCGAGGGGATAATTCGATCGGTATCTATACCATTCGTGAAGGGAACGCAACGCTGAGCGAAGAGGTAAATATTGATCAAACACTGACTAAACTATTCCTGATAAAAGGAGAATTAATGGGAAGTGATAATGACGGGAATATATACCTTGTTAATTCTGATGGTAATACAGAACAAATTGCAAACCTGGCAAATCCTGTTGATAAAATCTCAATATGGAACGACCGAACAATCATTAGAACCGTTACGGCAGATATTTGGATTGATGACAGCAATGGAAATTTCAACCAGTGGAAACCCGGAAATCGTTCTGGCAATTATTTGACTGTAACAGAAGACACTTTCTGGATTTCTGAGTACAATAAGATTTTTCCGATCATAGAGCGGGCCGACCAGCAAGAGATGGATAGTGATACACCCGTTTCTGATACTTTTGCACTCAGTGAAATTGAGGATGTAGTACTGCCATTTCCTCGTCCGTTGCTTTTACCGATTGAGTTCGAAGGAGATGTCAGCAGTGACAATATTTCACTCAGCTACATTGCCTCATTTAATAATGCACAAATACGTGGAAATTCATTTTACTGGCAACCTACAGCCACTCAATCCGGACGGCATACGGTTACGATTACAGCATCCCTGGCAGATGGGAAAACAGACAGCACCCAGTTCGTCATCAATCTTCGTCCATTTAATTCACCCCCTCGATTTACCCCCTCCCGACCTATCTCAATACCTGTAGGCGAGGAGTTTGAATTGGGCATTTCGGCTATTGACCCGGACGGCATCAACCAATCATTAATTCGATATTTGGGTGTAGATATGCCTGACGGTGCACAAATAAATGAAACAACCGGCCGGTTCAGATGGAATCCTGATGAAAGACAAGTTGGCGAACATACTTTTAGAGTTATAGCTACAGATCAATACGGTGCTGCAGCTTCGCAGGATTACACGATAAATGTGGTTGAACTTTCAGCACAAACAGGTGAAGAAGAAGACCTTTTTGAACAGTGAGCAGTTTTTCAGATAAGATTGTAGCGTGGTACCAGGAAAATAAAAGAGATCTGCCCTGGCGAAAAACCGACGATCCCTATAAAATCTGGATTTCGGAAATAATGCTCCAGCAAACACGGGTTGATACAGTTATTCCCTACTATGAACGATTCCTTGAGCGATTTCCAACCGTATATGATCTTGCAGAAGCCGATCAACAGGATGTGTTAAAGAGTTGGGAAGGGCTTGGATACTACAGCCGCGGACGAAATCTGCATCATGCTTCCAAAACTGTTGTGGATAAGTTCGATGGTAATGTGCCCTCTGTATGGGATGAAATTACCTCTTTGAAAGGGATTGGACCCTACACGGCATCAGCGCTTCTTAGTATTGCTTTTCAAAAAAAATATGCTGTGGTTGATGGAAATGTAATTCGCGTTCTCTCGCGCTATTATGGAATTCAGGATGATATTCGAAAGTCCACAACAAAAAACAGGATACAAGAACTTACGGATGACCTGATTCCAGAAGATAAACCCGGTGATTTCAACCAGGCCGTCATGGAGCTTGGAGCAACAGTTTGCACCCCTCAAAACCCTAATTGTAATGATTGCCCCCTTTTTGTTGATTGCATTGCTGCAAAAAGAGCTCAAACTGATGAAATACCATATAAATCACCCGCGAAAAAAATACCGCATCATCAAATTGCTGTTGGGTTGATTCTCAATCAAAAAAATGAATTACTTATCGCTCTACGCCCCAATGAGAGCATGCTCGGTGGACTTTGGGAATTCCCGGGCGGTAAGCAGGAAGAGGATGAAACATTACAAGAAGCAACAGCTCGCGAGTTGAGTGAAGAACTTGGTGTTGAGGTTGAAGTCTTTTCAAAGTTTCGGGATCTGAGGCACGCTTACTCTCATTTTAAAATTACGATGCACGCATTTTGGTGCCGAATAAAAAATGGAGATCCTAAACCTAAATCAAGCCAGAAGATAAAGTGGGTCTCACTGGATGAAATTGATGAATTTCCTTTTCCAAAAGCCAACAAAACTCTCATTAAAGGCTTGAAGAATCTCGATAAAGACGACCTATCTCATTACCTGGATAACTAATGCTATCAAAGCCGTTACGCAAACGTACTCCTCAGGGACTTTGGGATTTGAAACCCTATCTGGACGAAATAAATGACCGGGTTGAAACTGCTGATTATATCTCTGAAGATCCTGTTCAATTTCTTCACGCATTCCATCAAAAAAAAGACCGGGAAATTGCAGGATTCCTGGCTGCCACGATGGCCTGGGGACGACGGGATATTGTCATTGCAAAAGTGGAAGATTTGTTAAGTCGTATGCAAAACGATCCGTATCGTTTTGTAATGAGTTACAATCAAGCTGAATTTAGCAGGCTTCGGTCTTTTAAACACCGCACATTTAAACCGATCGATATTCACGGTATCCTTCTCAGCCTGAAAAATATCTATTCCAGTTATGATGATTTTGAATCATTTTGGATAAAATGTCATGAGCAGGCAAAAGCTGAAAACAGACCTTTGATGGCTCTTTTTCATCATAACTTTTTTAATGGTTGCGATGATCTCGCCAACCGAACACGAAAACATGTCTCCAATCCCGAGAAAGGGAGTACCTGTAAACGTTTGTTCATGTTCCTGCGCTGGATGATTCGTAAAGATAGCCCTGTGGACCTTGGTATATGGGATTTTATTCCTGCTTCGGATCTGTTGATTCCCTACGATGTTCATGTAGCCCGGCAGGCAAAAAAGTATGGATTAGTATCACGAAAAAGCAACGACTGGAAAACGGTTAACCAGCTTACGGAAACATTGAAATTACTAAATCCCGATGATCCTGCTCGCTATGATTACTCACTTTTTGGAATGGGTGCACTAGATTATTCACTTCCGAAAAAGTTTATCCTGAACAAAGTTTAAATGGTCATCCAGAGATCAATAAATCGGTTTACGGCAAAAATAAAATAACCGATAATTGAAATCGAAAAGCTTTCCAGCACAAGAAAAAGAATACACCCAAGTGTGTAGGAAGATAAAATCTGTATCCAGCTTTTTATCCCCTCCATCAAAAAATACCTCTCATAAATTCTGAGTACTACAATGCCTACTAACACCAACGGCATGTATGTAGTTATGGTTGAATTGAACAAAGTGGATGGAGATACTAACCAAATTGGTACTAACACCAATAATGAAACCACAGCTGTTCCAACTGCATAGGCGCTGAGAATCAAGTTATAATAGAAACCCTCTATATTTTCACGGAAGAAGAATAATCCCGGAATAGCTAAGGAGGGAATTAACAGAAGGAACATTAGGAGTGGTAATAAAAAAGTAGATAGCTTTAAATCTGCATATTGTATCCAGTATGTGAGTTGCTGGTACTGATCAATCTCTTTGCTTACGAATTCTGCGAGTATCGGGGTTCTGTACCCAAGAACCAATGAATAAAGAGCTATTACAATGATAACCCCAATCAATCCAAAAGAAAACGGATGCATGTAATTTGATTTCTCGTCAAGAACAAAGCTGTCCACAACTTTCCCGGGCGTGATAAGCATCTCTCTGAATGTTCTTACATACTCCATGTAGCCTGGTTAGTAATTATTGGTAAAAGTTTCCCCGTTATCGGTGAATGAATGCCGTTTTAGAATTGACTTATAATATCCTAAAAAATTAAAGATGAAAAAAGCTGTTCTCTGAATTCAACCCGCAATTCAGGACTAATAAATAGTATCTTTTTTTAACTGTGAAACTATTTTTTTCTGAAAAGTATTTTTATATTAGGTGTCTGTCAATTTTTATAAAACTAAACATTAGATATGATCGGAGTTAACGTAAAAGACAATGAAAGTATAGATCGCGCAATTAACCGCTTTAAAAAGATGGTTACGCGTTCTCGAATACTTAATGAATACAAAGAACGGCAGCAGTACACAAAGCCATCTGAAGAGCGCAGAGAAGCTCTGAAAAAAAGTATTCGTGAAGAGCGAAGACGTCAGAGAGAAAACTACTAAAAGAGTTTAAACAAATTCCGAGATAGTAGCCGCGGTATTGATCTCAATGTTATTCTGAACCGCGGTTCCGCTCTTGGGTAACAGAGCTCTCTGAATACCCATCTTACCTGCCTCTCGTATACGTTGCGCAACATTCGATACATTCCTTATCTCCCCACCTAACCCAACTTCGCCGATATAAACGGTATTTTTATCAACTACCTGATCTTTCAGGCTGGATGAAAGTGCCGAAATTACGGCGAGATCGGCTGCAGGATCGGTGATCTTCAATCCCCCGGCTACATTCAGGTACACATCCTGGTCACCAAAATGAAGTCCGGCTCTTTTTTCAAGTACAGCAATCAAAAGTGATAATCGTCTTTGATCAAATCCGCTGGCCGTTCGCTGGGGAGTTCCATAATTGCTGGATGAAACCAATGCCTGGACCTCAACTAGAATAGGTCGCGTTCCTTCCATCACACAAGCTATGGCATTACCGCTGACCTCCAGGTCAGAGTCAGACAAGAATAGTTCAGATGGATTCGTAACCTCCTGAAGCCCACCTTCATTCATTTCAAAAACGCCAACCTCCTGTGCCGGACCGAAACGGTTTTTTATACATCTCAACAATCGATAAAAGTGATTTTTGTCTCCTTCAAAATGAAGAACGGTATCAACCATGTGTTCCAAAATTCTGGGACCGGCAATGTCTCCTTCTTTGGTCACATGACCAATCATCAAAGTCGTAATATTCTCTTTTTTTGCAATCTGCTGAAGCAGAGCTGAGCATTCTCGAATCTGACGAATACTTCCGGGGAGACTTGTCAGTTCATCGCTGAAAAGCGTTTGTATCGAGTCGATAACTAAAAGATCTGGTTTCAGTTTTCGGGCAGAGTGAATGACCGACTGGACATCTGTATTTGAACTGATGTAGAGGTTCTCACCCGTTAAACCTATTCGGGCTGCACGTTGTTTGATTTGAGCACCCGATTCCTCGCCCGCGATATAAAGAATTTTCAAATTCGGGCTATTTTTTGCGGTTTGAAGCATCAATGTACTTTTACCGATCCCGGGATCTCCACCCAAAAGTGTAAACGATCCATCTACAAAACCACCGCCAAGAACACGGTCAAACTCATCTAGATTGCTCGACAACCTCTCCTGGTGTTCTGTTCCCACGTCAGACAGCCTAACGACTTCAGAATTGTCCGATTCGGAAATCTCAACTTTATGTTTTTTTGAGCTCTTTTTTTTCTCCCGTTTTTCTGTAAAGGTATTCCATTCGCCGCATTTTGGACAAACTCCCAGCCATTTGGGAGAAACATGGTTGCAATTACTGCATTCAAAATGAATCTTTTCCTTAGCCATGATCTTCTAATTCTTCGACGGGAATGGGTTCATCTGTTTCTGAAAGTCTTTGCTCTACGGAATCATTTACATACCAAATCATCGCAAAAATGCCAAGGCCAATGCTGGAATAATAGGTAATAATTCTCCATGTAAATACAGCTAAACCTATAAATGCTTTTCGATCAATTAACGGGCCGAGGAATATCGCAAAAAGACCCTCAACTCCACCTGATCCGCCAGGCGTGGGAATGACAAGAAATGCCAGGTTCATGGCAAGGCTTCGTAAAACCAATAAGATTTCATCTGCCGGCAGTAAACTCAGAACAACAATTACGGGTAAAGCAACTTTACAAAGCCACGTCATGGTTGAGAGATAGAAAGCTTTGAGAACAAATGTATATGGTTTCTTTTTCAGTAATTTTGAATAGCTTTCAAGATTATCAGCCTCTTCATTAACCTTATCAGCATATTTTCTTAAAAATGGCAGCTTAAAAATTACCCGGATGACCTTTTTAATTGCTGCTGGATTAATCAACAGGCCATAGGCAAGTAAAGCTCCATACAACAAAAGTGCCGTGTAGATTAAAGCCATAGAAACATTTCCAACCAAGCCAATCTCCTCCGGTAAAACCTGGAAGTAGATTCCTGAAATCAGCAGAATCGGCACGGCCAATGCATACCAAAATTGATCTAATAATACACTGTAAAGCATAATAGCTGATGATTGGCCAAGCTGAATTCCCTCCCGTGTCATCGCAAATGTTGCCACAGGTGCACCACCGATTGTAGAAGGGGTAACAGCGGAGGCAAAATCCCAGGTAAGAGCAATTCGAACAGCAGCCATCTTACCAATAACCTTATCTGCCAGGTACCTGATTTTTGCTGCACTGAAATACACTTTCAAGAGTGTTACTGCGATAGCGATTCCCAATCCAGGTAATCTTTTGGGCTTCAGATGTTCCAATACACCCGGAGTGTAGGTCAGATAAATTACGATTCCCATACTGATTACACTCAAAGCGATAGATATCGCCAAATACTTGAGTGAAATCAGAGGTCCGCTGCTTGGGCTATGTTGAACAGGTTTCGACAAATAAATGATTTATGTGTTCAAAACCCTGAAATATACTGAAATGGTAGGGTAGAGAATAAAAAAAATGCCGGGTTTTTAAGACCGGCATTTTTTTGAAATGAAAGAAAAGTTAATCAGGCGATCGTTATCTCTTCGTTGAGATATACATCCTGAATGTAGTTCAGCAGTTTAATGCCTTCTTCCATTGGACGCTGAAAAGCTTTTCGACCACTAATCAGTCCCATTCCACCGGCGCGTTTGTTCACAACTGCTGTTTTAACAGCTTGTGCAAAGTCATCTTTACCGGATGCTCCACCTGAGTTAATCAATCCGGCACGACCCATGTAGCCATTAGCTACCTGGTATCGAGTCAAATCAATTGGATGATCCGTTGTCAACTCATCATAGATTCTTTGATCGAGTTTACCGTATGATGAATCTCCTGAATTGAGGGCAAGATATCCGCCATTGTTTGTAGGCAGTTTTTGTTTTACGATATCAGCTTCAATCGTTACACCGAGATGATTTGCTTGTCCGGTTAAGTCGGCTGATGCGTGGTAGTCTGTTCCGTCTACTTTAAAAGCAGAATTTCGGGTGTAACACCATAGTACTGTTGCCATTCCAAGCTCATGTGCTTTCTCAAAAGCCTTGGCAACTTCAACGATCTGTCGTGATGATTCTTCAGAACCAAAATAGATTGTAGCTCCTACTGCAGCAGCACCCATGTCGTAAGCTTTCTCAATAGATCCAAACATAATTTGATCGTAACTGTTTGGATAGGTTAACAACTCATTATGGTTGATCTTCACCAAAAATGGAATTTTATGAGCATACTTTCTGGATACCGCACCTAAAACACCAAATGTTGATGCAACTGCGTTACATCCACCTTCAATAGCTAATTCAACAATATTTTCCGGATCAAAATAAGCCGGGTTTTTGGCAAAGGATGCACCGGCACTGTGCTCAATACCTTGGTCTACAGGAAGAATGGATACGTATCCGGTTCCGCCGAGTCTACCATGATTTAAAATTCTTTGTAGATTTTGAAGAACACGATTACCTCTGTCTGAATGATACCATACATCATCAACGTACGTTGAAGATGGAATATGAAGTTTTTCTTTAGGTATTGTTTCGCAAACATGACTGAGTAAGGAGTCAGCATCGTTCCCCAATAATTCTTCTATACTTGATTTTTCAAGTGCCATTATATTATTGCTCCTGTATTAGTTAAAATTTGTTTTGACATCATTAATATACATGTTAATTCGACAATTGGCTATTCACAGAGCTCCATATCTGATATTGGAAGCGCTTTGATTGGTAAAAATTAAAGGATTTAGCAGTCTGTCAAAAAAACTGTTATTTTTGTCCGTTCAAGAAATTTACGATATGAAGATTCAACACATTAATTTAGGACAAAAGCCACTGCTACTCGCCCCGATGGAGGACGTAACTGATTCTCCATTCCGACAAATCTGTAAACAGAAAGGTGCCTCGGTCGTTTACACTGAATTTATCAGTTCCGAGGCGATCATTCGGGATTCCGATATCGCCATGCACAAGATGCAGTTTGAGGAATCAGAACGCCCCTTCGGAGTACAGATTTTTGGCGGACGCGAAGAAGCGATGGAAGGGGCTACAAAAGTAGCGGTAGCCAGCAATCCCGATATTGTGGATATCAACTTCGGATGCCCTGTTTACAAAATCGTTAAAAAAGGCGCCGGCTCAGCTTGCCTGAAAGATTTGGCTATGATGGAGAGAATGGCCGGAACGGTTGTTGATGCCGCGGGTGATTTTCCCGTTACTGTTAAGACACGACTCGGCTGGGACGACCGAACGATTCGGATCAGTGAAGTTGGATTGATGCTGCAGAATCTCGGTGTTAAAGCTCTGACTGTGCATGCACGAACACGAAATCAAAAATATAAAGGCGACGCTCGGTGGGATTATCTGAAAGAGCTCAAAAATACATCGGGACTTGAAATTCCAATCATTGGAAATGGGGATGTGACCTCACCTGAACTCGCTAAAAAGATGTTTGATGAAACCGGTGTAGACGGAGTGATGATCGGCCGCGGTGCAATCGGCAACCCGTGGATTTTTGAACAGACACGACATTACCTGGAAACCGGTGAACTGTTGCCCGATCCAACTGTAGATCAACGGTTAGCACTGTGTGCAGAACATCTACGATTTTCAGTAGCTCATCACGGGGAGCAGTATGGCGTAATCATCATGAAAAAACACTACGGACAATACCTCAAGGGCATTCGAAACAGCCGAAAACTGCGGGGAGAGATTATGCAAGAGAAAGAGATGGATCCAATTTTGGAACTTCTTCTCAATTTCAAAGAAGAGGAATTATACGCAGTGGCATAGCGAATCATTTTCCCAAAAAAGACGTAAACCACAACTAAACAAAAAAACACTGCATTATGTGGTATCGTATTATTCGTCTTCTTAAAGCTGGTGGAAACGCATATATCTTTTATTCCAATCCATTTCGGTATCTAGTTGGCCTTCTACTCATTCTATTAATACCGTATGCTATTTACATCTTTTGGGGTTCTCTGATTGTTATAATCCTTGCCGCTTTCGGTGTTTACTTTATTTTCAAATTGATTAGATCAGCATTTGAAAAAGCACCTTATTCCTAAATAAGGATTAAAAGGAAATAATCGAGAGAGGAGAGTCAAGCAACTTTTAGTACGGAATAATCAAGTTATTGGTTAAAATCGCTCAAGTGTTTCTTATCAATTGTTGCAACTGGTACACTCCAATCATTTGCAGTAGCTGCAATAATTGCATCCGGAATTTCAATTCCATGGCTTTTGAGAAATTTTCTCCTAAGCAAACCAGCTCTTTTGCGATTTTTAGTGATACATGTATCGATTCAACATACTTTAGAAACTCTTCCAATTAGAAAGTCTATTATAACATTGGTATCAACTATCATCCCCGTATACTCTCTTTTACCGCCTTCCCCATCCTTTTCTTAACTCTCTTACATCGGGAATATCTTTTTTGTCTTTCCAGATACCGGCAAAATTCATGATTGTTTTCTTTTTTTCGGTTTCTTTATCCGCCACATACTGATCAATAGCTTCACGAATGATATTACTTTTGGTGGTATTCCTCTCTTTGGAAAGCTTATCTAAAGCCTCTTTTTCCTCTTTAGTGATATAGATCTGAGTACGGATCATGCAAATTGAATGCCTTAAATGATGTATATATTATATATCACATCATATCAGGAATTAATTTACTTACCTTTCAAGAGTTCACAATATCGAATCAAAACTCATATCTCAGTAAATTCCGGACATGCGTATCTCACCCCAGCTTCAATCAGATAACCACTATTTCATCCGCATAAATCTTGGCGGGTTGTCCGGCTCTAATATGCCACGGAGGCATCTCGACTGGACTCTCGGCATGCACTTTTATATACCGGACAAGTTTGGATTTCATATCTGCCTTGAAAGACTGAACTCGCACACTAGTGATTTGAGGATTGTTATCGGGATTGGGATCATGGGGATTGCTGATTCGAACGGGTTCTTCAAAATTCTCTCCATCGACAGACAGCCGGTACTCTACAAATTTCGGCAAAATAGTTAGGTGCCACTTTGGTTGAGCCTGGGCATTCAGGAAATCCATGTTGATCGTTTGAATAGGTTGTACTTCACCCAAATCAATGAGGAATTCCATATGTTCTCCTTCAAAACCGACCCAATTCACGCCAATTTTATCCGGGAATCTCCATGACTCATCTGAACCGAAAATCCCATCGGTTAACGCTTCAACTCCTTTCGTATACTCACTGCTTTTTGTGATTGGAGACACTTTTTTATGAAGTGATATGGAATGGGCCACCTCATCCATCTTATCAAAAATTCGCTGATAAGCCAGTAAATATTCATCTGCAGATGTGGTTCTCTCCCGAATTCGATTCACACCATATTCCTTGCAACGATCCACAAAAAGATACACCAGTTCCTTCATTTCAGGCTTGACAACGACCCTCCCCTCCTCGTTGCGCATAAACATGCTCCGGGGGGTATCCACTTCGGTTCGGCCAATCTGAATTTGGGCAAACATCAGAGGCAGCCTTGCGATTCTTACCCGTTTCAACCGTTCATAATCCTCTTCGACTGCTTTCTCGGCACTGTCAAACAACTGTTCGTACTCCGCCATTAATCGGGAAGACAAATAGGTTTCTTTTGCATCGATTGGCGAATCAAAAATTTTGAGTTCGTGATTACTCGCCAGCAATGCCTCTCTCATCGTGTCAATATATTGATGAATATGAGTCCCCGCATCTCCGTAATATCCATCTAGAAAATCATTCATGACCTGACCTTCATCAGCCTCCGGATTCCACATCAACTTGCTAATCAAATAAGATCTAAGACTTGCCATTTCACTTCCGGCTTGCGAGGTAGCCTGCATAAACAGCGAATCTACATTGTTATCTTTGTAGAATTTTATATTCGGCTTCAGAGTGTGAAGGTTAGGAAATGGACTGACTGGGTTCGCAAACTGAATGTTATAATCCCAAATTAGAATTCTGTCACTAATTTTTCCCCAGTCCTCCAGGTCTTTTGTGAATGACGGGGCTGTTTCAAAAATGGGCCGGTGCCGGGCCGGGCCAATGGGGCAAAGCATAATATTAACATTAGGCCCCGGCTTTATATGATCTGGGGCTTGGCGAGTATACCAATACGCCAATGTTGAAATAATTTTATCCGGAAATTCTTTGGCTACTTTATTCACAAAATAGATAAGTGAGCCGCTTGGAACACCAAATTCCAATTCAGGTCTTGTACCCCCGTGCTTTTCATTCAATTCTGTACAGGGTCCACATGTGCAATATTGATCATTATCTTCCGGGCTGACAGACCAATAGAGCGCTGCAGGCTTTTCAGCCATTCTTGTTCTTAGATTTTCAACGACGATATCCAAAACTTCTTCATTCGAGAGGCACAATTGAGTACTTGGATTCCGTTTTCCATCTCGCCAGGAATAATATTCAGGATGCGACTCGCCAAACTGTTCAGGTGGAACCAGCTCAAAAAAAGTATGCACAAACATACCCCATGATTCGCTGCTGCTATCGAGCCCGTGCCAATCAAAAATATCGCCGTCATCCTTGTCATAGTAGGATGTTTGGCGATAAACCATCCCGGGTAAAGTAATTGAATCCGCAGGAAGTTGGAGGGAATCCATTTCTGGCACAAATGTACTTACCGAATCGTATTTTCTATAGCCAAGCACCTCCAGTAAACCATAAACTCCATACAACACCCCTTTTTCTGATCCGCCTGTGACTACAAAATTATCACCATGAGTTTTGAATGCATACCCGTCTTTATCCAGTTGGGTGTAATCAATCTGCAACTGTTCAGCATAGCGAGTATGTCCGATATAGATCGCTTGATTCCCTTGATATGATTCCTCTTCGATAATTGGAAGGTCGATATCAGCTTTCGCAAGATAACTCTTAAGCTGCTGAGCCGCCTGCTCTTCTATTGGGTTGTTGATGCTCCGATTGTAAACAATTTGATATGGCTGAACCTCTGAATTAACTGAATTTGTGTCTGATAGTAGTGCAGCTCTCAATGCAGATGGCAAAAACGTTATTCCACCGGTTATAGCTGCAGATGTTTTTAAAAATTTTTTTCTCGAAACTATACCTTTTTTAGAAACATCATCCATCTGAGACCTTCCGTTTAATTTTATTTATAAATATCGTTCATTCTATTAAAATCAGAAAAAATCATGAAATCATAAGTAGACATTTAGCATGCATTTCTCACCAAGAAATTTTGTTGTGAGCAAGGCCAAGTTCAAATTGCGCAATGAGGCGTACATGCTGTACGTTGATTAAGCTATTTGAACTTCTGCCAAAGGCATGCCCTGGGCAAATGCAACTCTCGGGAAAAATTCGCCGAATTACACACTGCACTTTTTAATTGAAATATAGATAATTCCAACTCATTGATATTTAATAGGTTATAAATTTATAACATAAATGTTTGTGAGAAATGAAGGTTACATTTTTTCTGAGTTCATATAGGGTTGCAGAACATCCGGCACGAGTACATCTCCATCTTCGGTTTGATACGTTTCAAGAATGGATGCCACGATACGAGGCAATGCCAAACCAGATCCATTTAATGTGTGAAGAATCTCCGTTTTTCCTTTTTCATTCTTATATCGAAGCTGCATTCGCCGTGCCTGGAACGACCCAAAATTGGAACAGGAGCTCACTTCCAACCAGCGATGTTGACCGGGGCTCCAAACTTCAAGGTCATATTTTTTGGTTTGTGTGAATCCCATATCGCCGGTACACATCAGTAGTGTTCGATACGGCAATTCCAGTTTTTTCAGCAGAGATTCTGCATATTCCCGCAGTGATTCCAGTTCCTCATCAGAAGAATCGGGATGCACAATTTTTACTAACTCCACCTTGTCGAATTGGTGCAACCGGTTCAAACCGCGGACATCCTTCCCATAACTTCCTGCTTCTCGTCTCCAGCAAGGAGTATATGCTGAGTAATAGACGGGCAGATCTTCCATTGAAAAAATTTCATCGCGGTGAAAATTAGTCACAGGAACTTCCGCGGTTGGAATGGCAAAAAAACCATCTCTCGGAATGGTATACATCATATCTTCTTTATCGGGAATCTGCCCGGTACCACGTGCAGAATCTTCATTCACAAAGTAGGGTGCCTGAAGCTCAGTATATCCTTTTTCGGATGCTTCATTCAGGAAAAAATTTATCAGTGCTCGCTGCAACCTTGCCATGGCACCCACATAAAAAGGAAATCCGGCCCCGGTTACTTTCGATCCACGTTCAAAATCGATCCAACCTTTTTTCTCTGCAATCTCCCAGTGCGGTTTTCGCCACTCCTCTTCAGACGTTTCGCCCCACGTCAAGTATACTTCATTATCTTCTTCCGAATGACCAACCGGTACGGACTTATCCGGTACATTTGGAATTTGATATAGCAGATCACTTCGCTCTTTCTCCAAACCGGAAAGTTTATCTTCAAGTTCTTTAATCTTCTCCTTGTTATCGCCTGTCTCTTTGATCAGTTTTTGGGCTTCCTCTTTTTTGCCCTGACCCATTAACTGGCCAATTTTCTTCGCTTTCTTATTACTCTCAGCCCGCAGGTTATCAAGTTCAGTTACAACACTTCGCCATTCTTCATCTTTCTCTATCACACGGTCTACAACGGAGCTGTCTGGTTCCCCCTTATTCTTCATCCCCTCCTTCACGAGATCAGCGTTTTCACGGATAAATGCTACGTCCAACATATGAGCTAAATATTATTTTTTGATTGTTATTTTGGCACAAAGATACAATGAGTAAAATCCTGTTTGAAATTTTTTCATCGGCTAACCTAAATTTTTGTATGCATTTATGTAAATGAGTAAAAGGGATTGTTTTCCTAACAAATTAAGGCTAAATTGAAATTGAATTAGAAATATTAGGCAGGGCGAAATGACAAATCTATTAGACGAAACAGACATAAAAATTCTTAATCATCTACAAGAGGACGGAAGAGCTCAGCGAAATACAATCGCGGATATTGTTCATTTATCGGTACCTTCCGTTTCCGAACGAATGCGGAAACTTGAAGAGAAAGGGCTCATTATTAATTATAATGCCATTCTTGATGCAAAGAAGTTTCACTTTGATATAACCGCATTTATTTTTGTGGAAGTGGATGGCTCTGAACGTTATTCAGACTTCGTAGAGCGGGTAACTGAACATCCAGAAGTGATGGAATGTCATTCTATAACGGGTGATGGTTCTCATATTCTCAAAGTGCGCACAAAAAACACGGAATCCCTGGAAAAATTCCTTTCGTTGATTCAAACGTGGGAAGGGGTTACTCGAACACGATCAAACATTGTACTCTCTACGTTTAAAGAGACCCGAAAACTACCTATTGAAAACGCTGAGGATATCAAAAAATAATACGGTCATTTTACGAACTCTCGTTTTATCATTTTTCATTTTTGGGTTATTAGTATCTCTTTCAGCAAAATCCATTGCCGGATCTCTACAAAACGAGCCTTCGCATAGAATTGCTTTGTCTGTTAATGATTCAGACAACTATTTATTTACATCCGGAAATTTAGATAGGATTCGCGCAATCGGGGTCGATATGCTGGAGGTACCATTTCCAAACAGCATTAGCAACACTGATCTGGAACAGTTTTACTTGCTCCTGGACTCAAACCAACACTACGTTACGGAGTATCAAGTAAGAAACAACTATAAATTGATTCTGAATTCGGTACTGAGATCGTATAATAGTGTACCGGCTCAATTAATGGATAATTTAGCGGCAATAAAATTGTTTGATTATCCTGCAGATTATAGACCTGATTTTCCTTCTTCAGCTGATAGTCTACTCATCCAACTCTCGAATTCTTTTGATAAACCGATTTATTATCAATCAGCATTTTCTGCACCGAACTATCCACTTCAGAAAATTGATTTTTTCTCAAGCCAGATTAAGGTTCGGCAAGATGGATTAACTCCTCTCTCATCAACAGTTGTCAAATTTGAACCATCCACCGATGAGAATGCTTCTCTCCAAAGCCTTGAAGAGTGCCTCAATCAGTTGCTCACCGAATCCGAAAGTCTAATCATCATTCCTGCTGATTGGTTTCTCAAACGAATGGAAGCTCAATCATCATTTTCAACGATCATCTCTGCATATCTTGACGGAGAGCCCGTTAATTTTCCAATGCCAGCAGAAACCGCATACTCTCCGGAAACCAACTGGCCGATTATAATATTGTTGATAATATGGATCAGTTTTATCCTCAATTATAGGTATCAACCCATGTATAAGGCAGCCTTGCCCCGATATTTCCTGAATCATTCCTTTTTTGTTCAAGATGTGAAGCAATACCGAATTCGAAATGCCACACCGGGTGTCATTATTTTACTGCAGCATGCTGTTATCACAGGTTTATTTTTCTATTTGCTCTCCGAAGATTTTATTAGCAGCCTAGGTTTAGAATCTTTTTCATATCATTACTCAGTTATTTTTTATCCGGGTTTTGAAAAGCTTTCTCTCTTTGGAATTGGATTTTTAACAGCCTTAATCTCACATATCATTTCAATTTTCTGGATTTACCTGCCCAACAAACAAATAAAGCAGCTCAACCAGGTGATAAATCTCTATAGTTGGCCATTCCACATCAACCTGATTGTGGTAACTTTTGCAGTTTACTTCGTACAGCTTCAATCTGCAGAAGACTGGACTCTTGCAGCGGCCGTTATTTTTTTCTTCTTTTGGTTTTCGAGTTTTATAATCGCCGCAGCAGACAGCGCTCGGTTCCTCCAAAAATACCGAGCTCTTAATTTATTTCTAACCGTGGGCCTTTATTTTCTTGTGATCTCCCTCTCAATCGTGCTTGCCTTGTGGCTGCCAGGGATCTATCAACCAATTGAGATGGCTTTTATGCTCCCTTAAACAATCTGTTTTCTTAGTCGGGCTACAGGGATCTGAAGATTTTCGCGGTACTTGCTAACCGTCCGTCGGGCTACTTTATATCCTTTATCCTTGAGAATTTCTGTGAGTGCCTGATCGCTATACGGCTTCTTTTTATTCTCATTTTGAATTACATCCCGGAGTACATTTTTTACTTCCCGGCTTGATACGTCCTCGCCACTTTCTGTTTCCAACCCTTCACTGAAAAAATACTTCAGTTCAAATACACCAAAATTGGTTTGAACATATTTGCCATTTACAACCCGAGAAACCGTTGATATATCCATATTGATCCTTTCAGCTACATCTTTGAGAATCATTGGTTTTAAACCTTCCCCGTGTTTGAAGAAATCCTCCTGAAGAGCGACAATGGTACGCATCGTTTTCATCAACGTGTTGTGCCTCTGTTTGATGGAATCAATAAACCACTGGGCTGACTCGACTTTATCTTTGATGAATTTTCTTGCTTCTTTATCACCACTCTCTTTCTGTTTTTCTTTCTTATTCTTTAAATTTTCCCACATCATTTTATAGTCGGGAGAAATCCGGAGTGGGGGGATATTTCGCTGACTCAATCGAATGACAAATTCACCTTCATCTTTTTTTCCATCCTCTTCAAACGGCTCGTAATAAACTTCAAAATCCGGTTCAATATATTGCTGGTTGTCTGTATCGGGATTTGAAACCCCTCCCGGACGTGGATTTAAGCCTTTGATCAGCTCAAATACCTCTTTCAATTCTTCATTGCCAACACCGAGGCGAGACTTCAGCTTTTCAAAATGTTTCTTTTCAAAGGCGTCCCACTCCTCCTCAAGAAGTTTTTCTGCCAGTTCCCTGAGGTCTGTATCTGTATCTGAGTGTCGGACCTGGCACAAAAGGCAATCTCTCAAATCCCGGGAAGCGATACCGACGGGTTCCAACTCCTGGATCTGTTTTCGAACCTTTTCAACCTGGCCGGCCTTCACTAAAGTCCCGTGGTTAAATGCAATATTATCTACCACGGCATCAATTTCTCTGCGGAAATATCCATCCTCATCCAGTGAACCCAATATTTGGTCTGCGATCAACATTTCGTCTTCATCCAGGTCTAGAAGAGAAACCTGCTGTTCAAGTTCTTCTAAAAGGGATTCATGATACGGATTAGGCAGGTCTTTCCAGTCGTCATCCCCAGCAGATCGGCTTCCGGTACCCGAATAGTTCATACCGTCGTACTCGGTATTATGTAGAAAAGAATCCCAGTCGATCTCTTCATTTTGATCTACCGGGTCCGGGTCACTATCGCCCTCCTGCTCTTCGGTCTCCTCCCACTCAATCTCCTCATTTTCAGGGAGTGTTTCCTCTTGTGATAGCGGATCTCCTTCTTCAAGAACAGGATTCATCTCGATCTCCTGTTTCACTCTTTGTTCAAGGCCCATCGTGGGAAGCTGCAACAGTTTCACAAATTGAATCTGCTGCGGAGAAAGCTTCTGCTGCAGCGACTGTTTTTGTGATATGTTTTGACCTGTTTTTAACATCTACGCGATTTGTTTCCTTTCTTCTTCACAAATATCAAGAAACTCCATATACCATTCCTCCCCATACCGGCGAATGAGCGAATCTTTCAAAAAATCAGACAGGTAAATACCTTCACTTTCACCCCGATCACATCCGGCAGAACACAATTCCGGCAGGTATTCAAAATTAGCATATTCAAGACCGGCAATTCGTTTGAGCCGAATCGGGTACAAGTGACAACTAATCGGCTTTTCCCATCCAAATTCACCGGAATAGTAAGCATTTTGAATGGCGCATGTGGCAGCTCCGTTTTCATCTTTCTGAACAAAAACACATTCACCGGACTCAATACAGGAGATTTCATAGCCGTTCCGGCTATCACCCTGTACTACTCCATTTTCCTTGACAACATTCACTGCTTCAGGATCCAAATTGTCTCTAAGTTTTCTGAAAGCCTTCCTCAAAACCGGGATCTCCTTCTTGCTTACAGGTGCTCCGGCATCACCCACTACACAGCATGCACCTTTACATCTGCTAATGTCACATGCGAATTTTGCCGTTGCAATATCCTCAGAAAGTATGACGTTTTGAACTCTTATCATGTTTCATTACTTAATAATACTTGAATAATCTATCTGCTTTAGAGTCATCAACTAAGTGAATAATATCAAATATAATATCAGCTCAATTTCATTTATCCGATGACTGCCACTTTTCATCAACTCATCAACTCATCAACTCATCAACTCATCAACTCATCAACTCATCAACTCATCAACTCATCAACTCATCAACTAAATATAACGAACACAAATGAGGGGTATGGCATTTATCCTGCTAAAATTTGGAATTTTAATCTCAGGATGGATCAACAGAGCTCAAAATATTTTCCGGCTTTTTGTTTAACAGCACCCTTCATTTCCAGGTCTAAGAGTGTCGGCAGAAGTGCATAGGTGGGTTTTTCAATCTTCTCACTTATTTGATCGATATGTAACTCATCGTTTTTTAAAAGCTTGCAAATTTCTTTTGATGCTTCATCAAGCTCCAGGCTTTCCCACTTCTTTTTGGGATTTTCTTCAATTTCCTGTGATTTTGAATCGGTATGAACAGAAATTTCAACTAAAATATCATCAATAGACTGAACCAATTTCCCCTGTCCGGTGCGAATCAAATAATTGCACCCCTGCCCACCTAAAGAGTCCAAAGGATGTGGAATGACAAACACTTCACGATTTTGGTCTAACGCACTTCGAGCGGTAATCATACTTCCACCTTTAACTCCACTTTCCACAACCAATGTACCGTGACTCATTCCACTGACAATTCGATTCCGTTCCGGGAAGTTTACAGCATCAGGAGCAGCTCCCGGTTCAAATTCTGTAATAACCGCACCATCATTTTCGATGATATCTTCCGCTAACCTAGAGTTTTTCGACGGGTAGATCACGTCTATTCCCGACCCTAAAACAGCAACTGTTTTACCACCCGATTCCACCGCCGCCCGATGTGATACAGCATCAACACCGTAAGCAAGGCCGCTATTTACACAAAGGCCGGCAGCTGTAAGCTTACTTGCCCACACTTTCGCTTGATTCAATCCGTATTTTGAAGCTCGCCGGGTCCCAACTACAGCAATTCCGTCTGATAGCAGTGCTTCTTTATTTCCTTTTACCCAAAGTAAAACCGGCGGATCAAAAATATGCCTGAGAAGAGGTGGGTAGTGTTCATCATTAATGGAAACAAGATCTGCCCCGATTTTTTCTGTCTTTTCGAGAATGGAATCTACTTTTTTCCATTCATCAAACTGGACGAAATTTTTAGCTATGTGTTCACCAAATCCATCAAACCGAAGCAGGTCCGGCAATTTCATTTTGAAAAGCTCAGACGCATCCCCTACTGCGGTACGGTCTAATAATGTTTTTATTCTGCGGACTCCGAAATCGGGGATTTGAAGAAGTGCCAGCAGTGCTCTATGATGACTTGTCTTGTTCAACGGTTTGTAGTTTCTCCCAAATTTTCTCTTTCAGCTCCTCCATATTATGCCCAGTTGCAGAGGATATCAATATTGTGTCGATACTATCCTTCAAGTCAAGCTCTTCATCCAGCTCGTAATTCTCTTTCAGGTCCATTTTACTTATAGCAAGTAGTCTTGGTTTATCCAAAAGATCAGATCGATAAGCTTTAAGCTCGTTCAGGAGAGCATTGTATTCCTGCTTGATATCTGAATTGACAGCAATTACAAATAACAACAAATTATTCCGTTCTATATGCCTCAAAAACTGGATTCCTAAACCTTTTCCTTCATGGGCATCTTCAATAATTCCGGGAATATCTGCCATCACAAAACTTCTGTAATCTGAAGATGTTACTACACCCAAATTTGGCTGGAGCGTTGTAAAGGGATAGTCTGCAATTTTGGGTTTGGCCGCAGAAAGAGCCGATAACAATGTACTCTTCCCGGCATTTGGAAAGCCGACGAGTCCGACGTCTGCAATCAATTTCAATTCCAGTTCAACCGTTCGTTCTGCGCCCTCTTCACCTTCCTGGGCGTGTTGGGGAGTTTGGTTGGTGGCACTTCGGAAGTGCCAGTTACCAAGTCCGCCTTTCCCGCCTTCCGCAATAACAATTTCCTCTCCGTCTTCTGTAATCTCACCTATACGCTCTTTTGAATCAGCATCATAGGCCACCGTTCCCATGGGTACTTCAAGAATTTCATCCTCACCGTCTTTTCCCTGTTTTCGGGATGTATGTCCATTTTGCCCATCTTTAGCATTCACAAATTTTCGGTATCGAAGGTCAAGAAGAGTATTGAGTTGCTTGTTTCCCCTGAGTATAACATCTCCGCCTTTGCCTCCATCGCCTCCGTCTGGACCTCCTTTAGGCTCATACTTCTCCCGCCTGAAGTGAGCCATTCCGCTCCCTCCGTGTCCACCTGTTACATAAATCTTCGCGTAATCGGCAAATCTCATAAATCTCTTTATTTTTTAATAAGGCAAGAAATTCGCAAATTTTCCTTCAGAAGAATCATAAACTTGTTTCCAATGACGACAGTATAAAGGAATAACTTCGCGGATTTTTAATACAATTTAATTTCTCAGTATCCGAAGCAACTTTGACAATTTTTTCTTCAACTTCGGCCGTGCTACGATAAAATCGAGGAACCCATGCTCCAAAAGATACTCTGAGGTTTGGAATCCTTCAGGAAGATCTCTTCCGATGGTTTGACGAATGACCCGCGGACCGGCAAATCCAATAAGCGCCCCCGGTTCTGCAATGTTAAAATCTCCAAGCATTGCGTAACTGGCTGTTACTCCACCCGTCGTTGGATTGGTCATCACGGATATGTATGGAACTTTTTCCCTTTCCAACAAAGCAAGTTTTGCGGAGGTTTTCGGTAGTTGCATCAGGCTGTAGACGCTTTCCATCATGCGGGCTCCACCAGATTGTGAAATAATAATAAGCGGGTACTTTTTCTCGCGAGCATGATCAATTGCCCTGCACAAGCGCTCTCCCACTACGGATCCCATACTTCCGCCGATAAACGAAAAATCCATACATGCAATAACTACATTATGCTTATCAAGCTTTCCAACTCCAACACGACATGCATCCGAAAGGCCCGATTTTTTCTGAGTTTGTTTAATCCGGTCTTTATACTTCTTTCGGTCCTCGAAATCGAGGGGGTCGGTAGGCATGATATCATCGGCAATTTCCGTGAATTTATTACCATCAAAAAGGATCGAGAAATACTCCTCACTCCCTACTCGAAAATGATACCCGCTGAGCGGATCCACCCAGTGATTTTCCTCAAGTTCTCGCCGGTGAATGGTTTCTCCCGTCTCAGGTACCTTCACCCATATGCCCTCAGGCATATCTTTCTTTTTATCGGTTTGAATGTTACTGTCTTTTCTTTTAAACCAAGCCATATAAACTGATTAAATTTTAGACTGCCTCAAAAATAACGAATATCGCCCGAAGCAAAAATCTTTTTATTTGGGTAAATCCTCCGGGGCAGGATTGTAGTCATCAAATTGGGTATAAAGATCTATTATCGTCTGTTTCAGCTCATGGCTATGAAAAGAATAACAAATTGCTCTGGGTCAACACCAAAAATACTAACCTATTGCCCCGCTGGAGCAAATAAAGGATTCATATACTCGCTTGCTAAAAAACATCCTGTCCCGTCCGGGACAAGTTCTTAGATTATATAACCAGTTTTAGCAAGCAATTCACTCTGCTCCGGCAGGAGCAGCAAATTCGTAGATAAGCGGACAGATAATATCCCAAGCGATCCGGAGGTGCGGCATGTTCTAAACGGCAAACCTGTCTCCAGAACTCCCTCAAACATCCGTATCATTCACCTGTGAAAGCGTCAAATATTCTGGCTCAAACGATTCTACATCTGCCTGACTGAAATGCTTTTTCAATTCGGGATGGTTCCATCCCAACACAAGATTCTTCGCTGAGATCGCTTCGGTTCCATGCCAGGTCATCTCACCTCGATTTTCGATTTCTAACCGTTCCCACCCGGTTCCAACTATCACATCTCCCTTTTTGATCTGTCTCTCTAACTTCTCGATCTCAACTACATTTGCCTTTGAAATCTCAATTTCATTATCCAAACTCTTTTTCACTTTTTGATGATAGAGGTGCTGCCGGCGTGCATCAATCACAGCGTGAATAGCGGGGGGATTATCTGCCAAAAAAGGGATCGCAAAACTAAGAAGTGTGGGAAGTGTATAAAGAGGTACATCCTGCTGAAAAAGCAAACCTTTAATCGCTGAAGCACCAATTCTTAATCCGGTATATGAGCCCGGTCCGTTGCTGAAAAGAACGGCGTCTAAGTCTGCTACTTTTAATGAATGGCGATCCAACAGCTCCTTGATGAACTCAAATGTACGTTCAGAGTGTACGGAACGACCTTCCATCCGTTTTTCAATTACGCTTCGCCTTCCTTTTCCCAAAGCAACTGAACAGACCGGTGTTGATGTTTCAATGGCTAAAATCATAATCGTTCGATCTTCAAATTAAAAAAACAATACCCGTCGATGCTCGGTTTATACAGCCATCGGATGAGTATTCTAATTCTAAATTTAACTTTCGGTAAATTCATTCATCCGATGACTCAATGGTTATAATCTATTTAGAGTAAACAACTTCTATTGTTCAATAAACCAGGTTTCGTTGCTTAAAAATACCCATCGCTCATAAATTCTTCGAAGCTGACTGTAAACATCTGCGGGAAACTCTTTTCTGCTGATATCGATATCGAATGAATATTTAACTGTGTTCCCTTCAGAAATGTATTCCTCACGCAAAGCCGCACCCTGCAAACTTGTATCTCTTGTTTCACCCATCGCGTCCACAGAAAATCCATCCGGCAGATCAACAGTATAGCGAATTGATAATTTTTCCGGAGCATCAAGCGTAATCGGGACTCTTCGCTCGGTAGACTCAAAGGGATTTCGAAAGAGATATCCTACTACCATCGGGCGAAATTCAATTCCATCCCGAAAACTTGCCGCATAATTGGGGATTTCAAATTCTGTAGTAACATCCACAATATTCCGGTTCCGGGAGTTAATTTGCAAGCTGCTTTCAGCCATCTCGGCTTCCGTGTACACCTCAAAAAATATCTGTTTAATAATTGCTGGCGCCGGCTCTCCTGATTCTAATTGCTCCCGAATATTCTGAGACGGATATCCTCTTGTCTGAGCCATTAGTGTTCCGTTTAATGTTCCATCCATCGAGAGGGCTGCCTGAATTTCAATGTCCAAATCAAAAACACTTTGTTCCGGTGAAATATCAACCCATTGATAACTCTCTTTTGTCAGTACCATACCCTGCGAATTGTACGACTCAATAGGGATTAAATTGGGCATACTTACTGGAAATGAGCCATCCATAAAATATTTCTTTCCATCAATTTCACTAAAAACAAGCAACCTGTTAAACTGGAAAACAGATGGAAATGATTTATCAATTCTGCCAAATTCACGACCCGACAAATACAGAGGTTTTGCATCAATCCCTGCCCCTCTTAGTATAGTCAAAAGAACCAGGTTGATTTCGGCCTGTGTGGCTAATTCACCTTCTAAAACATGATAGAGGTCCCCCTCCGCAACTACTGAATTCACACCATTAAACTGTACATTTGAGTTCACATAATGGAACACTGAATCCTGTGCCTCAACAACTGAATTCTTTGATGCCGCGATCTCCTCTCCTATCCGTTCAAACTCCTGATAAGGAGCAATCTTTTCATAGGGATTTCGATTCCGAAGAAGCTGCGCTGCAACAAACTCCCAACTATTTTCAAGAGGCTGACGCGGAATTCCGAATTCACTGATCTGAAATTTAATCTGTGCCCGGATATCATCAATCGAAGAGATATAGCTCGACACATCTACTGCGGGAATCTCCTCCCCATTCCACTCCTGTATATATACCGGGTTTGGCCTTGGCAGAGTAAAAAGCAGCGGAACATTGCTTGTATCCACCCGGTGTTCCTGGTATTCAAGTTCGAAGTCTTCTATATGCAAAGGAACTGCATCGTAGCGGATAAATTCAGAATTCCTGAAATACAAATTGGCTTCCTGTGTAGGAACCCTGTGCCCAAGGTAGAAGTTTGGAAGTTCTTCAATGTAACGCCTCTCTAAGGTATACTTATACTCAATTATTGATCCTTCCTGAACTTCCGGCATCTCAAACTCAATAATTTTATAACGCGAATTAAGATCAACCGTACGCCTGTTTTCAACATCAAACCGCACCTGGCTTCCATCGGGTTGATGGGTGATCGCTTCAAGATTAGTGATCGTTTCAATGCCGTCTTTGAAATAAAATGGTATTCCAATTAGTCCGGCTTCAGCCTGTTCGAGCTGATCACCGGTGAGAACTCGAATTCTCACAAGATTATCGATTACTGCCAAAATTCCGGATGGCCTCTCTATCGTTCTGATAGATGATTCTTTCAGAAGATATTCGAACGGATACCCATGATCTGCAGAGTTATTGAATTGGCTACCCGGAATTGAACCGAATTTATTGAAAATATGGATCTCATCAAGGATGGGAGAATCGTCTTGAGAATAAGCCGTTCCACCAAAAAGAAGAACAATTAATAAGGGTAAGAAAAGCCGCACAAAGAGCTGCATTCTGGCTGGTAATTCAAAGTCAATTCTTAAGTGTGTTGATGGCAAACCTTTTTTTATTGTAAACAGCAAGTGCACGACCGGTCAGTGTTTCACCAAGATAAGGTGAGTTCTTTGATTTCGACCGGACTTCGTTTTTATTGTATGTCCACTCCTCGTCAGTATTAAAAATGGTCAGGTTTGCAGACTGACCTTCTTTGATTTCAGGAATTTCAAGATTTAAAATTTGCCGCGGGTTGATAACGAGCTTATCCATCAACTGTTGCAGAGAGAGTTTGTTGGATTGTAGCAATCGTTTTACGCTGATGCTCCAGGCTGTTTCAAGGCCTATAATTCCGTTTGGTGCGTATATAAATTCTACCTCTTTCTCTTCGATGGCATGTGGGGCGTGATCGGTACAAATTACATCAATGGTTCCGTCAACCAACCCTTCAATCATTGCATCCACATCATCTTGGGTTCGAAGCGGCGGATGCATTTTCACATTCGTATCAAAATTTCGGGATTCGATCTCCTTGTCCGTCAGATCAAAGTGATGTGTACAAACCTCGGTTGTTACATTGACTCCATCCTCTTTCGCTCTTCGAACAAGATCCACAGCTTTACGCGTGCTGATGTGCGCCACGTGAATGTGTCCGCCTGTAAATCCGGCCAGTAAAATATCGCGGGCAATCATCGCTTCCTCGGCAATGCCCGGAGTCCCGTCCAGTCCCAATCTTGCAGAAACGTCGCCTTCGTTCATATGACCGGGGCGTGAGAGTGCTAAATCTTCCTCATGATTGATGATCGGCACTCCCAGCATCGACGAATATTCCAGGGCCACGCGCATCACTTGGGAGTTGTAGACCGGATCACCGTCATCGCTAAATGCCACGGCTCCGCCCTCTTTCATATCGCTCATCTCCGCGATCGATTCTCCCTTTCGCTCCTTTGTCGCACAGCCAATCGGGTGAACATCCACCAATTGATGTTCTGATTTATTCCGGATGAATTCGACAACATCCCGCGTGTGAATGGCGGGTTTGGTATTCGGCATGCAAGCCACTTCCGTAAATCCGCCGAACATGGCTGACCGGCATCCTGTTTCTACTGTCTCTTTATGTTCATATCCCGGCTCCCGAAAATGGACGTGCATATCCATCCACCCACCGCTTATGTAAGCACCACCGGCATCAAAAACCTGTTCTCCATCTTGTTTCTTTAATCCGGAGCCAATTTCTGAAATCACACCCTCTTTGATGCGAATATCGACGGAGTCGTCGCCGTCATGATTAGAGCTTACCGGTTTTGCATTTTGAATAAGAAGGTTCGGAGTGGTTTCCATTAACTAATTAAATTTCTTTTTATGGTCAAAGAACCTGTCAGAGTCCGAACGGAGTGAGGTCCTGACAGAGTTCAAAACGTATTCAATTAAACGCGACTCTGGCAGTCCCGACACTTCGGGGGCACTCTGGCAGGTCGCTTTTATATTTTTATAAATATAGGCTGATTTGACGGGAAAAACGATTGTGGATTTTAGGAGATGTGTAGTATTGAATAATGAGCTTAACAGAATAAATTTAATAGATCAATATTGACCGTTTAAAATCCTATTTTTCTTCTTTAACCAGCTCTTTGTCTCCCTCTGATCTATAATTCCGCAGGAAGTCAGAAAAAAAGTCATAGCCTTTCGGCCAATATATTTCTCTGCCGTTTTCATACAATTTAGCCTGTTTGAAATAAGCGAGATCAGATAATGGGCTGCTTAATTTATCGTCTTTAATGAATGGCGATAGATCTATGGTTTTCTCTGTTTCATTACTAAAACTTAAATGAATTTTTTTGATCATCTTATATGGTAAACTCTGTTATGCGTATCATCTTCCATCTAATCTTACACATCCGGTGATTTTTTATTTCTTTTTTGAACCATTATTAAAAACTAAAATGAAAAAACCGTTTATAATATCTAAACAAGGACAAAACAAATCTGAGAATTATACTGAAAATTAACTTTTCCCCTCTACCCCTCGACCTCAATTTTTGCCTTTATAACATTTAACGTCTCGGGGTTTTCTTGGTTGTCTATCATACCCGGGTTTGCTCATTTCATTCGCTCCACCCGGGGCTACAAACATGTCACTCCTCCGGAGTGGAGTCGTTTTTACAGTCATCAAATTGAATCTAACCAAGTAAATACCCATCAGTTTTTCGAAGCGAAGCTTCGGAATAATTTTCAAACCACAAACCACAAACCACAAACCACAAACCACAAACCACAAACCACAAACTGTCTATCCCTAGCATAGCTTGACCGGTTAAATACCAAGTTATGAACACACGAAAACTAAATAAACGCCGCAAATTCAGCGAACAAATACGCCG
>NZ_JAKLWS010000041.1 GCF_022012475.1 Rhodohalobacter sulfatireducens
GTTACTGGTTACTGGTTACTGGTTACTGGTTACTGGTTACTGGTTACTGGTTACTGGTTACTGGTTACTGGTTACTGGTTACTGGTTACTGGTTATGGGACTCTATCTACTGTCTAGCATCTACTTATGGCTTTTTTCTAGGATTTTAGCTCTGTCTATACTACATTTTTAGTTCAACTCTCACCAACTGGAGATTGACTTATGAAAAAGTATACAACGGAGATTAAATGGGGACTGATTTTCACAATTGTCGCTCTTTTGTGGATGGTATTCGAACGGATGATGGGATGGCACGGTGAGAATATCGCTCAGCATTCTACCATGACGAACCTTTTCGCAATACCGGCGATTATTATCTATGTTTTTGCTCTTCTTGATAAAAGAAAGAATGACCTTGGTGGAATTATGACCTGGGGACAGGGATTTGCTTCCGGTCTTATCATTACGTTGGTTGTAGTGATTTTGAGTCCGCTTGCCCAATATCTGACACACACCATCATCTCACCGGAGTATTTCTCTAATATTATTGAATATTCTGTAAGCGAAGGACAGATGACAAGAGAAGAAGCTGAAGGATATTTCTCCCTGAATAACTACATGATGCAAAGTGCAATTGGCGGATTGATTATGGGAATTGTTACATCAGCGGTTGTGGCGTTTTTCGTGAAGAAGAAAAGCACGGTTTAATGTTCAATGTTTAATTCTAAATTTGGTTAACCTTGAACTTTAAACAGTTTTCAGATTTCTGAAAACAACTCAGCTAACTTCTCTTCCAACTCCTCACCATGAATATCTTTGGCGATGATGATACCATCCTCATCCACGAGGAAGTTTTTAGGCAGGGAGGTGATGGCATATTCTTTCGTAATGTCACCTTCATAGCCGCTGACCGTTGAGACGTTTGTCCAGATTCTGTTATCCTGGTCCAGTGCGCGAAGCCAGCTTTGCCGGTCGAACTCTACGCCAAAACCAAAGATTTCAAAGCCTTCGTCGCTGTACTGGCTATACATCCTGTTTAGATGTTCACTTTCTGCCCTGCAGGGTGCGCACCAGCTGCCAAAGAAATCGATGAGTGTAAATTCGCCGAGATGATTATAGAGCGACTGGTCCTCACCATCCGGATTAGGAGCCGTAATCTCAGATACCTGCCCGCCAATGGAGACCTGTTTCAGAATCCTGACTTTCTCCGATAAAAGTTCTGCGACTTCAAGCCCTTCGTGTTCTTTAGTGAAATCAGCTGCCAGCTCTTCATAGTAGTCCATATGCTTATCGCCGTTCCAGCGGACCATGGTAGGGTAGATAGCAATTGATGTTCCCATATCCCGCACCGCATGGATCAGCGTATCGCGATAGGTGGCTTCCGCTTGTAAGACCCGGGCACCAAGCTCTTCAATATCCCGGGCGTCATCCGGGTTGTTTTGATCCCGCAGATCTTCTAACTGTCTCCGGATCGGGTAGACGAGCTCTTCCAAAATACCCGTTCGATAGGCTTCATACTCTTCAAACAAATCCGTATCCGGTGATCCTGAAACGTCGTACTCACCATTTTGGGAAAAATTGATCACGATATTCTGACTCGAATCCGCAACAATCGGTACGTCCAGGGAGTCGTTGATTCTCAACTGGTAAAAATGCGGTTCAAGGCTGTAGGAGGCTGAAAATGTACTATCTGTATTTACGGGGATCGTATCCACCCTATCAAATTCATTGGCATTGAGCCCTCTGGCCTGGAAGAGGCGGATTGTTTCTTGGTCGGCATTATGAAGCTTCCCTTTTAACGTGAATACCGTTTCTTGTTCTTGGGGAGTTGAACACGATATAAACAGAAGGAGTGAGAAAACGAGAAGTGGTAAAGACTTTTTAGAGATCACAATTTATTGGTTTGATATCAATGATATGAACGACCGTAATGGCTGTAATGTAGGTTTGAAGTTTTGTATAAAGTCAGCAATAGAATACTCTTCGCCTGTTTGTATAGCAAAAAAATTGCTGTTTAAGTTTGTTAAAAGGTTAAGAGTAGTAATCAGATCAAACAAAAGGTTCACAAATAGATAAAGTTAAGAGAAGAATTAAAATCGCTGAATTTTATTGTTTTGCAGTAATCAACTGTTCCGGGTTACTTAAGAATACCTGAGTTCTCAATTTATTCCTGTCCGGTATGATGACTCGTCAACAATCCCTTGATACTGAATACAAACATCCGGCAGGATTGTGTAAACATTCGGTTTGCCATGACCAGCGAGGTAGCTTCAAGATCTTTTAATTGATGGTTTTTTATAGCCTGTGAACTTTCACTGATACACTTCACGTCGTTGGCATTGACATGTTCAAGGGCGTGATTGAAAGCATCGGGATCTACTTCGTTTTCCTTTACAATTTCATCGAGATCACTAAAAAGTTCCTCCAATCGTCGTTGATAGGCGGGAAACTGTTCATTTAAAAATGTATTACTTGAAAACTCAAACTCTTCAAGATCAGCACGCACTTTCTTTAGGTTCTGAGAGGCATTCATAATATTTCTGCTGGCCCTCAGGTACTGATCTAATTTCTGAGTTTCGGTTTCGTCGAGCTCTTTGGCATCGATCATTGAATAGTATTCAAAAATATTTCCGTGTAACTCCTTCAGGTACCCGTAAACGTCATCCGCAGAACCACTAAAAAAAGATTGTAAGTGCGTTTCCCGGGTAAAAGAAAGTTTCAGGGGAATTGATAATTTGAATAACCCAACCAGGAAGCGCCTGGACTCCACATACTGATGTAAAATCTCTTTTTTGAAAGCTTCCAATGCCGCATCAGCAACCTCCGGAGATGTATTATGGATAATGTGAGTAAGAATCTGATCCGGTTCCTTGAAAAGGGTATTCAGTTTATCGGTTAACCCGGAAATGAACGGCAGAAAAAGCAGGATGCCGACTAAATTAAACAATGTGTGAAATAAGGCGATTCCCAAAACGGTGTTCTCCTCCCAGCCTAATCCGCTTTGAATGAGCCAGGCCAATATAGGCAATAACAAAAATACGATGGACCCGGTAACAACATTGAAAACCAGGTGACCGGCGGCGACTCTCTTTTTTATAGGGATACCACCCAGGGCACCGAGTATGATGGTAACTGTTGTCCCCACATTTGCCCCGATAACCATGGCGGCTCCTGCTTCAAATCCCATTAAGCCGCTGTAGATTCCGGAGAGAATCAATGCGATGGTTGCCGAGCTCGATTGCATGATAGCCGTTAGTAAAAAACCGGTCAACAGGAAAACCAATAACCCATATCCGGCCAGCATTGTGATATCAAAAAATTGGGTGATTTGATCGACGCTGGTCTTCATGTAATCCAGTCCGTGGAAGAGAAGGCCAAACCCGATAAGAAGTTTGCTCACGTTCAAATATCGCGATGAATTTGAGAAGATGACCATACCCAGTCCGCCAACGGCAATGAGGGGGAGTGCAAAACTTTCAATACTGATTTTAAAACCGAAAAAGGCCACGATCCAGGCGGTGAACGTAGTGCCAATATTTGCACCGAGGATGACACCAACCGCACTCTGCAAACTCATGATCCCCGCACCCACAAACGCCAATACCATCAGGTTGACAGCCGAACTGCTTTGTAAAATAGCGGTGCTTAGAGCGCCGGATAGGATGGAGGAGATCCGTGTCTCGGTATACCGGCGAATCAGTGTTCGAAAAGCTTTTCCCGCAAGCGCTTTGATGGAGTCTTCCATCAGGAAAACGCCGAAAAGGAATATTCCCAGTCCGGCCAGCAGTTTCCACAAATTAAACGGTTCCATTTTGTACTTGTATTTACTTCAGGAGTGGTACTAAGCGATCAAAGATAACGGCTTTGCGATTAAACTGTGTAGTGATTACTTACTCAAATTAACGGATAATATTTAACCTACAAGGGGAGAGAAGGGAAAATAAGCAGTGGCATATCAAACTGAAAAGCTCATACTCTACTTTATTGAACGGAGATTCAGTTTCACAATCATTTTTTTAGTTTACGGTACTCTTCCAGATCAAACAAAACAATCCCGCTTCCCTGGCCGGTGCCATCTGTAAAACCTCTTTGGAGAGCGATTTTCTTTCCGTCAGGGCTCACCACTGGATTATCGCATTTATAACCGGGATAATTTGTCCAGTCACAAAGGCGTTCCATTTCTCCATCATCCTGCAGAGGAAGAAGATAGGTATCCACCAGCCATTTTTTGGGTTCAGCATGAAGGTCGCTCTCAACGAGTAAAAAAGAACCATCGGGTGCTACACCTTCGGCTTCGTTATACGAGTTTTTTGTAGTTAAAATACCTGATAATTCACCCGATTTGATATCAATGGAATAGGGATTTGCAAAATAAAAAGGTTCTTCTTCGGTACCGTAATAATAGGTAAATATTAGTTCGTTTGTATTCGGATGGAAATCCTGTGTTTCCAAACGATCTGTTATGGGATAGTTCCTTTTGTCAAACGAGAGAAGCATTTGTTCATTTACCAGTGAAGGGGTTCCGTCGCGGTATATAATTTCGGCAATTTTGATCTCTCGTTGTCCCGGTAGTGTCCAGGCGATCCGGTTATCGTTTCTGGATACAGCCGGCCCTTCATCACAGTAAGCATCAAGTAGAACGGGTGGTTCGTCAAATGGTTTTTGGAGTATAGAGAGACGCAATTTATGACGGGATGCCCACGGATCATCAGCGTTAAATTCATCAGGGCCAGCAAGTAGTAAATCTCCGTTTGAAAGAGCCATTACACGAAGATAACCTTCATGAAAGTAGTGCGTTGTGACCGGTTCAACTTTTCCTGTTTCTACCTGGACACGAAATACATTTGAAAATGCTCTTGGGAGGAAATAGATCCATTCACCGTCATTAGACCATTCAGGCCTTTGCCCCCATTCCAGAAGTACGGACATATGGGCAGGAAGATCATCAAAAATTGTTTTTCCCTGGGTAAAAGTGTTTGTACTCGAAACTTTTTCCTGAGCAAAAGCTATTGTGCTCGAAAAAATAAAAATAAAGAAGAGTAGTGAGACTCTAATTCTAAGTGAAGCCATTAAGATTCTAAAATTAATATTCTAAATAAATATCAAATAAAAAATATACATTTTGATGCTGGCAAAGGAAAAATGATTTATATGTTGAAGAAGCTTTATAAATAAAAGTCATTCCATTTCACTACCAAATTGTCATTTCTTGTAGCGTTTTAAAAAACCAGAAATCGCATACCGCATATCAAAATCACTAATTTTTTCTCGGGTTTTTCCCTTTAACACCTCTTTCTTTGCTCTGACAAAACTCCGAATAAAATTGGTGTTTGTTAAATAATTATTGTTGAAGAGTTCAATTCCAGAAACGCTTAAATATCTATTCCACGATTTCAATTTTATCTTCTTTGTTTGGTACAACGCAAATAAACTCAAAACCATCTTTTCCGGCTTTATATGAGTGCGGAACTCTGGCCGGAATGTAAACAGAATCACCCTCAGAAACTTCGTACTCATCATCGCCTATCTCTACTGTGGCAGAGCCTTGGAGAATATATTGTTCATGTTCTACAAGATTTGTGTGTTTTGGCATTCCTCCATGAGGAGCCATTACAAACTTTCTACAGGCAAAATTTGGTGCTTCCTCAGAACTGATTAAAACCTGCATGGTCGTTCCCTTGCCGGCGGTGACCTCTTTAGATTCACGAGTCCCTTTTTTTCTTACATAATTTGACATAGCTAATTCCTTGAAAAATTATTGGTAAACGACATTGCGCATAAGCTGCAAGCGCTTGAATGTCGAATTAGTTTTGAAATGAAAGATTAACTAATAAATGAAAGGGAGGCAAGGCAAGGACGAGGCCTGTCCGTGTTAATGTGCGGTTAGGTACTTGGCCAAAAATTTACGATTCAATTAATTTATTTGGATGTTTGGTTAATTCTGGAAACTCCCGCAGAAGGTGTTTATTCATAGTAATTAATTCAAGATCGAGGTCCTTGGCTAAGCTTACGAATTCACAATCGTAAGATGAACAAGTCGATTGGCTTCCATGATGCAAAACTTGTACTGAGTTCACCAGAAACTGCTGGTTTTTCATTTGAAGTTCAGTCTTTTCCATAATCAACAAAGCTTCTGCTAAATCAATCAGCTCTTTTCTTAAGTATAGCGTTACAACGTTTTGGAATTCAGTTCGCCAAAGAATAGGGGCCACTCATTGAGGATCTTTTTGATAGAGCTCGTCACAAAGCTCTGTTGAATCTGCTGGAAGCCAAAAATGAGCGATAATATTAGTATCAACAACAATCATGGACGACCTTGATTTATTGCGGATTCAATTTCTTCAGAATACAGATTCCCTTTTGCTTTATTTCGCAATTGTCGTGCTTCTTTTAAAATATGGTCAGTAGAAACCTGTTGAGGCTTAACAGTTTGCTCTAAACAGGCAATAATTTCACTGTTGATACTGCGATGGTGGGCTTTGGCTTGCTCACGGACCAGATCGTAAATTTCTACGGGAATGTTTTTAACTGTAATACTAGGCATTACAACTTAGTTTCGTTATGGTTTCGATATGAAACTAGAAGCGGCGTGGGATTATTGCAAGGAAAATGATAGTTCCTAATTGCCCAGCGTTTAGGCAAACCCTTAGAGCGCGAGGCCATATAAACTCTCGGCAGTGGTATGGAAAATTGCATCCGTATTTTCAATGCCATGACCTTCAAATATTGACTGGTATGATTTTACAAGCAGGTCATAGGGTATCGATACTTTATCGATAGGAAAGTTAGACCCAAACATACACCTGTTATTTCCAAAAGCATCAATTCCAGCTTTCAGAAAGGGTTCAAAACCTTCAACAATTTCTTCAATCTTGGGTGTTTCAAATCTTTTTTCATACCCAAACCCGACAACCGGCATCGCCAAACCCGAAAGCTTTAGGAATACATTTTGGCATTCAGCGAGTTTGTTTATTTCGTCCTGCCATTTTTTAAAGATATACGTACGATCTCGCTCTGTGGTTCCCAAACCCGCATATGGACCTGCACCACCTACGGGAGTTCCGAGGTGGCACAAAATGATCTTCTGATCGGGGTACTGAGTAGCGAGCTCTGTTATCTCTGGTAACTGGTGGTCATAAACCGTCACCTCAAAATGGAGTCCGAATTCACTCAAAGTTTCAAATCCTTTACGCCAATCAGTATCTCTGGAGAGGTTCGGTCGATCACACCCATTCAACACTTTTGGGTTCGGATGCCAGGATAGCATATCGCGTATGCCGCATACGCGTTTGTTTGCCTCCTTATGGCGTACCAGCACTTCCCGAATGCTTGTTCCAAGAGATAGATCTGCATGTGCCACTATCGCCGATATAGGTTCTCCACCTGAGAAATGAAGATTAGTCAGCCACTTGGTTTCGTCTACACATGCAAACTTGCCTTTGCCTTTCCATCCGGCTTCGACGTGTACAACTCCTTTGATGAAAAATGACTGCTCTTCAAACTGCATGTCTGATGGAAGATGGGGTTTAAATAGGTATTCAGGGGATGCAAAAAAATCCAGGGCGTTAGCTGGGAATACTTTTTTTGCTACCCAATGCAGCAGACTTGGTTGAAATCCAAACAGCTTTACGAGTGGCGATACCTCCCGAGGAGTAGATACGGGATCCCAGAAATGTACGTGAGAATCAAAAATCTCTAAGATGATTGATTGATCTGATGTATCCTTTCCCATTTAATTGTCTGAGATTGAAAGATTAGGTCTAACGGTCTTACGGCTATGCGGCGAGCCTATGAATGTTCCAAAACTCTTGGCCAAAACGAGTACGCACGAACTGCTTGTTAATGGCCGATCTGATTATTGGTTTGATTCGATGATCTCTTCAACTTTTGTTTTGAGATCCAAAATATCTACAGTTGCCACTATACGTCGAATTCTGAGATTATATTCAATATAACAAAAGAAAAAGAAATTTAGGTTTCAGAATAATTCTGATGTACAGTGCAAACTAACATATGATTGAGCAGATTCCTCAATCCGCTGAACTTTGACTCATAATATTTTAAACACTTTAAAAAAACCAAGTTAAGGTCAGTTTCTCCAATGTTATGAAAATTTCAGTATGCACGAATTTTGCATAATATGATCGAATAAATTTTAAAAGTTATTTTGAGAAAGATTTCACAAACAAAAAGGCCACCCAAACAGAACCTGGGTGGCTATTGAAATACATTTGAATCGAGTCAGGAGTTTATTAAATCAACTCTTTCAGTGTAATCTCAATCTCATCTATCGGCACAATCGCTTCGGTGTGGAGATCGTCCTGGAAAAGTTTTACGGTATGGGAGTGGGTTATTGTCTTCGTTGTGAACTCGCCATAAGAAGGAAATTCATTGGTCAGCTTCCTTAATAAAGCTGTTGTTAATACAATCCCTTAAAAACAGATTTATCGTAAGTGAAATCTCTGTGCCCAACTGTTAAATCCTGAACCGATCTCTTCCATTTCATGGATATATTCTGAACTTGAGGTTGAACTCCATGTATGATTTTTAAAGTCTTCAATGAACGTTTTCCCCTTACTCTCATACAACTCTTTTACACGCATTAAGAATACGACCTGGTACCAGGCGTAATTTTCTATACCTACTCTTACATACATCTCTTCAAAATCGGTAAGGGAAGTAAACCTGGGAGATAGCTCATTGACCAGGATTCTTGATACATCAACCCAGAGATCACGTTTTTTCGGATAATGTTGGTCAAGATAAAAATAAGCAAAATATGTAGCCGCAAATTCAAAGGTCCACTTATTCGGGAAACCGGCACCATAAGCATTGGCATAGATGTGTCCCAATTCATGGAATCCAATCAATGAAACGAAAAGGTTCACGATCTCTTCATTCGACATTTCATATTGATCCTCCAGTTCATAACCGTTCGTTGACGAAGCAACAATATTGGAGAGTTCATTGTTGGATTGAGCGGGAATGCAAACTACATAGGGCGGGCCGGAGACAAAGGGCAATCCGTAGGGAATAGAAGAAATTTTTTTCCAGTCAACAGAATCAATAATTGCAATTGAAAATGACTGCTGAAGATCAAACTGATTTTCAAAGAACTCAATAGATTTACTCAACAGGTTGAAATTATCTTCAGCCCGATCCTTAAAGCCTTCCGAGTAATATGTTTTGATAGGCCCTTCTATTGAATGAAGGTTTAAGGCACGAATTTTTTCGATAGCTGATTGGCCATAAATGGTTGTCGAAACAGCAGAAAGTAGAATTAAGAACAACACCTTTCTCATCACAAGGATCTCCCTTTAATAAACTTTTATCTTGTAAAATAATGGTCTTTAAAGTAATCTGCTTGAGAATTGACAGTTCATTTTTTCAGAAAACGAGTGAATTACTTTCCTTGGCAAATGATTTTATCCGGGGACAAGCTTGGATGCTTTTGTCATTCATTCAAAACAGAGATTTACCGTTGAATAGCCGGTGAGCCAATAAATCTGTGCAACCGATATTTCAGATAATTAGTCAATATTTTTAGAGTGATTACAAAGTTGGAATCATTCATTCCATGAACAGAATATTCAAATAACTCTTCAATTGTGAATTGTATGTTATCAAGTGGTTTTATGGCATTGTAGGACACATATTCATGCCCTTTTGTTTTAATCAACCCAAATGAATTTTTTGTCAGATTTGAAGAAAATTTTTGGAGAGGTGTAAAGCTACTTTTATTATAAAAATAGGCAGTTAATTGGAGCTTTTTTAATGTTGGTAAATATTCCCTTGATACTGAACACCCAACTACATTTCTATTCATAAAGTGATACGATTGCAATCTGGCAGAATAGGAGGGCAGATTATATTTTTGAAGTACAACCAATATTGCTTTACAGATGTTATCTGTGGCGTATAATTTATTTTCAGATCTAGGCTCTAAGAGCTTTAAATCTGGTAAGGGAGACATGTGTAAAAGCAGTTTATCCCTCGTAACCCTTCTATTGATTTCAAGATATTTTTGTTTATGAGTCATGAAATGTAAAAAATCCCCTTCTTGTACCCCTAATCGTAGTATTAACTAAAATAAAAAAAGCCATCCAAAAATGAATTTGGATGGCTTATGAAAATCTGGCAAAATTGAGCTTTATCCCAATAGTTTCTTCAATGTAACGCCAATTTCGGCAGGGCTTTCGGCTACGGTTACGCCGGCATCTTTTAATGCTTGTTTCTTATCTGCGGCTGTACCTTTTCCGCCGGAGATGATGGCGCCTGCATGGCCCATTCGTCGCCCGGGAGGAGCGGTACTTCCGGCAATAAAGGCTACAACCGGTTTGTCAACATGGTCCTTAATGTAAGCAGCAGCTTCTTCCTCGGCAGATCCGCCAATCTCACCAATGAGCACAATCGCTGAGGTGTCGGGGTCGTCCTGGAACAGTTTTACGGCATCGGTGTGGTTCGTTCCGATCACGGGGTCACCACCAATTCCGATCGCAGTACTTTGTCCGAGCCCCGCTTTGGTTAACTGGTCAACCGCCTCATAAGTCAGGGTTCCGGAACGGGAGATCAACCCAACATTTCCGGGCGTGAAAATCATGCCGGGCATAATGCCAACTTTTGCCTCACCGGGGGTAATCACTCCCGGACAGTTTGGTCCAACTAATGTGGCTCCGTGATTCTTGCAAACCTGCTTCGCTTTCACCATATCCTGAACCGGAATGCCCTCGGTAATACAGATAATCACTTTAATTCCCGCAAGCGCGGATTCGATAATAGCATCACCTGCGAATGGAGGTGGTACAAATATGACCGATGTATTGGCTTCCTCTTGTTTTATAGCTTCTGCTACTGTGTTAAAAACGGGCTTCTCAAGGTGGGTTTGTCCACCTTTTCCGGGCGTTACGCCGCCAACTACATTTGTTCCGTATTCAATCATCTGACCGGCATGGAACGTTCCTTCGCTTCCGGTAAAGCCTTGTACAATCAAGCGGGTTTCATTACCAACTAATACACTCATGAAACAGGTTTATTTCGTTTATTTTTCAGGTTTTATTGATTCGGTCTGAATATACCATCATTGGGAATCATTGCCAAAGGGTTGGTGACGTCAATCGAAGAGAGACATTGTATTTTTAGCGCCATATATTAAAATGGTCATTGGCACGATGTCTTGAAATCAACCTGTACTTATTTCAGTCTCGAAAAAATACAATGTCTTATATAGGTCGGCTTTAGATCTGAATCCTCGGCTGCTCTTGGTGTCCTCTTACTTTTGAACCGTCAAAAGTAAGCAAAACCTCTCGGCAGTGAAGAAAAAACGGCGGGTCTTGGCTCAGCATGGCAACCTTCGAATAGTCCATTGCGCTCAGAGTTAAATTGAAAATCATCACCGGTATCGAAGGTTGCACTTCATGCCTCCCCAATTCCCCTGATTTCCGTTTTTCCTTCAAGGCCGAATAGTTTAAAGCTTCAAAAACGCCATTCATACTTCCACAGGAATAGTGGGTCTCGTCTTCACTGAACTTACTTTTTCGCCTGCCTCTTCAGTGTGGAATGAGGATTGCGGTTTGGGGAAAGAGGTGAAGGGGAGTCGGGGAGAGTGGGAGAATTTTCCCCAATCCAGAACCTCACTCTTCAGGGGGAGAGTTGGGACGAAAGCATGGTATGTCTGGAATTAGCTATAAATAGCCGATGTCTCCATTTTCTCGGTTTGATTTGAAAAAAAATTCTGATATGAAGAGATTCTATGTTTGAATAGAGCTTTCTCGACGCTCCAATTTTCGCTATCATCAACGTATGATTTCAGACGACAAAAAAGAGGAAATTCGCGCGGCGGCGGACATCGTGGATGTGGTCGGCGATTATGTGAAGCTCAAGAAATCGGGCAGCGGATTTGTGGGACTTTGTCCGTTTCATGATGAGAACACGCCATCGTTTCATGTGACGCCTCGCCTGGGTATCTATAAATGTTTTGGATGCGGTGAAAGCGGTGATGTCTTCAACTTTGTGATGGAGATGGAGGGCATTGGATTTCCGGAATCGCTCCGAACCCTTGCCGAACGATACGGAATTGATATCCCCGAGGATCACACCGAAGAGGACAGCGAGGAAACCAAAAAACGGGAAGGTGTTCTGCATGCACTAAAGTTTGCAGGACTGTTTTATCATCGTCAGCTGCTGGAATCTCCTGAAGCGGAAAAAGCCCGATCCTACCTGGACAGCCGTGGTTATCCTGTAAAGATCTGGAAAAATTTTGGATTGGGATATTCCCCCAGCGGATCAGCACTTTTAAAAGAAGCTCAAAAAGAGGGAATTGAAGAGGAATATCTGCTGGAAGCGGACCTGATCAAACCCAGCAATCGGAATGACGGTTATTTTGATTCATTCAGGGATCGTTTGATGTTCCCGATCTTCAATCCCTCCGGAAAGCTGATTGCCTTTGCCGGTCGGATTTTGAATGAGAATAAGAAGACGGCGAAGTATATCAACTCCTCCCAGACCATTGTATATAACAAGAGTGAGGTTGTGTATGGTGTCAATTTTTCGAAGAATGAGATTCGCAAAGAGGAGGAGGTGATCCTGGTTGAGGGATATACCGATGTGATTACGATGCATCAGAAGGAGATTAAAAATGTGGTCGCCTCAAGCGGGACCTCCCTCACGGCCGGACAAATCAAGATTTTGCAACGCTACGGCAAACGAATCGTCATGATTTATGATGCCGACACCGCCGGACAAAGTGCGATGGAACGCGGAATGAATATTGCGCTGGAACAGGGGATGGAAGTAAATCTTATGGAGCTTCCCGAGGGCGAAGATCCCGATTCATTTGTGAAGCAGTACGGGAAAGAATCGTTCAACGATTTTAAGAAAGAGCATGCGGAAGATTTCATCACCTTCACGATTCATAAAGCCGAGAACGCCGGGAAGATGGAAAGTCCTGGAGATCGCTCATCCGTCATCAAACAGATTTTAGACAGCATCGCACGAATTCCTGAAGAATTAGATCGGCAGTTGTATGTACAGCACCTCCATCAAAAAACACAGAAGTATCGAAAGGGATCGGACCGCGAACTGTTCCAGCAGTTGGATAAGATTCTCAAGGAGCGAAAGAAGCAACAGCGCTTTCAGAAACGGAGAGAAGACTTTTCAAGGCAACGGACTACGGAACTATCCGTGCCGGTGCAGGATGAGTATCAGAATCAGTCATCTGGCGAAAAACAGATTCGAAACAGGAAACGCCCTCAATATGAGTTAGAGATGATTCGTCTGCTGCTTCAATTCGGCGAAAATATGCGTCGGTTTGTAGGGCATAATATTGGGGAAGATCATTTTGAGGATCAGCAAGTCCGCACGTTTTTCAGTGATATCATGGAACGGCACCTTAATGAAGAGGAGATCAGTGTTGAACACTATATGAACCGGGAGAATCCCTACCCGTCGTTATTGGGCGATATCTTGGTGGACCGTCACTCCATCAGCGAGAAATTTGCAAAACGAACGGGAAGCGAATACCGCAAGGACAGGAACCCGATTTTAACAGCCAAATCAACCATGAAACCTATCCGGCTGTCCTATTGCGAGAGAAGAAAGGATGAGATCTCCCGTAAAATTGGCCGGGCCTCCTCAGAAGAGAAAGAAAAATTAGGGGCGATGCTGAGTAAACTTCAGAAAGAGATTACGCGGATCAAGAAAACAGCGGCGGATGACCTGTTCGATGATCCCGATTTTTTGAAAGGGGCAGAGATCGAGACCCATAAGAGCTTCGAATACCAGATGAAAAGTGAGCTTGAAAGGGGATCAAAGAAATAAACAAAGTATGTGGAGCAAACAGGATATCTACACCCCTCCCTCCGTCGGCTGACGGAGCACTCACCTCGAGGAGAGATTCCTACGTTCAAAATCCTCATTTACGATGGAGGAAAAAACTCTTCCCGAAAATCTAAATCAGAATTCATGATATTTAAAGTCAGGTCAAAGAAGTCTGAAATCAATTCACATAAATTCGTGCACCAAAGGTAATTGCTTCAAGATATTCTGCATCGTCATTAAGAGGAATATCCGCCTCCAGCATCAGGTCCACAGGTGCATTTTCCACGTGATAATCTAATCCGACGGGTAATAAGAAAGAGTTTAGTGTGAAATCTTCCGTTATAAACATTGGCTGATAATTCAGACCCGTATAAAAACTGATGGGATCAAAATCACGGCTGATATTTAATCCGAATTTAAGGCCCGGTTCGTCGTACTGGTAGGCACCGACGAGTAATGCTGCCGACAGCACGGAATATGGTTCTGAAGTAAGGCCGTATTCAAGGTGTGCACCTGCGTAAAGCTCATCATCAAAAGCGCCCAATTTAAAGTGACCTGTCAGCCGTGGTGTGAGCCCATAACCAGCCCGAAAGATCATCATAAAATCGTTTTGCTCGGTGAGTGCTGTTGGTTGAATCCCGACAGCGAAGGTTCCTTCCCGGAAGGTTTGGGCATTTGAAAAGAAGCCATCCTGGGCATGAATAGTTTTAAACCCGGAAATAAGTAGTAAAAATAGTGCCGCAATCAGATAATATTTCTTCATAAATGATATCTCTTTTGTATTCAATCAATTAGAGGAGAATTCACCCAAGATGTTCCATTTGAGTATATCAGCAGTACAATTACAGCTTTTTGATTTAATTAATTTCACAGAAAATTTATTTGCAGATTTAATTCCATCAGATTACTATGGGAAAATCTTTGAACCTAATTTATATCAGATGAGTAAGTCTATAATTTTATTAGCATTAAGTTTTTTTATAAGCTGCAATCTTGTTCATTCGCAGGATATTGAAGAAGCACATCCGGCTGACAAGGGTTTTTATATCGGAGCTTCACTTGTAGGGACCAGTTTTCAGTTGGATGCCCCGGGACTTGGTGATGAAACGGATACCGGCGGCGGACTTGGCTTAGAGGGGGGATATAACTTCAATAGAAATTTTGGCCTCTTTCTCTCATTGGATGGCTCAAATATGAGTCCGGATAATGGTGAAGATTATAATTTAGTTCATTTCGATTTGGGTGCTGAAGGTCGCCTGGGGAGTAGTGGCAGCAGTTTTCGGCCTTTTGCAAGGGCATCGTTATTGGGAATGGCTGCTACTATTGAAGATGACGGATTTGAAGCTGAGATTAGTGGTACCGGTTTTGGATTGGGAATCGGAGTTTACTATTTCATCAACAGTCAACTTGCCTTTGATCTCGGGTATACACACAGCTGGATCACCATCGATGAACTATCGATCGGTTCCGTGTCGGTAGAGGTGGATGAAAATGCAACGACCGGCCGCCTGGGATTGGGTTTCTCCTACCACTTCTAACAGTTTATTAAGTATTTGATCTTCTATGGTTCACTGTTTTCGAACGGTGGGCCATATTTTGATTTCAGTTAATTGCAATTCTTTTTGATGATATTGGTGAAACAACGATATATTTCAGCTTAGTTTTCACCTATCATATAAAAAAACATGAATTCAGATTTAGAAGTCGCAAGGAAAGCCGCAAGAGAGGGTGTTCGTACCATCAAAAAGTACAAAGAGAAGGGGATCAATATTGAACAAAAAGGATTTCATGACCTGGTCACCGATGCCGATATCGCGACGGAAAAAGCGATCATTAAAGTGATCAAAGAACACTTTCCCGAGGATGAAATACTGGCTGAGGAGTCAACGGCCGAGGACCAATTAAAAGATTCGAGAACCTGGATTATTGATCCTATTGACGGTACAACTAATTTTGCACATGGTTTCCCGATGTACTGTGTGTCTGTAGCCATGTGGGAGAAGAAAGCACCAAAGGTGGGTGTAGTGATTGAGGTAACACGCGACGAAGAGTTTACAGCTATTGCGGGTGAAGGAGCCTGGCTGAATGGGGAAGCAATTCGGGTTTCCACCAAAAGTGAACACAAAAAAGCATTTGTGGGTACCGGTTTTCCATATAATGATCTCTCATTGATTGAACCCTATCTCAACTTGTTTCGCAAACTGATGCAGGAGTTACAGGGGATTCGCCGTCCGGGGTCAGCTGCATATGATCTGTGTTGCGTTGCCTGTGGTCGTTTCGACGGATTTTACGAGTATTCACTTCATATCTGGGATCTTGCAGCCGCTGCCCTTATTATTAAAGAAGCCGGCGGTGTTATAACTGATTGGGATGGGGAGGACCGATGGGCTTTTGGTGAGAGAATTGTGACAGGAAATTCCAATACTCATACATTTTTACTGAAAATGATCGGGGAGTATATCCCGGAGGAACAGAGACGTGTGGTTACTGCTGAACATTCACATTAAAAGGAATGAGATTTAGCGACTACTTAACACTTTCTTATCTCTATAAATTACTGGACAGTAACAAGATTGGTGTAGGTATCCTGGCATTCAGTTTTCTTTTCATATTTACTATGAACCTCGCAACCTTGCTTACGACCGTTTTGATTGCCATCGCTATTCCTTTTTCACTTTATATGCTGTTGGTTCTCTATATGCATCGAAAAAGAGGATGGATTTACGGCTTTATAATTGTCATGGGAATTTCATTTATCCCTTTATTCCTTTCCAATGATAATCTGCTTTTGCTTGCATTGAAATTCACCCCGCTTTTGACATTTGTATTGTACACCATGGCACTTAGATTAAAAGTAGGCGAGTGGCTAATGGAGATGGAACACGAAAGAGAAATGACAGACCTTTTGAATAAGATTACAAAGAATTGATAACTATGAATCGTATTGGAATCAGGCACGAGGACAAATATAAATTCGAACGCAGAACTCCAATCATGCCCGAACATGTTGCTGAGTTGACAGAGAATGGTGTTTCAGTATCTGTGGAGCATTCCGGCAAACGTATTTTTTCTGATCAGGAATACAAAGAATCGGGTGCGATGATTGCAGATCATCTATCTGATTCTGATCTGATTTTTGGGGTGAAGGAGATGCCGGAAGATTACTTTCAGGAGGGCAAAGCCTATGTTTTCTTTTCACACGTCATAAAAGGTCAGCCCTACAATATGCAGATGTTGAAGAATATTATCGACAGCGGGGCTACTCTAATCGATTATGAAAAGATTGAAGATCAGGATGGGCAACGGTTGATTTTTTTTGGCCGATTTGCAGGCCTTGCCGGGATGATCAATACACTTTGGGCGACCGGTCAGCGCTATAAAGAACTTGGAGTCCACTCGCCTTTAGCGGGGCTGAAGCAGACCTACCGATATGAATCTTTGAACGATGCCCGGAAAAGTATCAGTGAAGCAGCAAAAAAAATCAGTGATAACGGATTACCTGATCTCATGAAACCATTGATCATCGCTGTTAGCGGAGATGGAAATGTATCGAAGGGAGCGATGGAAATTTTAGACCTGCTTCCCGGCCCGTATATATCTGCAGAAGATTTAAAAAATGGAGATTTCGATCAAAACCAGGATATCATTAAAGTTAATTTATTAGTGGATGATTATATGATACCCAAACAAGATCGACCTTTTGATCTCCAGCACTATATCAACAATCCTGAACAGTATGAGTCGTCGATTGAGGATTACTTGCCGAATATCAACGTGTTTGTAAATGGCATTTACTGGGATGAGAACTACCCGAGATTGATTACGAAAGATTGGTTGTTAAGGAAAAATGAGTCCGGCGAGCTGAATTTAAAAGTAATTGGTGATATCACCTGTGATATTCACGGCTCAGTGGAATGTACCGAAACGGCAACGGCGATTGGAGAACCGGTTTTTGTTTATGATCCTGTTAATGACAGTTATCGGATGGGGTTTGAAGGCAGTGGAATTGCTGTGATGGCTGTCGATATATTACCAAGTGAACTTCCGAAGGAGGCATCTATTCATTTCAGTAAAGCTTTAAAACCCTACCTGATGACTATGGCAGTGGCCGATTTTTCAGTTTCTTATGAAGAACTGTCGTTGCCCGACCCCATCAAAAGTGCAGTAATTGTACATCGCGGAAAACTCACACCGAAATACAGCTACCTGGAGTCCTATCTGATTTAAAAACAGAATACAATTCAAGTTTGCAATAGCGGGTATGGTTCTCTTATCTTATTTAGAATTAATCCAAATTAACTTGATAAGCATAAAAATGGCTAACAAAAATCTTCTAGTACTTCTCTTGGGACTTATTTTTATGATTTCGTGCTCAGAAAGCGAGGTCGTAAATATTTACTCTGCAAGGCATTACGATACAGATCAGCAACTCTACGATGGCTTTACGGAAGAAACAGGAATTGAAATAAACTTGATTGAAGGCTCAAGCGATGAGCTCATCGAGCGAATTAATAATGAAGGGGTGAACAGCCCGGCCGACGTTTTAATTACAGTTGATGCAGGCCGACTCTGGCGAGCCAAGGATGCGGGTGTACTGCAGCCGTTCGAATCCAATTATCTGAGTGAAGCCATCGACAGTGAGATGCGGGATCCGGAAGGTTACTGGGTTGGACTTTCCAATCGCGTGAGAGGTATTGTTTATAATACAGAGGCTATTGAAACCGGCGAACTTGAAGGGTATTGGGAGCTTGCCAACGATGAATGGGGAGGACGCATCTGTATTCGATCTTCCAACAACATTTACAATCAATCTCTGGTTGCTTCTTTGATTGAACGGCATGGTGAGGAAGAGACTGAAGAGTGGGCAAACAATTTTGTTGAGAATTTTGCGCGTTCACCGCAGGGTGGCGACACCGATCAGATTCGAGCGGTTGCCGCAGGGTTATGTGATGTAGCCATTGTCAATCACTACTACCTGGCTCGTTTGATGCAATCTGATGCCCCTGAAGACCAGGAAGTAGCAGCGCAAGTAGCGATGTATTTCCCGCCTGCAGAATATGGGGGAGCCCATGTGAATATTAGCGGTGCAGGAGTAGCTGCAAACTCACCAAACGAGGAGAACGCCATTCGATTTATCGAATACCTGGCAACAGAAGAAGCACAGCAATACTACGCCATTGCCAATAACGAATTTCCGGTTTTAGATGAAATGGAACTGCCGGACGTACTCAACGAATTTGGTCAGTTTGACACAGATGGAATTAATGTTGCTGCTTACGGTAGTAACAATCCGGCAGCTATTCGTGTGATGGACAGAGCCGGCTGGCGGTAGTATTCTTTTTCTGAAGACATGGTATTTTTTTAAATATCTAAGAAGTTTTGATATAGCATACATTGCTGTGTTAACAATGGATGTTTTGCGAGCACGAAAAATACCATGTCTCAGCAACGTTTTGTCCCAGTCTCAAGACATGGTATTTTTCATACCAGTATGAAGTTAAGATCTGGCAAAGATGTTATTGCTATTTTTAAATTCATGAATGGCTTCAAAAAATACCATGTCTATCTTAAGTGATCGGATGGCTCTTAAAGTTACTCCTTCTCTTCTGTTTTTCGTGTCCTTGCAATCGATCGGCTCAAAATAAATACGGGTACCAAACCTACCAGTATGATGGCTAAAGCCGCACCCGAAGATTCTGCGAGCCGCTCATCTGAAGCTAACCTGTAGACCTGAACGGCCAGCGTATCAAAATTAAAAGGGCGAACAATTATTGTGGCCGGTAACTCCTTAATGACGTCGACAATTACAAGCATAATCGCTGCAAATAGGCTTCCGGACATGATCGGCATGTGAATTTTTCGAAGGATTTTTCCAAAGCTATAACCCATTCCTTCGGCCGCTTCGTCCATGCTTGGGGTCACTTTCCCTAGACTGGCTTCAACCGTATTGTAAGCGACGGCCAGGAATCTTACAACGTAGGCGAAAATCAAGGCAAAAATAGTCCCGCTCAGCAAAAGGCCTGTTGAGAGGCCCAAGGTATCACGCATCCAGCTATCCAATGTGTTATCAACCCAGCCAAAAGGAATAAGAATTCCCACAGCAATGACCGATCCCGGAATGGCGTATCCCATCGACCCAATTCGTGTAGCTGTTCGAGTGAGAAGATTGGGATTGAGGCGAACTCCATATGCCATCACCAAAGCTACCGCTAAAGCAACAAAACCGGCTATAAGTGCCACCAGAACCGTGTTGAAACTAAACTCAAGAAATCGTGAATCGACGGCGACATCAAAGTTTGCAATCATCATGTCGGTGAGGATTATTGTTGGAAACAGAAATCCAATCAAAACCGGCAGGGAGCAAAAAAGGGTGCTGCCCCATGCTTTCCATCCGTTGAGTTGATAGACGGACAGGCGTTTATATCGTCCGGTTGTCTCCTGTTTGAGACTCATCCTGTTGCGACTGGTCCGTTCAAGCAGAATCAGGAAAAGGATAAAGATCATAAGAAAAGCTGCAAGCTGCGCTGCTGCTGCCCGTTCACCAAGTCCAAACCAGGTTCTGTAAATTCCGGTAGTAAAAGTTTGAACTCCGAAATAATCGACTGTTCCGAAATCGTTCAGAGTTTCCATCAAAGCCAGCGCCATTCCCGCTGAGATTGATGGACGTGCAAGGGGTAAAGCAATTTTGTAAAAGCTTTGAAGTGGTGTAGCTCCTAAACTCCTGCTGGCTTCAAGCAAAGAGTTTGATTGTTCCATGAAGGCCGCTCGTGTAATCAGATATACATAGGGAAAGAATACGAAAGACATCATGATAATGGCCCCGCCGATAGACCGGACGTCGGGGAAATAGTAGTCTCCCAAACCCCAACCGGTGAGATCGCGAATCATGTTTTGCAAGGGACCGGTATAGGCTAAGAAATCGGTATAGGTATAGGCCATCAGGTAGGCCGGAACAGCCATCGGAAGAATCAATAGCCAGTTAAAATATTTGCTCCCCGGAAACCTGCACATGGTTACCAACCAGGCGTTTCCAACACCGAGGATAAAGACCCCGGCACCAACACCAAACATTAAAATCAAAGAGTTTTTGATATAATCCGGAAGTACAGTTGAAGCCAGATGCTGCCAAACATCTCCGCTGGGCACAAAAATATTTGCAGCTACGGTCAGAACCGGTATTGAGACAAGTAAAGCGATTAATATCGTGGTAATATTCCACCATCCGGATTCCGATTTAATATTCCCAGAACCAGGCCATAAATCACTTTTTCGCGTCATTTCAAGAATATTTCGAATCATCAAAGAGCTGCTTTAAATCTTGAATTTCCATTGGGAGGGCTGACGATCGAACTCCTCTTTTAATACAAGATTGGCTGCGTGATACCCGCACATGCCATGAACACCTCCGCCGGGTGGAGTGGAGGCGGAACAGATGTAGATTCCTTCAGCAGGGGTTGCATAAGGATTGATAAGATTGACCGGACGGGTAAATAGTTGGGTGATGTCCTGACGGCCTCCATTAATATCGCCGCCGATATAATTGGCATTGTATTCCTGGAAATCCTGTGTATTCATTGTAATCTTTTCTTCAATAACATCCCTGAAGCCAGGCGCAAATCGTTCGATCTGGTTTTCAATCGCTTCTGTCATATCTACTGTTGAACCATTGGGAACATGGCAATAAGCCCAAAGCGTTTCTTTCTCATTCGGTGTTCGGGTTTTGTCAAAAAGGCTTTGTTGGGTAACAAGTACATAGGGATTTTCAGGGTGTCCGCCTTCATCCATCTCCTTTTCTGAGGCCGCAATTTCATCGAATGTCCCGCCGAGATGAACGGTTCCCGCTTTTCTGCATTCTTCATCTTTCCAGGGTACCGGCTCTTTCAAGATATAATCAACTTTAAAGACACCGGATCCCCTTTTAAATTTTGTTAATTTTTGCTTGTAGGATGGAGGAAATCGATCTCCAGCGATATCTGAAACCTGTGACGGAGTAAGATCAAACAATATAGCTTTCGATGAGGGGAGTTGATCCAAAGAGCGAACGGGAAACCCGGTTTCTATTTCTCCGCCCAGTGATTTAAAGTATGAGGCCATTGAGTTGGCAATCGACTGCGATCCTCCCTCGGCAAGAGGCCAGCCACCGGTATGAGCCGTTCCAAAAAAAACAAGTGCTATAGCGGTTGTGGCTATAGCATCCAGCGGTAGAATCGAGTGGGCGGCCATTCCTGCAAAAAGAGCTTTCGCTCGCTCAGTCTGAAATCTCTTCTGAAACAGGGAAGCAGGTTGTAAGGCATTCAAACCAAATAAACCCATCTGGATCGGATTTTTTGGAAACCGTAACGGTCCAAGGAAATCTCTGCTCAGGCCATCCCAGTTTTGAGTAATGGGTTCAACTATTTTTTGATACAGTTTACTGTCATTTTCCAGATGCAGTGCTGTTTTATAAAGATCATTGAATAAAGCTACGGGAGGTTCATCATCAAGTGGATGTGCGGCGGGAATTTTTGGGTGAATCCATTTCAGTCCATATTCTTCAAGCGGTAGTTGCTTCAAAAAGGGTGCAGAGGCCGCCATGGGGTGGATCGCCGAACAGATATCATGCAGGTAGCCAGGGTTGATTAACTCCTTCGTACGCATACCACCGCCAACCGTATTGGAAGCCTCAAATATTTTTACGGAATACCCTTCAAGAGTCAACCGAATACCGGCTGCAAGACCGTTTGGGCCGGAACCAACAATTAGAGCATCATACGTCGATTTTTTTCCTTTCAATGGATCTGACTGAGTTCAAAATTTTACAGGTCCAAAGATACAAATGATCATTCAAAGCTGAATAGATAATAGAAAATAAATGGCTTACCCGTAAGCATTAGAAAAAACTAATAAATATCTTTTATAATTATTAGGAATTTCTAATATTAAAGTGTTTGGCTAAATACAAAAGGGGACAAGCATACTGCGTTGAACTCCTCTCTAAATTTAAAAAAGGAAAAAATGAGATTAGATAATATTATCCGTCATGTCTTAATAGCAGTTGGAATAGCTTTACTGTTTGGTATAACAGCATGTGATACCCCAACATCTAACATTGATGACCAAGAAAAAAAAGTTGAGAGTACAGAAACTGAATTTAGTTCAATTAAGAATGAAAAAATTAAAAACAGTTACATCGTAGTTTTTAAGAACAATGTAAACTCTGTTAAGAATACATCTAACAATATTGCATCATCAGCAAATGGGAAAGTAAAGTACACGTATGAGCATGCGATTAAAGGATTTGCATTAGAACTTCCCGAACAAGCTTCTGAAAACGTTTTGAATTCTATTCAGAACAACCCAAATGTTGATTATGTGGAACAGGATATGAAAGTCCAGGCATTTGGAAGTCAAACCAACGCAACATGGGGGTTGGATCGGTCTGATCAGCGAAGTTTGCCCCTTGATGATGTCTATAACTATTCAACAACCGGAGAAAATGTAACTGTTTATATAGCAGATACGGGTATCAACTATTCCCATGTTGATTTTGGTGGGAGAGCATCATTCGGTTTTGATGCATTTAACGGCGATGGTGAAGATTGTGATGGTCACGGTACTCATGTTTCAGGTACGGCGGGTGGATCTCAGTGGGGAATCGCGAAAAATGTTGATTTAGTATCCGTCAGAGTTCTTGACTGCAATGGAAGTGGTTCATATAGTGGAGTTATTGCCGGAGTAGACTGGATCACAGCAAATGCGAGTGGGCCCTCTGTTGTAAATATGAGTCTTGGTGGGGGCGCCAACTCTGCGTTGGACACTGCTTTGGAGAATTCTATAGCAGCAGGCATAACATACGTGGTAGCTGCCGGGAACGGTAATGCTGATGCATGTAACTACAGTCCGGCAAGAGTTCCATCGGCAATTACAGTTGGTTCATCCACAAGTTCTGATTCACGTTCTTCTTTCTCAAACTACGGGAGCTGTGTAGACCTTTTTGCGCCTGGCAGTAGCATTACGTCTGCTTGGATTGGAAGTACGACAGCCACAAATACAATAGACGGGACCTCCATGGCCTCTCCTCATGTTGCGGGAGCTGCTGCCCTTTACTTGTTTGCGAATTCAAGCGCGACGCCATCTGAAGTTGAATCTTCGTTGATATCAATAGCTACTCAGAACATTATTACCGGCAGCAACACAGAAAACAACCACCTTCTTTATACCATTTTCGATGGTTCAGGAGATGATGGAAGCGGCAACTCAGTCCCAATTGCAGACTTTACCTACAGTGCAGATTATTTGAATGTTCAGTTTACTGATGGCAGTACTGATTCTGATGGATCAATCTCAAGTTGGTCCTGGGATTTTGGAGATGGGGGAACTTCTACTTCGAAGAATCCATCTCATACTTACGGCCAAGGCGGAACCTATACTGTTTCTCTGACAGTGACTGATGACGCAGGGGATTCAGGTTCAATATCGAAAAGTATTACAGTCAACGAACAAGTTAATGAGGAATCACCAGTTATTGATTCATTTAATATCAATTCATATCAAACGGGGCCATGGAATCGTGCAGATGTCTCATGGTCAGTTTCTGATGTCAACTCTAATCTTTCATCGATTAAAACCGAGTTAATGAACGGTACTTCAGTTGTTGAAAGTCTGACCAGTTCATTAAGCGGAGGATCGGTTTCTGGAATACATGAGCACAGATCAAAAAATAACGTGGATGCTGTCCGACTCACCGTAACAGATACAAATGGTAACAGTACTTCATCAACAAAAAATCTTGACGGATCTGATGGCGGAGATGGCGGAAATTCAACGCCAACGGCCGACTTCATTTACAGTTCGGATTTCCTAAATGTACAATTTACGGACCAAAGCACTGACTCAGATGGTTCGATTACCGGTTGGTCTTGGGATTTTGGAGACGGAGCAACTTCCGGCACTCAAAATCCAACACATACGTATTCTCAAGCGGGGACTTATACGGTAACATTAACAGTAACAGATGACGTTGGAGGCACCGATTCATATTCCAGTTCAGTTACAGTTGATGATGAGAATACAGGAGACCCAGCTGACATAATTCTGAACGCTAACGGCTACAAAGACAAGGGAAGATGGACAACAGATCTTACATGGAGTGGAGCTACTTCGAGTAACGTAGACATTTACAGGGATGGAACAGTGTTGACTACAACAAGCAATTCAGGAGCCTTCACGGATAACACAAGCTTTAAAGGTGGTGGATCCCTCACGTACCAAGTATGTGAATCGGGCACGAATACATGTTCAAGTGAAGTAACTGTAAACTTTTAATTGATCAATTTACTTATTTAGTGGAGCCGCTCTTATAATATAGGAGCGGCTCTTTTTATTATATTAGCTTCGTAAATATAATGCCTAAAGATGTGCCAAAAGCTTGTGATGAATGTAGTTTTGCTGAACATCAATTAATCTTTCCAGTTGAAGTTAAATGAACTGATATGTTCATTTAGTGTTTGCATTCATTATACTGAACAAATCCTCTGCCAGAACCTGTTTTAAAAACTAGAATGAATCAACATCCCGAAAAGAAGGAATCTGGAAAACCACGAAAATCTCCCAAAAGTGAACATCAAATTCACAGTTATTTTAACCTGGTTTTACTGGTAATATTGACTATAGAATGGGGATATCTTCTCTATGATCAGCAATGGCTTTCCCTCTTTCTTGTATCTTTGATCATATCCAGTCTTCTCGCGCCTGTCCTTTTTAAAAATAAAATGGATCTCGAACTGCCGGCCGAATTCCATTTTATGGCAGTTCTATTTGTTTTTGCAGCGCTATACCTTGGTGAGATTCAGGAATTTTATCGTCTAATTTGGTGGTGGGACATTGCTTTGCATACAACAGCCGGTCTAATGATGGGAATTGTTGGATTTTTGCTGGTCTATATTTTGAATGAAAGTAAAAACGTAGAACTTCAAATGAGTGCCGTGTTCATTGCTCTTTTTGCATTCATGTTTGCAGTTACAATCGGTACAATCTGGGAAATCTTTGAATTTACAATGGATCAACTTTTCGGATTTAACATGCAGAAAGAGATGTTGGGTGATCCTTCCGGTTTAACCGATACAATGTGGGATATAATTGTCAATGCATTTGGTGCCCTGATTATTTGTATCAATGGTTGGTGGTATCTGAAGAAAAGACAGGATTTTTTTATTAGGTCCCTCATTCAAAAGTTTATTGAAAGGAATCCGTCTTGGTTTCGCAGATAACTTTTAAAAAAGTTACCACAACAGTTGCATTTTAAATGTTGAACAGATAGTTTCTTCAATCATGAAAAAAAGTTCAATGCATAACAATTGGTGGTGGCACGGTCAAACAAACCTGGCAGTGGAATCACTATGATCTGAACTATATTTAAAAAGATTTTTTCAAAACCCACTGCAGTATTCTGGAGTGGGTTTTTTTATTTCTGAGATTTATGACATTTGAAACATTTTCAAAGTTAGCACAAAATTATACGGCAATCCCGGTCTCCCGGCGAATGCTGGCCGATATTTTAACCCCGGTCTCATTGTTTTTATCCATTCGTGAAGGTGCCAGCTATCCGTTTCTGTTGGAATCGGTTGAAGGGGGTGAAAATCTTGCTCGATATTCATTTATCGGCTGCAATCCCTACCAGGTGTTACGTGTGGATGATGAAGGGGTGAGATTGATTGATCCCAATGAGGGTGCTGATGTTCTTGATGAATCGTACTTTAAAGCGTTAGATCGCTTGATTCATCAACACTCTGAACCAAAGCTGCCCGAACTTCCGCGGCTCACCGGTGGGGCGGTTGGATTTTCTTCTTATGATACCGTACGCGAAGTTGAGTACCTGCCTGATATTCCGGCTGATGATCTGCACACACCCGAAGCGATCTGGTCATTCTATGATGAGGTGTATGCCTTCGATCATGTAAAGCAGCAGATCGTATTGATGAAAACCGTTTTTATTGACGAGGAAACCGATCTGCGTGAAGCATACGATTCGGCAACTGAATCATTGGATCGAATGGAAAAAACAGCTGTCCGCCAGGTAAGGCAGGGCGGTTCCTTTAACCTGGATGCCGAGCATCTCTCCAGCAATATGGAGCAGGATAAATTCCACTCCATGGTGGAGAAGGGCAAAGAATATATCTACGAAGGTGATATATTCCAGGTGGTTCTGTCCCAGAGATTTGAAGTTCCGTTTGAAGGTGACAGTTTTACACTCTATCGCGCACTGAGGATGGTGAATCCGTCTCCTTACCTGTTTTACCTCGACTTCGAGGGATTTTCTCTTGTCGGATCTTCTCCGGAAGTATTGGTTCGTGTTACTGATACTGAAGTGAGATTATTGCCCATTGCCGGAACGCGTCCGCGTGGTAAAACCCATGAAGAGGATTTGGCGCTTGAAGAAGATCTCAAACAAGATCCGAAAGAGATTGCGGAGCATATCATGCTGGTTGACTTGGGACGGAATGATCTTTCTCGCGTCTCAAAATCAGGAACGGTTCACTTGGAACGGAACCAGAGTATAGAGCGATTTTCACATGTGATGCATATTGTCTCTGATGTGGTTGGAGAGATCGCAGAAGACAAAAATTCGGTCGACGCACTGATGCAGTGTTTCCCGGCCGGGACGGTCAGCGGTGCACCAAAAATCCGGGCGATGGAGATCATAGACGAGCTCGAACCGACTAAACGAGGACCTTATGCCGGAGCAGTCGGATATTTCGATTTCTCAGGGAATATGGATACCTGCATTGCCATTCGCACCATGCTGGTCACAGATAATCGCGTGTTCATCCAGGCCGGTGCGGGAATTGTAGCCGACAGCGATCCACAAAAAGAATTTGAAGAAACCAAGAACAAAGCCGGCGCCCTTGTTGAAGCACTCAGCGTAGCACTCGAAATTACAACTTAGAAACTGAAAAAAGGCCGGTGCAAGCGTCTCACTTGTACATTGGTAAATTACAACATAATGACTCACGCAAGTTTGTAACTTGTGCGATTTAGAAATCAGTCACAAACTGATCGAAGGGGATGATCCCCGGAATGAAATTTTGAAGTAAAATTTGATAAATAAACGAAGTACCACCATCAAAACATGAGTAAAAAGAAAACAATCTTATCAGGTATTCAACCCTCAGGAAAACTTCACATCGGGAACTATTTTGGAGCGATGCGCCAGCATATCCGCATGCAGGAGGAGGGAGATGCCTTTTATTTTCTTGCCAACTATCATTCACTGACCTCCATAAATGATGGAGAAAGGCTCAAAGAATATACGCTGGACGTTGTATTAGATTATCTTGCACTGGGGCTCGATCCCAATAAGTGTACATTCTTTGCGCAATCTGATGTACCTCAAACAACAGAACTGGCATGGATTTTAGGAACGGTTACCCCTGTTTCTCTGATGGAAAAAGGAGTCTCTTATAAAGACAAAGTTGCTCAGGGCCTGAACCCGAATATTGGTTTATTCAGTTATCCTATTTTGCAGGCTGCAGATATTTTGATCTATCATTCTGACCTGGTTCCGGTGGGCGAAGATCAAAAACAGAACATTGAAATATGCCGAGATCTTGCAGGTAAGTTGAATCGGGCTTATGATGATGAACTTTTGAAAATTCCCGAGGAATATATCGTTAAAAGCGTAGCAGTTGTTCCGGGTATCGATGGACAGAAAATGAGTAAATCCTACGATAACACCATTCAAATTTTTGATGAAGGGAAGTCCCTGAAGAAACGGGTGATGTCCATTCAAACTGATTCAACTCCGCTTGAAGATCCGAAAGATCCTGAGTCTTGTAACGTTTTTGCATTGATCAAACTCTTCGCCGATGAAGATCAGAAGAGTCAGATTGCCGAAAAGTATCGATCAGGTGGATATGGATATGGTCACGCCAAAAAGGAACTGTTGGGAATGATAACGGATTACTTTGCTGAGGCCCGGGAAAAGCGAAAAGAATTAGAAAAGGATATGGATTACGTCCACGACGTATTGAAAGAAGGCGGAAAAAAAGCACGTGAACGAGCGGAAACCGTTATGGAACCGATCCGGTCTGCAACTGGATTATATAGAAGCTTTTAAATAATAGTAGCAAGTATTGAGTAGCGAGTAGTAAGATTTTCACTCTACTCAATACTTGTAGAACTGAATTTAGTTTTCTGAAAGCTTTTTGATGAATGAATAAAGCATTTTTTGAATTTCAGTTAAATCATTGTTGAGCTTATTATAATTCGAATCGTCTAAATAATTTAATTCTTTTGAAATGATAAGTTGAGTTTCCAGCTCAAATGAAGAACCATATGCGATATGTAAAAATCTTGAAAAATCTTTATCTGAATTTCTTCCGGCACCCTCTGCAATGTTCGAACTGATTGAGATTACACATCTTCTGATTTGTGAGGTAAGCCCATATAGTTCATGTTTGGGATAATTTTGAGTCGCCATATAAACAGATGTAGCTATTTCAACAGATTTTTTCCAGACGGTAAGTTCTTTATAATTATGCATTCTACTTTTTGATTTATTGATGGTTAGTTCTATCTATATGAACCAATTTTCTCGACTTCCTTACAAAAAATCTCAATACTCACTACTTGATACTCAATACTAAATGATACTGATAATCGACAATTACGACTCCTTCACCTACAACCTGGTTCACATTGTGGCGACGGAAACGGACGATTACAAAGTGATTCGCAACGATGCGATGACCGTGGAGGAAGTCCGCGAATTGAATCCGGATAAAATTCTTATCTCGCCCGGACCCGGACGACCGGGGGATGCAGGCATCACCGAAGAACTCATTGATACACTTGGATCTGAAATTCCCGTCCTTGGAGTCTGTCTTGGGCACCAGGCAATTGGAGATGTGTTCGGGGCAAAAGTGGTTTACGCACCCACTTTGATGCACGGAAAAACATCGGAGATTTATCATGACGGGAAATCTGTTTTTGATGGAATTGAGGAAGGTTTTACAGCTACTCGATATCATTCGCTGGTTTTAGATCCCGATACGATTCCAGAGGTACTTGAGATTACGGCCAAGACAGATGACGGCGTGATTATGGGAGTTCGACACAAATCCTATCCCATCGAAGGAATTCAGTTTCACCCAGAAAGTATTTTGACAACTGAAGGTCCAAAGATCGTTAAGAACTGGCTGAAGATGAGCTATCAAAAAGTCAAAGTTTAAAACAATTAAATATTGTGAGTAAAACATTTACAGAAATACTTGAAAAAGTTTCTAATCATGAACATCTCCCGGCTGATGAAGCCTCAGCAGCAATGCGGCTTATTTTGCATGGAGAAATTTCCAACGAGGAGATCGCCGCATTTTTGATGGGAATGAGAATGAAAGGGGAGACCGTCATCGAGTTAACCTCTTTTGTAAAAGAGATGCGTGAAGCCGCAGTTCGTGTTGAAGTTGATACGACAAATGCCGTGGATCTTTGTGGAACAGGCGGGGATAAATCCGGAACGTTTAATATCTCCACAACCGCCATGTTTATTGTAGCAGGTGCAGGTGTTCCGGTTTTAAAACATGGAAATCGAAGTGTATCCAGTAAAAGTGGTAGTTATGATGTTTTGGAATCTCTTGGAGTGGTTCCGAATCTGCAGAAAGAGCAGGTTGAAGAACTTTTTAAAAAGACCGGAATGGCGTTCATGTTTGCACCCAATTTCCATCCGGCGATGAAATATGTGATGCCGGCGCGCAGAGCTCTGAAGATGAGAACCTTTTTTAATATCCTCGGTCCGCTGGTAAATCCGGCGAATGTAAATTGTCAGGTGATTGGAGCTTTTAATAAAGAAACGGCTCAAAAAATGATCCAGATCCTGGGTAATCTTCAAACAGAAAATGCTTACACCGTAAATGCTCATGATGGTTTAGATGAAGTCAGCACCACATCACAAAGTGAAATTTTTGAACTCAAAACGTATCTCAGCGGCGATTCTGTAACTTTTGACCCGATCTCTCTTGGGTATGAAAAGACAGATCACAAATCTTTGTTGGGCGGAGATTCGAAGAAAAATGCTGAGATTATGCTGAGCATTTTGGATGGAACATCAACCCGGGCTCAACGCGATATCGCTGAGTTAAATGCAACTTTTGCGATTCGTGCATCAAACATTACGGTTGACCTGGAAGAGGCGAAGCAGATGGCTGCTGAAAGTATCGATTCCGGGAAAGCCCGCCAAAAACTGGATCAGTTTATCAAAGAATCACAAGCGATTGCAGATCAATAAGTATGGCAGATATTCTTGAAAAAATAGCCAGTCAAACCCTCGAAGACCTCAAAAAGAGAAAGCGGGAGATCTCGTTTCGGGATCTGGAATCTCTGAAAGGGTATGAGAAGGATCGGCTCAACTTTGCGGAAGCATTAAGGAGCGACTCCGTTTCTATCATTGCTGAAGTAAAAAAAGCTTCACCTTCAAAAGGAGTGATTCGGGCTGACTTTGATGCTCTGAAAATAGCGGATGCCTATATCGAAAATGGTGCCTCAGCGATTTCCATTTTGACAGACGAACCCTTCTTCCAGGGATCCCTCAAATATCTTGAACAGGTTTCGGATATTTCCTCTATCCCATTGTTGCGCAAAGATTTTATTATTGATCCATATCAGGTTAAAGAAGCCAAAGCATACGGAGCAGATGCCATACTTTTGATAGTTACGATGTATGAAGGGAATCAGCTGTCCGAGCTTATTGCAGCTGCAAACGAATTTGGAGTTCAGCCATTAGTAGAATGTTATGAGCAGGAAGAAGTTGAAAACTTAGATTGGGATGAGGTCCAAATTTTGGGAGTCAATAATCGCGACTTGAAGAAGTTTGAAGTGGATCTCCATCGTGGAATTGAACTGCTTGAGATGGCTCCGGATCAAGTTGTTACAGTTTCTGAAAGTGGAATTCATAAACCTGAAGATTTGATGAAACTGTATAAGCATAACATTCATTCTGCTCTTATAGGAGAACATTTTATGAGGCAAACTGATATTGGTGATGGTTTGAAACGATTCATCGATGAGTTCGAAGAGTTGAAAGCGAAAAGCAGCTATACGGAAGAGGAAGCTTAATATATGGCACAAAAAGTGGACACGAGAACAAAGGTTAAAATTTGTGGCATCACAACATTGGAAGACGCACGCTTTGTAGCCGGAGCACTCGCTGATTATCTTGGATTTATCTTTTACGATGAAAGCCCTCGGTACATTGAACCGGCAAAAGCAGGAGCCATCATCAACTGGATTGAAGGACCTCAAAAAGTGGGAGTTTTTGTGAACCAGGCGTTGGACGATGTTAATGATATCGCTACACAAACAGGAATAGACCTCGTTCAACTTCATGGAGATGAATCGCCGGGATATTGCGATATGATTAATTTCCCGATTATTAAAGCTTTTCATATCACCTCAGAAACTGAATCGGGTGAATTGGCGTCGGACATAGCCGACTATAAAAACTCAGCCGATTACTTCCTGTTTGATACCAAAATCGAAGGGCTCTACGGCGGAACCGGGCAAACCTTTGATTGGTCGCTTTTAGAAAATCTCTCAATGGGGAAACCGTTTTTTCTCTCCGGTGGATTAAATGCTGATAACGTTCAACAAGCGATTGAAAAAGTATCACCGGATGTTGTGGACTTGTCCAGTGGATTGGAAGAATCACCCGGATTAAAGGACTTTGATAAGATTGAAGAATTTTTTGATGTGATGAGGAGGGTGTGAGTTTGTGAGTTCTGAGTTGATGAGTTTTATAGTTGGGAAATCCTTGAATAAATTTACACTCACTAAATAAAGAACTCATCAACTCAAAAGACTCTGTCATGGAAAGTGAATATTACTTCAAATTTGAAGATTTAGAGATGTACCAGAAAGCATTGGATTTTGCAGATGTTGTTAATGGTCAAGTTAAATCATATCCAAAACACGAAAAGTATCAACTAGCTTCTCAATTTATAAGAGCGGCAGATTCCATAGCTCTTAATATTGCTGAAGGTTCAGCAGGATCTCATGCAAATTTTAATCGATATCTACAGATGGCTTGGGATAGTGCTCATGAGTGTGTCGTTTGTAGTACCAAGTCACGGAGAAGAGTTTATATCTCAGAAAAAGTGGATGAAGAAAACCGAGCTGCCGTAACTGAGTTATCTAAAATGATTACTTCTTACAAAAAGTATTTAAAGAAAAAAATGAAAACGTGAGTTTGTGAGTCTGTGAGTTCTGAGTTGTTGAGGTTTTTTTTCTCATCAACTCATAAAACTCATCAACTCAAAAACTCAGAACTTAACAACTATGAAATACACAGCACCAACTAAAACAGGTTATTTTGGCGAATACGGGGGGAAGTTTGTCCCCGAAATTTTGATTCCGGCTATTGAAGAGTTGGAAATTGCCTACGAAGAAACGCAGAATGATCCGGTTTTTCAGAAAGAGTACCATGATCTGCTTCAAGAGTACGTGGGGCGTCCGACGAAATTAACATATGCTAATCGTTTGACTGAGCACTATAGACGGGGGAAAATTTATCTCAAGCGAGAAGATCTGTGTCATACCGGGGCTCATAAAATCAACAATGCCATTGGACAGCTTTTGCTTGCACGAAAGATGGGGAAAAGCCGAATTATTGCAGAAACCGGGGCAGGTCAGCATGGTGTTGCAACAGCTACTGCATGTGCTAAGTTTGGTTTCGATTGTGTAATCTACATGGGTGCTGAGGATATGGAACGCCAGAAATTAAATGTGGATCGTATGCAGCTTTTGGGTGCTGAAGTTCGTGAGGTCACAAGCGGTTCACAGACACTAAAAGACGCCACAAACGAAGCGATTCGCGACTGGGTAACCAATGTTGATGACACATTTTATATCATCGGTTCGGTCGTTGGGCCGCACCCATATCCCATGATGACACGAAATTTTCATCGTGTGATTGGGGAGGAGACAAAGGACCAGTTGAAGAAAGAGGAAGGTCGTTTGCCGAATTATCTGTTGGCTTGTGTTGGTGGCGGCAGTAACGCTATTGGTTTTTTCTATCCGTTTCTTGAAGATGAGGATGTAAAAATGATTGGAATTGAAGCCGCCGGCCTGGGAGCAGATACCGATCAAACGGCAGCTACCCTCACCAAGGGAACGCGAGGTGTTTTGCACGGCTCACTCAGTTATCTTCTGCAAAGTGATGAGGGGCAGATTCAACTGGCGCATTCCATCAGTGCAGGATTGGACTACCCCGGAATCGGACCGGAACATTCATATCTCTATGATACTAATCGGGTTCATTATTTTGGTGTTACGGATTCTGAAGCGATGGCTGCAGTAAAACTGTTGTCCATAAAAGAGGGAATTATACCGGCTATAGAGACTGCGCACGCTTTAGCTTATCTCGATAAATTGATGCCGATTACTCAAAAAGATGATATTGTGGTTGTGAACTGTTCTGGCCGTGGTGATAAAGACATGAAAACAATATCTGAATGGTTCTCCGAGCAGAAATAGGGGCCAAATAAATACTTGCGGTTTGAATATACCCGAACAATTCAATTAAGCTTTAATTGGGTTTTACTGGACCTTAGAAAGGGTTTGAATAATCTGTTTTAGAAACATTGAACTAAAAAAATTCCCATTTCACTGGTATACTGAACAAGAGCAGTTAGGGAAGGTTCATAATTGCAGCAGAAGAGTCGTTATTATATCAGAATAAACAGTTGAGATATTTTCCGTAAATCCCCGAAATTTTTTTGAGTGCAAATCAACTTTTCCAATGATTTTAAATATTGTTTTAGTATTTAGAATTTTATAATTAGGTAGTGAAAACGTTTGCAAGACAGCTGCTAATCATGCTGATGTATTCGTTGAAGAGCTGTATAGCCGGGGTAAGAGACCGTTCTGGAAATTATCACCGGTGAAGTTACTCTCGATTATTATTGATAAATGTGGCCGCGAGTCTTATAGTGAATCCAATTGATAAGTGACACTGAAACGAATGGATAAACTTAGTTAACGAGTCCGGGAGAAGTACGCCTTCAAGAAACATTGGATTAAATCGGTGAAGATTTCTTGTTCAGGACTATTTTGGCTGAACAGGTGACGAGAACTGACGGAGCAGATCCAGAAGATCTCCATAAATCCCCGGTAATTAACTACTTTATGTATATTCTAACACAAACGATAACTGTCTTTGGACAAGCCGAGTTTTCCGGGTTCTTTTTTTAAACTATCTATTTGCCCATTATGAAAAGTGATATGAGAAAAGCGATTACGTCTCAGTCAACCATCTTATTTATTCTTTCCCTATTAATTTTATTACCTGTCTCCCTAAACGCTCAAACAGAAGGAATCGCTGAATTTACTGTAAAGGCTGGTTCCGTGGACCGCATAAATGTACCGGTAGGTGTGTCCCTGGAAAATCTCCCGGTCGGTTTACAATCCGGCCAAGTATTGCAGCTCTATGAGGTCAGAGACGGGGAAGAGCACCCAATAACTTCTCAACTCGATGCAAACGGTTTTCAGAAGTCCCTGCGGTGGATTTTATCAGGAGATACCCCGGCTGGAACAACCCGAACATTTATCCTGAAAAAAGAATCGAACAGCAGCATTGTCAACCCTAAAAACTCTATTCGAGTTACTGACAGTGGTGAGGATTTAACCCTGAGAATTGATGGAAAAAATGTATTGAGCTATCGCCATGCAGTAACATCTCCGCCGGAAGGGGTTT
>NZ_JAKLWS010000042.1 GCF_022012475.1 Rhodohalobacter sulfatireducens
GCCTTGAGGATACTTACTCCTAAAACCCAGGGCGATGCCCCGGGCTGATATATCTTAGGCTTTCAGCCTATTTGTATTTGCCATAAATCACAGGCTGAAAAGCCTACAACACCACAGCTTTACTCGTGCCAAAGGTCCTCCTTTGGCATGCCAATCCGAGGCTCCGCTTCTCTTTATTCATTACACCACTTATCATGAATCAAACTCTACAAACTTTTTACCAGAAGCAGAGCTTCCAGACGAAATGTTCCGAAGATGGGCCTTCGGAACAAGAAAAGAGTGTGTAACGGAGTGTTCCGACAGCTGTCGAGAGAAGAGTTCTTTGGTCAACGAAATCGTGACTCTTGGAGGATCCCGGAAAAAGCACCGGGAACGCTTCAAGGTCACTATTGCCTCTGCTTTACTCGTGCCAAAGGTCCTCCTTTTGCACGTCAATCCGAAAGTGGGCCTTCGGAACAAGTAAAAGTGATAACAAGTAAAGTCATGAAGACTCACTCCCACCTTGAGCAGTTCTTTAACAGCATGGCAAGTGAGCCAAAGTGTCGATCAATCACTCATGAACGAGAGCCACAATCCTTAACGGGGCCCCGCTACCCTCTTTAATTTTCATCGGGAGAGCTATGACATATGCACCGGTTGTTGGCAGTTGATCCAGGTTTGCTACATTCTCAAACCCGGCTATGTTGTGTTCAAATAAAACCTGGTGTGCTTCATACCGTTCAGACTGACCGTAATCTAAACTCGGCGTATCCAGCCCAACCGCTTTTATATCACGATTCTCAACAATCCATTGAGCGGCATCGGGGTGAATACCCGGGAAACTAAGCTCCGCAAGGGCGTCCTCTCCCCTGTTAGCCGTACCGAGATAGGCTTCTGCATCCGGCCAGTAGGCTCCCATTCCGGTTTTAAATAATACAATTGAACCATCAGGAATGGGGCCATACTCCTCTTCCCAACTTGTGATATCGGAAGTCTGAATCTGGTAATCCCGATTATCTGCAACCGGTTCACTTACATCAATCACAACGGCATAACCGGTAAGTTGGTCAATCTCAATTTGTTCAACAGACTCACCTCCCTCATAAAAATGGATGGGCGCATCGAGGTGGGTCCCGCCGTGCTCGGCTGAGGCAAATGCATATGCTTCATAATAGTATCCACCTTCGGCTTCACCTACAAAAACTGTATCGAGTTGAAATGTGTCTGATGTGGGCCAATAGATCGTTTCATCAGAATATTCATATGTCAGGTCAATCCAGGTTCCATCCTCCCAGTCAACCTGTTCAACTCGCGTACACGCTATTGCAAGAATTAGCAAAACAAATATTGATACTATTCTAGTACTCATAATTCTGACCATGCCTTTAGATTTGATATTCATTTCAATGTAGTATCTATCCATCAATCATCCAATATACTCCGTATTTGAACCATTACAGTTCATGTCGAGTTGTAAGCTATATAATGAAAATATCGACATGGAAATCCAGGGCGGTTCGGTCATTTAATACTCTGTTCAATCCAGGTATTAAAGAGAAAATTGAGTTGAGTACTCTCTATATCGCATCCTTAGGGTTTATTGTCCATCTTTGCATTGTATTCCTATATCTCTCCGGGTTGATCACGGTGCATAGCCAGGTTGAAAGCCTCATATCAAGTCCCATTGCCGCCATATACACCCCATTTTCATTTATCCTGATTTATGAAGTTTACCTGCTTATCTATTATCTGCCAAGATCTTTTTCAATTTCTATCGCCAAGCAATACGAAATTATCTCTTTAATCCTGATTCGCCGCATATTTAAAGATATTTCTGTGCTGGATTTTGGAGAAGTAGAACTACTGACCAGTGAAAATTTAAATCTTTTATATGATATAGTCGGATTTTTGATCCTTTTTTTCCTGATCTATCTCTTCCGGTATATTTTGGTAAATCGTAAAAGCCGTGCCGTTACCCGTGACATAAAGGGATTTATTCTTTACAAGAAAGTTCTCTGTGTTATTTTAGCACCCATCCTGATTATCCTTTCTGTGTATAGCTTCACAAATTGGGTGATAGAACTGAACCAGTTAAATCTTGGGGTAATCTCCAGTATTCAAGATTTCAACAGCATTTTCTATAATGAATTTTTTGCAGCACTCATTATTGTAGATGTCCTCATCCTTGTAGCCTCCTTCAGGTACACAGATCGCTACAGTCTCCTGATTCGTAATACAGGCTTCGTAATTACCACCGTCCTGATACGAATTTCATTCTCAGCAGAAGGCATTGCTAATGTTGTATTGCTGGTAACCGGGGTAGCTTTTGGTGTGATCGTTTTATACCTCTTTTCACTTTATGACTCTATTGATCGAGGAGAACATACCAAGGAAAGTTATGCGTATTTATAGTTTATTTCTCTTTTCTATCAAATCCATTCTGTAGGAATCTGCTTCATTGAAACCAGGATCCTCATTCAAAATCTCCTCCAAAATGGACAGTGTCTTCTCCAGGTTGCCGATAACTTCAGTACTTTTGGCCATATACCACTTTGCCCTCCAGGATGGCATCCCAAGTTTTAAAGCTGTTTCAAATTCCCTGATTGCTTTCTCATGTTCACCGGAGGTTTGTAAACATAATCCGGACCATAATCTAAGGTAAGGGTCTTTTGGAAAGAGATTTCTGTATTGATTGATTCCACCCTCTCCACCTACAAGCAACGGCGAAGCATCCGCGATTTTCTTGTCAGCCAGAAGTAATTGATCTCGGTCAGATGATTTGAGACTCGTTTTAAATTCATGGCCTTGCTCACCCAGAAATTCTACAAAAATCTCAGAGGGAGATTTCTCTTTTGTCATGACCCCCGGTTCACCCCATCTACGCTTCCGCTTTTGTTGCTCCATCAACTTTTCATAAATACCCTGCATCTTTTGAACGGCTTTATCACTATCAAATACTCTGCGGGCATATTCAGCGGCATTTCGACCCAATTCTTTTCTGTTCTCCGGGTTGTGATACAGGTATTCAATCGCTTCAGCATACTCTTTTTCATTTTCTACAACCAACCCGGTTTCCCCATGCTGAACAAGATCACTACAACCGCCATACGGAAAAACCACCGGCGGAACTCCTGCAAACATCGCTTCCTGGATGCTTTTTTCCGAGGTTGCGTACGTATCCTCACAAAGTGGATATCCAAAAACATCCAACTTTTCCAAAACAGATCGAATATTTTCTACGTAACCGTGAAATTCGAACTTTTCGGATGAATCAAGGGAATTTGCCTGAGCTTTCAACTTCTCCTCAATACCACCACCGCATACTATAAACTTCACATCCGGGACTGAGACCTTTACACTCATCGGGATATAGTTCGGGTGCATTTTCGTAAAATTTACCGTCCCAATGTAACCCACATTGAAGGTATCATGAGGCTGTTTTTTTATGTTCACCAACCTCCACCAATCCGCCAACCCATACACAAAATCAGCCCAGTCATCAGATAGAATATCCTTGAAAACCGGCAGCTTCAACGAATTCGGACTGGTTCCCAGGGAAAAATCAGAATAGTCTAAAAGTTCCTTTGAAATTACCTGGGGTTTATATTTGCCATACACCATAAACCATATTAAACATCGCATAGAGGGCCATTCCGACCTTATAAATTCAGTCATTGCCGGGTTATTCCAGTAATGTACTTGCACGATATCCGCCTGTTTTATTTTGTCACGAATAATCTGCTTTTCCGGGTTTCTGAGAATATCCAACCCGGCCCGCTTAGCAAAAAGAAGAGAGATTGGATAAGCCTCTTTTTTAAGAGCAATAGCGCTATGCTGCTGAGGCAGCCCGGCATCTGAAGCATACTTGGCCAGGGAGATGAGTGCGCGGGTGGGGCCTGCTCCAGAGATTGAATCGATGATGTGTAAAATGCGAATCATTGGTTTTTGTGAGCGGTATTTTGCTGACGATTTATTGAATTTTTAATCACTCGGAAAATCTCCCTCCGGTTTGTTTCTACTTTTGATGAGAGATTTGAGGTATGAACCCGCTTATGTAATAACGTTTTCTTAAGAAACGCTGACTCTATTTTACTATCAGCCGCACGGGTAAACCAATCCACATCACAGGCAATTGAAAAGGATTTATCAAATCCTCCAATTTCATCAAAAAGAGTTTTCCTCGCTATCAGAGTTCCGGGTGTACGCCCTTTTAACTGCTCTTTGAAATGGCTTTCATCAAATCCATTACGCAATTGAACCCCCTCCTCTACAAATAACTGCACCAGGCCGTAGCAGTACTGTAAATCACTCTCTTCCTGTAACCTTTTAACTTGCATTTCTAACTTGTTGGGCACCCAGATATCATCATGATCTAAAAATGCGATCCACTCTCCACCGGCGTTATTGATTCCCGTATTGCGAGCGGCAGCTAAGCCTTCATTTTCCTGTTTTATGTAAGTAATCTCCTCAAATGATTGAGCAATCTCTGCTGTCCGGTCAGCTGAGTCCCCATCAACAACCAAAATTTCAGACGGCAGATAGGTTTGGTTCAACACACTTTCAATGGCATCAGACAGGTACTTCTCCCCATTCTTTACAACAATTATTACACTAATCTCACTTTTCTGCATAAAGACCAGCCGTTACGCCCTTCCGGATTTTCGTTGAATCGACTGTCTGGCAATCTGCAGTAAACGCTTATTATTTTCTGCTTTATACTTCCAGGAGAGGTTCTCTCCATGAAACCGCCGTCTGACCAATACTTTTTCAAGAATATCCAATTCAATCCCGAACTCTCGAACACGCCACAAGAGATCTGTATCTTCGCCGGAGGGTAAACTTGTATCAAAACCACCCACTCTTTCAAAGACAGATTTCCTGGCCATCATTGTGCTTGGAATAATATAATCTTCATGCCTCGACCAGTTTGAATCATTCTTTAGCCAGTCCGGAAGTTTCGTCCCCTCCTCCAAAAAATTTTCCGCATACGTTCCGGTGACTCCAAAATTTTGTTGTTTCGTCATGAAGATTACCTGCTCCTCTGTTTTTTGGGGCTTCCATAAATCATCGGCATCCAGAAATGCAACATAATCGCCGTTTGAAGCTTCCAAACCAATGTTTCTGGCTGCTGAAACCCCTTTGTTCTTTTGATAGAAATATCGGACTGCTGGATAGCTTTTCGCTATGGTTGCACTATGATCCGTTGAGCCATCGTCTATCACAATGACTTCCATATTGGAATAGGCCTGCGAAAACACACTTTTGAGGGCGGCATCTAAATACTTGCCGGTATTGAAAACCGGGATTATAACAGAAACAAGCGGTTGATCAGACAATGGAGTCATCTATTTTTTGAACAAGTTAGCAAAAAACTGCTAAGCTATGTAATGAATGAGCCGGAAAAAATCCATCCATTTCAACATTATTTTAACTGGTTTTATCTTATGATTTTCTATACTCTCTGGTAGGATCAATCTTAATCTTAGAAAATGTATATCATGACTTATCAAAAATTTTACACTGCACTTATCGGAATCATCCTGACCGCCACTATCATGTTTACCGGCTATACAGGTATTGAATCAAACGAAACACAACCCTCCATTGATAACCACAAAGTGTTTGAACTTCGGACATACACGACCCATGACGGAAAACTGGATGACCTGCATGCGCGGTTTGCCAATCACACGATGGAGCTTTTTGAAAAACACGGAATGGAAAATATTGGGTACTGGACACCCATGGATAAAGAGAATACTCTCACCTACATTATAGCTCATGAAAGCCGGGAAGCTGCCGAAGCGAGCTGGGATGGGTTTAGAAATGACCCTGAATGGCAGGAAGCCTACCAGGCATCCCGTACAGATGGGCCTCTCGTAGAAAGCATTGAGTCTGTGTTCATGACGAGTACAGACTATTCGCCTTTAAAGTAAAATAGACTGTTCGCCATTGATTGCAGTTCTATCTGTCTGCTTAAACCAACTCGATTTTCTAACCGCTGTGGTCGCGGGGTAACGCGGAGGGTTTACGAGAGTCATCAGATGAGTGGTTTGATTTGGATCTATGTACTTGGATTTAAATACTCATCCGATGACTCAAAATTATCAATTTCACACACCCTGCGGTTAACCATCATTCAATCCAATGGTCTTCTTTGGATCTTAAACCAGAAGCTTCGCTTCCACACTAATCGACTTCATCACCCACTAGTTTAAACTCGTTACAAGCTTCGAGTCAATATGGGGGTAAACCGCAGTGGTCGCGGGGTGACGCGGAGGGTTTAAATTAAGTCATCGTGTGAGTGGATTTGATCTGATCGATATTTATGATTATTGACACTCATCCGATGACTCAAAATATCTTTTTTTGCGCTCCCGGTGGTTTAATTTTTGCTCTCTCGGTCGACCGATTCTTTTGGAAATAAAGCCGAAAACTGGAGAACAGTTGCGACAAATAAAATCGTAATAATTAACCAACCGGAAGCGACTGGAAAGACTGAAAAAAGAAAAAAGTAATCCTGGTTTAAAGCCCAGAGAACGGACAGCATGAGGATACCGGAAACAGTAAACTGCATAATTCGAATCCAAAGCCCCACTCTTTGTAAAGGTGTAAATTGGCGCCTCTTCTGAATGATTTGATTTCCCAAACTGCCTGCCCGGAAGAGCGATCCTAAAAGCAGGACCGCAATCAAAATCCATATTCCGATCACAGCGTCCGTGATGCGAGCCATGCCAACGGAGGAATCACCCCGCCACTCACCCCAATCTTTCAAAATATAACCGATGAACGGCCAGCTTCTCTGGCTATTCGTTAAAATTACAATACCGTCCCCTGTATCCGGAATCGATTGAAAGTGAGTCATCCAGCCGTGTCCCTGTCCGCCGCTGAAGACAGAGACTTCCCCGCTAGAAAGAGAATCGATAAAATGACCATAACCATAGGCTTCCGATACAAATGAGTAGATTCCAGCAATCTCAGCAGACGGTTCATATATCTGCCTGGTACTGTTTTGGCTTATGGGCAAGAAGGCTTGAGAGGCGTTAGCAGTCATTCCCGCAATCATGAAATTTGCAATCTCCTCTGAACTCGCGAAAAGTCCGCCCGATCCTTTTTCGGAATACAGGTACACCGGTACGGGATCTCCATTCAGGTCATACCCCAGGGGTACCGGGGGATCGAACGACTCACTCCAGTTGTAGCTCGCGCGGTTCATCTCTATAGGTTCTAAAATTTCGCTTTTCATATATTCCGCAAAATCTCGCCTTGTAATCTCTTCGATCAGAAGCTCAACCAGATGATATCCAACATTGGAGTAAAAGAAACCAGAACCGGGTTCCTGTATCAGTATAGCATTGCTTGATAAACTCTCTCTGAGCGTTGGTTTCTCCTCATCCGGGGAAAACTCAACTCCAATGGGACCTAAAGGCAGGCCGGCTTGATGGCTGAGCAGCAGCCTCAATGTAATTTTTGATTCATCAAAGGGTGACTCCGGGAAACTCCAGCTTTTCAAGTAACGATACACAGGTTCATCCAGGCCAATTCTTCCCTCCTCCACTAACTTCATGGCTCCCCATGCGGTCACAGATTTTGAGATCGATTCCACGCGGCAGACCGTATCGGTGGTTATTCTACGCCCGGTTGTAAGATCCGCATAACCGTAGGCTTCTCCCCACACGCGTTCTCCACCCTGAACGAGAACGACAGATACGCCGGGAATATCATATCGTTTCATTAAACCGGGAATTCGTTCATCCAGGTAGGATGAGAACTGATCCAAAGAAGAGTTTCGAACCGGTTTCTCGGAATTGCAGGCAGTAATAATGAAGAGTACCCATATCAACCCGATACATTGAATCTTTTTAAAATCACTCATTGAAAAATGTAAGAATACCAATCTGTACATAAACTATTCCCTCCCTTTCTATTACAGTTTAGAAAGCCTCACCAAATTGGATATAGAATCCGCTTGAATTCCTCCCGATCCCGTAATCTATGCGAATATTGGTGGGGTTCTTTTTATTCAGGTTGAACCGCAGCCCTGCTCCCAAACTCCATTTTGTTTTTTCAAACGTTATATCCTCAAAACGGTCCCACACCTCACCGCTGCCAGCAAACATCGTGAAGCCAAAACGCCCGATTAGATGCTTTCGCCACTCCGCCTGTACCTGGACGGAGTTCTGATCCCGGTAACGCCCGTTGTAGTAACCGCGATTGACCTGACCTCCTCCAACAGTCGACATATCGAAAAAAGAAGGATCCCCCGACGTAAACCTGAACAGCCCTTGCAACGCCAGTATTGAGTTTTCATCGCCGCCCAGGTCGATATACTTTCGCGTATCGAGTAGCCATAAATTGTAGGGATCTGTACTGCCTAACCAACCGGGATGCATCAAAAAAGAGAACTCAACCAGGTGATTTCGAGTCGGTGTGATATTACTGTTTCTTCTATCGGATCGGGCCATCAAACCGACTCCAACTTTCTCACTGCCATCAGCACCCGGGATTTCTGGAGTAGGAATAATTTCTCCCTGACTATCTTTAAATGAAATATTGTACCGCTTACTCCATTCTACGTACGGCCCCAAAAAAATGGACGGGCGTACCTGGTGCAATACTGTCTGTTCAATATTGAACTCCGTGTATAGCATCTCCACCTCCTGGTTATTTCGTGTAAGCGGACCGATTCCCCAGTAGCTGTCCGGTATATAATTGCCACCATATGTTCCAAAAGCGATCCACTCTTCATTCGGAAATATCAGATCGGCAAGAAGGCCAACAAGAACCTGGTTTTTAGTGGTGTAAATCCCGGAAAAAAGGACACTTGAAGTACGTGTTTCCGCTCCGGATCGGCCGATTTTAAACTGCGGCATTACCACGCCGCCAAACATAAATCCCGTTTCCGGGGTAGATCCTAGCGCCGGCAAAAAAAGCACCTGGGTTTGGTTGTCAATTTCAGTTGAATCAGCAGTCTGTGCATGAGCCGGAATTGTGATTACCCAGAATACTAGCATGATTCCAGCTGTAATTTTGTACAGCATCTCCCTCTCCTGATATCCAAATTCGAAATATTTACATCAGTGTATTGAACTATTTAAGATAGAAATGTAACGACTCAAGAATAGCTTTTGAATAGGGAAAAACCCGATTTTTTGGTTCTATTGGCTTTAAAATCGGTAATTCTAAACAATTAAAAACTCTAAGAGGGCTTTGAAATACTGGGGGTATTTCGACTTCCCCGAGGGTTTGGGGCAGGCTGAGATCGCAGGGATACGCAGAGGACTTTAAAACTCCGCGTCTCCCAGCGCACCCTGCGGTTAACCTTCTCTTTCTCGTTCGGCTAATCCCTTAAGAAAGTATCGCAGAACCTGGTCACCTGCCTCCATGTAGTTGGAATGGTTTTCCTTCTGGAAAAGGGCATTCACCTCAGATTTTGAAATATCAAACCCGGTTGAGCTCAGAATATTCAGGATATCATCGTCCCGCAGTTTAAAAGCCACCCGTAGTTTTTTCATCACCATATTGTTGGTGATTGGGGTTCGGATGGGACGAGGCGGGTGTTTATCGCTCTTACCTCGTTTATAGTAGATCAGTCCATCCAGGAGATAAGCCGTAAGTTCATGGGTTGTATCCACTTTCCGGTCTTCCGGGATGGTATCGTCAAAGATGTATTCGATCTCTTTTCGTTTGGGTTTATAGTTGGTGAGTTTCAGGATGTTGGCAATCTCACCCTCGCCTACGTCTAAAATATATCGGATACTTTGAATAATATCGTCGTTTCTCATGAAGAGATATTAAGCTATTGAATTTGCTGATTTTTGTTGAGATGAAAGGTACGGATATGGCTTTAGAATGTGGAATGATGAATTGACAAAACCACAAACCACAAACCACAAACCACAAACGTTATCAATTTTCAATCAACAGCCAAATCTTAACCTATTCACTCAAAGCCGTAATCGGCGTCAGCTCTACCTTTCGAAATTCTACTTCGGCTCCTTCGGCCTGGAGGGCGATCTGTCCGCTTTCTGCGGTGGAGTTGTACCCAAAATTCACCATATCGCCATTTACCCACACTTTCAGTGAATCCCCAAGCGTTTCAATGGTCATCTGGTTCCACTCTCCAAGTGGATTTTCCGATCCATCCGTCAGATTCAGAATGCGCCGGTTTTCACCTTCGCGAATACCCCACTCCTCTTCCGGTCCGCGACGCTCCACCATGTCCGGCACAGTGATATCCTCCACAATCACCCAGAAATCGCCGGCATTTTCATGCATCATCTGCACTTCAATCGACTGCGGGAACATCTCGTACAATGCCCTTGGGGTAGATGCATGAACCAATACACCGCAATTGCCCGGTTCTCCGGGGAATCGATACTCCACTTCCAGCCGGTAATCCGAATACTCCTCGTCCGTAATCAGGTGACCGCGCGGGTCTCCAAGTGAGACAAGCATTCCATCACGAACAATAAATGCTGTTGAGGTATCTGGATTTTCATCCATTGCAGGAATATCTACATGCCAACCGGTCAGATCTTCGCCATTAAACAGCGAGATCGTTTCCGATTCGGTGGTTTCGCTTTCGGATTGAGATTCTGACTGGCAGGCAAGCAACGATATAAACAGGAGTGGGAGAATGAGTTGAATTTTCATAGCGATTTGTGATTTATTCTAAAGAACTGTTTAACAACAAGATAGAATTTTCCCGCTGAAGAATGAATAGAAAAATAATGAAGAGAGGTTAAAAGTTGTTGCTTTGTCAGATAGGCTTTCCTTTTAAGCAACTCCTATTAATGTAACCAGGTTACCCCCTCTTTACCAAATCGTTTTTATGATGTGTGTGTAATGATGGGTAATAATATGTAAACATAAAGTAATAATAGTCCAATGTTTTTTTCAACGTATGAATTGTTCATTTTTAATATGCGGTATTCGATTTCTGATCTATCTTTTCTTCGCATCAGTCGGTCGCCGATGTGATCTCCAATCGCAGATCATCTTTTCAAAATAATACTCATCCAGTGACCCTTTCCCGGGTTCCCTGAATTTCCTTATTATAGTTTGAAATGATAACCCGATCCACATCTCATGAATGAACGATACAAACTTATCCTGTTTTTTCTTCTGTTCTTTCTAATTCCACAGACCCACCTTATCGCACAAAACCTCTACTACCCGGCGGCCGGAGCCGAGTGGGAGGAGCGCTCACCGGAAGAACTCGGTTTTGATGAGGCTTCTCTCCAGCAGGCGGTGGATTTTGCCCTCGAAAACGAAAACAGTGTAGAGCGAGATTTGCGGATCGCCATTCTGAAAGGATTCAGCCATGAACCATATCACGAGCTTTTGGGGCCTGTTCGTGAACGCGGCGGACCAGCCGGAATCATCATTAAAGACGGCTACATTGCCACAAGCTGGGGCGATATCGATCGAGTGGATATGACCTTCAGCGTCACCAAAAGCTATCTCTCCACCGTAGCGGGACTGGCTTGGGACCGCAATTTGATACGCTCGGTTGACCATAAAATGACAGGCTATGTTTGGGACCGAACCTTCGACGGCGAACACAACTCCAAAATCACCTGGGAGCACCTTCTCAACCAGTCATCTGACTGGCGCGGCTCCCTGTTTGGCCTGGAGGACTGGGGCGACCGCCCCCCGCAAGATGGAGATATCGATGATTGGCGATACCGCGAGCTTCATGAACCCGGCACTCATTTTAAATACAACGACGTACGCGTGAACCTGCTCGCCTACTCCCTTCTGCATGTATGGCGTGAACCGCTGCCTGTAATCTTGCGTGAGAACATTATGGATCCCATCGGCGCATCCAGAACGTGGAGATGGTTCGGATATGATCAATCCTGGACAGAAATCGACGGGCGAAAGATCCAGAGTGTAAGCGGTGGCGGGCATAACGGCGGCGGCATGTTTATCAATACGTTGGACCAGGCGCGGTTCGGGCTGCTCTTTGCCCGGCGCGGTGTGTGGAACGGGAACAAGCTTATCTCCGGCGACTGGATGGACCTGGCTAAAATCCCTTCCGATGCCAATCCGAATTACGGCTACATGTGGTGGCTGGTGGATAATGATTCCGGCTGGCCAGGCACGCCCGATCACCTCTACTACGCCGCAGGATTTGGAGGCAACTATATTGTTGTGGATGAGGAAAACGACCTCGTGATCGTCACACGCTGGCTCGACAGTTCTATGCTGGGCGAGTTTGTTGGAAAAGTATATAATGCGCTGGATTGAGATTCTATTGCCTGTGGCATCGGATGAGTGATCGAGCTATCTATTTCAAGCTATTGCACTCATTCGATGACTGGAATGGATGAATGTAGTAGGTTCAACGTATCTGGTGATGAAGAATTAAATATTTCTAAGGATGGCGTATTCCTACTTTTTTTGTGTTGCAATAAGAATGGCACCATCTTCTATAGCATCTCAATATTTCATGAAGATCTGTGCAAGTAATGTGAGCCGATCTTTTCCTGGAAGATTTTCAAGTCGTTGATTCCTGCATGAGCCCGATTCTCTTTCCAAACCATGGCCACATGAAAGAGGATGATCTCGACGCATTCAGTGATGAACTTCCCGAATGGGTACGAAAAGTGAGGCTGTGAAAAGAATCGAGGGTATTGTGAAGACTTGCGATATGCAATCTCTGACCGGATGAAACTTCGTATCAGTCTGGAGCCGGACAGGTATCTGAGATCGGATATATGTCCGACCATTGTCGTGATCTATAATTTTATCCCCCAAGTCTTATTGGTCCTTGACGTATCTTTTGCAATGGATAACGAAGGATCGTTCATATCATATTTGTACTGAAGGCTTTTACCTTCGTTCGATTATAATAACTACCCTGAAACGGTTTAAATTTACGGTCTGTCTTTTTTTTAATAATTCTATTCAGCGTTTTAAAGATATAGAGAATGAGTGGTCCCAGGGAGAACGCCCTAATGATGACATGACGTTTATGGTCTTTAAAAAAATTATGGATCGTGCCTATGGCACTCTCACCGTTTAGCTTTCTCTATCCCCGGAATAAATTCCGGGGTTATAAGATCCGCATCCGCAGGGCGGATTTGGAGATCTTGCTTGATTACTTAATACAAAATGAATCAGCGTAAGTTACTTGCATTCTTTTCACACTCTTTCCTTTGTACGAATTTTTTAAAATCCCACAAACCTGTTGTGTACCTCAAACAGCGTAGCTGCGCCCAATCCAGTATCCCAGGGATTCATCCCTGGGGTAATTAGCGAACACGAACAAGTGAGTGCCGTCAGGCACGTTCCATATCCCTGAGGCTGTGGTGAATTGCTCTTGATTGTACCATGCAAGATTGACACTCAACTTTACTGATCGTACCTACGGCACTCTTTCCAGATTGACTCACTCGATCCCCGGAATGAATTCAGGGGTCATAATATCATAATCCGCTCCGCGGATTTGTTGATGCTGCTCGATTATTTGAGTTTAAATTGAATCAACGTTATTTACTTGCAAGCTTTTCACACTCTTTGCTTTGTACGAATTTTTCAAAATCCGCAAACCTGTTGTGTACCTCAAGCAGCGTAGCTGCGCCCAATCCTGTAACCCAGGGATTCATCCCTGGGGTAGTTAGCGAACCTAAACAAGTAAGTGCCGTCAGGCACGTTCCATACCCCTGAGGCTGTGGTGACTTGCTCTTGATCGTACGAAGAAAGATTGACACCACTTTTACTATACGTACCTACGGCACTCTTTCCAGATTGACTCCCTCGATCCCCGGAATGAATTCCGGGGTTCCAATATCATCATCCGCTTCGCGGATTGGAAAGAATGAGACTTCAATCCTCAAAAATAAATAGCCAAGAGGTATAGCGTTTTTCTCTTTGTTAACGAAGGGTTTATCATTCCGGTTCGTTAAACCTTAATAGATTAGTGACGTGGGTATGATCTATGGTTTGGCTTCAGATTTTTTCGAAAAAACTGTAAGGAATTCCACTTTCCAAGTTCATACAAGAAGAGAATAATAATTAAAATCCAATATTTTGGGTAACACATATTATCAGATGTATGTACAAACTGTTTTCCCAGTCAAATACAGAAAAGCGATGATCAACGACCTATGGAGACCGGGACTCCAGGGTGTTATCGGAAAAATAATCAATGATACCGAGTGCAAAACAATCATCATAAATGGTGTTGAAGATCATATTCACTGTCTATTTAGCCTAAAGCCTTCACTTTCTCTTTCTGAGGTTATGAAAGAAGTCAAAGCCAAATCTTCAAAGTGGATCAATGAGAGTGGTTTTATTGAACACCGGTTTGAGTGGCAGCCGGGTTACGGTGCGTTTTCATACAGCCAATCTCAATTGGGTTCTGTACATCGGTATATAAAGAATCAACAGGAGCATCATCAACAGATGAGCTTCAAGCAGGAGTACATCAAATTGCTTGATAAATTTCAGGTTGAGTATGATGAACGGTTTCTTTTTGATGAGTTGATATAAGGACATAGTTGTCAGTCCCACTCTAAATGGATCGTACCTACGGCACTCATTCCAAGATGAGAACCTCAATCCCCGGAATGAATTCCGGGGTTACAATATCATCATCCGCTCCGCGGATTGGAAAGAATGACACATCAACTCTACTTATATCCGTGAATTGAAAGTTGTACCTCAAGCAGCGTAGCTGCGCCCAATACTGTAACCCAGGGATTCATCCCTGGGGTAGTTAGCGAACCTGAACAATTGAGTGCCGTCAGGCACGGCCCATATCCCTGCGGCTGTGGTGACTTGCTCTTGATCGTACCATGTAAGATTGACACCACTTTTACTGAACGTACCTACGGCACTCTTTCAAAGATAAGGTCCTCGATCCCCGGAATGAATTCCGGGGTTACAATATCATCATCCGCAGGGCGGATTTGGAGATCCTGCTTGATTACTTATTACAAATTGAAACAACGTTATTTACTTGCAAGCTTTTCACACTCTTTGCTTTGCACGAATTTTTTAAAATCCCGCAAACCTGATGTGTACCTCAAGCAGCGTAGCTGCGCCCAATCCTGTAACCCAGGGATTCATCCCTGGGGTAGTTAGCGAACCTGAACAAGTGAGTGCCGTCAGGCACGTTCCATACCCCTAAGACTTCGGCGGCTTGTGAAGATCGCCTTTTTTGTATTACGTGTTATACATGTACACATATCCGTTCACAATTTGAGCGATGACCGGTTCAACTTCGCATCAGTCAGCAGCCGGACAGGTATCTGAGATCGTTTAAAAGTATCCCTTTGGAGCAGATCTTCAATTTTATACCCATACCAGGAAATCCTGCAGCAATAGACTTTTCCCACAAAAAAATGATGAAAACCGGGAGGTAGATGGGTTCAAAGAGTCACTTAGGCGAGCTTTTGTTTTAAGCAACTCCTTTTAATGTAGCCAGGTTTTCCCCTCATTACCAAATCGTTTTTATGATATATGAGTAATATTAGATAATAGTTATCAATAGCATACTAAACATGACTGATAGTAGATCAACTATAGTTTCATTTAACTCGATCTCTTCAAAAACTATGGGAATCATGTACGTTTATTTATGAATATCGTTCTTTGAATCGAGTTCAATGCCCTCTAATTTCACAACCGGGACCGTTACGTATCTTGAACTTATCATGAATCATTATTGATATGTATTGGATCTCGGCGATATGATCAATGATTCGATCACATATCTGACCTTCTACATAGGTGTAAATATCAGATAAACACTCTTTTAACCAGGAAGACCTCTTGTAAACAAGACTTATTCTCCATTAAACTTCTCGGCTCGAATAACCTCGACATCTTCCAGGTAAACGATTCCTGAATACTTGTTAAAACACTCTTCAACAATCTTACTCCCTATCTCCTCTGCAATTGATTTATTTTTGACGATCACCTCGATTCGCACTGTCGAAAAGTCATCCACCACCGATGCCCTCTCTGACGTATAATGCTGGTGATGAGCTCCTTTACCCCCCGCAGGAACCACCGTATATCCACGGGCACCACTTGATTCAATAATATCAAGGATTTTCGGCGTCAGAATTTTTTCAGCGATAATCACAGCTTTTTTTGCTTTGTGAAATGTCATGTTTATGTCCTCCGGGTAAGTTGGTTTGATAAAGAGATCGGATTTAAAATACAATTTGTGCAAGTGCTATAAAGAGCGGAATTCCCACGGCGATAGCAATCGGTGTTCCCACACTGGTGGAAGCGCCAATGTAGGCCGATGGATTCGCAGAGGGAATGCCGGCCCGCAGTGTAGGCGGTCCCGAGATGTCGGAGTTGGACGATGCGATTACAGCCAGAATCACCACGCCTCCCGCACTGAATCCAACCAGAAGGTGGGCGATGTATCCCAAGCCAAATGCGATGAGCCCATGCATTAAAGGAGCCAGGGCGGCATAGACGGCATACCAGTGAGCAACACTTCGCAGCTCCTTGATCCGGTCATATGCCTCCATTCCCATAATCAGCATAAGGATTGAAAGAAAGCCCCGGAATAACGGATCGTAAAAGGAGTGCAGCACAGAGTCTGAATTGGTCAGAAGTCCGAGGGCTAATCCGAGCAACAATGCGGACAAGGCAGATCCTCTCAAACTCTCCTTGATGATATTCCACACATTGACGTCGGTATCCTCCCCTTTTTCCTGCTTTTTCAGGTGAATGTTCGCCACCACAATGGCAAGTATCAGGGCCGGGATATCCATAAAGGGGTACAGAGCCGGTGCCCATGCTTCAAAGGGGATAGATTCCTCTTCAAGCACCACAATGGCAACAGCCAGCGTTGATGCACTTACTGCCCCAAAGAGTCCGGCCGTTGCAATTCCGTCCTCTTTGTCAACCCCGGGCAGGATTGAAAAAACAGTGATACCGATCCTTACAGTCAGCAAACCGATTAAGATCGACAGGAAGGCCGGAAGTGCCATTTCCAGCAGGTTTGCTTCCCGGATCTCGATGCCGCCCTCCAGCCCTATCTTCATGAGCAACATAAAGACGATAAACTGATAGATGGCATTGGGTATTTTTAGCTTACTTCCAAGTGCAGCGACCAGCATCCCGCCAATCAGGAACCCCAGTGTGGGTGATTGAAATTGTACCAGGAATCGAATAAAAAAATCCGCAATAAAGTCCATTTAAATGATCTGCGAGTTTTAAAGTTTCGTGGCATCGTACTGTCTATGATATCATCACAAAAACCACGTTTTTTAATGCGGGCATAAACTAACATCTAAGATGTATAAATAAACTTTAATTATTTTTATATAGACCATAAACAATACTATATACTTTGGGTTAGGTCTGATATGGAACATCTCTATATGCAAAGGCCGATTCCGTAAACCGTGCGAGTATTGTCTTTTATTTAATCCCCTGATTCAAACTGTTTCGATACGTGATGTGTGAAGTGCGAGTTTTATTGAAGTCATTGGTTGAGTGACTCAAGCACTGACTATGTTTAGTGCAAAATCAGTTATCATATTCCATTTGTGCTTTTTTGATATGCGATTGTAGATATGCAATCTCTGATCTATTTTATCCTCCACAGCAGTTCTCAATTCATAACCCTGCATGCCAATAAACGGCAACAAAAACAGCAAAGCGCAAATTATTTTTTCTGTTTTCGTGCTTTCGTGGCCTGTTTCATCAGGCCAGATCCTATTGCATAATTCACATCAATTTTGTTAAAAACTATTGGCATGCATAGATTTCTTGCATCAAAAAAGAAATAGATCTGTCAATCTAAACTCTCCGTAATGAAACCAACCAAACGGGACTGGAAAATCTTTCGTGATATGCTGCCGGAACTGCGAGAACGTTATCTCGCCGAACGCAACCAAACATTTATCACTCTTTTGAAAAGCGATGAACGAACACCAACGGAGCAGTTCTGGGATACGCTGGAGGCCATGAAGAAAGAAGCAAAAATACTGCAAGACTGCCTGAATGGATACACAAAATCCAACATGGATATGCGAATCCTGCTGATGCTCCGCCACGGCCTCATGAAAGAGGAGGATCTGGATGGGTTTAGTGAAGAGCTGCGGGAATGGGTACGAAAAGTAAGACAGTAAAAAGAATCGAGGGTATTGTGAAGATATGCAATATGCGATCTCTGATCTTTTTTACTTCACACTCACCGGGAGATTAAGGAATACCAATAACCGTATTCAAATTTTATTAAAAAGACAGCCAATATTCGGCTGCCTACTAATTTAATAATCACTTTAAAATTTCAGATCTATCAGTTCTCCTGATAGATCTTAAGCAACTCTTTGCGTTTATAAAGCCGTTCACCAATGTGAACTTTTGAACTCCCAAATGTTGCAGAAGCTTGTGCAATAAGTTTTTTCTCGTTTTCTGAGAGATTATTTTCCAGACGAACTGAACCTGCAGATCCCTGATCTTTATACATAAGCAAAAGAACCTGTCGAACTTCATTTATGAAATTAAAGGCCCGGCAGTGCAAGAAAATATTGAGGACCAGGTCCGGTTCTGGAGAATCGCTGATTCGCTTTGGAAATGTGGCCAAAATGGTGACCTGTCCGTTTTTAACCTCTGCCACTTCAGCCCAAATCCCTTTAAACATGGCAATCCATTTAATACCTGCCTGGGTAAAGGAATGATTAAGTTCTTTTAGCTCTTCGGCATTGAGCGTTATGTTGTATTTGCTTTTTTGATCGTTATTTGATTGCATAAGATGTAACGTTTTATGAAGATTTTGGTTCGTTACATCAAGACAGATAAGATGGGACTCGTATAATTGGATATCGAATCTAACTATCCCACATCGCTGAAACCACCGTGCCCGAGAAGGCCGGTTGGTAATTCGGCGGTAGACGAATTTCTTGACTTTTTTTGAAGATAAATATTGGTCAGAAATTCTCAACTTGTTTTAAAGGCTGTATTTTCGACCCTGCCACACTCAATTAGTGTGATTAGGTAATCAATTAATTGGATATGAAGATAACTGGAACTGATAAGTTGCTTCACTAATGACTAAAAGCTTTTAAATTGAAAACTGACAGGAAAGAAAATAAATGTGACTAATGATTTATTAGGTACAACGTATTCAAAAGTTCGGAAATCTATTATTTTTAATCTTCTTCTTTAATTCTTCAATTGTGTAAGGAGGTTTTTTTTTGTGGAGCATTGCATGACAGTTGGGACAAACAGGTACAAGATCTTTTTTGGGATCTACGAAATATGTACCATCTATTTCTGACAAGGGTATTTTGTGATGCACATGAATGAAACCTTCTCCTATTTTGCCATAGATTTCTCCAAAATTCAAGGAACATACCTTGCAGGTTGTACCATAAAGTTCAATGCATGCTGCTCGATTAATATTGCTCCGTTCATATCTTGTATTTGTAACTATATATGCCTCTCCTTCCTCCTCTACTGAATATCTATTTTCATTATCAATGGGCTCAAGAGGTAATAAAGAAATGCATAGACCAAAAAAAGAAATAACCCAAGGAAATACTTTTTCAAAGTCTTGATCAATTTCCTCTCCAAAAATAATCTGCCCCTTTCGCATTGAGATATCAATACTATTCCAGTTTATAGGCCATTGACTCGGCTCATTTGGTTTATAAGATTGTTTATTTATTTGAAGATTTAAATCAGCTCCTTTCTCCAACAAGGATTCAGCGAAAACTTTGAAAGCAGCGCGCTGATTCTGATTAGAAGCCTCCATGGCGTTTACCAAATCTCTCGCAAAACTGCCCGGAACAAACTTGATTTCAACACTCCTCCACTTTAATTTTGTGAGGATTTTGAAACCAACCGTTCTTGCAAGATCTGATGGCCTAACAGTAATCGTTCTGTTGCCATGAAAACTTTCTATATTAACTGAAACATCAATACCGAATCGTTCTCTAAGTATTGATGAAGCATTATTTTCAGTAAGCATCCTATTCTTCTTCTAAAACTGGTTCAGGCAGATCTTCAACAAGTTTTCGCAGAATTCTTGAAACCTCGAATCTTAAATCCTGCATATGGTTTTTGGTTGTTTCACTCATTGTACGAAGCTCAGCTTCGATTAAAGACCAGAGCAAGGAATCCATACCCTGTATCAAGACTCCTGATGAAAGGTTAGGCACATAAACCTTACTGTAATAAGGATGGCCTGTATTAATTAAGACAGCTCGATTTCCATCTACAAGGGCCGGCTTCCAAAGCAAGCCATCAACAATGCTTTCGACTGGCTTGACAAATACTTGGCCCGGCTTAACCGATGACTCTATATCCAATTTAATACTCACTTTGCCAGATTTATTGGTAACCTCTACATCATTCTGTTCCTCATCAACAACATCAATTTCAGCTCCTTTCAGATCCTTTTCCTTGCCTGAAATATTCCTGTTTGACTCATCATGAGCATCTTCCGATTCTTCTTGGACTTTTTTCTTCTTGCCGGTCCTATATCTGTCATTAGCAGCAGTTCTAGGTGCAGGAAGAAATCTTTCGTGTACGAACTTGTAAAGTTCTTCATTTAGAATTATTTGAGATTTTTTTATATCAACCTGAAATGCCTCATCCAATTCATGATTAAATGAGAACTCAATTCTAAGAAGAGAGTAGTGAGGTTCCTTAGTGTACATTCCCAGCCAATCTGCAGGATGTATCAATCTGTTTTCTCTGTAAATGTAAATGCCTTGATTATCATTATTTATCTTGGCGCTCTCAGCAGCTTCCTCAGTACTGAAATTTTCATTGCGTGGTAGTACGAATGCCCGAATCTGAAACTCAGTTTCTGTTCCATCCCCAACCTCTACTTTGATACTCTCATCAGCCACCATTTCAGTTTGTGGTTCTGATTCAAAAAATGGATTCCAAGGATCTATAGGTTTACCATTTAGATTCATCTCTATATTCCTTGCACGATCATCTTCAGGATCTAGAAATCGTTGATAAATCATTCCAGCATGTTCACGAAAACTCTTTACTCGTTTGTCCAAAGCTCTTTGCTCATATTTCCCCCCCGGAGTCGCATATTCTTTCAACAGTCTGTCAATAGTACCCCATATTACAAGAGTGCCTGATGAATTCTCAGCAGTTTTCTCAAGGTACTTTTTTTCAAAATTAGTTGGGCTCTCCAATAACAGCTCCCACTCAGCAACTTTCACCACGTGGTCAAGATCCCATGTAGCTTTTAGTGGTTCAACATCTGCGGAATGTCTAGTAATAACAGATAATCTCCTGCAATAGGCAGTTGATGCAGTTTTTAGCCCGAGGCCAAATTTCCCCAATCTCTTGGGGTTGTTATCACCTTTGGAGCCATATGTCATACCATCTTTCAAAGTTGTTTTATCCATTCCACAACCATTATCTGCCACCATGATTAATTTATCCCCGTCTCCGTCCATCTTGATGTAAATATCAATCTTGGTCGCATTTGCATCTACTGAGTTATCTACAATATCTGCCAATGCTGTATTGAAATCATAGCCCGTATCTCTTAATCCCTCCATTAATTTACTTGGATTGGGAGGTAAATTTACTTTATCCATAAGTCATCAGATTTTAGAATTAAATATTAATTACTTTCCAGGAACTACCGAGCTTTAATTTTCCATTTTTGTCTGTTGATATTTTATTCTGTTTCTCTAACTCGATTGAATAGATAGCATTATCATCTCGTTTCAATATTAGTTCATCACCTGCCTTTAGGCTGTGTTTTCTCATAAATTTGGTCATTCCAGTTAATCGATACTCATTTCTGGTACCACCAAAAAATATATTGTTATAGTAAATATAATTGAATGTCCATTTTTCATTCATTGGATCTGCAAATTTGATTGAATGACGTGGATTCTTGGTTTCTTTGGTTAAAGAAGGAAAGAAGCTCAATATCTCCTGCTGCTTTGGTACATGAATACCTGCTTGATGAGCACCAGTTTCACCGGTATCATTTTTTGTCAATTCTTTACTTATAGATTTTGTTCTTTTTATCATAGTTATACGAATTTCTTAATTACTTAGAATTGGTGATTTTTTCAAAGATTTTCTAATATCTGCCAGATCCTCATCCTCGCCTTCAGTTCCAATTATGGCCTCTTCTGATAGCTCTCTTTTTCTTGACAATCTTTCATTAATCACTTCTTCAACTGTATTGGGATGATAGAGCCTGTGTACAGTAACGGGTCTTCTTTGTCCCAACCTGTGAACTCTGGCTGTGGCTTGATCTTCAACAGCTGGATTCCATTCAAGATTGTAATGAATGACATGATTTGCACTTGTAATATTTAAGCCAGTACCAGCAGCTTTGGGATTCAATACCAACAAAGAAGCACCCTCTCTTTCACTAAAAGCATCAACAATTTTCTGCCTTTCTTTAACAGGAATCCGCCCATCAATTTGATAACTTTTCATACCAAAATACCGAGACAGATAATCCGAAATAATATCAGACATGTTAAGGTATGAAGTAAACACCACACACTTTTCTTCATTGGACTTGATTTCGTCCATTAATTCCATAAGGCGTAAGAATTTAGTACTAGTAAAGGCAGGGTCACCATCAATGCTCTCATCAAGTAATTTGGGATGGGCACAAAATTGCCTGAGTTTGACTATTGATACCAAACTCGCATTGGCCTCATATTTCCTTTCAATCTCCAGCCTAATTTCTTCATATTTCCGACTTGCTTCATCAGAAAGGGGTATTGGTTGAGGAATAATAATTTTTTCAGGCAAATTGTTGGCTACTTCAGGTATGGTTCTTCTTAGGATAAAAGGAGAAACTATCTGTTCAACTCTTTTTGCATCCTCAATCGAATCTTGATAATTAGTCTCAAAATATTCTCTATCCCCAAGAAATCCTTTATTGCAAAAATCCATTATTGACCATAGATCAGTCAATGAATTTTCTACAGGTGTACCAGTAACTGCTATGTATACATCACTATCCAGTTTTTTTAAAATATTAGCTCTTTGGGTCTCTGGATTTTTTATTGCCTGGGCTTCATCTATGACAAAAAAGGACCAGTTTATCATGTTCAACATCGAATAATCTCTAACAGCAGTATCATAAGAGCTTATGACGATATCATACTCTTTGATGTATGAAGGAAATCCAGTGCGATCTGATCCTATGTGGATTAAGATCTTTAGATCAGGAGCAAATTTTTTAATCTCTCTTCGCCAGTTCTCCAACAATGTTGCTGGAGCTATAACCAATGTTGGTGAAGGCATTTCCCTGTTGTTCAATAGAACTAATGCAATAATTTGAATAGTCTTTCCCAGTCCCATTTCATCTGCTAAAATACAACCCAGACGCTCTTGTGCTATCATATTCAGCCAAAAAACACCAGTACGCTGGTAATCATAAAGTGTAGCCTCGAATCCGTTCTCGTCAAGTTTGGCTTGAACATCTAAATTCTGATCGATTAAATCTTCTTTATCGAGAATTGCATCTTCAGATGTGATCTCTACGTATTCGGGTGCCCCCTTGGCTATCTCTATACATTTTGACAGGTTTATTGGCCCTGAAGATTCAAGCTCAAAGTCCTCAAATAGGGAATGGATTTGATCCATTTCAGACTTGAGTATTGGGTACCACTGAGAATCCAGGATAAGCTGATCTGAATCGGGGAGTTTTTTTAGGTCTACTCTTATGTTTTCACCAACCGCTTTTAGTAATAAATGTGGTTTGACTTTCTTTGTCTCAGGAATTAAAAGCTTAACTTCAATAGAAAGGGGAAAACGGTGAAATTTTAGGTTTTTGAGTTCAATAGATGGTTTATTTCTTATGTTGGTCCCATGAATCTCCTTTTTATCTTTGTACTCAACCTTTACTATATCTGATGAATTTATTTTAATTAATTGTCCTGAGTCAACAAATACAACCTCCCCATTTTTAATTTGCCACTGATTGGTATTTGACACTTCAGTTCTATTCCGAGCATCTTGGTTAAGAGATTTCATGATTTGTACTATCTCAAGTAGAATTAATTGCAGGCATACCTATAAAAACCTATTTAAAGATTTTTTGCAAAACATCTGCATTAATTTGACTATAAGAAAATTATATACTTGGTTTTTTCCCGCATCATTACTGTAAAATTTCGTTACTTAAAAAGACAGATATGCATTATTTTTAAAGAAAATAAAAAGTATTTCAGGTCTTTTATAGTTTTTTTAAAAACTCTTCTTTGATATGTAAGAATTATGTTTATATTTGGGACAAAATGTCAAAAAAAGTCCCAGATCATGGAAAAATTTAATACTCTCAGAGAAAAAGCAGGATTATCAATCGAAGAAGTTGCAGAGCTTACTAACTATAGTAAAAGACATGTATACAGATGGGAGAATGGAAAAATTAAACCCAAGAAGCCAATCCTAGATGAATTATCTCGAATAGCTGAGAATGGTATTTCTTTTAAAGCCAATGGCAAAACAGAATTTACTTTCATTGATTTATTTGCAGGAATTGGAGGAATGAGGAAAGGTTTTGAAAGTGTTGGTGGAAAATGTGTGTTTACAAGTGAGTGGAATAAATATGCCCGGCAAACCTATGCTGCTAATTTTGAAATGGACCATGATATTGCAGGGGACATAACAAAAATATCAGAGAAAGATATACCTGAACACGATGTTTTGCTTGCTGGATTTCCTTGTCAACCTTTCTCTATTGCAGGCGTTTCAAAGAAAAACTCCCTTGGAAATCCACATGGTTTTGAAGACAAGACGCAAGGTACTTTATTTTTTGATATTGCAAGAATTCTCAAGCATCATAAACCGTCTGCCATTTTATTGGAGAATGTTAAAAATCTTGTAAGTCATGACAAGGGGAAAACTTTTCAGGTGATTAAAGACACACTTCAAGAACTGGATTATTTCTTTGATACCCGAATAATTGATGCAAAATCTTTTCTTCCACAACATAGAGAAAGAATTTTTATTGCTGGATTCAGAACTGATTTAGGATTTGATTTTTCAGAATTAGATATACCTGATGTGAATTCCGGTCCTAAACTTAAATCAATTTTACATCCCCAAGATGGAAGCGAAGAGGAAGAATTACCTTTTACAATTGGTGAAAAAGCCAAAGTTAATCCTAAATACACTTTAAGTGACAAACTCTGGAATTACCTCCAAGATTATGCTGAAAAGCACAGAAAAAAGGGAAATGGTTTTGGTTTTGGATTGGTAGGTCCCGAAGATACTACCAGAACCTTGTCTGCTAGATACTATAAAGACGGATCCGAAATTTTGCTTAAACAAGAAGGAAAAAACCCTCGAAGATTAACACCTCGTGAATGTTCTCGATTGATGGGATTTGATAGAACCGGAGAAAATGGATTTGAAATACCTGTTTCAGATACCCAAGCTTATAAACAATTTGGTAATGCAGTGGCCGTACCTGTTGTGGAAGAGATTGCCAAATTTATAAAGCCTTTTATTCTGGAAGAGAAGAAACAGAAAGGGCAATTATTTATGTTTTCAGGAACCACTGATGATGGCAAGAATGAATATTTATCTAAAAGTGGTTAATGGAATTATTATTTAAATGATGACTTCTAAATACAATAATAAAGTAGTCTATGAAAAAGAAACTGCATAACAATGAGAAAATTCAATGAAGCCTAAATTAATTAGTTGGATTGATGATGTTAAAACTCCGGGGTACATATGCTACATAAAGCGACTTTCAGGAAATGATACACTCGCAAATGGTTCTCATCAAGCAGGTCCATATGTACCTAAAAAAGTACTACTAGGCGTATTTCCATCTCTTAAAAATAAAAATGAGAAAAATCCAGATATATGGTTCGATTTATTCATTGATTCCCATAATGACCAAAATGAAGTACGGGCAATTTGGTACAACAATAAATTTCATGGAGGGACAAGGAATGAAGCTCGTTTGACTAATTTCGGAGGTTCTAATTCTGCTTTACTTGATCCTGATAACACAGGAGCTCTTGTTGTTTTTGCCTTTTTATTGGACAATAAATGTCAAACTGAAGTTTGCAGAGTTTGGATTTGCAGTGATGAGTTAGAAGAGCGAATAGTTGAAGATTGGGTTGGACCAATTGATCCGGGGCAATGGCAAATATGGTATGATGAAGAATTTGATTGTGCAAAAACTCTGGTGACTGATTATGAGAAAGACCTTACAAAAAAATCTTGTTGGCTAGATAAGGATGAAATTCCAAAAGGATGGCTGGAAAATTATCCCAGTGGTTTGGAGATAATAAAAAAGACCGTTGAACTAAGGCCCAGTTACAAGCTACTTCCCGATGAAAGGATAATTAAAAGACGGGAATGTGAATTTGAAGTCTTTAAGAGCTTGGAAGAAGCTGTAGAATTTCCAAGAATAAAAAAAGGGTTTAAAAATATAGATGAATTTTTGTCAAGAGCACAGAGTATTCTTCAACGCAGAAAATCACGTTCTGGATATTCACTGGAATTACATACAAAAGAAATCTTTTTGGAAGAAAATTTAAAAGAGAGTGTACATTTTTCACATCAACCAGAATCAGAAAAAGGGAAAAAGCCAGACTTTCTTTTTCCGTCTGAAGAAGCTTATAAAAATTCAGGTTTTCCGACTTCTAATCTTAAAATGCTTGCAGTAAAAACTACATGTAAAGATAGATGGCGTCAGATTCTTAATGAGGCAGAAAGAATTGAAAAAAAGCATTTGTTAACTATCCAAGAAGGTGTTTCAGAGAACCAATTTAATGAAATGAAAAAATCTAGTGTTCAGTTAGTAGTACCTGAACCTCTCTTCAAAAAATATCCTGAAAAAATTAGACCACAGCTTCAAACACTTGAGAGTTTTATTAAAGAGGTTAAAACTTGATTATTATTTTAAATTATTTTGAAGGTTATTGGCTAATCCAGCTAATGTTTTGGTCTTTTTATCCGGTTTCATCTCACACTCCCAAACAACAATAACATTCCATCCCAAATCTTCCAATTCCTGAATATGCTTTTCATCACGTTCCTTATTTCCGTAAAGCTTCTCTTTCCACCATTCTGTTCGGGTTTGAGGAATTTTAAAATATTTGCAATCCTCATGCGCATGCCAAAAACACCCATGTACAAAAATGACTGTATTGTATTTAGGCATGACCAGATCCGGCTTTCCCGGTAAGTCTTTTCTGTGAAGACCGTATCGAAAGCCATTGGTGTGCAGAAATTTCCGGACAATCATTTCAGGCTTGGTATCCTTGCCTGAAATCTTGCTCATGTTATAACTGCGGGTTTCCGGCTCGTGTACGTCTGCCATCTCATTAAGATTCTATGTTTTTCAATTCAATAAACTCACCTATAAAATTACCAATCTCTTCGTATTCCTCATCAAACTTCAGAACGATTTGCCTCGTTACCAGATCCACCCATTCTTTAATTTCTGATCTGTTATCAAATTCCTTTAAAAAGATTAGCATTGGGTTCTCAACAGTAAAATCATCATTAAAAAACAAACAAATATCTGTCTTAAAAGAATCTCTGTAGTTATCCTCCGCCTGATAAAGATAGGTTTTGAGTGTTCTTATCTTGTCTTTGTAATTCATGATAAAAAAGCCAGTTTCACAGTCCGTATGTCCTGAATATAGCAGCAAAAAATCAGAAACAAAGGCACTTATCTCAATATCTCCTAGCTGAAGATATATCCGAACGCAGAGATGTTAAAGCGTAGATGATAGATTCATTTGACTGCATGCATTTAATATCGAATCGCGCCTGATGAATATCAACCTCTGCGTTCCACTGCGATCCCAGCCTGTCCCGAACCGTCGGGGCGGTTTTAGAAACTTAACCGTCGAGTGCACAAAGCGGCACTGTTAGTTCTGCAGAAATCTGCGAAACCCGACGAAATTTCAATTAAATTGCCGGAAACCAGGAATTCATCTATTTCATACAATGAAAAAATTACATTTCCATTCCGTATTCACCGGGTTCGCAGGTTTGATCCTTGCAATGAGCGTATTCGCCTGCACGGCTACAGAATCAAACAACAGTGAAAAGTCCGAAGATGATGAATATACCGTAGCTGCATACATCTGGCCGTCCACCCACCACGATGCCCGTTTTGGCGACATGTTATGGCCTGAGGGTAACGGGGAGTGGGAGGTCATAAAAAAAGGAGATCCCCGGTTCGACGGCCATTACCAGCCTAAAGTTCCCTTATGGGGTTACGAACACGATGATGACCCGGAGGTGATGGAGAAGTGGATTGAGGCCGCCACAGACCACGGAGTGAATGTGTTTATTTTTGACTGGTACTGGTTTGATGAGGGGCCGTTCCTGGAAAGCTCCCTGAACAATGGATTCCTGAAAGCCGAAAACAGGAATAAAATGCAGTTTTACCTGATGTGGGCCAACCACGATGTACGCAGGAACTACTGGAACGTACACAAATTCAGGGATGACACATCTGTAATGTGGGAAGGCGCCGTGGACATGGAAAATTTCAAAATCATCGTGGAGAGAGTCATAAACAGGTACTTCAGTCAGCCCAACTACTACAAGATTGACGGCCGGCCGGTCTATTCAGTCTTTAGCATCTACAACTTGGTAGAAAGTTTTGGCAGCGTTGAGGAAACACGAGCTGCTCTTGACTATTTCAGAGAAGAAACTATAAAAGCAGGCTTTCCCGGTTTGCATCTTCAGCTCATCGCCCTCGGTGATCCCGGCGGGGAGATTGTTCAGCAGATTGAGGCCCTGGGAGTGAATAGCATCACCAAATACAACTGGGGCGGTCCGCATCCCGAGGATTACATTCAGTGGGGCACCGAATCGAAGGAGCGCAGAAAACAGTGGGATGAAGCGCTCTCCATCCCCTACTTCCCTAATGCCTCAATCGGTTGGGATGATACACCCCGCTTCCCTGAAAAAGGAAAGGAGGATGTGGTGCACTACAACAACTCGCCCGAAAGTTTTGCCGCTTTCCTGTACAAAGCCAAAGAGTATAGTGATGCACACCCGGAGCAGCCAAAGCTGATCACTGTTTTTTCCTGGAATGAATGGGTTGAAGGAGGTTACCTGCTGCCCGACATGAAATATGGATTCGGCTATCTGGAAGCTGTGAAACGGGTGTTCAAGGAGGATTACAATCCCTATTCTGAACAATGATTCGACCGAAACCGATGGTCGTGATATTAAATCTGGATTGGCGACTACGGTGCACTGCATCGTATAAATTTGAACTCCTTTTTGTGGATCATATAACAGACACCAGGGCAGGAAAATAAAACCTCCGAGCTCCTCAGCGATCCCTGCCTGTCCCGAACCGTCGGGGCGATTTAAACTATAGAAACCGCGGAGGGCGCAGGGTGACGCTGAGTGAGTCTCTAACCAATGATTATTGTAAGTATTTGGCTGTTTCTGGTTCATACAGTAAAGAACCCAAATGTATGAGCTATGAATTCACCGAAAAAACAAGCAAATGACGGTGCCCTCGATATTCTGCAACATCTTGATGGCGATCTTGAAAAGAAACGTCCGGTCACATTTTGGTTCTACTCCGATTTTGAATCGAACCTGTACAAGACTGCCCATAGACTACAGGAAGATGGTTATGTGATTATACATTGTGATCAATCAGACATTTCGAACAATTGGCTGCTCATTGCTGAAAAAGAGATCTCTCCAAGCCCTGAAAATCTTGAAACTCTCTTTTATCATTTCGAAGATTTGGCTAAAGAAATGGGCGTATTTTTTGATGGATGGGAAACCAGAATTGAAATGAGTTGAACAAAAAATAATCTCAGCGTTCCTCAGCGATCCCTGCCTGTCCCGAACCGTAGGGGCGGTTATAATTAAAGAAACCGCCGAGGACGCAGGGTAACGCTGAGTAGGATTTGAGTGTATTCCACGTTCAAAACCTTAATAGGATGAGGCTTTCAATGCAGGTAAACCGTCACATCACCGCCTGATACCATCGAAGCCGTTTTTTATCACTTTAAAGATCTGGCTCAACAGATAATGGTATTCTTTTAGGATTGGGAAACGAGAATCGAAATGGTGTGAGCTAATAATCCCCGCGTTCCACTGCGATTCCCTGCCTGTCCCGAACCGTCGCGGCAGGCCGAGGGCGTGGAGTGACGCAGGGGAAAATACCCACGGCTTCTACGTTCGGGATTTCCAGTACCCCGTGCTTCGCCTTAAGTCCATAACAGCAAATATGGTAATATGTTTTTTTGCTACTGAATAGATAATTCCAAATGGAAAGCGAGACACTAAGAACCTTCTTTCATAGTTCGTGATTTTAGTTCCCGAAGAAGGTTGCTGTTCAATAACATCCAGAACTTTTTCAACTTCATTAATAAAATCATCCCCAAGACCAACAACTTGATCCTCGTAATATTCAGCTGCTTTAAAAAATTCTTTTCTGGATTCTGAATGAAATTTAATAGTCACTATTAAAGACGTTTTCTTGCTTCACTCAAAACATCCGAAGCAGAATGAAGAGAAGCCTCACCTGATTTAAGGGATTCTTTCCTTTTTTGGACTTCATCAATCCATGCCTGTTCAATTTCCGGATCAATTTTACCATGAATGCTTTGCAATAATTTATCAGCCAGACGTGCTTTCTCTTTTTTACTGAGATTCAGGGCTGAACTTTCAATCTCTTTTAAATCGGTAATCATATGAAAAATGTTTGGTTTAACTGAATGTAATTATTAACGATGAAAACCGGAAGAAATTAGATAATTGAAGTCGAACCTCTACAAGACAGCTGATAAACTACAGGAAGATGGGTATGAGATTGTACATTGTGATCAATCAGACATTTCGAATAATTGGCTGCTCATTGCTGATAAAGAGATCTCTCCAAGCCCTGAAAATCTTGAAACTCTTTTTTATCATTTCGAAGATTTGGCTAAACAAATGGGGGTATTTTTTGATGGATGGGAAACCAGAATTGAGATGAGTTGAACAAACAACCTCAGCGTTCCTCAGCGGATCCCTGCCTGTCCCGAACCGTCGGGGCAGGCGGGGTGCGTCAGGGTGACGCGGTGGAAAATACACGATATGAAGAGAATTTTTTAAAGAATTCCCTGTATCCCAACTCCGGGTTTGCTCCTACCAACTCCGCAAGAACTCCCGCAGGCTTAAGACGAGCTACGGAGATGATTAGGAGAAAAATTGATGAATCTGACCACCCGTTAAAATATTGGCTTTTTCATGGGCAGAAGCCCGCTCTCAATCCATCGGGATATCGCCCGTATCTCATAAACTTTGGGGTGATACGAGAGATATGTCTGAATTCTATTTTAACTCGTTGCGAAGGTCCTCGGTCAACAAAGCATTAGCGTAGTTGACCTCCTTCGACAACGCCTACAGGAAGCTCCGCTTCTCCTATTGCAAAAAAATCAACCTTTTCAGCAACCCCTCGATTACGATTTAAACCTATTCACATTCATCAACTCGGGGTCTCTTTTATGGCCACTTTTTAACCCAGGGTTACGCTCATTTCAATCGCTCACCCCGGGCTATATTATTTTAGCTCTTTCAGA
>NZ_JAKLWS010000043.1 GCF_022012475.1 Rhodohalobacter sulfatireducens
CACACAAAAAAGGTACAACCCCTTAATGGGAGTAGATTTAGGTGACGTTTCGTTTAACACTTGCATCAGATGATGTAGCGCGAAAATGATGAATGGATTCTTCAACTGGAGGAATGGAAGCCGGAGCTTCCGAGGGGCCGTTACCAAGCAGGTCAACTACGCTAATAGCTTCGTTGACCAAGGAGCTTGGGAACGAGTAAAAATAGTTATGATACTAGCAATTACTTGAGATTAGGAGATTGCGGGAATAGCGGGAACGATTATCTGAGGAGTACAGATGGACTGAAATCTCGTAATCTTATAGAAACCACCGAAAGTGGCTATCTCTATTCCCGATGTGCTTTTTGGGTAACCTGGTCTTCGAAGCCTTTGGCGTAGTTGACCTTTTTTCACATAAAAAAGGTACAACCCCTTAATGGGAGTAGATTTAGGTGACGTTTCGTTTAACACTTGCATCAGATGGTGTAGAGCGAAAATAATGATGAATGGATTCTTCAACTGGAGGAATGGAAGCCGGAGCTTCCGAGGGGCCGTTACCAAGCAGGAGCTTGGTAACGAGTAAAAGGGGCACAAGTGGACACTTGCGCCAGTTTGGAATAGAAGCCAGAACTTGGGAACGAGTAAAAATTCATGATCAGAAGATATTTCGAATCAGATTAAACTATTCTTTAGAAGTGAACTGGAATTTGCAGGTATAAACATGTAGTATCCTGAAAGCTATGATATTCATTCACCTTAGAAATTACCTTGCTGCTTCGTTGGGCTGATCCCTTCAGGGTACCCAACATCACGTATCTCGTTTTATTCATCACCATCTCGAACTTACGGTAAAATATTCAGTACCATAATACTAAGAATTTGCAAAGAGGATTCAGAGATTTAAAAAGGCTTATAAAACAAGCTGAATTTAAGAAGTACTTCTTTAACACCTCATGGATGATGAGTGAGAAAATAGTCACCATGGGGATCGGGTTGATCGTAAGTATTTTTGTAGCTCGTTATCTGGGCCCGGAAAATTTTGGAATTCTCTCTTACGCAGCTTCACTGACATCTCTTTTTGCCATTTCCACTCATCTGGGACTTCATGGATTAGCTATACGAGAAATCGTAAAGTATCCCGAGGATGACCACCAGGTCTTGGGCACTGTCTTCGGATTAAAAATGATTACAGCGATCATTGCAACGATTGCTTTTATCCTCTTTGCAATTTATACAACCAAACCGGGAAATGAAGAGTTTTGGGTCTTATGTTTGATGGCCGGAGTGATTTTATTCAAACCCTTCCAGGTATTTGACTTCTGGTTCCAGGCTAAAGTAAAAGCTAAATATTCCTCAATAGCGCGTGGAATCAACTCATTGGTGTTAGCCCTCGTAAAAATTGTACTCGTAGTGTTTAGCGCCACGTTATTAGCATTTGCTTTTACATATCTATTATCTGCAGTATTGATAGCACTATTGTTTCTTTTCTTTTATAAAAGTGAATCGAATACATCCCTCTTTGACTGGGATTTTAATTTGAGCAGGGCTAAGCATTTACTCAGCCAAGGGTGGATGATTATGGCAGGCTCTTTTTTTGCAATTTTATATTTAAAAGTCGACCAGGTCATGCTCCGATGGCTGGTGAATGCCGAAGAAGTAGGCGTCTATTCCGTAGCTGCTACCTTGTCTGAGGCATGGTATTTTATCCCGGGAATTATTGTGGCGTCACTCTTTCCAAAGCTTATTGAACTTCGTGATAAGAGTGAAGAAAAATTTAAACTTCGGTTACAGCATTTATTTGATATTTTATCTGTCCTTGCACTCTTCATCGCAATCTTTATTACCCTGATTGCTGATCCTGCGATTCACCTCCTCTATGGTTTGGAGTTTCAACAAGCTTCGGTTATTCTCTCAATACACATCTGGGCCGGTATTTTCATATTCATGAGAGCAGTGTTCAGTAAATGGATTCTAATAGAAGATGCTATTGCTTTCTCAATGTTGACTCACGGGGCCGGTGCCATAGCCAATGTAATACTGAATCTTATACTTATTCCCGGGTATGGGGGCGTAGGTGCGGCCGTTTCAACCCTTTTATCTTATGCTATGGCGTCTTACATCTCATTGTTATTTTACAAGAAAAGCAGGCCTCTGTTTTGGATGATGAGTAAATCTTTGGTGGCCCCAATTCGATACTCAATCAAATATTTTTGCATATGAAATCATTTTTGAGAAGAGTGCTAAACAAAATTGACAGAACGATTGTTCTTTTTGCATCAAAATCTAAAATTCTTTCAAATCTCTACTACAACTTTGTTTCCAAATCATTTATGAGAGAGCATCAAGCTGTACTTGCGGGCAAAGCTAAATATTTGAGTGAGTTAAAGAACTCCAAACTCAATTACTATATGCTGATCAGGAATACGCACAGAATTGAAAAAGGACTTTTAATGAAGCCAAGGAAAGATACGTTTGCGAAAGGATATATTGAGGAAACCCTCGATGGCTTTATAAATCTCGTTCACACAGATTCTGTTGATAAAAAATCCGGGCAAGTGAAATGGTTCTGTGATGTGTTGACTGAATATTTTCGAATACTCGCCGGAACGGATGACTATATCGACTCACTTCATGAAAAATTTAAGCATGCAAAATTGAATGGGGAGTTCAATTTTGGGAATTCTGAATCGGATTATATCCCCTACACCAGGGACATAGCTTCTGATGATCAATGCAGCTATGAACAATTCTTTGATTTATGCAAACAGAGAAGGTCGGTGCGTTGGTTTGAGAACAGAAAGGTACCGAGGGAATTGGTTGATAAAGCCATTCATGCTGCCGCGTACTCCCCCAGTGCATGCAATCGGCAGCCGTTCGAATATCGGGTCATCGATGATGATGCACTTCTGGAAAAGGTGGTGGAACTGCCCATGGGCTCAACCGGCTATGCCCATAATATTCCAATGATGATCGTCTGTGTGGGAAACCTGGATGCGTATTTTTCCGAACGGGACAGGCACCTGATCTATATAGACGGTTCATTAGCCAATATGTCTCTCATGTTTGCACTTGAAACGCTTGGGTTAAGCAGCTGCCCGATCAACTGGCCGGATATAGAGGAGAAAGAGGTAAAGATTGAGAAATTGCTCAAACTGAAACCATACCAGAGGCCCATCATGTGCCTGGCGGTTGGTTACCCGGACCGATCGGGAAAAGTTGCTTACTCATCTAAGAAAGATTTAGATATGCTGAGGAGATATAATTGATGAATATTGAGATTAAGGGAATTGGATTTACAAATAAAGGAGCCGAATTGATGCTCCATGCCATCCTGCAAAAGGTTCGAAGTGAATATCCCGATGCAACATTTGTTGTGAAACCGAATTATGGAGAGTCATATGATAAAAGAGCTGAATTAGGCATTTATCATAAATTGGATTACCAACACTACTCTCTTAATTCTGGAAAAATACTCGGGAAAATACTCCCAAAAGGGATGAGAAGATCCTATGGCCTGATACGGGAAGATGAAATTGATCTGCTGTTGGATGCTTCAGGTCTATCATACAGTGATACGATGGGAATCCAACCAACCAAAAGAGCAGCCAAGCAATTCAAACAAATGAAAAATAATGGCGCGAAGATTGTCTTGTTACCACAAGCTTTTGGTCCTTTTAAGAATCCCAAATTCAAGAAATATTTGCAAACATTGTACGATCATACTGACTTCATCTATGCCAGGGATGAACAATCCAAAGCGTTCTTTTCCGACAATATTAGCAGTAATGGAAAGATTCAAATAGCCCCTGACTTTACAAATCTACTCGAACCGATTGTACGTAAAGAATACGAGGAGCGAAAAGATGAAATTTGTGTCATTCCAAACTACCGAATGATTGATAAAACGGATCAGGAGGTAGGAAATAGATATGTTTCACTCATGGCAAAAATTATACAAGAGTTGATAAATCGAGATGAGAAAATATTCCTTTTAATACATGAAGATGGAAGAGACGTACATTTAGCGGAAGAAATCAAAAAGGTATCAGGACATGATTTGGATATATTAAATGAAGCAGACCCATTAAAGATTAAAGGTATTATTTCACAGACCAAAGGAGTCATCAGTTCAAGATTTCATGGAATTGTGAATGCTATGTCGCAAGGAGTCCCGGCATTGGCAACGGGTTGGCATCACAAGTACAAAATGTTATTTAGGGATTATGATTTTTTGGATGGATTGATATCTGTTGATATTTCTGATGATGAACTGAAGTATAAAATTGACAATATCTGTGATAAAAAGAAAAGAGATCAAGCATCTAAGAAGATAGCTACTTTTTCAAATGAATTTAAAGAGACTACGGAGAAGATGTGGGTTGAGATTTTTAAATTCATATGAGAAGACTCAAACATCTGTTGAATTGTAAAATCCGTACATGATTGAAATTTATTTTTAATGACGACAGAGAATCAAGAATTAGTAAGCGTTGTCCTTCCTACCTACAATCGTGTAAGTGTAGTAGATCGCGCTATAAAAAGTGTCTTTAGTCAGACATATAATAATTGGGAGTTACTCATTGTTGACGACGGTTCTACAGATGGAACTCAAATGTTCATCGAAAATAAATATGGAGATGACCAACGGATTCAATTTCTCAATCGCCCGTCAAATCGAGCAAAAGGGGCAAACGCTTGTAGGAATATTGGAATTGAACATGCAAGAGGTAGTTATATTGCATTTCTTGATTCTGATGATCGATGGACAAAAGAACATCTTACTATAAAGTTAAATTACCTAATAAATAATAAAGCTGATGCAGTATTCAGTGGATTTTATTATCAAAGAAATGATAGAATGATTCCAAGAAATATTAAAGAGTATAGAGGATGTAAAGAGATTGGAGGCTATATTTATGAAAAAAAAGAGGCAACAAGTACACCAACCATTGTTTGCAAAAGAATTCCTTGTCTGAATATTAAGTTTGATGAAGAACTTCAAAAACATCAAGATCGAGATTTTGTCATTCGATTTGATCAATTTTACAAAATAATGAGTGAACCATCACTCACGGTGCATGTTTTTACGGACAGTACTAATCGTATTAGTTTATCTATTAATCATGAATCGACTAATTATTTTCTTAAAAAGCATGCGACTAAACTCTCATCTGATGCATTGGGGAATTTCTACGTTTCAATTGCGAAAGCGACTATACTGAGAGAGGGTAAATCAGAAGACTACTACAAGTACAGGGAGCAAATCTTTTCTTTGGCGAAAAAAACATATTGGAAAAATCACATGCAAATTTTAGATATACCACTTTTAGGTCCAAGCGTCTTTAAAATGATTTATACTATCTTTCAACAAACCAGAAAAATTTATAGACAATTTAAGGCATTAATATAACGAAGAGAATTAGCTCCTTGTGGATATGTTCATTTTGAAGCTGCTTTTCTAATTACTAGATCTTCAATTTTTACTCTTCAAGACCGGTTTTTATCGAAAGGTTTTACCGTGAGAAGTAGTATGAGTGAATCCGGGTAATAAACATATTTTATCATCTATTCCAGAACCGAACTATTTCCGCCAATTCCATATGACTGACTAGTTTGTAATTTGGTTAACTCCCCATTGTCTACTCGCATATCTATCCCTAGCTTAAAACTTTAACTATAGATAGGATGAGGCTAGCTGGGTTTCCTTTCTATCGGTTTATCCGTTAAATTGTGTTAACTAATTTCTGTATAAGACCACTCAGCATCAGGTGTCCGAAGCGATGCACTCGAATTGGTAATAATATACAAATTCGAGTGGCTTCGCCGAGTTTTAAAATCTAAGGTTTGAGTTTCATTATATGTCAAACATTAAACCACAAACCATGCTCAGCAGAAATAAATTTCTGCAAGGAAATACCGATTAACAGCTCAACTTTTTTTATATTTAGAAAATTAATAACCATTTATCACTACAGACACTGCAAGTTTCAACAAAAATGATGTTAAAAAAGGCACTTTCTCTTTCTGCTCTCATCCTTTTATCTGTTTTTCTTATTCCCAAACAAACGAACGGCCAAAATATTAACGCATCCATGTTTCGCCTGGCGGAGGGGTTTGTTCGCATTGCCGAACCGGGCCAGCTTGCCGATACACTCAACGTATGGGGAGATGTAACAGCACCCGGGCGCTATATTGTGCCGCGAGGAACGACGGTCCATGAATTGATCTCTTATGCTCGAGGTGCAACAAGACAAAGAGGGGGGCAAGATCAAAACTTAGATTGGAACAAACTTCGGGTGGAGATAAATATCTCTTCCTACAATGGTGCACGACAGTCTGAAACAGTAGAAAACTTTACCTACAGGTATAATGAACCGTATCCTGCTGAATTGAGAAACTATGAACTGGATAATGATGATATTTTGAGTGTAGAGATGAAACGACGACCCAATTTCCTGGATTATCTGAGGGTGTTTTCTTCAATTGTCGGTGCAACAGCTACAACGATCATTGTGGTGGATCGCCTGGCGGAATGATAGTTGAGAAGCCATGGCACAGAACAACACAAAAGTCATTCCGGGCCCCTACCCACTCATCTTTTCCCCACGCAGTGAAATCTCCAATCGTTGATGAGTCGTGATTGGTATCAACGGTAGGAAGCCCTTGGCAAGTTCAGGGATGCTGAATTGATTTCAGCAAAACGTTATTACTGTTTTGTATCTAAACCACGAACCCTCACTACAGTCTTCCCGGGCTCCGACCTTGGGATCCCCACACAGTAGTTCAACGTCGGTCGGTATCAACGACATGGAGCCCATGGCACATTCGATGATTCTGTCCCGACACTGTGGGATATGTGTTCCTCCCCTAATCTCACTTGTTTCCATTTTTACTCCAAGGCCAGATGAATTAGAAAGCCTAAAAATGTTATTCGAACCTCCGCGGGATTAGCGGGTCCCGACCCTTCGGGATTCGTCACTTTTTCGCATTAAAAAAGTGAATACCCCATAGCGGAATTAAGTATAGGCGAATGTTAACGAGTACAGCCGTTATTCAAAGAAAATTAATATTGCTTCATTGTACTTTTGGACCGCCTGGGTAAACTCTGCGAATGCTCATATTGTGAGCGCGCAGAGCGATTTCTCCCGTGCTGAAAACAAACCCGGCCACTCCTCCACCCATCAAGGCCGAATGATTGGGATATTACATCATTGTAATACGAGCAATTAATTGAGATTAGGAAAATGCGGGAATAGCGGGTCCCGAGACTTCGGGATTTGGGTAACCTGGTCTTCGAAGCCTTTGGCGTAGTTGACCTTTTTTCACACAAAAAAGGTACAACCTCTATTCGTTGTTCAATTGAAAAAAAAACAAAGGGCAAAAAAAATCCAACCCAATTCTGCAACCCGACGGACATGAAAGGAATCCCAATCTCTTAGCACAGATAAACAAGCTGTAATATATTCTTACGTGCGTTGAATTGTGCGCGTAACTTATTAAATCTGGTAATTAGGGTTGAACACGGTTACAGTTTCGTCTATCTTTACGCCTAATTATTAGAGACTTTTAATTAATCATCAGCAGCAGAAATACAGGACCTCAGAAGCACCAGGGCAGGCTGACACCTATCAGCAGAAAAAATTGAATGGAGGCTGATACCGGCCTTTTATTGTATTCAACATGAACAAAGATTCACTGAGAAGTACCTCTTCCCAACATTCAGAAACTATGAAGGAACCCACTCGAAATTGGTACGCCTTCTACCTGAAACCCCGCCACGAAAAAAAAGCCTCCGCGCGACTGGAGGAACAATATGATTTTGAAATCTTTTGCCCGCTGAAAGAGGAGCGTGTGCGGTGGAGCGACCGCTGGAAAACGGTGACCAAACCGTACATCCCGGGATATCTTTTTGCTTGTGTGACGGAGAAGGAGCGCAGAATCGTTTTAGAAGACCGTTCCGTATTCCGAACGGTCTGCTGGAAGGGCCGGCCGGCGGTCATTCGCGAGGAAGAGATTGAAACGGTGAAACGAATTACCGGACACCCGGATGTGGAAGATATCCGGTTAGAACAGATCTCCCCCGGAGACCGTGTGAGTATCGATTCCGGCGAGTTCCGTGAACTGAACGGTATTGTTGTAAATGTAAAAGGCAATCGCGCATCCGTTCGGCTCGAATCGCTGCACAGCAATATGACATTTACGGTGAAGAGATCTGTTTTGAACCTGGTATCGTAACAGGCAGGTCCAAAGTCTAAAGTTTAAGGTCTAAGGTTGATTGTAAAAGAAACCTTGAACCTTAGACCTTAAACACTTGGTCACCGAAGCCTTATTGATCTACATTATTTTAAAGTAGGTGATGGCGTAGGAGACTTAAACCAAATGCTTTTGCTCAGCAATGGGACTGAGGATAGCGAAGCTGTATTTAGTGGAATTAAAACCTTAAACATTAGATCTGCAACCATAAACCATAAGTAATGAAAGGAATTATTCTCGCAGGTGGCTCAGGTACTCGCTTATACCCCGTTACCAAAGCCATTAGCAAACAGCTGATGCCGGTATACGACAAACCGATGATTTATTACCCGCTGTCGGTTTTGATGCTGGCTGGCATTCGCGAGATTTTGATTATTACCACACCTGAGGATAATGATAGTTTTAAGCAACTCTTAGGTGATGGCTCCGAATGGAGAATTGAACTCTCCTACGCCATACAGCCCAGTCCCGATGGACTTGCACAAGCTTTTCTAATTGGTGAGGAGTTTATTGGGAATGACAATGTATGCCTCATTTTGGGAGATAACATTTTCTATGGACAAGGATTCAGTCCAATTTTAAAACGTACTGTTGAAGAATTAGAAGGAGCCACGGTTTTCGGTTACCGTGTGAGTGATCCTGAACGGTTTGGAGTAGTAGAAGTGGATGATCTAAATCGGGCGATCTCCATAGAAGAAAAACCACAGAACCCGAAAAGTAATCTTGCAGTTACGGGGCTCTATTTTTATGATAACAGGGTGGTGGAAATTGCAAAAAATATTGAACCTTCCAACCGTGGGGAGTTGGAGATTACCTCGGTTAATCAAACGTATTTGAATTTAAACTCTCTCAAAGTAGAACCATTGGGACGTGGATTTGCCTGGCTGGATACTGGAACTCACGATGCAATGATTGAAGCTGCCCAGTTTGTGGAAATATTTGAAAAACGGCAGGGAATGAAAATTGCCTGCCTGGAAGAAATAGCCTGGAGAAACGGCTGGATAGATGCACAAACAGTTTTGAGAAAAGGAGAAGAATTGAATAAAAATGGATACGGTACATATCTTAAAAACTTAGTTAATTCATAGACTGTGGAAGCCGTAAAGAAAATTGAGTTGCCCAAAATTGAAGATCCGAGGGGAAATCTTACTTTTTTTGAAGATTGCAACCAGATACCATTTAAAATTGAACGTGTTTTTTGGACATATGACGTACCCGGTGGTGAGACTCGAGGTGGCCACGCATATTATAAGCAGAATGAATTTATTATTGCTTTGAGTGGCAGTTTTGACGTTGTAATAACATTGCCAAGTGGAGAGCAAGAAAGATACAATTTGAACCGATCATACTATGGTCTTTATGTTCCGGCAAAAACATGGAGGCATATTGAGAATTTTTCAACGAATACGCTTTCTCTTCATGCCTCTGATTCTGAGTTCAATGAAGCGGATTATATTCGTAGCTTTGATAAATATCTAAGGGTCTATGAAAAGTAGTACTGTTTACGATTGTACAATAAACAAGCTGCCGATTGTGCACAATGTGGCAGGGAATATCACTGCAATTAATAATAGTGATGGAAAATTACCCTTTGATATAAAACGGGTTTACTATTTATACGATATTCCAGGAGGTGAGGGAAGAGGAGCACATGCGCACAAGACTCTGAACCAATTAATTATTGCGGGTAGTGGTAGTTTTGACATTACTGTAGATGATGGACATACTCAACGAACCTTTCAGCTTTCGAGGCCATATTTTGGTCTTTATTTACCGTCCGGCATCTGGAGAGAACTAAATAATTTCTCCTCGGGTGCAATTTGTTTAGTCTTAGCTTCTGATGTATTTAAGACAAGTGATTACCTGAGAGATTACAGTAATTTTCAAAAGTATAAAAAGTTATGATTCATCCTACTGCTGATGTACAAAGTACTTCACTAGGTGATGGAACCAAGGTTTGGCAGTATTCAATAATTTTACCTGATGCCACAATAGGAAAAGAATGTAATATCAATTGTCATGTTTTTATAGAAAACGACGTTGTTGTTGGAAATTATGTGACCGTCAAGGCGGGAGTACAATTATGGGACGGTTTAAGAATAGGTGATAATGTTTTCATTGGACCCAATGTAACGTTTACAAACGACAAATTACCACGTTCAAAACAGAAATCAAGTAGTTTTCAGACTACAGTAATTGAATCATACGCTTCAATCGGGGGTGGTGCTGTAATCTTAGGTGGTAATATCATAGGATCTTATGCAATGGTAGGTGCGGGGGCTGTTGTAACCAAGGATGTACCAGAGCGAGCGTTGGTAATTGGTAATCCTGCGAGAATTATTGGTTGGGTAAATACTGATGGGAGTAAAATGGTAAAGAGAGATAATTTTTTTATTGATTCAAACGGAGCAAAATGGAAAGTAAATGAAAATCAATTAACAAAAGCGTAGTGAAAATACCTTTTCTGAGCCTTAAAGAAGTCAATCGACCTTATGAGGATGAGATACGAAAAGCGATAAATCGTGTTATTGATTCCGGTTGGTATTTGAAAGGGGAAGAGGTTGCTTCTTTTGAGCAGGAGTTTTCTGACTATATTGGAGTGAATCACACGATAGGTGTTGGAAATGGATTGGATGCTCTACGAATTATTTTGCGGTCTTATATGGAGATGGGGATTATGCAAGAAGGTGATGAAGTTATTGCTCCCGCGCATACCTTTATTGCCTCAATCCTGGCGATAACTGATAACCATTTGAAACCCGTATTGGTTGAGCCGGATATCAATACCTACAATATAGATCCAGATCTTATTGAAGAGAAAATCACCGATCGGACCAAAGCGATCATGATTGTGCATTTATACGGAAGTAATGCCTACACAGAAAAAATTGGCCAACTCTGTGAGAAGTATGATCTAAAATTAATTGAAGATGCAGCCCAGGCTCACGGTGCCTATTATAAAAGTAAGCGGATAGGCTCGTTAGGGGATGCAGCCGGATTCAGTTTTTATCCCGGGAAGAATCTGGGGGCCTTGGGAGATGCCGGGGCTATCTGCACGAATGATACGGAACTGGCAGAGATCTGCCGAGCTCTTGGGAACTACGGATCCGAAAAAAAATATGTGAATAGCTACAAAGGGCTGAACAGCCGGTTGGATGAAATACAGGCGTCAATACTACGAGTAAAACTTAAAGGCCTGGACAGCGACAACCAAAAAAGAAGAGAAGTTGCTAAGTATTACTTAAATAATATTCAGAATGAGCATTTGATTCTTCCAAAACTCTCAGCCTCAGCTTTAACTGCAAAAGAACATGTTTGGCATCTTTTTGTATTGAGAGCCAATAAAAGAGCTGACATAATGAATTATTTAAAAGAATCTGGTATTCAAACTTCTATTCATTATCCAATACCACCTCATCTTCAAATAGGATATTCTGAGCTTAATTATCTTTCACTTCCTTTGGCCGAAAAAATAAGTGAAGAGGTGTTTAGTATACCTATATGCCAATCAATTATTAAGCAAGAATACAGACAGGTAGCAGAATTGTTAAGTGAATATATGCCCTAAAAACAGACGTGATATGATGGATAGCAGATTAAGTTTTAGTTCTAATATCAAAAGAAGTATTAAAGGATTTTTAAAAAAAATCAATATGAGTTACCGGCAGTTAATGGGTTTTCAAAGCAACGTTAAAGATATTGGTGAAGTAACGCCACCATATTTTAAAAGGGGGTATATGAAGCGATCATTTTCTCAACAAGGAGAAGATCTTTCACTTGACAGAATATGGACAAGAGTATTTAAGCGTGATTTAAAATATCCTGGAAAATACGTAGATATTGGATCCTACCATCCTGTAGATCACAGTGTAACCTATTTGATGTACCTTAGAGGATGGAGTGGTTTAGTTGTCGATGCTTCTCCCAAAAGTTGTGAGCTACATAAAAAACAAAGACCACGAGATAAAGTAATTAATGCAGTAGTTGGCAGTTCTGATTTAGATAGTGTTGATTTTTATTTTCATAAATCTGGTAAATTATCCCTAATCAACACAAAATATCCGGATGATATTAACAACTATTCTAAAATCTCACTTCCTCAAAAAAATATTAATACTATTTTGGATGCATCGGGTATCAATGAAATTGATTTTTTAAATATAGACATTGAGGGGGCCGAGATGGAGGTTTTAGACTCATTAAATTTCCAGAAATACAAACCAAAAATAATAGCAGTAGAAATACACGGAAATGATATTCAAAAAGGGCTAAAATCGGATGTTTCTAACAAATTATTAGAGATGAATTATAAGTTAGTAGCAGTAAATGTTATAACTTATTTCTTTATTCAAATTTAATAAATAAAAATAACGCTCTGGGAATAATAAGTGTAGTAATGCAGACTAATGATTTAAAGAGAATTTGTTCAGTGATTAATAATAATTTAAAAAGTTGATGATAAAACGCATCATAGGAAAAATTATTCCAAAAAGAATAAAGCTATTTATTAATAAGAATAAATTTTTTGCAAAAATTGCTTATTTCAATTACCGTTACAGCAAGATTGCTCACCGCCTCAAAGAGAAAGAGAATATCAATGTAGCACTTCTGCTTCTGAATACAGATACCTGGAAGTATGATGACCTATACTGGGACCTTGAAGGAGACAACCGTTTTAACCCAATCGTTGTTATATGCCCGCTAACGGGAAAAGGCTCAAATTACTTAAAGGAAGATTTTGAACAATCCATTAAATTTTGTGGGAAAAAGAACTATCAGTTTTTGGAAGGGTATGATTTGGCAAATGGAAAAGTTATTGATATAAAAAAATCTTTTAAGCCTGACATTGTTTTTTATTCAAACCCTAATAATTTGACATTTCCTGAATTTAAGATGTCCCATTTCAAGGATTGTTTGAACTGTTATGTGCCCTACTCATTTAGGGTTGATACTCTATTTAAGTACACATATAAGAAGCCATTTGTAAATTTGACATGGCGAAATTACTACGAAACAAGAGTACACAAAGAGTTGGCAGAGACCCATGCACCCAATAAAGGGGTGAATATTAGAGTAGTAGGTTTCCCCAAGCTTGATGAAATAAAGAAAACAAAGAATAAAGCATGCATAACGGACGAAAAGGATAAAAAGACTATTATATGGGCTCCTCACTGGACGATCAAAGATCATCAAAATACCGGTCTAAATTGGTCCTGTTTTCTTCAATACCACGAAGTATTTTTAAATATTGCAAGAATATTCAAAGACCGGCTTCAAATCGTAATGAAACCACACCCGTTTTTATTTAATCTGCTTGAACAAGAAAACGTTTGGGGTAAAAAAAGAACTTATGATTATATAGAAAAATGGGAGAAGTCTTCAAATTTGAATATTGTTCATGGAGACTACATTGATCTTTTTTGTTCTTCAGATGCTTTAATGCATGACAGTGGATCTTTTCTGGCTGAATATTTAATTCTTGATAAGCCTGTAGCTTACACCGTAAGTGATGAGGATGATCTTGACACTCGGTTTAATGAATTCGGAGAGTTGGCTTTGAAGCAACATAAACTAATATATGAAGAAGAAGGGCTTTACAATTTTATTGAAAGTGTATTGAATGATAATGATACCAAGAAAAACACCCGAAAAGAATTTATTGAGCAGTATTTAAACATCAATCAAAAAACAGCTTCTGAAAATATTATAGCTGATTTAAAAAATAATTTATCATGAAGTTACTCGACTGTACCTTAAGAGATGGCGGTTATTACACAAATTGGGACTTTGATAGTGAGTTGGTAGATACATATATCCAATCGTTCAATCATCTGCCTGTAGACTACTTGGAGATCGGATACCGGTCCAACCCTCAACCAGATTATCTTGGGGAGTATTTCTACTGTCCGGTTTACGTAATGGATCGTTTAAAGGCAGAGAGTAAAAAAAAACTGGCAATTATTTTAAATGAAAAGGATGTGCGAGCAGAAGATGTGAATTCTCTGCTTGCACCCTGCAAATCCTTGATAGATCTGATACGTATAGCTGTTAAACCTGCAAATTTTGAACGGGCACTTGGTCTCAGTAAAGTAATCAAAAAAATGGGCTTTGAGGTTAGTTTTAATTTAATGTATATGTCTGACTGGGAGACCTTTCCAAAGCTATTTGGTCTAATGAAAGAGACGGAAGGAGTTGTTGATTATCTGTATCTTGTAGATTCTTACGGTGGAGTATACCCTGAAGACGTGAGGCTAACCATAAAGCGAGTCAGAGATAAAGCGGATACAAAATTAGGTTTTCATGGACATAATAATCTGGAAATGGCATTAGCTAATACTTTGGCGGCTATTGAAGAAGGTGTAAATATTGTAGATAGTACCGTAACGGGTATGGGAAGAGGAGCCGGAAATTTAAAAACTGAACTACTACTTACAGTATTGAATTCAAAAGGACTTATTGAGTTTAATTATAACTGGTTAAGTAAAGTGACAGATCCTTTTCAACAATTACAAAACAACTACGAATGGGGAACAAATTTACCTTATATGGTATCTGGTGCAAACTCCATTCCACAAAAAAAAGTAATGGGTTGGGTAACGAAACGATTTTATTCATTCAACAGTATTATTCGGGCACTATCAAATCAAAGCCAAGGAAGAAAAGATAATATAGAACTACCTGTGTTTGTGCCCAACAATAAATTTGATAAAGTAATTATAGTAGGTGGTGGACCAAGCGTAAAAAATCACAAAAAAGCAATCCATAACCTCATCAATAGAGAAAAAGACAATGTTTGTTTAATTTTTGCAAGCTCCAAAAATTCGCCACACTTCAAATCAAATGATTATCATCAGATACATGCATTGAGTGGCAATGAAGGTTATAGATTAGAAAATACATTTTCGGATTTAAATACTGAAAACAGAATAGCCGTTTTTCCTCCTTTTCCAAGAGAAATGGGAACGTACGTTCCTAAAAATTTCGAGAATAAATCTTATCAGCTTGAAGAGTTTTATGAAATGAAAATAAACAATGAATCGGCTACGGCACTTTGTATTGAAATTGCTTTGTTAATTAACCCAAAAGAAATTCAGTTTATTGGATATGATGGATATGATGGCATTGTTTCTGAGTATGAGATTGAACTATTCAATGAAAATAATATCATCTTTGAAAAACTTGATGAGTTAGATATCAATTTTTATTCAATCACACCGACTAAATATGATCAGTTACAAGTTAAATCTGTTTATTCTGAGTTATCATGAATGAGTCTGTATCTGTTTTTTTACCTGTACGAAAGGGGAGTAAGAGAATTGAAAAGAAAAACACAAAGCCCTTTTCAGGGTTTGATGGAGGCTTACTAGAGCTAAAATTAAAGCAATTGCTTAAAATTGAAAATATTGGAGAGATTGTACTATCCACAAACGATCCAGAAGCAATAAATGTCGCCAACAATCTGGGAATTAGAGATAAAACGATTATAGTTAAAAAAAGACCTGAATTTCTAGCAAAAGACAGTACAGATCTTAAAGACTTAGTCGCTTATGTACCAGAAGTTACGAACAGAGAGCATATACTATGGACGCATGTGACGTCTCCATTTGTAAGTTCTTCGACATATGAAAAGATCATCAAAAGTTATTTTGAGTCTATTTCTAACAACTACGACTCCTTGATGAGTGTGAATACGTTGCAAAACTTCATATGGGATAAAGAGGTAAATGATATCATCAACAGAGTTAATAACTTAAAATGGCCAAGAACCCAAGATTTGAAAACGTTATATGAAGTGAATAGTGCTGCTTTTATGGCTTCAATTAATATTTACTCTAAACACAAAGATAGAATTGGTAACAGACCTTATTTATTTGAATTAGGCAAGGTAGAAGCCATTGATATAGACTGGCACGAAGATTTTAAAATTGCTGAATTGATTTATGAAAATATTAGTTGAAATTAAGTAAGAAAAGATATTCTGGGATTTTAACGGCTTTATTCTGAACTCCAATCCCATACGTGACGAAGCATTTGAAAGAGTATTGTCTGATTACCCAATAGGGCAGGTTGAAGAATAGATTACATACTAGAAAAAAATGTAAGCTCATCTATAAATGCTAAATACTGGTACTTTTTGAATAGATTTGAAATGAGCAGATATCAGAGGAAGAGGTTAAAGAATTTGCAAATCGATTTTTATGAAATTATGATGGACAACATGGAGTATGAAGAATTATTAATACACGAGACGGTAGACTTCATTAAAAAGCATCTAAAAAAATATGACATGTATATTTTTTCAGGTTCAGATCAAACTGAATTACGAATGCTTTTCAGTGGATTAGGAATCGATGCATACTTTATTTCTATAAATGGCTCCCCAACCCCCAGAAAAGAACTGGTTAAATATCTCTCAAAGCACCATAATTATGATAATGATAAAGTTATACTCATTGGCGATTCCATAAACGATTATGATTCGGTTAAAGAGAACGATATTTCTTTTTTTGGCTACAATAATCGTGAAATTGAAAAACTAACGGATGAAAATTTGGTTGAGAATTTCCCGGATGTAAACGTTTTAAGCAGGAAGTAGCTTGACAGATTCATTAAAAGCAAAGGCTACTTCTGGTATTCTTTGGAATGGCCTTGAGAAATTTTCCGGGAAAATTGTACAGCTTATTGTGGGGATCATTCTGGCTCGTATTCTCCTGCCAGAAGATTTTGGGTTAATAGCCATGCTCTCCATCTTTATTGCAATATCACAGACGTTTGTAGATAGTGGTATGGGAAGCGGGCTGATTCAGAAACAAAAAAGAACGGATGTCGATTTTTCCACTGTATTTGTCTTTAACTTGGTGGTGAGTTTTTGTCTCTATGCAATATTATTTGTGACGGCTCCTTTGATTGCTGATTTTTACAATGAACCCCGATTAATAGATGTAACCAGAGTTTTATCGCTAAATATATTAATCAATGCGTTGGCAATTGTGCAGCGGAGCAGATTGCAAATAGATGTGGATTTTAAAAACCTTGCAAAAGTAAATGTAAGCGGGACAGTGATAAGTGGTGCAATCGCTATTTTAACAGCAAATTATGGGTACGGTGTTTGGGCACTTGTTATACAACAGCTTTTGTATACAATTGTTACCGTTACTATTCTATGGTCTTTAAAAAGCTGGAAGCCTTCGATTACATTTTCGAAAAAAAGTTTTAAAGAACTGTTTGGATTTGGTTCAAAATTGATGATTGCAAGCATTTATGCAAAAGCGTTCCAAAATATTTATGATATCACAATTGGCAAATACTATAGTGCAGATGAATTGGGATACTACAATCGTGCAAAAGCGCTATCAGATACTTCTTCAAGTACAATAGCAAGTATATTACAGCAAGTAACCTATCCTATATTAAGCTCTATTCAGGACGACAGAAGTCGCCTCATCTCGATTTATAAGCGAATGATTCGTATGGCAGCCTTTTTAATTGTGCCAAGTATGACTCTGTTAGCCCTTTTGGCGGACCCGTTGATCAAAGTTTTGTTAACTGAAAAATGGGCTGCTTCTGTTGTGCTTTTACAATGGCTGGCATTTGCAAAAATTACATACCCCATAAGTGTGATCAATATGAATATACTAAACGCAATTGGACGATCAGATCTTTTTTTAAAAGTGGACCTTTCAAAAGCTCCTGTAATATTGATTATATTATTGATAACCATTCCAATTAGTGTAAAAGCGATGGTTATTGGATATCTTATAAGTTCAGTTATTGCATTTTTTATAAATGCGTATATACCTGGAAGACTTTTTGGTTACGGTGCTATGGACCAATTAAAAGATATGCTTCCTTATTTTTTCGCTACGATTGGTATGGCCATAAGTGTAACGGCCGTACTTTATCTGTTTGATAATTATTACATGCAAATTGGGACAGGTGGTGGAGTAGCTATTATAAGTTATTTGCTGTTTTCATCGCTGTTGAAAGTGAATGAATTATCAGAGTTCAGAGAACTTGTATTTCAAAGCAGAAAAAAATGAGAGTTAAAGAACCCTTAGTTTCAATAGTTTTATTAAGCTATAATCAAGAGGAATATATAATTGAAGCATTAAATTCTGCGTTAAATCAAAATTATGAAAATATACAATTAGTAATATCTGATGATTGCTCGACAGATAATACTTTTAATTTGATTAAAAAAAGATTATCAAATAATAAAAAAAATCATAAAATAATTTTGAATAGAAATGAGGCAAATCTGGGAATTGCCTCAAATGTTAATAAGGCACTCAGTTATGCGGAAGGTGAAATTGCAGTTTTTTTTTCAGGTGATGATATCTCAAAATTTAATCGTGTTAAGGAGTCAATAGAATATTTTAATGAAAACCCCAAAACATATTCAGTTTTCACTTATGGAGTTAATATCGATGAGAACGGTCGGAAAGTGTCAAAATGTGAATACCAGATAAAGTCAAATAATCTTGATATAATTGACCGGGTAAAAATGTTTTCAGTCTCATTGCCAGGATATTGTCATGCTATGAGAATTGAGTCATATTCAAAATTTGGACCACTTGAAGAGTCAACCATAAATGAGGATGAAGCTTTTTGTTTCAGGTCATTGACTTTAGGTGAGGTTGGCATTATTCCCAAATATTTAGTCAAAAGAAGAATTCATAGCTCAAATCTTTATGCTTCAAAACAATCAATAGATTTTATCTCATATAAGGAGTTGAATGCAAAGAGAGCTGAATATGCCATTAATTTAACATACCAGTACCAAAAAGATTTAATAAAATTTCGTAATTGTAAATTAATTACAGAAGGTGAGTTATCTGCTTGCTTAACCATACTAGAAAGGAAGTACAATTATTATAGCAATTTGAATATTTATTATTCAGGGGGGTATTTTGAAGCATGTTTTGCAGCAATAAGACTTGTTAGAATTGAGAAGAGACTTATATCAAAAATTAGACGAATACTCAGTCTTATTCCATATTTTGATAATCTTTACTACAACTACATTTATCTAAATAAATAATATCAGACCTAGATCTAACTTCATCGAAAGGAAAATATAGAATTAATACATATTATGATTAGAGTTTTAGTCATTGATAATAGCGATTATTTATCAGGAGCTGAGAGAAGTTTAATGACTCTAACAAACGGTGAAGATGCAGAGGAAAGATTTGATATTTTATTTGAATGTAAAAAAAAGCATCAGAATTATTTTTCCTTTCATCAGGGTATGTATTTCTATAGATACAAAAAGAATAATTCCATTATTAATTTTCTAAAAAAAAATAAAAGGTACCGTTTTTTTAGAGGGCTGAATAACCTACTTAATGCATATTATTTGTTCAGGTTTGCTATATCGAAAAAATATGATGTTATACATTTTAATATGTATCGCTCAAATCAAATTTTTGATATAATCGTTTGTAAATTGTTGAAAATGAGGGTTGTAGCACATGTTAGGACACCAGCACATCTCATGAAAATTCCAAAATTCTCTAGAATATTAGTTGATAAATTCATTTGTGTGTCTGAGTATGTTAAAAATAGTTTCAGCTTAAAATCTAAAGCTAAAGTCATTTACAATGCAGTTGATTTTCAAGAGTCAATATCCCAGAATATTAAAAGCGGTAATACAAGTACTCATTCAAAAGAGAATGAGTCTTTTATAGTTACTTCAATTGGATTATTAGAGGAACGTAAAGCTCATGATATTGCTATAAAGGCTTTTGAACTAATCAAGAAAGAAAGTAGCAGCAAAAAAATTTTATTGCAGATTGTTGGTGATGATCCTTCAAAAGACAATCATGTACTTAAAAAATTAAATGGACTTATAGAAAAACTAGATTTAGAAAATTGGGTAAAAATACTTCCTTTTACTAAAGATATTGACCAAATATACAAAAATTCAGATTTGATTCTTTCGATATCATCAGATGGTGAAGCCTTTGGTAGAATTCCGATTGAAGCAGCAGAATACTCAAAACCAACCATTGCAACAAATGTTGGGGCTTATCAAGAGACTATCAAACATCTAGAAACTGGTGTTTTAATTAAACCAAATGATTATGTTGATTTGAAAAATAAAATCTTAATGCTACAAAGAAATACAACTCTATATAATAAATTGGCACTAAATGCTAACAAATTAGTCGCAAATAAATTTTCAGGAAAATTACATAGAGAACAAGTATATGAGTTGTATTCAGAACTGGCATCTAAGTAATATTTTAATAATAAGATTTGATTTTTTTCAATAACATTATTGATGTAATGTAGTTTCCTCAATAAAGAAATAAAATTGTTGCTTTTTCATATTGAACGTAATGCATCACTCAAAAAAAAAATGCTCGATAACGGTAATTATCACCGCTTACAACTCTGCAAAATTTATTTCTCGTTCTATTAATAGTGTTGTTAATCAAAAAGATGAAGAATGTAAAATTATTGTAATAAATGATGCCTCAACAGATAATACTTGGGAAGTAGTGAAAAGGTATGGAGATCGTGTTAAATACATAGAATTTGAAGAAAATAAGGGGCCTGCTGTAGGTCGTTCAAAAGGTTTATTTGAAACTGAAACTGAATTCGTGGCATTCTTAGATGCAGATGATTACTGGAAAGAAAATTTTGCCCGATTTATGAAGCATTTTTTAGTGGCAAATGAAGACTTGGTTGCTGCTAATTGTGCATATAGTAGTATAAGTTATAAAGGAAATGAACTCCAACAGCCTTCTCTCTCAATGGAAGATAAGGAGTACTATAAGGGTGGTAACGTTTGTAATAATTTTTATGAATATTGGACAAAGTACGATTGCATTCGGACAGGAACTGTATTAATGCGAACAGAAATAGCAAAAAAAACTGGTGGTCTAAGGAAAGATTTAAGACTTACTGAAGACTTAGAATTCTGGGGGTACTTGGCAACTTTTGGAAACTGGGGATTTATGCCGAAACATCTTTTTGTGACTGACCAACAAATCTTAACACCTTCAGAAAGACTTAAAAAATTCAAAAGAAGATTTTCGTTTTTTAAAGAACTTGATATTAAATCCTGGAAAAAACGAATTGACCCAAAATTACAAGATTCACAATCTAAAAAGGCTTTTAATGAATACTTAATTAATATCTATACTACGATCGCATTTGCTAAAGCTTACACATTTTCTTTCAAAGATTCCTATCAGTTTGTAAGCAGAAATCGAACCAGGATAAATGAGAATGGATGGGGAAAAGCACTCAGAATGGGGGTTAAAGCGGGTCCGCTTTTTTGGCCTATTCTATGTATGGGGCTTAGGTTCAGAGAGATCGCAAAATCATATCTATTTTTTATGTTGAGATCAACTTAATATTGAAAATTATAATTTTGATCTCATCGTAATTACATTATAAAGCATACTTATCTTTGATTTTCAAAATCTCAATCAACTACTCTATTAAAAACCGTTAAAAGATGAAGCACGAATCGTTAAATAAACTCTCAATCTGGCGTTTTCTAACGGTGAGTGGTGGTCCAGGATATCTACTATTAGCATATCCAGTTATATATGCCCTTATTAGTCGTCGAAGGGAGTTCGATGAGGTCGCTACAGTTGACACTTCAGCTACTATTCAAATTATCCTTGCCGTTCTATCATTTACAGTCGCTGTTTACGTCTTTGCAAAAAACAGAACTCATCGAAGGTTACTTTTAAATACACCGATGAAATGGTTATTACTGTATGCTGTTTGGGGGGGGATAACCATGATATGGAGCGTACATTTATCAATGACAGCTTACAGGGCTTTTGAAAATATAGCCTATTTATCACTTATTACGGCTGTAATAAGCAGGTTGTATCGAATGATAGGTATTGAAGGTATGATTGACTGGATTCTAAAATATGCCGTTTTTACCATATTCACAGGTTTACTACGAAGAGCTATGCAGTTCGACTTATCAATTTTTTCACTGGAAACCCTCTTTTTAGAACAGATGAATTCCACTCCTTATTTTTTTCTAGCTCTTCTTTTACCTGTAGGTTGGATGGTTAAGAGTTTTATTCTTCCCATTTCGATATTCAGTCTGTCGAATACAGCGTATGCAGGCTTTGCAACCGGTATTTTAGCTTTTGGGAGAGGAAACAAATGGTTAAAAATTTTATTGATTGTTATTTCTTTTGGAATACTGTTTTCAGTGTCTTATTGGGGGCCTCAAAGCTTTCTTCAAAGCACAATCTTTTATGGCCAGCAAGGAGTTGGAATGGAATATACAACAGGAAGATATCAATTATTTGAACTTGCCTACAATGAATTCCTGGAGAAACCTTTTATTGGATATGGATTTGTGGCCGGGGAAACATTTATCATCAACAAGGTTTTACTTGCCTCAATTGGAACTCACAATGGTTTGTTGTCTGCTTTATTAGGAACAGGTGCAATTGGAGCTTTCTTTTTCGTTATGTTTTTTTGGGGTATTCTCAGAAAAACAAATTCAGATTTACTTCCGCCAAAATTAAGAGCTGTTTTTTTAGCAACAGCAATTTTAATAACAGTTCACACTATGGGGAATCCGGGAATAGGCACACGGGTCTATGGAACATGGATCCCGGCAGTAATTATATTTTCAATGATAAGTATGGCACACCTTCATTTTAAACGACTATCATCCAATGAGAATAACCTGGGTTACACGTAGTTTTTTAGATTACCGTATTCCGGTTTATGAACAGATACACCGGTTAAGTGGAGAAGACCTTACAGTGATATATTATGCAGATGTAGTTCCAGACAGATGCATAAAAAAATTAAAAAATATATTAGGAAATAAGGCTATTGGATTAACAGGGGAGTTTCGTTTTACTGGAAAAAAATCACAACCTGTCTCATCAAGTAAGAAAAAGGGTTTACGTATACCATTCCAACCCGGTTTGATAAGAAAAACACTCCAAACAAAACCAGATGTTTTACTTAGTGACGGTTTCTTTCAGTGGACATATTCTCCATTATTATTACGATTAATAAAGAGAGTTCCGCATGTTATGTGCTATGAAGCGACAAAACATACGGAACGAAATACGGGATATTTAAGAACATTATATCGCAAAATAGCTGCTAAACTTATTGATCATATAGTGTGCAATGGGCAACTATGTTCTGAGTATGTTCAAAGTCTGAATTACCCGGATAAAAAAATATCTTTTGGTAACATGGCAGCAGATACTTCAGGATTACAAAATAGTGCACAGAATTTAACTACTGAGGAAAAGTTAGAGCTCAAACAAAAATTAATGCTAAAGAAGTATGTTTTTTTGTTTATTGGCAGATTAGTACAATTAAAAGGAGTTAGACACTTGGTAGATGCTTGGTTGAAAATATTCAATAATAAGTCAGATGTTTCATTATTGATTGTAGGTGAAGGACCAGAGTCAGAAGAACTAAAAGAAATTACAACTAATACGAACTCCACTAATGTTCATTATGCAGGTAGAGTTAACTACGATGATATTTACAAATATTTTGCTATTTCTGATGCTTTTGTAATACCTACGTTGCAGGACAATTGGTCGTTAGTGGTTCCGGAGGCGATGAGTTGTGGGTTGCCCATACTTTGCTCAAAGTATAATGGTTGTTGGCCGGAATTAGTACAACAAGAAAATGGGTGGGTATTTGATCCATTAAATACTGATGATTTTGTTAATACGCTTGAAATGGCATGGCAAAACCGTGAAAAATGGGATGAAAAGGGAAAAAACTCTTTAGAAATTATCAAAGAACATACACCGGAAAAAGTTGCGAATAGTATTTATCAGGCATGTGTATCTGTTAAATCTTAAAATATGAACTTTAAAACTTGGTCTTATTTGTTTCGCTATTCTATGGCAAAACCGGGGGCACTCTCACAATACAGAAGTTCACTTCAGAATCAGTTTTTAAGCAAAGAACATCTTGTTGATATAGTATGGAAAAAAACAAGAAAGTTAGTTGATAATGCCTATCAAAATGTACCATGGTATAAAAGTAAATTAGATGCTAAGAATATTAGTCCTGATAGAATCCATACAGAGACACAATTTCGAGAAATCCCAATTCTAACCCGTGAGGAGTTAGCAAACAACTTTCAAGAGTTCATTTCAAATAAAATAGATGCCGGTGATCTTAAAATCTCAACGACGGGTGGCAGTACGGGCCATCCATTAAAGATTGGAATGGATCCAAAGACTGTTCGTGAAGTTCCAAAATGGCAAATGCTATCTTGGTGGGGGCTTTCTCCTTTAGATAATATGGCTTCAATATATCGGGGTTTACCTGAAAAAGGAATAAAAAAAGCAGCCTGGAATTTTATTAGATGGCCTCAGAAGATATTACATATGGATGCAACAAATATTACTCCAGATAATATTGAATTATTTTTGTCTGAATATTCATCAATAAAACCAAGGTTGGTTCATGGATATGTAGGAGGGATAGAAGCAATTGCTGAATATATTATTGATAACAATATTGAAATTCAGTCACCTAAAGTGGTTTGGACTACTGCTGCTCCAATATCGAAAATTCAAGAAGAAAAAATCAGTGAGGCTTTTAAAGCTCCTGTTTGTGACCAATATGGGTGCAGTGAGTTGTATTTTATTGCAGCTGAATGTCCACAAAAAAATGGATTACATATTTTTTCGGATTCAGTTAAAGTTGAAATTCTTGATGATAACAATGACCCGGTTCCAAATGGCAAATATGGAAAAATTGTAATCTCTAATCTTAACGAATATTCATTTCCTCTTATTCGATATGAAAATGGCGACAGAGGCAGGTTGTTAAAGCAAAAGTGCAGCTGTGGGCTATCTTTACCTTTAATGGATAAAGTAAAAGGAAGAATGTCCGATAATATTGAACTCCCAGATGACACTATTTTATCAGGAGAGTATTTAACAACTATCTTCGACGACTACACTGATACTGTCAAACAATTTCAAATAGTTCAGCATAAAAGGGGTGATATAACAGTGAAAGTTGTTCCCTACAAAGGTTCGAAAACAATTTCCAATGTAGTTAAATCGGTAGAGATGGAACTACAAAAACGTATTCAAAATCAAGTTGATTTAAATTTCAAGATTGTGGATCACGTTCAACAGAAGCGCGGTAAAATTCAATTCATAATTAGCGAATGAATTTGAAATTTCTATTTGTTCACAATAATTACGCAAGTAATAATAGTGGAGAGGAGCATGCAGCAGAGGGGTTGGCTAAACTTCTTGAGGAAAATGGTCACATAGTGGAATGGTATCGTCGTAGTTCAGCAGAAATAGTGGGTTCATTATCAAAGAACTTGAAGGCATTTTTCACAGGAATTTGGAATCCATTTGCTGTCAAAAAGCTCATAGACAAAATTGAAGAGTTCCAGCCCCACATTGTTCAGGTACAAAATGTATATCCTCTTATTTCTCCAGCTATATTCAAGGTTCTGAAAAAAATGGAAATTCCTGTTGTGATGCGATGTCCTAACTATCGCCTATTCTGTCCAACAGGATTACATCTTGACGGTCAAAAAGAGGTTTGTGAAAAATGTTTAGATAGGGGGCGTGAATTAAACTGCATAAAAAAAAACTGTGAAAATAATTTATCAAAAAGTGTTGGTTACGCAGTCAGAAATTTTACTGCCAGGAAATTTTGGGGAATTTTAAAATATCCTGATGCTTTCATTGTTCAAACGGATTTCCAAAGACAGAAATTTATTAAGAATGGCATTCCCTCTGAAAAGCTTCATGTAGTACCTGGATTAGTTCCGGATATTGATATAAATGAAGCAGCCATTGGAACCAAAGTAACATTTGTAGGCAGATCAAAAGCCGAAAAGGGAATTCTTGAATTCATTGAAGCAGCAAGGATGTTGCCTGATATTGAATTTTGTGTAGCCGGTGAGATTCATGAGTCTTTAAGTGGAATTGAATTTAAATCATCAGATAATGTAGAGTGGTTGGGTTTTCTGGATAAAAATGATCTAAATAATTTATATGAAAATAGTCGAATCATTGTAGTTCCGGGGAAATGGTACGAGGGATTCCCGAATGTAATTACAAGAGCAATGAAATTTGGCAAACCGGTAATTACAAGTAATTTGGGAGCGATGGCTTCTATTATAGATCATGAGGAAAACGGTTTATTAGTAGAACCTGGAGATGCAGAAGATTTAAAAGAAAAAATTGAAAGATTGTATCCTGATACTGATAGATGTCAAAAATTTGGACAGAATGGGAGGAGAAAGGCAAACCATAACTATTCATCGCAACAAGTTTACAATAAACTAATGGATATCTACGGAGTACTAAATGCTGTTTAGTTCCTGGGAATACATTATTTTTTTTGCGGTTCTAATCCCAGTTTACTTCCGCCTGGAGCAGCAATACAGGAACTATCTGCTTTGTATTGCTTCCTATTATTTTTATATGTCGTGGCGCTGGGAATTTGGCTTCCTGATGCTATTTGTTTCCATAGTAAATTTTTATACCGGCAAAAAGATAGCATCTAGGAATACAGGGAATAGAAAAGCCTGGCTTTTTGGCGGGATATTTATCTCTCTTCTCCCTCTTTTTTATTTCAAATACGCCAATTTTTTTCTTGAGAGTATGAATGTCATAACATCTGAGGCCGGTTATGACATCAGTAATCTTTATGTAAGTGTTATTCTACCGGTCGGCATCTCCTTTTTTACGTTCCAGGCCCTGAGCTATTCCATAGATATCTACAATGAAAAAATAAAGCCGGAAACCAATCTTGTAAATTTTATAGGCTTTGTCGCTTTTTTCCCTCAACTCATTGCGGGTCCTATTGAAAGAGCATCTAATATGCTGCCCCAGTTCAAAGAAAAGCACGTATTTAACTTTGATCACTTCAAAGAGGGGGCGATGTTATTTATTTGGGGGTTATTTAAAAAGATAGTGATTGCAGATCGTTTGGCCATCTATTCAGATCCGGTATTTAATAGCCCCGAACTTTATAGCGGTCAGACAATTTTCTTAGCGACCCTGTTTTTCACGTTTCAAATCTACTGTGATTTCAGCGGGTACTCGGACATGGCAATAGGCAGTGCGAGAATACTGGGTTTTAAACTGATGCAAAACTTTAATTTGCCATATCTGTCAAGCTCGATTGGTGAATTCTGGAAACGCTGGCATATTTCGTTATCGAGCTGGTTTTCTGATTACTTATATATACCGTTAGGCGGAAACAGGGTGCCAATACGAAGATGGGTTTTTAATATATACGTGGTATTCCTCGTTAGTGGTTTATGGCATGGAGCAAACTGGACATTTGTAATATGGGGAGGACTTCATGCCAGCTATTATTTAGTTGAATATATCGGCAAAAAAATAATCAGTTATTTTAACATTGAGTCCATCAGAAACCAAAAAAGCTATAAATATTTTAGAATTTTTGTGACGTTTCTACTCGTCTTCTACTCCTGGTTATTTTTCAGGGCCAATTCTTTAAGTGATGCGTTATATATGAGTGGAAAAGTTTTTGAATTTTCGGGAAGCCTCTGGTTTGGATCATCCTCTGTGACAACTCTATTGTCGCTGGCTTTAATTATTTTTCTAATAGTTGTTGAGCTTTTGCAGTACAATAAGAAGATACCCGTTTATATTAATCAAGAGTCTGTATTTCCAAAATGGCTTGTTTGGGCCTCATATATCATTCTTTTATTGGGAATTAGTATTTTTGGAATAAGCTCGAATGCATTTATCTATTTTCAATTTTAATTTTCTATTCGTTAAATCGGAATGTTTACGAGACGTTTAAATTCACCATTTATATATCTACTGGGTTTTATATCGCTTTTTTTGGGGGCGGACTACCTGGTTCATAAGGGTATCCAAACCGGATTAGAAAAGTATTATGGAATAAGTTCTGAAAATGAAATTGCGTTTGTGGGACATTCACATCTCATGTTGGGTGTAGATAAGGAACGCTTTGAGGAAGAGATTGGCAAAAAAGTTTCAAAATATACGATTGAAGGAGTAAATGTGTATGATCGTTATCTCATGCTAAATCATTTAATGGATGAGAATAAAAACCTGAAAACGATTGTGTATGGAGTTAATCCCTGGATGTTTACGGGAAGCGGCTTAAGTGAAAATTCATATCAGCTTTTTTTGCCATTCATGAATAATGAGTTGATAGGAAATTATGTTAAAAAAGAGATGGATGGTTTTGAGTATTGGCAAAAAAAAATAATTAAATCATCAAGATATAATGAACGGCTCGTAAGTGGTTCTATGCGGGGCTATTTGGGGATATGGTCAAACTTAAAATTCGGAAATCTTGATCCCGAAAAGTATAGAAAGAGAATTGAGAATGGGGATTATCGTCAAATAAACTCGTTGGAGACGAATAGAAATATATTCGAAAAGAGCATCAATGAGTTAACAAGTCAGGGGATAAATGTAGTACTTTTATACGTTCCAACCACCGATCTGTATAATGACCTGGAACCTCGAGAGTTTAGTAATGAGTTGGATTATTTCCGGAAGATCGAAAAAGAAAATGACAGAGTTTTGTATTTCGAGTATTTAAACGGATGGGAGAGTAATTATGACTTATTTTTCGACCCAATTCATTTGAACCCGGAAGGACAAGCCCTTCTTACGGAACAGTTTATTAGCGATATAGAGAAAAATGAAGAAAAGTTAAGTCCTTAAAAGATTATGAATCTATTAGGTTATAATATCAATCCAATTTATCCAGAGTATCCTTTTGAGGAGATAAAAGTTATTAATACGATCAATCCGCATTCATATTGTGAAGCAAAAAAAGATACAGAATTTCAGAATGCACTGAGAAAAGCTGATTGGTTGATTCCTGACGGATCAGGAATTGTGTTGGCCGCAAGAGTGATTCGTGGAGTTTCTATTCCAAAAATTGCCGGATCGGATATGCACACCCGGCTTTTAAAGATAGCAAATGAACAAAGTTTACGGGTCTTCTATCTTGGTTCATCAGATAATACACTTTTAAAAATTGAAGAGCGCATTCACAGGGAATATCCAAATATTCAGTGCGCCAGCTATAGCCCGCCTTTTAAACCAGCTTTCTCAAAAGATGATAGTGAACGAATGGTTGCAGCCATCAATCAATTCAAACCTGACATTTTATTTGTTGGCATGACGGCCCCCAAACAGGAGAAGTGGGTTCAAACGCATAAAGACAAGATCAATGCGAATGTAATTTGCTCGGTGGGTGCGGTTTTTGATTTTTATGCAGGTACACAGAATCGAGCACCAGAGTGGATGTTGCAACTTGGCCTTGAATGGCTCCATCGATTGGTACTAAATCCCAAACGTTTGTGGAAGCGGAACTTTATTTCTACACCAATATTCCTGAAAGACGTATTTAGAGAAAAGCTTTTAAATAAATAACTATGCTCTTCTGCTTTTAAAAAAACTGGAAAGTCAACGGCCTGAAACCACGGTTCTACACCCTCTGGCTGAAGCCGCTGAGGAAGATTGGGCAATACTTATGGGTTTAAGTCACCTACGCGCAAGGCTTCGGTGACCAAGAGTTTCAGGTTCAAGGTTTAAGGTTATTCTGCCAGAGTTAAGTGGCGTGGCTTTCGCATAAACGTCACAATAGTCGCAGTCATCGGATGAGTGAACCGGCTATGACGGAAGACCTGCCGAGAACATTCACTCGATGACTCACACACAGACGCTCCAACAGCCACCCCGTGCCACGACCCTGGAGTTCATGGCGGCTGATGGTTCAGCGCGGCACCCTTCTGCCTTGGGCATTCCATTGGGGGAATGGTCCATCAGTCATCGAGACTGATTTAGGTTCATCACCGATAATCCCGAGAATTCGGGACCCACACGCTTCGCCAATTCCCCTTTGTTCCGGTTTTTCTTCAAGGCCGGAGGGCTATGTCACCGAAATCCTATTATGTTTGCAACTGAATGCATTTAGGAGAAAGCGGGAATAGCGGGAAGGATTATCCGTGCGGAGGGAGAGCTTCTGGATTACGCTTGCGTAATCTCACCCCGGCGGGGTGATTGGTATTGTAACCCCGGGTGGAGGCCTCGTGAAGAGCGGAGCTCTGAAGAGAGGCCGCAACCCGGGGATGGGAAGGCCTCTAAAACAGATACCCCGAGGCGATGGGTATTGAAAAGGCAGGAAATCATCCGAGGGGTTGTGCAAAAAATTATGAATGGATTCTCTAACCATTAGAATGGAGACAGGGTTTTGGAACGACTAAAATGAATACAGATCGAAAAATGGGTACAAATGGACATTTGCGCCGGTTGGAGGTAGATAAATTGAATCGTGCGACGTAATTGCACCGATATGAACCCACCCCTTATAGCTGCGCTGAACGCTTCGCTATATGTCCCCTCCCCCCGACGGTTCGGGACGCGGCTAGAG
>NZ_JAKLWS010000044.1 GCF_022012475.1 Rhodohalobacter sulfatireducens
TCATAACGATTCAACGACAAGAGCCGTATGATGGGAGACTATCATGTACGGTTCTGTGAGAGCCTTGGGGTGAAATTCCCCTTGGCTACTCGACTTATTATTATTTCAATTTCCAAACAACAGAAAAGGCTTAGTGTAGCCAGAGAAGATCAATTAAAATATTGTTTACTCAGGAAAGCAGTGAGCTTGATTAGAAAACGAATAGGGGTCGACAATGTAAGCTAAACTCTGTCTAAACAACTAAAAATTGAGTTAACGTAGACAATCATGACACAGGAAGAGTTAGACTAACTACAATCGACATCCCGAAAGGGAATATACCATTAGAAAGAGTTTAAATTACACACCAGATGTTCCTCGAGGATGGATTATGCAAAAGTATTATATCGTACATTAAGGATAGTAGACCATATTTTTAATAAGAAACTTCCATAGTTTATCTGATATTGTAGTATTTTTTTCGAATGCTTTGGATTGGGATTGTTCTCAGGTATTTTGGAATCTTACTAAAATCCAGCCGGTTTTCTTATATACGATTTATTTATACGTAGATCCCTCTTTTTCGGTCAAATTTGAACTTTTACATGAACCTTTACATCTACTGATTTACTCTTTTATGAAATGATTATGATTAGAGGAATTGTCCCTTACAGTTTACGGAAGTTTACCAGTTTCCATTTTCCCGGCAATAATAATATTATCCTTTTCTCCACACCGCGCAGCGGTTCAACCTGGCTGCTGGAAATGATCGCTGCACAACCCCGGATTAAAACAGTCAGAGAGCCGCTAAATGTCCGGCTCAACCATATCTGTGAGATGCTCGGGTTGGATTCCTGGGATGAGATTTACGATGAAAAAAAATATCCAGACATTGTACAATACTTAAAGAAATTCTCAAAGAATCTTGAGGTTCATCCTCATTTTAAGAGAGAGAAACCCTTAACGGAAACCTGGCATCCGATTACAAATCGCCTTTTGTATAAATTGCTTCATGGATTGGAAAATCGAATCGCTGATTTAAAAGAAGAATTGCAGGCTAAAGCGATTATACTCATTCGACATCCAATTCCGGTCACATTGTCCCGTACCGTTTACCCCCGATTGCATGCTTATCATCAATCCGGAATTGCCAAACACTTTAAGGATGAGGAGCTAACATTCGCACAAAACATCATTACGAACGGTACTGATTTTGAAAAGGGAATTGTAAGCTGGTGTTTCCAAAACAAGGTGTTTCTAAGTCAGAGAAATGAAGGTCTTTTGATTACCTACGAAGAACTGGTTATGAACCGTATGTGTGTGATACCTAAAATTACTGACTATTTAGATATACCTGAGACCGATAAAATGCTAAGCAGAAGCTTTAAAGCTTCAGGATCGACCGGCAAATCCACAGAAAGCCGTATTCAATTGCTGGAAAAAGTGGAAAAAGGAGAAGAAAATTATCGCAAATTAATTGAAAAATGGAAAATGAATACGTCACCCGACATGATAGAACGTGTTCAGGAGATTTTGGATGCATTTCATATAACTGCTTATCGAGCGGATGATATAATGCCATCTAAAGATTTACTACTTTGCTAGATTGCAATATTAGAGAAAATGGGTATATCTGAAGAGTTTAGTTTCATAGTCACAATTCGGTCAACAGGTGAGAGAACGGAAAAAGCTTGTATCCGTTCGCTCCTGAAAGAGGGGATACGGGAATCTCAAATAAATTTGATTCGAGAAGCTCCCTTTAAGAAATCGCTGGAAACCTGTTTTCAAACCGCGTATAAAGCCCAAACAAAATGGCTCTTGACAGTAGATGCTGATATGATCATCATACCCGGCACGTTGAGGGGGTTTTTTCAGATGGCTGAAGAGATGCCGGAACAAAATTTGCAAATACAGGGGAATAATCTGGATAAGTTTTTTGCATCTGTAAGAAGTGGTGGCCCGCGGATTTATCGTGTTGATTATCTCCGTACGGCCTATGAGATTTCTAAAAACCTGCCAGATAACATCCGGCCTGAAAGTAATGTGATTTCAGAATTGGGTGAGAAGGAACATCCGTCCAGATATATTTCCACAGTCAATTGTATTCACGATTTTGGGCAGTATTACTCAGATATCTACCGTAAATCTTACGCTCACTCGATTAAACACATCAAAAAATTACCCAAAATATTACAAAACACAGCCGATAAAAGGGCCATCGACCCGGACTATAAAGTGTTTATAAAAGGGATCTTTGATAGTTTGCTAAGTGATATTGATGTAAGCATTGACAAACGAATATTGAAGGATGAAACAGCGCAAGCACTACAGCAGCTTCACATTTCCGAAAAGAAAGATATTCCGGAGTCCATAGATGTTCAAAAGATTATCAAGGAATACTCCTTACTTGATCAATGGATCTCATATGAGAATTGCAGAATAAAAGACGTACCCAGAACTCCCACCCGTTTGATCTCCGAGAATTTAAAAAAAAAGGGCAACATAAAAGGGATTATGTATCTGTTCGGCCTTACATTATCAAGGGCTGGCGAGTACTTACAACGGGTTGGTAAATAGAAGTTAGAACCGGTTATGAAGGTTGCGGAAAAATCGATCGACTTTTTGGGTACCAGGATTAGCTCTTTCTCCTCTCCTTAACTTTTGTTCCTACTGTTTGTAGAATATGCCCGGCTGTATAAAGGCTATCATTTAAAATACCTTTATTTGTTTTATTTTTTTGATTCCATCCAAGGTATATTCCTTAGAAAATGGACCTACTAAGGAAAGTATTTCTTTCACTATCGATTCAGTATCAGAAATATCGAAAGACTTTTTTTCCTCCAAAGCGGTGTTAAGGAGAGTGTAAGCTGAACTCTGTCTAAGTAACTAAAAATAGAGTTAACTTAGACAATCATGACACCCGAAGAATTAGACCAACTACAGAAGAAGGCCCTGGAGCAATTTAAATCCGGGCAGCCCGTGCTTGGCAAAGATGGAGCATTTGCTCCGATGCTCAAGCAGTTTTTAGAAGCCGCCTTTCAGGCGGAGATGGACGCTCACCTAAGCGAGGAGGAGCGTCAGAACGGTAATAAACGAAACAGTACAGGGACCAGGTCAAAAGTGCCGACGGAACCTTCCAGATCGATACGCCCCAGGACCGGCAGAGCGCGTTCTCTCCACAGATTATCAAAAAGCGGGAGACCATTCTGGCCTATAATCTTGCTTACAAAATCATTGGCCTCTATGGGCTGGGAATGAGCCTTTGTGACATTAGTTCCCAGATCAAGGAGATGTACGACAGTGAGATTTCTCACACGGTCCTCTCAGAGATTACCGATCGGATCATTCCTCAGGTCCAAGCCTGGCAGAACCGTCCGTTAGAGTCGGTGTACTGTATTGTGTGGCTGGATGCCATGCACTACAAAGTACGTGAGGATGGCCAGGTGCAGCATAAAGCTCTCTACAACATCCTTGGGATCAACCCGGAGGGGCGCAAGGAGGTATTGGGAGCCTATATCTCGGAGAGTGAAGGAGCCAACTTTTGGCTGTCGGTACTGAGCAATCTTCAAAACCAGGGATTGGCCGACATCCTGATCGCCTGTACGGATAACCTGAGAGGTTTTACCGAAGCCATCGCCAAGCGTGTATCCCAAAGCGGAGGTTCAGAGCTGCATTGTCCACCAGATCCGCAACTCCCTGAAGTATGTAGCTAGCAAGGATCAGAAGGTGTTCATGCGGGACCTCAAGCGTGTGTACAGAGCCGACACCAAAGATCTGGCCGAGATGGAACTGGAAACGTTGGCTGGCAAGTGGGAGGCCAAATATCCCATAGTGATCGTCTCCTGGCAAAACAACTGGGAGAAGTTGACCACCTATTTCCAATATACGGCTCCAATCCGAAAGCTCATCTACACTACCAATGCTGTAGAGGGGTATCATCGGCAGATCCGAAAGGTGATCAAGACCAAAGGAGCATTCACCAGTGATTTGGCGTTGTTAAAGCTGGTTTATCTGGCCACAAAGAGCATTGAGAAAAAATGGACATCACCTATGCAAAACTGGAGCTTGACTGTTCAGCAGCTGGCGATTAGATTTGGAGAACGGTTGCCATTGGACTTAAACCGAAACCCCGAAAGGGAATAAATAATCAGACAGAGTTTAAATAATACTCCCAAAAAAACTTAGAAATTGAATAGTAACTACTTTTGAGTTCGCTCTTTGATTTTTTTCCAAGCTGTCTCAAGTACGTGTACGCCAACATATAAAGTGCCCTTCAAAAAACCTTTTTCATGAATATTTTTTTTGAGTCCATTCCAGGTGTATTCTTTGGTAAATGGCCCTGCATCAGCATTTTTTTTTACAAGTGATTGTGCATCGGCAAGGCGTAGATTCTCTTTCTCCGCAATTTTAAGTTCAGCGAGTGCTTTTTTTGAACGTTCTTCATAAAAGCGAAGATCCGCTTATGGAACCTCTTGGGAAAGTAAACCATCGACAGATCCTTTGATAACAACAAGATAATCGGTATCATCGATAGACCTTCTTTTCCATTCTTTCATCAACTCAGCTACGTGATCAGAATGTTTTGTAGCATGGAAATATGCTTTTCTGTAGATATCCCTGTAAAATTGTTCAAAGTCATGCAGGCCTGCCACATACTCAAATACCCGTGTTTTATATCCCTTTGACTCCATCTTATTGACAGTAAACTCTTCGGGTCTGATCTGCTATCCGTCCCCGGGAATATGATTCAATGCCTCATGAAGGAACCGGTTTCGATAGATTCGAAATCCTGCTAAACGATGTTTCATCAGAATCTTATCGTAGATCAGTGGCTTGCATGCAAATAGACTTTCAGAAACATTACTTATGAGTTGCTGGATTTCACGGATAAATCCATTTTTCGGCAGTACATCTGCATCAATCGTTATGAGCCACTCTTTATCACTCTGTATTCCGATTTTATAGGATTCTCGGAGTGCCTCCTCAAAAGGGGTAAGTTCGATGACAACCACATCGTCTTCCGGAAGCTCATGTAAAATAATCTGTTTGCAGGCTTCTGTTGTCCGTTCACCGGCGGACCGGATCACGATGATAAAATCATTTTTGGATCGTGTACTCATTCATAAAATGGATGGTACTAAAGTTGACTATCTTAAGCTAATATTTAGTGAATCCCAAATATTATAGATCTTCTTCATGTTGTAATTCTAAGGTACGAATCATATCGTTCAGGTATTGTATTGATAAAATTATGTTATTAAAACGGGATATAAAGAAATCAATATATCTTTAAATATAAGTTCGTTTTTTCTTTGAATCCTACTAAGATATCGGGGTTGGCAAGATGCTGGTTATAAGACAGAATTTCATTTATCTTCTCTCCGGCTTCAGCCATAAACCGGATGTTTTAAATAGTTAGTAAGGAACATGAAAATTGCTATTGTAAATACACATTTTGTCGATGAAATTGGGGGAAGTCAGCTCCAATGTGATATCATTGCTGATGAACTGCAAAAGCGAGGGTATGATGTAACTTATGTGGCAATTGATAAGAAAACTGAATATGAGAGGAGTTATAAAGTTATCGGAGTTAAGAGAGAGAGTCGTTCCATTGCCTCAACATTACTCTCTATTAAACCGGATATCTTATACTGGCGATTCAATAAAAAATATTTCTACAAGTCTGTAAAGTCTTTAAGCAGAAGGCAAACCAAAATAATATTTGCTGTATCGAATAAAAGGGATATAATGGCCTATAATACCAGATGGCAGGGCCCGTTTTCACTTTCCCGGTTACTCCGGTTTATGCAAAAAAACCTGATCAGCCGTTATAACCATTTTGGGTTCAAATTTGTTGATGCATTAACCGTAAATAATGAAGATCAGCTCCATCTGTTAGATACAGAGATAGCGATCAAGCGCTATATTCCGAATGCAGTTCTAAGTAATAAAAAGGAATTCAGTTGGGAGAAGCCATATGTGTTATGGGTTGCAAATATAAAGAAACGTAAACGACCGGAAATCTTCGTTAAACTGAGTGAAAGATTTAAAGAGTCAGGAGTGGATTTTCTAATGATTGGAAAACCTTCAAATGATCAGTACCGCTGGATTATAGAATCTGAGCAAACTCCAGCGAATTTGCACTATTTAGGCCCAAAAGATGTGGAGGTTGTGAATGCTGCTTTGGCCAAATCACTTTTTTTGGTTACGACCTCTACACCTGATGAAGGATTCAGTAACAATATAATCCAGGCTTGGACGCAGAAGAAAGCGGTTCTTGCCTATGAATTTGACCCGGAGGGAATGATCCGGGAGTATAATGTTGGTTTTGTCTCAGATAGTAATTTCGAGGATCTTGTAAACAAAACGCAACAACTCATAAAAGACAGTACACTGAGGGACCGACTCGGAAAACAAGCTTATTCGCTTTCAAGAGAACATTTTTCCACAGAAAAAACAGTGGACAAGTTAGAATCACTGATAAGAGTACTCTCAGAAATGTAAAACGTACATTCTCTGCAAAAACTTATGAACTCTATTGGATCTGACTCCGATTCATTATGAATCGAAATTCCAAACTTTATCTCTGTTGAAATTCTTAATCACAGATGGTAGACAATTCCAGATCAAATTCCATTCATTTCTATGCATCCAGCGATAATCATATAAAATCTCCAATCCGTGATTGGCTTTTTTTTTCATCCGATTACCCAGAATATTGATACTGTTCGTTTGTTGTAAATCAGGCTGGCCCGATAGGTTCAATTTATCTTTCAAGTACGTTTCCATCTTCGTCTGATCTAGGCAAAAAAGGTCATAAGAAACAACTGAACACGGTATGTTACTCTCTTTTAAAATCCTGAGATAAGCTGAGTTACTTCTCCACCAATGGATTGCAGACCGAGTTTTATGGCCAATGGGAATCTTTCTGTTCTTTCGGTTCTTATTATCAATTTGGGAAATCAGCCAGGCTCTTAAATCTTTTATTACGACAATCACATTTAATTTGTCATTGAAATTCTCAGACAGGATTTTTAAACCTTCGAGGGATTTCGATGAATCTATGATTGTATCATATTTTTCAAATGCCGCAGATTTGAAAATGTAATCATACATATCGATATACTGTTCTTCGATACTTTCAAAAGCACTGGTTCTTGAATGGATCTCTTTCCAGAAATCACTCTTTTCTATTGTTTGCTGATCATATTCAGAAAGACTCTGAATATGATCTTTTTGGAAGGTTCGTACTGCCTTATATGCTTCACCGATCCCCAGCGAACGTGGATAACATGATAAATAGTACTCCATCAATGTTGACCCGCTGTGACCCAATGATAGGATATAAAATATTTTTTTATCACTCATAATGTCTTAAAAACAGCTATCGTAGATGAAAATTAATGATAGAAGCAGTTATAAAATGAAATTCCCCTAAAGCAATGTAATCATTAGAATAAAATGTTAGGGGATATATTTAAAAAATAATAAGCCCCTCTCCATTTATGTACCAGTTAAAAGTAGAGAATCGGACGTTATGTAGCAAAGCCACACATCATAGATAACCTGATATCATTTTGTTGCTTTAATTACAACGATTGAATCTGCCCACCAAGTATCCTTAACATTTTCCGGTAAATCTAAAGGCAATACGCTCACATTAAAAGAAGAAAAGTGCTTCAGTAATAAATGTTGATGCTCTCTGCCCACTGACTGTATTTCGTTTGAAAAATATGTAAATGCCCCACCGGGTTTTAAATGTTCTGATGCATAACAAAAGAAATGTTCGGCAAATGTTATACTGGCATGAACATATTCCATGTACTCATCTTCATTCAATGGATAGGTATGAAAAAAAATACCGTCAAAGCTTCCCAATTCGTCAATGGTGTCTTGCCATAACCCTTCAACTAATCGTATCTCTTTATCCGGATAGGCAGCTTTCCAAGGGTTAAAATACTCCTCAATAACACTCGTGTTACATTCAATAATAGTGTGTGACTCAATGGGGTATTTTTGAATGATGTCCGCTGAAACCCCTCGCCCAAACCCGATTTCAAGAATATCGCCTCCTCGATTTGTGATAGCTTTTGCCATAGCCTCCATCAAGGGAATCTGCCAATCTTCCATGATCTCTTGATCAGATAGCTGAGCTTGTTCACGCTCTGCAAAACCAACAAAGTCATTCGCAGATGTTTCGCCGGGAACAAAATTTTTTGTTTGCTCATGAAGCGCATTGAGATCTGCACAAAATTCCTTAAGCGCTCTGTTGATCACAGCATTACGCTGTGCAAGTTTTGGCGGGTCAATAAAGTGATCATCCTTAATGTCTAATGAGACTTCATAAGCTTCTGTTCTTTTTATTCTTTTCATGGTTTTTTTCTTCGTCAATTTAACTCACAGTCTTCTTTTTTTTGAACGTAATGATTCTACAAATTCGATAAGTGAAATAATGGATAATTCATTCTTCAATCATCGCAAGATTTCAAAACCGGTACAGAGCGTATTTTATAAAACGGAACGACTACGAATACTTTGCCATTAATTGAGCTTTGATTGTATGATATTGGCAATGGAGTCGCTGTAACCGGCTATGGTTGGATGCTCAAAAAGTTCTCGAAGCGGAATTTCCAACCCTAGCTTTTCCTCCATTCGCGATGTGATACGAATAGCGGCCAGGGAATTACCGCCAAGTGCCAGGAAATTATCAAATACACCAATTTCATTCACTTGAAGAACTTCTTGCCAGGTAAGGGAAATCATTGTCTCTAAATCATTCCTGGGAGCCTGGTAAGTGCTTGTATTGGTAAATTGTGAATTAGGGTCGGGAAGTTTTGCTTTATCTACTTTTCCGTTGGCTGTTACGGGAATCTCTTCAACATGAATAAACCGGTTTGGAATCATATATCCCGGTAACAAAGTGGAGAGTTCATTTTGCAGTTTCTCATCATCAAAACGTTTTCCGGTGTAGTAAACAACAATACCCTTCGTTAAATGAGACGGGTCAAAATCATAGCCAATTTCGTCCATCATTTTAAACACTTCTGTCTCGTCAATCTCTTCATTAATTTCATCGATCGATTCCTCCCTTGTTTTATGCCCAATTCTAACATCCCAGCTGTATGGAAATGCATAGTTACTGTATCCTTCCTTCTTCTTATGAACATAAATTCCCAATTGATTGATAAGACAATTTGTGCTTCTGCCGGTGTCAGTGGGTCGCTTCCAGCCCAATGTTTCATCCAAATACGTATACATTTCTGCCAAACTGCTGTCGCAAAAACGATAAAAGTCTACAAATTCAACCTTCTCAAACACGTCATCATACTCAAAAATAGAAACATCCAGGTGCTCTGATACAGCATCATCGATGCGATGATACTCTTTGCGAGCTTCTAAAATGATTTCATCAATATTCTTAATACTGGTATTACTTTTGAAGAGTTCTTCGCTAAGCCTGGTTTCAAAAAACTGCCCTCTGGATAAACCCGTTACAATGATGGGGATATTTTTTTCCAATGCTACATGAGTGCTCAATGTATAGATAGCTTTGAAGCATCCGTTGCAAACATTGTTGTGTCGCTGTAAACTATCCACAAATATCTCATTCATTGCATCTGTGGAATCGATCAGCAGATCCACGTCCAGGTCATTGCAAATTTTACGAGCGTTATCGAGAGCTTCTTCAGAGATAAAACCATTATCGAAATTGTAGGCTAGCACACGGAAACCAAGCTCTTTCAGTTTCGCGAGTGCATATGTACTGTCTTTTCCTCCGCTTAGAAGCATAATGCAATCGTACTCGCTGTCACTTCTTTTTCGACTGCTGATCAACTCTCTCAGATCGTCCATAGTTCGGAAATAATGTGATACCTGAGACTGGTAATTATCAAAATTTTGGCAAAGGGAGCAGACACCTTCTGAATTGTAACTTATCGATGGATAATTAGAAGGCAAGCCACATGAGGTACAGTAAAACAGATTTTCAGCTTTGTTCCGAATATCGTTGTCCCAAACCATAGCGACTGTCTGAGTCGATTCTGTGACCTTAGCAACTGCCGTTTCTATCTCCCCAAGTTCTATGCGATACCCGTTGAGTTTGACCTGGTCATCTTTTCGGCCTAAATACACAAGCTGACCCTCTTCATTGATACGCGCATAATCACCGGTTTTATACAGAATCTGCTTGGGGAACAGTGTATGGGAAATAAACTTTTCTTTGGAAAGCAGATCATTATTTAAATATCCTTTCGCCACACCGTGACCCAACATATAGATTTCACCGGTTGTATTTGCTAAAACCGGTTGTTGATCTTCATTGAGTAAAACTGCATGCATGTTTCGGATCGGCTTGCCAATAGGTACGTCACCGGATTTATCATTTGTGATATCAAACTTATGTATGATGCAGCCCACTGCTGCTTCTGTGGGACCATACTCATTGTAGATGGCAAGGTCCTCTCCATAATGATCTTGCAACTCTGCTGCCAGGTTTGTTGGAAATGATTCACCACCCACAATAAGAACTTTTACATTTGAACCGGGCAATATTCGATTTTTTACCAACTGAAGATGGGTTGGAGTTGCCTTTATGAGGTTTAACTCCTGATTATTGAAAACTGACTTTAGATCGACGATCTCACCCAAGTCCGTTTCCGGATATATGGTACAGCTGCCACCTGAAATAAGTGGCAAAAAGAGTGAGGTGAGGGTTAAATCAAACCCAACAGAGGTAAATAGTGGAGAGTGTACAGGTTGCTTATTCAGGTAATAGTCATTTGCCCAAAAGATATAATTTGCAAACGATTGATGAGTGATCTCAACACCTTTCGGTTTGCCTGTACTTCCCGACGTAAAAATTACATACATAGAATCTTCTGAACGGATCTCCTGTTTATCAAGTGTTGATAAACCTTGATCATTGATCTCTTTCATTGCATGAGAATCAATGCTAATAGCTGCTTCTGTAGTCTGTTTTATGTACTCTGCCCGAGCCGGAGGAGCAGATACTGGGACTGGAACAGCACAATTATTATTTAAAAGTATGCCAAAGAATGCCGAAACATACTCCATGCTCCTGGGCAATTGCAGGATAACCTTTTCTTGCGGGTTCACACCTTTTGCCTGCAAAAACGCAGCGACATGAGAAGCCTGCTCCAACAGTTGGGTATAAGTCAGTTCTTTATTCTCATGTTTAAGGGCAATCGCGTGCGGATTCGAGTCCACCTGCTGTAGAAAGGATTCTAGTATATTCCCTTTAATCGGTTCAAAAGTGTATGAGAGTATATTTTCGATATCCTCGTGCAATTGTAGATCTATCAGACTCTTAGATGGCCTTAGACTCAATTCTTCTAACGTATTTGTGAGATAGGAGATAAAATCCAGCCGGTTTTGCTCTGAAAAATATTGGTCATTAAAATCGATACAAAGATGAAAGTTACCCGTTCCGTCAAAGTCATGAACTTGTACACGAACCTGATCTGTCTGATCAATATATCCGTTACTTAACCATTTGGATGTGAATGATATGCCATTAAACGATCCAAAAGACTGATTGGCATAGTTCAGGACGATATTGAAACTGCTCCGTATTTTTGCATTGGCAGCCCCCGGTTTTGCATGTTTCAGCAGTTCAAAAACTTGATTCTGCACCTTTTTTTGGAGTGATTTAAAACTTTCATCCTTTTCAATTCGAATATTTACGGGAAAAAAGTCCAGGAATAAGCCTGTTGTTTTTTTGAATGAAGGTTTTATCCTGCTGTGTATCGGGGTTCCGATTCTCAGATCTCTTGTTGATGAGATTTTATAGATGACCGAGAATATTGCAGTCATGAACAACTGGTAGAGGGAAAGCTCCTTCGTTAAAGTTTTAAAGTCCGGATTTTCTGCCAGCAAGGTGAGTTTTTCAGTAAGACCTTCGCCTAAATTGATATGTACTCTCGTCGAAGTGCTATCTTTGCCTGACTGTAGGGGGAATAACTCGATTCGTTTTACAGGTTCAGCTTGTTTCTCCCAATACTGTACCGTTTTTCCATTGTCCTGATTCAGCTCAAATTTTATGTACTCTTCAAAACGGTATGATTCGGGTTCTGTTTCTTCCTGAAAATAGAAGGATTTTAAATCCTTAAAGTAGATTGTAAAAGACCATGCATCTGTAATAATGTGGTGAAGGTTGAAAAACCAGATCGTTTTATTTTCACCTTGCAATAAAACGGAATCATAACATCTTTTTTCAAGGTCAAATTTTTGCTGTACACGTTGGTCCAGCCAATTGTTTACTTCATCATCGGTCAGTCCCTCGATTTCAAGAACTTTCATTTTTTCCGGCTGATAATCCGCTACGTACTGTACCGGCTTATCCTTTTGCTCAATAAAAAATGTTCTCAGTGACGGGTGAGTTTTCAAGAGCTTATTGAAGGCATGGTTAAACCGATCGGCATCCAGTTTTTGATGAAATGTAAATGTGAAAGCCACATTATAGATCGGCAGGTCGGGCTGAAGTTTCTGCCCCAACCAGATCAGTAATTGCTGCGATGTAAGAGTAGATTTTTGATTCGTCAATCTTGTTTCGACTTTAAATATTCTTCAATTGCATTCAGGTTCTTAAAGTTTTCAATGACCATCTCTCCGGGTGATACTTTGATATCAGCCTCTTTCTCGATAAAAGCCACCAACTTCATGATCCCCATAGAATCAATAATTCCGGAGCCGAGCAGATCATCATCCTCTGAAAGGGTTAGATTTGAATCACCGGTAAGTTCGGATTGAATGTATGCTTTAATTTTTTGAATCATAAATGGAACGGATATTTTCTTTGAGCTTCTTGTAATCTACCTTGCCGGCCGATGTTCTGGGAAGCTTTTCTGTTTCTAATATTAACTTTGGGATTGAATATTTCGGCAAAGATTTTTGAATTTTGTGATTGAGGTTTTCGATCGATGTTCCGGATGTTAATACTACGGTTGCAAAAATTTCATTAATTCCACTGAGCGTATATGTATAGCAAGCGACTTGTTCTACCTCACCCAACCGTAATATCGTCTCTTCAATTTCATTGAGTTCTATTCTGTGACCCCTTGATTTAATCTGCCTGTCTTTTCGGCCGATAAAAAATAACACGCCATTCTCATCCTCTTTGACAAGATCCCCGGTCTTGTAAAACCTTTTTTTCAAGCCTGAATGGACTTCAACCTCAAGAATGGATTTTCGCGTTCGTTCTTCATGATTCCAGTAACCGGCCATCATTGTCGAGGAATGGATCAGCAATTCACCGATCTCTCCCTGTTTAACCCGGTCTTGGTTTTCATTTAGAATGAGATGATCGGTGTCATTCCATACTTCTCCCAATGGTAATGTTTCATATTCCGTTTCTTTTCCTTTCCGGTTATAAAAGGTGCATTGATTCACCTCCGCCGGGCCATATACATTTGAGAATGATGCATTCGGACAGTGAGCCATGAATCGGTTCAGTTGATGGACCGGGAACGGTTCACCTCCAAACAAGACCCACCGCATCGATGTGAAATCTCTATTCTTCAAATCCCCTCTTTCTAAAAGCTGCTGGAGGACCAGCGGAACGGAATACCACACCGTAATTTTCTTCTGCTCAATCAACTGACTTAAACTGGCAGGAAAGACAGAGTATTGTTTTCCCAAAATAATTGTTGTTGCACCTGCCATTGGGGCGGTAATATACCCAAATGTACTCATATCAAAATGAAGCGGAGAGTGGTTGGCTACAACATCTGCATCCGAAATATCATATAAGTCTCTGCTCAGTTTTGCATAACTCAGGCAGCTATAATGGGTATGCATGATCCCCTTTGGAAAGCCGGTGGTTCCGGATGTATACATGATATATGCCAGATCACTGCTCTGAATGTTTATTCCGGGGGTGTGAGTTGGATAATCATGTAAGGTTTCCCGGGAGAAGCAAGAATAATCTGTCTGAGGCAGATCGACACCTAAAATTACAAGTTCTTTTGGAAAAGATTCCAACGCAGTGTTTACATGATTTGTAAGACTCTCTTCGGTGATTAGGTAATGGATGTTACAATCATCCAGAATGTACTGTATTCTCTCAGCCGGGGCATCTACATCGATTGGGACGAATGCACCTCCGGATTTTAAAACTCCGTGAACCGCTAACGCACTTTTCACATTACGTTTTAGAAAAAGGCCAACCCGATCCCCTTTCTTTAACCCGTTTTCGATTAAAAAGTTTGCGATCTGATTCGTCTGTTGATCTGCCTCAGAAAAGGTTATGGATTCACTGCCGGAGTCAAAAGCCGTATTTTCCGGAACTCTCTGAGCCGAATGGGTGAGTATTTGACTAATGGTATAAATCATTCACTACATTAACATCTTCGCAATGATATTCTTTTGAATGTCGGAGGTCCCGGCTAAAATGACAGATCCCACGACGTCTCTGAGGTTTTTTTCAATTCCATATTCAGAGACGTAACCTTTCGCTCCGAAGATCCGAATGAAATCGAGGCTATTTGAAATTGCGGATTCACTCAGTTGAAGTTTCAGTAATGCTGAATCCATGGGAGCAGATTTGCCCTGATTCTTTAGCCAGACCAATTTATAAAGCAGGTACCTCGATGTTTCAAGACGTAATTTCATATCTGCGATCCGATGACTCACCGCTTGAAATTCTGCAATCGGTTTGCCAAACTGTTCACGTTCTTTGGAGTAGGATACGGCCTCCTCAATCTGGCGCTCCATCGCTCCAAAAACAGAAGATAAAATAAAGCAGCGATCGTATTCCAGAGAGTAATTGGAAATACTCATCCCGGCACCCTCGTTCCCAAGTCTGTTTTCGACTGGGACCTTGCAATCTGTAAATGTGATGGAGCCGAAGGGAGCTGTACGCATCCCCATTTTTTCCTGGTTCACAGAGGCTTCATAACCTTCAAAAGTGCTCTCCACGATAAAAGCTGAAACTCCCCATTTTCCAAGATTAGGTTTTGTGAGAGCAAATACGATGGCAATATCGGCATTCGGAGCTAAGGTTACCCAGACCTTTTTGCCGTTTAAAACATAAACATCCCCCTCACGAATTGCGGTTGTTTGCATCTGAAACACATCGGAACCGGACTCCTCTTCGGATAGACCGTGACAGCCGATCCAGGACCCATCACTCAATTTTGGCAGATATTTCTCTTTTTGAGCTTCAGTTCCAAAATCTGTGATCGCCATCATCACAGACCACATGTGAGCATTCAGGGTTAATCCCAGGCCGTTGTCTGAGCAGCCATATCCCAGGCCGATCATTGCCAGCATGGCACGTTGCAGATCAATTTCTTCAAAAGTGCCGCCATATTTTGCAGGTGCGGCTAGTCCCTGGATGCCAAAATCAGCGCATTTTTTCCACAAATCATCAGCAAAAATACTTTCACGGTCACGGTGTCGAACGTTATCGTTTAAGTGATTTTGTGCGAACTCCTTTACTTTGTTCTGGTAGTCTGTGTACTCGGGGGGGAAATCAAAATTCATGCTTCGACATTGACCGTTAAAAATTCATATGGATTTTTTGCGTCATCGGGAACGTACTCGATCTGTACAAATTCACCGACTTTATGTTTCTTTGCTAAATCCATAAACAGGTTAAAAACCACCATATCCTCCAGTGCCCAGCCGGTGGAATCAAACACAGAAACCTGATTCCGGTAGGTTTCATGCTGCAAGGGATATTGTACAACCTGGTACAGCTCTGGGCCGATATAGCCTTTCAGCAGTTGTTGACACTCACCTTCCTGCAGAGCCTGTTCCAGGAAATCAGGACAGACAAAGGCATCTTTAAGCAGCTCAACAGGTAATTCTACCTTACCGGGAAAATCAGATCCGACGGCATTAATATGCAGATGCTTTTTTGTATTCAGATCTTCAAAGAGCGGACCCTCTCCAATTCCTTTGGAGGTTTGACTGCAGATCACATCGCTTTTATTCACAATCTCCGTGATCGAGGAATCAACGATCTCACAATGAATGTCCAGAAACCCGGTTCGATCCTTAAAGCTGGATTGAGACTTCGGCTCGGAATCATAAATGTACACCTTCTCTACAGTCATGACCCTGGAGATCGCATGGAGTTGTGTAACGGATTGTGCACCGCATCCAATTAGCCCAAGGGTACAGCTTGATGGATGAGCCAAGTGTTTTGTGGCCACTGCAGATGCAGCCCCTGTTCGCAAAGCGGTCGGTAACACTCCATCCATGAGGCCCTGTAAATGGCCATTCGATGTGTTGTAGGAGGAGATGGTCGAGGCGATGGTCGGGAGCTGATACTTCGTTGGATTGTTGGGATGATAACCCACCAATTTAATCACGATATCAGAACCGGATTGATAGATCGGCATCCATTCGACCAGGCCGGGGTCGGGCTGTTTGTAGTTGAAACCGGAACGGACAGGGATTTTCAACTCGATGTGATCGTAATTACGTATTTCGTTTTCCAGCCTGGAAATAAGCAGATCCATGATCACATCGATACCGACGGTGAAAATCAGTTTTTGCAGATCTTTTTCTTTTAGAAGGAGAGTTCGGGGCATTGGATTGGGAATCTTACATTCAAAGTAAAGGGAATATCCGGATAGCAATTAATTTAATAAAAGAATATTCAATTGATAGTATTAAATCTGTTTACAGGTTAAAAATCTTATATCGATGGGGGATATCGCATAAAAGAATCAATTACAGCCATCATCCTCGGTTGATTATTTATTTTTAAAGTGGTAAATATTTTAAGCAGTCTACAAGTAATCTTTAATTTTAGCTTATAAATCAACAAACCGATTCATGATTTCGATCTCATCAAGTCGGCTTTACTTCAATAACAGGTAAGACATATCTAACGATTCATACGTCACGGAGATACGCGAACTGCAATGAGTACTCAAATAAAAGCAGAAATTTCGTATCGGAGTTCCTGTGATCAGTGAGAACCATAAAGAATTGTGAAAATTTAAAATCACCGGAACGTACGAACTTCATTTTGACTTTCCGTTTATGTTGACGTTTACATTATCTACCGCAACCCCGAATCGAACGACCTTTTAGAAACCTGCAGGCCTTATGGAAAACATTAAAATTTTACCAAAATCACTTATCGACATCCTTGTCAAGATCATGAAAAGATCGCTTTTCCTGGGAGTCTGTATGTTGACACTCACCGGAATAGCCCACAGTCAGAACGGGGGAAGCATTACCGGTACGGTAACATCTGAACTGAACGGATCTCCATTAACTGGAGTCAACGTACTTCTAGAAGGCACACGTTTTGGGACAACCACGGATGCGGATGGGACCTTTGCCATTGCGAATGTTCCTGAAGGCAGTTATGAGCTGCAATTCAGCTTCATCGGGTACCAGGAGAAAGTCAGCAGCGTTGATGTGAATGCCGGTTCGGTAACAGAAGTGGAGATTGAATTAACCGCCCGATCAACAGAGATGCAGGAAATCATTGTGAAAGGTCGAGCCCTGAATTTGATTGGAGTATCCGAATCGGCTTCGCAGGGGAAAGTGGGAAGAGCTGAATTTATCAACAGGCCGTTGCTCAGAACGGGCGAGGTGATGGAAACCGTTCCGGGTTTAATCGCCTCCCAGCACAGCGGGACTGGAAAAGCCAATCAGTTCTATTTGAGAGGTTTTAACCTGGATCACGGCACTGATTTTGCCGCATCGTTAGAAGGAGTACCCCTGAATCTGCGAACGCATGGCCACGGGCAGGGATATCTGGATCTCAATCTGCTAATCCCTGAACTGGTGAATACCATTGAATTTCGAAAAGGCCCATACTACGCAGAGGTGGGTGATTTTGCGACATCCGGCAGTGCGGATATCGAGCTGGTGAGTGAGCTCCCGGAACCGATATTGAGAACAGAAGCGGGATTGGATGAATATTATCGCGGACTTTTTGCAAACTCTTCCAGGGTCGGAGACAAAAGTGTTCTTTATGCGTTGAATGCCCAATATTACAACGGGCCTTTTGATGTCCCTGAAAACACCGCCCAGTACAGCGGGGTTGTAAAGCTCTCCGGGGGGTCCTCTTCGAACGGGTATTCTGTAAGTGCCCTGGGATATACAAGTGACTGGAATTCGAGCGATCAAATCCCGCGTGGCGCAGTCGAAACCGGGTATATTTCAAGATTCGGAGCGATTGATTCAACAGCAGGAGGGGAGACAGACCGTTATAAATTGATTGCCAACTGGTGGAATACAAACGATTCATATGGCCGTACTGAAGCAACCGTCTATGCAAGCTATTACCGGCTGAATCTCTTTTCCAACTTCACATATTTTCTGAATAATCCCGAACGAGGCGACCAGTTTGAGCAAGCGGATCGAAGATTTTATGGCGGTGCCCGAATTTCTCACGAGTGGTTTACAAATTGGTTTGGGAGACGAACTGTCAACAAAGTAGGTGCTGATCTTAGACATGACCAGATATTTGATATTGGGCTTTATAATACTGAAAATCGCCAAAGGTGGAGCACCGTTCGGGATGACGAAATCGGGGAAAGCAGTATTGGAACCTACTTTGAAAATGAGACTCAATGGACAGGTAAATTGCAGACCAATATTGGGTTAAGAGCAGATCTCTTCTACTTCGATGTCAATAGTAATATCAATGTGAATTCCGGTTCCGAAACGGATATTATTTTGAGTCCCAAATTCAATATCGTTCTTGGCCCGTGGAACGATACAGAGTTTTATATAAATACAGGATTGGGATATCACAGTAATGATGCACGCGGTACAACGATTCAGGTTGATCCGGTTACGAGAGATGCAGTGAGTGGCGTAGATCCTTTAGTTCGGTCTCAAGGCGCGGAAGTGGGAGTACGGACGGCTGCGATTCAGGGATTGCAAAGCAGTCTTACCTTTTTCTATCTTGGTTTGGATTCTGAGCTTGTATTTGTTGGAGATGCCGGCGGTACGGAGGCTAGTGACGCAAGTGAACATATTGGATTCGAATGGGCAAATTACTACCGTCCAACCAATTGGCTGCAATTGAATCTGGATGTGGCTTTGACAGAGTCTCGTTATCGAAATGTATCTGCAGACAGTGATAAAATACCGAACTCAATCGGTAGAATTATTACAGGGGGAGTAACATTTAATCCCACAGAGGGCTGGTTTAATACATTTCGTTTACGACATTTCGGACCGCGACCGCTCATTGAAACAGGCGATGTTCGATCAGAGGCGACTACACTCCTGAATTTTAAGACCGGGTATGATTTTGGTACTATGCAAGTAGATTTGGATATGCTGAATATTTTGAATGCGGCCAGTCCGGATATCAGCTACTATTATACATCAAGGTTTCATGGTGCATCTACGGAATCAAGTGACATACATTTTCATCCGGTCATACCAAGAACACTTCGAATGTCGATTACTTTGAAATTTTGATAATGAGATTTTGCTTCAACAGTAAAATTTTTCATCCATAACCTCAGAATATAATTCTGAATATATCAGACACGAATTACAGATGAACAACCAGCTTACACAACAACAAACAAATATTGCTTCTGCAGCTCTATAAACAATTTTTGAGGTAAATAAAGATTTAAAATACTGTTATAATGTTTAAATATTCTTGCTTGAATTGACAGATCGACGTGATTTTGCAAACAAGCAAATTATCGAATCTTCAAAATATTCTTAAAAATATTACTGTTTGTTTAAATGAATTGAAAGTTTTGATCGTAACACATACTATATCAGCAGTAAAATATACATATAAAAGCTTTTTTTGATGGTAGTATCCTAAATGATGGAAACTATTACTAACTAATTTCCAAAAGCCAAGTTTTAAACTATTGAATAAACTATCATAAACTCAGAACATGAAAAAAATACTAATCATTTTAAGTCTTTTCTTAGTTCCAAATCTTGCTGAAGCACATAACCCAGGTCAAAGCTATCTATATTTTTCAACTTATGAAGATCGTATTGATGGTGATGTGCAAGCCAAAGCCCAGGAGTGGAATGCAGTATTGGGGACAAATCTTCCTAAAAACTTTACAAAAGAGGACCTTGAAGCTATCCTTCCACAAATCCATGAGTATATCCGTGATAATCTTACTGTCCGATCTGAACTCGGTGAGCACCCCATCACATTCGTGAACTATGATGTATTGAACGAGGAGGGATCACTTGGAACCTTTTCCCGAATCCTATTCAGGTTAGATAATGTGACAACAATTCCGGAAAATTTAGAAGTCACATATGATCTCTTTTTCGAGTCTGACGATGATCATCGCGCGCTGCTTTTACAAGCATATAACTGGAAAGCGGGTATCATCGACAACGAGAGTGTTCATTCAGCTATTTTTTCACCGGGTAGCACAACTCAAGAACTCGATTTATCCAAAGCCACAACTTGGAACGGTTTCATCTCTATGGTTAAAATGGGTATTTGGCATATCTGGATTGGTATTGATCATATTTTTTTCTTACTAGCTTTAGCTTTACCAGCGGTTGTTACCCGTTTACCAAATCGTAAATCAATAACAGAAATACTCAGTCAATGGACTGGAGTTGAAAAATTTAAACCTGCATTTTGGTATCTTGTAAAAGTAGTTACTTTTTTTACTATTGCTCACTCGATTACGTTGAGTCTTGCCGCTCTTGGAGTTATTAACCTTAATGCAAGAATTGTAGAATCGATAATAGCACTTTCTATTGCGTTAGCAGCCCTCCATAATATAGTCCCCATTTTTAAACAAAGAGAGTGGTTAATTGCTTTCGGATTTGGACTATTTCATGGTTTTGGTTTTGCCGGTGTTTTAGCAGATAAAGGGTTGAGTGGGGAGTATATGGCGCTAACGTTATTTGGCTTTAATTTTGGTGTTGAGGTTGGTCAATTGTTGATTATACTATTGTTCTTCCCTGTCTTATTTTTTATGAGGAAAACAAAAGTCTACTCTTATTCTGTAGTTATAGCATCAGCAGCTTTGATTTTATTATCACTCATCTGGACTTACGAAAGATTTTTTGATGTAAATATTCCTCTACGGGCGATCACCGGTTTATAATTAAATCCTGAATATATGGATACCTCGAAACTCCTATCAGTATGGCTTGAACAGAAAGCGTCTGAATCTGATGCGCTGCAAAAAAAACCGGCTGGTAGTCCAAACCGATTATCAAATGGACAAAAGAGGTTATTTTTTTTACAACAATTAAATCCGTCAAGTCCATTTTACAATTTTTCAGAATTGTACACACTTCGTGGGAATTGGGATATTGAGAAATTTAAAAATTGTATATATGAGGTCTGTCAAAACCATGAAATTTTCTCTTATAACTTTAAACTGAACAATGACCATGAACCTGAAGTAGTCATTAATAAGGATAGAAAACTGACTCAAATTGAGCATATTGATCTATCTGAAGTATCAAATCAAAAGAGCTTAAAAGAGTATTTCATCTCAAAAGGTAGATACTCTTTCGATCTTTCGCAGGATTGCTTATTTCGAGTAACTATTGTTTCTAAATCTAAAACTGAACATAAGATATTGTTGACCTTACATCACATCATCACGGATGAGTGGTCAATGAGGATTTTTAGAAAGCAATTATTAGAGAAATATAAAAACCAGAACGGTTCAGAAGGCGGGAGTGACAATCCGGGGGATGATTATAATTACTTAGACTATAGTTATCACCAGGGTAAGATAGATATTCCCGAAAAGGAACTTAATTATTGGAAAGAAAAGCTTTCTAATGCATCTGATGAAACGGTACTTCCTGTGGATAAAAAACCTGCAGAGATTACTCATAGTGGTCAGATAAACACTCTTGTTCTTCCTCTTGAACTCACAAAAAAAATTAAAGAGTCATCGAGAGAGCAAGAAACTACCTTATTTACCTTTTTCCTGGCAGTCTATAATACTTTACTACATCGATATAGTGGAGCAGATAGAATAAATATTGGTACACCTATCAGCAATCGCAATCGCAAAGAATGGGAATCGCTGTTTGGCTTTTTTATTGAGACTGTTCTATTGCAAACTCGTATTCCATCCGGTGTATCTTTTAAAGAATATCTGAAAGAAGTAAAAAACGATGTTTTAGAGGCTTTTGATTACAAGAAGGTCCCTTATGAAACAATCGTTAGTCAGTTATCCACACAGAGAGAAGTGCACAAAAATCCTCTGTTTCGCACCATGTTTCTCTTCCATCACAAAGAAGAAGAAAAGCAACCATTGCCTGGTTTAGAGTTTGAATATGAGACTTTTGATATTGGTGTGGCAAAGTTTGATTTGTCAATGTTTGTAGAAGATGACAATAAGAATTTGAGTATAACTTTTGAATATGCTACCGATTATTTTGAAGAGGAGACAATTGAGCGAATGCAAGGTCATTTTCAAACATTATTGGAAGATGTTGTCAGTGATTTAGATCAAGAGATCGATGAGCTGGATATACTGACCGAGGAGGAACAATCACAATTTGAAAACTGGAATGAAACTGACGTTGAGTTCGATCCCATTCCCATCGATCGTGTGTTCGAAAACATTGCTATTGAACATTCAAACGCAGTGGCAGTAACCGATTCGAACGGCAGAATGAGTTATCAAGAGCTGAATGATCGATCTACTGCACTCGCCAATAAAATTAACAAGTATTCGCAAAACAGAGGTAGAGTAGGGCTGTTCCTTGGCAGAAATGCTGATATGATCATTGCCATGCTGGGTTCAATGAAAAGCGGCAGCAGCTATGTACCGCTCGATCCATCTTATCCCGATGAACGTATTCAATACATAATTAAGGATGCAAATATTGATCTCGTTGTCACATCCTCTAATTTGATTGAAGATCTGGATTCGGATATTGACATTGAAAAAATTGAGATTGACAAAATAGGGAGTGTGCCCACGTCTGAATCTGACTTTATTAAATCACATACCATAGACGATGAAGCTTATGTCATTTATACTTCCGGAAGCACAGGGAAGCCAAAAGGAGTGAGTATCTCACACAAAAATCTATTCTATTCCACTTTTTCACGTCCCATTTTCTATGACGATGTAAATCCATCCTGTTTTCTGTTGTTCTCTTCCTTTTCTTTTGACAGTTCCGTTGCAGGAATCTACTGGACACTTTTAACCGGTGGGCATTTGCTGATTTCCCGGGAAAGGGCAGAGCAGGATATCAAGCAGGTTGCAAACGTGATACACAATGAAAACGTAAGCCACATGCTGCTTTTACCAAGCTTGTATGAAGTGCTGCTGCTCGAAACGGATGAAAATCTTTTAAAGAGCCTGGAGGTTGTAATGGTTGCTGGTGAGGCATGTTCAACACGTACAGTTGAACAACATTTTAGCAGCCTGCCAACGACGAATCTATATAATGAATATGGCCCTACGGAAGCAACGGTCTGGTGTATTGCCCATAAAGTATCCTTGGATGACTTGGTTACGCGAGTTCCCATTGGTCGACCCATCCCCGGATCTACCGCTTATATTCTAGGCAAAAACAAACACCGGGTCCCTGTTGGAGTGACGGGAGATCTATACATTGGCGGAGAAGGGGTGTCCGGCGGGTACATTGGGAATGCAGCTGAAGATAATGATCAGTGGGTTAATAACCCGTATGGGAATGGAAAACTCTATAAAACCGGTGACCAGGCTTCCTTCAGAAAAGATGGAAATATTGATTTTTGGGGGAGAGCCGACAACCAAGTTAAAATCAGGGGGCACCGTGTAGAGTTGAAAGAGATAGAAGAGGCCCTCTCCTCATTTGATGAGATCACACGGGCAACTGTCATTTTTGACGATAACCGACAGAAATTGGTCGCATTTGTCATTCAACATCAAACACCCGGGGCTTCAGAAAAAGAGTTAAAACAAAGGTTGAAACAGTTACTACCCGTTTACATGATTCCCTCAGCTATACGGTTGATTGAAGAATTTCCCCGACTGCCCAATGGAAAAATTGATCAGAAGAAACTGTTAGAAACAGCTTCTCAAAGAGATCCGGAGGAAGATGAATTACAAAACGAAGAACTATCGGCGATAGAAAAAGATCTGATCGAGATATGGGAAGAGGTGTTAGGCCAATCAAATATTGGAGTCAATGACAATTACTTTGCCCTGGGTGGAGATTCAATCAGCAGCATTCGAGTCGTTTCAAAGGCAAAGGCAAAAGGGATTGACCTTTCTCCAACTCAAATTTTCGAGACACAAACCATTAAAGAGATCTCTGCTTATTTAAAGAATAAAGGGAATACGAAACACCTTCCGGAAGCTACATCAACTTCATCAAAAAGTCCTATTCAGCACTGGTACTTTGATTTTATGACGGATCATCCGAATCATTGGCATCAAATAATGGAGTTTGAAACACAGATAAACAAAACGGAAGAGGAGTGGAAGCAACTGTTTCATTCAATCATTCAGCGACATCAGGCTTTACGATCTTATTTCAATGAAGATGAACAAATATTTACTGAAAAGAGGTCTGTGAATCGTTCCTACCCGTTTATGCACTTTTTCCGACAGGGGGACAAACATGAGCTCACCCAAAACTTGATCCGACAGACGGATATAACAGCAGATCATCTTTTTCATGTGATTGTACTATCCGGAAAGCAGACGACCACGGTACGCTTGATAGCCCATCACCTTGTAATAGATCTTTTTTCTTTCAATCAAATACTACAGGAAATCAGTGCGGAACTTTCTAATAATGCGGTTCTGCAACCCACATATCAGTATAGTCAGTTCGCTAACTATCTTGAACAATTGAATGAAGATGGATTTTTTGATGATGAATTGTCTTTTTGGGAAGATCAATTTTGTAGGCCGGAATTTTGGGAGCCATTTTATGAATCGGATATCAGAGAGCATGAGCTAGTACAAGAAATCATAGAGCTGACCGAAGAGAATACCAACGAACTAGTCCGGTTTAGTCAAGATTCATCTTATAAAATGGAAGAGATTGTCTTGGCTTCTCTTTTACTGGCAATAAATAAAAGATTAGAGATCTCGGAGATCATGATGGGTTTGGAACACAACGGTCGGGAACTGCCCAATCAAATATCATTATCAGACTCTGTGGGTTGGTTCACATCTTCATATCCCAGAAAGTTTACAATTCAAAAAGGAGATAAGAATCCCTCTCAATTGATAGAAACTCTTAGAGAAACACCAAATTATGGAATTGGGTTTGGTGTACTGAAATACCTGGAAAAAGTGGATAGCCTGGAAAAATTCAGTCAATTTCCGATTAGTTACAATTACATCGGCAAATTAGTAACGCAAGATTTTAACCACATCGATTCCCACCGATACATTGCTGAGGGAGCGAGAAATGCGAAGTGCAAAGTGTTTAGTCCGTTTGATTTTTCAGCAGGTATCGCAGACGGTAAATTATACATTAAGTTTCTGCATCCTCAAGAACTCTTTTCTTCAAACAATGCAAAAGACTTGTTGAATCATGTAAAAAATCAATTGTTAACTGTTACTGAGCAATTAACAGAACGCAAAAACGAGTCTGATGACAATGTTGAGGATTTAAGCGATACCGACCTCAATGAATTATCAAAACTGTTTGATTTGTAATTAACAACATGCCGAAAGCCAAAGTACAGAACGTATTTCCATTAACGTATAATCAAAAGATTTTACTTTTCCATCACTTATCAGCGACTGATGACAACGGAATTATTCAAGTAAGATGTACAATTGAGGGGACAATCGACCCATCGGTATTTGGTAAGGCCTGGGATGCAGTCGTTAAAAAACATGATGTATTGCGCACATCCATTCAATGGAAAAACTTAAGTAAGGAGCTGCAGGTTGTACAACAAGATGCAACCCTGGAAATTAATTGGATAGATCTAAAGAACGATCCTCAACCCGATGAATCCGCAAAAAGATATCGATTAAACGATTCAAGAAAACCACTCCCTCTCTATGAAGCCCCGGTATCGAGAGTTATAGTTCTTAAGCAGAACGACCATAAATATCAGCTTTTATGGACTTGTCACCACATTTTATTAGATGGCTGGTCAAGCAGACTGATACTGGAAGATGTTTTTCGATACTATGATCAATTGATGAACGGGCAAGATCTGGATTATGCACTATCAGAACCTACAATAGTAGATTACTATAAAGCCCTTGAGAAAGATTCCACACAGAATGAAGCCAAACAGTTTTGGAAAGATCTGATTGATGGACAACAATTTCCAAACAGAATATCCAACATTAATCTCGATCATCAGGGAGAACAGAACTTTCAATCACATGAGGTTTGTATCCCTGGAAAAGAACTTCAGAAGTTTGTGAAAGAGAACCACATTACACTTACTTCACTTTTACAAACCGCCTGGTTGCTCACGCTTCAATGGTTTCACCAGAATAATCGGGTTGCCATTGGCACCGTGGTTTCAGGCAGAGCTTATGATTTTCCAGGAATCGAAAATATCGCCGGGTTATTGTCTAATGTATTGCCCGTAATCCATCATTTTCAACCGGATCAAAGCTTTGCAGAAGCAGCAAAGCAGGTTCAGAAACATCATGCAAAGGCAAGAAATTTTGAGAACATCAATATTGATCAAATCAAAGAGTGGTACAACTGGGAGGGGAATCCAAATATTTTTGATACACTTTTAGTTGTTGAAAATTTTGTACTGAATGAAATTGAATGCAAGCACTTACATGTCAGGAATTTCGAAAGTGGATTAACGACAACCTATCCAATTACAATAGCAGTCGTCCCGGGAGAAACGATCAAATTGTATTGTGTTTGGAATGAAAATAAAGTAGAGGGTGATGTAGCTAAAAAATTGCTCTTCACTTTTCATAAACTTTTACAAGAGTATAAAGAAAAGAGTATTGATCAATTGTCGACTCTATTAGGTGAACCGCCAACTGTATATAGGAAAGAGGATACCCAGCAAGAAACAGCCCGAAATTTTGAAAGTGCTACAACAACGACCGAATTAGAGCTTGCGAAAATTTGGGAAAGAGTATTGGGCATTCATCCAATAGGAATAAAGGACAATTTTTTTGCACTTGGAGGCAGTTCAATACAGGCATTACAATTATTTCGTGAAATTGAACAAAATATTCACAAAACGTTGTTGCCGTCTGTACTTATAAACCATCCAACGATTCATCAATTAAGTAAATTAATCAGTGATGATGCAGAGGTGGAGTTTAGCAGTATCGTTCCTTTAAAAATAAGTGGTGAAAAACCTCCTTTATTTTGTATTCATGCGGGTGGAGCACATGTTTTTTTGTATAAAGAATTAGCAGAATCATTTGGTAAAGATTATCCGGTCTACGCCATTCAACCCAAAGGGTTAGATGGTGGTGAAATTCACAACAGTATTGAGGAAATGGCGCAAGATTATTTAAAAGAAATATTGGCCATTACCGGAAAACAAAAATTTTATGTACTTGGGTATTGCTTTAGCAAAGTAATTTGCTTGGAAATTGCAAGAATAGCAAAAGAACAAGACTTAAAAGTTGAATTAGTTATCGTCGATTCAGCTGATTTGCCGATGATTCAAATGCATAGGCTGATAGGCAAAAAGAGGGATCGTATCTTCATTATAGGAAAACAAATAATTAGTACAGGAAAAAAAATATTGTATGTAGGCTGGCAGGGAATCAAACGAAGTTTCCAAAAAATAAATGATAGATTGAATGCAAAATTGGGAGGTAAGGCAAACATTTTTTTAAAGGGAGAGGGTATGAAAGCTGAAAGTGATACAGATTATCATTTGGAAAGAATAATTTTAAATTTTACGAAACTTAACAATCAGTACCATTGGGATCCCGTTCATACAAAGGTTCATTTGATTCGTTCAAGTGATTACGAAAATCGGCAAAATAAAAATTTTCATATTGATCTCTGGGAGACATTAAGCAAAAATGAATTATCAACCTATCAAGTTTCCGGTAGACACAAAACCATTTTTGAAGGTAATTCTGCGGTAGAAATGGCTCAAATTATTGAAAAAATTATAAACGATGAAGCTGAGTAATAACAACGTTCACATTTGGGTAGTGGATACAAACTGCAAGGCATTACCAAATTATCTATCTGCAGCAGAAATGAAGAGATGGAATAATTTCTATTTTACGCAGGGCAAGCAAACATTTTACCAGTCTCATAATGCATTAAGGCTTATTTTATCTCAATATCTTTCTGAAAAGCCAAGTGAGTTAGAGTTTCAATTGACTTCATTTGGCAAGCCTTTCATTAAAAACAGTAGAATTCAATTTAATCTAAGTCATTCAGATTCAATGGCTGTGATTGCTGTTACAGAAGACGCAGAAATTGGAGTTGATATAGAAAGCTTGGATCGTAAAGTGGAATATGATGATTTAGCAAAGCGATATTTTTGTGAGAAAGAATATCAGAAATTGCTACAAGTCTCCACTTCACAAAAAAGATATGCCTTTTTTAACTGTTGGACACGCAAAGAAGCTTTTATCAAAGCCTTGGGTGATGGATTGAGTTATCCTTTGAATGATTTTGAAGTGACTTTTCTATCGAATGAACCAGTTCAAATTAATCGCATTAAAAATAATATTGAAGCTCAAAAACAATGGACTCTAGATAATAAAAGCTTAGATAATTATAATATTGCAACAGCTGTAAAACGTCAAAATTCCAGTTTTGAATATTTAATGTTTTAATAGTTAATTAATTTAATCTGAGATAGAGAGATAAAAGAACAACGTGATAAGATTATAATTCAATTGGATTGTTTCTGGAAATAAAGCTGTTAAATCTTCCCAATGCTTAGAAAAGAGGATGCACAATCCTGAAAAAATTTTGTATTTGTCCAACCTCTGTAAAAATAATGAGGTATACTTTAAACTATTTCAAACCCGATTCTCTACTTTAGACTGAAACATAACCGAAGAAGAGTCGAAAAATCATAATCCAGATAACTTTTGGGCTTTTTTTAAAATACATGTGATATAACTGAGAATATCACAGCTTTTTTGAATGGATAACGAAAACACTCTGACCGTACTTCACACACACTCAGTTATAGAATTATTCTATACCTTATATCCATTTCTATTGTCCAATATCCAAGAGAAGAGGGTAAAGTTTATCTATTTCAAACCTGAAAAACTTGACACCATTTCTGGTAAAAATGTGCTATTCCTCAGAATTTTTAAAGGAAGATTCGATGATACAAAGTTTGTTAATTCAACCTTAAAACAATTAAAAAATTCTTTCGAGAACGTATTCTTTCTAGACGACAGCGCAGGAGCAGACAGTACACATTTTGAATTTATAGATTCCATAGATGGTTACTACAAGGCAAAACTGCTTTCTAATAAAAAAACTTATAACAAAACTATCTATGGGCGACATGTGTTTTCCGATTATTATCATCACCATTTTAAGATAACTGATGATGAAATGGAAAGTTACAGGAATCCAGTGGATAGCTTTCAAGAAACAGAAAAATTAAAGACCGCCTTTAACGTAGGCTATGGTTGGTACCCGAATCCATCCAAAAGCAATTTTTTAAAGTATTTTGTGAAACTGCTTGCTAGAACCAACAATTTTCAACTTATACGACCTCTTTTTTTAAACCAGCATAGAAAATTAATAGATACACTTGATGATCCAATTAATTTTCATTCCAAACAGCTAAAAGTCAGTGCACGCTTTCGGTATCAAAGTTATCCTAATAGTATAGGTTATCAACGATTTCTGTTTGAAAAAATCATCAAAAATCATCAAAGTTTTTTAACTGGAATTGTTTCCCCAAAAAAATATTTAGATGAACAGAAACAAACGTTTGCAACATTGAGTCCATTTGGATATGGTGAGGTGTGCATCAGGGATTTCGAATGTATCATCAATGGTTCTTTGCTTATTAAGCCAGACATGTCACATGTTGTAACCCAGCCCAACATATACATTCCCAATGAAACGTATATTCCAGTAAAATGGGATGGCTCTGATCTGTTGGATGTTGTTGACAATGTGCTTTCAAATACTAAATATTATCAATCAGTTGCGGAAAATGCGAGGACCATTTATCGTAAATCACTGATAAATATTGAAAGTGAATTCATGTCTGTATTCGGAGCGTTACTCAACTAATGCTTTTCGTGTTTTTTCGATGCAGGCTTCGTGTATCGCATGATAGCAATTATCATGAAACTTGGTTCAAAGTCAGTTTCCATCTGAACAAGTGCTCCATCTATTCTCTGATCTAATAGTACCTATAGCCAAGTATCCAAATATAGATCGTAATGAGTTCCCATTTCTCATGTGAAATCTACACACCAGTCTATAACGACGGTAAGTCGCGAAATTAGTGAAAAGGTGGTCATACTAATCAATATCGATCGGTATGTATATTTCTTATTAACGTGAGTTCGAGATAAAAAAGTGGAATTTTAGCAGTAGGAAAGCAGGATGTTTCGTATATTTAAGTATCTGTTAAACCTTAACTTAACTACT
>NZ_JAKLWS010000045.1 GCF_022012475.1 Rhodohalobacter sulfatireducens
AGTAGTTAAGTTAAGGTTTAACAGATACTTAAATATACGAAACATCCTGCTTTCCTACTGCTAAAATTCCACTTTTTTATCTCGAACTCACGTTATCTATAGAAAATATTTCTTTGAAGAGAACGACCTTCAAATATATTCACGAATTTTTTACGAAGGATTTAATCGTTCTTCTCAACCCTTCAGTTGCTGTTATCGGCAAAGGTTTCCTAATCTCTTCCTTAATTTTTTCATTTGATACAACAAAGTCACCGGTTAGTTTTTGCAGCCGATATTCATTAATCGGAATTGGAAGGTAATTTCCAAGCTTTGCTGCAAATTTCAACAAATTTAGATTTATGTTGATAATCTTAGGTTTCATATTAAGCTCTGTAGCAATCAGTTGAATCAGATCGTGAGTGTAGGTGGGTTCGTCATCCGCTATATGGTACAAACCTGCATTGATGTCGTTTGACAAAATTTCTTTAATGATAAATGAGAAATTCTCTATTGATACAAAAGATCTCTTGTTATTGACCTTCCCAATAGGATAAGGCAATCCTTTACTGATCAATGCATAGAGCAAATTCAGATTACCTTTATTTCCCGGTCCATGAATCATTGAAGGCCGAAGGATGTAATATTTCTTACCGTCAGGGCAATTCTCTTTTATATAATTCTCAGCTAGAAATTTAGATTTACCGTATGGCGTAAATGGCTGCGGCTTATATTCTTCATCTAATACACCTTGTGGTTTTTCGGTCAGTACATGAATTGTACTAATGAAGATAAATTTCTTCGCTGATGGATCATTTGCGAAGCGATCAAACACTCTTTTTGTTTGCTCATAATTAACTTCAAAAAAATCGTTATTCTCGCCCTTATTATTTACGCCTATAACTTTGCCGGCTAAATGCACATATGCATCAAATTCATGAGTCCCCTTATAGATTTCATCGTAAGAACATATGTCGTCTAAATAAGCCGAACTAGTTTTTAAAGAATATTTATCTCTTGAAGCACCGACAAGTATAAAATCGGTTTTCTGTGATAAATACTTTTTTAGATTTGTTCCAACAAACCCTCTTACGCCGGTAAGAACTATCTTATTATTCATTCTTCAAAAAACACCGGTATACATTTGAATTGATAGACTTTTGCTTATCTAAATTATTAGGCAAAGAATAATCTTTGCTTTCTAACTTGAGACCGTTTTATAACAGAGACACAAAATTACTCTATCAATTTCAGTAATTTTTCTACACTCTCTTCGATACTTAAATCATCAGTATTGATATGAATTGAAGATTCTGCCTCCGGTGCTTCATGTGGAGCATCAAACCCTGTTAAGTTTGTAATCTCTCCTCTTTTAGCTTTTTCATAAAGCCCTTTTGGATCTCGCTTTTGTGCCGTTCCGGGATCACATGTTATATGTATTTCATGGAATTTACCTTCAGGAAACAAGCTACTCACAATATCGCGATCTTTCTTGTAAGGGGATACAAACGTACAAATTACAATATTACCATGTTCAAAAAACAACCGGGCTGTCTCCCCTACCCGCCTGATATTCTCGGACCGATCTTCGGGGCTAAAACCAAGATCACGGTTTAAACCATGGCGTACCTGGTCTCCATCCAATAAAATTGTTTGTTTTCCGCTCTCCCAAAGTTTTTTCTCTAACGCTTTTGCTATAGTACTCTTACCAGCCCCGGATATCCCAGTAAACCAGAGAATTTTTGCTTCGTGACCATTTCTATCCTCACGTTCTTCTCGTGAAATATTCCATGGCTCCCAAACTACGTTTGGAGAAGATTCAGGGAGAGATTCATCCTTTTCAATCAAGAATTCCTCATCACTTGAAACTGTTGATCCGGCTCGTATCATACCGGCACCAACTGTAACATTTGTTGCAGGATCGATAATAATAAAGCTTCCCGTCTTCTGATTAAGTTGATAGGGATCAAAAAACAATGGCATGGATGTTTGCAGTTTTACACGGCCAATTTCATTGAGTTTTAGTGTTTCTGCTTCCTCCCTGCTTATCGTATCTACATTCATTCTATAAACTAAATCCTGAATAAAAACCTGGGCCGTTCGTGTAGTATGACTAATGATGTAAGCCTTTTCCATCTCCATCGGTTCTTCCGTCATCCAGCAGAGATACCCTTCAAAATGATTATTCACATTCGGAACGTTATTTTTCCGAACAATCATATCTCCACGACTAATATCGATCTCGTCCTCCAACGTAACGGTTACTGAATCACCGGGATGGGCTTCTTCAAGGTTACCATCTTTTGTAACAATCTCCTTCACTTTACTGGTCATTCGTGAAGGCAGAGCCATCACTTCTTCGCCGGGCCTTACCCTTCCGGATGATACTCTTCCTGAGAAACCCCTGAAGTTTTGATTTGGACGAATTACATACTGAACCGGCAATCGAAAATCGACTATGTTCTGTGTTGAGTCAACCTTCACGGTTTCAAGAATGTGGAGTAAAGTAGACCCGTTGTACCACTCCATGTTATCTCTTTTATCCACAACATTGTCTCCCTTCAAAGCTGATATTGGAACATATGTGATATCATCCACATCCAGTTTGTGCGCAAAATCCCTGAATTCAGAGACAATCTCTTCGAACCTGTTCTTGCTGTAATTCACCAGATCCATCTTATTTACAGCTACTACCAAATGAGGGATCTGTAGCAGTGATGATATAAATGCGTGTCGCTTTGATTGAGTTAACAATCCTTTGGTTGCATCGACAAGAATTACGGCGAGTTCAGCTGTGGAGGCTCCGGTTACCATATTTCGGGTATACTGAATATGACCCGGTGTATCCGCTATGATAAATTTACGCTTTGGAGTTGCAAAGTACCGATAAGCAACATCTATAGTAATTTTTTGCTCTCTTTCCGCCTTTAATCCATCCGTAAGCAGAGCCAAATTTACCTGTTCTTCTCCGCTGCTTTTACTTGATTTTTCGATCGCTTCCATCTGATCCTCGAAAATGGATTTTGAGTCATATAAAAGTCGACCAATTAACGTGCTTTTTCCATCATCGACGCTACCCGCTGTTGTGAATCTTAGCAGGTCCATATCAAGGTATTTGTTTCCGCTTTGTCCGTTAGAGTTGCTCATGTATTCTACTTAATTCTGTTTAAAATCTGGAGATTGTAAAGTTCAATGTTCAAAGTTTAAGGTTTAGGGTTATGAATTTTTTAACATTGAACCTTGAACCTGAAACCTTAAACCATTCTTAGAAGTATCCGAGCCGTTTACGGTCTTCCATGGCAGTCTCACTTCGTTTATCATCATGCCGGTTACCGCGTTCTGTTTGTCTGGCAGAAGCAACTTCATCAATAATTTCTTTAATATTTGATGCATCTGAAAGTACGGCACCTGTACAAGTGGCATCACCAATTGTTCTGAACCGTACAGTCTTTGATTCCAGTTCTTCATCTTCCTGCCGGTTTACATAATCAGTGTCGGCAAGCCAAACTCCACGTCGGTTAAATACCTTGCGCTCATGAGAGAAATAAAGTGAAGGTATATCAATATCTTCCTGGGCAATGTACTGCCAAACGTCCATCTCGGTCCAGTTACTTAATGGAAATACCCGGAAACTTTCACCCGGATTTTTTCGCCCATTAAAAATATTCCACAATTCGGGCCTTTGATTTTTAGGATCCCACTGACCAAATGTATCGCGATGTGAAAAGAAACGTTCTTTAGCCCGTGCCTTTTCCTCATCCCTTCGTCCCCCACCAATTGCTGCGTCAACCTGGTGTTTTTTCAGAGTATCCAGCAAAGTGACGGTCTGAAGGGCGTTTCGACTTGCATCCGGCCCTGTTTCTTCTTTAACACGTCCCTCATCAATTGAATCCTGAACATAACCAACAATCAATTCAAGGTCATTTTCTTCCACAAGTTTATCCCTGAATTCAATTGTTTCAGGAAAATTATGTCCTGTGTCAATGTGCATAAGTGGAAAAGGAATTTTCCCCGGGTAAAATGCTTTTTGTGCAAGATGAAACATACAAATGGAATCTTTCCCTCCTGAAAAAAGAAGTACCGGCCGCTCAAATTGGGCTGCTACTTCTCTCATCACATAAATCCCTTCATCTTCCAGTTCTTTTAGATGATTATTTTCTCGAAGCATGTAATTTAACTCTTCGTTTTTAGTCTAATTTTTTGAAGTCTTAAAAGTAAGACTTTATTCGTTGGATATCCATTTTCTATTTATGTCCAATTACAAATTCACCATTCTTCATAGATGGCTTATTATATTCAAGTGGTGAGTATCTTTCACCATCCTTTCCCGAGTATCGAAATACGGCATCACCGGCAGCTGTGTCCCATTCCATGGTAGGGCCAAACCGGGGATAAATATCTGCGGTTCCTTCAGCCACTAAACAAAATTTAAGAGAACTTCCTGCCGGCACTGATTTTCCAACGATAAATCCCATCTTTTCAATACGGTCCTCTGTGTCAGACGAACCATGCGATCGGCTTGTGACTATCGATACTTTTTTATTTTTGCCAGGTATAGTTGAAATAACCTCTGTTTTATTTCCATCCGAATCTATCTTATATGAACCCAAAGATTTCTGCCCGATGTAAGTGATTTTCTTAGCGGGTATATGAACCACTCCTATAACAGGTTTATTGTTTTCAATCAATGCGATGTTAACTGTAAACTCCCCATTTTTTTTTATGAACTCCTTTGTTCCATCCAGCGGATCAACGAGCCAATATTTTTTCCATTCTTTCCTCTCCTCATATTTTGGCAGACCACTTTCTTCAGAAATAACAGGCGTTTCGGGAGTCAACTTTCTCAATGCATCCACAATTACATGATGAGAAGCAAGGTCGGCTTTTGTAAGTGGTGATTCGTCGTCTTTTGTTTCTACTTTTATTTCATCCTTGTAATAATTCAAGATTGCTTCTCCTGCATCGGCGGAGATGTCAATAAGTGTTTCTGATATCGTCATAAAAACTATAATTAATGATTGTTAAATAGTTAGTTAGTAAATGTGTCTAAATCTTAAGAAATAGGGATTTATGATCCTCTTTCAAACCAATAAAAATATGGGTCCCACGAACCAAAGTATCATAATAATGATAAGTACTGAGACATGACTAAATGAAATGATTTTAAAACCTTGATTTTCAAAATACTTTCCTCTTCCCGATGTAAAAATGAAAATATCTTTAATGATGGAGAGTGTTACTCATATTTGTATAAAAAAAGACAGTTTTCATAAAATAATGTTTACATCCTTTCCTGATTTAAATCCTGATACGGTAATCAGTTGAAATTATTTTTGTAGTAAAGCGTTAAAAACGAAAAGGACCTAGCTGAAAATTTTTTTATAATATAATAGCTCTTTCTTTTGTATCAGTTATTTATGAATTCGGTTAGCTGTGATGAAAATCTCTCACAAAATTTTTTTTGCCCAGACGGGGTCCAAATTTTTCGATATTTCTCCTGTCCGGTGGTAGCAACTTTCAACAGTAATGATTCATCATTTAATAGTTTATCAATCTCACTTCCCCATTGATTTTTATCCCATGAAATTTGTAAATAAGTCTTATTTGGCTCATATAAATCGGGCCATGTATCAATATGTTGCATATCAGGTTTTATAAGTGCTGTTCCACTAATAAAAGATTCAAAATCTCTGTAACAAACTTCTCCCCAGCCAAATGGACTAACAACGGCCTTTGAGTTTTTTAAATTTTCCTTATAAATTTCTTTTGGAACTATTCCCGTTGAATTTCCTGATGCAAATCCTTCTTTATCTAAAATCTTTTTTAAATGGATTCTCTGTAAAGCAACAAGTTCACTTTCATAACTGGTAGAAAAATTTGCATTTAGTTTTATCTTTCTACGTTTGTTTGGATCGATGTAGTTTATTTTTCCAGTTTTGGAACTAAAAAAACGGATATAATCCCTAAACGTTCTAAACTCATCTATGGCCATTAATATATTCCAGGATATTCTTAATTTATCTTTATTCGCTTTAAATATATCTTTGTAAACAGATGCTCTATTCTTTTTAGGATTCCACTCTAAACCCTTTGATTCTTTTGAATAGTAATCGGTAAAAAGCCTTCCTCCTTCCAAAGCGTAGTTATACAACATACGATTTTTTAAAAACTGCTTCTTCATGTAGAAGTCAACTAAAGGAAGAAGTTCCATCAACATATTATGACTATCCTTACTGTCGAAAAGAACTACTGTACGACCCTCTTTTTTGAACCTTCGAATTAAATTTTTGACGATATCCCAGTTCATATTTTTCCCTCTCTTTATTGCAGAATCAATAATTATACAATTCGGATTTTTATCATCCGGCAGATTCTTCGGAGTAAAAAATCTAAATTCAAAACCATAATCCTTGAAATGACTTCGATTTCTTATAACAGGGTACCAGTCTCTTGAGGAAATGGCATCAAAAAAAGAAGCTTTAAAAAACGGTAACTTTCTTTTTCTTGATTCTTCGTAAGGGATTAAAACGTCAATTATATTCATTCAACTAAGATTATTTATAGTAATCTGAAAAATAAAATTTATCCCTCTAGTGAAGTTAAATACAACAGATTATCAATTGGTGTATTTAATTTATTCTCACGAAACATTCTAAAAAAATGTTTGATAGGAAAACGCTATTCAATATTTGTATGATTATTTGAAAGTTTTTTTTCAAAGCAATTCATTTAATCATCATGGATTTAGCATTCCTAAACATAGCGTGAAATGATGCTATAATTATGTCTTGACACGTAAGTGAAAAAATTAGAAAAACATAATGCCCCAATAAACAGCTAACGTCAAAAGCTGGAAAAAGATGAGTAAAGATGCGAACTAAATACTGAGATTTATTTTCAAATTTATTTATCGCTCATTATTTGATAAACAATAAATCTCAAAGTCTGTAATATTCTCTGAATGAATTCTTCCAAATAAAAAATGATCCAATTCTCAAGCTTCATTCTTTATCATAGCTGCATCCCAATCCTTAAAATTTTTATACTTTGGTTTATTGCAATCATCTTTTTTAAAACCAAAGATGGATGTAACATTTTTAAGTTCTATAAGCTTAATGTTAGGATTTTTAAAAATGAAATTTTCTTTCCAAACTACCATTTCCTTAAAACAATCTATTTCAGGATGCCAGGCATATGCTAAGGGGAATTTACCTTCAGAAAATGATGCAATATTCGCTATTGATGATGAATATGGAGAAACACACAACTTTGGTAGTTTATCATTTAAAGCAATTTTAGTCTCAATCGGGATATCCCTGTTATCTACTCTGCATTCAAGACTATCAACAATCAATTGTACCTCTTTCTTTTTCTCGTACACTGGATGAGGTATATAAATAACATTAGAAGGATCAAGATTTAGTTCTTCAAATATTTCCTTTATAAAAACAATATAATTCTGGATACTGATATTTTCTCTGTTAAAAATCGGGGAACTAACAAAAAAAACATCATCACCCGTAATCTTCTTCTTCACCAGCATCTTTCGATAGGAATAGTCGTTTTCAACGATTTGGTGCTTTGTTTCGATTAAATCATTATAGACAGTAAATATTTTTGTTTTTTTTCGATCAAATATTTTGAACGCAACTAATTTGTGTAATATGTAACTAATTGGTTTTCTCTTTGAACGTTTTCGATCGTTGATATATCCAGTGGGTTGAATTCTTTTTTGAATTCTCATTCCCGAATCCATGATATATAACTCCTTAGGCTTTAAGGCAAAAGCAAGATGTTCTTGGGTATTTCGATGTCCGGAAAAAACAACATCGATTGGTCCATATTTTTTTCCAAGACGATCAAGACCAATTCTGTCTAAGAAATTGTAAATATATTCCCTGCCATTCATTATTAGCTTGAATAGCAACGATTTTTTCATTTTTCTTTTTAACCATTTCGGAGCATAATTACTGTGAGATTTATACCATATAATTTTTTCCCACTTATCCGGGTCAATCGTTTCATTAAATATATCAAGAGTATTATTTGGATCCTCTTTGGGAATGATTATAAAGAGTATAGATCCTTCTTTATTACCCGAAAATTGAAACCAAGCTTCTTCAGCGTTTGTATAGGTTTTTGCATCTTTTACAATAAATGCAGTTTCAAATTTCTTTACTTTTTTTTCTTGATCCATTTTTCTTGTTCTTTTAAGATTTGCTATACCCGAATCATCTTGCTGAATTGATTTTTTTTGAATATTAAATGAAGCCCCTTTTTATAAATTTGGTGAAACGATTGGATATTTGCTATCTCTTTTTTGTTTATTTTTTATATAATCTTCAATCATTCCACTTTCTAAATTTTGCCACATTTTTTTCACTGCTCCAGCATTGAAATCTTTTCGCTTGAATACTTTTCCTTTATTCAAGTCTTGTTTGACCGGTTGTAATTTATTCTTCATATAAAAAGGTACAACCTTACATAGCATATCACTTCCTGTAATAATAGTTTTCGTACCAAGATCGTGGGCTCTGTCTGAGCGACAAATTTCTCTTGGACGAACTTGAGACAATATCCCTCCTGCATCCACGTCGGGAGTTGCAATATGAATAGTTGCCCCTACACATTCTGGGTTTCCATCAACAAGTGGCCAAAAATTTGTACCGGAACCTCTGTAATATGGTGAAAGTCCAAGATGAAGATTAATAATACGATTTTTGTAATAATCTAACAGTGGTGCCTTAATAATTCCTGAGCCATAAAGGAGAATTACATTTGGCTTTTGGCTTTGGATCCACTCCAATACATTTTCAGAATTGGATTGACCTCGTTCAACTTTCTGAATTTCTATGGATTTCGGAAAGGAGTCTACTTGACCCAGTAATTTTTTTTCTGTGCTGCTCCTTTCATCGAAATGCTTTTGAATAATTTTAGTTTCCCTATTATTCTTTTCTCTTGACGGGGTTGTTGAAGCTGCTTTCTCTTCAGAGATAATAGCAGTTAGATCAAGTTGTGAAGCAATTTTATTAGCTACGTATTTATGCCTTAATTTATTACTTGTAATTAAAAGCACTCTGCACATATTGACCTACTTTTTTTTCAACGATACCATTCAGCGTGAGAGATTTTTTCCCAAAATTTCTGTAATGAAGTATTGACACGATCTTTCGGTAAATCACTATTTGAATATCTTGCTAAAAAAAGAGGAGATGTTAAATTTGGGTTACCAGCTCTTTCCATTGTAAACCCAAACTTCACTCCATGTTCAGAAGCAGTTGATGCTACAGCTTTGCTGCAAGCTTTTTTATTTCCGAAAGGATAACTAAGAGCTTTTACATTTACTCCCGTCCACTTTTTTAATTTATTTAAAGATGTTTTAACATCGTTGCTCGCTTCCTCATCCGGTATTAAACCCAACGGCCTATGTGTATGCCCATGTGTTCCAAGAACACCCTTTTGAGCAAGATCTTTGATCATTTCTTTTGTCATATAAAGATTTTGGCTGATCTCCGACTCTTTAAAATTCAGTTCTAAAAACATATCATTTATCACTTCAGATAACTGGTCATGATCCAAGGAGTAGTTTAAAAAAAATTTTAATTTAGCAGTTTCAAGTTCATCGTATTGATAAGCTTGTCTGGCTATATTAACGTCCGGATAGTTAATTTCAATATCATTTTCCCGAAGAGTATTTTCTAAAACTCTTTGAAAATCCAGGGGTGGCGTATAAGCTCGAAGAATATGAATTTTATGCGTAGTTGTTACATTTTTTTCTTCTATTGGGTTTGTATTTGCAAAGAAAATTGCGGGAATACCTTTCTTTTTTAAGACGGGCCATGCCAATTCATATTGCTCCTTAAAACCGTCATCAAATGTAATAACTACCGATTTTTCAGGTTGCTTTTTTTCCCCCTCAATAATGTTAACAAGATCTTCAATGCTTAAAAAATCAGCAAATTTACCTATCTGATCCAATCTATCTGAAAACTGTTGAGGTGTTATTCCAAAAATGCTGGGATATGGTTCATCATAGTTTTCACGTATATAATGGAAATTTATGGCAATAAGCATACAAAAAAGATTTTAAACGATTATAATTTCGTAACTATTGTCAACTGTATGGTACCAAGCCATAAACAAATTTGTTCTCTTTAAATAGCCAACTGAATAACAGTTAAAACGTTATTTCTAAGTATTTTACGCACTTTTGAAATATCAAACAAAAAAATCAAAATACTAGATGGTATCGTAATAATGATAAACTAGTTGTTTAAATCAATGCACTTTTTAAATCTTGGAATTTTAGTTTCAATTATTAATGAAATAAAAAGCTTTAACTAAGTAAACCCCATCAGGTATCCACGTTTTTTTTATGTGGAATGATTTTTGATGGTTTTACAAAATCACTTTTTGTTTAACTTTCTTTTAAAACACTTTTCAGTTTAATCTTATGATTCTGAATCAATAATACAATACTGTTTAACATCAAATAATTGCTACTCCTTAACCCATTCAGTTATTCGTTTTCCAAGTGTATATTTCAGCGTAGATTTATTGATATCTCCAAGAGGTTTTTCCTGAAGTTCCATGGCTGTAACGTCTCCATTTTCATCTCTTATAAAAGACCAATTCCTATAAAAGAAATGCTTCAGAAAACGTGCATTTGCAGTTCTACCGTCAACAAGAATACATGCGCCTGGTAATAAGACAGGTTCCATTCTCAGCAAATCACCAGACATAATGACTCTATCTTTATTTTTGCTCCATTTTGAATTTTTGCCATCACGTTTTCTTACATGATTGGGATGGGGAGCGTCAAGATATATAAAGTCAGGTATCACATTGGGTATTTGATTGTAAAAATGACAGCTTCTCCCACTAAATAACCCGGAGTTTACTTTAGTTTCATGTGTCTTTACAATATGCTTACAATCAGGAGGAATACCATTCAGGGTAACATCAATCCATTTTGTAGAAGCATCAACACAATGCACTTCAAACGGTGTTGATTTCCTAACAAGTGGTTTTTTTTCAAGCTCATCCCAATCTTCTTGATTCTTTTTAAGAGCTTTAGCCATTACAATTGTTGAATAACCAATTCCAAACTCCAAGATAGTAAAGATTTTTCTGGCTCTAATTGTAGCGTGTAACCTGGCCAAATCCCTTAGATCTGGTGATATCCTGCCCTCTATTTGTTGAGATTCTTGAAGGATTAAAGGAAGTACATTATTCGATTCTAAATATTCTCTTGCCTTATTCTCACCATTTGGCCCTGAAAAAAGAGAAACAATTTCCTGAATATTCAAAGGATAAAAAGTTTTTAAGTTTTATTTCTAATTAATTTCTCAAGCAATAGTTATGAAAAATTACCATTTCTAGAAAAACATACTTTTAAGATGTTAATTTGCCCAATGTTAAAAACTGTTATATCTATGCTATCATACTTTGTTGATGAAGAACATATATACAACTTACAATTAATAGTATGAGTTATAAATAATTGTTTTCATTTTATTTTAACAATTAATCTCTTAATTGAATGTCTTAACCAAACATTGATGAATTTCAATTCTAAATTTTTGCGGCAATAGCATAAACAGAAATTTTCCCGCTCGGTTCGGTAATTCTTTCAGCTAGTACTGTTTGAAATCCCGTATTATCAATAAGTGAACTAAGAGTATTAATACTATACAAATTATAGTGTAGTGCACCCAAACTCCCATCTTGTGGGGGTTTATAAGAAGTATTTGTAATACAAGGTACCTCAATATAGGCTAAACCTCCGTCGTCTTTTACTTTCTTATAAATTGAATCCAACATATCTACAGGATCTGAGATATGTTCGAGCACTTTATTGAGAGTGATGAGATCAAACTTTTTACCATTTACCGCATCTGGGAAAAAACCATCTACAACGGGAAAACGATCTAAGCTCTGAAGAAACGAATACGATATTGGATCTGGTTCAATTCCTATAATATTGAGATTTTCAATACCATATGAATCAGAAACCTCAATCAATTTACTTGGAAAAACACCAAGTCCAGATCCTACATCACAAATATCAATTCCATTTGGATCATCAAAATGTTTGTTAAGAAAGTCAATGATTCGATTTACTCTCCCTAAATTATCAGATTCCTCTTCTGAGAGATTCATAACATAGTCAAACTTTTTCTGGAGCTCTGATTTTCCACCCAAATCAATTTCATAGTATGAACTCGCCACATTATTTATCGCCTTCTCAGAGACTTTAGACATGTGATTAACAGCCATACCACAATTTTCACATTTTACCCATTTTCGTTTATAACCTGTTTCATTAACGCCCTCTGCTTTTTCAAATCGGTCCGGCTTATATATTGTAAGTAAATGTTCTGCTGATGTTGAACCGCAAACATTGCATTTAAATACTTTCGAAGTCATAGAGGAATTGCAATCTTTATTATTTGGTGATAGATTTTTTATAATCCGTGAAAATAATACTATTTCAAAAAATATCTACTCAATAATTAAAAAAATCATGTGTGAATAGCATCTCCCAAAAGCCCTTTTAATAGTGCTAAGTCTAATGGCCCGTCTAAATTTACACTTCGTTCTGCCGGCATTACAAAAGGCATTGATCGATCCGGAACAAATTTCCCAACCTCTTTTAACTTCGAAATCGACAACAGATAAAATGCACCATTTAACGCATAAACTTCTGGCAGGCTTTGTCGCGGGACACTGACATTATTACCAAGGTAGGATTGTAACCAACCCTTATCTATTTTCATGACTTTATTAGGATGAGGTGCATCATGTTTAACAACACTTACGGCCGCATTAGCACCCTTATTATCCTCAAATTCTTTGCAAAGATGATCCAAATCTTCTACAGTCCACAGAGGTGTGGTTACTTGTAGCAATACGATGTAACCCGATTGTGTATCTGTATCTTTTAAAAGATGCTTTACGGCATCTATTGTTTTGGCTTCTCCTGTAGCCAAATCTGAAGGGCGCAAACTTGGAGGTGCTGCACCAAATCTATCAGCAATTTTATACATTTCAGGGTCGTCTGTAGTTACCCAAATGTTATCTACAAATTTTGATTTTTTGGCTTTTTTAATCGTTCGTTCAATTAATGTTTCCCCTTCGATCTTTAACAAATTTTTCCCCGGAATGCCCGTGGAACCAGACCTTACAGGTATCACAGCAGTCAATTTTTCTCCTCGAATCATATAATTTATAGAACAGAATTAATAGGTAATGGTTTTATGATATTTCAATTCTACATCACTTAGTTTTTCAGCAATTTTTTCACCTGCTTTTCCACCACCGTAAATAATAGAAGGTTCAGGCGGAGAGCTTTTTAACCATGTTTGGATTGCATCTTTTATTTCTTCCGTATCATAACCAACATCAATTACATTATTTCCTCTTTCTCTTCTCATTTGCCGGGTTCCAATATTTACAACTGGAATTCCCAAGTATGAACACTCTCTTATTCCAACGCTCGAGTTACCAATCAGGCATTTGCTTTCGTGCAATAACTGTAAAAAATGATGAGGTTCCATATTCTTAAAAAACCGAATAGGTAAACCATCGTGATGTTCCCTAAATGCCCTGATTCCAGTGCTTGTGCCGTCAGACCCGGCATCCACATTTGGCCAAAACCAAAATGTTGGCATATCAAGCTCTTTAATGGCATGTAATGTCTTATTAATATGTTCCAACGCTTTTTCATGCTCAGTTGTAACAGGATGTTGCATTACAACCAAATAATCTCCATCGAATAGTTCTTCCTTAGCTCCCACACCACCGTATAACTCTATTGGATCGAAATCATCTAGGAGATTATTCATTACATTTTCTGCCAAATCTATAGATGGACACCCTGTATTATATACAGAAGAGGGTTCTTCGCCGAGTTTTATCACTCGTTCTCTTGCTCCCTCAGATGAGACAAAGTGATAGTCTGACAGTTTCGTAATTGCGTGTCTGACTTTTTCATCGATGTTCCCGGTTACCTCGCCACCCTGTATATGTGCTAAAGGAATATTCATATAACTCGCGGCTATAGCAGTTGACATTGTCTCATATCGGTCGGCAATAGTTACTACGATATCCGGTTCCAGGTTATCAAAAACAGTAGAAAGTTCTAATATGCCAAGGCCGGTAGTTTTTGAGGACACCGTTACATTCTCACCTTCCAACACACTGAATACTTTTGTAGTGATATCAAATCCATCCTTTTTGATATAGTTAATAGTGGTACCGTACCTATCTAAAAGAGCAGAAGCTGCAACAACTAGTTGCAATTCCAGTTTCGGATGCTCTTTTATAGCATCTAATGCTGTTTTAATTCTGCTGTATGATGGTCTCGCCGTGATGACTACACAAATTTTTCGTCTACTCATGCAAATCTTTATAATTTATAAATTCCCACTTCTTGAGGTCTTTCTTAATTTTTTTTCCAATCACATTTTTGTAATTCGAAGCATCTATTCCCAGTCCTTTGGGTTTTTTTGCTTCAAGATCAGAAAATTGAAGCCTGCTTCCTTCTGAAAGATTTTTATTGACAGCTAACGACTTTTCAAAAATATTCTTCAGTTCTTCAAATTGTTTATTTTCGTTTTTATCAATTGTATTATTCAAGGAGACATTTATCTCATTTACTCCTTTCACAAGTTTTTTGGTCTCGTCAATTGTAAGTGAGGCTTTAGCATCAGGCCCAAACATTCTCTTATCAAATACTACATGAAATTCTAAAATCTCTGCCCCCAAAGCTGCGGCAGCCAAACATGCATAAATATCACCTGAATGATCGCTAAATCCAACCGGCATATTGTATCGGCTTTTAAGTTCAGGTATAACATTCAAACCCCATTGTTCCGGATTTGTTGGATAGGCCGTTGTACACTGAAGAATTGAGAGGTCATTATTAAATTCACCCAGGAATTCAATTGTTTTGTCTAATTCTGTAAATGAACTCATCCCTGATGATAGTATAATCGGCTTACCTGTTTTTGCAATTTTTTTTAACAAAAGAAAATTACTGACTTCTCCCGATCCAACTTTGTATCTTTGTACTCCAATTTGTTCAAGTATGTCTACAGCAGCATTGCTAAAAGGAGATGAAATAAATTCAATATTTTTTTCATCGCAATGTTTTTTCAATCCCTTCCACTCTTCAACCGAAAACTCCATTCGTTTCCAATAATCGAACCTGGTTTTGTCTTCATAAGAAAACTTTGTTCGAAATTTTTCGTGAATGCTGCTTTCTGCTTCGGCTACGTGTGTTTGAAATTTTATGGCATCAACACCGGTTTCAGCCAATACATCAATATAAGAATGTGCTATGCCAAGGCTTCCGTCATGTGCTTGGGCTATTTCACCAACTATTTGCATATCAACTAATTAAACAATTTATTTGGTTCTGTTGTTCTTTAAAATAAAGATTCGAAACTTTAAAAATTATAGATTCGCTGATAATGATGAGGGTTCTGTTAAATCATTCCGTAAATAATGATTTTATTAAAATTGTAACGATTTATCAGTTAATAACAGACTTAAAAACATATATTTTGTTTCTAACATAATTCAATAGTGCTATTGTTTTCGACCTTTCATACCTATCCAATTTAGCATGTGTTGAATTTAGTTTGGATAACAACCTATATTCGCTTTCCAATGTGTCTACTAATAAATTTTGGTAAACCTGCTCAGTTGAATAAGACTTTTTTTTATAATTAACTGCATGATTGAAATTTAAGTAATTTTTATCCCAGTACTTTTCTGAAAGAAGTTTATTCGATTCTTTAAACTTATCAATTATGAACTTTTCCTCTTTTTCACTCAATAAATCGTACTTAGTAAATAGTCCATGATTGAAATTTCGCTGTAATCTCCTCCTCAATATTTTTTTCTCTTCAATTGAAAGATCTTTAGAAACTGATGAAAATATGTTTAAAGCAGCTTTAGAAAAACCCACATTAATGGGTTTATCATCCACATGATCTATCATGGACTCCGAATTTATTATTCTGCCAAAAACATTGATTATAGATTCATCAATAAACCTGATTGGTGAATACGGAATACAAATTACATTATCTTTTCCGAACAGATCTTCATAATAATTAGCAAATTGTAACCAGTTTAAATTTCCAACCTTAGCTGCATTATAGAATTCAGAAAATGAAAGTTCCTCGCCTTGGTGCTTCAATTGCATAAAAGCTGATTGAATAAATTGATCCTGCCTGCGAAAAAATATGACTATTTTCGGATTAAACTGCGAAGTGCAGTCATTTAATATTTTTGCAAGAATCTTATAATTTGAATAATAATTCGATAAATCACCGGACAACCCTTCAAAGCTAATTAAATTTAATCTGGAAGCAATAATTTTTGATTTAAGGTATTCTTCAAGGTTATTTTTGAATGACTTATCGTATTCATATGTTTTTTTTGTTAGCTTCCTGTGTTTAAATTTTATGTAATTAATATTCTCATTCAGCAATTCTTTTTTATTCAATTTTAAGTGTTGCTGAATAGCTGACGTACCTGTCTTATGGGTTCCAATATGGATAATTAGCCCTGCTTTACAAGTCATAGAATTAGTTAGTAGATGATTTATTTTTTGCTTTGCTTAATTAAAACTAACCTAAAGAATTTTGCAAATAAGTTTGCTCAATAGAATTTCATTTATTGACCCATACTACTAATTCAGATCACTCTATTAATTGAGAAATCATATAAATTGCCATTATCATTTTGATACATAAACTTATTTTATGCTACTGGAATTCTTCAATTTTGTTCGAAACTCCGATAAGTATTGATTAGCCCATCGAAACTTTAATTAACTATTCAGCATACAGCATGTACAATCAAACCCTTCGAAAAGTATTAACTGACGCCCCCGAATTGATTCGAGAATCAATATTAAGCGAAGAGGAAAGAAAAACAGTTATGGCTAAGAGTTTGAGCCATTACCAGGCATTTTCTCCAATTTTTAAATATCATCTTATCTTGCGTTATGGTGTTCTTTTAAATTCTCTTGAAAAAATGGTTCAAAATTTTGGGACAAGAAGTTTCCTGGAAATCGGTAGTGGTACAGGCAGTACATGTATTTATCTTGCCAAGAAACAAGCATCAGATCAGGTTTTTGGCATCGACTTAAGTATCAAAAGAGTTAAAGTGAGCAATAAACGTATTGATTGGTATGGTGTTGATAACTGTACACTACTGCATAAAAATTTTTTAGAATACAATCCGGGAAGATCATTTGATTTTATCTATACTTTAGCAGCCTTTGAAGCGATAAACCCCAAAAACAAATCCGTCAATAGGCTGGTAGAGCTTTGTAACGACCGTTGTAAAATCGTCCTTGATATGTTAAACCCCTATTATTTTGGGCATAAACGTTCCTATTTTACGAAAGATCATTTTAAAGAGATGATTACTATTCTTAAAAGAAATGGATTCAGTGTTAAAGCTGAATATTATGGTTTTATCAATGCATTAGACCCTACAGGGATAACAAAAAAATTAAAACCATTGCAGAAAACCGTTCGCTTAATTGCTGTTCGGGACCCTAAGCAAAACCACAGCTAATTCTATTTTAGCCTTCCTCCTCTTCAAATAGAGACGCATACTTCTCAGCAAGATATTTCAAATTATGATGTTCTTCTACATATCTTCGCCCTTTTCTACCCATCTCTTTCAGTGACTGATCCCCGCTTTCATATAGCTTTTTCACTCCATTCGCAATCGCCTCTGCTGATTCAGGTTTAACAATAATTCCACAACCCGAAAGTTCAACCGGGTCTTTTATGTGATTGTTTGAATCAAGAATTGGTTTACCCGCAAGCATATAATCAAAATATTTATTAGCAGATACTCCATGCTCGAAAAGAGGTGAATCATTTCTACCTACAAAGCAGACATCAAATTTTTTGACAGCAGATAAGACCTGGTTTTTTCTGATTTTGTTGAAAAAAGTAATGTTATCAAATCCTTCAGAAGATTTTATTAAATCATTTTTTAAATAACCATCTCCAATAACAATAAAATGAAAACGTGAATCATCTTTTAACAAGCCAGCAGCCTCTACAAAATATTCAAGAGCGTTCGCAAGGCCAATTGTACCCGTATAGCCAATGATAAATTTATTTTCCGGAAATTGTTTCTCCATCTCCTCATCAAGTGGTTCTACTGAGAGTACGGAATGGTCTAATCCATTTGGGATGTAAACAAATTTGTGTCCGGCATTCGCTACTTTTTCAAAATGATTCTTAGCGTTAGGCAGAAGTGAAACAATATAATCCGCTTTCTTGTAACCGAACTTCTCAAACCAACCAAGTAATCGCACAGCTAAACTTTTTGGCGAGACGTCTCCCAGATAAATTAAGGTAAGCGGCCAAATATCCCGGATTTCAAAAATAAGTGTTTTTGCCTTGTGAGCTTTTTTCAGTAAATATGCAGTAAAGACCGGGAAAATTGGCATTGAAGAGATAATAATTACGTCTGGTTTGCCAACCTTTTTTATGGGTACAAACAATACCTTAATCATAAAGATGAAAAAACTCCAAAAACGTTTTACGGATTGTCCTTTATATTTTGGTACTTTTATCCAGCAAAAACGAGTACTATTTACATCTTCTATATTATATTGGTTTGGAGCATCCGGCAGATTATTAAAAACATGGTTATAAGAGCCTGAAATGATGGTGATATCGTACCCCATCTTAATCCAGTGTTTACTCAAAAAATAATGCCTTTCTCCCCAGCCTGATTTGTCCGTACCTGCAAACTGATTGATGACCCAAATATTTTTCTTAGCCATAGAGCCTAAATTGTTCAATTCAAAAATTACTGATCTTTTCTTTTTAAATAGAGATCTAACTCATGATTTTTACGAATGATTTATGCATAAAAGCCTTACTCTTGCGATATTTATCATTTTGATATTCCTGGAATCTACTTGCATAGGTTCGAAATATGGGCGCTCCTGTGATTCTGTAAGCGCTCTTCAACTGGGCTATGTGTACATCATGATAATGGAAAGATGCAATATCTGATCTTCCGGCTATGGATTTGAGACTATATGTTGACCAGAACCCTAAATCATAATCAGGAAGATATTTTTTCACAAAATTAAATGCCGCCTCAGTAATTTGTTCAGCTTTTTTTCCTTTAAAGTATAAGGAAGCTTCCCAACAGGATATCGTAGCAAAAAGGTGTCCATTCAATACAGAATACGGAGGATCAGTAAAATACTCTTCAAAGGATACTGTACCATCTTCTCTAAAATATGCCGGGCCGCCCTGAGTGTAAGGAGTTGTTAACTCATTCAAAGCTTTTCGTGCTGTACTTTCATATTTATTCTTGTCAAAAATAGAAGCGGCTCGAAGTAAAACTGATATCCCGTGTGCTTGACTGAGTCCCGATTTCCACGGCTTTTTTTGTCCACCAAAATAATCGAAATTATACATCCAAGTGACTCCATATTCGGTTTCCACTTGCTGTTCTACAAACCAGTCAGCTAATGTTTTAAATTGATCAATATGCACCAGTTTCTGATCTCTCTTCCAAAGACTGTAATAACCAAGTGCAATATGCCCTACAAACCAAGGATTGTAGTATGTTCCCAAATTGGCATAGTCAATCATAGGAACACCCGCTTCATCTGTCAATAGATTCTCATGAATATCCTGAGAAAAGTCTAAAGGGTAAGCCCATTTTACAGGATCCTGTTCAAATGAATCTTCAGATAAACGGCTTGGACTACTCCAGCTTTTGGTGATTGTACCTCTTTTAAGAAAGTAGATATTGAAAAGGTATCGGAAGTAATCTAATTTGCTAAGTGACATTTAGTAGATCAGTTAATGAGGAGTTTGTGAATGATTTGATCGTTTGATGTGGCAAATGGAGTAAACCATATAGTTGAGGTATTATATTGTTTGTCACTTATAAGTAACTGACCATGCTGAAATAACGACTTTGGCCACGGATCTTTTTGAAATTCCTTAACGATCTGCCAATCTGTTCCATTATCTGACCCCCAAAGTTCAACTGAATCCTGACGCTGTTCTTTATTAGTATCTGCTACTGTAGAAAAAACAAACGAATTTTTAACCGATACCCCGTAGAAAACAGTACCTCCTAATTGTTGTAATTTTTCTACTTTTTTGCTTTTTCGACAATATCTGTAAATGTAATTGGCTTCTCGAGGTGCATCTGTAGCAAAATAGATGTAATGCTGATCAAACAGAAGTGTAACAACCCGAGCTTGTTGAGAACCACTAAGTATCTTTATTACTTTTCCTGATTCTAAATACCCTATAAAACTTTCATCATCAGTATCACCCGTGGTCAGAAATATTTTTTTTGAATATGGATCATAAAACATCCCGTGAATATGACGAATATCAGTTAGCTCAATATGGGGTTCAATAAATTCACTTTCAGGGGTGAATCGAAAAATTTTGACGGGTTTTCGTTCTTTGTTTGAGAAATATTCTCCGTAATAGATATATTTTTCATCTTTACAAATTACGAGCGGGCGGGAACCGGATATTTTAAATTCCCTGACGATTTCTTGATTTTTCGTAGAAATCACAAATACTTTTTTCAATCCAAATACAACAATCGCATCACCAATCGGTAATATATGGTAAATATAATAACGTAAAAGTCGTCTGATTTTTGGATGTGATAACTTTACCCGATCTGTAATTGAGTGACCAAGATCAATAATTTTATGAAAATGAGTCCCCCCATCATGACTAAAATAGACTTCTCCCTTATGCGAACGAATAATAAAATCTCCGTCTACATAGTGCACAAATCCTTTATATGATGTCTTTTGCAGCCTGAATGACACGATAAACTATAAATTAGGAATTTGATGGATTTAGAAGAGTTCTAAACATATCTATATGAACTTCCATCATGTGCTCAATTGTATATTTTGTTTTTGCAATATCATATAGAGCCCTACCCTTCTCTGAAAGTAGCTCTGGATTGTCCACTAATTGATCGATTAGCTGATCTACTTCTTTTCTATTTCCAAAATCTATAAAAAATTGTTCCGCTTCTTTGGCTAATAGAACCTCAGGTGCATGATCTGAGCCTGTATCGATAACAATCGGTCGGTTATGAGTAGCAGAATTCATAACTAAAAGACCAACATGACCAGGATTAACTACCAAATTCGACCATTTAAAATGTTCCACCAATTCATCCCCATAAGCACTTGGATATAGACTAACTGCATCCGGTATCTCTATTTCAGCGAAGTAATCTTTCATATTTGGGCCAACCAGCCGAAATAGAACATCGTTTCTGCGCTTTGCGATTTCAATAATTCTTTCAAGCCGTTTCCTTTCTTGTGCCCGTCCCACAAAAAGACAATGTAATATCCCAGAAGTTTTATTTTCAAGGGGTACGAACTGTGAAGATGAATGTTGGCTGTTATTAAAACTAAGAACATTGCAGTCCGAAAGTTTATCAGCTATGGATTGCATGTATACAAGATTGCCATCAGCCAAGCATCCCATAAAACGTTTTAAAGGATTTAAAAATGAGTTATTTCCAAAAAATGGCCCCCACCAAACCCAGATTTTATTTCTAAAATATTTTTGAAAAAAGAAGTCTCTTATCCTAACCGGATATCTAAAATTAAGATTTGCACAGATCAGGTCCGGTTGTACTGATTTAATATATTTATTCAACTCAAAATTGAAGCGAAGGCGTTTACCATATTCTTTGTCAAGCTCAATATATTTATACCCTTTCCTCTCATCTGGCGGGACTAAGTTATCCTTTTCACAAGCATGTGCAAGTACAGTAAGATCACATTTATCTCCAAGTTTTCTTAAAAAGAGTTCCCTGTAATTTGGAGCTACATCCAGTAAAAGAAGTATTTTCATTAAATTTACCCGGTAAAAAAGGTCGCATTATGACCTTGCAGTGTGGATTATTAATTATTTACAGTTATTACAATTTAAGAGTCGCTTAATTTATTTGAATCAAATTAGAATTACGAATTGTAACAAAAGATGTAGAATAAGTAGCCGGCAGAATACCATGATAATGACTGACCCAAGCGTTTATAGCTTATGACTGGGAAATAAATTTCTTAATTTCTGCAACCATTACCTCTGCTACATTTTTGCCGTAAAGATCAGGCCTTTCCTCTTCAGGATTAAATGATTTAATTTTATCTGCCAAATTTGGATCGCTTAAATCGGCTAATAGGTTCCATCCTGCTTCCACCGTTTCTACCCATTCTGTTTCGGGTCTTAGAGTTATACAGGGTTTCCCGGTTATAAAAGCTTCTTTTTGAAGTCCACCGGAATCTGTGATAACTCTGCTGCAACTTCTGAGTAATTTTTGGAATTCTATATACCCCTGGGGTTCAATCAATTCAATATTATCTGGAACATCAATATTATTTGAGTTTAAAATATTTCGGGTTCTTGGGTGAACCGGGAAAATGATCGAGGTTGACAACTCCTTCAGTGATCGAAAGAGATTCTTTAAATTTTCAGGATTATCAACATTGTAAGGCCGATGCATTGTTAATAATGCATATGGATTTTCATTTGCATTGTGGTTATCAATTTTACTCTGGACGAACTCAACTGAATCTACCATAATATCCCCGGTGAGAACGGCTTTTTCCGTTAATCCCTCATTTTCAAGATTTCTGACGGCTTCTTTTGTCGGTGCAAAAAGTAAATCTGATGTATGATCAGCTACTACGCGATTTATCTCCTCCGGCATTGTTTTATTAAAACTTCTCAACCCAGCTTCAATATGAAGAGTAGGAAATTGGAGTTTAGAGGATGCCAAACAGGCAGCAAGTGTAGAGTTAGTATCTCCAAATGTAAGTACTAATCCCGGCTCAATACTCATTAACTTATTTTCAATTTTTTCTAACATATCTCCGGTCTGAGCCCCTTGTAAACCAGAGCCGACACCAAGATTTATGTCAGGTTTAGGGATTTCAAGCTGATCAAAAAACAGATCGGACATTTCGTGATCGTAATGTTGACCGGTATGAATAATAATTTCTTCGAATGACTCTCTTAAAAGCCTCGATAACGGGCCTAGTTTTATAAATTGAGGTCTTGCACCAACTATGGAAACTACTTTCATATATCTATTAACAATATTTTATTTGATATCACTGATGATTCACTAATTGCTAAGGAAATTATATTGTTATGAACAGTTTTAACTATTCTTTTAAAATTTCCTTTATAGACGAAGAGATCAAATCCTGTTCATCACTAGTTAAAAATGGATGCATAGGTAAGCTTAATACTTCTCTACTGGCCTTTTCCGATTCGGGAAAATCGCCCCATTTGTATCCAAGGTGACTAAATACAGGCTGCTCGTGAAAGCAAGAAGGGTAATAAACACCAACCGGTATTCCTTCACTCTTCATTTTTTCAACTGTCTGATCCCGCATTCTTTTATCCACCCGAATGGTATACTGTGCAAATACATGGGTATTTCCTTTCGCTATTTTAGGTGTTACTACTGTCTCACTTAATAGCTCATTGTAATGTGCGCCAATTTTTCCGCGTAGCTGTACTTCATTGCTAAAGTCTGGCCACTTTGCTAACAAAACAGCTGCTTGCAGTGTATCAAATCGCCCATTCGTACCAACATGTGTATGATAGTGGCGCCTTTGGCCTCCGTGTGTTCGAATGGCACGCATTGAATCTGCTAAATCAGTATCATCCGTAAAAAGAGCGCCGCCATCTCCGTAACAGCCTAACGGTTTAGCGGGAAAAAATGAGGTGCTGCCGACCAATGTAGCACCACAACTTTTTTTACCATTTTGAGTTGCACCAAAACTTTGAGCCCCATCTTCAATCACGGCGATATTATACTTATTTGCTACTTCATTAATCTTTTCAAGGTCTGGCATCTGTCCGAACAAACTTACAGGAATAATGGCTTTAGTCCGTTCAGTGATGGCTTCTTCCAGTTTTGATGTATCGATATTAAAAGTTTCATATTCAATATCTACAAAAACAGGAGTAGCTCCCACCAGCATAATAACTTCCGCAGAACTGATCCACGAAAATGGCACAGTAATCACTTCATCTCCCCTTCCAATCTCAAGTGCTCGAAGTGCAATCTCCAAAGAGTGAGTACCACTCGAAGTGGTAATACAGTGTTCTACCCCCGTGTACTCCGCAAGAGTCGATTCAAGCTCGTTCACTTCCGGCCCCATAATATATTGCCCGTGTTCAAGGACCTTCTGCATGCGAGTATCGATTTCGTCTTTGTATTGCTGATATTGAGTTTTAAGATCTATGAATTCCATCTTCTGATCGTTATTAAGTTCTTTTTATTAACTGCAGTGTTCGCGAAGAAATGCCAAGTTTACTTCTAATCGACTAAGCATTTACCGCGGTTATCCTCTATTTTTTAAATTCGTCATATGTTTTTTTGCCTTTAGACAGATCCACCGGTAGCGGCTCATCCTCATCTAAATCCAGACATCGCAATACTTTCCTTTCCCCATGCCCCTTCTCTCCTGAATCCTGTAACTTGTACCTATATCCTGATTCCGGACAAACCATATTTCCATCTCTATCCAGATCATTCAGCTTATGGCCGTGACGGCTCATCCATCCTTTTTGACGGGCAGGATTGCCAAGCATCAATGCATAATCTGGGATATCTTTAGTTACAACACTTCCTGCGCCAATAAATGCGTACCGGCCAATGGTAATACCGCACACAATTGTGGCATTTGCTCCAATGCTACACCCCCTTCCAAATAATGTATTTTCATATAGAGATTGTCGATTTACCTGACTTCGAGGATTTGTAACATTCGTTAAGACACAACTTGGACCAAGAAATACTTCATCTTCTAAAACACAACCGGTATAGATAGAAACATTGTTTTGTACTTTTACCCTATTGCCAATTTTAACTTTTTGGCCCACAAATACATTTTGGCCAAAAACACAATCCTCTCCTATCTCAGAATTTGATGAAATGTGACAGAAATGCCAGATTTTAGTTCCTTTGCCTATGGCAACAGGTTCATCAACGTACGCTGATTCATGAATTTTAACATTTGTTAAATCATTTTTATTTGGCATTACTCAAAATTCACTAGTTAATTGGATTGTTTGACGAATGTAAGATTCTGAAGATTTAAAATTTATCCCTCTAGAACTTTACATTATTTTCGATTTTAAGAAAAACTAACATCTACAGGGGAAGCAATAATCTTAATTTTGATAAATTAATTCTAATCACTCAATTGCTTTTTTATGCTCGGATGTAACTGCCCTGTTGGTTTTTGGGTCAGTTTCATTGTCCTTAATTTGTGAACTAATTCAATTGAAGGCCGTGCGTCTTCTATACCAAATCCGTTACCATTCAGTGTTTCCTCGTAGACTCTCGTATGTAAGTCGGTAAAACCACCGCTGAATTCAATTTCCTCTCCATCCAAAGTAATTGAGCGAAATGTTCGTTGGGATTCATCAGCATTATCTGGGATATCCTCAGGCTCCAATGACAAAAACCACTCTACATCAGCGTTTGGCAACTCTAAGAAGCCCCCCATTCTGTTCTCTTGACGAATATAAAGCTCATTTTTTTCCGGTCGCCCGAATAGCCACATTAGAAGATCGAAAAAATGAATCCCTATGTTCGTTCCAATACCACCAGATTGTTCAATATTTCCTTTCCAGGAGTAATGATACCATAGTCCCCTGCTTGTGATATAGGTTAATCGTACTTTATTTCGCTTATCTGTGTCATCGATCTCCAATCTTTGTTTAAGTTGCCGAATAAGTGGATGTACCCGAAGTTGTAAAATTGTCCAAACCCTCTGGTTATATTCTTCTTCCAATTCCTGCAGGATATCAAGATTCCATGGATTCAAGACGAGCGGTTTCTCACAGATAGCATCGGCTCCAACACGAAGTGCCATGCGAATATGTGCATCATGTAGGTTATTTGGTGAACAGATTGATAAGTAGTCTATCCCGTTATCACCATTCTGTCTGCGAATCTTTTCAAGATGACGGTCAAACCGCTCAAATTCAGTAAAAAAACTTGCATTCGGGAAATAGTTATCGATAATACCTACTGAATCATGTGGATCAACAGCAGCAATAAGTTTATTTCCGGTATCTTTAATTGCTTTTAAATGTCGTGGCGCGATATACCCCGCAAGACCAGTAAGTCCAAAGTTTTTCATAGATTAATTCTACGTGATTTTATCAATTAAGTGTATTATGAATAGGCTCTCGCAAAGTTAATAAGATACTTATTATTCTTCGGGTAAGACAACAATAGAGTATTTAAAATTCTCTTAATTAATTCGAGCAAAAACGTATATAAAATTTTCAATTTTATCATTAATTTGGCTAGATACATTTCCTCAAAACAGATATGAGCTAAATGTCTACATTTGAGATTTAGTGCTTTCTCAGAAACCTATTTTACTGGAATTGTATCATATTATCATACACTGAATTCTCTTGATCAATAACATGAAAAACAATAAAGTAATCGTTATCAGTGGTTTTAGCCGGGGAGGCACTAACATTTTATGGAATATCCTGCAATCTCATCCTGAAATTTGTTCAGTCCGATATGAAACGGGTACAATATTTCGAAAAAAAAGACATAAGTTCAGTCGAGTCATCAGCCTTTTTCAAAAAACTGGATTGATTGAATCTAAACTTGGTCAAACCATTTTAGATTACCAATTTTTTCGGTATAAGCGCAGTAATTTTAAACATCCATTTAATAAGTATAAGTTTGAAAATGTAAAATATACGAGACAGGAAGTTATTGACTCTGCTTTATGTTTTAAGTCAACAAATATGGATATCAATTACACTGAGGTTCTTCGCCGGATGTATCCAGATTTGTATTTAATCGCTTTAACAAGAAACGGTTATGCAGTGGCAGAAGGACATAAACGCCGAGGCAGATCAATCGATAGTTTTGCAGATCTTTACTGTGATGTTGCTGATCAAATGCAACACTACTCAAAAACATTGAAGCATTTTAAATTAGTTCGTTTTGAAGATATGCTTAATGATCCGTTTAAAATTGCCAGGGAATTATTTGAGTTCCTGGATTGCAAGCCATTCGAATTGGAGAAACTGAGGCTAAAATCAAAAAAAATAATAACGAATACAGGTAACCATGCTACAAATTTTGGCGAAGAGAATGAAAAGTACTGGTTCGATCGAACTAATATCACAGATCTCATAAAACCAAATGTAAACAGCAATCAGATTAAAAATCTATTGCCTGAAGAAATAATACTCTTCAACAATAAGGTAACAGAAGCTATGAAATATTTTGGTTATGATGTTATTGTACCAACCAAAAAAAGTGACGGTTAGACTCAACGGACCAATAACATTTTTTTGGTATCAACTTTATCCTCTGTTATAAGCCTGTAAAAGTATACACCGGAGGCCAGGTCTCTTAAATCCACCTCAACCTCGTAGTAGCCCGTATTTAGCTCCTCATCCACAACTTCTTTAACGGTTGCACCCAAAATATTCGTTATTGAAATACGTACCTGCATGGGTTCAGGTACAGTAACGGGGATCGTTGTTACACCTCTGAAGGGATTAGGATAATTATTCCCAAGATTTAATTCGCCACCTGAGTCTAAAAATTCAACACTAATGCTCCCGACCTCGAAAGTTGTTCCCTGTATATAGGCCTTATACGTTACTTCTTCAGCCACAGTATTTGTTACTGCAAAAGTTGCTTGTCCATTTTCGTCCGTCTGCGATTCAATCGATTCAATTTCTGAGTTACTTCCCTCTGCTTCAAGGGTAATCTCTTCAGATTCAAGTGCACGGCCTTCAGTGTCTTTAAGAACAACAGTTATAGTATTCTTCTGCTCTCCATTGGCTAAAACTCTTAATTGAGAAGAGTTAATCTCTGATTCTTCCTTTCCTATCTCTACTGTACTGGTTTCAATAACATCCGATGAGTTGCTTGTCTTTGTATAACTCATAGATCGAATCCTGTAGAAATAGGTTTTGCCGGGAAACAATCCGGTTACATTGAATGATAAGCTATTACCAACATCCCGGTTTTCAAAGCCAGGCAGGTATTCGCCAAAGTCTTCTGATTCAGAAACATCTAAATAGTATTTTTGAGCCCCGGGTGCTGTTTCCCATGTTGCAGTAAAACGGGTAACTCCCCGGCTAACAGGAGTCGTTGTAATAGGTACCTCGGGAAACGTTTCAACATGAATCGTCTCTGAATTTGCCCCGATCAGATCATCTTCCTGTGCACGAACTCGATAATAATAGATTGTTCCCGGTTCAAGGTTTGTAATCTCAATATCCGTTGTAAATCCTACATCCAAAGAACTGTAGTTGTTAACAAATGAGCTAAACGTTGTATCTGTTGAAACATCAATTAAATAGGAACTCGCTCCCTGGACCAATTCCCAATTTGCAGTAAACCGATCGGTTTTTACATCTGTACCTGCCAAAGAAACGGGGGCTACAGGTATAAACTCAACAACTGCTTTTGAGGAAACTTCTACATCCGCAGCTTTTCGAAGTGCGGTTGCTGTAAACCTTGTACGACCTGCAGTCTCGCTGCTAACCCTAAATCTTGCACGGCCATCTTCATCTGTAACGTTATTCAGAGCATCGATCTCGACATTTTCCTTGTCTGCTGTTAGCTCAAAAACTACATCCTTTAAATTTTCAGCGTCTTTATCCCGAGCTGTGATGGTAATAGTTGTAGTTTCATCACCATTAGCTTCAACTTGTGTTTTGCCAACCGTGATTGAAGATTCATCCGGATCAACCGTTACAAACTCCACAACGACTGTTTGGTCAACAGTTACCCCCATCCCACGTGCGGTATACTCAACTGACTCTGCTATCTCATTCGTAACTCTGAACTTTGCCTCACCTTCTTCATCCGTAGTAGATTGTATAGTCTGAATTTTCGAACTTCCTCCATTATCGGATAAAGAGATCTCTACTCCTTCCAATATATCCCCATCCACATCTTTTGCGGTAACTGTTATAGTACTATTTGCCACACCATTAGCTAAAACTTTTTCATTGCTTGACTCGACTGAAGATTCACCGGCATTAACACCCGCAAATCGAAGAGAAGCCTGCTGGTTTATTTCAACTCCAAGACCCTCAGCTTCAAAATCTACCGTTTCGATCGCAGTATTTGTCACGTCAAAACGAGCGATTCCCTCCGAATTTGTTTTACTGTTAACACTTTCAATCTCCGCTGTATCACTATCTGAGTTCAATTTTATTGAGATACCTTCCAGAATATCGCCATCAGAATCCCTTGCTGTTACAGTAACTCGGCCGGTCTGCTTACCATTGGCGATTATTTTATTATCCTCAGATACAACACTTGATTCTCCCGCATCAACAGTTACAAATTTTATTGAGGCTGTTTCATCAATTGTATTGCCCATCCCTTCTGCTGAAAAAGTAATTGTCTCCGCCTTATTACTACTTACATTAAAGACGACCTCTCCATCATTGTTTGTTTGTTTTGTTTTATCATCAACTTTTGCATCACTACTGTTCGCACTTAATGTAATCATCACATCTGAAAGAGGATCCCCTTCTACGTCCCTAGCTGTGACTACTATCTCACCCTTTGCATCTCCATCTGCAATTACTTTATCATCATTCGATTCTACGGTTGACTCATCTTCATTAACCGAAACGAATAGTATCGTAGTCTTATCATCAATCGTATCATCTGGTCCCTTCGCAGTAAAAGTAACGCTTTCTTCTTCTGAGTTACTTACATCAAAATATGCTTCTCCATTAGAATTTGTATTGCTGTTTACTTCATCAATGTCGACAGATGAGCTGTTTGATGATAAACTAATCTCTCTTCCAATAATTCTGTCCCCGTCACGATCTCGCGCGACAACTGTAATTCTACCTTTAGCACTTCCATCTGCTATAATTTTACCTTTGTTCGCCGAAACAGTGGACTCCCCGGGATCAATCGTTGAAATTTTATATTGGTGGACGATATTATCGCCATTGGACGTCACATAAAACGTTGTCAGATCCGGTTTAAAGGTAAGTCCTTCTGGGCTTGCCGCCTCCGAGG
>NZ_JAKLWS010000046.1 GCF_022012475.1 Rhodohalobacter sulfatireducens
AAATTGGGTTTAGAATAGAATTCAGATAACCTGATAACGCTCATCAATAGGCTGGATATAGTCAGTAACGGGCAGGCTGCCCGTTGTACATTATATTATCAAAACGGATTTAAAAAAATCGTCGAGACCGTATCTGATGCTAAACTTCCGAAGATTCCAATTCCTCCCTCTACATTATAGATCAGGTTTGGAATCTCCCCGGGGGATAGGGTAGAGCCACCCAGCTGTACATCCTGAGAGCGAACAAGATCAGCAATATTTTTATCGACTGACTGAGTGACAATTTGAGTCTCGCCATAGAACGCAACTCCCAGCCAAGGGTATTTGAGTGTAATTGTACCGTCCTGATTTTGTGTGAAGTTATCTTCGTTGATCAACCCGGATGAGTTCACCTGGAAATCGGAAAGTTCAACTCCATCCTCATCTAAAGCTGCGAAATAGAACGGTGTCATGTTATCAATCCGTGCATGGAGTGCAATGGCTGTAAAGACGAATATATTTTGTGTTTGAGTTCTTTCTGTTTCAGACAGAATCAGTTCAAGTTGATTTTCACTCTGGTAGAAAATTGTTTCAGGAATTTCGTTAATGACTTCGAAATCGTCGGGTATCGTTGTACTTGCATGGATAATCTCGTCTCTGTCTTCAAAACTTACATCAAGGCGATAGGTTCGCCTCGGCAGCATTCTGTGTTGCTTGTTTTGTGGGATATATCGTTCCTGTTCACTACTGTAGATATATCCAAAAACCTCTTCATCAGATCCGCTTTCATCCAGTAGTACTATCTGAACATCAGCATTATTAAGAACCACATCGGATGAATCATACTGTTGGTTTGCACGTGCAGTTGTCGTTACAAATACGCTTGGAAGAGAATCGTTTGCCACTGCAAAACTTTCAACAACCACGTATTCTTTATATGAGTCCTGATCATACTGATCACAAGCAGCTGCAAGGACTAATAAGGGTATGATGAATAAAAACTTTCTCATGACTTATTAAAAATTTACTGTGTAAGAGATAGATGGCAAGATTGGAAGCAGTGTTACCTCTGTTTTTTCAAGAGGCTCTTCTTCAAAATCGTAATTATAAAACCAAACATTTCTTCGCGAGTACACATTTATTACCTGGAATTGCCATTCTGCATCACCCAGATCAAAAAACCGTCCTTTACGGCTAAATGAAAGATCGAGCCGGTGGTAGGAGGGAAGCCGGGATGCATTTATCTTTCCTACCACGAATGCATCTCTGTCGGAGTTATCCCACGGCAGGTGAGCAAATTTTGTTCTCCCAAGGGGTTCGGTATAAGCTTGTCCCGTTGCATAACTGAATACAGCCGTGGCAGTCCATTTGGAGGACAATTCGTAAGTTCCAGAAATATTGAGATCGTGAGTACGATCGTATTTTGGTGGATAGAATCGGGCTTCTGATGGATCATCGAGAACTGGTGCATTAAAACCGGGAAATTTTCGTCGTGTTATTCCATAGGTATATCCTAAAAACCCGGTAAATCGCCCCACTTTTTTCTCAAAGAAAAGTTCAACTCCATATGCATAGCCATCTCCAAACCGAAAGAGGTCGGGGTAATCCTGTCCCGCTGCATCATTCAAAAAGGGATCTAACTCAAAAAGATCATGCATGGTTCGATAATAAATTTCTACATCTAGTCCGTAATCCTCAAACGGAATAGTTTTAGCACCAATTACATATTGATCACCATAGGCAGGGGGTACACCATTATCTGAAGTTAACCAGAGATCAAAGCCTGAGAATGCTTCATTTGTGATCAGTGTGAGATACTGATTGTAACGCCCATAGGCAGCCTGGAGCCGGATTCGGGAAGTTGGCCTGAATTCTGCAGAAAGCCGGGGTTCAATCCGAACATAATCTCCTTCTGAAAATGAATTCAGGCGGAACCCACCGTTAAAAATCCACTGATCGGAGGGCCTCCATTCGTCCTGGATGAAGGCGGATAAATAATTCGAATCAATTCGTTCTTTGAATGTATCCACATTATCAAAACGGTCTCTGAAATTCAGAATTAGATTTCCTCCCCAAACTCCCATTTTAATGGTGTGGTGTTCATTAGGCAGATATTCTAAATCCGCTTTCAGAGAAAGATCGTAGATATTGTTGTCTCGCTTGAAGGGAGTTCCTGCTATTTTGAATTCAGGTTGATTAAAATATCGGGACCCTGTTGCCGTGAATGAACCAAATAATTTGTCATTAATAATTCGACGCCATTTTGCTGTAAGCGTTTGGTTGCCATATTTCAGATTTATTTTTGCGTCTTCCTGGAATGGAATCCCGACATTGTCATTTCCGCTATAAAAAGCCAGGGAAAACCGGTTATTTTGAGTAGCATCAAAATTGAGTTTTCCATTCACATCATAGAAATAGAATTTATCGGGTACGTTATCTACACTCTGGCGAAGTATGGCCAACAGGGGTTCAAGGGTTGATCTTCGTACAGCCAGCATCCACGAACCTTTACTGTATGGCCCCTCAATAGAAGCCCTTGAGGAGAGCAGGCCAAGACTTACAGAACCCTCTGTTTCATTTCGATTACCATCTTTGTTAAAAATAGTAAGTACCGAGCCAATTCTGCCCCCGTATTCAGCCGGATAACCACCTTTATAAAGGCGAACATCTTTTACGGCATCAGGATTGAATGTTGAGAAGAAACCGAAAAAATGGGAGGGATTATAAACGGTCGTTTCATCCAGTAAAATCAAGGTTTGATCAGGACTTCCTCCGCGAATATACAGACCACTCGAAAAATCGGAGGCCGCTTTTACGCCGGGTAATAACTGAACAGATCGAAATACGTCGGGTTGAAGCACAGATGGAAGTTCTTTAACCATTTCGATATCTACTTGTGCCGTACCGATATTCCGCTGCTCTTCCTGCTCCGCTTCAGATTCCACATAGATCGCTTCCATCTCCACACTTTCGGGAATCATCTGGATATCCAGGCGAAGGCTTTCACCCGCTTCAAGTTCAATTTCCCGGTCAAATCGCTGGTACCCTATATAAGTGGCTGAGAGTGTGTATGTGCCCGGCGGAATGTTGGTTATCGTATAATAGCCAGACGTATTTGAGGAGGTACCACGGTTAATCTCAGTTAATGCAATATTTGCCATTAATAAGGTTTCACCGGTTTCATTATCAGTGATAAACCCGTTAACAGAGGCTGTTTCCTGCGCTGTTACCAATGAAAATGGAATTAGAATAAGTATGATGAATAGCAGTACTATTTGCTTCACTTATGTAAACGATCTTTTATTTGTTAGTCAATATTTACACGGACTTCTGCTTATAAAGTTATCAGTAAATATTGATTATTCTAATATTTATAATGTTAACTTCGTTTCATTATTTGAAATGAAATTAATAACTATTGTTGAGATACATAATCAATATATAGAAGTGGGCTTTGAACATTCTGACCGGATTTAAAAATTCATATCAACTTTTCTGTGGTTACAAGTGAAATGGGTCCACTTTTATAAATACGATTCCACGTTTAAATCCGTTATATTATGCAATGTGAGTTAAGACGGTAAGTTATAACCACATTTTGTTCATTGACATTCTGGGGGTGTACCGGATTCGACGGGTTGAGTACAATTGCAGGCTGCATGCCGAGATTGACCGATGAATCTCGTTAATCATTCATCATGGATAAATGTAATTGACAACAATTACTCATACAGACTCGCAGCATAAACTGACGAGTCCGTTCCTTTGGGTTCTTGCCAGTAGGGCCCATTGCGAGCGTCGACAAAACTGGCTTTTCCGAAGCGCATGTCTGCTGCGTGGCTGGAGAACTTAATGCAGAATAGGTTGAAGTTGCTTTGCTATTGAGCATTGCTTCATCCGAAACTTAATCAATAGCTAAGCATGTAGATGCTTGACGATTTACCTTCTCGGACCGGGGTTCGATTCCCCGCACCTCCACTATATTTTAGGCCCCATAGAAGCGTTGCTTTTATGGGGTTTTTTTATGGATAGGTAATGAGCTGAATGAAGACTAAATGTTGCGAAGCAGTGCTTCGCGGGTTCGATTCCCCGCACTTCTAAATATTAGCAAAGCTCAAACAGAAAAGGTTTTTAATATCCATAGAGTAAAAAATTTTTAGAGATTTTTAAAAATTGACTAATCAGTCATCTGCGGTTCAATGATATTCTTCACTTAACTTAAAGCCAATAGATCTAACTACTTCATAAGGCATTCAAAAAATTGAAAACACCAATAAAAAACATTAATTTAATTTCATATAAAAATATCTGAATATCTCTTTCTTTAGGTGCAACACATTTGTTATGCGTAAAGTGTCTTTCAACAGACTGGAATCTATTCTCTCAGCACTCCCAACTGTTTTGGTTATTTTAAAACCGGATGTTCCAAAATTTACGGTTCAAGAGGTTAATGACGCTTTTTTAAATCTGACGAATATAGAACGGCGGAATCTTTTAAGTAAACCCTTTCTGGAAACTTTAAGAGATTATTTTTCAGGTGAACAGGAGAAAAGTCTGTCTGATTTATTCAATTTGATTCAAAGAGCTATTTCCAACAAAGAAATAATGAAGACGGATATTATTGAATTTGAGTTAGATAAATGTGGTACTTCAACGACTCATTTGTACCTGCAATTCAAATGCTCACCGGTTGTAAACAGTGACGGTGCAGTGGATTCCCTGATATTGATTGCGGAAGACCTGACGGAAACTGTTGCTTCTGCCAAGAATATTTCTGATGATGACAAATTGAGAACCCGGAAAGAGCTACATAATTTAAATGAAAACTTAGCTGCACAGGCAGCCTCAAGTAGAGCCCAATACGAATCGGCCAGCCAGGAATTGGATGATTTTGTGTATTCCGTCTCACACGATTTACGAGCCCCATTACGAAGAATTGATGGATTTAGCCAGGAGTTATTGAATGAGTATGCGGAGAAACTCGACGATACAGGAGCTCATTATCTAAAACGTATTCGACAAGGTGCCCAGGACATGGGTCAACTTATTGATAACCTGCTAAAGCTTTCGAGAATATCCCGCAGAAATGTTGAAAAAGAGGAGTTTGATCTGGGTGAGGTTGCAAAAACAGTTTTTGATGACTTGATTGGTCCAGAGTCTGAACGAGTGGTCGAGATTGAAATTGATGAGAACTTAAAAACAGTAGCAGATAAAGGACTCATTAAAGCTATGCTGGTAAATCTAATCTCCAATGCACTGAAGTTTACCTCTAAAAAAGAGGAAGCAAAAATTCAGGTTGGCTCAACATCAAACGAAGGAGAAAAAGTTTTTTATATTTCTGACAACGGTGTCGGATTTAATTCTGCTTATTCGCACAAACTGTTTAAAGCGTTTAGCAGACTTCATTCTCATCATGAATTTAGTGGAACGGGAATTGGTTTGGCTACTGTAAAACGAATTATGACGTTGCATGGAGGAACTATCTGGGCCGAAAGCCCGGAGGGCGAAGGAGCTACATTTTATTTTCAATTTTAGACTTTTTTAAATGGCAGAACCAGATAACTATATTTTATTGGTTGAGGATAATCCGGATGATGTTGAATTAACCATTCTTGCATTTAAAAAGAATAATTTTGCAAACGAAATAAAAGTAGTTGAAGACGGCGAAGAAGCGATCCATTTTTTATCTGGAAAAAACAATGAGGGGATTTCAAAATTTGGCTATCCCGAGCTAATCTTACTTGATCTGAAGCTTCCTAAAGTAAATGGTCATGAAGTTTTAAAGGAGATTAAGGCTGACAAAAAAACCAAGAGAATCCCAGTGGTTATATTAACATCCTCGCAGGAGGAAGAGGATATCATCAAGGGGTATGATTTGGGGGCAAACAGTTACGTACGCAAGCCGGTTGACTACCAGGATTTTGTGGAAGTGGTCAACAACCTGGGGGTATATTGGCTTGCCATCAATAAGAATATAATTTAGGGATTGTGTTCTTCTTTATTAGAAAGAAGATTGCAACATAAATATGACAGAACCATTTCGAATTTTACTGGTGGAGGACAACCGGGATGATGTGGAACTACTTAAAATTCGGTTAAATAAACTGGATTTGGAGTTCAATCTTGATGTTGTCGATCAAAAAAATACTTTTATCGACCATCTGGAAGAGTATCAGCCGGATTTAATAATAAGTGACTATAATCTCCCCGGATTTACGGGAATTGAGGCCCTGGAACTTATACGAAAATACAATAATGAGCTTCCTTTTATTCTTATTTCCGGATTCATCGGAGAGGAGAAGGCCGTTGATTCAATGCTGCAGGGTGCATCTGATTATGTGCTCAAAGACAATCTTGAACGGCTTGGTCCTGCTGTTAAACGCGAGCTGATAAGCTACAGGAAACAAAAGAAGACGCAGAAAGAACGCGACAGAGCTATACGTGATCTTAAAGAGCGCGTTAAAGAGCAGCAGTGTCTTTATAAAATTTCAAGGCTGGACGATCAGAAATTTAGCATTAACGAGTTGCTTCAAAGGTCTGTGAGTTTAATTCCTGCCGGTTGGAAATATCCCGAAATTGCAGAAGCCTCCATCGAGTATGACGGTGAAGTTTATCAAACGCCTAATTATTCAGAAACGGATTGGTATTTAACCGGAAACTCGGATAAAATCCAAAGCGGGAATCTTAAACTTAAAGTTGTCTACCTGGAAAACAGACCGGTTTCAGATAGCGGGCCTTTTATCACTGAAGAGCAGCATTTAATTGAATCGATTGTTGATCTTCTTTCTTTGAAAATCAATCGTATTCTTGATCAAGAGGAACTTGAAAGAAAGCAGCAACTCCTGGAAAAAACCTATGATCTTGCCCAGATCGGAAACTGGGAAATCGATATAGTTAATACAGAAATATATTGGTCTTCTAAAACCAAAGAGATCCATGAAGTTCCGGAAGGCTTTTTTCCGGATATCGAAACGGGGATTGAATTTTATAAGGAAGGAAAAGACAGGGAAACGATTCGCCGTCTAATCAACCGGGCTATTGAAGAAGGAGAGTCATTCGATGTTGAACTGAGAATTATTACAGCAAAAAATAATGAAAAATGGATCAGGGTTATTGGAGAGCCTGAACTTGACAATGGTAAATATATAAGAATTTTCGGGAGTTTGCAGGATATTGACGAAAGGAAACGGGCAGAAGAGGAGGTACATAAGCGTGAGCAGAGATTTCGATCTCTCGTGAATGAAGGTTCTGATATCATAGCCATTATAGATGTTGATGGAAATTACAAATATGTAGCTCCTACAAAAGACAGAATGCAAAAAATGGGTCGGGAACCACAAGAGTTCTATGATCAATCAATTTATGATGTGCTCCACCCTGACTATCACACACGTATAAAGAAGTCTCTACACAATATTTCTCCCGGTGAAAGTATTAAAATTGCCCCATTCCAGTATAAGGATAAAGAAGATACTTGGCGATGGATGGAATCTACTGTTACAAATTTAACTGAAAATCCTGCCATTAATGGGTACGTAACCAACTCCATGGATGTAACCGAACGGATCGATCAGGAAAGAAAGCTACGTGAGATTGTTGAAAACAGTACAAATCTATTCTATAGGCACGATGCAAATCATCTCATCACCTATTTAAGTCCGCAATCGAAGGAGTTTTTAGGTTGCAGCCCGGAAAAGGCAAAAAGAATGTGGACAGAGTTTGCAACAGATCACCCTGTAAATGAGAAAGGTATCCAAAAAACAGAAAAAGCCATTGAAACCGGAATTGCACAGGATCCATACGAGCTTCAACTGAAAAAATTTGATAACGAAATCATCTGGGTTGAAGTGAATGAAGCCCCGGTTGTTGAAAATGGTGAAACTGTTGCGATAGTTGGATCGCTGACTGACATTACTGCACGAAAAGAGTATGAAGAAAAACTTGAGAAACTCTCCCTTGTAGCATCAAAAACTACCGATGTAATCATTATGACGGATGCCGATGAGAAAGTTACCTGGGTGAACGATGCCTATGAGAAATTGACGAAATATTCAATGGAAGAATCGTTGGGTAAAATACCGAGCGATTTTCTGCAGGGGCCTGGAACAGATCCCGAAACAAAGAAAATTATACAAGAGGCGATTGATGCAAGAGAGTCTGTACAAGAAACCATCCTAAATTACGACAAGTATGGAAATGAATATTGGCTCGATATGAAAATAGACCCATTATTTGAAGATGGAGAATGTACAGGATTTATAGCAATTGAGAGAGATGTAACTCTCCGGCGTCGGGCATATGAAAAACTGGTTGCTACAGAGCAAAAGCTTCGTGAAATCGTAGAACACAGCACGAATCTCTTTTTCAAACACGATGTGAATCACCAGCTGGAGTATATAAGCCCGCAGAGCTTTGATTTTATTGGGCTTAAACCTGAAGAGGCGATGAATAAGTGGATGGATCACGTAACCGATCATCCCGCGAATGAAATCGGGTTCAGGAAAAAAATAAAAGCTATCGAGACAGGTAAGCCACAGGGTTCATATGAATTGCAATTCAAACACGCGGATGGTGGGATTATATGGGCTCGGGTACATGAGGCCCCTGTTTTAGAAAATGGTGAAACAGTAGCAATCGTTGGATCTTTAACGGATATCACTGATCAGAAAAAGTATGAGGAAAAGCTTGAAGAGCTTTCACTTGTTGCAGCTAAAACCACCGATATTATCATCATGACGGATGAAAACGACAAAGTCACATGGGTGAATAAGGCGTTTGAGCAAAAGATGGGTTATTCATTAGAAGAAAGTGTGGGTAAAACTCCCGGTGAATTATTGCGAGGTGAGAATACAGACGATAAAATAGCTAAGAGGGTTCGTAACTTAAAGCGAAAGATGGAGTCTATTCACGAAGTTATTCTGAATTATACAAAAGAGGATCACCCAGTTTGGCTGGATATGACCGCCGATCCCATTTTTGATGATGATGGTAATTTTAAAGGATATATAGCGATCGATAAAGATGTAACTGAATTGGTTGAACAAAGACGTAAACTCGAAGAAAGTGTCGAACGATATGAAATTGTAACTCAAGCTACCAGCGACACTATTTGGGATGCTGATTTAGTGAATAATGTAACAACCTACAACTCCAATATTCATGAGGTTTTTGGATACGATATTGAGCAAGTAGATAATACAGGAGATTGGTGGTTAAGTAAAGTTCATCCAAATGACCGTGAACGTATGCACTATTTGTTCAAAAAGGCTTTGAATTCAAAAAGAGATCGGACGCAGGCTGAATATCGTTTTCGGTGTAAAGACGGTACATACAAATATATAAATGATCGCGCTTATATTATTGCCGATGAAGATGGAAAACCGATCAGGATTATCGGTGCAATGCAGGATATCACCAAGCAAAAAGAGGAGAATTTATGGCTTAAGTTACTGGAGTCTGCCATTGCAAACAGTAACGAAGCAATTGCGATCATTGAAGAGAAAACCCCTCAATCACCTGAAAGAAATATTTTATATGTAAATGACGCATTTGAAAAAATGACCGGTTTCAGCAGGGATGATGCTCTTGGAAATTCCTTGCTTAGTTTTATGGGAAACAAGACAAATAGAAAAGAAATTGTCAGTACAATTCAGGCCTTAGACAGGGGAGAGAGATGTCAATTAGAGATAGCATACCTCGATAACACGGATCAGGAGAAGTGGGCACACATATCATTTGCACCTGTAAGAGATTGGGCGGGTAAATACAGTCATTGGATCTGTATTGGAAGGGATGTGACAGAACGAAGAAATCGAATCAATCAATTGAGAGACTCACTACAGGAAAAAGAAACTCTACTGATGGAGATTCATCACCGGGTTAAAAATAACCTCGCTGTTGTGTCCAGTATGATGCAATTACAGGCTATGGAAGAGGGTCAAGACGAAATATTACAAAAGAAATTATACGACAGTGTATCGAGAATTCGTACGATGGTAACTATTCATGAAATGCTGTATGAATCGGGCAGTTTTTCCAAGATTGATTTCTCTGTGAACCTAAGAAAGCTGGTTTCAATGATTGTAGATACAATTCAAATTCAGGCGGATATTGATGTGGAGTTTGAATGCGAGGAGATTGAGCTGAATGTAAACCAGGCAATACCGTCGTCTCTTATTGTCAATGAAGTGATCACAAACTCTATTAAACACGCCTTTAAAGACAGGAAAAAAGGGTTAATTAAAATCGAACTACAAAAGCTGGATGATGAAGTAATAATAACGATTAGGGATGATGGTCGTGGACTACCGGATAATTTTAATTATAAGAGTTTATCCAGCCTGGGCATGCAACTGATTGATGTTTTGTCAAAACAGATGGATGCCACCTACAACTATGAAACAGTGCATGAAAATGGCACAGAATTTTCTATCCAATTTAATAAAAAAGAGATCAAGGGCATTGGAAATGCTTATTTGGTGTAAAATTCAGGTTAAATTAGTATTCAATGCATAAGATATATATCCATAAAAGTGATACAAAGGGAATTGGGAATGCCTACCTAACCAATAATTGAGTCTCTAATCAGCTCATTAAAAGTTAGGTTCGGCTATTTGGATTTAAGTTTTGGAGCAATTGTTTCGAAAATAAATAACTTTAAAAAATTACGTTATCAATTAATCAACAAAACCCAATCCTCCCCCGGATCTGAAGGAACGGATCCCGGTTCGACTTCTGTACCTCCTTCTGAAGTGAAAACTTCCCCTTCAAACTCACCGGTTCTTGGATTGAACCATTGCATAGTAACTTCACCGGACATATCAGTCAGGTCAACCGAACCCGTCGATTCAGAAGCGGGATAGTAGACTGCATAAATTTCTCCCGGTTTTGCAAAAACCTGTGCTCCCATTTCGGATGTGACGCCATCCCCCTCGCCAACTGTCAACGTAGATTCGTTTGACACCCGTTCATCCATCGGCTGCATCTGATGAAAGGGGAGGTTCTCCTGCATAAAAGACCGGGCGTACCAGGTGTAATCCCAGAGAGCATCTGCTTCCGGTTTTTTGAAACTGTCTACTTCGAGAAATCCTTCAAGAATAAATTCTATTTGGCCTCCGGACATGTATGTTGGCCATAATTTCTGTTTTCGCTGTCTATCTGCGTCGTCTACAGGAATCCAGGATATGTTATCCCCTACATCTACTGTGAATTCATCCATTGAAGCAGGAATAGGGTGGCCTGCCTCAGCAGTCGCAGTTCGAATGGCCTCTGTAATATGGTCAATCCTTCTTTGGTTGAGCTGAACCGAAGTTGTACTAAATAACGGGTCTCCATATATGAATGCCAGCTCTTCAACCGGATCACCAGCCGTATGAACCGTAATGGGGTGGTCATACGGGTCAACTTCTTGAATATAAGACGCAAATTCGCGGACTCGTTCGGGACCTAAATCAAACTTCAGGTTATACTCTTCACTGATATTCCATTGCAGGGCAGGGTGGTGACCAAATCGGGCGATCATTTCCCGGTAAAAAAGTTTTCTTTCGGTTCCGAGTTCACCGTCATCGAGTTCACGTTTATTGGCTTCCTCGGCTTCGTTGAGTACGGCGTGGAGCGCAATCCCTTTTTCCTGGGCATATTTTAAAACGGTTTCCCATTGCTCGAGTTTGCTGATATCATAATGGAGATTGTCGTTTTCGGGATTCCCCGATGGATCCGGGTTCCCAACCCATGGGAACACATCCTTACCATCTCCTCCAATGTTCTGAAGCAGAAAATAGATACTGTTCACATTTTTTGAGGAGAGATAATTAAGGGCTCCAATAATTCCTTTCCCTTCGCCATCGCCCCAATCAGGGTCGCCCGGATTCCAGTCTTCAATATGGGCAGAATAGGTGTGAAGGGCCGGCAGACTCTCAAGGCCGTCGTAATTTTGTGTACTCCTGGTGGTGTTATCAAATCCATCATAAGCCAGGAAATTTTCGGGGCTGTCTGCTCCTCCTTTAATCCAGTAATCTCCGTCTCTGAATTTGAAATAGTGTTCACCAACATATTCCAGCCGCCCCCACTTATAAAAACCCTCCGCCGATGAATCTGTAGGCTCAATATCAAAACTGCCGGTGGCTCCGTCGAATGCAACAGATTCGCCTGACTGGTCAGTATTTACGGCAATCTCATCGCCACTTACAAAGTTTGCAGTGTAGTTCCATATTCCGGGGGCATCGGGAGAGAAGAGAACTCTCCATATGTTGCCGGTGCCTCCTCCATTACCGTCTCCTGCAAAGAATCCCGGTACATGATATACTTCTCCATCCGGTCCCGTAAACTCCACTTCAAGTCTATAGTCAAGAAACGGATTTGGATTGCTGTCACTTTCTGTGGCTTCCGGGCCTTCAAAATCAATTGTCACTTTGTTCCATGTTTCAAGTGTGCCGCTAACGTTACCGGCGGGGCTTGTTTGGCAGTTTGTGGATCCAATGAAAAATGAAATTAGAATTAATATCAGGGATAGATTCTTTATAACGTTCATTATGAGATTATATCTGATTATTAGTGACCTTAGACTCAGAACAATATAAAAAATTAAAAAAGAACTGAAGTAGAGCCATATATGTCTGAAAATTTAGCTCTCATGTATCATCTCTATAAATTTATGACTTAGTTCGCACAATAAATGGACCCAAAAATATTAATGATCAATCTCAATTTCGGATAAATGCATCTGATTGTTACAAAGGGCATTTATATCCGGAATAATTTAATGCCGCTGAATATTAAAATATTCTAATATTTAGTATTATGATAGTGTCGGCAAAAAGGGAGGCAGTTTAAAACCATACAACCTGTTCAAAAAAAAGCACAATATGAGTCAGAAAGTCCGAATATTGTTAATTGGGGACGATATTGCTGGAAGAGAAAAAATTTCAGATACACTAAAAAAACTTTATACCAAAGGGCGAGTCGATGTAATTGACAGTTTTAAAAGTTTAAGAGAATATTACAATTTGAGCGACTACGACATCGTCATTTGTGATTTCAACTTATCAGATTACAATGGAATTGAAGTTCTGTTCTATGTGAGAGAAAGAGAACTCCAACTACCTTTTATATTTATTTCAGATACAGTTTGGGAGGAATCTACCATTGATACATTGGTGCTAAACGGTGCTTCGGATTATGTATCTACGGATAATCTCAAGGAACTGGAGTTTGTAGTCAGGCGAGAGGTGAACAGGTATCACCATTTTCGCAATACAAAATTGAAATTACAGGCAAGTGAATTCCGGTTTCGGTCCCTGGTTCAATCCATAAACGGAATTGTACGGGAAATTGACCTGGAAACACTTAAAAATATTTATGTAAGTCCGCAGTCGATGAATATTTTGGGCTATCCCGCATCCGATTGGTTGGAAAACAGACATTTTTGGCTTGAGCAGGTACATCCCAAGGATAGAAATGGAATGATTTCAAAAGTTAATCAAGTCATACAAGAGGGGGGACATCATACCCTTGAATACAGGATGATCAGCTCTCAGGGAGATATAGTTTGGATACGCGACTTGCTGACCATCCGCGAAGAGAATGGTGTGCCGGTAAGCCTTGATGGATTGATGATCGACATCACAAAAGAGAAAGAGATTGTGTATCAACGGGATTTAGCTATTGAAGCTGAAAAAAGACGAATGAAGGAGCAGAAATGCCTTTGGAATATCACCAACCTTGATGAGCAGGATTTTACAATTCCACAACTCTTGCATCGGGCTATGATGCTTATTCCTATCGGCTTTCAGTATCCGAAGTTTATTGGTGTTAAAATTCTGTATGCTAACGAAGAGATTACATCCATCAACTACGAAGAATCGGAAGTAGTAATCTCATCCCAAAACCTGAAACTCCGGGATGACGCGCTGTCTATTGAGATAGTGTATTTAGATGATGAACCTTTCCAAAGTGGAGAAATTCCGTTCCTTGAGGATGAAAAGCATCTGTTAGATACCATTATTGATATTCTGGCTGTAAAGATTGCCAAAAAACGTAGTTCAGATGATCTGAAGAAGCATGAGCAACTTCTCATTAATACATATGAGTTAGCTCAACTGGGCCGGATGATTTAGTAAACACAAAAACAATTTTTTGAGTATTATGTAGTCAAATCAAAAACCAAGTGAGAATGTTATGCCCAGGATTACAGACAGACCACCGGAATTCATTAGAAATGAGCTAATCGAGTTAAATACCAGCCTTGATACGCTGCTGCCCTATAAGGAGCTCGATAAAAATGTGATGATTGCAACATGGAACATCAGGGCATTTGGAGATCTGACTGAAAAATGGGAAGCTGACGATGATGATAGTCCCAAACGTGATCTGCATTCACTGCTGGTTATCACAAATATCGTCAAGAGATTTGATATCATTGCCATTCAGGAGGTGCGAGGAAATCTAAAAGCATTGCGCCACATGCTGAAAATTCTCGGTGAACATTGGAGTTTTATTTTGACGGATGTTTCAGGCGGAAGTGAAGGAAACGACGAACGACTGGCATTTCTCTTTGATACCCGAAAGGTGAAGCTATCTGGTCTGGCCTGTGAATTGGTAGTACCCAATGAAGAGATAGAATCAATCGAAGAAGGTGCTTTTAAACGACAATTTGCCAGAACACCTTATGCAGTTGGCTTCAGAGTCGGCGGAAAAACCTTTGTTTTGGTAACACTGCATGTACTTTATGGCGATAGTCCATCGGAAAGAACACCCGAGTTAAAAGCCATTGCAGAATGGTTAAAGAGATGGTCGGAAGACATGCACTCTTTTGATCAAAGCCTGATGGTTTTAGGTGATTTTAACATCGATCGAAAAGATGATGAGAGATATAAAGCTTTTGTATCAACCGGCTTGAAAGTTCCTGAAGACTTACACGACATTCGCCGTACTGTTTATGATGGAAGTTCTAAATTTTACGATCAGATCGCCTGGTTTGAAGACGATGACAATATCTCTCAACTATCTGTTAAATATTTGAGGGGAGGATCACTGAAGTTTAGTCCGCACGTTCTACAAAACAGGAATTTAAGTTCATCCCAGCTGTCATGGAGAATCTCCGATCATCTGCCGTTATGGGCTGAATTCTCAACCCGCTGATTGATCATTATTCTACTGTCCAGGTTTCGGAAACGTGAAGAAGTTCACGGATCGTTACGTGTTCACGTAAAATGTTTTGTACGTCCATTAGATGATATGATAGATTTGAGTAGGTAGAATTAAGCAGATAATAGATGTAGAACTGTCAAAAATACCGAGAAATAATTTTACAATGCAGCCATTAAAGCCATCCTTTTCGTTTGAAGTAGAATGCCATAATAAATGCAAGAATGAGCATAACTATCCAGGCAGCGGGGTAACCGAAATACCAGTTTAATTCAGGCATGTTCAACGGGCTTGCTTCGGGGTTAAAGTTCATACCATAGATACCCGCCACAAATGTCAGGGGCATAAAAATTGTCGCTATAATCGTTAATACTTTCATTACTTCATTCATTCGATTACTTAAACCTGACATATACATGTCGTAAAGGCCAAACACCATTTCCCGGCTGGTTTCAATACTGTCGATAACTTGTACAAGGTGATCATAAACATCGCGAATAAATACTTTTACCTCATCAGAAATCAGGGGAGATTCATCTCGAATCAGAGAGTTTAAACCATCGCGAAGAGACCAGACTGATTTTCTGAAATGAACAAGTTCACGACGCATTGAGTGAATCTTCTGCAAATGTTTTTCCCGGGGATCTTCAATAACCAGTTCTTCTATTTCTTCAATAGAATGTCCAATTAAATCTAAAGCCTGGTAATAATGGTCTACAATCGTATCGATGAGGGCATATGCAAGATAATCAGAACCCAATTTTCGCAGCCTGGTATTCTCCATCTGCAGTCTTTTAATGATGGGATCAAAAACGGGGTCATCTCTTTCCTGGAAGGATAGAACATAATTTTCGCCTAAAACTATACTGATCTGTTCCGTATGCAATCCATGTGATTCAGCATCTTGATTTTTATGAGTTATCATTCGCATTACAACAAAAATGGAGTCCTCGTACTCCTCAATCTTAGGACGCTGAGACATATTCACGATGTCTTCATGGATCAATGGATGAAGTTCGAAATAATCCCATACTGTGCGAAGTTTCTCGATATCATGAAGCCCCTGTACCTGTATCCATGTTTTAGAGTCGGATTGTAAAAAAGATTCCGAGGATTCAATTTTCTCAATGGGGATCACATCATAATGTTGTTCACTAAAGTCATGAACAATCATTCTTACTTCATCCAGGTGTTGTTCACCCGTATATATTGCTGTACCGGGTTTTTGTCCCGGCGGCTTTTTGGCGGATCGCTTAAAGGGCTTAGGTACTAAGGTACTCTGAAGTTTCCTGGCTGCATTTTTAGCACGTTCTTTCATGAGAGTATTTCTAAGAGTGGCTTATAGTTGATCTATTCCTCGATACAACGAACAGAACGTCCAAAGGCTTTATTTCCGGCAAAGGTATTGCTGCCTTCACCAAATGTTAAGATCTCCCCCCGTTTTTCACTAAACTGGTCGGAAGCCCAATAATTTCCAACTTCTCCTCGCAGTTGAAGCGAGCCGTCAAATGATTGCAGGTTACCGGCAGCATGCATTTTTAACGTTGAGTTGAAAGCCGATGTCCTGTTCCCGTCTCCCATTCCTCCTTTATTTGCAGGTGCCGACATAAATGCGCGTAACTCTTCAACGGTCGGAAGCCTCCAGGTATCACCCAGTAAGATACGGCAGGGATCATTCTCGAGCTTCCATTCGGAATCCTCCACAATTTCATTCGTGGGCCACCTGGGAGTCAAATTTGTTCCGTTGTTATAAAAACCCTGTTTTCGGTTAAACTGGAAATACCATCCGGCTTTTGAAGCATCGTCGTCAACTGATGTTTGGGGACGACTTGAGGCACCAAGATTTACACCAAGCCAGATCTTATCGCCACCGGGCCCCGGCCAGTTAGCCTGAACAGTGGGATAGGTACGCTCATTATAAAGCTGGCCATTTGCGGGTGTCACACCTTCCACATATCCATGTGAAATCTCTGTAGGGCCATCGTATGAAGGCAAAAACCAAGAGCAAGAGCTCAATATAAATATTGAGAGTCCAATAAAAGCTGCCTTTAAAGTTCGTTGCATGCGAATAATCAATTCCATTTTTTTAAACTGTCATAAAATAGGCAGTTCACAGGTGAATTCACAGATAATTGATAAGACTACCGTTAAAGATATTTATGAATCAAAAATGCGATAATGAACCTTTTATAAAATGGAAGTTACTCGCTGCTTATGAAGCTAAATTTCAAAGATAGAAAATTACTCCTGTCTGAAGATAAGATGTTGTATAAGCTCTATAAAAAGCTGACGTCAATCGTTCCCTGGTTGAATTTCTGGTCGTAAATGCTGCAATGGATTTTAAATAGACACCTGATATTACTGGAATTTCAATTTCAATATCGCCATTCCAATAAGAATAATATAGAGTTTTGCCTCCATCTACTTCAAAGTTCTTAAAGTCACGTAGTGTGTGTTCAAGGCTCATTGAAATGGTTGATTGACGCAATCTGAACTCTATATCGGTTCCAAATTCGATCTCTTTATAGTCTAAATTACTGGTTGGGTGATCATAAAAAACGGTGCCCTGCACAGGAAATTCAATTTCAAATGCATCTGACTTGTTTTCTAATGTATAGATTACTCCAAGTTCAATCTTTGTGAATTCCCTGTCTCGATAATCCAGTGGTGAGTCTTGAGTTTCAAACTCCGTGATTCGTTGATCTCTGTAAAGAGCCATTGATTCAATTTCGAACTCATGATTAAATCTCTCTCCTTGATCCCAGCTTTTTTTAAATTCAGCCTCTGCTGTATATGCATTGTACTTAGTTTGTTGATTATCAAACTGATCATAGGCCTTGTATCTGTATTTACCCTCAAATTTGAGCCAGGTCTTATTTCCAAGATAAAAATCAAGATGGAGTGGGGCTTCTAATTGGTGATAGGACAAACGAGTACTAAATACAAGGTCTGTGCGATCTACTCCATCTTGTCGTTCTCGCCTCAATTCCGGTGCCAATTCAATATAGACACCATCTAAAAAATTACTTCTAAATGATGAAAGTAACCTGTAATTGAATCGATGAGCTTGAGATTGTTGATAGTACAAATCGGTTCCCACATCAGCGCTTAGCTTTAACCTGTTTTCTGCCCACTCCCGGTAGTAGTCACTTTCAATGTAAAATTCATTATAAATTGAATTTTGCCAAAGTTGTTTTCTTGCCAGGGTGTCAGAGCTTTCAACTAACTTTTCAGGATTTTTGAAAATATTCCATTCATAACCCTGGTTAATACCGGTTTCCAAATCTAGTTGAGCATATACTTGAGTCGTGAATAGGAGAACGAGAATAAAAGATACTATAGATGCTAAGAGTTTATTCATTCTTAGTTAAAAATTATCAGGTATTTAGCAATTAAATTTTCGGTGGAATCAACCTCTTTCATTTGATTGTCTTCCACTTTGATCATGACTGTTTGCGTATCCGCAGGTTTGATGTAGACCGCATCAAATGCAGCAAGGAGAAAAAACAAAACAATCAAGATTATATAAGGAGTGTTTGGTTTTTTATAGCTCGTAGACATTATTATTGATAGATTTATTTGTTGTCTTACAAATTTTTAGAAAGTACATCTGATTCCTAAAGATTCGTTTATCTTAATTTTTTAGTGGTTTATTTGGGGGGATTATTAAGTTTATAGATATCTCTTAATTGTTGATTTAAATAAACTTATTGCAAATTAGTTATTCGTGTCTATTTATATTGAGCACTTAAAAGAGATTCAACAGTTACAATATATTAAAATTTTCTAATACTTCTAATTATTTTGTAAACCTTGCTATCACTTTGATTAAATAACTTGTTTTAAACCTGTACGATTTGCCATTTGGATGGATAACCCGGGACGAATATTTATTTCGAGAACCATCGGGCCTTTTTTTTGATCGATTACGATATCAATTCCCATAAAATTCAATGGAAATACTTCAGAAACCTTTATTGATAACTCAAGAATTTCATGCCAATGGGGTAAAATTAAATCTGTTATTGGTTGTTTATTATCAGGATGTGCCATGAGAAAATCGCTGCCATCAAATATATGTGTGAGTTTACCGGTATCGATTTCAATTCCAACACCAAGCCCCCCTTGATGCAAATTTGCTTTTCCTTCTGATTTGTTTGTAGGAACACGCAGCATAGCCATTGCAGGTTGGTTATCATCAACAATGATACGAATATCGGCTACACCGTCAGGGTATATCTCAGTCAAAAAAGGGTGGGGTACTATTAATTCTTCGATGAGTGCGCGATCATTCTTGCCATAAGAAAACATGCCAAATAAAATATTAGCAATATGGGTAAAAATATGCTCCTCTGAGATAGTCTTTTTACCCAAGATCCATGAACCTTTTTTTTGATGAATCAATTTGATGCCGTCACCGCCACGTCCCATCGATGGTTTAATAACCATACTCTTATTGATTTTCATATCAGACCAGGTCGACTCAATTTCACCAACTTTACTTATCGTTGCATAGGTTTTAGGACATGCAAGTTGATGAGATTCAAGTACTTGTTTTGTTACTATTTTATCGTCAGCATATTTATAATTTTCACGAGCATTTTTGGGATATATGTATTTTATATTTCTTTCATTTAATCCCAGCATATACTGATCAACGCGCTTAAAGGTATTTATAAAAGTTTTAAACACTTTTTACCTCCTTGTCAATACTAGCAAACCGGTCATATTCAATCAGTCTCAATCCAATCCATTTGCCTAAGAGAAGACTCATACCTGCAACTATTAAAAGTGCTTCAGGAAATGTTAAGAAGAAATTTTGCAGTAAGTCGGAAGATAAAATCCATGTACATGTTAGTGTTACGATGATGGTCTGTGCATAAATGAAAAGAGCTTCCTGAAAAGATTCTTCTTCGATTTTTCGGGCAAAACTTTCAGAAATAATTGTGAGTATGATCATTGGGAATGTCAGGGTCGCTGAAGGTTTTACCCATCCTGTTTGGAAAAAAAACTGAATTGATATCAGACTGATAATAGCAACTGCAGTTAGGAGGATAACAATCTTAGGTGTATGAAGGATTTCCCATTTTGCCAGGGGAATGTTTAGTATCCCTATCAAACCGATAATCATTGTAAAGAAGACCAACCCAGGCATAACCCCCATATTCATCAGTGCGAAAGCGATCAAAACCGGTAGAAATACACCATAGGTATCCAAACCGATGACATTTTTGAATATCGCAACAAGGTAGGCACCCAAAGGTAAAAGAAGTAATACAAGCAGTGGCTGCAAAGGGATGATATCTGAATCAATGAGTTCCCAGATATTTAAAATTGCATAGTTTGGGTAATGATTTGTTCGTTCTAAGTTTACTCGAATTTTGAAACTTGGAGGGTTGTTACCAGCACTGGTTACAAATGAACTGTCACCTGTAAAAATCATTAAATAATTTGATGGGAGTTGGGCAAAATGTCCTTCATATGTATCAAATGGAATCCAATTTCCGCCAATATTTGCTTCGGCCCAACGATGAATTGATTGCGTGCCTTCAGTTAGAATAATGCCACCGACAACTCTTGCAGGGATATTATTAGCATTGAAGAGAGCCGCCAGAAGCCTGCTTTTACCGATATCTGAGCATCTTTGTAATTCTAAACACTCTTTGGCACTCATTAAAATTGTTTGGCCTGCTGATGGGATATCTCGAACATATTGATAGAGTTGGTTTGACAACGAATTAATTGAAGAATCCGCTTTATTTCGTAATTCATCAGCTAACAAAATGATCTCCGGATCTATTGATACACTTACATTGGGAGAATGCAAGGAAAATTCATTTGCTCTTGGTTGTAAATCATCTTGTGTTAAATCTTCATCGATTATGAACTCTATAGGCCTGGATTGTACTTTATAGGATATTGTAATTGTTGTATCCGTATTAAAATTACCACCCATTAAAAGAGTTTTATTCTCATTTTTTGTAACTAATTTCAAATCATCCCATTCAAATTGAGTTGAATCCAAAGCAACATCTTGTCTGACAGAATTCTGAGGAAGATAGGTTTCGATTGATAAGCTGTCGATTCGTCCGTCAATCTGATATTCATATGTAATTTCATAATTTAGTTGAGAGATGAGTCCCGGATCATCATCATATCCAGCTGCGATCCTGAGCCCAATCCAAAAAATAGGTAGGATAATCAGCAAATAGTATGTTATACGCATATATGTAGTTTAAGAAGTATAGATTGATATTTATGTATAAACACAGATTTAACGCATGGTTACCCCGTACCAAAAAACAATTCAACTAATTTATTAATAAATTTTAATATTTACGAACAGATGAATTCTAACACTGCATTTTTAGATATTGTGAGAGTGAGGTGTTTGAAAGGCGAATTTGGATGAACGTTTCAGAACTGTAAACATGTGTTGGGTTAGACTGTTAAACTAAAATTATGTACAGCAAAAAGAGATATCTCAAAAAGAACCGTAATCATATTTTTAATTTCATAGTCAACCACCCGTTTGCCACCTTTGTACTAAACGGGGATCGATTACTGGGAACCCATATACCGATACTGGCTGAGGGCCAGTCAGCTACATTCAGGTTGTTCGGCCACATATCAGATCATTTCAATGAACAGAAGAAATATTTAAAGGATGGTGTTGAAGCTCTCCTTATTTTCCATGGGCCGCAGGCGTATGTATCCTCATCGTGGTATCAAAAGAACAACATAAGTACGTGGGATTATGCAGCAGTTCATGTGAATGCAAAGATAACTGTACAAACCGATGATGAACTTGAATCATCACTCAAAAAACTTGTCCACCGGTTTGAAAAAGATCAGGAGAAGCCACTTTTTTTTGATGAGATTCCAAAGAAAATGATAGATGATCATTTTCCACACATTACCGGCTTTTGGGCAGAGCCGTTTCATATAGAAGGGGTGGCAAAATTACACCAAGGTTATAAAGAGGAAGATGTTGAATCGACGATTAAACACCTCGAAGAACAGAATGATCCCGCAGCAAGGTGTTTAGCTGAATCAATTAAGAAAGAGCATGGGAAGTAAATCGACGATAGAACGAGAGACTTCGATTAGGCTATCATCCCCCTAAATCCCCTTACGAAGAGGGAAATTTGGGTGCTTTTCCCAAATGGGGGATGGCCTAAAGCTTCATACTCAAAAAATTTCTGACTTCTCTTATATGGTTTTTCTATTTTTTAAATACCCATACAAAAATTCATCATAACTATTACCGATAACACTATGCGCTCCAATTGGCTTTCACTGTCTCTTGTTTTTCTTCTATTACCTCTGCTTTCATTTGCTCAACCACACCCTGACCAAGTTTATGAACCCGATTTCTTACCGTTTTCGGTATGGTACAGCGGGGGAGATGCCCGGGCCCCGATGCTCTCTGAAATCACCCCGGAATCTGAAGAAGAGTGGAGAGCAGACCTGCAGCAGATCAAAGATTTGGGATTTAATACAGTCCGGACCTGGGTGGAATGGCAGCGGGTTGAACCGAGGGAAGGGGAGTATCACTTTGATAATTTGCGATTATTGATGCGATTGGCGGATGAAGTGGGCTTGAAAGTGTTTATCCAGGTATATGCGGATTCAGCACCGGAGTGGCTTGGAAGTCAGTTTTCAGATGCAAAGTTTACGACTCAAAGCGGAGTTCAAGTTGAACCACAAGCCGCGCCTGGTTATTGTGTGGATCATGCCGGAGTACACGAAGCGATGATGGATTTCTATACCGAGACCGCCAGAGTAGCCAATGAATACGACAATTTTTACGGGTGGGATCTGTGGAGCGAGCCGCACATCATCAACTGGTCGAACATAGATTACGTGCAGAATGCGCAATTCTGTTACTGCAGTTATACGCAAGAACGTTTCCGAAACTGGCTGCGGGATAAATATGGGTCACTGGATAATCTGAATACTGCCTGGCACCGAAGTTTCAACTCATGGAACCAGGTAAGCCCCCCGCGATTCAGTACCATTCTGAGCTACACCGATTACCTGGATTGGAAAACGTTTATTTACGAGAAACTACAGGAAGATCTGGCAGACAGGTACAATGCTGTTCGGGAAGCTGATCACTCGAATGTAATTACCTCTCATGCCGCCGTTTCCTCAATTATTATATCTCCACATATGGGAGTGGGAGCCACAGATGATTTCCTGATGTCCGATGCCGTTGATTATTACGGAGTCTCGATTTATCCGAAGCATAATCACCCTGAGCGACACTGGCCGGCATGGCGCGTGATGAATATGATGGATTTCACCCGCAGCGCGAATATCGACAATAACGGCTGGTATGTAGGAGAGATGCAGGCCGGGAAAGGTACGATTGCCCTGTTGGTAAGCGACCCGGTTACGCCCGGTGACCACAACGTTTGGGCGTGGACAGCAATTTCAAAAGGGGCGAGAGGAGTAAATATATATGCCTATCACCCGATGTCATCCGGGTATGAATCCGGAGGGTATGGTTTGATCAACCAGGACGGGACACTTACCGACCGTGCGTACAATGTTGGGGAAATCGCCCAAACGGTTACGGAGAACAACGACCTGTTCCTGAAATCCAAACCGGTTCCGGCTGAAGTAGCGATTGTGTACAACCCATTATCACAAATGGTGGGTGGTGCACAAAGACGATCCGATTATCCGGGCGGACACCATGATTCGTTGATCGGTTACTACCGCGTATTTGCCGAAAATAATATCCCTGTTGATTTCATCCATCGGCAAGATCTGGAGGAGAAAGACTTATCTCAGTATAAATTGGTGGTGCTTCCGTGGTCGATGATGTTGACTGATGAAGCTTCCGACGGTATCAAACAGTTTGTTGATAATGGTGGACATGCCGTGGCCGAAGTCCGGACAGCATGGAATGATGAACGGGGATATGCCTCAAAACGAATCCCGGGTATGGGACTTGCTGAAGTGTTCGGTGTATATGAAGACCAGGTGTGGATGCGTGAAGAACCGCTCGAATTTCCAATCATGGATCGTGATCACCCTGCAACACAACCCCTTCAGGCCGGCCAAAACCTGACAGGTACACTTTACGGGAGTAGTTTTAAACCCTATGCCGGATCAAAAATTCAGATACTCGGCACATTGGGCCTGACAGGTAAACCGGCCATCACCGTTCACGAATTTGGAGAAGGCGAGGCGATGATGATCGGGACATTTTTAGGGCTGGCAAATCACCCCGACCTCAATGAAGGAAATTCAGTGTTTATAAAAGGACTGGCAGATTGGGCTGACATTGAGCGAAAAGTTACAAGCTCTCACGATGGCAGCGATTCTGCTATCATAGACATCCAGCTCCAGGATAATGAGGATGGGTACCTGCTTTTTGCCGTTAATCATGCGGAAACGGAGGAGGAGGTGAGCATCACTCTGCAGATGGAGGAGAATGGAAATTACTCGTTGAGAGAGTTGACTCAGAAAGAAGAATCAACATTGGAAACTGATGATGATGGAGTTTTGCTGATTGAGACAAATCTTCCCGGTCGGGATGCGAGAGTATGGGAGATTCATAGATAATTCCCCTCTTGAGAGGGGACAGATGCCGGAGCGTTGAGCGGAAGTATCAGGGGTGTGTTCTCGTAATCAAGGCAAACCCACCCCGAGTTCATTCGCTGAACGCTCATTTCACTTTCCCCTCCCAAGAGGGGAGATTTTAAAACTCTGCGAAACTCTGCGTAAAACTCCGCTGCAACTCTGCGAGAACCAATCAACTTAGTCTTCAATCAACCCGCCGGGATAGGAAACCACACTTTCATACCCATCGTTACCAACAGCTGAGACACCAAAAAGGTAGTTGTCTATGACGATTCCTTCGAGTGTGTGTTCACTGACATCTCCAACATATCGTGAATTGGTCCATAAAGGTTCGGTCGTCAGGCGCCAGTAGATTTTGTAGCCTTTAACCAATTCACTATCGGGTTTCTCCCATCGAAGAGTCGCTGCCGGTTCAACGATACCCCCAATTTCTACATTCTTAGGAGCCGGTGGTGCTTTCGCCAAAGATGCCAGTGCAACCGCGTTTACGGCCGTCAGTTTCTTGGCATAATCGAAATTAACTTCTTCGATTACATCGCCATAGTCAATGCCGTTTTCTGTTCGGATATCCTGGTGCTGTTCGGTGTAATCTTCGTGGGCTTCCATAATTCGCACGCCCGCAAACCCGGCTTCATTGAACGGCCGATGATGCCCTCCGCGCCCAAATCGATCCAGTCGATAGATCAGCATGGGATTCATTTCGGGCATGTAGGCTTTTGTCGATTCATAAATGTACCGTGCAAGCTGACGCGAAATGCCATCATTTTCACCCCCGTAAAATCGTTTTAACTGTAGCTCCCTTTCTGTTGCCCTGGCAGAATAAGGCTCTGAAAAAATTCGAAAAGTGCGGTTGTCAATCACACCGTCCACACCTTCAATATTACCGATCATGTCGTTGTTCAGAACTCCTATGATCTCCCAATCTTCTTCAGCGGCTTTTTCCGCCAGGAATTCACCGCCGTACAGGCCTTGTTCTTCTCCGGATAAACCCGCGAATATAATGCTGCTTCCAAATTCATACTGCGATAAAACTCTTGCCGCTTCAATGGTTCCGGCCATTCCTGAGGCATTATCGTTAGCTCCCGGCGCGTCAATCGTTTCATCCATCACATCCGACGCCCGACTATCGATATCGCCACTCATGATTACATATCGGTTGGGATGCGCGGTACCTCTTAAAATGGCGTACTCATTGACAACCCACGTATCCTCATCAATTCGGCTGGTTGTATCGCCCTCAACAAAAGTCCGATGTTCATAGACTTCCAGGCAGCCGTTGCAATCGGTACTGATCGCCTCAAATTCCTCTTTAATCCACCGCCGGGCCGCACCGATTCCACGTGTGTCTGATGTGGTGTCTGACATCGTATGCCGAGTCCCGAATCCGGCTAATGTTCGGATATCAGCTTCAATCCGCTCAGCAATTACGGAATCGATGATAGAATACATTTGTGGGTCATCGGGAAATTCCTGTGCGTGTGCGGAGAGTGTGAACAGGAGAGAGCAAAAGAAAAGTAAAAATCGTTTCATAGGAGGAGTTGGTTCATGAATGATTCGAAGATTTAGTCATGAACTTAAGAAAAGATGGGATTAAATTTATCCGGTTTGTTGGTTTCTTGCAGATTTTCGCAGATGAATCGCTGAGTTCCGCTGAGTAAAAACTATACGAAATCCACCATGCTTCAGGAAGATAACTTGTCCGACTTACTCGGACCAAAGTTTTCTTTTTTGCTTCTTTATTTAAAGAACTTCTCCACGCGCTATTTGTCGCTCTGCTTCAATTAACTCCTGCGTCAAATCGATTTTGTCAATCATGCGCTGATATTCAGAAACATCCACTAAAACAGCGGCACTTTTGTGTGCTATGTTAAGACAAGGGATCGTTTTTTGGTTTTTAAACAATAACTTTTAAGTCTTCAATATGCCTCAATTATATAAAAAACGACTCATGGTTATACTTAAAACGCTATCGTTTTACATTGTTAGGCACTGGGCTTATTTAGTTAAAATTCTGCCTGTATTCAATTGGACTCATTGAGGTGCATTTTTTAAAAAGCTTACTGAAATACTGTGGATATTCGAAGCCTAAATCATAGGCGATTTCACTTGATCTCTTTGAAGAGCCCAAAAGCAATGTTTTTGCTTTTTCAATGATGAAGTGATGAATGTGCTCTTGTGTGTTTTTACCTGTTTCTTTTCTCAATAAATTACTTAAATATCTTGGTGATATATTCATCTTTCTGGCACAAACTTGAACAGATGGGATGCCTGATTCTACTTGTTTATCCGATTTGTAATAGGCTTTTAACACTTCTTCAAATTCGCTTACTACATCTTTGTTCAGATTTGTACGGGTATAAAATTGTCGATCGTAAAAACGGACACAGTAATTTAATAACAATTGAAGATTTGATATGATGAGTGTTTGACTGTGCCTGTCTAAATTTTGACTATACTCTTTTATAATTTTTTGTGAAATATCTGTAATTGTCTTTCGTTCCTCGCCAGATAAATGTAAGGCTTCATTTGACGCATAATTGAAAAAGGAAAAATCATCAATTTGCTTCCCAAGTTCCGATTTCCTGATTAAATCCGGATGAAATACCAAAGTCCAACAATCATCATCTTCTATTTTGTAGGCATTGTTAACTTCTAAAACCTGATTTGGTGATGTAAATACCATAGAACATTCCTGAAAATCGTAGGAATTTCTACCGTATTTTGAAATCGTATAAGGACAGTTCCCCTTAATACTGATCTGATATAAACCCAAAGAATATTTAAAGTTTTCATTGATCGAATGACTCTGCTCTTGCCCAAATTTGAATACAGAGATTAATGGATGTTTAGGTTTTCCCAGGCCTAAAAATTGATGGATTTCGTGAATACTTGCAATCTGTATAATCTCTTGTTTCATTTATGGCGAGAAATGTGATTTTGAAACAGTAGAGTAGATAAGGAATAGAGAAGTAGCCAGGTAAAATATCAATTCCCCAATGTATGCATTTAAACTCCATTGGTCTGACATAAAATCAAACGTTTGGATGGTACACATTACGGTTAAATTTGAAAATAAGAGTATCATGGCAAATGGAGTCCAACTCCAGTGCGTTAAATAACCAATTAAAAATGTACCACCGGTCAGACTAATCAAAAACCAGTGTACAAACTGAAGTCCGCCTGGATAAGCACTGTTTTGAAGTTTTATGATGGGTGTTGTGCCGGTAAAATATTCATAAAAACCGGCAAGACCCCAAACAAGCATTACTGCAGACCAAGCTACTAAAATGACTAAATATATTCTTGATACAATATCCATTTAATTCGTTTTAATTACTTTAAAAGAAGTAGAAAATTAAATGATGCCTAAACCAATTCTGTATTCTAATTGCAGATTATTGTATTCTTTTTGACGTGATTTTTGTCTTGTATCTAATATTGAGGAAAAAATGCTGAAATGATATGTCCTATGAGAGGTAAAACCTCAGCTTATGTTATGAATAAAAGAGTGCATTCACGGTAACCCTATAACGCCCCAGAGGACAGCGGGCGCGCAAAATAGCGTTGATACAATTTCCAGGTTATGAGTTGTCGCCAGCATAATAAAAACGAGTAGGTCCCGGTGAGGCGCTTCCCGTTGAAGCACCTTGTTAGGTGTACAATAAAGTTAGGAAATTAGCAGTTGTGTGTATAGATTAGTAAAATATACACATTAACTTAATCGGTACCTGTATGCGAACGAATGTAGTGATCGATGACGACTTGATGCATGAAGCTTTAAAGCTGAGTGGATTAAAAACGAAAAAAGATGCTGTGGAAGAGGGCTTGAAATTGTTAGTACAGCGAAAAAAGCAAGAAAATATCAAAGAACTGCGTGGTAAATTGCACTGGAAAGGTGATTTAGAGGATATGAGGACCGACGAGAAGTGATTTTAGTAGATACCAGTGTATGGATTGATTATTTCAACGGCGTAGAAAACAAGCAAACCGAAAACCTTGACCGAATCCTTTCTGAACAGTCAGTTCTCTTGGGAGACATTATTCTTACCGAAATTCTACAAGGTTTCGATAGTGACAAAGAGTTTCAATTAGCTAAACAAGCCCTTGAGCCATTAGACTGTGTTCATCTTGGAGGAAAATCACTGGCCATAAAAGCAGCATCTAGTTTTCGTTTTCTTCGATCAAAAGGAGTAACAATTCGCAAAACTGTAGATATGCTCATTGGAAGTTGGTGCATCGAACACGAAGTGGAGTTGCTACACAATGATAAAGACTTCGACCAGATAGCAACTCAGCTGCCTCTACAGATTTACAGTGGTTGATGTTGTACACCTAACGGTTTGGCGGTTGTGCTGCCGGACGACATATTTCGGAGTAAGGCTACAAAACTGAACCGGTCAGCTACGAACCGCTGGTTAATGGCCGAACTCCTTATTAGATTGAATCGACGATCTCTACGACTTTCGCTTTGAGATCCAAAATATCATCAGTTGCTACAATCCAAACCATATTGAGTGTGACACCGAAATATTCATGAATAATGATATCCCTCATCCCGGCAATTTGGCGCCAGGGGATATCAGAATGATCTTCTCTAATTTTTTCAGGAAAGTGCTTTACGGCTTCCCCATAATTTCCAATCTCCTAAGTACAGCGTCCTGTTTCTCTACATTATTATAAAATTCATCTTCAGAAACACCATCAAGAAATCTTTGGATATGTTCAATGCTCTCTAAAATATCCTGAAGATAGACATCTGGCTTTCTTTTGCTCATAACACAGGTTCTTCATCCCTTAGGATATCTTCCTTCAATGCTGGCTTAAGGGCTTCATATTCTACAAGATCAACTTTCATACCTAATTTGTCTTCCAGTTCCTGTTGAATCCCGATGAACTCCAGCAAGCTCATCTTTTTATCGATTTTGACAAGCAGGTCCAGATCGTTCACCACAGAATCACCTCGTGCAGAAGACCCGAAGATTCCGGCTTTTTAATACCGTACTTTTTCAGAATCGGTTTAATCTGTGATTTGATGTGTTCGAGGTTATTCATACTGTCTGGTTTTGAGTATAACCCCAATATAAGAAAAGATAAATGAATTTAGGTTTCAGAATAATTCAGGTTTAAAGTGTCATTAACGGTTTGGCGGTTGTGCTGCCAGCCCGTTTCTATTTAGTTGACTCCGAAGACCAACCTGGTCAGCACGAAGCCATTGTTAACCAACCTTGTGCGGATCATCTGGTC
>NZ_JAKLWS010000047.1 GCF_022012475.1 Rhodohalobacter sulfatireducens
TCATCGAGAGTATTCACACCATCGTCACCTTCAATGTCGGTATCATCGTTTACGGTAAATGTCAGGCCATTGATCATAAACGTGGAGCTTGTTGCCGATGTAATTGACCCGTCAAACTCGAGTTCATCGCGGTCCTCATCATCGTCACCATCATCATCGCCGTCGTCGTCTCCATCTTCGTCGTCATCACGTCCTTCGGCTTCAAATTCAACTTCAGTAACGATGTTTCGATCGTCTTCATCCGTGAAATACTCACCCTCGGCTTCAACGTCATCCCCTCGCTGGAGGGCACCCACTAAATTGCCAAGTGAGTTTAGATCGCCCTCAAGTTCAGTTTCATTGGTAATGTAGAAGGTAATCTCATTCACCCGAAATGTCTTGGAGGAGGCATCAGCAGAACTTACCGGACCTTCAAATACAAATTTAGTTTGGCCTTCTTCATCCTCATCATCTCCATTTCTCCGGTTGACCTCAAAATCGAGTTCCAATGCAATATTATTGCCTTCTGAATCTTTATAATACTCACCTTCAACAGTGATCTCATCACCCCGCTGAATTGCACCAACCAGGTTTCCAATGGACTGTATATCGTCTCCAAACTCCGTTTCTTCGTTTGTTTGGATCACCATAGTGCTACGCAGTGTAAATGACTCAGAGGAAGCATCAGCTGACTCTACTTCTCCACTAAAATCTTTTTCATCACGTTCCTCATCATCGTTGCCATTATCTTCACCATCGTCATCAGCATCGGTTTCAAATTTCACAGTAACCGCAGTTCGTGACTCGTCAGGTTGTGGTGAGTATTCACCTTCTGCTTCAACTTCCCCACCCGATGATAGAGCATTAGCAACCTCCTCAAGCGTGTTTAAATCACTGCGCTCATGGAAGTTGGTGTTTTCGTCAATAATATAAGTTTCGCCATTTTCGAGAGTAAAAGTACCAGCATCACTATCAACGGAAGCAACGTCATCTTCAAACTCAAAATCTTCATCCTCGTACTCAAATTTAACCTCTGTTACATCTTTAGCACCCTCTTCTCCGGGCATGAATTCACCCTCGGTTTCAACTGAGTAGTCGTTGTCGAGTGCCCATAAAAGCCCCTCGAACGATGTAAGATCTCCCTCTTCATCAAAACTGGTTTCTTCTGTGATATTGAGAGTCTCGCCGTCTTCCCCTGCAAGTGTAAATGTGGTTTCATCTCCATCAGCGGATGCAACAATTCCCTCAAACTCCAGATCGTCGTCTTCATATTCAAATTTTACAGTCTGGATAATAAAAGCTCCGTCGGTATTTTCAGAAAAGGTTCCTTCGGCTTCAACGCGAATTCCCGCATTCAATATACTCTGAACTCCGCCAAGGGTTGAAATGTCTCCTTCAGGGTCAATTTCAGTATCTGTTCCAAAGAGGTAACTGTTTCCATCTGAAAGTGTAAATTGCTGTGGATCGGCTTCAGTATCTACCGAATTGACGTACCCTTCAAATTCATTGTCTGCGATCAGGTTACCCTGTTCAAGCGTTACTTTAAAATCATCGAGAATGTTTTGGAATCGAAGAAGAGCTGTACCGTCTCCGTTAAATTCAATGGTTCCGTTCACGGTTTTCATGCTCTCATCGCCATTTTGGGTCTTGTTGATCATCATTTCATAGGCAAGTGCTCCCTCGACACTTTTCTGTAATGAACCATCTGACATGGTTTGGGAATTTATCTGGACGTCCAAAAATTCAACGGTAAGTGTGTAATTTCTTTCAATAGTATCTCCGTTATCCCGGGTCACTTTAAACTGTCCGCTGCCCTCGTGCAAGCCGGTTTCTATGACGATAGCCCCTCCGGAAGTAAGTCCACTTATCAGAAATTCATCATTTCTTTCGTAGGAGGAGGTTTTGTCCGGTGTTTCAATAGAACCGGATCGTGTTCCATTATATTCAATGGTTTCGATCAGATCGCTGTCTAAACGGGGAGAGTAGATGTAGTTCCCGTCAATATCGTAATATATATACTCAAGCTGGGCAGTTGTTTCTTTCGAAAGATCTTGCTCATTAACTGACCGGTTAAAATCAACAAAATGGATGCCGCTTTCAGGATCATATTCGTAAGAGTAGTTATTCGTAGTGTTTTTGTAATTTTCAGCCATGGCCGCATTAAACACCACGGAGGCATATTTTCCCTTCTCAACTGAACTTCCGGTTAAATTACTGCTTGATGGAAGAGAGAATGCATCGTTCAGGCTGGCAAAGATTCCATCTTTTTCATCTGAAAGAGATTCGGCAATTATTTGTCCGGCAACTTCAAGTTCTTCTTGACTTAACTCTTCAGTTACGTCAGATTTATTAGAATCGCTGATATCGCAACTGTAAAAAAGAACTGCAAAAAGAGTAAGAATGATGAACCAAAATTTTTTGAGCATGTCTGTCTGTTTCATTTTCCTTAATTTTTAGATGATTTATTTACCATTTATACAGCAGACCTGACGGGGTACCCCTAATAATTTTTTATATTTTATTAAAAATTTCTAATTCTTTTCTTAAGTCTTTAAAAGCCAGTGCCATATGGTTTTCCACAGTTTTTACACTAATTGAAAGCTGCTCAGCTGTTTCTTTGTATGTCAGATCTTCGATAAAGCAACTTTCAAAAACTGCCCGGCGTCTTTCCGGTAAATCAGAAACAGCTTTCTCAAAAGCTGTGCGTAAATCCTTGTATTCAATAGTATCGAGTGGTGTTTTCTTTGTGCCATTTACATGTTTTTCAAGAGTAGTGTGATTTGGCTCCTGCTCTAAATAGTTCAGCATCCTTGTATAAGCGATGCGATAGAGATAGGCTTTCAGAGACAGATCCGGTTTGATTCTTTTCCGGTGTTCCCAAATGTAAAGGAATGCTTTCTGAATTAAGTCTTCTGCTACTTCCCTGCTAATATTTCTGTTACGAAGAAAGACAAATAAAGCATCATAATGTGCATCGAAGAACTTTTTGAAAGCATTGTCATCCCCATGTTTAATTGCTTTATACAATTCTGATTCATCATCGAATCGATCAGATGCGAAGGCGATAAGAATCAAAAGATCCAGAAATGAGAGCACAAAAAAGCCAAATTGTTAAAATTTTCTAATATATGAAGATAATGAAACCGGAAATTATAACAATATTAGAGAATTGTAAATTCTTACTTCTACATTAACGTTATCTTGAAGAGTCATTTAACAGCAACATTTTATCATTCATTGAGTTAAAGGTTCTATGAAAAAAATTATTCTGTTTAGCATCGTCTTAATAACCCTTTCCAGCTGCAACACCCTAAGGGATCTATCGAACATTCAGAAGCCATCTGTTCGTTATAGTAAGATGTCCGTTGATGATATATCCTTCAGTGATGTGACTCTGCTTTTTGATTTTGAGGTGGACAACCCCAATAGCTTTGGCGTATCGGCCGATCAGTACCGCTATGAGTTTTTCATCAATGGAGAAGAGTTTGTAACCGGCATTCAAACCGAAAACCTAAGAATTGCAGGGCAGTCAAAGAGCATCGTACAGGTCCCGGTCTCACTTACTTTTTCAGAGGTCTTTGATACCATCGGTTCAGTTGCGAGGAGGGATTCAATCGCCTACCGAATATCCAGTGAGGTACAGTTTGATATTGCTGGGATTGGCAGACAACGAGTTCCTGTTAGTGCAGAGGGCGAGCTCCCAATTCCAAAACCTCCTCGAATAGAACTCGACAATTTTAATGTAAAAGAACTCTCATTTTCGGGTGCCGAGATGGTAGCATCAATAAGAGTACAGAACCCCAACTCATTCGGTATATCATTTGCAGATGCCTTCTACAACCTCGAAGTGAATGGAAATGAATGGCTTAATACAACTCTGGACAGAGATTTAAACCTGGATGGTTCACAGAGTGAATTGATTACCATACCCATTCGGCTGAACTCTTCTCAAATGGGATCTGTATTGATTGATATGTTAAAGGGTGAGAAAGAATTTCAATATCAATTGAATGGTTCGGCAAAAGTCTCAGCCGATATCAGGGGATTTTCCGGGTTTGAAACTCTCCCGTTTAACCTGAGCGGCACTTACAGACTGGATTGAATAATAAATCAAATTGATGTTGCAAGTTTGACGGATATGTCATCGATCCGATCTATTGAGGTGGTTTAAAATATAAAATTCTATAATTTGGCTCGATTTTTTTGTAAAGTTAGTAAAATCCATCTCAATCTGTTGATATGGTTACATGTACTCAAAAGAGGGCTAATTTATTATCTATAATTACAGGATTACTGTTACTGCCATTCGTTGCTTTTTCTCAGGCTAGTGATATGGGCAACATTACAGAGAATCAATATGTAGTAGAGAGAGAATTTACCACAGAAAATGGACTCCCTGCGAATGGTACAAATGGAATGTATCAAGATAGTAAGGGTTATATTTGGGCGGCTACCTATAATGGACTTGTTCGGTATAACGGTTTAGAGTTTAAAACTTATAATTCAAGCAGTATCAGTAGCCTCGAATCCAACCGTTTTACCGCGGTAAGTGAAGATCTTGAGGGAAATATTTGGGCAGGGTTAGAGCAGGATGGATTTATCAAGATAGATATGGATTCCGATTCTGTTCATACCTATTCATTAGACCGACAGGTATCCACTAAGAATATTAAGACTACGTCGTTTAATTTTACTTCAGATAACACGCCATGGATAGGTACAAGTAGTGGTGTATTTACAATTCAAGATGGAGAGGTAATAGACCTCGAGAAGCTCCCGGGTAAATATGTAAATCGCCTGTTGATCAACCATGAATCAATTTATGTTGTATATACCGATGAAATTATTCAAATGAACCCGGATAATTTTGATGATTTATTGACAATAGCGGAATTAAGGAACAATGTTGTTTACTTTCAGAATGATTCTCTGATACAGATCGATAATGTTACACAGTTCATGGATCTGCATTTCATTAACAATGAACTGTACCTGATGACGGAAGCCGGTTTGTTTCGATATAACGAACGGGCCGAATTGCTGTTTTCACGGGATGATGTTAATCAGGCTGCTTTGCATGGTTTTCTACCCCATAATGATGAACTGTTAGTATATGGCAGGGATGGTATTTTCAGCACTCGGTTATCTGAATTGAAATTCACCTATTACAATCGTACGAATGTGATAGACCTGATGATTGATCACGAGGGATCACTATGGGCTGCATCGATGGCAAATGGAATAAATAAATTTGTTTCAACTCCCGTTTACCTCGGGAGTGATTTTGATGAATTGGATGACCAGGGAATAACCGGAATTTTGAAGAGCAGTGATGGAACTGTTTACGTCGGTGCCAATTGCGATGGTATTTATAAATTCGATGGAAACGATGTACAACGGTTTGGTTCAGAAAATGGGTTAGGCAATGAATGCGTGTGGTCTTTAATGGAGGAGTCCAATGGTAACATATGGACCGGTACTTGGAGCGGTGGTGTTTATTTTAGTGAACCGGGAAGTGACAGGTTTGAACGTTATAACCCACCAATATTTGAAGATGTATCAGTCTTTCTCTCCATTTTTGAAGACAGTAACGGGTCTATTTGGTTTGGAACATATTCAAATGGACTATTCAAATCATCAAACAATGAAACAATTCCTATAACCAACAGCGAAGGAGAAACCCTTGCAGCCGTTCGGATGATTTTTGAAAGCCAAAATGGTGATATCTTTGTGGCTACCGATGAGGGAGTCGGCAGATTGCAGGGAGATGAAATAGATAGAATTGAATCAATATCTGCACTCGGATTATCCAGTTTTCGAACGATAGCACAAGATAATTCCGGCCGATTATGGTTTGGAAGTTACGGCTCAGGTTTGATTGTTTACGAGCCGGGTGAGGAGCCTGAGGTAATTTCAACCGAAGATGGATTATTTGATAATACAATCTCTCAGCTTTCCTTCGACGAAGATGGAGATCTTTGGCTGGGAGGAAATCTTGGCGTTTTCTTTATTAACCAAGACCAGCTTGATCGTTACTTGAACGAAGATGTTGATCAACTACAAGTTTCTCGAATTGGAGTAAGCGAAGGTATGACAATTCGAGAAACAAATGGTGGCTTCCTGCCATCCAGCCAGTTGACAGAGAATGGGGAACTGCTCATACCAACAGTCCAGGGAGTAAATGTTATTAATACACGCCGGATGGAGCGAAATGAGGAACCACCCAATACTTACATTGAACAGATTGAAATTGATGGAGAGAGTTATCAGCCGTCGCAGTTAGAATCAATACCCTACAGCGCCCAGCGTGTTATTTTCCGGTTTGCAGGTTTAAGTTTCAAAAACCCGGAATACAATCGCTATGAGTACATGTTGGAAGGTTTTGATGAGGACTGGTTGAGTGCCGAAAACAATGGTGAAGCGGTTTATTCAAGAATTCCTGCAGGCGACTATTCGTTTAAAGTCAGAGCATCAAATAACGACAACGTTTGGAGCACGCAGGCCGCAACCATTTCATTCAGCGTAGAACCACCATTTTGGCAAAGCGTTTGGTTTTATCTTGGCATCTTGGTTCTTTCAGGTATTCTCATAGTCGCTGCATTTCGGTATCGTTTGAGAAGTATCCAAAAATACAACCGCCAGCTTGAGCAAAAAGTTGATGAGAGGACAGATGAGTTAAGAGTATCGAACGAGGAGCTTAAAAAACACATCGAAGAAAAAAATAAGCTGCAATCGATTCTTGCACACGACCTAAGGAACCCATTTTCTGCAATTCTGGGATACATAGAGTTGATTAAAAATGAGTTTGAGCAAAAGGGAGAACAAGAGCAGGTAGAGATGATGAACATGCTGTTGGATTCCGGGCGAAACACCCTGGCGTTATTGGAGAATCTGCTTCAGTGGTCAAGCTCAAAGGAGGGTGGATTGGTGACAAAATTTGAAACGATTGACATCACGGATTTAGTGGATGAAGCGATATCCATGACCGATGCTCAATCAACCTTTAAGAATATATTTGTACGGAATTTAATTGATGAAGCCCATTATGTGTGGGCAGACAGAAATATGATTTTGTCTGTTATTAGGAATTTGATTTCAAATGCCATAAAATTTTCAGGTAGAGATTCCATTGTGGAAATATCTCTTGAGGAAAAAGATGAAAAGGTAGTCATCTCTGTTGAAGATTCAGGTGTGGGGATTTCAAAAGAGGAGCAGGACAAACTCTTTTCATCAGAAAAAATTCAACAAAAAGTGGGCACACAGGGAGAGAAGGGAATTGGCATGGGCTTGATGTTGTGCAAAGAGTTTATCGACAAACATGATGAGGCGATTTGGGTATCCAGTGCACCTAAAAAAGGGAGTACTTTTTCCTTTTCACTTCAAAAAGCCACCAAGCAGGAGGAAAAAACGGTCGATAAATCTGAACGATAATTACCGCTTTTCCGGGTATTCTTCCGGTACAATTGAGACCGGAATGTTTTCAAAAGGATTCAATGCTTTGTCAACCAGGGCCGCAAACTCTTTTCTCTGTATGATTTTCTCCGGGTCAAGTTGCATGCTTTCGATCCAATCACTCGTCCATCCCTCTTGCATAGCATATTGCCAAGCTTTGTACGAGCGGTCATCGGGTGAAATATCATTGAAATCAATTTCATCCGTTGGTTCAGGGGAACCGGCCAATCTCCATACAGTGAGTACGACTTCATCTCTTGTTGCAACCTCATCTTCAGTGGATTCTAAATCAATCTCTTGACTTCCGTCACTTGCGATACTCAAAGCCTCCTCAACTTGAGAGATCGTCATCATGCTATCAGGATAAATTTTGGTTTGATTGGCCCATGCATATGGGATTCCTTCGCCCTTTAATACGCCACTCACGCCAAGTCGTTGTAAAGGTTCAAAATGCCGGTCACCGGGAGTTGTGTCCATAAACGGCAGTAACCAAGCGCCCGAATCTAACAGCTGTTGTTGAACACCCCTTACAGACAGATCTCTCGGCTGAATTTCCTGTTTCACACTCAAAGCGGCGGCAGCTCCGGCAGCCTGGCCAATCGTCATCACAACAGGCTGCAATCGACTCGACCCATTTGCGATACTGCTAACGGAGATACTCTTCTCTGCAACGATCAATCCATCAACTTCCTTGGGTATCAAACTGCCGAGCGGTACGGAGAATGATGGGATAGGTGGAAATGCACCAAAGTGTGTTTCAAATTCAAAGGGTTCGCGATCACCTTCTTCAAGAAGGCTTTCAGTTGGTGAGGGATTTAGCCGGCGATGATGGTCAAGTGGATAATCTCCTACACCAATTGCTGTTTTGTATAATCCTGTTTCTGCTTCATATGGATCGATCAGCTCATTCATCGTCAGCATGGTCAATCCATTTAGCCGTCGCGATTCTCTGTGGTAGGCGATGTGGGGAAAGTGATCTTCAGTATCGAACTCATCATCAGCGATCCCTAAATTTTTAAAACCAATCTCCGTTTGTATGAAATAGATGAATTGGCGGGTTCGGTTTTTGGCCTCCTCCAATAGAATTTCTCGTTCGGCCGGGGTGTTTTCAATCATATTCAGATAGTAATCATTTCCGTTATTCGGCCAGTTGATGAGGTATTTGTCGTTCGGAAGTTTGGCATAATCGAGCATTGTTTCACAATCTACGCCCTCAAACTCATCTGGGTTTTCACTCACTTCTTTACAGGCGTTCTCAAAAATAGAGGGTTGATAATTAGGGGGTCTTGAGATCGTCATATCCGCGCCAGCCCCGTAATCTTTCAAAATAGCTGTGTAGGTAAGGTCCTGTATCATGGAATTACCATAAGTTGGTGCAATCTCTTCCCCTGTCCGGTCTCTCGGATCTAAACCGATAAAATAGTCAGCTCCGGACATGGCCATCAAATCTCCATACTCAGTTGCATCAATACTTATTGTAGCTTCAATGTTTAAGATCTTTCCGCTATCACTAACGAAAGCAGCTCCCGTAACACGATTTTTTTTTAAAAATACTTTTTGAACTGAATACCCGTGAAAACGGCGAATATTGGGATATTGATCCACCATTTTGTTTAAAATTTCATTTCCTACATGGGGTTCAAAATGAGTATTACTGACCCACCCGGTAGAAAGTGCTTCCGGACCGCCGTAGTAATCCCGGAGCTCCAGCCGAAATTCCCCCCAGATGCCGGAGGGTAAATTATGATTGCCATCTGTAGCACTAACCCCGGCCGCTGTTAACATACCGCCAAGCCAGGGTGTTGGTTCGACAATAATTACATCCAAATCTGAGCGGGCAGCCTGTATAGCAGCTGAAACTCCGCTCGCACCACCTCCCGCAATCAGCAGGTCTGTTCGAAGATCTTGATGAGTATTGTAATTCTGGGAATAGGAGGAATGACTTATAGTTATCAATAAAATGAATCCCCAAATGAATGTCTGAAACGAAAAATTACTTTGCATCTTTTTACAGATGATATGTTTAACTTCTTTGTTTGATTATTAAATCCAAAGGCATTTTATGCCAAATCAATTAGAATGACAATTAATGAATTCCTGACTATGAAAACAATTGAAGGAGCCTTTAAAATTTTAATGGTGGTTTTATTTTTAATTTTTCAGTTTACTGCCTGTTCAAGTGATTCCAGCACTTCCAAACAGGTTGAAAACGGAGAAGTTGAATTAAGTTATGCCTCCGATTATTACTTCCAACTACCGGATACGATTGATGAAATCTATGAATCCGAAGAGTTCGACTTCCACGTACAAAATGTTGTTGAGGGAGTTGAAGTAGTTTGGGGAATGGCATTTTTGCCGAATGGAAATATGATTTTTACCGAACGTGATGGTGACATGCACCTCGTAAGAAATGGTGAATTAGTCGACGATCCGATTGGAGGCGTTCCAGAAGTGTGGGCTGAAGGTCAGGGTGGCTTGCTTGATGTGGAACCGCATCCTCAATACGACGAAAACGGCTGGCTCTATTTCAGCTATTCTAAACCCGGAGATGGTGGAGCAAACACTGCGATTGTGCGTGCTCGTTACGATGAAGAATCTCATTCATTAATTGATCTTGAAGAGTTGTACTCGGCAACTCCCTCTACCGACAGAGGTCAACACTTTGGCAGCCGAATTAAATTCGACAACCAGGGTTATATGTTTTTTAGCATCGGAGACAGGGGCAATCGCGATGTAAACCCACAGGATATAAACCGGGACGGCGGAAAAATTTACCGTTTGCATGATGACGGAACTGTACCCGAAGACAATCCTTTTGTTGGCAGCGAAGGGATTGATGCTGCGTATACTTATGGCGTACGTAATCCGCAGGGAATGGATCTTCACCCTGAAACAGGCATTATCTGGACCAACGAACATGGGCCGCGCGGTGGTGATGAAATTAATGTACACAAAGAGGGCGGCATAAATTTCGGCTGGCCGGAAATCTCCTATGGTATTAACTACAATGGAACATCATTTACGGATGACACTGCAAGAGCTGGGATGGAACAGCCGATTTGGTATTGGGATCCTTCGATTGCACCCTCCGGAATGGCGTTTGTAACAAGTGATAATTACCCCGGATGGAAAGGAGATATCCTGAATGGAGCATTGGCATTTCAATTGATCTCCAGGATTGTTGTAGATGGAGAGGAATTTGTGAAAGAAGAACGAATTCTTGAAGGGATCGGCCGAATACGCGATGTAGAGCAAGCACCCGACGGTTACATCTACTTCAGTAATGAATCGAACGGATCAATTAGTCGAATTTTACCGGTTGAATAAGGCCTGAGAGTTAAAACCTCCAAGGTTTCTTGTTGAAGAGTTACTTCCGTATTCTCGTTATAATTTTTATCAACAGAACCTTGGAGATTCTTCCGATCGAGCCACCTTGAAGTCCGCAGGACCTCCAAGAGTGGCTGGTTTGGAGGCTAACCGATTATTGTGAACGACCCGTGTACCCACAATTCTTCCCGCAAGGCGATACCTTTGGGAAAGGAACTTCGCTCAGCTGTACACTTGAAGGTTGTTTAATCTAATTCTTTTATAGCAGTAGCCAGTTCTTGCAGAGATTTCTTTGCATCCCCGAAGAACATCTGGTTTTTATCACTGTAAAAAAGTGCATTATCTATTCCGGCATAACCGGGGCTTAAACTTCTCTTGAAGATAATGGTGCGGTCGGCATCATCCACATCTAAAATGGGCATACCGTAAATAGGACTACCGGGTGATGTTTTTGCAGCCGGATTTACTACATCATTTGCTCCGATTATCAGAACAACGTCCGTAGAAGCAAATTCCGGATTGATCTCCTCCATATCGTAAAGCTGATCGTACGGAACATCTGCTTCAGCCAATAATACATTCATGTGTCCCGGCATTCGTCCTGCAACGGGATGGATGGCATATTTTATTTCTACACCTTTGTTTTCAAGCAAATTCGCAACCTCTTTCAGTACGTGCTGAGCCTGGGCTACTGCTAATCCGTAACCCGGTGCAATGACTACTTTTTTAGCATAGGCACACTGAATAGCGACGTCGTCTGCAAACGTTTGCTGCACGGTTTTGTCTGAATCACCGATTGCAGAAGGACCCTCTTCTCCACCCCCAAATGCACCGAAAAGTACATTTGTTAGTGTCCGGTTCATTGCTTTACACATGATATTGGTGAGGATCAAACCGGCCGCCCCAACAAGTGCACCACTAATGATCAATAAGTTGTTTCCGAGAACAAAACCGGCCATTGAAGCCGCAATCCCCGAGTAAGAGTTCAACAGCGAGATCACCACGGGCATATCTGCACCGCCAATTGGAAGTACGGTTAGTACCCCGATCAAAAGGGCTAATCCGAAGAGCGACCAGAATATGACTTGATTAGCAGGATCAATAGTAAACCATCCGACCAAAAAGAGAGCTACCGCCGTTAATACGAGATTGATGATGTTTTGGCCGGGCAGTGCGATTCGTCCACCACCGATGAATCCCTTCAGTTTTCCAAATGCAATAAAACTTCCGGTAAAGGTGATCGAACCGATCAGGATACTGAGTCCGGTTGTTATGAGGCTCTGAGTATCGAACATCGTGGGATTAAGCCGAGCTAGTTCACCCCAGGCAACCAAAGCTGAGGCACCGCCGCCAAATCCGTTAAAGACAGCTACCATCTCCGGCATCGCCGTCATTTGAACTTTTTTGGCTGCAAAGACACCGATTGCCGCGCCGATAACAACCCCGGCTACAATAAATTCAAAACTGATAATCTCCTGGTCAAAAAGTGTGACGGCCACACCGATCAGCATCCCGATTGAAGCGAGCTGATTTCCGGATCGTGCGGTTGCCGGGGATCCCAGTCGTCTAATTCCAACGATAAAGAAACCGGTGGCAACCAGGTAAATTAGCTGGATAACGTTAGGCAGGAAAGATTGAATGGCTTCAGGTAGAAACTGGCTCATTGATCATCCTCCTTTTTCTTGAACATTTCAAGCATTCGGTCGGTTACCATAAATCCACCCACCACGTTGATGGTAGCAAAAACAATGGCAGCAAAACCGATCCAGTGTGAGAATGCACCGCCGGTTGCACCGGATATAATCAATGCTCCAATGAGAGTGATACCCGAAATAGCATTTGCCCCGGACATAAGGGGAGTGTGCAATGTGGGCGGTACCTTTGAGATCAGTTCAAAGCCGATAAAAGAGGCCAGAACAAAGATAAAAAGATTAAAAATCAGGTCTTCCATGTTATGAATATTGTGTCATGATTATTTAAAATATGCTGACGCAAGCGTCTCGCTTGTGCCTTTAATAAGATATTTTGGGGGTTGATTGATGCTTATCTGTCCGTTAGCCTAACGATTCTCTTTCACAAATGGTGAAACAATTTCGCCGTTGTTCGTGATTGTAGCATTCAGAATGATTTCGTCTTCGAAATTGAAGTTCGGTTTTCCTTCTTCAATCAACAGGTCGAGCAGTGAGAGCAAGTTCTTGGAGTAAAGTTTACTCGCATGAAATGCAAGTGAACTTGGAATGTTCAGCGGACCTGCAACAAGAACACCATTATGATTAATCGTTTCTCCCGGCTCTGTAACCTCACAGTTACCACCCTGTTCAGCGGCAATATCAACCACAACAGATCCTGGTTTCATATCTTCAACCATTGCCCTGGTTACCAGAAGCGGGGCTGGTTTACCGGGAATCAATGCTGTGGTGATTACGATATCTGACTTTTTCACATGTTCATGAATTACTTCCCGCTGACGCTCCTGGTTACTTTTGGAAAGCTCCTTGGCATAACCACCCTTGGATTGTGTTTCTTCCTCCTCAAGAGGAACTTCCACAAATGTAGCTCCAAGGCTTTCAACCTGCTCCTTCACCTCAGGCCGGATATCAAAAGATTCAACCACGGCACCAAGTCGTTTGGCAGTAGCAATAGCCTGTAATCCCGCAACACCGGCACCCAAAACAAGAACTTTTGCCGGGCGAATAGTACCGGCGGCAGTCATCATCATTGGCATATATTTGTCGAGATGATCGGCACCCATCAATGCAGCTTTATATCCTGCAATATTGCTCATCGAAGAGAGTGCATCCATCGATTGAGCCCGGCTGATTCGTGGAATGGTATCCATCGCCATGGCACGTAATCCCTGCTTTTTCAACAGTTCAACATACTCAGCGTTTTGGAGCGGCCAGATGAAGGATACCAGAACAGTTCCTTCATTGAGTTTTTTGACGGTCTCTTTATCCGGTGCCTGGACGGCCAAAAACAGTTCACTTTTTTTGAGAATGGTACTTCTGTCTGACTCAATGGAAGCACCGGCTTCTTTATATTGTTCATCTGTATAGCTCGATGCAACTCCTGCATCCTTCTCAATTAATATCTCCAGGCCGAGGGAAATCAATTTTTCTGCCCCCTCAGGAGTTAAAGCTACACGTTTTTCGTTTTCCTGAGTCTCTTTACAAACTCCAACTATCAATTTAAGTCCTCCTTTGTCATGGTTTCGGGTAACTTAGCGATTTTTATTTTATTTGCAACAAAAGGTCTGGATTGGAAGCGTTTCTTTGAAAATTATAGGTAATCTTTTCTAAAAGTTATCATATTGATAGACATTATTGACTATAAGAACGCATGATTTTTCTTACCTTTAAAAAGAAAAATAAAATTGAGTTTAAAAATGGAAGATATACAAAACAAAACATTAGACGTAGTAATCATCGGAAGTGGCCCCGCAGGGCTTACAGCTGCGCTTTATGCAGCAAGAGCTGATCTGAATCCAATTATTTTTGAGGGACCTGAACCCGGCGGGCAATTGATGCAAACCACTGACGTCGAAAACTATCCCGGATACCCGGAAGGGGTAATGGGGCCAAAAATGATGGAAGATTTCAGGGAGCAAGCTAAAAGGTTTGGAGCTGATTGCAGATATGGATATGTGACAAATATCGAATTTGATAAGCGGCCTTATAAAGTTACGGTAGATGAAGAAACAACCCTTTATGCTAAATCGATCATCATCTCAACCGGTGCCTCGGCAAAATGGCTGGATCTGCCAAGTGAGCAGCGTTTGAGAGGAAAAGGTGTGAGCGCCTGTGCAACCTGTGATGGAGCGTTTTTCCGCAATCAACACGTGATTATAGTTGGCGGCGGTGATACGGCAATGGAAGAGGCTACATTTCTAACCAAGTTTGCATCAAAAGTGACGGTAATTCACCGACGTGATGAACTCCGTGCTTCCAAAGCGATGCAGACCCGTGCCTTCAATAATGATAAAATTGAATTTATGTGGGATTCTGAACTCCAGGAAGTTCTTGGGGAAAAAGTTGTAGAAGGTGTTAAAATCTACAACAACAAAACAGAAGAGGTTACCACTCTTGATGACGTAACCGGTGTTTTTATCGCGATTGGCCACAAGCCAAATACGGATCTCTTCAAAGGTGTTCTTACAATGGATGATGTTGGATATATCCAAACGAAAGGTCAGTCAACCGAGACCGATCTACCCGGAATTTTTGCAAGTGGGGATGCGATGGACCCCATTTACCGCCAGGCTGTAACCGCCGCCGGAACGGGATGTCGCGCTGCACTCGACGCGGAACGATATTTAGCTGAGAACGAAATTGATGAGGAAGCCCTCGCCCAGGAGCACTGGAAATAAACGTAACCCGGCTCACTGAGCCTGGATTCATTCAATATTTGCGATAGCGAAGGCATCATGTTTGTGTTCTCTATAAAAAAGGCACAAGCGTGACGCTTGCGCCAGCTATGGATTGGGCACACTTGAAATAAGCGTAACCCGGCTCGCCAAGCCGGGCATGGAATAGATTAATTCATCGGATGAGTATATTTGCTTAGGATAGAGATATTGGTTTGTTCACTCATCCGATGAATGACTACTTGTAAATGATGTAAGGAGTGTCCCCCTTCGAAGCGGACAATGGGGGATGACTTTAATCTCGCTTGAGCAATTAATTTGAAAGTTAGGCTCTGAAATGTTTACTCTTTCTCAGAATCTTCACCCTCTTCCTCAGATTCAGACTTCGTCTCCTTTTCCTCTTCCTCATCGTCATCATTAATTTCAATCACTTCTGCCTCCACTTCGTATTCATCCTCGTCTTCACCAATTTCCCTTTCAATGAATACTTTGGCATCATTCGCATACAAGAGAATTGTTGTAACAGCCGTAATGAGGGGTGCATAAACAGCTAAAAGTGCAATGCCGGCAGCACCGATGGTCAATTGACTCTGGAAAAGAGTTTTTCCTTCTTTGTTCTTGATTAGAATTCGCCGTGCATTTCCTTCTTTAATAATTTTCTTGATTTGTGCAATAATCTCGTCAACGGTTCCGCGAATTTCTTCGAAGATGGTTTTTTGCGTTGTTTCCATGATTTCACCGTTTCTTTTAGATTTTTTTGTAAGGGATTGACTTTTCATAGTTCATACTACGGGATAACCATTAAAAAAGATACAAAACGAACTATGCTTTCAAGAGTCTATTGTGCATCTACCATTGGCGTGGATGCCCGTTTAATTGAAGTTGAAGTGAACATGAGCGGCGGAGTACCGAAATACTTTTTGGTAGGATTGCCCGATCGCGCCGTTAGCGAATCGAAAGACCGGATTGATGCCGCTTTGAAAAATGCCGGCGCGAATTTTCCGCGGGGAAAGATCACCGTAAACCTGGCACCGGCCGATCTGCCCAAAGAGGGGAGTGCGTTTGATTTGCCGATTGCTGTAAGCCTGCTTGCCGTTTCCGAGCAGATTGAAAGTGATAAACTGGAAAAATCTCTGATTGCAGGAGAGTTGGCACTGGACGGTCAACTTCGGCCCATTAAAGGAATTCTGCCGATGGTTGTGGAAGCCAGGGACCGTGGTTTGGAATATGTACTGGTTCCGAAGGATAACGGTGCCGAAGCAGGTGTGGTGGATGGAATAAATGTTGTGGCATTCAATGATATCAACGAAGTGATGGAGTGGCTGGAGGATGAAAATTCACACCCGATTATTGATATTGACCTTGAATCTTTGTTTCAGAAGAGTGGGGAGCATGAGATCCTTGATTTTGAAGATGTTCGCGGACAGGAAAATGTAAAAAGGGCACTGGAAGTTGCTGCGGCCGGATTACATAACGTTATTATGGTCGGCCCGCCCGGATCAGGAAAAACGATGATGGCCCGTCGGCTTCCCACCATTTTACCACCGCTTTCGCTGGATGAAGCTCTTGAAACCACAAAAATTCATTCTGTTGCAGGTTTGGTTGAGCCGGGAAAATCACTTGTTACACAACGTCCCTTTCGAAGTCCGCACCACACCGTTTCGGATGTGGCATTGGTGGGTGGTGGAAGCATTCCAATGCCGGGAGAGATTTCGATGGCTCACAATGGAGTTCTCTTTTTGGATGAACTACCGGAGTTCAAACGAAGTGCGCTGGAAGTGATGCGTCAGCCCCTGGAGGATGGAATCGTGAATATTTCTCGGGCTAGAATGAGTGTGAGTTATCCGAGCAGGATTATGCTGGTGGCGTCCATGAATCCCTCACCGACAGGAGATTGGTACGATCCGACCGATACAAACGGCGCCACAAATATGCAGATGCAGCGATATTTAGGGAAGATCAGCGGACCGCTGTTGGACCGTATTGACCTTCACATCGATGTAGAAAAAGTGAGCTTTGATGAACTCTCCGCCAAAGCCAAAGGAGAAAGCTCCAAACAAATTCGTGAGCGTGTGGTGGATGCACGCGAAATTCAAAACCGGCGATTCATGGGCATCGAAAATGTGCACTCCAATGCCCAGATGAATACAAAACTGGCCCGGAAAATTTGTCCCATAGACGATGCGGGTGAAAATATGCTTAAAAAAGCGATGAACACGTTGGGACTTTCCGCCCGCGCGTATGACCGAATTCTCAAAGTCTCCCGAACCATCGCTGACCTCGAACGATCCGAAGAGATTCGATCACATCATATCGCCGAGGCGATTCAGTATCGAAGTTTGGATCGGGAAGGGTGGCTTGGTTAGGATAAAGATGGTTTAAAGTTTAAAAGTTTGTGGTTTAAGGTTTATGACGTTTTGAACCCTTATAATTACTCTTATTGAGATAGTTCATGAAGGATGAAATTTTCTTGCTTAGTTTTATGCATCTCTTTAGTGATTCTCTCAATTCCTCCTCCTTGATATATTTGTAGTCAAATGCTCGATACAGTTGAGAGCGAGTTTCTCCGCATGAGCCTCTGGCTATGCTCAAAAATTGAATGAATTCCCTATTTCCACCTCGCTCAAAACCTTCTGCTATGTTATCCATGATTGATCCGGAAGATCCTTTTATCTGATTTTTCAATTTGAAATCATTCCTAAATGGTTTCTTCTGAGTCATTTGAAAAATTACTTTGGAAAGAATCCGTGCTTCCTGCCATATTTCCAGATCTTCAAACTTTTCTATCAAACAACCTTAAACATTAAACCAGAAACCTTAAACCCGCTTTGCGGGAACAAAAAAAACCTTCTGTCGTACGAAGAATCAATGATGGAAATGAAAGAACAATACCCCATAACGATGGAACGAGAATATCAAACATACTGGAGAGGCAACTGGGTTTTTACACTGCCATTTATCATGTTGTTGCTGTACCTTTTTTTGTAGGTAGATGTTAAAGTCTGTCAATGACCCAGTTGGGTGTCAGTTTAATGAGCCATGCCACGAACCGCCACCGACGGGTAATGTATGAGTACGATTTTTTCTTCTCGATATCGGTCAGCATCTGTCGGACTGCCTTCTCTGTTTCCGCAACCCAAAAGAGTCCTTTCTTGCCTTCAATCATTTCACTTTTCACGAAACCGGGTTTAACATCTGTAATAGTGATATCGTAACCTGCACTATTACACCGTTGCCGGTAGGCCTGCATATAAGTTGAAATAAACGCTTTCGAGGCACTGTAGGGTGCTGCCCTCGAGGAACCGAACAAACCGGCGATGGATGAAACCCCTACAATATGCCCGTGTCCTTGTTGTCTGAAATATTGAAATGCCTCCCCAAAAAGTTGAACAAAGCCACTTACGTTCACATCAATTATTTCCTGTTCCATGGAAATAATTGAAGATGCCGGGTAGTTGGAAATACCCGCATTCAATACAATTATATCCATTCCGCCCATCTCCTCTACCAGGGACAGCAGTTTTGAACTGGCCTTCATTTTTTTCACTACATCCATTTCGCGATAGTGGAAATGCTCTCCAAGCTCATCTTTCATTTGCTCCAGTCTTTGAACCCTGCGGCCGGTTCCGCCAACCTTATAGCCTTTTCTAATGGCTTGCCGGGCGAGGGATTCTCCAATCCCGGATGTTGCACCAATAATGATCATCTTCTTCATTTATGAATCAATTTTTGGTAGAATTCAATGTTGGTGTATAACTCCTCATGATGGGTTCAGTTGAAATTGGAACCTGTAATTTTATTTGAAAAAATTTTTACCGTTTAGACTAAAGTAATTCTGAAATAAATAATGCCCTATATCAAGAAAGTTTATCTAAATAATTCTTTGTGATAAAAATTTTTTTAGTGTCTTATAACTCAATTTAGAGTTGTAGTCGTTCGTTACAACTGGAGAATGTCATAATTTTGTTTGAAAGGAAATGGTAATTCTATTGGTATTTTTACATGAATCTTTCTCCGCTCTATGAAGATACATGTGAATCAGAATTAATTTGTGTGGTTTGTTTAAAAGGAATTAAAGTTAAACGAGTTTAATCAAAGATAACAAATCATTTAATGTAGCTTTTTAGAACTGCTAAAGAAGTTTATTTCATTAATAAAATAATTTCAAGCATAGATAGGCAGATATGAGAAATGAATATTTAATGAGAATAAATATTAAGCTTTGATGGGTTCTTGCTTTTTTTGGGATGACTTTCGAACGATTAATTCAGGTACAATCAATTTTCTTTTTGAAGTAAAAGTACCCTCTTTACTATTCATCTGTTCGAGAAATAATCTAGCTGCACAATTTCCCATTTTGATGGTGTGCTGATCCAGAGAAGTTAAAGCCGGTTCAATGACAGATGCGGAAAAGTCATTACTGTAACCAACCAATGCGACCTTATCAGGAATTTTTATATTTTTTTCTTTAAATACCTGAATCGCTCCCATAGCTGCAAAATCACTTGATGAAAAAATTCCATCAGGCATTTCAGGTATTTGTAAAAGAGAACTACCCAACTCTCTGCCTGTACGAAGAATGCTATACGTATCCTGAATTAAATCTGATTCGATGATAAGTTCATCATCAACTGGAATACTATGTTCGCGAAGTGCTTTAATATATCCCTGAAGTCTGTCCTGATAGATTTTAATGTGTTGCTTTCCTGCAAAATGTGCAATTCGAGTACAACCCTGTTCGATTAAATGAGTAACAGCATTATATGCTCCTAAAAAATCATCTGAAACCACATGGTTCACGTCAAATGAATCGATCACTCTATCGTAGAGGACAAGAGGAACCCCTTGCTTCTTAATTTTTTTATAATGGGAGATATCCGTTGTCTCTTTTGCAACAGAAGCAATGATGCCATCCACCCTTACATTTAATAGTGTATCTATACCTGATTTTTCCTTATCAAACTGGTCATCTGATTGACAGATCATCAAATGATATCCTTCCTCTCTTATAATCTCTTCGATTCCTCTTATAATTGAAGCAAAAAATTGACGGTCGGAAGTAGGTACAATTACACCAATAATGTTGCTTTTTCCTTTGCGCAGAGCAGAAGCGATATTGTTGGGCTGATAGTTTAATTTTTCCACCATATCCAAAACGGCCTCCTTGGTTGAATCACTGATTTTGGGATGGTCTCCTAAAGCTCGGGATACTGTTGAAGGGGTTACATTTAACTCTTTTGCTATATCCGAGATGGTTGTTTTTTTCTTTTTACTCATTCAGAAATTTTTTAAAAGTCAATTAATATATCAGAGGTAAATTTTTCACGAGAAGTTGGCAGGTTTAAATAATCATTGTTTAAGTGAATATTAAATGAAGGTCAAAGATTTTTTTGTTTTTTTAATTGATTTTATCGTTATTGATTGTGAATGCAATCGTTTGCATTGGCATACTTAATGGACGTAAGCAATCGAATACAACTATTGATCTAATATCCTATTTAGATTTGTTTCGGGAATAAGCTTAACAATAGTGCAATCGATTGTTCCGCAAAAAAAGTCTCACCTATAAACATAATTAGGTAATCTGAGATTTAAAATAAATAATAATGTTAACCATAACACGGGAACTGTTAATATGGATTTAACAAATACAACCAGTTCTATAAGATTACGTCTCTTCTATCTATTGATAGGAGTTTTTGTAATTGGTATGAACCATTCTTTAATGGCTCAATCACATAATGTAACCGGCAGCGTTATTTCTTCAGATAATGGGGAAGCGCTTCCAGGGGTAAATATCTTAGTGATAGGTACCGAAACAGGTACGACGACCGATTTGAACGGCGAGTTTTCGCTTGCTGCTACATCGGCAGATGATACACTTGCATTTTCATTCATTGGCTATGAACGAGTTGAGGAGCCTATAAATGGACGCACAGTCATAGATATAGCACTGACCCCTCAAGCTATAGCAGGTGAGGAGTTGGTAGTTGTTGGTTACGGCGCTGTTCAGAGGCGTGATATTACAGGTTCTGTTTCTTCCATTTCAAATGAGCAGATCCGTGAAGTACCTATCACGGATGCCGGGCAGGCATTGCAAGGTAGAACACCGGGGGTAGTTGCTCTTTCTTCAGGAAACAGGCCAGGACAAGGAATGACATTGCGTATTCGGGGGAGAAGGTCTCTAACGGCGTCTAACGATCCTCTCTTCGTGGTTGATGGTGTTCCCGTTGAGGGAAATATCAACGATATCAATCCCCAAGACATAGAATCAATGGAGGTACTTAAAGATGCTTCTGCAACTGCAATTTATGGCTCAAGGGGAGCAAACGGAGTTGTTCTTGTGACTACAAATCGCGGTGGAGATTATCCTACACAGGTTTCCTATTCTGGCTATGGAGGAATATCTCAAACACTTGGAACCCCTGATATGATGACTGGTGCTGAGTTTGCCGAAATGAAAAAAATATCTGGTCGTAGCCTCACACCTGCCGAAGAGGATGCTATTACAAGAGGAGTATCCACTGATTGGGATGATCTTTTATTGGAAGATGGATATCAAACCAGTCACCAATTGAGTGTAAACGGTGGTAATGAAAATACCCAGTTTGCAATATCAGGAAATTTCTTTTTTGATAAGGGTGTCATAAGTACTCAAGACTTTAACCGGAATACACTAAGGTTAAATCTGGATCATTCAATATCAGAAAAATTAAGGGTAGGTACCTCTACTCAACTATCTCATCAGGTACAAAACTGGGGTTCTAATCCATATGGAGAGTCATTGGCGACTAACCCACTTGCTGAACCATATAATGAAGATGGAAGTTTAGATCTTAGGCCAGGAGCTGACCCACTGATTTTTAACCCGCTCGCAGATCTTGAAGATGGAGCATACATCGATGAGAGGGAGCGTGCTCGCATTTTTAGTAACGTTTATGCAGACCTAAATATGCTGGAGAATTTAAATTTGCGAGTAAATTTTGGAAGTGATTTACAGGATTGGAGAAGGGGGTTATTCCAGGGAAGTGAAACGGTATCCAGAAATGGTCAGAGTCCCTATTCACAAAAAGATCACGAACGAAGGTTCACTTACACTTGGGAAAATATTCTGACTTACATCCAAGATTTTGGAAATATACATTCTTTGACAGCAACGGGTCTTTTCAGTATTCAGCAATCAAGAACTGAATGGACAAATTTAGGAGTATCTGATCTACCCTATGAGCATCAGCAATTCCATAATCTAGATACAGGAGCCACCGTAGAAGGTTTTGGTAGTGATCTGGAAGAGTGGGGATTGATGTCATACATGGGACGTGTTAATTATCAATTGAAGGACCGCTATCTATTTACGGTAACTGGCCGATATGATGGGTCTTCAAGACTTGCCGATGAAAGCAAATGGGGCTTTTTCCCATCGGCTGCTATTGGGTGGCGCATTTCTAATGAATCTTTTATGGCTGAGCAGGATCTATTCTCTGAGTTAAAATTACGGGTTAGTTATGGAGTAACGGGTAACACCGCTATCGACCCATATCAGACAAGGGGGGGATTAAGCAGAACTGTTTATTCATTTACTGATCAAGCTGGATTTGGATTCCGCCCGAGTGAACTTTCTAACCCCAATTTACAGTGGGAAACTTCTGCAACTGCTAATTTGGGTTTGGATTTTGGTCTCTGGAATGACAGAATTGTAGGTAGTTTTGAGATCTATCAGACTAATACAAAAGATCTGCTTCTTCGAAGGGCTATTCCGATTACTTCAGGTTTTGATTCCGTATTTGAAAATATTGGAGAAACTAAGAATAGCGGAATTGAATTTTCTATCACCAGTCGTAATGTTTCGAATCGTGATTTTAGCTGGAGTACTAATCTAAATCTATTTGCAAACAATGAGGAGATCATTTCTCTATACGGCACAGGAGAAGATGATATTGGCAATGGCTGGTTTATTGGAGAACCGATCACAGTTTGGTATGACTATGAAAAAACTGGTATCTGGCAATCAAATGAAGAAGCACAGGCAGCTGATGTTGGAAGAGAACCAGGGGAAATCAAAGTTGTAGATCAAAATGGTGATGGAAGAATTAATGAAGAGGACCGGAAAATCCTCGGATCGGACATTCCGACGTTAACAGGTTCTATCATTAACAATTTCCGATATAAGAGTTTCGATCTATCGGTTTTTCTGTTTGGAAGTTTTGGTCATACCATTTTCAACAGTTTCAAAGTATCAAATAATACGATGCAGGGGCGATACAATAACCTGGATATTGATTACTGGACTGAAAGTAATCCAACGAATAAAGGTCCCAAACCAGATGGAACCCGAGAAAGTCCACTTAACGGCTCAACTCTGGGGTATATGCCTGGCGATTTTCTTAAGGTTCGCAATATACAGTTGGGTTACAGTTTACCACAGAAGTTACTTGGAAGGGTCGATATACGCTCTGCAAGGATATATGTAAATGCAGAAACACCGTTCGTGTTCTCTCACCTTGAAGATGGTGTTGACCCAGAAATACAAGATCAACAAGCTGATCCCAGCAATGGTGGTGAGATCAATGCCAGAACTCCGAGTAGACGACTGTTTTCCTTTGGCGTAGAGATTAATTTTTAAAAAGTAATCTAATATCATGAAACGATTTAAATATTTTATACCAGTTTTAGTATTGGGAATTCTATTTTTTGCCTCTTGCGATATTTTAGAAGAAGAGGTTGTATCAGGCGTTACCTCTGATACGTTCTATAGTACTCCCGAGGGCTTTGCCGATGCTGTTGATGCATCGTATCAGCCGCTACGAAGCTACTATGGCTCTGAACATGGTGGGAATTTAACAGCAATGGGCACTGATATCATAACAAATGGTGGCCATGGTGGATATCATTATATGAATAACTACGATGCAGAGTTAAATTCGGAGTCATCTCCATTTTGGAGTCTCTGGAGCAACTTCTACCAGGCAATTAACACGACGAACGCTGCGATTAGCAGAGCTCAGAACGTGGATATGCCGGAAGAAGAAAAAAATACCAAGCTTGGTGAAGTACACTTTTTAAGAGCTCACTATTATTTTCTTTTAGTTGAACATTTTGGTGCTGTTCACCTTACACTCGAAGAAACGGAAGGTGTAGAAACAGAGGCTGAACGTAATCCGGAAGATGTAATCTATGAAGCAATTATTAGTGATCTGGAGTTCGCCATTCAAAATCTCCCTACGCAACAGGAAGAGTTTGGAAGAGTAACTGAACCGGCGGCAAAAAATATGCTTGGAGTCGTATTGCTTACCAGAGGGTACAAAGATTTTGCCCAGCCCGATGATTTCTCCAGAGCAGCCGGTCTCTTTCGGGAAATCATTAACAATTATAATTTTGTTCTCTTAGATGACGTCATGGATCCATTTGACCATGACAATGAACAAAATGCTGAAGTAATCTGGTCGGTTCAGTATACACAGGATCCATTGCTCAATGGAGATGGTAATCGCAGTCATTTGCATTACCGTCCATGGTACGAAGTGTTTAATGACGGATTGATTCGTGCAAATGATCCGGGATATGGTCGACCATGGATCCGGTTCAGGCCAACCCAGTTTGCAATGGAAAACTACCGACCTCTCGATGTTGATTCTAGATATAAAAAATTCTTCCAGGACGTCTGGTACTATAATGATGAGGGCGGTCTACCTTCCGGAGCGGCCGTTGGGGATACTGCCATCTGGGTAACGGATCAATTCCTAACTCAGGAAAAGGTGGATGAGCTCAGCTCGAATCTTCCAGGAGTAAACTTAATGACCTGGAATAAAGATAATGAAGATGATCCTTGGTACTGGCACATAAATATGTTTCCCATGATCAAAAAAGTGAATGATTGGAAGCGACCTTCAACGAACTATGCAAATGGTTCAAGAGATTATATCGTCTATAGATTAGCGGATACATATCTTATGACAGCTGAAGCATTACTTCAAGATGGTAGACCAGAAGAAGCGGTAGAATATGTAAATGCCATACGAACTCGTGCTGCATGGCCAGGTATGGAAAACGAAATGATGATAACCGCCGGCGAACTGGATCTTGATTTCATTCTGGATGAAAGGGCAAGAGAACTTTATGCAGAACAGAAAAGATGGCTGGATTTGAAGCGAACTAGAAAACTTGTGGATAGGGTACAAATGTATAATCCAACCGAAGCACAGCAAAATATTCAGGATTATCACATGTTAAGACCGATTCCAGCAAATCAAATTACTCGAACGCAAGCGGGCTATCAACAGAATCCTGGTTATTAAAAAATAAGCTCTTATTGAATGGGGAGGTCATCAAATTAATCCGTTAATTCGACTTCCCCTTTTAATGAAATAGGTCTGAAAAATTACTTGAAGCTTTTATACTAGTTAACTCGAGTATTGTTTAACTAAATAAATGAGTAACCAGTAATTCAATCCAGAATCTCAATACACTAGATAAATGGATCATTGTAGATCCTTTTATTGATTCACTTGAATGATTTAAAAGGGGTTTGTACTGAAAGATGATATGAAGATCCGAAGTACAGATCTATCTGTATGCTTAAAAAAAAACAGAATATATATTCTAAAATCATTTTTCTGTTCTTTTATGGGACAGGTATCATCGCTTGTGAGGGGCATTTACAAGATCATAATCGTTATAATATCCTCTTTATTGCTATAGACGATTTGAATACCGAACTCGGAGTTTACGATAAAGAGTATGTGAATACACCAAATATAGATGAATTTGCATCACAGGGTGTAACGTTTAAAAAACATTATGTTCAGGCAGTCTCCTGTGGTCCTTCTCGTTATGCTTTACTCACAGGTCGTAGTCCCTCAAATTCCGGTGTATCAGCAAACAACCAGGCATTATATGAAGGTGAATCAGCCATGGTTCATCAACTATTAGATGGGGCTCAATCGATGCCAGAGTTATTTGAGAGAAGTGGATACCACACCGTTAATATTGGTAAAATATCACATACACCAGACGGTAAAGCGTATAACTACGATGGGACCGGTGATGGACATCCTGAATTACCGAATGCCTGGGACGAGTTTGCAACGCCTTATGGCCAGTGGGAACGAGGTTGGGGTACCTTTTTTGCCTATGCAAACGGGAAGCATCGAGAAGATGGCAGAGATAATGAAGACCTGATGGAATTTGTCGTGGAAAGGGATGATGATCTGCCCGATGGAATGATGGCTAGCACGGCTATTGAAAAATTAAAAGAGCTCAAAAATCGTGACGAACCCTTCTTCCTCGGTTTGGGCTTTTTCAAACCGCATCTACCTTTTGTAGCCCCAAGAAAAGACTGGGAAGCTGTACAGCATTGGGATATACCACCCGCAAACAATCCCGACCGTATAGATACCCCGTATTGGAACAATAGTGGAGAGTTTTACCGTTACGAAATGCACTTTCCTAAAACACGTCCGCTGGGCCCGGAGGATCGCATGAAAGTACGCAGGGCTTATATGGCTTCTGTTCGGTATGTCGACCGGCAAGTAGGTAGGGTGCTCGATGCACTGGAGCAAGAGGGTATGGCTGATGAGACTATCGTCGTTGTTTGGTCAGATCATGGCTGGTACTTAGGTGAGTTTGAAATGTGGGGTAAACATACGTTGTTTGAACGAGCTTCACATAGTCCGCTCATTATTCGAGCACCCGATATTAAAGAACCGGGACGAAAAAGTAATGCTCTTGTCCAAGCTATCGACCTTTATCCAACACTGGTAGAATTGACAAATCCAGCTTTTCAAAAGACTCATCATCCCCTGGATGGTATCAGTTTAGTACCCGTATTAAATAATGAAACGGATTTCATTCGTGATGGTTCACTCACTTTCTGGAGGAACGCAGTTAGTGTACGCAGTCAAGACTATCGTTTGATCAGTACCTGGAGTAATGAGGATCAAAGCTGGACGGATACAGAGTTATATAATATGTCAATGGCACCAGATCCTGCTACAGATATTTCAGATGAAAACACTGAAATCGTAGAAGAGATGGAAAAAATGCTCAAAATACATCATAACAACAGTGGTAAATAAACCAACTGAAAAGCATTCAAATATTGATCATAACATCAACTTTTTTCAATTATTAATCTCTTAAAGAATACACGCGAATGGTATTTGAAAAGTACTCACAATACGTCTTAAACATACTCATTACCTTACTGTTAATTACGCTGACTTTACCGTCTCTGAATGCTCAACCTCAAGAAATTGCTGAGTTTACAGTACATGCCGGTACTCATGATCGATGGAATACACCTGTTAGTATTTCACTTTCTAATCTTCCCATAGGCGTACAATCCGGTCAAACCCTACAGCTCTATGAAGTCAAAGAGGGACGTGAGCTGGCTGTGAAATCGCAGCTGGATGCCAATGGATATGATCACTCATTGCGTTGGATCTTAAGTGGTAATACACCACCGGGAACATCTCGCACCTATATTCTCAAAAAAGAGGCCGATAATGGATCTGAGGATGATCAAACCAGTGTAACAGTTACTGACAGTGGTGAGGATTTAACCCTGAGAATTGATGGAAAAAATGTATTGAGCTATCGCCATGCAGTAACATCTCCGCCGGAAGGGGTTT
>NZ_JAKLWS010000048.1 GCF_022012475.1 Rhodohalobacter sulfatireducens
CCTGAAAGAGTCCCTTGCCATGAAGTCGAACTCTGCGAGGACCTGTCGGACTCTCGCAGGTTCTTTATAAAGATACTTTTAAATGGTAAACGCGTTAAATGATATTTCTAAAGTAAAAGAATCTTCATCTTGAGTATCCAAATGTGAACTGCTGCATCGATAAGCTTTACAAATTTCCTTATCTTCGCCAATTATATTTTTTGTTCTATGAATAGATCCGTCTCATATTTGCATCTTTTGCATATTTTATGAAAAAAGTAATTCAGTTTTTTGAGCCGCTTGTTAAGTATAATATACAACACCCCTTCTGGGTATTGGCTGTAACAATCGGTTTATCGGTTGTAGCATCTTTTTTTGCGCTTCGTTTACAAGTAGACACGGATCTTGCTAATCTTCTTCCCGATTCCAATCCAAACGTGCAGGCCCTGGAGAAGCTGAAAGAGGTTGCCGGTGGAGAGACGGAAATGAAAGTGGGGATTAAATCTCCCGATTTCCAGGCTAATGTTGATTTTGCCCGGCAATTGGCAGACAGCAGTCTCAAGCTATACTATCCCCGGTTAGATATTAACTATTTTAACAGGGCCGAATTAAGGCGAGAAACCGGTGTATTGAAGGACAATGCCCTCTACCTGGCAACGACTTCGGAGCTCCAGGATATCATCGATTTTCTACAGGCCGAAATTGACGAAGCCCGAGAAGAAGCAAATCCGTTCTTTGTAGATTTTAGCGCTGATTTTGAAGATGAAGAGTCGGAATCGGCCGATGAAGATTCAAGCCAGATTGATCAGTTCCAGCAGAGTTACGATAACCTGATTCCATCGGAGTACCAGACCAATGAGGACAGTACTCTTGTTATTCTAACTCTTTATCCAACGGGTTCGCAAAATGATATTCGATACCTGGAAGATATGTTTGAAGAGTACCAGGATCTGATTGACTCACTTGAACCGGCATCCTTTCACCCTGAGATGGAGGTCCGTTTTGGAGGTCGTTTGAAGCGCCATTTGACTGAATTTGAATCGATCATGAATGATGTCTTCAACAGTTTTTCTCTCGGGATTTCAAGTGTAATTCTTTTGGTGATGATCTATTTCGGGGGCAAAAAATATATCAACTATCGAAGGGGATCGGGTGAGGATAGAAGTCATGGAATTTTTCAGCATATCATTCGAATGCCTGTTCCCATAATTATAATCGGGCTGCCGTTGCTCATCAGTCTCACGTGGACGTTTGGCATTACTTACGCAGTTTTGGGAGTGCTGAATACTATGACATCCGTGCTCTTCGTAATCCTTTTTGGTTTGGGTATTGATTATGGTATCCATTTTTATGCCCGGTATATTGAAATTCGATCCTCCGGCTTATCTGTTGAACAGAGTGTGATTGCATCCTACAGAAAAACAGGAATTGCCATCTTAGTCAGTGCGGTAACAACGGCTTCCGCACTCTTTATTTTGCTTGTAGCTGATTTCAGAGGATTCTCGGAATTTGGCTTTATAGCCGGTACGGGGATAATCCTGGCTCTTTTTTGCATGTTATATGTATTACCCGCTCTGCTGGTAATTTTTGATCGATGGAACTGGATTCTGTTGGTGGAGAGAGCAGAAGATAAAACTCCGAAGCCTGTAATACGCCGATTCCCGTTTTCAAGAACCATTGTTGTTTTTGGGCTTGTGGTTTCTGCGGTTGTACTTTCATTTTCCGGAAACCTCCGGTTTGAATACGATTTTGGAGTCCTTGAGCCTGAATATGAAGAGTATGATGAATTCAGAAATTTTGTAAAAGCAGCAGATGAGGACACCCGAAGAAATCCGGCTTATATTATCACCGATAATACAGAGGATGTATTCAGAGTACTTGAGAAAGTTCGTACCAAGAAAGAGGAAAATCCAGAAACCCTTATAGATGATGTGGAAGCCCTGCAGGAGCGATTTCCTCCCACACAAGAGATGGCAGAAGAGAAACTTGAATATATCTCCAGGATCAGGCAGTTACTTCAAAATGATTTTATTGTAAACCAGGATAGCGAAACACTCGATATTCTTCGAAGAGGTTCACAAACACGTTCGCCATTGGATGAATCCCGGATCCCGGAATATCTAAAGAACAGGTTTATGACGAAGGAGGGTGAAATTGGCCGGTTTGTAATTGTCTACCCAAAGGCCGGTTTGTCAGATGGGTTGAAGTCAATCGCCTTTAAAAATGAAATTACTGATATCACTCTCGACGATGGAACTGTCTACCATGCTGCAAGTACATCCATCGTTGCTGCCACAATGCTCGATCTTATGCGCAAAGAAAGCCCGTATATGGTTACGGCTACCTTTATCGTTGTATTCATCCTAATCCTAATCTCATTCAGGAGTTTTCGGTGGACGCTCATCGCACTGATTCCTCTACTTGTTGGATTGCTGTGGCTATTCGGGATTCTGCTGATATTCGGGCTGAAATTCAATTTTTACAACCTTGTTGTGTTACCGGCCATACTTGGTATCGGGTGTGATAATGGAGTACACCTGGCTCACAGATTCCGGGATGAAGGGAAGAAAAATATGTGGGAAGTTTTGTCCAGTACCGGTCAGCATATAACGATTGGTTCGGTAACCACGATGATGGGATTTGCCGGTCTGCTTTTTACGAATCATCCCGGTTTGAACTCAATCGGAACGATGGCGGTCATTGGTATAGGCATGACGTTGATTACGGCACTTACTTTTTTACCATCAATTGTACAGGTGTTGGAAGACAGAAATATGATACACGACTGACACTTTGTTATTCATTTCTCGTAAATCACTGCAACATTTGTTATGATAGATAATGTAGTGCATTTAACGATTTAGGCGACTCGAAAATGGTTACAAAAACAGAGGCTGTTGTTTTACGCACAGTTGATTACAGCGAATCGAGTTTAATCGTCACGCTTTTTACCCGCAAGCATGGTGTGATTGCTGTTATTGCAAAGGGGGCCAAGCGCCCGAAAAGCAAGTTTTCAGCTCTGATGGTTCCCGGACAGGTTTTGGAGGTGGTTGTCTATATCAAATCCACAAGAAGTGTCCAGACTCTTTCAGAGGCATCCTATATGCTAAAGCTCGACCAGCTTCGAATTGACCTGGAAAAGCTGGCTCTCGCTACAACGACTCTCGAACTGATAAAGCAGGTTTTGCACGAAAATGATGTAAATGAGATACTCTTTGCTTTCCTTGTTAAATTTCTCAGATGGATCAATTCTTATGACAATCCGGGCCGAATAATTTTTCCGTATGTTCAACTACGGGTGATGGAACATATTGGAATTGGAATACAACCTGAAGAAGCAATTGATGATGAAACCTCATCCGGTTATATGAATATAGAATTGGGTACGTTATCAACGAATGCAGAAGGAGCCGAATCGGTTAAGCTTACAGAAAGACAATTTCAGTTTATCAGAGATGCATTATTTTCAAAAAAAGAGTCTATTTTTGAAATTGATTTGAAAAAAAGTGAACTAAGTGAGTTAATTGAATATTTAGACAGGTATATTCGTTACCATATTGAAGGTGTAAAACCCAGGAAATCCGATGAAATTTTCGAAAAGATTTTAGACAACTGATATGAAATTCCGAGATAAAATACTTTCAGGAATACTGCTGATTCTCATCGGGATTATGCTGGGGATGATTTTAATGCTTTTCCGCACTGGTTCTTTTCCTTTCGACTTGGCAGAAGTCCAGGTTACGGAAGTAAACAGAAGTACCGAACCAGCCTGGAGTGATGAGGATCTCGAAAAAATAGATGATCGTTTTCTTTTTCAGTCCGCCGCTAAACAGATTACACCCACTGTCGTTTATGTAGAAACGATTGTTACGAATCGAAATCGTGGACGTGAAGAGGACATTGAAGAGGAAGATGGATTTTGGGAACGGTTTCTACCGCCAAGGGCCCGAACGGTGGGGTCCGGTGTGCTTATCACCAAAGATGGATATATCCTCACAAATAACCATGTGATTGAAGATGCAGTTCGTGACGGAATTTCTGTGACACTGAACGATAAACGTTCATTTGATGCACGTGTGGTTGGCCGGGATCCCAGTACAGACCTGGCAGTTCTAAAAATCGACGCCAACAATTTGCCTGCTGCTGTGATTGGTAATTCAGATGAAGTTGATGTGGGTGAATGGGTGTTGGCAGTCGGAAACCCATTTCGGTTACGTTCTACGGTTACGGCCGGAATTGTGGGAGCATTGAGCCGTGATGTACAGATTATTAATGACGATTATCGCATTGAGAGTTTTATTCAGACTGATGCCGCCATCAACCGGGGAAACAGCGGTGGTGCATTGGTAAATACCAGTGGTGAGCTGATAGGTATTAACACCGCAATTGCAACACAAAGCGGCTCATACCAGGGATACGGATTTGCTGTTCCAAGTAACCTGGCATTAAAAATAGCCCGGGATATCATTGAATTTGGAGAACCTAAACGTGGGTTATTAGGCATACAAATTATTACGGTAGATTCTCAAACCGCTGAGCGAATCGGTATGGATGAAATTCGGGGTGTAATGATTAGCGGAGTCCCCGGAAATCCAGCTGAAGATGCGGGCCTTCAACCCGATGATGTGATTCTTGCCGTTAATGGCGAAACAGTTGATGAATCCAATCTTTTACAGGAACGGGTGGCAATGTTCCGTCCCAATGACCAGGTAACCCTGACCATTTGGAGAGAGGGTCAGACGTTTGACAGGGTGTTAACTCTCGAAGAGCGGCCGGAGCAGGAACCTTTAGCCTCTCGAATGGACGTTGAAGAAGAAGAGGAGTTGGATGAATGGGAAGAGATTCCCGAAAGTGGTTATGAGCGAGGGATTGAACATCAACGGTTTGATATTTTTGGATTTACCCTGCGAGCTTTATCAACACCGGAGGACCCTGATACATTTAATATCTATTTCTATAGAGTTCAACCAAACTCAGAAGCATGGAATAAGGGAATTCGGGAGGGAGACGAGCTATTAGAGCTGAATGGTGCCGGCGTAAAAAATATGGATGGCGTAGAAAATGAAATTTCTAATTCTCTGAAAAACAACAGATCTTTAGACCTGAAATTACAAACTACAGACGGGGCCATCGGCTTCTATAAGTTAAATTAGTTTTAATGAGATATTTTATTGGATGCGCTGCAATCCTGCTATTTGCTCTTGCAGGTTGCTCAAGCACTGAAACGGTTCAGCAAGAAACCCAACCGGATGAACCCATTGAAGAAGAATCGCTCATCCCAACCTGGTACGATGACGGTATCCATTCATCATCTGATTCTCTTGAATTCCATGGGTATGCACTCTCCTCAGCTATGGATTCAACAAAGGCCTTAGATTTATCAACCCAAACAGCTCTCGAAAATCTTCGATTTGAGATAGACCGGTTTGCAGAAGAAGTCCGAAATAAACTCACCGATACAAATGGGGGTGAAGGCCAGTATAGCTCACCAGAATTTATTATCCGCCTGCGAAACTCTGTATACGATCTATCCCTGGAATCAGCAACGATTACATCGAAACACGAAATATCCGATAAGGGAGTCCATTACTCATATGCAAAAGCATCTCTTTTAAGAACAGAATTACCAGAACTTATCCAGCAATATTTGGATGACGAAGCTTTTCTTGAACAGATTAAAAGCGATTCGTAAAAAACTTCTTGAATAATTATTTTTAAAAAAGCTTGTTTTTGAAACGACAAGACCATTTTTAAACCATCTTTTCACCTTTCATAAAGGAATAAAAAGTAACAACTTAAAAATAATAATTACTTAGGATAAGAGTGTTCCAATAATCCTTTGAATTGCATATTATTGTCATAGCACAATTTTTAATTGTATTGCAAATAAAAGAATGATTTAGTGTCTAATAGAGTTATTTTGGTAGAGAGTCTATTTCGGAACTATAGCGCAGTAATTCTATACAACTAATTGCTTTAGCGATTGATAAACATTAATCTGAACTAAGTTAACTATGAAAACATATTACAAATTGCTACTTGTAGTGCTGTTGTTACCACTATTGGTTGTATCGACAGCTAACGCACAGGATGAAGATCAAGTACCAGACAAATTAAGTATTGGTCTGCTGGGGGGAATAACGCAGGGGCACATGAATATCGGAACTGAATATGATCCAACATTCGGGTTTAATTTCCGATACGCTGCAAATCCTACCATCGCAGCTCAATTGAATTTTTCGTTCGGAACAATGACGACTAATCCGGACGACGATAACTATTTCGAACGTGAATTCGAGAATAGTTATATCACCACTTCGATGACTGCACAAATTGATGTTCTCAGGCTTCTGGGGTCTACATCCGAAAATGTAAAATTGTACACAAGTGTAGGTTTAGGATTAATATTTAGTGATGTTACTACAGAAGTGAATAATAAGGAGCCAAGTAACTGGACAGAGTATATTGGTGAAGATCATTCTGAACCATCTATGTTTGCTTCATTCGGCCCGGGTGTTCGTTTTAATCTCGGCCGACGTATTGACCTATTCGCTCAGTATGATTACTACATTTCCAATTCAGAAATCATTGATGGTTTCAGAACCCGGCCTGAATTAGATATCGACTTGCACCGACGTACTCCCGACAACTGGAGCTCAGTGACAGCGGGTATTCAAATTAAGTTCGGTAGCAGTGATAAAGATGCCGACTGGCATACATATATACCCGGAGTGGATCCAAGTGCTCTTGATAATATTAACAGCAGACTTGATGATTTGGATGATCGTGTTGATGATAACACAATGAGACTTGACGAACATGACAAGTATCTCGAGATGTTAGAACAACGTATGGATGATCTTGAAAATCAGCTCAATGGATTGGTTGCCCTTGTAAATGATATGGATCGTGTGGAAATGACCATTCCCAATGATATTCTCTTCGCATTTGATTCATCAGTAATCAGAGAAAGTGCGAAACCTACTCTTGCTCGAGTAGCACGTGCACTTTCGCAGAATACTGACAGATCTTTGAACATAGCCGGACATACCTGCGATATTGGAACTGAAGAGTATAACCAAGGATTATCTGAGCGAAGAGCAGCTTCTGTTAAGGAATATCTTGTAAACTCCGGTATTGATTCAGATAGAATTACTACTGAAGGTTACGGCGAATCAGATCCATTAGTTCCTAATGAAAATGAGTCCGCTCGTAAACTAAACAGAAGAGTTGAACTCACGATTGAGTAAAAACTCTCTAATATTTTAATAATCGTTTGGGCTGTCACAATTAGTGGCAGCCCTTTTTTTTATTGGTACCAGCCTGAAGGTTTAAAGTCCAGCACTTTAAGCGCACACATTAACGTTTTGAAAAAACTAAGAAGTTGTATCTTGGGTGATGAACACTACACGGCGCTATGATTCACAAACAGTCTCCAGGTTGAAGTGTCACATCCTCTGTATGATCATAAAATCGCTGTAATCTGCTGAGGGGAGATATAGAGCATCGCTGTCGGCAATTTTGACATTCAGATTTGAGACGTGTATGAGGTAAAGATTTTGAAGGGAAGAACTTCTAAAATTTTACAAAAGGAGTTTTCAAAGTTGAGCGAACGGTATTGGTGCAGGTACATTTTGGACGAGTAGCTATGGAGTCTGGAGTACGTGGAATATTGCTGATGATATAGTTCAGCAACATTCAGAACACAACAGAAGCAAGGATTCTAATAATGACTCGGACTATATCTTGGAGTAGGACTTTCAGTCCAAATGCAAATCCCTGGACTTTCAGTTCAGAGTGGCTTAGAAAAGAGTTTTAAGAACAGATACCTCTAACCTTATCTCTTGATAATTTTTTAAGGGTGGGTTATAAGGCCTCTTCCGGAATCAGCTTTTGTTTATTACACTCTTTAAGAATCAATTCTGTAATTTCGCTTTTAAAAATAAACTCATACCTGATATCCACTACATACGCTTTCACTTTAAGCTTCATGACAAATTTTTTATCATGAATTTCATTTAACACAATAACAACAACGGGTTTATTCAGATAACTGAAGTAGGATGAATAAACTGCTCTTTTAGCAATATCTTTTACTTTGGCTGCATTTGTTGTTGCAGGAAGGAAAATTTCTGCAACGACCTGGCAATCCAAAGCGCTTGAGTTTGAATTAGAAACGGGCTGATTCATCAATTCACCATTTGGAATGGAAACCATAGAATCATCGGGAGTAATAATCCTGCTGGATCTCAATCCAATATTCATCACCTCCCCATAATGCTCACCAACCTGGATCTTATCCCCAACCTGGAAAGGCCGGTCCAGTATGATCATAAATCCACCAAATATATTTTTTAGTATATCCTGAGATGCAAAACCGATCGCTAAACCCACCGATGCTGCAATGGTTATGATCGTCTCAAATGGCGGTACAATGATCCCGGCAATAATAATATAAATCGCCATACTCCAAATAAAGATGCGGCTAATGGGTGAAACCCTCTTAATTAAGAGTCTGTAATTGGTAGCTTTCTCCGCCAGGTTCTCAAGGATGATTGTCAAATATTTATTGAAGAAGTAGGAGATAAAAAGGATTAAAATAGAATTGAATACTTTTCCAAAAGAGATTAACTCCCGAATCTCCGCAATCTGCATTTCCGTTTCGCTGGGTATTTCATCTGTTTCTGCTCCACTTCCTTCATTTGATGTTTGATCTGTTGATTCAACATCACTTATAGCTGTCGTCTCCGTTTGATTAAGTTGTGATTCAGAAGTATCTGCAGACTGCAGGGGAGTGGTATAAGCTGGTATTGTAGAAATCGGTAAAATCAATATACCAATGCTGAAAATTGTAATAATGACATACAGAGATAGGGATGGAGAATTATTGAAAAGTATTCGTTTAGTCATTTTTATAAATTTAATGAATGATGTTTCTCTGTTTCAAAATCCGGATAACCTGGCGGTAAACCAGGTGGTTTAGCCTATACCCATTTTCTGTCTCCAGGATAATACCTTTTGTTTTAAGCCGTGCAAGCATGAGACTGCTGTTTGAACTTCCATCATCCAAAGCCATAGCGATCTGATCGGTGGTTAACACGTCGTGCTGTATAATGGTTGCCAGTGTAAATAGCACTTCAACGGATGGCACTTCCAACTTATCTATATCTGTAACTTCAATCGGTCCAAAAACAAACTGGTGATCATCAATTTGTTTTATAGACTTTAACCATAGTATCATTCCAATAGAAATATTTCCTTCACTTACTTTATAAAGTTTGCTGAAGAAATGCTTCCTGATCAACTCCTGAGATTGCTCCTGGTCTCCCAATAATTTCTTATAAGCCCTGCTTTTTCGAATCGATTCATCCGGTTCAAAAAACAACTCATAACCGGTTGATTTATGGCGGGAAAGAATGGCATTTTTTAACTCGTTTTCATTCAATTTGTCTGTTTGAATAATGTGAGAAAAATATTGATCCGCTTCTGAAATCTTTATGAAAAATTCCCAGGAGTAGCGTGAACAACTGACAACCCAGAATAACTTACCCATTGTTGATGTCATAATTACCCAAAATGCTTCAAGCGCTTCAAAACCGTTGATATTCCGAATTGAAATATTTTGCAGATTTTCAACTATGATAACAGATCTCTTTTTTATCTTTTCAACCTTTGAAATAAACTCCTCTTTTGTTTCCACAGGCTTAAAGCCAAGCGCTGAACACAATTTTATTAGTAGTTCCCTTTCCTTGATAAATGTTTTATTAAATGTTAGCTCAATGGGTTCTTCTTCATTTAAACACTGTTTTTCTGCAAACCGGATTAAAGTAGTCTTTCCGCTTCCTTTTTCTCCTACTACAACTACGTTGGTTGATAAGTCCCTTTTCCATTCATTGAATGAACTCTCTACTAATTGGATACCGTTGCTGGGCGGAACATAAAATCGATGGTCAATAGGAAAGTCAAGATTAAAAAGTCGTTCGTAAACAAATGGAATAGTTACTTTACTTCTGGAGCTTGCCAGGTACTCTGCAAGATTTCTTTTCTCCCGAATGGTTACAATATCGTCGCTGCGTATACCAAGATAGGGTTTAATAACACGGCTGTAGTCACGGAATTTACGTGACAAAAAACGATATCCAATTTCTATCTTTTCAAAAATTACAGCTAATTTTGAAGAGATTTTGTCCTTCCAATTTAAGGCCTGTTGTCTCACAAGAAGTGCTTTATCATGCATCTTCAAATGCTGAAACTCTCTTCTCAGCATGTTGCCAGATAGTGTTTTCAGGGCTTCAGGTATCAGTGTATCAACCAGGTTGCCATACGAATCTTGTTTTTCTCGGATCTCTTTTATTCCAGCGCCCAATGTGTTTACAGCTCTCGTAAGTCCTTCAAGTGAAATATCCTTAGGTGATTGATATTCTTCACTTTCAGAATCAGAGGATTTTTTCCTTGAAATTGATTCGATGGCTGCTTGCAAATTAACATCTGTAATCTGAATTGCTTCTTCAGCAATCGTTTTTCCGCGAGCAACAAGTTGATCAAAACCCTGCTGGGACGGATCAAGCTTCCTGATCACCTCCTCCTTCATATATCGCGCGGCCTGAGACTGCCAGTGCAAAGTGTTTAGCTCAATGACAGGTAATGGATGATTCTTCTCTCTTTTAACGGCTAACTCTATCGATTCTGAAAAATGCCTTGCTTCAGCCTGGAGGTCGCCAATTTTTTTCTGAATATCTTGGACGGGTTGCATGACACGCTGAATATTTTGCATGGACTCAAGAATATTTTTCTCGAGATCTTCATTTAATATTTGACGAATAGAATCAAGCTTTTTTCTACTGTTATCCAGTTCTTTTAACTCAGAGATCTGATGTTGAGCCTCCTTAATTATTTTTACAGCTGCCCCCATTGGGAGGTAAAATGCATCGCGAAAGAAATCGTGTACTTTATCTTTAATATCACTTTTAGCGTTTGATGCAGATAAGCCATAGACAGCAATCTCAATATTTACCTTCAAATCATTAAATTGAGACTGAACGTATTTAACCCAATTTGCCTGCTGATTTTTATTAACTTTCTTTGATAAATGGCTCGATATAAAACTCTTGTCGATAACCCGTTTCTTTTGAGAATACTGAAAGGTTCCGGAAATTCTACTTTTTTTAATGAATTCAGATGTTATAGGGTCAATGCACTTCTTTACGTAGTCCTCGTTTGAGCTCTCTGTCTTATTCAATTCCTCTAGGACTGATAGAATACGTTCCTCAAGATTGTCGATTATTTGAGAGGTGAAATCACCCGGGAATTCCTCTTGTTGATAATCAGCTGATTCTGCATCTGCAACGGCTTCTTCAAGCCTCAAAAATGTATCCAGAAATTCGGAATACTTCTCAAATGAATGACCGGCTAATTTTTCAATCCAATCATTATTTTTCAGGATGTGATCAAGGAATAACTGTCTGGGGTAAACGGTTCGGGTAGGGGAGTCTCTCTTTATAGTGAACGTTAAACGTTTAAAAAACTTACCGGTTTTAATAATTGGTGAATCATCTTCTGAAGATGATAAATGAAAATCAGATTGTTCCTCGATAATTTCATCAGGAAGTTTACCTGCTGCATTTAATATTGAATCTGTAAAATCCTCATACCAATCTCTTGATAGCTTTTCTTCAATTATTTGTTGAAGCTCGGGAAGTTTTCGATTTATTAGCTCAATTTTGTTGCGATAATAATCATCATCTTTTTTGATCCTGAATAGTTCATCACGGATTTTTATAGACCAGTTTTTTAATGGTTTAAAATATGATAACCGAAATTCCCCTAGTTCTCTTGCTAAATCACTCTCCAGAAAGGAGCTTATGATTGACTCAACACTTTGTTGAGAACTAATTTCTGATTCGTCTTTCATTAAGCCCTATTACATATTTTATCCATACAGTACACCATAAACACATCAAACTTTTTTTATATAGATTGATTAGCAAAATGAATAGTAATAAATTTTTTGCTAAAAGAGCATTGATTGATGATTAATAACTACTTATTAGAGGAGAACTATGATTGCTGTCCAAAACCTTTTAGAATTTACATAATAACTTCCTTTGCGTCTGTTTAAGACAGATTTTCTCTCTTCTTGGAGATCAATTCTCCCATTCAAAGAGCATTCTTTGGGCTATCTGAGATATTTTTTTGCCTCCAGGTGTCTCAAATAAGTTGTCCAGCAGCCTTCTAAGGTTAAATTTGACAAACAAGTTTAACCGAAGAAAAGCAACTATGCTCGACGGACAGCGGATTATATATAGAATTGTAATCAATAAAGATGTAGAACTCGAAATGTTTTCAATAAAAAGATCTTATCAAATAAGATCTTTGCCGGTAGATTTCACTGAAAATTTATGAAGAGAAAGAAAATGTGGACCCGAAATGACTTGACCCTCCGGACCTCGCAGAAATTGAACGTGCACTGTATCCTAATAGAACTGCTACTATCGCTGGTCATACTTGCGATATCGATACGAAAGCATATAATCAGAGATTAACTGAACCACGGGCTGAAGCTGTGAAAGAGTATCTCGTTGACCTATGTACTTCTAAAGCAGAATAACAACTGAAGGTTACGGTTAATCAGATCTGCTCGTTCTAAATGAAAATGAAGCTGCACGTAAACTGAACAGAAGAGTTGAACTTACTATTGAGTAATAGCTTGTTAAAACTATTTAAATTGAAAAGGGATGTCATGAAAAATGGCATCCTTTTTTTTGAAATTTATTTAATGTCAAGCTACTGAACCCGTTGAACTACAGTTCTAAATCGAATTCAATTGAGATAAAATAATTGATACCCGCCCTTTCCCTATATATTTATTCAGTAAAAAATTGAAATTTAGTAAAAAATTAAGTAATACTTTTTTATTTATTTTTTTTCAAGTAATGGAATGAAAATCAATCCTCAATAGTTTGAACACGTAATTCAATTACTTGATCGAAAATGTACTAACCGGAAGCTAAAGTTGAACATTAGAAGATCATATCTAAACAAAAAACAAATACAAAATCATGAAAAAATACATACTAACTTTCGCTATACTTTTATGTACCTCCTCATTTGCTTTCGGGCAAGTAGAAATCAAGGCATTTGCAGGAACCAACTTTGCGACCCTGTCGGATACACCCAGTGGTTCTGATGTAAAAGCAAAAGCAGGATACCATCTTGGAGGTGGTGTGTTAATCGGAGATAAATTTTATGTGGAGCCCAGTGTTCACATCGTCCGGCAGTCAAAGGAATTAACAATTGAAGGTCTGGAAGAGGATGGGATAGAATTCACTCAGAATTTTGTAAAAGTGCCGGTGATGCTGGGATATCATCTACTTGGCCATGAAAGTGGCCCATTGGCATTGCGAATTTTTGGAGGACCAGCGGCGTATTTTGCGGGAAGTATCAAAAAAGGTCCGGATCAAATCAACAAAGATGATATCAAAAATGCTCAGTTTATGGTTGATGCAGGGGCAGGGGTTGATATTTTGTTCCTGTTCCTTGAAGTAAATTATGAAGCCTCCTTTTCAAATTACTTTGAGAATTTCGGAGACTTCGATTCGAAGCATCGGGCATTTGGTATCACAGCAGGTATACATATAGATTTTTAAAAGGTAAATAAATCTTTGAAACCATCTCATTAATTTTCTCAAAAAGATGAGAGTTTTCTGACGGATCGTAAACGTTCATCAGTCATACTCTCTTCTTTTTTGATGATTAACGACAAACTATTTACTATGAAAAAAATATATATCATTGTACTTACGCTTCTTTTCCCGTTATCCGGGGTTGCACAACTCTCTGATTTTGATATCAACGTCCTTTTGGGGGCTCCTCAGGGCGAGTTTCAGGATAATTTAGACAGAACGGCTGTCGGAATTAATGGTGGAATTGCCTACCCGATTGCGGCTCCATTCTATATTGGAGCAGAGATTGGATTCATGACCTATGGACGCGATGAACGGACTGAGAATTTTAATCCTAATATTCCTGAAGTACGTGTAAATGTTGTTACTGAATATGATATTCTTACAGGTCACGCATTTCTACGTTTTGAAGGACAAGGGGAGGTAATCAGACCTTACATTGATGGACTTGTTGGATTCAATTATCTATTTACAAAAACAACAATTGAAGACCGGGGAAATAATTTTGATGATATCGCCTCAGATACAAATTTTGACGATACTGCATTAAGTTATGGTTTTGGTCCAGGGATTAAATTTCGGGTTAGCAGTAATGAAGAACGGGAAATTCTAATCAATTTGAAAACTCGGTATCTTTTTGGGGCTAATGCTGCTTATTTACAGCCCGGTTCAATAGAAGTAAATAATGGATCATTAATATTTGATGAATCAGAATCTAAAACAGATTTGTTGACTATACACCTTGGAGTATCCATAAAGTTTTAGAGAAATTTATTTTCATTGTTGAGTTGTGTTAATTGAGACAATCTTTTTACAATTCTGATAGAAAAGAAAGAGTTATCTTTGTATTTGATTGACACACTATCCACCCAAAACAACTGCTCCAGGAATTTCATAAGTTTCATTATTCAACAGTATGATATGCCTATCTTCCTTGATCTCAGTTTTAAGAGAAGGATATCCATTTGCCTGGCTTGTGTTGGCACCAATAGGGATACCCATTTGAAAGTATATAAAACGTTTGTTTCCATCTGGTTTTAAGATGGCTACCGTTGCATACCCACCGCCGGACCTGGACACACCATAATTACATTTTCCCATGGGTTTATCAGAATTAAATGAGCAGGCAACCGTGCCCGATGCATCAAAGTCATCCTTACCTGCACGCATGGCTGAATGATCAGGTCCTTTAAAAATTGAACCATCCGGTGATATCGCTGGTCTTAGATTATTGGCTTGAACAAAACCACGTGGTCCACCACCCAGTTCTTGGGCATCACACCAAATATCGCTACTTAATTCTTGGCAACCCAGATTATCAAGTATCATGCCCTCGGTATATGTCATAACAACAGGAGCTGAAGCATCAGGCTCTTTTAGGAGATCGGTTTCTGAAGGTATGATCCAATTTTGAGGACCTCCTTCTTCAGGAGTTCTTATCAGGCTGCCTGTAAATTCCCACCTGTAAATACCACCATCTGCCATAAGACTCAGATATAATTGATCATCTTTTATAATAAAACCACGAACAAATTCAGCTTGTGATAAGAAACGTTCATCATATGCTGGGGGAGGACAAGAAGGAAGCGTTGCTGCAAGCGGGCTAAATTCAAATGTTCCGCTTTTCCCATCAGCAGCGGTTTTGGCCTGCCAATTTCCATTCACAAATTTGCAATTCAGTTGCATTGTCACATTTCCATCAGGCCATAAATCCATTATGTAAGATGATGAGTTTTCAATATTCAGGGTACCAACTTCATCACTCATTGACTCTATTTCCACAAGTTTCCATGAAGTACCGTAAAGACTCAAATCATCGCTAAATTGATTTGATTGTTGTGCTATTAATCTCTCATTCAAAAAACAGAAGAAAGTTATCAGGAGGACAAGAGACAGTTTCACTAAAAAAATTGACGTAATTTTATGCATTTGCCAGATCTATTGTTGTCGTTTATTAAAATTCAAATAATATTTGGTACTCCAATTATACCACTAAATGTTTATTTCTAAACAACTATTCAAAATTTTACTTGTATCCTGATACATGAAAATTGCAAGTAAACATATTGGATTTAAGCATGTAACCAGGTTTATATCAGATATTACTTTACTTATTGTTATTATTTTAGGTCCGATATCGTCACAACCATGGAATTATGGTAGTATTGTAAAAACCTGGGATTTATTGTACTGCTTATATGGGCAACCTCACCTTAAATTTTTATCCATTATTCTTTTAATGATGTATCGGAAGAGAGATTTGTAGATTACTCAAATATTTTTATTGTGTCTCTAGTTTGCCTTAGTTGAATCATAGCATATTCTGGTATTGTGCTTGTAAACCCTGTTCCACAAACTGGTCTGTTTTTTATCTTTTTACCCTTTAATCAATGGTTAATACTTGGTCTCTACAAGCTACTTGTGAATTTACTCAATAAGAGACGACCATAATCATTTCATGATTTCAACTGAAAGTAGCAGAAAGATTTTTCCGAATGGCAAATATTTATGATTCTTTACGCATATATGAGTAAATCAAAGACCACCAATCCCTTTGCTATGAAAAAAACATTCGCACTCTTTGCCTTTCTACTTTTGTCCATATTTTTTACTCAAATCACAAAAGCCCAAATAGGTATACGTGGCGGAATTAACCTTTCTAAGTTCGTTGGAGCGGATGTTGAAAATTCAAAGGATTTGATGGGATTGAATGCAGGTCTCTCTTTCCAAATAATCAATTTAGGTCCAATTTCAATTGTACCTGAGGTGTATTATGCTGAAAAAGGAACACGACTCACCGATCAACTGCAGCAGTTCCAGCAGCAAGATCCCGAAAATCCAATAAATCCCGAAGATGTAGAACTGGAGTTTAATCTTGCCTACGTAGAAATTCCAATCCTGTTAAAAATACGCCTGCCATTTTTAAGTACGGATAAAATTCATCCCTATATTGCAGGGGGACCGGTTTTTGGGTTTCGGCTTGATTGCAGCATATCCTTTACTAATGATACGGCTGAAGATAGGGTACAGGAATGTGTGGACGACAATTTTTCTGATCTTGAAACAACCTTTAAAGAATCAGACCGTGGATATGTACTCTCTACGGGAATTGATTTTCAAATTCCGTTATTGGGAACTCTAACACTTGATGGTAGATATTATCGAGGCCTGTCCCGCCTGATCGAAAACCAGGAAAATGATGATATCTATAACCAGAATATAACCCTGATGCTTGGATACAATATTGGTTTTTAGCCTCTTTTGAATTTGGAACCAACTGATCTGTCGAATCAAATTTTCATCATCCGCAGCGTTCTCTGTAATGATTAATGAGATTGGCAATTATTCCCTACCTTGTAGTTTACATTGAATTTCCAATACAGACGGCTCAATTGCAGGCCTAATTAAACTATTCTGACGCGTTTACCGGTTAAGATTGTAAGCAATAAAACCCTATAGTTATCTGAAATGAGTTTTTTTAACTTTTGTCATTCCTCCCGACAGCGGTCGGGAAAAAGCACCCGAATCATCCCCTTCGCCGCGTCCCGAACCTTCGGGGAAGGGGGACTCAGGGGGATGATCAGCCTATAAAACATGCTTCATAGAATGAATACGACTATAGCTTTGTAAATTCAACTGGTAAACTCCTTATTCTGATTATTTAAGTCAGTTCTGCTGACACTCGGAAGTTGGACAAATCTTGAATCTTTGAACAGGACAATGCGTAGGAATGAGCCGTTTGTGAATACACAACTTCAGTTCTACTGGAGAAGAAGCATTTAACCTGCAATTAGTTACTATCTTGCATTTTAATGGATAAAATAATTTACACAATGAAAAAATACGTACCTCTTCTATTACTCCTTTTTATTTGGAGTTGTTCACCTAAATCCGGTTCTCAACTTCAAGATGATGATACCTCAGCTCAGGCCGTTCCAATTGAAACATCCATTGACCTAACAACGATGGAAAATGATCAGTTGACGGTTCGGGTAGATCCCGGAGATTTTGAGCAGGATACTGTTTTGTATCGTTTACCCAGAGTAATACCGGGAACCTATATGGAGAGCAATTTCGGCTCTTTTGTGGAAAATATGACGGCGTTCTATATGGATGGGAGTTCTGCACCTGTCAACCCAACCGATACGAATACTTGGACGTTAAGTAATGCCACAGCAGTTGATTACCTGGAGTATAAAGTAAATGATACGTTTGATATTGAGAGTACCGAAAAAGAGACTCCATACTCAATGGCAGGTACAAATATTGCGGAAGAGATTTATGTGTTAAACCTGCATGGATTTGTTGGATATTTTGAAGGTTTCCAGGAAAACAGGTATGAATTGAATATTACTTCGCCTACGGATTTTAAAAGTGCTTCTGCATTAAATATGACCTCATCCGACACTACAGCAAATCAGGTTACCACGATCTATTTTGCCGACCGATATTTTGAGGTGATCGATAATCCTATGATGTATGGAAATTTCACCAAAGAGGAGTTTGAGGTGGATGGGATTGATATTGTATTCAGCCTCTATTCGCCATCAGGTAACCACACTGCTGCAGGTCAAAAAGATGTCATCTATGATATCATGTCTGCTCAAAAAGATTACCTGGGAGACCTGGAAACGACGGATCGGTACAGTATTTTCCTCTATATGGCCGGTCAATCCCGGGATGCAACAGACTTTGGAGCTCTTGAGCATCACACCTCAACCGTAATGGTGTATCCGGATTATGTAAATGATAATCAATTAGAAGAGGGTTTGGTCGATGTCATATCGCATGAATTTTTCCACATTGTTACCCCGCTCAATCTTCACTCGGAGGATATTCGATATTTTGACTATTACAACCCCACATTCTCAAAACACCTGTGGATGTACGAAGGCCTCACAGAATATTTTGCAAGTCACTTTCAGATTTATGAGGGGCTGGATACAAAAGAGGAGTTTTATGAAAAAATCTCTCAGAAAATTCAATACGCAGAATCTTTCAATGACACTCTAAGTTTTACAGAGATGAGTGAAAACGTACTGGATGAACCCTATGCGTCCAATTATTTAAACGTGTATATGAAGGGAGCTCTTATCAATATGTGCCTTGATATTATCATGCGTGAAGAGAGTGGGAATACGAAAAGTATGATAACACTCCTGAAAGAACTCACGGATAGATATGGTAGTGAAAGGCCTTTCGAGGATGATGCGTTAATCGAAGAGATAGTAGAGATAACATATCCGGAAATGGGTGAATTCATTGAAACCCACGTAATAGGAACTACACCGATAAATTTTGAATCATATCTGAACAGGGTGGGTTTGGAACAAGCTGATGCAGAACTTCCAACATCTTTCTTCTTTGCGGATCAATCCACTCCATTTTTTAATGTCGACCAAAAAGAAGGCACAATATTTTTCCGGGACGATATTGAACTGCACAGCACGCTTAAAAATTTAGGGGCGCAGGGAGGCGATGTTATTGTTTCTGTAAATGGTGAACCGCTCAACCTTCAAACGGCACAACAGATCATAGGAAACTCCATGAATTGGAACCCGGATACTGAAATTGAAATTGTTGTGGAGCGTGACGGCGAAGAAGTGACTCTTAGCGGAGTGTATGGTAATCCGGTGTATATCAAATCCATAATCGAGGAGATGGAGAATCCAAGTGAAGAGCAGTTACAACTTCGCGGTTGGTGGCTCGGTGAAAATTGATACGTTCTATTTACGTGAACCATTACTGATTGGCAAATTGGCATTTAGTTTCATTGATTATGCAGAGCAGGCCTTTCTGATTTTTGTATATTTGAGAAAGAAATATTTCTCTACCCACTAATCAAGAAAGTCATGAATATGTATAGAACTTTATCACTGTTATCATTTCTGTTGATATTATATCTACATCCAGATACACTAACTGCACAACATAGTACTGAGGTTTCTGACGAGGTACTTCTCGAACTCTACGACGGGGCACGTGTAACCGATGTTGTGGATGGTTTAGTGACGGTAGGCTATATGGATGTTGGCGTGATGGATCCTGAGATTGCTCCTCTTTGGCGGGATGTAAAAGAGATGAGCCACCGGATTGCGGGAATAGCAGTCACCGTTAGATACGGTCCCACGAATCGCCCTATGAACCCGGGTGTAGATCTTACGAAACCTGAAAATTATGATGAGTACCGGGAGTGGCGCGGCAATTGGTATTCTGAAATCTCACCTGAACCGTTCATGGAGCAAATTAAAGAAGGTTCCGTAATTGTAATTGATAACCAGGATGATAATGATACCGGATCCGTTGGCTCATTCAATATTATGCAGTGGCAGCAAGCCGGTGCCGTTGGTGTGGTTTCTGTCGGAGGTATACGGGATATTGATGAGATTATTCTTCAACAAAATCCGGTTTACACGAATTATTTCGATCGCGGAAGAGGAGAACGAATTGGAAGAAATGAAATTATTGATGTTCAGGAACCGGTGGTAGTTGGCGGAGCACTTGTTCATCCCGGGGATGTAATTGTTGCAGATTCAGATGGTGTAGTCGTTGTACCGAGAAGAGTGGCTGTGAGAGTCGGACAGATTGCCTACCAGGAGTTGGTGGCAGATATGGCGAACCGGAGAGCGATATATGAAGAGAGAGGCCTTGAACTGGATGATACCGTCCGTGAACGGGAAGCTCCCGAGGAGTTTTTTAGCCGATTGGGTCTACCGAAAAACCCAAATGCGCCGTCAGAAAATGATGAATAAATTAAACTGAGACCCTGGCCGAAACTGCAGAGAAGCGGAGGTTCTGCAAGAGTTCGGTTGCGAAGAATCTTTTCTGCTCTAAACAAGACTTTTGCATTAACTGGCGCAAGTCTCCAGACTTGTGCCCCTTTCCCAGTCTTGTGCCCCTGCAACTAAGCTAAAGGCTATATTTACCATGGACGCCGATGCTGCCCTGCGAAGAATGCAATTACCAACACTCCGGAGGAGTGACATGTTTATAACCCCGGGTGTAAAGAGCGAAGCGAATGAAACCCGGGGCTAGTGCTAAACTCCAGACTTTTGCTCTTCATGTCAGGCACAAGCGAGACGCTTGCGCCATTTTATCCTTTAAAATTAACCTGGCTGGCGCAAGTCTCCAGACTTGTGCCCCTTTCCCCGACTTGTACCCTTCGAAATCAAACAGAATAGTAGTAATCAAAATATGAAGCAGAGCTTCAATGGTATATTACGTAGAAGAGCTTCGTTGACCAGGAACCTTCACAACGAGCAAATCTATAGACTGAATAAAAAAACCATCATTCATCGATTCGTTATTGGGATAAAATTCTTTCTATATTTGATCCCTAATTGAATATCGGCTGAATCATGACAATCCTATCTACAGACAATCTCTCAAAAAGTTTTGGTGTAAACCTTCTTTTTGAAAACATAACTTTTGGAATCTCAGAGGGCGATAAAACTGCACTCGTTGCACCCAATGGAACAGGAAAATCTACATTGCTAAAAATTCTCGCCGGGAGAGAAACGGCAGATACAGGGAAGGTGATGGTCCAAAATGGAATACGAGTCGCTTTCCTTGCGCAGGAACCGGAACTGGATGATACCAAAACCATACGTGAATATATCGCATCCGGAGATTTTGAACTGGTTCAAATAATCCAGGAATATGAACGTGCCGCGGAAGCCCAGGCGGAGGATTTTAATCCGATGACCCAAAAAGCTTTTGAAAAAGCGAGCGCGGCCATGGAAGCGGCAAATGCCTGGGACTATGAACAGAGAATGGAGCAGATTCTCGATATTCTGAACATCACCGACCTGGATCAACCCATCTCAACCCTCTCCGGTGGGGAGAGAAAACGAGTGGCCCTGGCTTTTGTACTGATTGACAACCCCGATTTACTGATTCTCGACGAGCCTACTAACCACCTGGACCTGGATATGATCGAGTGGTTGGAGTCCTACCTGATCCAGGCAAATATCACACTTTTGATGGTCACTCACGACCGCTATTTCCTGGACCGTGTTTGCGATCATATCATAGAAATTGATCGCGGGAAGCTCTATCACCACAATGGAAATTACCAGTACTACCTTGAAAAAAGGTCCGAAAGAGAATCACTGCGTCAAAAGGAGATGCATAAGGCAGAGCAGCTATACAAAAAAGAGCTGGAGTGGATGCGGCGCGGACCCAAGGCGAGAACCTCAAAATCCAAGTCGCGAATCCAGTCCTTTCACGACGTTAAGGACAAAGTGAGTAATAAAACAGATGATTCTGAGCTTCAGCTGGAAGCCGGTATGGAGCGAATGGGCAAGAAGATCCTGGAGCTTGAAAATATCTCTAAACGGTATGATGAAACTGTCATTCTGGACGACTTCAGTTACTCCTTCAAGCGAGGAGAAAGAATCGGTATCATTGGAAAGAATGGCGTTGGGAAAAGTACATTTTTAAAGATTTTGACAGGAGAGGTAGCCGCAGATTCAGGGGAAGTAGATACCGGGGAAACAATTGTCTTTGGTCATTATCAGCAAAAAGGGATTGAGGTTGATGAATCCATGCGTGTGATCGATGTGCTGAAAGAGATCGCTTCGGTTATTGAACTGTCGGATGGTACTCAAATTTCAGCATCACAGTTTTTGGAACACTTTATGTTTACTCCGGAGATGCAATACACACCCGTTGAAAAATTGAGTGGCGGTGAGAAACGTCGCCTTGGATTGATGATGACACTTATTAAGAATCCAAATTTCCTGATTCTGGATGAGCCCACCAACGATCTGGATCTGGATACGTTACAGGTGTTGGAAGATTTCCTGTTGAACTTTAGCGGTTGCCTGATTGTGGTATCCCACGACCGGTTTTTTATGGACAAACTGGTAGATCATTACTTTGCATTTGAGGGTGATGGAGAGATCCGGGATCATCACGGGACATACAGTGAATACCGCGAAATGAAAGCCAAAGAGGAAGCAGAGAAAAAACGTGAGCGCCAGGCTCAGAAAAGTAAAAAATCGAAATCAAATGATCAGAATCGGCAGTCGTCAACTACAAATAAGCTCACCTTTGCCGAGCGGAAAGAGTTTAAAAAGCTGGAAAAAGAGGTGGCAAGCTTAGAGGAAGAGGTTGAGTTGTTGGAGGAGGAGATGAATCAACCTGAAATGGATTATAAAGAGAGAGAAGAGCTCACCGCTCGCTATATGCAATTAAAAGATGAAGTGGATGAAAAAACAATTCGCTGGCTGGAATTGGCGGAGAAGGAGGGTTGAGGAATAACGAACCTGCCTGTGCTATCACTTCGGCAGACAGGCATCGAACATGATTTCAATTTATGCTTTGAAATACCGGATTCAACACTTGAGTCAGTTCTTGGGGATCCCCCTCCGCTCGCTGGGGCTCGGTCGGGATGACAGGTTTCGTGGTGGACATGTGTCACTTCTTGGGGAACCAATCTAACTATACTATTTACGAACAACTAGTTGCTTATTTATTGGCTCACTAATGGATATTTATCCGGATGTTTAATGGAGTCGAGATGGAGGTCCACATCAAGATCCGGCCAGTAAAAATGAGTTGGAGAAAGAGTTTCTACGTTCAAAACCTCTTCGATAGCAGCTTTTTTGAACCACGGAAATGATTCATAAGGCAAAAAATATTCCTCACCATTATGAAATAACCAAATTCCATGAGTTGAGATATTAGTAATCTCTGTTTCATTGTTTAAAGTGGTTGTGATGCTTTCTTTGATTTCATCTTTTCGCTCCGTTACAATTTCGATGATTTCCTTTATCTGTTTACTGCTCAATCGATATGATGATTCAAGTTCAATATCCGGTTCAATCCAAATTTTGGCTTCACCCTCTGCATGAATAACGTGAATATGCATCCTTTCTTCTTCTTTTGAAAAGAAGAAAAATCGATAACCTTTATACCTGAATACTGTTGGACTCATATCTTAAAGGTAATATTCTATCCCAAAAAACCAATGATAAACCAAAAAGCTCAAAACATATATGATAACAGTTAAGAATAGCTTCTTGCATGGCTCTCTCGTAAATAAGATCATCACTAATTGTCAATGCCCTCCTGGCACAAGTGAAATCCTTGACTTACTGAGTGTAAAAAATTTGGCATAGCGCAAACAGCCTGCCCCGAGCCGTCGTGTTCTCGCTTATGCTTGTAATAATTACTGAAAATGCAACGAACTGGCTGATCAGCGTAATAAGATCACCGCAGTGTGCGCAGAGAAACGCAGAGGGTTAGGTAATTCAAGCCTGGGTTAATAGATCCGCGAAGTTTCTAAAACTTCGCGGATCTTTCAATGGATAATAATGTCCGCCTGGTGCAGGTTTTAATCAAAGCATCACATGTACCCCTTTTCCTTTGCAAAGAAGCTCGGCACAAGTGAATTCCTTGAGTTACTGATTGTAGAAAATTCTTTCCGGAAAGACATTGTCTATCATGATTTCAATTTATGCTTTGAAGTACCGAATTCAACACTTGAGTCAGTTCTTGGGGAGCTCGCTGGGGCTCGGTCGGGATTGACAGGTTTCGTGGTGGATCATCGCGGCGTTTAAGGGTCAAACGTCGTAAAGAGTTCAGATCTACGCCGCTTCAGGGAATGAAGCTACAAACACACAATCAACATTCAGCAAATCATTTCATATCTTCACAGAAAATCAAACAAAAAGCAGCAGGTACAATGGATCTCAAACTAAGCGGACGTGTAGATAAAATTTTAGAGGAACAATCAGGAGAAAGTAAAAATGGTCCCTGGCGCAAACGTGATTTTATCCTCGAGACGAAGGGTAAATACCCAAAAAAGGTATGCATCACCCAATGGGGCGATAACATTGATAAGCAGCCGGTGGAGCAGGACGCAGAGGTAACTGTTTATATCGATATCCAAAGCCGCGAATACAAAGGGAACTGGTACACCGATGTAAAAGCATGGAAAGTGGAACAAGGCTCAGGTGACCGCGAAGCCCCGCCCAGCGCCCCTGGCCTGACGATGGAAGGCAACCAGGAGATCGACTACGATGAAGACGATGTGCCTTTTTGAATATCGAATATTGAACAAGGAACTCAGAATGTAGAAGTGCTTTAAAATTCGAAATTCGTTATCCACTTTTCAATATTCATGATTCTTTCCTATTGTTTATATCGCCGTCCTTTTTATTTTAGCAGTCTGTTCTATTTAATATCAATCTCATCAAAAAAATTGACGGAGCTATGAATCGAAAAATTACTTTGAACGAATCGGACATCCCAGAAAAATGGTATAATATTGTTGCGGATATGCCTAATAAACCGCTGCCACCGCTGAATCCGAAAACACGCCAGCCGGCCGGACCGGATGATCTGAGCCCGATTTTCCCGATGGGATTGATCGAACAGGAAGTTTCGGCAGAGCAGTATATCGAAATACCGGATGAGGTTCGTGAGATCTACAAAATCTGGCGGCCCACCCCGATGTATCGCGCTACCGGTTTAGAAAAGATGCTCGATACACCCGCAAAAATTTACTACAAGTATGAAGGGGTAAGCCCAAGCGGATCTCACAAACCCAACACCGCCGTGCCGCAGGCGTACTACAACATGAAGGAAGGGGTGAAAAGTATTACGACAGAGACCGGCGCCGGTCAGTGGGGTACGGCCCTGGCATTTGCCTGCTCCCAGTTTGATATGAACTGCGAAGTGTACATGGTGCGTATCAGCTACGATCAAAAACCCTATCGAAAAGTGATGATGAACACGTTCGGTGCGGAGGTCTATCCCTCGCCGAGTGACCGAACCGAAGCGGGACGCCGAATCCTGGAAAAAACACCGGACACCAGCGGAAGCCTTGGAATAGCTATTTCCGAAGCTATCGAACGTGCGGTGAGTGATGACAATACGAAATATTCACTCGGCTCCGTTTTGAACCACGTACTTTTGCATCAGACGATTATCGGCCAGGAGTCGATCAAGCAGTTGGAATATGCCGGCGACTATCCCGATATCGTTATTGCCCCGCTTGGTGGAGGTTCAAACTTTGCCGGCATCTCTTTTCCGTTTTTGAAGAATAATCTGACAGACGGCAAAAACACCCGGTTTATAGCAGTTGAACCTGCATCCTGTCCGAAACTGACCCGCGGCAAATTTATGTACGATCACGGTGATTCGGCCGGTTATACTCCACTTCTGCCGATGTACACGCTTGGTCACAACTTTACGCCGGCGGCCATCCATGCGGGCGGACTCCGATATCACGGAGCCAGTGTGTTATGCAGTCAGTTATTGAAAGATGACCTGATTGAAGCCGTAGCCCTCCAGCAGCTCGAATGCTTCGAAGCCGGAGTGATGTTTGCCAAAGCAGAAGGAATCATCTCAGCTCCAGAAGCTACACATGCCGTTGCGCAGGTGATCCGAGAAGCCAACAAAGCCAAAGAAGAGGGAACTGAAAAAACCATTCTGTTTAACCTCTGCGGGCATGGATTTGTGGATATGTCGGCCTACGAAGACTACTTCGCCGGGAAATTGAGTGATCATGAAATTGCAGAAGAACGATTGACGGAGAATATTAAAGAGATCGAAGAACTTCAGCCGGAATAGAATATCGAATGTAGAACAAGGAATTTAGAATGTCGAAGTTAAATGCGTCAGGTCGAGCACACTCTGAGCGCAACGAAGTGACGATGATTTTTTCACTTCAGTTCGTACCAATATGTGTAAATTTAACAGAAGGAAAAGCTCTGAAAGAGCTAAGATAATATAGCCAGGGGTGAGCGATTGAAATGAGCGTAACCCTGGGTTAAAAAGTGGCTATAATAGAAACCCCGAGTTGATGAATGTGGATAGGTTTAAATCGTAATC
>NZ_JAKLWS010000049.1 GCF_022012475.1 Rhodohalobacter sulfatireducens
GAAGGTTGAGGTTGGACCGAGTTCCGGTATCTTGTTCTACTTCCCGCAACAAATTTGAGTTTATCAGTAACGGGCAAGCTGCCCGTTGTACTTATTAATTAAAGTTGCTTCTGAGCTCTCGACTCGTTTATTTCGGGGTACTTTTAATCATCATCAACAGGATTTCGTTCGTGAACATACTTGCAGTAGAACCTTTTTATAACGGATCGCACAGGGCTTTTTTGAAAGGTCTTCAGAAGCACTCAGCTCATAATATTATCCCAATAAAGCTGGATTACCGCCGGTGGAAATGGCGTATGCATGGCGATTCGGTGAACCTCGCGGAGATGTCGGCCGAAATCGAAGAGGATATCGATCTTCTGTTGGTGAGCAGCATGACCAATCTGCCAGCATTTTTAGCGCTGACCAATCCCCGGTTTGCACACACGCCTAAGGTGATGATGATGCATGAAAACCAGCTGACCCAACCGATGCCGGAAGGAGAGGAGCGGGATATTACCTATTGTTACATCAACTATTTGAGTATGCTCTCCGCTGATAAACTTCTGTTTTCCACCAAATTTCACCTGGATGATCTGTTGGAAGCTTTACCTGAATTTTTAGAGAATTTTCCGGATGACAAACACTATAACACGGTTGATAAGATTCATGATAAAAGCCAGGTGATGTACCCAGGGTTGGATCTGTCGGTGTTTGATAAGCATCCCGATACCCGTGATAAGAATAAACGTCCGGTGATTGTCTGGAACCAGCGATGGCAGTTCGATCGGAATCCCACCATGTTTTTTAAAGTGCTGAACCGGTTGAATGATATCGACTTGAAATTCGATCTGATTTTAGCCGGGGATACAAAGCATCGTAAGCCTGAGGAGTTTGAAAAAGCCTGGAAACGTTTTGGGGATCATATTACACATTTTGGTTACGTAGAAGATGTAGACAGGTACAGCAAGCTACTTCACTCCGGGGATATTGTGGTTTCAACAGCTACATATGAGTTTTTCTGTGTGGCAATCATGGAAGCAATCTACTGTGGCTGCCACCCACTGGTGCCCAATCGTTTACACTACCCCGAGTTGATTCCTGAAAGCCTGCACAATCCACTTCTGCATGCACCCGTTTTGTATGACACCGAGGATGACCTGTTTCACAATCTCAAAAATCTGCTTACCAGCGAGACAAAACCATTACCTAAAGCATCTCTTCAAAATATCAACAAGCACCTGGATTGGGCCAAGATGATTGATCGCTATGACTCCCTCTTTGATGAGTTGAAAGAGACTAAAAGTGTGGCTTCTTTTTAGGATCGATCTATCGAATATTTTCTTAAAAAATCCTGAACAGCGGACGTGCATCAAACGGGGAAAACGGCCATGGAATGGTAATAAGAATGAGAATCAGCCCTATGGTGAACCAGATGGCAATAGATTTAAACTTCTTCACATCTTCAGAAAGTCGCTTGGCTTTTGCAGATCCAATGGTGATCAGCACAATGGCGATTATCATGATCAGACTGTGTTCCATGCCATAAAAACGAATGGCAGATTCCTGAACAGCTTCACCAAAATTATTAAACAACTGTCGTATAACAGGGCTGATAAAATACAATCCCAAACCCACAATCAACTGCACATGTGCCAGGATAACTGTGATATTTCGAATCTTATCAAAGCGAGGTGTGTATGGCAATTTAGAGGACCATCCTTTAAACGCCTGGTAGATAGAGTAAAACAAACTGATCAGCAGAAACCATCGAAATAAGGAATGAACAACGAGCAGTGCAGTGTAGATCATAACAGTTAAGAAAAATTGTTTAGCGTTCAGACATTCGAGTTTAATCTAAGAATTATTAGCTTGCCTTGCGATTGCTTTATCTTCTATTCTGAAGTAAAACATTGAATTACAAAGATTTAGTTTTCAGGTGTAAAGTATTTTTTGAGATCGAATTCTTACCTGTTATTTGACAAATATCTTTGCACATCTTTCACAGGTGCTAACCAGATACCATTATCAGGGTTTTGAGCATAATTTATGAGCTCCTCAAGCATTGAGAGCCGGGTTGTTTGCTCGCCTTCATTTGAAATTTCATGCCCTGCAAGGATAATCCATTGCCCGTTTTCTTTCGCATTCCGGAGTATCGGCAAGATATCATCAAAATCTTTTCCATCCATTTCTAGAGCTCTCAAATGAGCAAGATCACAGAATTCAGGGTCATTGCCGGTCTCATCAAGCCAGGTTCGGCCTGAGGAAAAAAGTTCAGCAACCACCGGTATATAACTCTTTGTCTGTTTCCCACGTCCCACGTATGTCTCTCCACAAGGATAGGCAAATGATACCGGTGTTACACCTAATAGTGTATTGATTTGTTGGTTTGCTTCTATGAGTTCTGATTCCATCTTATTGAGTGTATACTCTTCAAGTGCATGATTCCTAGACCACTCAAAATTTCCCGTACAGGGATGATTCAGGGAGTGGTTCCCTATCTCATGACCGGAAGCTACAGCTTTCTTCCATTCTTCGAGATGCTGCCTGACACTTCCCGGATTCACATAGAATGTGGCCTTTGCATCATACCGGTTGAGAAGCTTCGTTCCGCCTAAAACCTGGCTCGGCCGGGCATCATCAAACGTGAGGCTGAGGGCAATTTGATTTCCATCAGGCCAATGGAATAGGTGATCGGAAACTTGAGAGTAGGAAGAGTTTTGGAGACCGCCCCATAAAAGGATCAATAATAAAGTTCTTAAAAGAGATTTCATGATACTCTTTTTGTTAGTGATTTTTTGAAGCTTTCTCAACCAACGGATCCATAATTCGAAACCAAAGTGGAGGAAATAATGCAATGAGAATCATTCCCGGGTATCCTGTCGGCAGTTGCGGGCTCTCCTCAAAGGATCGAAGGAGTTGATATTTACGACTGGCCACAGCATGATGATCAGAATGTCTGGACAATTCAAACAGGAACATCCGGCTGATCAGGTAGTCGCTGTTCCAGGAGTGATGGTGATCAACCTTTTCATACTTCCCTTTACCAGGCTTTACCCGACGTTCCAATCCATAATGTTCAAGATAATTGACGGCTTCTAAAAGACTGAATGCGACGACACAACTTGCCATAAAAGGTAAAATCACAAATCCACCGAATAAAACGGCAATTAGTATTAAAAAACCAATTTGAAGGATTAAAAAAAGAAGCATTTCGTTATGAATTGAGAAAAATGAATGTCCATATTTTGCAAGGCGTTTGAGTTCAATTTTCCATGCCGAGAAGTATTGACCGGGAACCGTCCGAAGCCAAAACCGATAAAAATGTTCTCCTTTTTTGGCAGTTGCCGGATCGTCAGGTGTGGCCACATGTTTGTGATGTCCATACACATGCTCAACAGCAAAATGCATGTAAAAAGTGGTAAGCAGAATTGTACGTCCCAGCCACTGTTTAAATCGGCTGCTTCGGTGTATGAGTTCGTGGGCAACAGTGATTCCAACTCCTCCGTTACTAATACCTACAGATAGAATTCCACCTGCTAATGACCAACCAGTCAACTGCCCTGTTGAGCAGATCCATAAAAAATACCCCGTTAGAAAATACTGAATAGGTACGTGCGACCAGAGTAAAAAAGAATAGCCAAGTGAAGATTTAGTTCTCTCTTCTTCTTGCGGAATGAGGTTGTACCTGTTTTCGCCCGCGAACCATTCGGCTACCGGCAGCAAAAGAAAAATGTAGATTGGTGTGATAAACGTCCAAAATCCGCCCAAATAGATCCCGATGAAAGCAGATGCCGGAACGGTATAGGATGGTATGTAACTATAAGCTTTCATGTTGAGAGATCACCATGAAATGTATATAACTAGAGGATAGGTTACAATTTTTGGATCCATCATCTCCATTAATTCGTTCGGCTGATGACGATTTCACAATCTTAAAAATTCTTCCCAAAGAATGCAGAGAGCGACCTAAAGAATGTTATTTTACATAGACGGATTTCAATGAATAAGAAGGCGACTAAATAGATTGGTGAAAACTATGCGATACAGACAATTTGGTTTTACAGATCTGAAGGTAAGTGAAGTTGGTTTTGGTACGTGGGGAATTGGTGGACCTGTGATGGCCGGAGATATTCCGATCGGCTGGGGAGATGTAGATGATGAAACATCCCTAAAAGCTCTTGAAAAAGCATATGACCTCGGGGTGAATTTTTATGATACGGCCGACTTCTACGGTCTAGGGCACTCGGAGGTGTTGCTCGGCAAAGTTTTTGGTGATAAGAAAGATGTGATTATTGCCAGTAAAGTCGGTCATCGCCTGGATGAAAACGACTCGATCTATGTGGACTACTCTTATGAATATATCGTGAATTCCTGTGAGGAGAGCTTACAGCGTTTACAAAGAGATAGTATCGATTTTTACCAATTACACACGGCAAAATTACATCACTTGGAACAGGGTGAATGTATTGAGGCGATGGAAAAATTAAAGAAAGAGGGTAAAATTCGGTACTGGGGTGTTTCCCTGAATACATATAACCCATTTCCTGAGGCTAATTTTATCTTTGAAAACAATACCGGTCATGGGTTGCAGGTTGTCTTGAACATTATCAATCAGCGCAGTCTTGACATAATTGAGAAAGCTCAAAAAAAGGGAATGGGAATCATCGCAAGGATGCCCCTGCAGTTTGGGCTGCTTACAGGAAAATTCAATGAGGAAACCCGGTTTGAAAAGGATGATCACCGTTATTTTCGTTTGAAGCCATCTATACTGAAAGCTTCCCTTCATGCTCTCGAAGATGTTTGGCGGTTAACAGAGAAATATGGTGTGACTAAAACAGAACTGGCTTTAAGTTTTATCTTGAGTTTTGATGGGGTATCGACAGTGATTCCCGGCATTAAAACAGCGGAACAGGCTGTAAAAAACACTCGGGGAATTGTGAAATTATCAGAAGAGGACCGGGATTCTATTCGTTCGTTATTTGATACGAAGTTTGACAATCTCTTGGAGCAGATGAAGGAGAGTGAGAGTTGAATCTCGTTGATGTCGAATATTTTTAATGGATTTGATTGTGCAAATATTCTAATATCTCCGCCATCATTTTATTGATTTTATGATAGCGTTCAACCGGAGCAGACAACATCTCTTTCTCAGTTTGGATATAAATAGAGGGGATCAACTCATGGCGGCAATTCTGAATTAAGTTTTTAGCTGATTTCGGAGTGGTTTCAAGGTGAAATTGGAGTCCTATGACTGATCTCCCGAGTTGGAAGGCTTGATTTTCACAAACGTCACTCTTTGCAAGGAGAGTGGCACCGGGCGGCAGGTCAAAGGTTTCACCATGCCAATGGAAACATTCAAAAGATGATGGAAATTGAAAAGTTGAAGTACTACCTGTTTGTATAGCATTAACCGGGAACCAGCCAATCTCTTTTTCAGGATTTGGATATACTTTTGATCCAAGGGTGTTGGCAATGAGTTGGGCTCCCAGGCAAATGCCCAATACAGGGATGTCGGCTTCGATGGCATCACGAATAAACTCTTTCTCAGAGACCAACCATGGATATTCTTCCTCGTCGTTTACACTCATCGGCCCGCCAAGGACTATCAACAGATCCATACTATCAATTTTTGGAAGATCAGCTGACTCAAAAAAGCAGGTAGTTATGATCTCATACCCCTTTTCTTTTAACCACTCTTCCATACTGCCAAGTCCTTCAAAGGCTACGTGTTGGTTGACATGTGCTCGCATCAGTTTCTACGAATTTGATTGTTTGTACTCATATTTTGTGAGTCTGTACTGGATTACTGTGAGGTATTTATCACCTTTTTTGATGTGATCGACCAATTCGCCCTCTTTAATCATTCCGTTATTACTCATTACTTTTCCTGATGCCGGGTTATTGACAAAGTGAGAGGCATGAATTTTATGGAGTCCGACTCGTTCAAACCCAAATTCCAAGATTGTACCGATAGCTTCCGTCACATAGCCGTTATTCCAGAATGGTTCACCGATCCAAAAACCCAATTCAGCACGGTTGAAACGCGTATTGAGCCTTAAGCCAATGCAGCCCATGAAGAGATTATTTGTATGTTTACAGATCGCAAATATAAAATGATTCTTATCCTCAAGCCCTTTGTTGGCCATATTGATCCAGTAGATGGCATCTTTTTCATGATAGGGATGTGGCATCGTTAACGTCATGTTGGAGATCTTCTCATTGTTGGCATATTGAACCATCCGGGGAATATCCTCTACGTACGGCATTCTCAACCGAAGCCTATCAGTTTCTAAAACAGGTAAAGAATCCATTGTTGACTTAAATATTTATTAAAAAAGTAATTCTTAAATGATGAAAACCCAATCTAACTTGTCAAGAAAAGTATTATCAGCTACTAATCGAACAAAACTCCGAAAGATTACCGGCAAAGAGTAGTGTATAAAAATTGGAAGTCACGATCTCAGAAAAATTTGGACGAGATAGATTTCGAATCTCTGCAATTTCAGATTCGACATTTTTAACCAGGTTTGGGAATCCGGGTTCACCGTTCAGCCACTCCCAACCATTCGGATTATCCGTTTCAGTGAGAATACGATCTACAGGCAGCATGGATGCAAGGGATCGAATTTTCTGCGATTGAAATACCTCCACTCCGATCGTGAAATAGGCTCCCAGATCTAGGAAATCATTCACCAGTTCAATGGGTCCATTGTACCAATGAATAATGATAGCCGGGGGTGATGAGGTTTTCAGATGTTCCAATATCAACTCTTCTGCACCACTTGTATGTAGGTTGACTAATTTTCCTAAGTCTTCTGCGGTATCCAGTTGATATCGAAAGACCTCTTCCTGTGCAGGGTATTTTGTCTCATTCTCCACAAATCGATGATCCAATCCAATCTCTCCGATAGCCGGAGCCGATTTCATGTGTTCATCAATCTCATCCAAACGGGTCATGTATTCCGGCGCATTCCAGGGGTGAATTCCAAAGGAGGGGAGAATCAATGGCACCGATTTGGCAATTTTAACCGTTTCGTGATATGAAGGGATATCCATTGAAACGGCTAACGAGCAGATTGAATGAGTTCGAATCTGTTCCAGGGCTATTGGCAGATCATTGCCGTATTGATCGATATGGAGATGTGCGTCAATCAAATATGAAAATTTTAATAAATAAAGTGTATACAGTTATGGATCAATGATTCATTATCCGCATAATTTTTGGGAGAAGAGTTTCTAATTTTTTTCTCCTATTTAAAATGGCTCTGGTACTCAAGAAATACAGTAAACATTCTCGTGGTGATTCCGGTGATAATATCTAAAAAAACTTTTGAACTCCGGGATTTGTCAACCTTAGTTTGAAATTCTTCATGAATTGTTTTCCATAATCTGATGTCACGACCAAGGCTGTTTACTTGCCACATACATACCATAACTGATGTAGTCCTTGTATTTATTATAGAGTTTTATCTCTTTGGTTTCTGATTCCACGATTGCCCGGGCCTCATTTGTATTGCCATTTCGTCTTAGGAAATCATCAAACCTTTCCTGCATAGGTGTGTAATAGTTATCCGTCCAGCAGTGTTCCGGCAATACAAAATACCCGATGGGGGAGTACCCGCACTTCTCTAAAATTGAAATATTTGAAGATGCTACATCGATCTCAGGGTATTCATTGTCCCAATAATGTTGAAGTTCTGAGGGGCGGCCTCCGGTCGTCCAGGTTATTTCCGAAGCTACCATCAAGCCTCCCGGTTTTAGATATCGTCTCCAGTCGTTTATACCCTTTTCAAATCCAATGTTATAAATTGCTCCCTCAGACCAAATCATGTCATACTCTTCAACATCAAAAGGTAGATTTTCCATGGAGGATTGAAGTGTAGAGATTTTTTCAGAAACATCGGCTTTCGTTGCTCTATTTTCAAGTACGTCAAGGAATTCTCTCAGGAAGTCTACCGCCGTTATGGTTGCGTTGAGCTGCCGGGCAAGAGTTAGTGTAGAAGCTCCGGTTCCACAACCGATATCGGCAATTTTGAGAGGTTCAGTTTTATCAAGCATGCAGAGGTCTAAGGCCAATGTTGTTTCAGCATCTCCCCCCGGGCCCTGGCGCAATGCGTGTTTATGTAGATCAATTAAGAGTCTAAAATCATCCATTCGACGTAAACTTATAGATGTGTAGGTTTGTTTTAATTTTTTAAAAATTGAACAACTGGCAATCAATGAAACAAATTTAAAAATATAGTTTCTAATCTTTTAAAAGTAGGGTAGGTTAATAATGGATTCATGGATTTACATTCTTGAATTTTTATCTTCTTCCTCATTTTAACAACACCTCTCCAGGTTTATGCAAACTCCAAATATCACTATACTCGGCGGGGGGCTGTCGGGATTACTTACTGCTTATTTACTCAAAAAAGAAGGGTTCACGAGTCAAATTCTCGAGGCTCGCAGCCGACTGGGAGGCCGAATATATACATTTAGGCCGGGGAATGAAGCTTCAGTAGAGCTGGGAGCCACTTGGTTAGGGAAGAAGCATCGACATTTGGTAGGTTTATTGAATGAGATGAAGATCGATATTTACGAGCAACATATGGGCAGAAAAGCTTTTTACGAGCCAATGTCTGTATCACCACCACAGCTTGTAGACTTACCCCCAAATGATGAACCAAGCTATCGTATTAAAGGAGGAACGGATCGAATTATACAAGTTTTAGCGGAGCAGCTTGATCAAAATCAGATTCACTGCAACCAAGTGGTAAAAAAGCTTCGAAAAAAGGATGACAGATTGGAAATTCAAACCGGCCGCGACCATTTCGAAGCTGATTTGGCTATTAGTACTTTACCCCCAAAGCTGTTGGTTAGTGAGATTGATTTTTTTCCAGCCCTTCCCAAAGATTTTGTTGATATCGCTTCAAAAACACATACCTGGATGGCGGAGTCGATCAAAATTGCATTCACGTTTGAAGATGCTTTTTGGCGAAAGAGTCAATCCAGTGGGACGATTTTCAGTAATGTGGGGCCAGTACATGAGATGTACGATCACTCATTCAATAACCAATTTGCATTGAAGGGTTTTATGGATAATGCCTATCACTCCATATCCAGGAAGCAAAGAAAAGAATTGGTCCTTGAACAACTTCGCCGATTTTATGGCGGAAAAGTTGACAGTTTTATCTCATACCACGAGTGTATTTGGCAAAAAGAGCCTTATACATTTAGTAGTTATCTTCATCCGGTGATACCTCATCAACACAACGGGCACTCCATCTTTCAAAAGACTTTTCTTGATAAAAAATTGCTGATAGGAGGATCAGAAACAGCAACAGAATTCCCGGGATATATGGATGGTGCAGTAGAAAGTGCTTATCATGCTGTGGAAAAAATTAAAGAACTTCTTTCCTGATTAATTGTGGCATCTTGAATCAGTCTGGTATAGACTATGAATTCGATAATTCAGACAGCTAATTTTTCCTTTTCTTTGTAAACCGTTCCCGCAATGGCAATCCCCGCAATCAAAATGATGATATCTTTAATGAGATACTGGCCTTCCGGGCTTGGAACGAAAGGCAGATGTACAAAACAAACATCAGGATGAATAATAAAAGCTAAAATAGTTCCGGGTATCCTGATAAATTGCAAGATGATTGAGTATTTAACGAGTGGTTTGAACATCAGTGTGATGCCGATTGCAACTTCCCACCAGCCCAGGAGGGACAAAGTTACATCAGCAGGAAAAACATAGATGGTATTTGCAAGAAGTGAGGTTGTTGTTTTTTCGCCAAAAGGCTTTAAAAGGCCAAACCATATAAAAATGACACCCAATGATAATCGATGCACATTGTGACCATAGGTATAAAACGATTCAAATATTTTTTTGTTAAAACTTTCTATCTGTCTCATGACTGTTACATGAAGCGTTTAGGTTATATTTTTTGAATCACAGTATTGATGCAATTTCTGTCCGGTCCATTAAAGTCCCTTTTTTAACGGACTACTGTCAAACAAACCAAGGTTTAAGCTTAGCCCTATCATCCAGGCTCTGCTTTTCACATCAATGACGTTTATGTTACTCTCTGCTTTTTTTGCATATAGATATTTACCTTCTGCGTAGAAACCGATTTTCCAGAATAATTGACCGTGAAAACCTGCCTGTAGGTTAAAAAGAAAGCCTTTCTCAATTGCATACGGCTTTTGACGCCAGTCCGGATCATCCGATCGTTCATATTTTTCTAGTTTGAGTAAGCCTGCTCCACCACCTGCGTAAACCTGAACTCGATCAAAGTTGGGAAACGTTGTAGTGTAGATCAGATTCAATGCGTTTAAGAACATATCATTGGGTTCAGAATACCTTTTCTTAAGGGGTGTTTTCCGATAAGACTCTGATATAAATGAAAAGATGAGTGGAACTTTAGCGGGTTTAATGCCTACCCCAAGCTGAGTTGATTCACCTAAATGTGCTGAACTTCCAATTCCCATTCTAAACATGAAGTTGACTTTCTTCTCTTCCGATGAGCTTGAGCTGTCAACTTTGGTTTGAAAATTTTCGAATCTCTCAAAATTTTTAATGCTGCTTGAATCAGAGTTATTGTTGTCTTCTACATAAAAATGGACAGAAGATTCTTGAGTGTGGTCAATGGTATTTCCTGATGCAAACAGTTCATTCATTGTGCAGAAAAGCACATGAAAAAAGCACCATACTGCAATCATCCGTATAAAGCGGGAATTCCTCATAACAAACGAATCAGTTACACTCTCTAAACTAATTTAATTGCATCTTAGGTTTTGAAGCATAGGGCATTGTTAAAAGGTTTTGTAAGTAATTGGAGATCTTCCTGTTCTGGATGAATAGAATGTTCATCGTTAAGATTCTGCCATCAACCCAAATTATGACAGAAGCAATGCTGAGATCGAAATTCATAATTGTGACTCAGAAAAATTTATCTCTTCTAAAAAATTTAGCTTTAAAAGCAGTTTAATATCGAAGTTAGTTTTTTATTATCCTTGAGGATAAATTGTATCCGAAACAGGAACTACACTTAAACATTAAAACTGGATATTCTGTGATCCGATATTTTTCTGTCTCTCTTCTACTGGTTGTAATTATCGGATCTTACCTTGCCTTTACGGATATCGAACCGGAACCGGTGGTAGTTGAGCCTGAACCTGAAGAATCGGTAATCGATGAAACTTTGGCCAACTACCTGGAAGATTTTGAACGGGATTTTGAAGTTGGGCTAATCGAAGAAAAGATTCCCGGAGCGGCGGTAGCCATTGTAAAGGACGGGCAGATTATATTTCAAAAGGGATTTGGAGTAAAAAAGAAAGGAACGTCCGAAAAAGTAGATGAAAATACTCTCTTCAGATTGGGAAGCCTGTCCAAAGGGTTTGCATCTGTTCTGACGGGGAAATTTGTAGAAAAAGGAGTTGTAGGCTGGAATGATCCTGTAAGCCGTTATTTGAAGTACTTTAAACTAAATGATCATCAACAAACCGACCTTGTTCAGATCAGGCATCTGTTATCTCATACATCCGGACTGCCCCGCCACGCATACACAAATTTGATAGAAGACGGACTCTCATTGGACCGCATAATCCCCCGATTGGAACAAGTTCCATTGATTGCTAAAGTTGGCGGTCAGCATTCCTATCAAAATGCGGCATATTCGGCGATAGAAAAAGTTCTTGAAGTTCAAACCAACACCGATTTTAATACTCTTATTCATGAAAATCTGTTTGAACCGTTAAGGATGAACCACACCTCGGCAAGTTATGAAAGTATTGAGAATTCCGTAAATAAAGCGCTGCCTCACGTAGTTTATTCACGTTCCCGGGGGCGCGTACCCGTGCCTATTTCTGAGAAATATTACAACGCAGTTTCTTCAGGTGGTCTGAATGCGTCTGCTGCCGATATGGGGAAATGGTTACAGCTTTTAACGGGGCATCATCCTGAAGTTGTTTCCGAAGAGACGCTCCAAGAGATTTACAATCCGATTGCCACTCTCAATAATCGGCGATACAGCCGGCATTGGGAGGGAGTGAATAAATCTTATTATGGAATGGGGTGGAGAGTGCTCGATAACCATGGGCAAAAAATTGTTTACCACGGGGGCTATGTAAATGGATACCGCAGTGAGATCGCATTTGCACCTGACGATGATGTAGGAATCTGCATACTCATCAATACCCACTCAAGCTATCCGTCAGAAGTGATGCCGGAGTTCTTTAACAACTTTAAATCAGGTTCGATGAATGTTGCTGCAAAGTGAGGTTTTGCGGTTCGGTATTTCTAAGGTCGGGCGGCCTGTTTAAAAACACAGAAAATAAAGCTTACCCGGTCTGAAGGAGATGGTGTTATATAAATATTATTGTTTCCGCAATTTGTCCATAACCTTGAACATAAATCTGACGCACTTTCTTTGCCATGCCTGGTGATTAAAACTTCCAATGATGTATGCATCCAGTTCCGGATGGTAGAACATGAATGCACCTGTCGCTCCCAGAACACCCCATGATTGATATTTTGATGGTAACAGAATTGGAATAGGGCGAACCTGCCAGATACCATATCCATAATCCCAACCGGGATATAATCGGGCTTTATCATTGATCATGATTTCGAAAGTATTTTCTGAAATCAGCTTATAACTCGTTAATGCTTTCATAAATTTTAGTGAATCTTCCATGGGTGCCACAACACCCCCGCCTGAAAAATCAAGGCCGGCAAATCCCTTGATTTCGTTTAATCGAGTTTGATCAAAATAAAACCCAGCTTCCTTATAGACCGACGTCTTAAGCGGCTTTGAGTAGTGAAGCATGTAACTATTCATCATATTAAGAGGCGCAAAAATCAATCTTTTCATCACAGCATGAAAAGGTTCTCCGCATATTTTCTCCACGATGAGTCCAAGCAGGTGATAATTAGTGTCAGTGTAATACGACTTTTTACCTGGTACATTCTGAGGTTTTAGATTCTTTTTTGCCCATTCGACCGCTTTTCGGGGATTTATGTCTAAACTATGGTTGGCTAGCAACTTATCGAACAAAGGATAGAAATTATCCGGCAATCCCGAAGTTTGATTTAAAAGATGCCGGATCTGAATCTCCCGGGAATAGTTATTTTTCTTATAGATATGCAGTCCGTCCATTAATTCAGAATCAAGATAATGGCTGATATGATCCTCAAACGATAACTCTCCTTTTTCGTGCAGAATTGCCACAATTACAGACGTAAAAAGCTTTCCCACACTCGCCATGTAAACGGGTTGCAGTGGGTTTGGTTTGTTATTTTCTCCGGGTCCTTCTGCGAGATTGAGATGCAATCCTGTCTTGTTAGAGTGTAGAAGTAAATAGGCATTTACGATCTTCTTATCCTTACGAACCTTCTTTCTGAAAAAGGTTTCTATCGGTGATATTTCTGTGCTCTGAGGCATATACTTTATATAATCTAAAGTCTGAGATCTGCATCTCGGTAAGGAAAATATAAGTCATTCTATTTCCTGTTTCAGATGCTATGCTGATACCAAGTTTTTAAATTAGGCTTCCAATAGGAATGAATGCTTTCAGATTGACGCTTAACATATACATTAGCAATTAATGACAACGAAGGATAATCCTCAAATCAATTTTCCCAATAACTGGTGCAATTGTTAAATCCGGTATCCAAACTATAAATTGGAATAATGCAGGGTTTATCTTGCCGGGAAAATCATGCTCCCGTCAGTAAGTATAGGATGTCACTTGTGCCGGAGCTTATTTCCAAAGAGAAAGGGGACCCAAGTGACGCGTCGCTTTACACTTGCACGAAATGTTTTAAATAGTTAGAAATAATAAATCAAAATATTGTTGATTTATCAGTAATAGGTCAGTGATCTTTTAAAAAAAGCGGATCTACTTAAAACGGTGCTTCGTCATCATCGCTGCCGCCGGGATTGTGGGTAGGAGGTGGCATGGATGGTCCACTGCTGCTTTGATCCGGTTCTTCGAGGTAGTCGTCTCCACCGGGGCCGCGGTCTATTCGGGAAAGCCGTTCAAAGCGGGCATATTCTTTCACGAAATACATACGCGTGGTTCCAACCGGGCCGTTACGCTGCTTTCCAATAATTAACTCAGCAAGTCCGTTGGTAGACTCACCTTCGGCGGTGGTGGTAATACCGTAGTACTCGGGACGGTAGAGGAAGCAAACCACGTCGGCATCCTGCTCAATGGACCCTGACTCTCTTAGGTCACTCAACTGCGGACGTTTATCTCCACCACGCTGTTCCACGGCACGACTCAACTGTGCAAGTGCAACCACCGGTACATCCAACTCTTTTGCTAACGCTTTGAGCCCACGAGAGATCGTTGCGATCTCTTGTTCACGATTTCCAATATCGCGGGAATTAGCAGTCATGAGCTGAAGGTAATCCACTACAATCAAGCCGACGTCGTGCTCACTTTTCAGGCGGCGACATTTGGTACGGAGTTCCATTAAGCTCAGGCTGGGCGTGTCGTCCACAAATATTTTAGCTGTAAATAACCGGCTTGCCGCGTCGATCAGCCGTTTAAAATCTTCATCTTTCACACGGCCGGTTCGGGCATCTTGTGCATTGATACGGGCTTCCATCGTCAGGAATCGCTGGACCAACTGCTGGGCCGACATCTCGAGACTGAAAATCGCCACGTTGGTCTGCATCTCCTCGTTAGGGTGAAGCGCCGCATTTCGGGCAGCTGTCAAGACAAAAGCTGTTTTACCCATCGAGGGACGAGCTGCAATAATAACCAAATCACCATTTTGCCAGCCTGAAGTGTATTTATCCACATCCAGTCCGGATGGAACACCGGTTACACCTTCCGGTTTTCCACGTAAATCTTCCAGGTAGCCCAGGGTATCCTTCAGAATATCACCGATAATGGTGGCATTGGCGCGGGTTTTGTTGTTGGAAAGATCGAAAATTCGCTGCTCGGCTTCATCCAGCACATCAGAAGCGTCAGAGGTGGTATCATAAGCGGTTTTTATGATCTCGTTACAGTGCAGTATCAAATTCCGCTTGATCGATTTTTCAGTAATGATCTGCGCATGATAATCGATATTGGCCGCTGAGCTGACCGACCGTGTCAGATCTGCCAGGTAGCCGGTTCCCCCCACCACATCCAGCAGGCTTTTGTCTCGCAGTTCATTTTCTACGGTAAGAAGATCCAGCGGATTATCCCGCTCGTAAAGCTCAAAAAGCGTTTCAAAAATGTGTTTGTTGGCGGGCTTGTAAAAATCTTCTGGACGTAATAGCTGAAGAGCAATGGTGGCCGCTTCCCGTTCAATCAGCATCGCTCCCAAAACAGCTTCTTCCACTTCCACGGCCTGGGGTGGTACCCGGCCTCCATCGTGTTGAAGAGACTGCGAACTGTTGGACGTATTAGAGCCATTTTGCTTGGCCATCTGTTGCTACATTTAAAAATTGAGAGTGGAAATTACGGAACGATTAAGCGTCTAAAATCAGGAAATGTTCCGCACTGATTCCTGATTTTTAAAAGTAATGAATGTGGCTGAGAATTCTTATCAAGTTATCCACATTTTTTCCAGAATAACACAAAAAGTTTTGTGGATTGTTTGTGGATAACTGTCTAAGCACGACCTTAAACTTTGGCCCTTAAACTTTCACCCAGCCAAATACATCTGTACCATCAAAATTGTGTCCATATAGGCGTGAGCGAGGACGAGAATCCAGATCTTTCGGTCATAATGTAGATAGAAGTATCCCAGGACCAATCCCATAAAACCGGTTTGCACCATTCCCATGGGACCCCACTCATAGTGGATCAATCCAAAAATAATCGCACTCAAAATGACGGCGATTCTATTTTTCCATTTCTCCGAAAATCCCATCTCAGAGATTCGGTTGATGAGGAATGCGCGGTAGATCACTTCCTCTCCAAATGAGGAAACGATGTAAACACCAAAAAGAGTTAATAAAAAAAGTGGAAAATTATCCTGAATGTAAGCATAATTACTCATATCGGCACTTTCCGGTATACCGGTGATAGGGGCCATAATCACCGACCCCAGAGCAAAGGCGATCATTGCCAACACAAAAACCAAGAGTGATTTTAGAAATACCGTACCGGCCTGTTTAGCACTGAATGTTCCGAAGTTGATTCCAAAATCACTCCAATGTTCACCCCGAATGTTCAGGCTGATCCAAACCAGGCAGAGCATCACAATATTTGCCGTCCAGACGATGGCTTGTTGGAATACGAGGTTTTCACCTGCTAATGGAAGAAGAGAGTAAATAAGAGTCAATGCAGCAAAAAAGATTATGACTATCTCGCCAATTTTAAAACCCAGGTTCGATTTTAATTGGCTTCTGATGGGAGAGGTGGAGCTTCCTGAAGGCTCGTTCATAGTTGAGTATTAAGTTACCGTTATTTGTATGAGGAGCAGTGTACTTTCAATCTCTACGAGAAAATTAGTAAGAGGTTTAAAGAAATTTTTCTGATGATTATGACCTGATTTTATTTTTGGTCTCGTAGTGTTTTATGGAAACAAGTCATTGAGAACGTTGGAGTTTTATTTGTTGTAAAAATCACTGCCAGAAAGAGAAGAATTTTGTGTCTGAAGAAAAGCTATTTAATGATTGGCTTAATAATTCCGCTATTAATTGAAGCTCAATGGCTTAAAGGGTATCCAATGGTTTCTAATAATTTTATGAAGATTGAAAAAAAATCTGAAAAAATTGAGCGCAGATCATTTTTGGAGTACTCGTTTGAATTAGATCCATCTATTCATGAAAACTTGTTCTCTTTTAATGTGGACACTGTTCAAACAAAAAATGGAACAGAAAACTTAAATCCGGACACAACTCAATCCGAAGAAAATGAGGAGTTACTTGAAGAGTTCCGCGAGGCGTTTGAAGATATGATAGAATCTGAAAGTGATTCAATTCATGAGGAAAAGCAACAAGAGGCTGAAAGAGATTTACTACTTGAACTGGACGGAATGGTGATTGATGATACACGGTCAAGAGTTGGGCGGAATTTTTATGATTTGTTTTATCAATACTGGCAGGCACCGGAAAACGCATCCAACTTTACAATCCGGATATCAGAACGCCCGACGCCAACACTCGGCTCAATTGTAACTGTGAAAGTGAATGATGAAACTACATTTCAGTACAGGCTTCAGCCAAGATTCAGCATTATTGAAGAGGCGGCACAATATGCGGTAAGAGTCACAAGGGAGTATCTGGAAACATCACAACGGGAATACAAAATCTATTAGAAATCAATGAATGTAACCCAAAAATCTATACTTCTTCTGCTACCTGTTTTATTCGGCCTGTTTACATCTGCATTTACACAAGATTTAGTCTACCGTCCCAAAAACCCTGCGTTTGGTGGAAGCCCCGCAAATTTTTCCTGGCTGATCAATTCCGCAAATACTCAAAACTTGTTTACTGAAGAGCGGAGTTCTCCATTTAACCGAGATCCACTTGCCGATTTCGAAAGTTCATTGAAGCGGCAGGTGTTATCTCAGTTAACCCGTGATGTTGTGTTAAGTCAATTTGGTGAAGGCAGTGTAGAAGAATCCAGGTTTGAATTCGGGGAATTTACCATCGATGTCACCCCGGGACCGGATGGAGTTGAAATTCGGATTTTTAACATCCTCACCGGCGATGAAACCAGTATAACCATTCCAAATTTTTAGTCTAGATGCGCCGAGCAATCATCTTCATTCTATTAATTTGTTTCTCAGCAGGTTTGATCTCATGTGCTGGTACGATGAAACCGATGCATACAGATCGGGCGATGGATGGGCTAAAGAGTAAATCACATGAGGCGCTTACATCCATGCCTGAACCGGATGAAAAAGTAGTGGTGGCGGTGTACAGATTCCGGGATCAAACCGGTCAGTATAAAACATCGGAAAGGGTTTCGAACTGGTCGACTGCGGTTACGCAGGGTGCAACCTCTATTTTGATAAAAGCCGTTGAAGATTCCGGTTGGTTCATTCCGATAGAACGAGAGGGAATTTCAAACCTGCTGAATGAACGTCAAATTATTCAATCGATCCGGCAGCAGCATGCAGGATCGGAAGAGCCGGATCCACTACCTCCGCTTCTTTTTGCAGGGGTGATGTTAGAGGGAGGAATCATTGGATATGACACGAATGTAGTAACCGGAGGTACGGGGTTCCGATATTTGGCTACGGGCGGATCGTCCATGTATCGAAAAGACCAGGTAACGATCTATTTGCGGGCGGTATCCACACAAAGCGGTCGTGTGTTAAAAACGGTTCACACGACAAAATCCATCCTTTCTCAACAATTGGAGGGAGGTGCATTCAGATATATAGATACAAATCGTTTACTGGAAGCGGAGGCCGGTTACACCTATAACGAACCACCTGTAATGGCCGTCACCGAAGCGATTGACGAAGCTGTAAAACAGTTGATTTTAGAAGGGGTTGATGAGGGAATCTGGCAGGCAAAAGACCCGCAGCAGATTGCCTCATATCAAAAACAATTTGAAGAAAAAAGAGAAGAAGATTTACAGCGGGATTATTTCGGGTTTTTACAAAATAAGTCATTGCGAGATGGCTGGTCCGTTACCCCACAGTTTGCACTGGGAAGTTACATAGGAAACTACTCGAATGCACTTTACAAGCAAGGATTTGGGCTTCAGATTGAAAAAAGCATTTCCGGATATTTCTCAATGAAGACAAATTTACTTCGTACTCAATTAGGGGTTGACAACCTTTTTTCAAACCCCATGAATAGTGCAGATCTGCTGTTTAATGTCTATGCAACTCCCGACTTTTCACTCTCTCCGTTTTTAAGTGCGGGAGGGGGCGTGATCGCTTACGACAAGAAATACGATTTTTTGGATCAACAATTTTTCCCAACTGCAACATTTGAAGCCGGACTGGATTATCGCCTCAATGAATTTTTTGGATTAAGACTGAGTACCAATTATCGATACCTGTTGAATGATGGAGTTGATGGGGTTGTGCAAGGCAGGTATAACGATCAACAATGGAATGTGAATTTGGGTATCGTTTTAAGTCCTGATTTATTCTAAAGTTTTAAAATTCTTTCAAATCATGAATACTTCAAACAAACAATCACAAACGGAGAAACCAATGAGAAAATCAATAACACTACTTTTGGCGCTTTTTTTCATGTCAGGATCATTATTCGCTCAGAACGGCAATGATTCCTACCAGGATCAATCAGGAGAATCGAACACTGCTAATATTGGTCAGTATGGAAATGACAATGAAGCTGAACAAATTCAAAGTGGTTCTTATAACGAAGTCAGTATTTTGCAGATCGGAGATTCAAATTTAGCCGAGCAAGATCAATCAGATCAAACACCGTTAGATATCAATGATGGCTCTCAATATGTAAACATTGCTACCATTGAACAGTTGGGAAATGATAATGATGCATATCAAACTCAAATTTTAGATCTAAATATTGCAAGAATTGTTCAAGACGGAGATGGTAATTATGCATCTCAATATCAGGAGTGGTCTCAACTTGAGGGAGAAATAATACAGATTGGAAATCGGAATGAGGCTTATCAGTCGCAAGACGGGGATAAAAATAGAGCTAAGATAAATCAATCAGGGAATAATAATATTGCCGATCAAAACCAGGAGGGAGATCTATTTGTCGAAATGATTTCGGAACAAAATGGCGATTCTAATTTCAGCGAACAGTATCAATACGGAGGAAGCGGTACTTCCGATGATTATAATACGCTCAGAATTGAACAAAATGGCTCTCAAAACAATGCCTCCCAGGTTCAGTTATTAGAAACGTATGGCAGTGATGCATTCATCATTCAAAATGGAAATTTGAATCAAGCGGCACAATTACAATCTGGCGAAAGTAATACAGCTACAATTATTCAGGGTGGAATGGAGGCATTCTCTTTAGATGGAGGAACGTTCGACTTCACAGGTGAGTCCATATTTTTTTCCGGTAATGGTGGATTTGAGTGGAGTGGCGGCACGGTTTCATTTAATTAAAAGTAACCGAAGTTTATAATTGCTCTTGGAAAACAACTATTTGAACTCATAACAGCATTGAAATTTATGAAGAGAATTCCAATCGTTCTATGGTTTCTGTTTCTCTTGACAGGAACCATTTATGGACAGTCAAGCTTTCCAGATCCCGGTAATGAAGGTGTTTCGAACGAAGCCATGATTGAACAGGCGGGTAATTCAAACACCGGAATTATTAACCAATTTGGTTCTAACTCAGCGTACATTGAACAGGTCGGCGATAATAATCGTGCAGTGATACAACAAGGAGGCGGTGAATCCTTAGGTAAAGTTATTGATACACCTATTGGAAGTTCTTTTCCGGGTGATTTTGGAGGTTTTGGACATAAACAAACAACCTCTACTGCAGATCTTACTCAAAGTGGAGATTTTAATGATGCATTTGTAGTACAGGCAGGTTCACATTCTTCAAGAATAGTCCAGGATGGCAGGACAAATTTTGCTGGCATAACACAGTTTAGTTTTCGTGGAGGGTTGTTCGACTCTTTTTCTAAAAATGGAAATGCAGGATCAGTGGCATCAATCATTCAGGAAGGAAGCTATAATGAGGCAGGAATAGGTCAATTAGGAAATGCTCATGATGGTACCATTGAGCAGTATGGCGATCATAATAAAGCAACGATTGCCCAATTGCCCGGCTTTGGATTGACCGGTGGTGATAATCCAGTGTTTAATTTACCGGTTCCTGGAGGTTCCAGTTCGGGGGCAACAGGTACGATTATCCAACATGGAAATTGGAATGAAGCATCAATTATTCAAAATAGTTCGAGTATCCCAACTGAAATTATTCAGTATGGTTATGAAACAAATGTAATGGTGGAACATAACCCGTTCTGAAATCAATTGATCAAGTTTAAGAAATGGATTTTATGCTTCATTCAACTCAAGCAAGATTTGTTCTGTTACTTTTTCTATTTCTGATGGTATCCTGTGCAAAAGAAGCCATCGATACTGAAACATTTGGTGACATTGAAGGGAAGGTCATCAATAGTGAAACAGATCAACCGGTATTTAATGCAAATATCACAACAACACCGCCTACAAATGCCATTTTAACAAACGAAGATGGATCGTTTTCTTTGGTGAATGTTCCCACAGGGAGCTATTCCATTCAAGCTCGAAAAGCCGGGTTTGAAGGGAATTCAGTAAATATCTCAGTGAGAGAAGAAGAAATGTCCATCGCGAATATACTTCTCTCACCTGAAACGGAAGAACCAGATACCACTGAAAGTGATAGTGGTGAAAACCTTCGTATTGGAAAATAAATCAAAGGCTTACCACCGCTGATGTACGTGCGGCTTAATCATATCCTGATAAATCTCATCGATTTTAGACATGGTCTCTTCGAGAATAGGCGGTGTTTCGGAAGCATCGCAGTTGGATTTGACATGCTGGTCGGATGAGGCACCGGGAATAACGACACTTACCTCATCACGCATTAAAATCCAGCGAAGAGCAAGATGAACGAGATTTGTTTCCTCACCGACTGCATCTTTCAATCGGTCTACGGCTTCAATTCCGGTTTCATAGGGTATGCCGGAAAAAGTTTCGCCCACGTCAAAGAACTTGCCCTCACGGTTGAAATTTCTGTGATCCTGCTTATCGAAAGTGGTGTCTTTAGAAAATTTTCCGGTCAGGAGCCCGCTGGCTAACGGTACCCGTACGATAATTCCGACATTGTTCTCTGCAGCCTTTGGAAAAAGCTCTTCATGCGGACGCTGACGAAACATGTTGTAAATTACCTGGATTGTTGTGACGTTGTCATATTCAATTGCCTTCAATCCTTCTTCAACTTTTTCAATACTCACACCAAGATTCAGGATTTTTCCTTCCTCTTTCAAATTATCGAACTCCTCAAAAATTTCCGGTCGATAATAGACTTCTGTTGGCGGACAATGAAGCTGAACAAGATCCAGAGCTTCGACATCTAACCGTTTTAAGGAATCCTCAACATATCCACGAAGGGCTTCAGGTGTATAGTTTTCATTGGTATGAGGATCGATCTGGCGTCCGCATTTGGTAGCTACATAAATTCTCTCACTTGTTTTTTTGATCGCTTTACCAACTTCAATTTCACTTTCGGTGTCTTTGTACACATCAGCCGTATCAATAAAATTGACTCCGTTATCGAATGCTTTTTGGAGTGTTTTTTGAGCAGAATCAGGATCAAGTCCCTGTCCCCATTTACCGCCAAGCTGCCATGTACCAAGTGAAATTTCAGAAATTTCGAATCCAGTTTTGCCGAGTGTTCTCTGTTTCATTCTTCTTTTTTTATCTGATGATTGTTAGCCTTTTGGTAAAGTAAGCATAGTGTTCACGATAATCATTGAATTTGTGGCTATTTAATTTCTTGTCCGGTTAAAAAATCCTATTTTTAGGTGGGGTGCTTGATGCATGACATCGGGCTGAGATCAAACCCAGTGAACCTGATCCGGGTAATGCCGGCGTAGGAAATGCCAATCCCACCTATCATGTTAGGATTATCAGGTAGCTCGCTGTAAACGGTCATCCCCAACGACAATTACAAACTTCCAAAAATGATCTATGAGCGACATTGAAAAGAAACAGTTTGACCGTGTAACCAAAACACTGAAACAGTGGCAGGACCGAGAAGAGTGGTTTTTTAACCGCGAATACACGGATAAATATGAACACTACTACGAAACCAGGTACAAGCGAGCGGAAATTTGGCAGAAAAAAACACTAGCCAAGCTGATCAAAAAAGATGAGAGAGTAAAGACACTCCTGGAATTCGGGTGCGGAACAACACGGTTTACACGATGGTGGAATGAGATTGGGATAGATGCATCCGGGGCCGATATCTCCCCGTTTATGTTGGGACAGGGAGCCCACCTGTTTGAGGGCGATTTGGCTTTGGCTGATTCCCATCACATGCCATTTAAAGACAACAGTTTTGATGCGCTTGCCTTCATTGCCACATTTGCGTATTACGACGACCCGGTGAAAGTGATTCGTGAAGCCGTCCGTGTTGGCAAGTATGGGATTATTTTTGGAATTATGAATCGAAACTCAACGAAGGTTGTAAGGCGACGAATTCAGGAAGTTTTTAACAAAAATGAGTATTACAGAACCGCTAATTTTTATACACCGGATTCGCTGATCGAGAAGGTTGAGGAAGCACTTGAAGGTCGCCTCTATAAAATTGAATGGACTGCCACGGGACTCCCAAAATGGTTTCCGATGCAGCAGTGGGGGTTTCCAATTGGTGATTTTTTTGCTCTTCATGTAAAACTAACAGATGTAGAATGAGTGCTTTTGAAGATAACTTTGGAAAAATCGGCAGTTCGAATCTGAATGAGATTCTTCTTCCTCGAACTGGGAAGAAACGAAGAGATGTACGAACCGGTCCGGGTTTTGGGGTGGATACATCAGTGATTGATCTCGGAAACAACCTGGGATTAGCCATTTCGAGTGATCCGTTGTCTCTGATTCCGTCACTTGGATTGAAGGAATCGGCTTGGCTTTCAGTTCATCTGCTGGTAAATGATATGGCTACAACAGGATTTTCACCGCAGTATGCTCAATTTGTCTTGAACCTTTCACCGGAACTATCGAAAGAGAAATTCGAAGAATATTGGGAGTACGTTCACCAGTTTTGTAAGGAGGTTGGAGTGGCCATTACCGGCGGACATACGGGACAGATTGAGGGTCAGAATTCGACAATTCCCGGCGGTGGCTCGATGTTTTTGTCAGCTCCCCTGGATGAAATTATTACAAGTGATGGAGCTGAACCTGGAGATCTGATTATTGTGACGAAAGAAACCGCATTAAACTCAACAGCCATTCTTGCAATGAGTTTTCCTGAGACTGTAAAGAACAATTTGGGCAAGGAGGTGTATCAGGCCGCATGCGATAATTTTTATCGAACGTCGTCCTTGCCGGATGCTTTAGCCGCTGCTGAAATTTTGGAGAATAAGACTGAGTTGAAAGCGATGCACGATGTGACTGAGGGTGGAGTGTTGGGAGCGATTGCAGAGATGGCCGAAGCTTCCGGTTGTGGATTTACTGTTGATGATTCAATGCTCCCCGTAGGTGAAGCTCCCAAACAGATTGCAGAACTCTTTGAAATCGATCACCGTTTTTGTGTAGGGGCAGGATCGATGATTATGGCCGTGAAACCCGGTTGTGAAGAGAAGCTGATTGAATATTTAGAAAACCAGTCGATCCCGGCGACAGTTGTTGGAGAGATGACGGAGAACTCGTTAGGCAGAAAGATCATTGAAAATAGTGAAGAGAAGGAGTTCTCATTTGATGGAATCGATCCCTATTGGGCAGCATTTTTCAAAGCGATAAAAGCGGAGTGGAAATGATGAAGAAAGAGATAACTGGTGGAATTTATCTGGTTTTAGATCCTTCTATCAATAAAACAGAGTTGTTGGAGAAGTTAGAACAGGCACTGAATGGAGGAGTGGATATCATTCAAATCTGGAATAACTGGCCGGAGTCAATTTCTCATTCAGGTAAAGTAGAGTTCATTGAAGAGATTTTGGACCTCACAAAAAGGCATAACGTTCCGGTGTTGATGAATAATGATTGGAAGATGCTCAAAGAAACAGATATGGATGGTGTCCATCTTGATCAAATACCAGAAGATTATGATCAGATTCAAAGTAAAATTCAGCGCGATTTTATTGCCGGGATCACATGCAGCAACAATTTGGAGGTGATTCAATGGGCAGAAAATCATGACATCGATTACATCTCTTTCTGCTCCATGTTTCCATCCAACTCGGTGGATAGTTGTGAAATTGTTCGCACTGAAACGGTACGAAAGGCGCGAGAAATCACGGATATTCCGTTGTTTGTTTCTGGTGGAATTACACCAAAAAACCTTTCTGAACTTGATGACTTAGATTTCCAGGGAGTGGCTGTGATCTCAGGAATTTTAACTTCCGATTCGCCCAGAATAATGGCTAATGAATACAAAAAGAAGTTAAAGAATAAAGTCCCCCTTCGAAGGGTGAAAGAACGACAGAGTCGTTCAGGGGGATGACCCTCTAGCATTGAATCAAATGATATTTTGAAGCAGAGCTTCACCCGTGCGTACCGAAGGAGGACCTTCGGTACGAGTAAAAAGTACTCAATAAATTAATTAAAGAACTATGACAAAATCATTTGCAAAAAAGTTATGCTGCCCGATGGATAAACATGATCTAAACATGCGGGTATTTGTTAAAAATGAAAACGCCGAGATCATTGAAGCCCTGCTAACATGTCCTGAATGCAAGCGCTATTACCCGGTGATTTATGGTATTCCAATCATGACACCGGATGAATATCGAGACAAATCGATCGAAGCTCCGACCTTGAAAAAGTGGGGTTTGCAGTTGAAGGAGTCGGAATCAGAGAAATTATTGCTTGATGAAAATATTGATTGAGTGGGGGAATAATGCTCAGTTAGAAGATAATCTTGATCAAACTTTTAGTAATAGAAAAGCTGGACATTTCTTTAAGCACGGATTGTCAATAAACCGCAGTGAATGCAGAGATTCGCAGAGGATTTAAAATAGATTGATGCTATTCACCAATAGTCTGGTAAGAAACCCACTCCGCAGGAGTGAAATATTAATAGCCTCGGGTGAAGCGATTGAAAAGAGCGAAACCCGGGGTTACGTGATAAAG
>NZ_JAKLWS010000004.1 GCF_022012475.1 Rhodohalobacter sulfatireducens
ACGGGTCAATTACTTCAGCAACAAGCTCCACGTTTATGATCAATGGCCTGACATTTACCGTAAACGATGATACCGACATTGAAGGTGACGATGGTTTGAATACTCTCGATGATGTGGTGGATGCCCTGAATGATGGCGATGAAGTTGACGCCGAAGGTGAATACTACGAGGACGGCGACCAAAACATTGTCATTGAAGTAGAATTCGATGTCGAACGCCGAGAGGATGACGACGAAGATGACGGTGACGGAGATGGAGACGACGAAGGTGAAGATAATGACGGTGACTCGGATGACGACGGTGACGATGACTCCAACGATGAGGATGAAGAAGACGATGATGATGAGGAAGATGAAGAAGACGAGGATTAAATAAGAAAATAAGTCACCTAAACATATAGCGGGTACTGCTTTGAAATAAGCGGTACCTGCTATTATAAATCTTATGGCTGATAATAATCACATACCTGAAACCGAACGAAAACTTGCCAAACAGGTTCAATCTGTATTGGAAGAAAAAGGGACTCTCCTTTCGATTGATGATCCCTTGATGGATGAAATTGTCAATCATAAAAAGAGCCTATACTTCAGATATGAACATGAGTTATCTGAGAGCAAAGTACATAGCTGGAATAAAATTTCGTCATCCATTCAAAATGATATTTCTGGAAACCCTCAGAACACTAAGGCTTCTTCTCCTTTCAAATATCTCAATAGTCAAAAATCTTTATACCTTAAAGTTGCGGCTGCTCTTCTTTTAGCTGCACTGCTTTCAATCATTTACCTGCAACTGGATTTCAGTAAAGAGCAACTACTGGTTGAGGCAGAATCGAACCAGGTTACATATACTTTGGGAGATGAAAGCAGAATTCAATTACGGCCTAAATCCAGGTTATTTATTACAGGTCAGTCAGCAGAAGAGGTTCGATATAAATTGGAAGGTGAGGCTTTTTTCAATGTAACAAAGAATGGTCAACGAAGATTTTTAGTCGATACCCGAACCGGCATCGTTGAGGTTCTTGGAACATCCTTTAATATTCGTGAGTGGAATAACAAAACGGTTGTATACCTGCAGGACGGTTCTCTATCTTTATCCACTTCAAATCAAACAGAAAAGGTGACTCTGAATCCCGGAGAAGCCGCCTCAGTTACAGCCGATTCAGTTGTCGCTCAACCATTTCAAACCGATGGAGAACAATACACCTCATGGCAGCAAAACGAGATAATTCTCAACAATCGCACGGTGCAATCCATCGTCGAAGAACTTGAATACCATTACTCTATTGAAATATTGGTGCCTCAAAATATTCAAGATGAAGTTCTGGGTGGAAGGCTAACACTTGAAAATCGGAATTTAAGTCTCGAAAATTTAGGGATTGTATTAGGCGGAAATTTTTCTTCAATTGAAGGCAATACGTATCAATTTGTTGAATAGAGCCGGGTATGACCAAATTTTCGAAGTTTCTTCTGATTTTTGTACTCCCGTGTATTGGTGTATTTATAGAAACCTCATCACTTTCTGCTCAGGAAATCCAGTTCGATAATAAACCAGCGATAGAGGTATTCAATCAACTCCAGGATGAAACAAATTTCCGTTTCCTCTATCGGGAATCGTTAGTCTCAGACCTTCGTCTATCACTGCAAACTGATCATGAGACTTTTATAGATGACATTAAAACCAGCCTTCAACGCCACCAATTAACCACTAGGGTTGATAGTGTAGGAAAGCATATCATAGTACTTCCGGATCAATCAGAGCCGGATAAAAGCTCTGAATCAGTCCGAATTTCAGGCCGGGTCGTTGATGCACAAACCGGAGAACGTCTCCCCTACAGTACCCTGTACTGGCAAGAGAATGGAACAACCAATGGAGTTGTCGCCTCAACATCCGGTCGTTTCCAGGCCACAGTCAACCCAAAACAAGAACAAATAAACCTAAAAGCCTCATTTGTTGGTTATCAGGAATCCAATGTTACGATTCCGATCTTTTCGGGAGAGCAAATTGATGATATCACGATACGCCTCAAACCAAAAAGTGTAACCGGGGCAGAAATTATTGTGATTGGAAACCGGTATTACTCACCACAAGACACTTCATTGGCAGGTCTGATAAGTACCGACCGTTTTAGTCCGTTGGGCGAAAGTAATGCTATACGGGCTCTGCAGGTTCTTCCGTCAGTGGGTACAACAACTGCAATGAACGATGGCTTGAACATAAGAGGGAGTACGCCTGATGGATTTCAGCTTGAGCTCGACGGCATCACAATTTTCAATCAAAGCCATCTGTTTGGATTGCTGGACAGTTTTAACGAAAGTGCTGTTTTAAACAGCGGCTTTTTTTATGATGTGAGTCCGGCTCATATAAATTCCCCAATTGGCGGAAAGCTCTCTCTCACAACGCGAAGTGGTTCTCTACAGAATACAGAGATTGAAGCGGGAATCAGCAATACAAGTATCAAATCTACCATAGGCGGACCAATTCAAAAAGGAAAAAGCAGTTGGTTGATATCCGCTCGATCTTCTTATATGAACCAGGTCGACTGGTTTCAAAACAATGAACTGGTTCGCTGGGGACTTGATATCAATCGGCCCGGATCTGACATTGGCTCTGCTGAAAATATCGAAACAAACCTTGTTACTCCACGAAATTCAGATGTTTACTATTTAGACATCCACGGCAAGCTGTATTTTGAGCAAAAAAGCGGAAGCAGAACTATGGCGAGCCTTTATTTTGGAGGCGACCGTACAAACCATATTGCCGACCGCCTGGTACGAAGCAGTGCATCTCAGCGAAACTTTCAAACCCAAAATGTAGAAACCGAAAACAGATGGAATAATTTTGCTTCCTCCGTTCAGCACCAACGTTCTCTATCAGCCTCCGTGTACAGTAACACTATGTTAGGTTTGAGCACTTATGAAACACTTTTTAGAAAGGGCGATTTTCTCTATACAAACGTCACCCAAAGCGGCGAATCGCTCCAAACAACGGTATTTACATATCCGCTTTTGAACCGGAGCACCATGAACAGAGTCAAACTGGATCAAACCTTTGATATCCAACAAGATGAATTCTCGTTTAAAACAGGATTCACCGGGTATTATCACAGGGGTGAATACAGGGAAGAATCGTTCGATCGCCAATCATTTTATGCAAGAACGTCAAGTATCCAGGCAGATCTTTTTTTACAATCGGAGCTGAATCCCTTTGATTTTTTCTCTCTTCAGTCGGGAATCCGAACCCATTACTACTCTTCAGGTAAATATTTTCGAATATCTCCAAGAATAAAAGCCAATCTCTTTTCAGATAAAATTTTCTCAGTAAGTGCCGGGTATAGTAGAAATCACCAGTTCATTAACAGGGTGGGGTTCAGTAATGCTGTCACCGCAGATGTATGGGTTCTTGCCAATGAAACACAAGCCCCGTCCTCCGTTGATCAATTCACGGCGGGGATCTATATCAATCCAGTTTCCCGATTCTATTTACAGGCCGAAGGCTATTTAAAACGATATAAAAATCTCAGGTCTCATGAACTGAATGCCCAATCCCTTACAAACACTTTTACGGATTCTCCCTGGTTCTATGACAACGAAGGAGAAGGTAAAGGAGTAGAATTTTTAGCCCGCTATCGCGCCGGTTTTGTTACATTTTCCCAATCGTATACACTCTCTTCAATGAAGCTCCGCAATGATTCAATAAATGAGGGTGAGGAGTTTTACGCTCCGTGGGATCGAACACATGTTGGAACCACTAATCTCACTTTTAATCTCTCCTCGAATATTCAGCTGTTTGCTGCCTTTATCCTAGGCAGTGGTTCAGTAACCGGGACTTATGATTTTGCAAGAAATCAAAGTAGTCGACTGGGTACATACAGACGATTAGACATGTCTGCATTGTTCACCAAATCGATCGATGGAAAAACCATTCATGCAAAGTTTTCTGTGTTCAATCTATTGGATGAGCAAAATCCCTGGTATCGTGAATATCAGCCTGTGATTGTGACCAGAAATACTGTGCCAGCGATTCGATCAGAAATTGTGAGTGTGTATGATCTTGGAATCCAGCCCTCGTTCGAGATCAAAATAGATTTTTAACTTGTCTCCTGAATTTGGGGGCTCCACCGTTCGCGGGATGCCTCACCTGAATGTGATCAACACCAAGCTGTGATAAGCTGAGTTCGCATTTTCGCCCAACTGCAACCATCTCTACATCCTCAAACAATTTCATAAAACTTTTGAGATGATCGAGACCGGCATCCAGTTCATCTGCTGTAGGAGTTCGGTTACTGAGTAATCCCTGATCCGGTTTATATGGATGCCACGGTAGGGCATTCCAAAGAACCACTTCGTAGGGATTGATTCCCAGGTCGATCAACGCTCCCCACATGATGGTAGCAGTCGGTTCACTCATTCCTTTTTCGATAACCGTTGGAGAACTGGTTCGCTGCGGTTCAATTGTTTGAAATACATGATCCGGGCGAACGCCATATTTTGGTTCCTGGTGTCCAAGCAAAATTCGCTCGGAGGTCATCGCAATTCCTGTAAAATGTCCGCCTTGATAGCCGAGTGCTTCTGCAATAAACAGATACTTTGCAGTTTCAACCCGTTCACTCAGGTACGTTTTGAGCTGTTGCCGCCGAATTTCAGGGGCGTCTTTGGTTTCATCATGTTTATCATCCCGATGATACCAGGGATTAAAAAGCCCTTTCGGGCTATTTTGCAACGAGGAGATAAATTCATCAATCATATTCATTGTTGAGTGTCTCAATAAGTTCGAGACAAAAATAGAGGATTGGTTGACCGAAATCAGATGAAAATTTAATCTCATTCTGAACGCGTTGAATTTCGCGGTGGCATTGTGGTTTAAAGCCGTATGCAAAGGTACTGACTTACAGTTCAACTGTAACTTCTTCTTACCACAATGGCTCAAAGAAGACACAGCGGACACAGTGATTAACCAATACTTCATTCACATCCAATGCATAGTTACTCATACGCTGTGTCTTTTGTGAGTTCGCCGTGAATTTGTGGTTTTATACAATCATTTACGATCTAATCCGCATTGTAAACTTGTTTTTTTAACCACAACGACTCAAAGGAGGCACAAAGTCCACAACGATTTCTTACCTAAAGCAATAATTAGAAACCAAAACAAAAAATTCAGAATTTAACGACAGTACACTTTGTGCACTCCGTGAATTCGCTGTGCCGTAATGGTTTTCTTTTTTATTCTACTGACATTCGAAGTCTTAATCACTTTTAACCATAATGAAATGAAGGCCTTTCAAAGAAAAAATGGACTTTGAATCAAAGAATTACTCGCCTGATTCCCTTTTTCATCAAGGCCACGTTGAAATTTAGTAAGAGCCCGAGTCTTACATCAGTCAACTTCAGGTAGGTCAGAACTTGTGCTAAATGAACATCATTTAATGCTTCAACAGCCTTTAATTCTACGATCAGATGGTCATCCACCAAAAAATCCAAACGGTAAGCAGTAGAAATGGATCGTCCTTTATATTCGAGTGGTACTTCAGCTTAAGAAATGTAAGGAATGGAATTTTCGAATAATTCTGCCTCCATTGCCATTTGATACGCAGATTCTAACAATCCCGGTCCAAGGTTCTTATGGACCGTAAATGCACAATCCAATACCCTTGAGGCCAATTTATTTTCTCTCTCCATAACAAATTAGTTAGTTATTATATAAATCATTTACCCATTTATCGTACATACTTTTCACCACTAAGACACAGAGAAAATCCTTATGCTATAAAAAGACACGTTGTGTCCTAAGTGCCTTCTTTGTGCCGTCGTGGTTTACCCAAACAGTTATCGCCTGTAACTAATCCCCATTCCTCACAAAATACGCCAACTGTAAAATGCGGAGCTCATTGTAATCTACAGTTTTATCAAGTTTATCATAGATTGGCCTTAGGAGTTTCGGACCTACTTTTTCCATTGCCTCATACACTTCGTCCTTCTTTCTTTCAGAGAGTGATGAAGCTGCTAAAACTTCTGTCGGATCGATCTGGTGCCCGTCATCCACAAACTTTTTGAGATTACTCAAAATAGTTGACTCTTTCACCCCAAACTGCTCCGCCAGGTGTTCAACAGATTTGCCTTTATTGTACTCCTCGCCCACTCGTTCATATTTTTTCTTGGACTGCGTTTTCTTCACTTTCTTGCGAAGCAATTTCGAACGTTCTTCCACGTCATTTTCTTCACAATATTCTTTGATGATCTCCATGAAATCATTCCCATATTTTTTGAGCTTAATCGAACCGACTCCATAAATACTCATCAAACTCTCTTCATCCTGCGGGAAATAATAGGACATCTCCATCAGCGTGGTATCCGGAAAAATCACGTATGGTGGAATATCCTGATCGTCGGCCATCTCCTTTCGCCGTTTTCGAAGATCCTCAAACAGATGTTCATCATACTTGTTCTCCACCTCATTTTCGGTTCGTGGCATCGCTTGTTCTGGCGAGGTGGTTTGCGTTCTGTCCAGAATTCCGCGAACCTGTGATTCGCCTTTGAGTACCGCTTTGGCTTCATCGGTCAGAACCAGACTTCCATGCTTGGGATCTTTTTTCAGATGCCCTTTGCGAATCAGCATCCGTGAAAGCTGAATCCACTGATTTTTACTCCACTCCATTCCAATTCCATATGTGGAAAGCTCGTTGTGCTTGTTCTCTAACACTTTCTTCGCTTCAGATCCTCGCAAAATGTCAGCAATGTGATAAGCACCGTAGGTTTCATTTGTTCGGACCACACAACTCAAAAACTTCTGAGCCTGTTCAGTGAAATCCTGCTTATCACCCATCTGTTGCAAGCAGTAATCACACATTCCACAGTTATCTTTTTTATATTCCTCCCCAAAATATTCCATCAGTGGAATTCTTCGGCAGCCATCGTATTCCATGAAATCGAGCAGAGAATCAAGATGTTTTTTGGCAATTTCCTTCTCCTGCCCCTCTTTTTGATTGATGAAATACTGGATCTTCTGTTTGTCGGAATAGCTGTACAGTAAAAGACAATCTGCCTGGATTCCATCACGCCCGGCACGGCCAATTTGCTGGTAATAGGATTCAATATTCTGCGGCATATCGTGATGAATCACAAAGCGAACATCCGGCTTATTGATGCCCATTCCAAATGCAATTGTCGCCACTATAATGTCAACATCATCCTTGATAAACGCTTCCTGGTTTCGGGTCCGGGCCGCTTCTGAGAGTCCGGCATGATATGGACGAACAGAATGATCATTTGCCCTCAGATCGGCATTCAGCTCATCTACTTGTCTTCGCGAAAAGCAATAGATAATTCCGGATTGATTGGGCCGAGTGTACAAGAAATCAAGAATTTGATCTAATGGATTCTCTTTATCCACTACCTTCAAAAGAAGGTTTTTCCGATCGAAACTGGCCACAAATCGTCCCGAATCTTTCATCTCCAAAATCTGCTGAATGTCATCGCGAACTCGTGGCGTAGCCGTAGCCGTTAATGCGAGGCAAACAGCATCAGGAAAATCTTTTCGAACGGTGGCAAGCTTACGATAATCAGGCCGAAAATCGTGACCCCATTCAGAAATACAGTGAGCTTCATCGATCGTAAAACAATCGATCTCAAATTCGGTGAGAAGTTCACGCGTGGAATCCATCATCAGGGTTTCCGGAGCAAGGTAAAGCAGTTTAGCTTCGCCCCTTCGAAGTATTGCAATATTTTCCCGGTACTGTTCGGGCGTTAGTGAACTATTTAGATAAATCGCCGGAACTCCGAACTCTTCGAGTTGTTCCACCTGGTCTTTCATCAATGAGATAAGTGGCGAAATAACTACGGTTAAGCCGTCAAAAATCATTGAGGGTATTTGGTAGCAGATCGACTTTCCGCCACCGGTTGGCATAATGACCAGTGAATCTTTTTTCTGTAAAACGTTCTGAATAATATCTGCTTGTAGGGGTCTGAACTCTTCATACCCAAATGTTTCCTGCAGAATTTCTCTTGCCTTTTCTATCATTTAAAAAATTTGTTCTGATTAATTTCGAGGTTTCATGTATATAGTATGAGACAGAATCTCGGAATTCCTTACAGAATTCGCCCCCAAAGTTAAAAAAATCTAAAGTGAACCTCAGTTATGGCTGAAAATAAAACAAAACCAACCGATCAATCCGTAAAAGCATTTATCAATGCTCTTGATGATGAACAAAAGATAGCTGACTCCAATGCACTGATCGATCTCATGAAAGAAGTGACCGGCTGCGAGCCTAAAATGTGGGGATCGAGTATCATCGGTTTTGATCAATTTCATTATAAATACGAGAGCGGTCGGGAGGGTGATTTTCTTAAAGTTGGATTTTCTCCCCGAAAACGAGAATTCTCTATCTACCTGATGTGCAGTTTCGACAAAAATGAGAGGCTCATGGAAAAGCTTGGAAAACATCGAACGGGCAAATCGTGCCTGTATGTGAAGAGACTCAAAGATATTGATATAAACGTGTTGAAAGAACTTGTAAAAGAATCCATAAGATTTGTGGATGAGAAATATGGATAGAATGCCAGTTGGATATATACATCGGATGAATATTCAACTATAACATTTTCTTCCGGGCAAATATCCTCGGCCGATGAATCCTTAAAGAAAACCAATTCCACAAAATTTGTTTCAGTGAGCCTTTTCAACTACTTTAAAATAAGCAAAAACAACGCCTCATCTCTAAACCACTTAACTCCACAGTTATGAAGATCAAGACCTTTCCCATCATATTCATAATATTATTCACCCTGATTTTGAACAATGATTTCATTCAAGCACAATCCGATTCATCGATGAGTTTTTTCATTACGAGCGTAGGTACGGGAAATGGCGCTGATCTGGGCGGCCTTGACGGAGCCGATCAACATTGCCAGATGTTAGCCGAAGAAGCCGGCGCAAATGACAAAACCTGGCGTGCTTACCTGAGCACAACCTCTCCTGTTGTGAATGCACGAGATCGTACCGGTGATGGTCCGTGGTACAACGCAAATGGAGTGATGGTAGCTGAAAATGTTGAACACCTGCATAGTAACGATAACAATCTCAATAAAGAAAATTCTATTGATGAGAATGGTGAGATTGTCAACGGCCGAGGAGACGATCCCAACATGCATGACATTCTTACCGGGTCAACTCTTGATGGAATGGCTTTTGATAGTGATGAAGATACCACCTGCAGCGACTGGACAAGCAGCACGGAAGATGGGAGTGCACAAGTTGGGCACCATGACAGAACCGGCGGTGGTGAAAATCCTGAATCCTGGAACTCCGCTCATGGTTCAAGAGGTTGCAGCCAGGCAAACCTCCAGGGAACCGGTGGAAATGGTTTATTCTATTGTTTTGCGATTGATTAGTAGTCATACATCGGATGAGTGTACATATGTAGAATTTACATTAAAGACAGACATACTCATCCGTTGAATGGGCATAGGTGATTTACCGAACAAAAGCCTCTCCTCTTATTAGAACAGCTTAACATTATCATGCTATTGGTGCGCCAACGGATCCTCGATATCTATAGGTAGTACTATTAAACCGTACCTAAGCAAGAGGTTGTTATGATGAAAAGGCTATCCGTTACCCTAATGATACTTGCGTTTTTTAGCGCACCCCTGTCTGCACAATCTACATATGTAGAGTTCAGTTACCAATCTTTCAGGCCCTTTATCCATTTTCAGTTAAACCTGAGCAACTCGTACAGTTATTACGAGGATCCTTACCACTCGGCCTACCTGAAAGGCTATATGGATGGTGTGAATGATGCCTATTACAATGAATACCGGTTTTATGATTTAGTTCGAGACATTGATATTTACGAAGCCGGATATCGCGACGGATACAGAGATCGCGATCTGATGATTCGACTTCGAGGCATTGACTGGTATTACCTGAACAGGTTTGTATATGATGATTATCACTCCCCCTACTATTCCGTGCAAATTTGGCTCGGCGGATTGAGCCTGGCCTTTTTACAGGTCCCCGAACGGCGACTTCCACGCTACTGGAAACGACATGCTCATCCGGTATTTGTGAAGTATAGAAATTGGCACAAGTACCGGCACCGTTACAATGACAGGGAATACAGGCATTATGTGCATATCGAAAGAGATTATAAAAAACGGTTGACCCGATGGAGAAAAGAGGCCCACAGAGAACGAAACAGGTATAAAAATCAGCGAGGCCGCGATGGATACCGAACTGGGAGAATAGAACGGTATTCAAAAGTTGACAAAAGGCAGGCACGACAACGAATCCGAGAGCAGCCAAAAACACAACGTCAACGCTCCAAAACCGTGCAAACTTCACGGCGAAATCGAACCATCGGTAATACTAAATTGAATAAACCTTCAGAGAGGCATATTAATATTCAATCCAGATCTGATTCCCGAGTAGATAGAAATCGTGATATAAGAAGCAACAGAAATCCAAAAGTTAAAGAATCACAAAAGAAACAGATCAATATTCGATCTCGGTCCAGGCCCAATTCTCTTTTGGATAGAAACCGTGATGTGAGAGAGAACCAAAACAAACAGATTAATAGAACTTCGAATCGCCGGCCCGAGACAGTCCGATCAAATAACCGGGATGGAAGAAGTTCCAAACGAACTATCCGAAATGAGAGCAATCGAAAGAAGAGCCGTGGAACCGTTCAAAAAGACAGAGGTGGTACAAAAAGTAAAGGGCGCAGCACTCGAAAAGGCAGAGGCAATAATAAACGAGATAACTAAATTGGTAGATCGGCTGCCAAGTCCAGCTTGGTTGCCGAATCTTTTGTTATTGCCATCTATTCAGCAGATGCGATGAAAAGAAAATCCGCGAATTTTCTCAAATTTGTATATTTCAATCTCGAATATTAACAGCCCATCTAAAAAAAACTTCGCGGATTTATCAATTCTGTCTCGGAATCAAATACAGCGATTTCATTCGGCCGTCAATGTAGCGGATGCTGTCCCCGTCAAAAAAGGCATCTTCTTCCAACATGATACGAACCGTACGGTCCCACTCCGGTACATGAACTTCTGCGTTCAACTCAATCGAATGAGCCGTGTTTGGATAGAGCGGATAATCACCTTTTCCGGGAACACCCTCTTGCTGATCCCACAGCCCAATAGTCGGACCCGCCGCATGGCCATGATACCCGATTGGATGCGTATAGATCGTCGCGTTGATTCCTTCTGATTCGGCCTTTTCGAGGGATGATGCTAAAATCTCATTCCCGGTTCGGCTGGTTTCAAATTCTGCCGTAAAAATATCCTGGAGCCGGTTTCCGGTCGCCAGTGCTTCTTTCAGACCTTCCGGAGCTTCCGTTTCGCCGGGGCGAAGAACATAGGCATTTCTCTGCGTATCTGTTGAGAGTCCCAGATATTCAATCCCAAAATCGATATGAATCAGGTCACCCGGCATGATCACATCCGAATCATCTGCAAAGTAATCTGAAAAATCTCCCGTATGCTTATCATTTTCACTTCGCTGAACAGAAACTGAGGGATGAAACCATGTGGCCAATTTCAAATCACGAATCTTTTCACGATACCACCATTGAACATCCTGAGTGGTTGTAACACCCGGTGTAATTACTCTTTCTGATAATCCCTCTGCTACAATGTAATGGGCAATCCGATTGATCTGAGGATAGATTGTCATCTCCTGCTCTGTTCGAGTTTCCAGCCATCCAATTGCCAGGTTTTCGGCTGAGACGATTCGATCCTGCAAATCAGCATTCAGGCTGTTATTCAGATACGTATAATCTGTATGGCTGATTCCGTCTGCAAGTGCAAAATCCTCAGAAATATTCACTGCAATTTTTTCCGGATTTCGTTCTGCTACAACCTCTCCGAACCTTTTCCATTGATCCGGTTCGGCTTCGGGATCCCACTGCGTTTCAAAAAATCCGATATTGTATCGGGCAACGGCGAGTCGCTCAACAGTTTCACCATCATCAAAAAACACCAAAATGGTTGTCCTGCGAGACGATTGCCAAGTGGCTGGAAGCATGGTCAGAAGCACCGGATCTTCATTATACTCGCGCGCAACAAGGACCCACATGTCTATTCCTTCACGCCTCATCAGCTCGGGAATAAGGTTGTCCAGCCTATATTCCGTCCATTGATCCATCACCTCAGCACGCTCTCTCATCGGGAGAATATCTGGTTGAATATCGTTCCTTGTTTGGCTTAAAGCGGGATTTTGTATTATAAATGAAATTACAAAAAACAAGAGGACAATTTTTTTCATTTCTTTACAGAATTTTTTTAACAATAGTATTCTTTGCTAAGCAGTTTTAAAAAAACACATTATCTTATAAGTGTTGAAATTTAAATACGGCAGTCATGAATATAAAAATAACCCAAACAGATCAAAGCAGAATCTCTGAAATCGATTTTAACAATCTCCAGTTCGGTCGCGTGTTTTCCGACCATATGTTTGAGATGGTCTATCGTGATGGAAAGTGGGTAGATGCTGAAATTAAACCGTACGGCCCTATCACATTCGATCCGTCCATGATGGCCCTTCATTATGGGCAAGCCATTTTTGAAGGAATGAAGGCGTACTATGCTGATGATGAGACAATCAACCTGTTTCGTCCAATGGATCACCACAAACGCCTGAACAATTCTGCAAAACGATTGTGTATGCCCGAGATCGATGAATCCGTATTTATCGATGCTCTCGAAAAACTCCTTCAACTCGATTATAAATGGGTTCCCAAAACTCACGGACATGCTCTATACATTCGTCCGTTAATGTTTGCATCCGAAGAATATATTGCCGCAACCGTTTCAAAAGAATATCATTTCTACATTATTACAAGTCCTGTAGCTGCTTACTACAAAGAGGGCTTTAATCCAGTTTCTTTAACCACTACTAACGAATACGTTCGGGCAGCCAAAGGTGGAACCGGCGAAGCTAAAGCAGCCGGCAATTACGGTGGAAGTCTCCTGCCAGCTATAAAAGCTCAAGAAGAGGGCTACACCCAGGTATTATGGCTCGATGCCAAAGAGCACAAGTATGTAGAAGAGGTAGGCACCATGAATATCTTCTTTTTGATGGGTGATACTGTTGTAACCCCAGAACTTGGCGGTACGGTTTTACCGGGAATTACCCGGCGATCTGTACTTGCCCTGGCTAAAGAATGGAATTTAAATGTTGAGGAACGAAAGATTACTATAGAGGAGGTATTCGAATCCCACGAAAATGGAGAATTGAATGAGGTTTTTGGGGCAGGAACGGCAGCCGTTATTTCTCCGGTAGGTTTGATCCATCACAACGGAAAAACCATAACTTTAGATCAGGAAAAAATCGGTCCTTTCGCCAAAAAAATGTTTGATGCAATCACCGGCATTCAATACGGAAATCAAACCGATCCTCACAGTTGGACTCATCCTGTTAAGGTTAGCTCTGCAGTTCTTTCGTAAAAATTTTATAAATAATTGCAAGATTGATCTTAGTTAATTAGTATAAATTGTTAGGAAATTAAGAAGCGTTGATTTTCCAGTCAAAATTTCTGCGTTGAGCTTTTCTATTAGTTTTTTTGTGGAAATTATTTCTCTCCTAATTACATGCAATTAGATATACAAAGAAGTAGTTTTAAACCGTTTCTTATTAAACAAGTTTAAAAAGGAGGAGTTATGAGAACAGCAATCATTCTTTTAATCTTTGCATTTGCGGCTTTTACGGTCGCTTGCTCCTCTGTGAGCTCTACAGTTGCTGGTGATAACAAAAACAGGCCGGAAGGAAGCGTTTATGATGACAATGATTATTTCACCAGTCTTGCCGATTATCTGCATAAAGTACCCGGAGTAAATATTTCAGGTTCGGGAATGGTGACAATTCGTGGTATGAACTCATTCGATACCACATATTCTCCGATTACTCCATTATTCGTAATAGACGGAATTGCAGTGGGTTACTCATACAATGAAGCTAATAGAATGGTGCATCCGCTTTACATAGATTACGTAAAAGTTTTGAAAGGTCCTGATGCGACCATTTATGGGTCAAGAGGTGGTAATGGAGTTATTGAGATCGTAACGAGAAAAATGTGATGTTCAGTTTTTTAAAAAACTACTCCACATGACTATTATAAAGATATTGTATCAGTTTAAAATTGTTTACAGTAAACCATGTCGGAAAATTCAATTGTATATACCAAAAATATTTAGAAATTTTTTAACACATTAGATCCGACTTAACAATAACTGAGCTTAAGTTAATGCAATTAATTCAGTACCGTACTTAAATTCTTTGTATATCAAATATAAAATCTTTTTATATAGTTGATGGAAATGCAGTTGGTTACCTCTGATGTTGTGTCTAAATACCATACTGAGTCCGCAAGAAAAGAATTTAATTTTCGTTTTTAATAAAAGTGGTACAATATCAATAAAGAATAAATCGGAGATGCTATGAAATTTAAATTTTTTTTACCAATTATCGCGTTGTCACTAATGTTTGCAGCTTGCACTTCAACGGGTAGTACTACATCAAATAACACAGATACGGATGGAAGAATATCGAATGAAAATGATTACTACAGAAGTTTAGCGGACTACTTAACCAAAGTACCGGGTGTAAATGTGAGAGGTTCTGGCGAAAATGCTTATGTGACAATTCGGGGCATAAGTTCTTTTCAATCCGGCAATACACCTCTGTATGTAGTGGATGGTCAAGCTGTCGGTAATAGTTATTCACGCGCAAATAACATTGTGAATCCCCAGGATATAGATTATGTTCGTGTACTTAAAGGACCTGATGCTGCAATTTACGGGGTTCGGGGTGCAAATGGCGTTATTGAAATAATAACGAAAAAGACCTAATAAAAGATTGTTACTACACGTTTAGATAACAAATACATAACCAATCACAATTCTATGAAACATATTTTAGCTTCTTCGATCATTGCATTTGCACTGATTTTCTCTGGATGTTCGTCTGTAGGTTCTTCAGTCTCTCATAACTCAGGCAGACCTGACGGCAGTATATCTGATGATATGAATTACTTCAGAAGCCTCGCCGACTTTCTGGAAAACGTTCCCGGTGTTAGCGTACAAGGCCAGGGTAATAATGCATATATAACAATTCGTGGTATTAGCTCTTTTAACACAACAAACGAGCCACTTTATGTGATTGATGGACACGCAGTTGGAAATTCTTATATCGAAGCCAATAGAATTGTTACACCAAATGACATCGATTATGTTCGTGTTTTGAAAGGGCCTGATGCAGCCATCTATGGAGTCCGGGGTGCCAACGGTGTTATTGAGATTGTAACAAGGAAAGTTTGATCTGTGATTGTTTGTTATTTAGGTGTAGCAAAGAAATTGCTTTAACTGTTTCCACCAATAGTGTAGTATTGGCTTGTTACCAACGGGCGAGGAGATTTTTTATTTAAATGTAGATCTATGCGACCCAAACGTATACCGCTATGTCCCATCTGCGTTATAAGTGTTTCTGAACCGTCTGGATTTTCAACCGCTACATGATTATCCAAAAAAGTGTGAGTATGCCCTCCAATAATAAGATCTATACCGGATACTTCTTGCGCCAGTGAAACATCATCTATTTGATTTCCATCATATTCATACCCTAGATGGCTCAGGCAAATGATATAATCACATGCATGAAAATTACGGAAGTTTTCTACAGATCTTTTCGCACTCAGAACCGGATCACGATAGTGAACCCTTCCGTGTAGTTTTGGATCTACAATCCCTTCGAGCTGAATGCCCAATCCGAAAATGCCAACTTTATATCCATCTATCTCTTTAATAAGTTCATGCTCTACAAATGGGTGCATCGGGGTATTCCACGTTGAGTAGTTCGCACACAGAAAAGAAAATTCTGCACTCTTTGCTGCATCAGCAAAACCCTCCAAACCTAAATCGAACTCATGGTTTCCGATAGCCATCGCATCGTATCCCATCTCGCTCATCATCTCAAAATCTACTTTACCTCCATACTGATCAAACCATGGTGTCCCCTGGAATACGTCTCCGGCATCCAATAAAAGAACATTTTTTTCTTCAAACCGTATTTTTTTTACAAGTGAGGATCGTTTTGCAATTCCGCCAAGTCCGGCAAACTCTCTTGCGTTCTTTGGATAAGGATCAATTCGTGAATGCGTGTCGTTTGTATAAAGAATGGTAATCGAAGGATTCTCAATAAGGTCAGTGAATTTGTCAGCAATCCCTGGAACTACGGCAGATCCCGCAAGTGCATAAACCGACTGTTTTAGAAATGTTTTTCGTGAAATCATCGACGGATCCGGCCATCGGTTGAAGCCGTCAGCTCCACCTGATTTTTAAAGTAGTTTATATACACTTCCCGGATGGATAGTTCGAGGTCTGATCGATCAGATACATTCCAAAGCGCCGGAAATTTGTCGCCACCATTTGCCGCCCAACTGCTTGTTGCCACTAAATATGTCTCATCCGGATCTAAAACCTGGGCATTCACCAACACACTGTTTGGATTTCCATCTTCATCAATTCGAAAACGCACACCGCTTATGGGGGCTCCTCCCATATCGGCCACTTGCTCAATCAGCGTCATCAGTTTTTCACCACTCATTGAAAGCACGACAAGATGATTATTATAGGGCATAAATTCGTAAACATCTCTTACGGTTAATTTGCCGGGTACGAAATATAGTTTAAACGATTCTTCCCCCGTGATCCCCACATGTACGAATTGCCTTAGAGTGCTCGCAGCCTGGAATCTCAGGGCATCGGCTACAATATTATTCAGTGATGATTCCGGTTTTCCAAACTTAAGAGTGTCCTGAACAGTGGCTACCTTCTGCCCCATTACCGAATTCATAGAGTCTCTGTATGCATCCAGTTGTCGGGCCATTTGTGGATCAGGCTCAGGATAGGCAGATGTTGGTTGTTCAATTTCAGTCGTTGTAGAAAAGTAAGCGCAGCCGGTAAGAAGGAAACAAAATCCGATTACCCGGATAATTCTATAACTCATGGGACATTAATTCTGCCTGAACATGTTCATCATTAATTCTGTAAGACCGATCAGTTTCAATGCGGGTGAAAGGGTGGTTTTTGTCCTGTCGAATGTATCTTCATCAATGGAAACTGATTCTGCTTTAAATACCACCTGCTCATTTACAAAAGATTCAACCAAAAGAGGAAAACTCTGATTGTTCATCACAACTTCAATGGGCACTTCCCGGTCGAGCTGTTTAGAGCCAATAGCATACCAGGCATCTGAAAGTAAACCCCAGTCGACATTAATTTCATTGGTCAGCCAAACAGATACGTATTCATTCTCAGTCTCACCCTTTACAATGAACTGTTGGGTATTATACCCGTGAATTCGCTGTTCTTCCCCGGTTTCAACCAACCGCTCTTCCCACGGGAACGGCTCCATCGCTGCATTCTGCTGCTGCCCCCGCATCTGGTTGATCAAGTTAACCAGGCTTTCCAGGTCACTTTTTGCAACCTGTAGTCCCTCATCCTCATTTGTAATCACTACAAAATCCTGTTCATCATGTCTCACAAGCACACCTTGTGCCCGCAATCCCGCCATCACATTCATGGATACATTTGAATCAACAAAGATTCTATTCTCTGTGAATGTCATATCCATCAACACCGGTTGGCCCGACTGCTGGTTCGGGTTTGTTACCTCAAAAGAGATCTCTCCCTCAAATTGAGCAACTGCGGTACCCGTGAACAGCACAAAAAGGAAAATCAAACAAAATACTAGACGTGAATTCATCATTATCTGATAAGAAAAGGTTCGTTTAGGAGAATCTGTCAATTAAGCTTCCAGCTCAAGCTGTTCTTCTATCTCCACATTTACTTTGTGGATCCAACCACCGGCTACAACATCGTCGCCCTCGTAACAAACTACAGCTTGACCGGGTGTTATCGCTTCCCTCCCAGCCGGAAATGTAACTTCAATTTCCTCGTCAGAGAGTTGCTTTAAAGTTCCGATTGCTCCGTTATCATTATACCTGATTTTTCCGGTCATTTCCATCTTTCCGCCGGGAATTTTATCATATTTTACCAAGTTGATCTCTTTCGCACGGCATGTAGTACTGATCAGATCTTTCTTTTCTCCAATCGTTATGACGTTTTTTTCCGCATCAATGTCAGTGACATACACAGGTTTACCCATTGCTAGATTCAAGCCGCGTCTCTGTCCAATGGTATAAAATGGAAATCCTTTATGTTTGCCTACAATATTTCCTTGCTGATCTACAAAAACACCACCACTCACTTTCTCTTCGAGATCGTCAACTTTATCTTTCAGAAACCGATGGTAATTGTTATCAGGGATGAAGCAAATTTCGTAGGAATCAGGTTTATTGGCTACATTCAACAGGCCATACTCTTCAGCAATGTCGCGAATTTCAGTTTTACGATACTTACCGAGTGGAAAAATTGTTCGTTCTAGGTGTTCTTGCCGAACTCCCCAAAGTGCATACGATTGATCTTTGTTATGATCTTTCCCTTTTGAGATAACATAGCGGCCATTTTCTTCGCGAACATTTGCATAATGTCCTGTTGCGATATAATCACAACCGAGATTATCGGCTCGTCTGAGAAGTGCCGCCCATTTGATATGAGTATTACACAGAACACATGGATTGGGTGTTCGTCCGCTGGTATAATCTTCAATAAACCGGTCGATCACCCAGTTACCGAACTCGTCTCTAATATCTACAATAAAATGTTTGAAGCCGTGACGTACTGCAATTTGGCGGGCATCATTCATGGACTCTACGGTGCAGCAGCCCGTTTCTTTCCCGTTATTGCCACCACTTCGGTGGTAATCCCAGGTTTTCATAGTGATGCCAATCACCTCGTATCCTTGTTTGTGAAGCATTACAGCCGCAACGGAAGAGTCAACTCCACCACTCATTGCAACCAGAACACGTCCTTTTTTACTCATAATTAACTGTTTCTTGAATTAGCTCCAAAAGATAAGGCTTTTAAATATCGATTTCACGTTAGCAAGAACGGGTAAGAGCTCTCTTTCATATATGTACATTTCTTTTCAATGAAATTCTTCAAAGAAGAATTCATTGTCCTGAAAATAATAGACACTAAATATCCAGAGAATAATTTGAGCTTACCAAAAGCAGGTCTATATATCAACCCGCACGGATTCTTCCGAGCTTGTTTCACTTTCTGTATTCTCTCCAATTACGGATACTGAGTACCAGTACAACTGCCCCTCTGATACATTTTCGTCCCTGAATATCGTTTCGTCCAAATCATTCATTCCAATTGATGTAGATTCTGTTTCTCCGGGCGTACGCTTATAGATCCTGTATCCTGTAGCACCATCCTGTAAAGTTTTATTCCATCGCAACTCCACACCTGTTGATACCGACCGTACACTTACTCTTGAAGGTGGCCTCAAAGCAGGAGCAGATGGAGCGAATGACGCTGTGTTCGACATCAGGCTCTCCACATCGAAAATATCTACTGAGGACAGCGAATAGTAATATGTTTTGCCTGATTCAATGTCAATATCATCACACGAGGTTGTTGTAATCAATGAATCATTGACCTGTTCAAAACCGGCCTGTTCTGCCTGGATGGAAGCAGCGGCACTATCCGGGGTGATCTCCATAGGTGAATCACTTCTATAAAGATTATATCCTTGTACAGCCTGGTCTCTTTCGGTTTGGTCACTCCAAAAAAGCCGCACTCTTGATTGTTCAGCATATCCCTCAATTCCAACCGGTGCCGGTGGGCGAACAATTCTGTCCGGACGTATGGTGACTGTGTTTGACAAATCGCTTTCCAGTTCGTTATTACTGACCGCTTTAACTGCATAAACATAATTAGTACGTCCATTCAATTGTTCAGCATTATCAAAAAATGTGGTCGTATCTTGAATAGAGGGTGAGACAACCGCAAGCGAATCGTACCGGCTGGTTCCCCTGTAAACGTAGTAGGCATAGAGGTTCGGCTCTTCTACGGAATCCCAATTTAAGCGAATCCCTTGCTCTTCCTGTTCTGCCGTTAAACCTGACGGTGGTGATGGGGGGAGCGTACTTTCATGGGAAGCGCTGGCAACCCCGGACGGTAACTCATTTCGTTCTCTCATCGTTACCACCCGAAACTCATAATAATAGGAACGGTTGGGCACCAGTTGTGTATCAAGATATTCTGTGGCAGCGATGGATAATGTATCCAGAACTATAAAATTTTGACGTGCATCCCTCGAACGCTGAATCTCAATTCCCGTAAGGTAGGGCTTTTGGGGAATCTGTTCCCAGAAAAGATGAATGCCGGAAGTTGTATCTTTTGCGGTTATCTCTCCGAAAAGGGGCAGATTTTCAAAATCGACTGAAATTACGGTTAGTGTATCCGAATGAGGGCCTGGATTTCCAACGACATCAACCGGCTCAATAAAAAATGTATATGCGTTTTCCGGTTCAGCTGCCTTTTCATATTGATAGACAATTAAGCTGTCGGCATTTCTTCTGCCCATGATCCGTTCTTCCAGCATGGTAAATTCACCCTCGTCCGTTTGTTGGTAGACCCTTGCAAAGTAGGCGTCTTCTGAACCCTCAATCGGAGATTCCCAGGAAGCGGATACTAAACTATCCCGTTCCATCCTGTCTATACTCTGCGGAGCTAAAATATCAGGTGAACTTCCAACAGTATCTGATCCTTCAAATGCTTCCTCAGACTTAGTTCCGTCCTCCATCAGATATCTTACTTGATACCAAACTTGTTGCCCCTGTTCAAAATTTTGCGTCTCTTCATCAACGTAAACTGTGCCAAGAACCCGCCAGAGTTGAGGATCAAGACCTATAAAACCATATAATTCAAGAGCTGAATTCGATCGAATAAAATTTAAGAGCTCTTCCTCAGATGATGTATCAGTCTCCTCCATCAAACGATCAATAAAGACCTGGCCGGCACGTTCATTTAGCTCTTCAACCGTTTCGGGAGCCTGTAATTGAGCAATCTCCTCATATTCCTCATCCTCATTCAGTTTTCTGTAAATCACTGCTGCTACCCGTCCCGATTGGGGATACCCTTCACTCAAACCTGCATCACTTGCAAACACGATCATCCCATCCGGCGACCAATTAACAAGGTTCTCCGGATTCTGATTGATCTGGGCTTCTGCATCCACTTGCAGTAATAGCATCAACAATACCCATGCAGAGGTAAATTGTAAAAATTTCATTCCTATATTCTCTATCAACATAATAAACAGTGATTTAAGAAATTAGTTTAAGTCAACTGAGACTTGCATTCCGCGATTTGATCTATAATCCACATCAATAGATCCGCTTGCACAAAGACTTGCTCCCTTGGGGACAGGGCATTTAAAAGAACCACAGCTTGGCTGGCAAATCTTTGTTTGACAACCTACATTACAGTCACCAACATATGCTGAAACACTTGCATCTACACCGCCACTTGCCGACCAAACTTCATCATAATAACTTCCCGAAATTTCACCTGTGGCTTCAATGTCTGCACCGGCAACATCCCCACCCAATAGTGTAACACTGCCTCCACCCTGCCAGTTACTACCCAGATAAAACCCATAATTCTGACTGCCAAAATCAGCATTTAACTTACAGCGTGTGCTATTGTAAAAATAAGCACATGCCTTACCAACTGCGAAATCTGCACACACCTCATTACTCTTGGGTATACCAAATTCAGATGCAACATCGAGGTGAATTCCATTGATCTCACCTCCTGTCAGAAAATCAGAGGACACAAAGCTGGTGTATTCATTATATTCGGGATGCGAACTCACATTCAGGTTCCATGCTGCAATAATATTCGCATTGGCATTAAAGAGTTCCAGCAGTTCTGCGTTATACCTGGCTCCTACAAACCAATATTCATCTCCCTGTTCACCACTCAGCACCAATCTCGTGGATCCATCTACGGTTATATTTACATCGTCCAGTTTTTCAAAGCCTACATTTGCTTCCAGGTCAAAAAATGGCTTTCCAAAATCTATGGTTAGTTGAGCGTCTGCAATTTGTTGGGTCATAAGAGTGACGTCTGCACTTCCTTCAACAACCGGAACTCCATTTCCGGCTTTAACGATAACTTCCAAAGGATCTAATGCAAGGGCATGTTCAGCTCCCGGTGCGAAGGAGAGAGTAGCACGAAGTCCTACTTGAATCCTGCTCTCACTTGTTGTGTATTCAAATCCTCCTCCAATATTTGAAAGAGTCACTGTACCTATTTGGATAGGCGGTAAGCCGGTTTGTACATCAACCCCAAACATCAAGCTGCCGGTATTCACTTTCTCATAGAAAAAATCAATCGACAGATCCAACGGGCTGTCACTGATTCCTATATTTCCCGCACCACTAAAACCTGTTTTTTGAACTGTATCCACAAAACCAATACCGGCGCCAACGCTGGCTACTCCAACTACATCAAAATCAAGATCAATTTCTTCAAACGAAACATTACCGTCCGGTTCGTAAGTTAATCCACCGGACTGTGCATTTATGAATGGGATGGCCCGCAAGCCAAATTTACCATCTACATAAATATTAGGATCACCCCCAAAGTTGTTAAAATCAACCTCATTCACAGTCAAATCTGCAAGCCCAAAGAAATCACTTTCGAAATTACTGGTAATGTTTGCCCTGAATTGGCCATCCGTTCGGATCAGGAACTCTTTAAATTTCAACGGTTCATCTACATACTTTGGTAATGCAATTTCACCTGCACCACTCACAAAATATGTATTCTCATCTTGGACTTTCCCGAATGTAATGTCAACTCCGGGTTTTGATTGCAGGGATGTAATCCCAAAGATATCCAGGCCACCTGTTGGGATAGTGAACTGTCCGCCAAATATTTGGTCGGGAGAAATTGTAAGATCTGAAAAGTTAATTTCAGATACATCCGATCCTGGTATAGCAAGTGCAAATGCACCACCCAAAGAAAATCCATTTTCACTAAGAACACCGGATGCTACTTCAAGTGCCCAATTAGCAATTCCAATACTTGGTTTGGGGTCTAAATCTAAATCCGCTTTTTTTACAGCTCCATTGATCCCAATCACCAACTCACTCAGTCTTATACCTACATTATCCAAGAGCGGAATATTATTAAGAGCAACTTCACCCCCAAGGTGAAAACCGTCACTCCTGACTCTGCTTTCATCGAGTTCCATATTCACATCAAACCCATAAAGTTCAAACGACTCTTGTACAGAACTGATTCGTAGTTCGAAATCCGATTCTCCAACATCAGGGATTGGAAATGACCCGTCACTTGTCAGAGTCACCAATTCTTCTTCGCCTACACCATCCGGTATGTCATCTAAATTTGGAAGTACAAGCTGCTGTTTTGGAGCACCGGGCCATTCCCAACCGGTTTCTGACGTAAACGTGGATTCGTAGTCGATCTGAACTTTACCGGCCAGATATCCAACTTGCGTTGGGAGTTCTCGTTCTCGGACAACAATTCCACTTGAATTACTAACCGTAACTTGCAAAAAGCCAAATATTTCCGCGTTAAACTCACTCATATCAGTCTGTACCGATCCGCCAACGGGCAGCAATTCGCCATTTTGCTCAAATACATTGATGTTTGTGAAAGGAATGCGGAAATCAGGCTCAACGCTTAATAATGGATTATTGGGTACCGACACAATTGAACCGGTTATAGTTGTATCGGATGGACTTACAGACAACTCCTCAACTTCAATATCAAACCCGAGAAGCGAGGCGATGTTAAACTCGGAATCCTGAAGGCTGAAATCGACCGTTTGCTCTGCATCTTCAGAGAATGTTGCCACCTGAGAATCTCCTACAAATCCAGATTTTCCTGCCTTCAGTGTCCACTCTCCGGTAGGGATTCCTGGAAGTGTATATGAACCATTGCTGTCTGTGGTTGTTTGAATGTCTTCTCTTCCTTCAAGACGAATCGTAGCTCCCTCAACCGGGTTTCCGGCTGCTGTAACAGTTCCTGTGGCACGGCCGCCCAGCTCCATCGAGATCGTAACATCGGTCACTTCACCATTATCCGTAATGGTGGTTTCGGTTAAGATTGGGATAAAGTTCGTTGTATTAGGGGCTTGAACCTGTATGGGTACGGTGCCAGCTGGTGTTTCATCAAAATAGATTGAACCCTGGTTGTCCGTCTGGCCGCTCGGTCCGTTTTTTGCGACCTCAACAGTTGCATTTTCGATCGGTGATCCGTCCGATGCAGATTCTACGGTTACATCCAGCTTTCCAACCGCTCGACTGATGGTCAAAGTGCCAATATCCTGTGTTTCTCCGGGTGAACCTCCCTCTCCCATCATATCCATAAAGTAGGAAGCCGCAGAACTATACTCTGCGAATGACATATCAGAATCTTGATCAACAAAATTTTGATCGCTATTGAAAGAGTTCGATGCATTTCCGCTGTATCCTAAAGAGGCAAAAGAAAAATCTTCGCCTTCCTCCCCGGTTTGGAATGATTCCGTGTTCATTACGGAATTTGCCCATTCATTCGTTGTGTTTGAAAAATTTGAAACGTCATCTGCCGACCAATTTTGACTGGTTTGATTTAAATCCAGCTCGAAATCCGGGTCTTCAGTAATTTCAACAGTTATTGATGTGTCCAGGTCTGTATGTCCAATTTTGCGAATTTGTAAAAGATGCGAACCCCGGGTATTTGCTGTTACAAATCGTCCCTGTTGATCGGTTTGGACGGGCGAACCCCCATTCTGCCATTTAACCGTTGCATTGGCAATATTTTCCGATTGATCGTTTTGAATCCGTCCTACAACTGTAATCAGCGTCGGATCAAGCATAATTGGATCTCTTTGCACAATCATACCGCGCTCATCCAATATAATCTCCTCTTCATAAGTTTCAGTCTTTGCACTCTGAATAATCAGATTATAAGGTTCTGGATACGCCTGTATGCCGGTTAATGTAAACCTTCCATCGCTGTCTGTAACTGCTACCCTGGGATATAACGTTATTCCGGGATTTTGCTGATGCGGAGGCGGCTGAAGAGTAACTATCGCATTTTTGATCGGTGCCTGGTTATCGCGACGGACTACACGCCCCTCAACCATCGGCGGAGCTTTTTGGAGCTCATATACTTTCTCAACTGTGGCTGATTCAAATTCTCCAAGATCCGGAGAGGCTGACAAATGAGTTGTAATTGAATTGTAACCGCGCGCATTTACACGAACCATGTATCGATCAGTAGATCCTTTCTTTCTCGGAAACAGGCGTGTAATCTGCCCGGATGCACTGGCCTCGGCAACTTTTACATAGGTCTTGCCATTAAAATTCCTGGTTTCCTCCTGCTGATTGGTCATCGGCCATCCTTCCTGTTGAAGGGCGGGCACCACATCATACCATTCTTCCTGCCTGTAAATTTCTACCGTGGCTTCAGAGATCGGTTCATCGTCCTGCCGTTCTTGAACAACAGGATTCAACCGATAAGTGAGAGCTGTACCCGTGATTGCACCTGCATTATAAGTTCTTGCATTATTTGTACTGACGATCACTGTTTTCTCTTCACTAAATGTGAAATATGGGGAGTCAACCACGATTTCGACTGATGCTACTGCCAATTCCATATCCTGAAGCTGTGATGCAGGTGTATCTGTATTCTGTAGATTTATAGTTTGGTCCTGATCCTGTTGGTTACCCAACAAAGATGTACCGCTATCTGAATCAGATTCATTGGAATCACCCAGGAGACGATCGAGTTCTGATGGAGCAAATGAGAGTGTATAGGCGCCCTCCTCGTTAGCAGTAGTACTGGCAATAACCTTATCGGTGCCATCTACATCTACCATTGCTTTTACATTTGCTCCCGCAATGGGGTGAGTGAGCATATTATCAGAAATTTCTGCTAGCTGATCCTGAATATTTCCGGATGCTTGTCCAAAATCTTGAATTTGAACATTTCCGGTATCCCCACCGCCGTAAACGGGAACTTCTGCATCAATGGAAATTTGTTCCTGGTTAGAATCTTGATTTTGGTTCCCAAGGCCATCGTAAAGATTTCCGCTGTAATTTGCATCCTCCATGCTGTAGTTGGGATCGTCGAGGGCGGTTTGTACCCCCGTATTATTTGTACCGGAGAGATTAAAACTGGAGTTCGAATTGACCGGCCCGTTGCTTTGAAATCCTTCTGATGGTCTGAACTGGAATTCAACTGTACCGGAAATAGTAGTGGTTGGAATCTGTACCGGAATCGGCTCTAATGTCATTTCCGGTTCAACCAATGTCAGCTGGTCATCTTCATCCTCTTCTTCAGATCCATAGGTAAAAACCCGAACTTCGCTCCGCCCTTCGTTATTGATGGGAATATCGCCATTTACATCTTGGGCAGTTACTTGCCATGCATATGTTTTGCCCTCCTCCAAAGGAAGATAAGAAGCTGTATATGGCAACATTGTCGTACCAACGCTAACAGCAGATGCGTGTTCACGGTTACTTACAATTGCTTCGGATGGATTTTGCCCGTCGAACAGTTCAACAAGAAGAAATTCATACTCAACCATCATACCGGGTGGACCCATTACAGGTGACCACGAGAAAACAGGTGTAGTAACGGTTGGTGAAATGGACTCACCGTTGGAGGGTGAAACCAGGGTGGGTGGTTGAGGAAACCGCACCATAAAGTTTGCAATACCTTCAATACCGGGCACAGATGATCCAACGATCTCCGGTTCAATAGTTATCCGGTAGTTCCCCTCGGGAAAAGTTCCCGCCTGAAAAGCCTGCCGAAATCGATTTCCGGGTAAATTCTCAAGTATTTCCGGGGTGGTCAACTCAAACTGAACAAAATTCGGAAACGGACTTAAAATGTGCATCCCCGAATCAAAAGTTGTGGGCAACGAAGTTTCGTTGACCAATACTTCACTATCCAGGGTTACCCGAACATTGAAGCGGACGTCAACAGGCCCGGGTCCTGTTATGTTCAACTGAACCTGGTAGTTGCCTGCAAAAACATTTTGTTCAAAGTCACTTATGTAGGGACTTGGCAAGATCTGTGGAATGCCGATTATAGTAGCCCTGGCCTGTGTTTGGGCCTCTGCCTCTTCCTGGTTCCAAGCTACCAGGAGGATGGATATCAGCATCAGTTTTAAAACGTTTGAAAGTGTTTTTGTAATATCTACTTGCATATATATACTAGATTTTTAAAACCGCTGTTGAAATCGAAATCGTGCTTCCATTTCAGAAAATGCTTTACCATCGCCCTCCATTACTGTATTATTTTGAGTGCGAATGTTTAACTGTAGATTCGTTGAAGACGTGACAGAATAGCTGGCCACAAAATTGCCATTTATCGATAAACTCTTGTTTACTCTATTTTGATCGGTCACTATTTGCTCAAACCTGTTTTGTGATACATTCACCGTCAGGTTTAAATTCAATTTCCTTTGTAAGAGTGCATAACCAGATCCCAGCGAACCCGTTAGTGTTGTAAAGGTGTTGCCCGGGGCATCTCCTAAAACAACATTTACTGAACTGTTAACAGACAGGCCTGAGGGTAATGCCAGGGAGTAACTGGCCGCTCCCGTTTTTGTATTCGATTCATTTGTTTCCAAATCACCATCCTGAACCGGGAACTCCACAAGCATATCCTGGTAAATTGCGGTAATAGAAAAATTATGAGTCGCACTTCCGCTGATAATTGAAAAACTTGGGAAAAACTGAAATACCTGCGAGAGCTGACTGTGTTGACCCTGGTTTCCGGAATCGTTTGAGCTAGTTGAAGATTCAAACCGTGTATAACCGCCACCCAGATTTACACTTTCAGAAACCTGCACATTTGTATTCAGGTTTATATTCTGCCTGGTTTGCTTCGAAATCCTGTTGCCAAGTAAATTATCTTCGCTCAGTGAAAATTCTCCATCCAGGGTCCACTGCTGATCAAAAAACTGGAAAGACGGGGTAAGTGTAATGGTGTGCTGGTCATCCCTCATATCTCTCATCCCCAAACTTTTATAGCCCGGTAAAATTCGTTCGTATTGCGCTCTCATCTGGAAAGCATCAAAGGAAAATTCGGTGTGCGCCATACCTGCGTACGAAAGTCTCGTGCTGCTTCGGGGTGTAAAAAGATCCGTCAAAAAGGAGGGGATATCAGATTCATCGGCAGCCAGGTCGGGACTTCTCTGATCTCTTGTAAAAGCCGAGACCGTAGTTTCCGCCCCCACCTTAAAAGTCTCCTCTAAAACAGAAAACTGGAATTTTGGTGTAACCGCAAGGTTTTCAGCAGGGGGAGAAAGCAATCCCGGCCGATAATTTGTTATGTTTGAAGTGTCCGGAATGGACCCCCTGTTATCTTTTGAATAAAATGCTGAAAGGCTGAAGTTGCTTCGTTCGGAACTACCCACACCGGCCTGAAATGCATACAGCCAGCGTTCAAATGTTGGACGACGTGCACGATCTGCACTAAAATCGAACACAGCCCTGTTTACACGGCCGGCAGCCAGATCAATAAAAACAATTCCGGGAGATAAATTGAGCTCGCCGCCCCGAATTGTGGTACCTCTTAGTGCGTAATTTCCATAACCCGGGTTTACATCACCAGCTGAAAGTGTTACCCATTTCCAGCTTCCATAAAAATTAAACCGGTTGAGAGATTGTCGTAATTTGTTATCATCGGTGCTGTATCGAATATTTGCCCCGGATTCAAAGCCAAGAATTGAAAAATCAATATTAGCCGTTAAAAGAGCTCCCAACGGCTGTCTTCTGTTTACATCTTGTGTGGTAGTATATGCATGAGATTGTAAGCCAACAGAACCACTGTAACTGTAGGTTTCAATATCTGTTTCACCGATTGTGTCCTGAGCATATAGGGAGGGTAAAGAGGCTAAAAATATACTTATTACAAAAATTACTATTTCAACTACCAGCAATTTTTTTGGGTGCATCCTTACAATTTCTTCGTCTATTGCAATTCTTGGACTTTATTCCTGTGTAATAGTCGCCTCAGACTTGTTATTCAGATACTTTGTAGGCATTTTAAATTGTTTTGACAATATTTATCCCGAACCTGAATCTTTAGACCATCAGACTGGGTTAGTTTTGCAAATGTTAATGAATACCCTAAATAGGCTGCCTTTATATGTAAATGCGAATTCCGCTACAGAAAGGGGTCAAAATAATCTTTAATTATTTAGATGAGTGATAAGAGCGACATAACCCAGCTTTTACTTACCGTTAACAAAGGAGATCAGGATGCATACAAAAAGCTTTTTGAACTTGTCTATGATGAGCTTCGCCGAATTGCCAATACACAACTGAATTATGAATATTCCGATCATACATTCAGCAAGACCGAATTGGTTCACGAAGCATATCTCAAACTGATTGATCAATCGAAGGTAGATTTCAACGACCGTACACATTTTTACGCTATCGCTGCACGCTCTATGCGTCAACTTCTGGTTGATTATGCACGCAAGAAAAAGGCCGACAAACGAGGAGGCGGACAGAAACCGCTGCCGTTGGATGAAAATATTTTTCACTTGAGAAAACATGCCGAAGATATTATAGAACTCGACGAACATCTTGAACAGCTTTCCCAGCTTGATGAGCGACTGGGACAAATCGTAGAACTTCGTTTTTTTGCCGGTATGAGTATTGATGAAACTGCAAAAATGCTGGATCTATCAGCAAGCACTGTTAATCGTGACTGGGCGAAAGCAAGAGGATGGCTCTACCAGCGGTTAAAATCAGAACATGGATGAAGTTTACCTGATTTTACACAGGACTTGAAGATTAAATGAGACCGAAAGCAGATCTTTTACGCATAATTATTGTGTGAATAAGCTATATGAATATGAATAAGGAACGCTGGAATCAGATAACCGATATTGTTGATGAAGTCCTGGAAGCAGAGGGTCCATCTGCAAAAAGAAAAATCCTGGAGGCTCGGTGTAGGAATGACGAGGATCTAAAAAAGGAAGTTCGGAAGTTCCTCGATTCTATTGAGGACTCTTCTGAGTATTGGGATTCTCTTTTTCAATCCAACCGGTTATTTATCGGAGAGATTACCGATGATTATGAGAATACCCTCCATGAAGGTTTATTGGAGAAAGCTGCAACTCTTCCTGAAATCGGAGATAACATTCCCGATCAGATTGATTTATATCGCATAAAAAAGCGAGTCGGGATTGGCGGTATGGGAGAAGTGTACCTGGTAAGCAGGATTGACGAAAAATTTAATCAAAATGTAGCGCTTAAATTGATGCGCCATGGAGTGACCTCGCAAGACCAGGCCCGAAGATTTGAACAGGAACGTACTATCTTATCATCTCTCAATCATCCAAATATTGCTCGCCTGCTGGATGGGGGAATCGCCGAAGACGGTCGTTCTTATTATGTGATGGAATATGTGGACGGAATTCCTATAACTGAATATTGTGATAAACACGGTTGTAACCTGGAGGAACGCTTAAATCTATTTAAGCAGGTTTGTAAAGCCGTTCAATATGCTCACTCGAATTTCATTGTCCATCGTGACCTTAAACCCGATAATCTCCTTGTTAACTCTGAGGGAGTCGTTAAAATTTTGGATTTCGGAATTGCCAAGATGATTGACGATAGCCTTGATGAGAAGAGTCTCCTTCAAACCAGTTCCGGTTACAGGATGCTAAGCCTTAAATACTCGGCGCCCGAACAGATCACTCTCGACCCGATTACAACGGCTACCGATGTATATTCCCTGGGCACACTGCTTTTTGAGCTTTTAACAGGCTCACATCCGTTTCATTTGAAAGGCAAAACACTGCATGAAACGGAATACATTATTCGAAATCGGCAACCCAGCTACCCGAGCAGCGTATCCCCCCGGTGGAAAGCAAAACTAAAAGGAGATATTGATGCTATAATTTTGAAGGCGCTTCGAAAAGAATCTGCAGAGAGATATGATTCTGCACAAAGCATGCTGGATGATATTGAACGGTTTGAGAATTCACTCCCGGTAACTGCCCGCCGCGATTCCATGCTGTATCGATCTAAAAAATTTATCAAAAGACACTCGCTGTCGCTGATGTTTTCAGGATTTATACTCTTTCTGGTGGTAGCTTTTACTCTTTTTTATACACAGAGAATTGCAGATGAAAAACGAATTGCTGAACTACAAGCTCAAAAAGCCGAACAAGTAACGCTCTTTCTGATGGATATGTTTGAGGCGAACAGTCCTTCACAATCGGCCGGTGAAATTATTACCGCGAGAGACATGCTGGAACGCGGGGAAGCCGAAGCGGCAAAATTGGAGGGGTATCCCGAACTGAAAGCACAGATGTATGAAGTGATTGGCGAAATTTATCGAAGGCTCGGCCAGTATAATAAATCAGAATCACTTCTGAGACAATCGTTAACCATCAGGCAGGAAATTTACGGGAATTATCACACCGAAACGGTAGGTACATTCGATAAATTGGGACTTCTTCTTATTAATAAAGGAGAATTTTTTGCTGCCGATTCACTCCTGAGTCTTGCACTGAATATCCGGGAAAGTCAACTAAATTCAACAGGGCCCGATATGGCCGAGACGCTCAGTAACCTTGCCTTTGCCCGCCGCAGGATAGGAGACTCTGCAAATGCCGAGCCGTTATACAGACGAAGTCTTGAGATTCGTGAAGAATACCTGGGACGAGATCATCCCTCAACTATAGAAAACATGAGCAGCCTTGGTGTTGTTCTTCATTATAAGGCGAAATATCGGGAGACAGAGGCCTTATTCAGGGAAATTCTTGAACGTAGAGAAAGTCTGCTTGCACCCATCCATCCCGACGTGGCTATCAGCCAAAACAGTTTGGGAGCATTGTTAATGAATCTCGGGGATTACCAGGAAGCTGACAGCCTGCTCAATCGTGCCTTAACTGTTCGGCGTAAATTGTATGGAAATGATCATCCCTTTGTAGCACTTACACTCAACAATCTTGCAATATCACACATAGAGCAAGGTAAATTATCTGAAGCGCAAGAGTACGTGAATGAAGCTTACCGGATCAGGGTACCACAACTTGGTCATGATCACACAAATACGGCTATCACAAAATTTACTATTGCAAAGTTAATGCTCGAGACCAATCAACCTGACTCTGCAATAACCCTTTACAAACAGGCGTACCAGACATTCCACGATAACCTCTCTCCCAAGCACTCCCTAACCGCCCGAACAATGGTTGGCATCGGGAGTGCATATCTTGCAAAAAATGACCTCGAATCGGCCGCCCCCTATTTTGAGGAGGGATACAAAAAAGTGGAGGCTGTTCATACAGAAGAGTCGTTGGAACATGCACTTGCCAGTATTCAATATGCTGCATATCTGATGCAATCGGGGAACAAAGAACAAGCAGATTCTATGCTAAAAACTGCCCGCAGAACCCTTCAATCTTTCGAAAAAAAGGAGAGTTTGAGGCAGGAAAACATTGTGACACTTCTCAATCAGATGAACTAAAGGAATTTATTGCCACTCGACCCTGCTTAAGTACTTACATATAGAGATAAGGCTTCCAGTGCTCCTGTACACCACCCAGTAAATTCTGGAAGAACGTAATATGTACAGGCCGGTAGGGTTCTATGTCCAGGGGCATTCTTGCTTCATCAGGCGTACGATTTCCCTTCTTCACATTGCACTTATTACATGCCGTTACCAAATTTTCCCAGCTATCTTCGCCTCCCCGGCTGCGGGGAAGTACATGATCGAGGGTTAAATCGGATTTTGTACCACAATACTGGCAAGTGTGCTGGTCTCTTTTCATGATGTTTCTGCGAGACAGTACAATTTTTGCATAGGGCAGATTGATATATCTCCGAAGACGAATAACAGACGGATAGGAGTATTCGTCATTTACCGTTCGAATAACCTTCTCAGGGTCATCATGCAGTAATTCGGCCTTCTCAAGAAATAATAATTTTACAGACCTCTGGACTGAACAAATACTGAGTGGCTGGTAGTCCTGATTTAGTACAAGTACGTCGGAATCCATGGGTTAAAAATTAGCTGTTCAAGTAGAGATAATGTCTATAAATGAATCTAAAGCCTAAATAGTATGACTCATTTTGCTTTAAATTTCAACTAAAAAAAATCTGTAATCATTCTGTTTTGCTCAATCAACGTAATTAATGAAAGGATAATTATTTGATAACCTCATATTGAAGTCAATCAACTGATTTCAGGAGTAAAAAATCAATTTTGTCTACAATTTGTATACAAAGGGTACACTTTTAATAAGTGAATAAAAATTGACAAAAAAAGAGTTTTTCCGTTGCTGAAAAAGCCTGTATTTTACAACTGAAACACGACTATTATCGCCCTTAAAAAACTAAACAAGCGCTTCCATATCAAATTTATGGCACCTCAAAAAAATCACTACAACGCTTCTATTTATAAAGAGCCAGGCCCAAAATTAAGTACAGAGACACCTTTTGAATCCATGATGGAGAGATTCCGTTTTGCTGCGGATGTTCTCGAGTTAGATGAAGGTATGTTCCAGTATCTTTCGAGTCCCGTAAAACAGATCATCGTTTCAATCCCAATTATAATGGATGATGGCAGAATTGAAGTTTTTGAAGGTTACCGGGTTATTCATGATAATGTACTCGGCCCCTCGAAAGGCGGCATACGCTACGCTCCCGATGTAAACCTCGATGAAGTAAAAGCACTCGCCTCATGGATGACATGGAAATGTGCCGTTGTGAATGTTCCATTTGGAGGTGCAAAAGGTGGTGTTCGGTGTGATCCCAATAAGCTTTCCAAGACGGAGCTTGAACGTATTACCCGGCGATACACCGCCAACATGCTGGATATTTTTGGGCCTGATAAAGATATCCCCGCCCCCGATATGAATACAAACGAACAGATCATGGCCTGGGTGATGGATACTTACAGCATGAATGCACAAAGAACGGAAACAGCCGTTGTAACCGGCAAGCCTATCATATTGGGAGGTTCACAGGGACGAAAAGAAGCGACCGGCCGCGGAGTGGTTACAGTAACTCTGGCCGGATTGAACAAACTTGGGATGATGCCTAATAACGTTACTGTTGCCGTGCAGGGATTTGGAAATGTGGGTTCGGTATCGGCAAATTTAATGTATGAACAAGGCGCAAAAATTATAGCCATTAGCGATGTAACCGGTGGATATTACAACGAAAATGGAATCGACATACCTGAGGCTATCCGGTACTCTAAAGAAAATAACAATCTTCTAAAGGATTTCCCGGGAGCTGAACTGATTTCGAACAACGAACTCCTTGAACTTGAATGCGATGTTTTGATTCCTGCCGCTAAAGAGGATCAGATTAATCGTAGCAATGCCGGAAACATTCAGGCAAAAATTATCTCTGAAGGGGCAAATGGCCCTGTAACCGCAAATGCAGATGCTGTACTTGAAGAGAAAGGAATCATGGTAATACCGGACATTTTGGCAAATGCAGGTGGTGTAACCGTTTCTTATTTTGAATGGGTCCAAGACCGGCAAGGTTATTTTTGGACCGAAGAACGAGTTAACAGGCGACTAAATCGAATGATGCGCAACGCTTTTGATAATGTTTATGGCGTAAGTGAAGAATTTAGAATAACTTTACGCCAAGCAGCTTATGTCTACGCTATAGACAAAGTGGCAACTACATTAGAAATGCGTGGCATCTACGCTTAATAAAATTGAATAACGGCAATATGTCGAAACAGATTTTTCGGCTCTCATTGAACTCGACTTATAAAGAGTCGGAAAAGGTTCCGGATTTTGTTACGGAGATTCAAGAAAAGAGCCAATTGGAAGAAGATACTACCGGTGACCTTATGCTCCTGCTTAGTGAAGCTGTGACGAATGCTATTGTTCACGGCAATAAACTGGATGAGAAAAAAAAGGTTGAGGTTGAGGTAAAAATAAATTCTAAACAGATCATTTCTACTGTAAAGGACCAGGGCAAAGGATTTAATCCGGAAGCTGCCAACGATCCATTAAAAGAAGAAAACCTCTTAAAGGACAGTGGAAGGGGTATTTTTCTGATTGAAGAGATCTCTGATTCGGTAGATTACCTTGACAACGGTACTACGATTCAATTTTCACTAAACCGTTAGTTTCAACTGCTTCTTACTGAACAACTAACGCATCAATATTTCCACTTAACTGAAGCAGTTCCGTTTCAGCTATTTTAGCTTCATACTTGGCATTGATCAGCCTGTTTTCTGCTTGCAGAAATGTGGTTTGAGCTTCCCTGAATTCAAGTGAACTGATACTACCCAAGCGAAATCTTTCCAGTGCAATATCGAGTGTTTCTTCTGCATTCTGATAGTTTTCCTCTTCCAAATCTACAAGTTCAATTGCGTTTACATAGGCCCGAAATGCACTCTCAAAATTAGATTCTATCCGTAATCTCTCCTGCTGCCGGCTGATTTCAGCATTCTTTTGATCAATTTTAGCGTTTTGTATTCTTCTGTTGATATTGAATCCGTTGAAGATCGGTACGCGGGCTGTTAATCCATATGAAAAACCGGTTGTTTCATTAAAACTAAAGAATCCTCCCCCGCTTTCATTCCTGTTAAAGCTATATCCCGATGAAAAAGAGATCTCCGGATATCTTTCACCCTGAACTTCGCGCAGTTCTAATTCAGTGATATCTTCCTGTGCCTTAGCAATGGCTAACTCAGTATTTTGTTCAATTAAATTCTCATAGAGTTGCTTTTTTACCAGGGAGCGATTTACAGAAATCTCACTTACTACGTCAAACTCCTCGCTTGGCTGCCGTCCCAAAAGTTCATTTAGATTAATTTTGGCTTCTGTAAGTGAATTTGTTTCCCGGATATAAGCAGCACGATCTTCACTCAAGTCTGAACGAGCCTGCAATAAATCATACTCGGACCCGGATCCTAAATCTACTTTTGTTTCTTCAATCTCAATTCGTTCTTCGGTTACTTCAATGTTATTCTGAAGGATGTTCAACTGCTCGCTAATTCGAATAATATTGAAATATGTAAATGAAATATTGGCCACCAAAAACTCCTGGTTCAGGTCAAGCTGCAATTCACTCAGGTCTCGAATTTCTCCAAGGCGGTTGTATGAGGAAAACATCCGCAGGCCATCAAAAAGTGTCCAATCTAAATTGATTGCTGCGTTTGTATTATTGCTCTCTGCACCTTCGGTTATACGTGATTCTCCACCGGCCTGAAATTCACTGTCTTCTATGCGTTCCGTCCTGGAGGCCGTTGCATCAACTATGGGTAAAAATCCTGCATTTCCCAACGACAGATTATTTTCTGCCTGCTCAACTGAATTCCTTGATATCATAATTCCGTAATTATTCTCAAGCCCAATAGCTACGGCTTCATCAAGTGTTAATACCTGTTGAGCGATGGCTTGTGAAGGAATCAAAAAAGGTAGTATTAGAAGAACTGTGTAAAATCCAGCAATTATTCTTTGAATCATACGGATGCCGGCTCCATTTTTTCAGCTTTTCGAGCTTTTTTAAGAATTTCGCTTTCTGCGTCTTTTTCGGTTGCAAAATAGCTGTATATGGCGGGAATTACATAAAGCGTTAAGAAACTTCCGATAAACAGCCCGCCAATAACTGCAATCCCCATTGAGGTTCGGCTTTCCGCTCCGGCACCCAATGCAAGAGCTATCGGTAGAATCCCAAGAATCGTCGAAATGGTAGTCATTAATATCGGACGGAATCGTACAGCAGCTGCATCTTTAATCGCTTCCATTACATTCATTCCCTGTTCCTGGCGTTGATTGGCAAATTCGACTATTAATATCCCATTTTTTGCCACCAACCCGATCAACATAATAGCCCCAATCTGGCTGAAAATGTTCAGAGTTTGATTGAAATACCAAAGAGATAACAGAGTACCGAATATTGCCAGGGGCACTGTAAAAAGGATGATAAACGGATCACGGAAACTCTCAAACTGAGCGGCCAGTACCAGGTAAATCAAGATCAATGCCAAACCAAAAATAAAGTTCAGGCTTGCAGCACTTTCAGCAAAATCTCTGGATGGACCACTCAAATCCGTAATAAAATTCGGAGGCAGAACTTCTGCGCTAATTTCATTCATGGCGTCAATACCGTCACCAATAGTATATCCGGGTGAAAGTGATGCTGATACAGTTGCCGCACTAAATCGATTAAACCGGAAGAGTTGAGGCGGTGCACTGGTTTCTCTGAGTGAAACGAGATTATCAAGTTGAATTTGTTGGCCCGAAGCACTTCGCACGGATATTGTTCGAAGGTCAATCGGTTCATTCCGGTATTGTCGCTCCATCTGGCCAATCACTTCGTACTGTTTTCCGTCAATAATAAAATATCCAAAACGGCTGCCTGATAGTGACAATTGAAGGGTCCTGGCAATATCCCGAACAGATACCCCTAATACCCTGGCTCGGTCGCGATCAATGCTCAATTGAACTTCGGGCTGATTAAATTTCAGGTCTACCTCGGCAAAATTAAATGCGGGGTGATTATTCGCAGCCTGGACAAAATCTGGAATCACCTCTTCCAGTTCCGATAAGTTCTGAGCCTGCAGCACATATTGTACCGGCAATCCACCACGGCGGTTACCGATGGATTGTGGTTGTGAAACAAATGTTTGTGCTCCTGACAGATCCGTCATTAGGGATGAAAGTTGGTTAGCGATCTCCTGCTGAGAACGATCACGTTCACTTTTATCCACTAACGTTAAGAATCCGAAAGCAGAATTCGTGGAAGTCGAGGCTCCAAAACCCGGTGAGGTTACTGTGTTGATCGCTTGAAGTTCAGGAACATTCTCCTCAACCGTTTCAATCATCCGATCAACATAGTTGTCCATGTACTCAAATGAGGCGCCCTCAGGCCCTGTTGCGAACAGCCTCAGTTGCCCACGGTCTTCGAGCGGAGCAAGTTCCTTGGGAGTCGTGGCATATAACAGTGCAATAAATCCGAAAGCAACGGCCAAGATGACAAAAGCGAGCCATCGCATTTTCATAAAAGATTCAAGCGAACTTTTGTATGCGTTGTTCATCGTCAAGAAAAACGGCTCTGTCATTTTGTAGAACCGATTCTTTTTTGCACCCTGTGATAGAATTTTGGTTGCTAACATCGGTGTAAGTGTCAATGCCACAAACGAAGAGATGATTACAGCTCCGGCAATCACCACGCCAAATTCTCTGAAAAGCCGACCGGTGGTTCCTCCCAAAAACAAAATTGGCAGAAAAACGGAAACCAACGCTAACGATGTAGCAATAACCGCAAAGAAAATCTCTTTTGAGCCGAGAATTCCTGCCTCAACAGTGGGCAAGCCCTGCTCCATTTTAGCATAAATGTTTTCGAGAACAACAATGGCATCATCAACCACCAAGCCGATGGCCAATACTATTGCCAGCATGGTTAACACATTGATAGAGAAACCTGCTACGTACATCACAAAGAATGCACCGATCAACGCGATGGGTATTACGATGATTGGAATCAGGGTGGTTCGCCAATCCCTCAAAAATAGAAATATAACAGCAATCACGAGCGCTAAAGCGAGGAAAATTGTCTGTTCTACTTCATTGACTGATTGCTGAATATACTCACTGGTATCAAACCCGACAGCCAAACTGATATCTTCCGGTAAATCGCGTTCAATACGCTCAACCCTGTTAAAAAACTCTTCTGCAATATCCAGCTGGTTTGATCCCGGCTGGGGCATTGCAACGACACCTACCATGGGCACTCCGTTTCTCTTCAGTACCGTACGCTCATTTAATGCACCCAACTCGGCATTACCAATATCCCTGAAGCGTACTTTTCGGCCCTCTTCTTCACGAATGATTAAGTTGTTGAACTCTTCTGCTGTTTCCAGTCGCCCCATTGTTCGGACAGAAAGTTCAGTTGTCTGGCCTTCAATTCGGCCGGAGGGAAGCTCAACATTTTCGCGCTGCAACGCCGCCTGAACATCTAATGGAGTTACACCATATGCTGATAATTTCAGCGGATCCATCCAGAGCCGCATCGAATATTCTTTATCTCCCCAGATCTGAATTGAACTCACTCCGGGAATGGTCTGCAATTGCTCCTTAAAAATATTATCTGCAATGGCAGAGAGATCCAAAAGGCTCCTTCTGTCGCTGTTTACATTTAAAAATACGATCGGAGTTCTGTCAGCATCTGCTTTGGTAACCGTTGGCGGATCAGCATCCGGTGGTAATTGCCCCTGCGCCCGGGATACTCGATCCCGGACATCGTTGGCTGCAGTTTCCAGGTCTATCTCCAGGTCAAACTCAACTGTAATTGTACTACGTCCCTCACGGCTTACAGATGTAAGCGTTCGAATTCCGGCAATCCCGTTGATAGATTCTTCAAGAGGCTCCGTAATTTGTGATTCAATCACCTCAGCGTTTGCCCCCACGTAACTGCTTGATACGGTTACAATCGGAGGATCTACAGATGGATATTCCCTAACACCGAGGTAGAAAAACGAAATCACCCCAAATAGAATAATTACAATGGACATCACCGAAGCCAAAACCGGCCGGCGAATACTAAGTGAGGATAAACTCATATTTCTGTGGATTTAGTAATTTCTGTAATGTTGACCTCCATTCCGGGTCGCACTTGCAGCAGGCCTGTGGTTAATACTATATCACCCTGCTCAATTCCTTCAATCACCTGAACTTTTTGACTGTTCCTGATGCCTGAACGTATAATCCTTTCCTCCACTACACCATCACTAGCTACAAAAACTTTTTGTGAATTTAAGCCGGGTATGATGGAAATGGTCGGCACCATCAGTGCATCATTAATTTCATCCAGAATCAGAGTAATATTTGCGAATGCGCCGGGATACAAAAGCTGATCATCATTCTCACTTATCGCGCGAATTTGAAGCGTTCTTGTTTCTGTATTAATCCTCGGTTCAATAGCATAAACTTCACCGGAAAACGTAGAATCAACCCCCTGTACTGAGTAGAGGATTTCGTCTCCAACGTTCACGCGCGAGATATATCGCTCAGGAACCGAAAAGTCGATCTTAATGGGATCAACCTCCTGCAATGATGCGATGCGGGTGTTCGGGCCAATGTATGAACCGACACTTACATACTTAAGGCCGATTACCCCCGAAAAGGGTGCCCGAATTTCTGTTTTATCAATCTGTGCATTGATCAGCTGAATTTCAGAGCGAAGAACGTTTACTTCATTTAGAGTAGCATCGTAATCTTCCTGACTAATGCCTCCCCTTTCAAGTAATCTTCGCTGCCGTTCCTCGCGTTGTTCTGCAAGAGCCATCCTAAATTCCGCTCGCTGTTTCTGAGCCTGAAGTTCACTGTCATTAATTTTTAAAAGAAGATCACCTTCCTGAACTTCACGTCCCTCCTCAAAATAGATATCGGTTATAATTCCTGAAGCTTCAGCACTTAGTTCAACAACCTCATTTGCCTGAATGGTGCCGCTGGAAAAAATTTCGTCGTCTATCGTTTCATAGTCCATCTCTACGGCTTCAACTTCCAACAAGTTGTTGCCTCCGGAATTTGCAGAAACTTGCTCCTCACCGGATGAACTAAGCCACGGTTTGACTTTGGGATAGGATAATCCGCCAATCACCACAAGAACAATGATTATTGTAATAATTCTCTTCAAAAAAAATACCTTTTAAATTTGGTTTGTATATGTAATGTCCGAAAACAGAGAAAGTTAAAGTATAGTTCTGAATAAATAATCTTTTCTATGTAAAATAATGTTTCGCATCCGTTTTCTATAGCTGGAAGATCTTAATGTTTTATATTGTAACAATGGAAATGTAATGGTATTTTTCGGTTATTCTTGACTCCAAAAAAGATCATTCAATATGAAAAAAATCGCACTCATTACACTTCTGTTCGCAGTTTCTATCTCCCCGGAGGTTATAAGTCAGACCTCTGAATTCACCATATCCGTAGATGAACCCAAAAATGGTTCGATAACTCTTGATCCGGTATTGCCTGAAGACGGCAAATATGCCGAGGGCACTCTTGTAACTGTAACCGCAACAGCTGAATCCGGTTATGTGATTGATGCTGTTTACCACTCAACGCCAGGACAGTGGGGACCAATGTTTTATGATACACCTCGTGTTTCCTCGCTTCAAGTAACTATAGATGGAAATAAGAGTGTTGGCGCATATTTTGTTGAAGAATCATTGCTGGATGGTTTTACACTTACACCGGACATTATATATGCTAAACCGGGTGTAAAACCATTGAAGTATGATGTCTATTCGCCCGAAGATGCCGTAGATCTACCGATTCTCGTAATTATTCATGGTGGCGGCTGGCGCTCAAACGATGAAGATATCATGCGCGGAATGGCCCGACAATTTGCACGAGGAGGAAATTACGTTGTAGCCAGTATAGATTACCGGTGGTTGGGTACAGGTGATGGCGATGAAACTCCCAATACTATGGCTGACCTGATTGAAGATGTATTTGGTGCCATCGCCCACATTCGGGAGCATGCTCAGGAATATGGCGGCGACCCTTCAAGGCTTCTGCTTACCGGTGATAGTGCCGGCGGACATCTCTCAGCCTCTGCTGCTACCATGACAGACCGAATTGGAGACGGTGGGTTTGGAGAGACAGAAGGGATCTATGAATACTCCCCGACTTATATTCCTGAAGGCAAAACCGCTGATGATTTACGCACTGAGTTAACCTCATCCATTAAAGGCGTAGCTCCCACGTACGGAGTATTTGCATTTGAGGGGGCGAATATGCTGCAGATGCTTGGCATGACTGAAGCGGATGACGCTAAAGTTGCGGCTATCTCTCCTATTCACAACATTCCCGATGCAAGTGAACTATCAATGCCCCACTACTTAATCAGAGGTACGCAGGATCCGCTAATTTCTGATGAGAATGTAACAGCCTATATGAACGCACTCGTTGAGAAAGGTCAGCGTGTTGAATACGTACAGGTTGGGGGCGCAAGCCACGCCTTTTTCGACTGGAAACCGAACAACAGCACGGTGGATACCTTTGAGAAATATGGAGTGTATTACATCGAAGAGATGGAGCATTTCTTCGATTCTGTACTTTTTGAATAACACAAAAAAGGCGATGAATTTTTAGTTCATCGCCTTAATACGGTTTCAAATTTTTAAATCATAAGGCCAATTCATGAATTGACCTTACATATTTGAAAATAGAATTACGCAATTTGTGCGTCAAGCTGATTTTTGATCTGATTTTTTGGCACTGCACCAATAATCTGATCTACTACCTCGCCGTCTTTAAAAATTAGCAGAGCCGGGATACTTCTGATTCCATACTTAACGGAAACTTCCGGGTTATTATCTACATTAACTTTGCCAATTTTTGCTTTTCCTTCATATTCTCCGGCAAGTTCTTCCACGATCGGCCCAACCATTCGACAAGGTCCGCACCACTCGGCCCAAAAATCTACAAGAACGGGTGAATCGGAACTTTCTACTTCATCAGCAAAATTGCTGTCTGTTAATTCAAGTGGTTTACTCATAGTGATATATATGTTTTTTTCAATTAGAGTTAAAGATCGTAAAATTAATTTCAATAACCATATATCAAATAGTTATCAAACTGATTGCGAAATCTTATTACATCAATGTGTCTGCTGTTTATTATTCATTAAGTGAACAGCCTCCTGTCCAACAACATTTCTAAGTCCTTTGATCAGTTCATTAGACGGTTCCACAACATATTTTCTTACGTTCATCTGAATCGGTTTACTGGAGTGCTCCGATTTAATCTGTAGCTTCACCGGTGTTTCCCCTGAATGACTCCCAAAAAGTGCAGCCATCTCCTGAAGTTCACTCTCAGAAATTTCTGAGGTGTTCAGTTTAACATTTAACTGTAACTGATTTTGGAATTTCTCTCGCAGGTTTTCAACCCGCTCAAGGCTATTCGCAATAATCTTGGGTTGACTATCTCTTTGAGAAATGGTTCCCTCAATCAAAAGAACGGTATCCGGTGCAATGAGCCCCTGGTGCCTGTCGTACACTTCACTGAAAACCAATACTTCTATACTTCCCTGCAGATCCTCAACCTGGACAAATGCCATTGGCCGTCCTTTTTTATCGGTGATTCTCTTCACTGCCGTAATAATGGCTATTACCTTCACTTTGTCTCGATCATTTAAATCGGCGAGCTCATCAATAGCCAGGGTATGACTCGCAAACAGTTCTGCATCCTCTTTGTATCGATCCAGCGGATGTCCACTCAGATAAAAACCGATCAACTCCCGTTCTTTGTTGAGGCGTTCGATATTGGTCCACGGCGGACAATCCCGCAGTTTCGGCTCCTGGACAAATCCACCGCCGGATGAACCGTCGCCAAACAAGCTAACCTGGTTGAGCCGTTCCTCTTCCTGCTTCCTTGATGCGTAACTCAGCACATCTTCAATACTTGCCAATAGCTGAGCACGGTTTTCATGGAGAGTATCAAAAGCACCGGCCTGGGCCAGGCTCTCCATCGTTTTCTTATTACATACACGAGTATCGATTCGGGATGAAAATTCAAAAATAGTTCTGAACTCGCCCTTCTCTTTCCTGTTTTCAACAATCTGCTCTATTGCCCCTGATCCTACACCTTTAATAGCAGAAAGGCCGTACTGTACGCGACCGTCTCTTGCCACGAACTTTCCTTCAGCGGTGTTGATGTTTGGTGGGTCAACCGGAATCCCGATTCGCTGGCACTCCTCTATAAAGAAACTCACTTTTGAGATATTGCCCATGTTGTGGCTCAGCACAGCGGCCATATATTCCGCTGTATAATTAGCCTTGAAATACATGGTTTGATAGGCCACTACAGAGTACGCCGCCGAGTGCGATTTGTTAAATCCGTAACCTGCAAACATCGCCATCTTGTCGAAGACTTTTCTGGCAGTATCTTTCTTATACCCCTTTTCGATGGCCCGGCCTACGAATTTCTCCTCTTCCGGTGGCAGTAATTCGGGTTGCTTCTTACCCATGATTCTTCGCAGCACATCCGCTTCACCGAGTGTATAACCGCCCATCCGCTGTGCCACCTTCATGATCTGCTCCTGGTAGATCATAATTCCATAGGTCGGCTCCAGGAGGTCAATTAAATCCTCATGATCGTACTCAACTTTCTCTTCGCCATGCTTCCGTTTGATGTAATCGGGGATGAATTGCATCGGCCCCGGTCGGTATAACGCGTTCATGGCAATCAAATCATTGATACTGGTCGGTTTGAGCTGTTTGAGGTACTTGCGCATTCCGTCCGACTCAAACTGGAAAATTCCAACTGTCGCGCCATTCTTGAACATCTCGAATGTCTCTTCATCATCCAGTGGAATATCATCCAGGTTATACTCTACTCCGTGATTATCTTTTACAAATTTAATTGCCGTTTTCAAGATGGAGAGTGTCTTCAGCCCAAGAAAGTCCATCTTCAGCATTCCGGCGTCTTCAATCACTTTGCCGTCGAACTGTGTGACGTAGAGATCAACATCTTTGGCCGTGCAGATCGGGATATACTTGGTGAGTTTATCCGGGGCGATGATAATTCCCGCCGCATGAATCCCTGTATTTCGAACCGAACCTTCAAGTGTTTCGGCCATCTGAAGTGTCCGTCCTTCAAGCGATTCCGACTCTTTGACCTCCTTTAATTCTTTCACTTCACCAAATGCTTCTTCAAGTGAAATCCCGATCGTTTCGGGAACGAGCTTGGCGAGCCTGTCGGCATCAGACAGTGGAAGGTCTAACACTCTTGCTACATCACGAACTGATGACCGAGCCGCCATCGTACCAAATGTGATGATGTGAGCAACCTGGCCTTTTCCATATTTGTCGACTACATAATCGATCACTTTCTGCCGGCCGTCATCATCAAAATCGATATCGATATCAGGCATCGACACACGCTCGGGATTGAGGAATCGCTCAAAAAGAAGATCGTACTCAAGCGGATCTATATTGGTGATCCCCGTACAAAAAGCTACAACCGATCCGGCAGCAGATCCGCGACCCGGCCCCACGTAAACTCCCATATCTTTAGCGGCAGCAATAAAATCCTGAACTATCAAAAAGTAACCGGCAAAGCCCATCTTGCCAATAATCTCCAGCTCAAGGTTGATGCGATCCATCACCTCGTCATTCAACTCATTGTAGCGTTCTTTCGCCCCTTCAATGGTCAGGTGACGCAGGTAATCATCTTCCGTTTCAAAAGAATCCGGCAGGGAGAAATGCGGTAGAATCACTTCGCGGTCCAAATCGATCATTTCGATCTTATCCACTACTTCCATGGTATTTGAGATCGCCTCTGGAGCATCTGCGAACAGCTTCTTCATCTCATCCTGAGTCTTGAAATAAAACTCATCATTTGGAAATCCATAACGCTTCTCGCGTCCTTTCCCGATCGGCGTGGAGATCGATTCGTTATTATCAATGCAAAGCAATGCGTCATGGGCTTTCGAATCGTCCTCTTCCATATAAAAGGTATTATTGGAAGCGATCACTTTGATGTTGTACTTCTCAGCAAATTCCAACAAAATGCCATTTACACGCTCCTCCTCTTCCAGGCCGTGACGCATCAATTCGATATACAGATCGTCACCAAAGAGGTCGTGCCACCATTTCAGCGCTTCTTCGGCAACCTTTTCCCCACGATTCAAAATCAGGTCCGGCACTTCGCCTCCAATTCCACCAGTTGTTGCGATCAGTCCTTTTCTGTATTTCTGAACCAGCTCACGGTCAATTCGCGGAAATTTGTAATAATACCCTTCAATGAATCCGAGCGAACACATCTCCGCAAGGTTTTCATATCCCTCCCGGTTTTTCGCCAGGAATACCTGCCTGAAACGTTTATCCTTTCGGTCGCGGGTAAACTTTTTTTCGTGGCGGTCTTCAACAAAATAGGCCTCCAGGCCAATAATCGGTTTGATTTCGGCAGCTTTGGCAGCTTTCACAAAATGGAATACGCCGTACATATTTCCGAGGTCGGTCAGCGCCACGGCCGGCATTCCATCCTCTTTGGCTTTCTTCACTAAATCCTTCACTCCGGAAGCCGCATGCAACACCGAATACTTGGAGTGGTTGTGAAGATGTACAAATGCTGAATCCACCTTCGGACCTGTTTGATCTTGCGGCAAATCAATGATCGATGAAGATTCCTCTTCCTCGCCTGTTACACCTCTTCTTCGCAAATCTTCTACTTTCGGCATGTAGTGATCCTGCTCGATCAACTTTGCCGGATTCGGTGGAATCGCTCCCGGTTCTGCAGGAAATGTCGGTTTTATGACCTCGATTCGAACCAGTTCAAGAAATGCTCTTGCAGTCGCGTCAACATCAGCTGCTGCGTTATGTGCTTCTTCAAACCCTATATCAAAAAGTTCGTCGTGCAGTTCGGAAAGTGTCGGCCATTTGTATCGGCCTCGCCCCCCGGGAATGGCACAATATTCAGTAGCATCATCTTTGGTATCAATATGGATCTTTTCGGTGAGCGGATTTTCCCGTTCCATCCGCAGATATTCCGATCCCATGATGTTGAGATCGAACTCCAGGTTATGCCCAATAATAAACGTGCTTTTTTCGACGTCTTTATTAAAAGCGTCCATCACATCGGTAAGCGGGATTCCCTCTTCATGCGCTCTTTCGGTAGAGATACCGTGAATTTTTTCGGAATTGAAGGGTATTGTAAACCCATCTGGCTTAACGATATAGTTTCCTTTTGAAATCAGTTTCCCGGTTTCATCATGAACCTGCCAGGCAAGCTGAACACACCGCGGCCAGTTGTCGAAATCGGTCAGCGGAGCTGAATAATTATCGGGTAGGCCGGTTGTCTCGGTGTCAAAAATCAGGTACATAAAACGGTTCTCTTTAGGTCTGAAATGGAGTAGCTCTTACTGTTGCAAAATATACTAACCGAATAGCGAAATGCAGAATTAGAATTTAGGTAATTTTGGCACCTTTAGTAAAGTGATTCGTTGGATAAGTGTACCCTTTTTGAAATTAGATTATCAGTTCTTTGATTCACCCGATGAATGGAGGGATTCTTACTTATTTCTCCTCAATACTTGATGTCTTCTCTTCATCAATCATCAGTAAAAACTTTTTCAAATATTGGCTGTAAATATCTACTGAAGCATGAAAATTATCGTTATGGCCACCCCTCAACTCTACAAAAGTTTTAGGGTCGTTTGCAGCACCAAACAAAGCTTTGCCATGCGAAATATCTACAATGGTATCAGTCGGGCTGTGCATGATCATAACCGGAATATCCGAAAGTTGTTGAACATGCTGCTCTGTAGGAAATTCATAAGAAGCTAAAAATGAAGGGACAAAAGGATACAGATCACTCACCATCGCCTTCACATTTTTAAATGCAGAATCCAACACCAAACCTCCAACATTGAACCGGGTTGCTGCGAATGATGCGACCGCTCCACCCATCGATCGTCCATACATAATCATCTGCTGCTCGGAATATCCTTTATCCATTTTGAGAAAGTTAACAACCGCTTCAATATCCCTGTATAATCCCTCTTCACTGGGGTTCCCCGAACTTTGTCCATAACCCCGGTAATCATATATCAGCACCGAAACACCAGCTTCCTGCAAAAATTTTGCAATGTCAATCCGGTTACTGATATTTCCGGCATTTCCATGAGATAGAACCACAATATATTCCGTCGAATCATTTGGAAAAAACCAGCCATGAAGGCGTTCAGCATCTGATGTTTCGATCCAAACATCTTCTGCTTGCAATGCTGCCTCGCTTGGAGTCACAAGCAGATCGGATGAGGGTAAAAAAATTAACTTGCTTTGAAACAAGTACATAAAGATGAGCAGTAAAAGATACCCTCCGGCAATCGTAGCTAAAAGTGTAACCATCTTTTTAATCGTGTTCATTTGTAAAGGATTCAGATCAATTAATGAACAATGTACCTGATTTTTTGGTAGAGATGCATCTTAAATTAAATGCCTAAACCAAGATTTATAGTCAGTTTATATACCCATGAAAAACTATTTGTAACTCCAAGCACCCCGAAAATCAGAGATAATGCAATGACTAATACCAACACATACCTCAACCGATAGAGTGTTTCAGCCGCTCTTCTATGAAATTCCTGATCCGACATCAGAAAAGCCGTTATCACAAAAAGGTTAAGTGTTGATATTGAGATCCACCTGAATAAATCGATACCGATGGGTACTAAGATTAAAGGTGTTAAACAACTTAAAACCAACAATCCTTTGAGAAACGAATTTTTAGGTGTTGATATGTTTTGAGTTTCATGCTTTTTAAAGAGGATTCTCCATGCCTTTCGGAAATCTTCTTGGTAAAGATCACAAAAAATGTAAGCAGTCGGACTCAGAATAATAAATGTGAAACCAAGGTGAATCAGTTTTTCAATCAAACGCTGTTCAAACCAGTTCCATGTGAAATTGAGATTTGAAGAAAATCCCCTGAAAAGTACTCTCATCGATTCAATATCTACATTATTTGTACCAAAACGGTTTTGTAATTCATTTAAAAATGGTTGGTACTGATCGGCGGGAAGTAAACCATATGTCCCGATCAACCAAGTCTGCAACACCAACCCTGTCAACAAAATCAACCGAAACGTATTGAATACAATAGATCCCGGTAGTTGATAAACCCAGTACATAAAGATCATGGGGAGGTAGAAAAACAGAAACCCTTCATGTATAAAGAGAGCCGTAAAACAAATTCCGCCTACAATCAAGAAGGAGTAAATCTGTTGCGACTTTGTATCCTTTCTGAATATCCTTTCTAAAGTAAATAGCGTTCCTAAAACCAGTATCAATTGAAGATGTTCTAAATATCCCGGGAATTGGAAGAAGCGTTGAAGTGTCGTGGAATGAAGCATGGCCGTCAGACAAAACAGCCCCAATCCAATGTGTATTGGCTTTCCCCTCCAGTTTGAGGCTGAAATTTGTTTTCTTAAACTTAAACTTCCGAATGTATCACTGCGAAGCGGCTTCGTGAATAGATAAATGAGTGCAACATTCAATATCTATAGCAGAACCATCACAATGGAAAATATCAGCAGATAACTGATTTCGAACCCCAATAAACCAAGAATCTCTCCATGCAGACCTCGTTTTACAAATGCAATCTCATAGGTGAACATCCATTGAGTAAATACCCATTCATGCAAGGGCCGAGCCGCTGTAAATATCACCGTGAAATAAACAGCTGCTGCCAAACCAAAAACCTTATGGGTTTCTCCCTCATCCTGGCATTGAACGTGCCTTTTACCCGATAATAAATAATTCAAATCTGTACCTGGCCTTAATCTTTATTACCCGATTTTTAATGAAAAGGCTGGAAACTAATAAATCTTTCAGGAATACCTATGAAGAGTTTGGTGCTCACTACCCGAAGATTTTAAAAAACTCTGTTTGAGTTGGAAGGAATCTACATTTTCTACAAGTTGGCCGGTATCCTTTTTGAGGTTCGTTTTAAAAACCCGATTGGCACCCTTTCGTGATTTTTTCCGGGCCAGGGTTATATGAGGGATGTAGGAATTATTGTTTTTTGATTTGATATGATCTTCAAGCCGATCAGCAATTCTCTTTTGCAGATTCATGATCGAATCATTTTGAGTGACTCCCGCCCATATGATACGGGGTGAAGATTCGTTCGGAAATGCTCCCAACCCCGAAATTTTTAAGTTGAACGGTGTAAATTCTATTTCTGATAGTTTCCTGTGAATTTTATCTTTCTCGGCTTCTGAACACTCACCGATAAACACCAGCGTCAGGTGCAGTTGGTTTTTCAAAACTTTCTTCCAACCTTCTTGGTCCGGAATCCAGGACAGAATCTCTTCCCGTGTGCTTTCCGGAAAATCGATAGAAACGAAAAGTCTCATCTCTTGATGGTAAAATCGTTAAAACTCTCTGAGTCGACAGAACCATCAACATTTTCTATGTTATCAACACGTGCTGAAGCCGGGCCTTCTTTTAATTTTTCGACCATTTCATATACATTTTCTGCATCTCCTGTTAATACAGTTTCTACAGTACCATCCCGCAGATTTTTCACCCAGCCTTTCAGTCGCAATTCATTGGCATTTCTGTATGTAAAATATCGAAAGCCTACTCCTTGAACCCGGCCTGAGATGATCAAATGTTTGCTTATCGTATTCATCTATACAAAAATTTTACATCGGCCTTAATTGTCCTTACAAATTTTCAGATCTCATCTGTATCAATAAAAAAATAAAGGCGAATATCATTCAAATTCAGAAAATTCAGCCATCTCAATAAAATTTTGACCTGGCAATATAAAGTTTCAACTTTCCAGATAGGAATTCAACAAACTTGAAACGACAAATCATTTATATTTGCACTCAATTTCGTACTTTTATGGTTTCTAAAGAATAGCTAATTATCGGATTAGAGATATTATTACTCCATGACACTTACACAACTCTCTTATATCGTTGCTGTTGATAAATACCGGCATTTTGCTACAGCCGCGGAGAAAAGTTATGTCACCCAGCCGACGCTCAGTATGCAGATTCATAAGCTGGAGGATGAACTCGGCATCACTATTTTTGACCGATCCAAATCACCGGTCATTCCCACGGAGATTGGTGAAAAAGTTATTGAGCAGGCAAAAACAATCCTAAAGGAGTCGAAGCAGCTATCTGATATTGCCAACTTTAAAGAGAATGAATTAAAAGGCACCTTTAAAGTAGGAATCATTCCAACAGTTGCACCTTATTTGGTTCCGCTTTTTCTTCGATCATTTCTGAAAAAATATCCGCAAGTATATTTAATTTTTGAGGAGCTGCTAACCCAAGAGGTGATCGAGCAACTTGGCAACGATCAGTTGGATGCCGGTATTATCGCAACTCCAACCGATCAAAGTTTTATTTATACGGAAGACCTTTTTGTTGAGCCATTTCTTGGATATCTCTCCCACAATCATCCTCTCGTAGAAAAGGAAAAACTTTCTGTAGATGATTTGGATCGAACGAATATTTGGTTGCTAAATGAAGGACATTGCTTTAGAGACCAGGCAGTGAAACTTTGCAAAGAAACCACGAAGAAAAACAACTCCTCTCCAATTGAGTTTAAGAGCGGAAACCTGGAAACACTGAAACGACTCGTAGAACAAAATTTCGGCATGACTCTGCTGCCTTGGACAGCCGTCCAGGAGTTCGACAGCAACTGTGCGAATGCCATTGTTAAAGAGTTTGAAGACCCCGTTCCCTCCCGAAAATTACGACTCATTTTTGGCCGGAAACATCTCAAGCAGACGATTATAGCAGCGTTTAAAGAATCGATCTGTAGTTCTATCCCGAAAGCGTTGAAAACAACTGATAAGCGTGTTTTGATTGAGTAGCCTTCGGTTGGCAATTGGGTCTTGCGCCTGCCGAATCGGTCACAAGCGAGACGCTTGCGCCATCTTAAATTTGCCCCATCTTTACTCTTGGAGTGATTGTTGTTACGCTCACAATTTCAGTGATTTTTTCTATCATGTATCCTAAAGAGGAAGAAGAACTTAATATTTCGGAGTAGCACAAACCTGAATAATGGAATACTTTTCAACACAGTGGTTTATGGCTTATTATATTGCTCTTGGAGCTCTTTTAACGAGCTTTGGGGTGTATCTGCTAATTAAAACCGGTATTGTGAAGGACTTCCTGTTGAGCTCAGCCGAGGAAGATCAGCCGCCGGTACTTTGGCGAAAAGTGTTGAAATATTTTCTGCTGTTTACAATTCCATGCCTTGTACTTTCATTTTTCCCATTTTCATGGGTGGAACTGTTTTTTTCAATCTGGTCGCTTTTAATCGTTTTTATGTTAGGCCAACTGTTGGTGATGTGGCCTCAAACATCTCAGGCAATTGTAAAACAGAAAGATGAATTAGATAAGAAAATTCGTTTTGTTGCTGCAAACCTGATATCAATCGGAATTATTCTCTTTCTGCTATGTTATGTCTTGATAGAACGAACGAGTTCTACTTAGAAATTTCTCAGTGAACGCTGCGGTTTATCTTTAATCACCAACTGGTTCAAGTTTGTAACTTGGACCATTTAACAGCACAAGTTGCAAACTTGCGCCAGTTAAGTAAGGTAAAATTTTTTATCATGAAAATTCAAAAAGCGGGCTATCAAGGGCTTTATTTTCCTGATTTGAAGGTGGCCGTTGATGCCCACCACCCGGATGCGGATTATGTTTTTGTGAGCCACGCTCATGCCGATCATATGCCGCGTAACCGGTCCTCAAAAGCGTACGCCTCCAAAGCTACGATCGACCTGATGCGGCACCGTGGATTCAAAGGAGAAGGCCACGCACTTGATTTTGGCGAAACAGTTGAATCGGATCGATTCAAAGCAAAAATTTATCCGGCGGGACATATTTTAGGATCGGCAATGATCTACCTTGAATCAGATAAAGAATCACTCCTCTATACCGGGGATTTCCGAACGCCGCCCTCCCCTGCCACCGAAGGATTTGAAGCCCCGGACCAGGTTGATATTCTCATCACGGAAGCCACATTCAGCCTGCCGATCTACCGCTGGAAAACAAATGATGAACTTGCTGAGGAGGTCCGATCGTTTGCATCCAACACATTGGCCGAACATTACACTCCTGTCTTCCTGGCCTACAATCTTGGAAAGGCACAGGAAATAATGCATCTGGTCGCACCTTTAGATCAAACGGTTATGATCCATGGAGCCGGATACAAAATGTGCCCCGTTTATGATGAAAATGGAATCAACCTGGGAAAATATGAAGCATATGATCGTGAAACATGCGAGGGAAATATTCTGATCTGTCCATCTTCGGCGTTCTCTAATGGTTTCGCATCGAACGTGTCCAAAAAACGGATTGCGTACTGTTCGGGATGGGCATCCAACGAATCGAGACGAACCCAACTTACGGTAGACAAACTAATTGCCCTTTCTGATCACCTTGATTTTTTTGAGCTTATCGATTTCTGTAAGCAACTGAGCCCTAAAAAAGTCTATATCACACACACTCCAAATCCTGCAGTGGTTAAACACTATCTTTCAAAAGAAAAGATTGATGCCGGTCATATTGATATTGAAATGAATGAGGAGGATTAAGAATATTCGTCTATGAATCATAAAGCACAGTACATTCAACCCCCTATTCTTGAAATGAGTGAAGCGACCGTTCGACGTGACGGAATTAACATTCTTGATCGGTTTTCTCTAACCATCCGGATGAATGAAAATACAGCAATCATCGGACCGAACGGTTCCGGGAAATCGACCTTTATCAAACTGATTACCCAGGATATATATCCTATTGCAAATAAAAATGGTGCACCTCCTGTTCGAATGTTCGGAAAAAACCACTGGATTTTAGAAGAGTTGAAATCTAAACTGAGTATCGTTTCCAGTGATCTGCAAAACAGTTTTTTACATAACACAAAAGAGGGACATATTTCCGGTCTTGATGTTGTAGTAACCGGTTTCTTTTCAAGTCTCCGACTTTTTCCGCATCAAACTATTTCTGATGAACAGTATGGGAAAGCAAAAGATGCGCTAATACTGATGAATGCAACCCACCTGGCTGATAAGTTCCTGGACGAAATGTCTACCGGGGAAGTTCGACGTGTTTTAATTTCGAGAGCATTGGTCACTAATCCTGAAGTTCTGATACTTGACGAACCAACAACCGCACTCGATTTTGTAGCCCGGCATAAGTTTATGGAGCAGATCCGAAAAGTAGTTCAAAACGACACTACATTAATTCTTGTCACCCACCATATCGAAGAGGTGATTCCCGAAATCGAACGAATCGTACTTTTAAAAAATGGACGGAAAGCTTTTGACGGATCAAAAAAAGAGATTCTAAACTCAGAAAATCTGAGTGATATTTATGATCACCCGGTGAAACTAAACGGAAACAACAAGCTTTTTAAAGTTCATGTTGATTGATTTAACACACGATTATTTAATAGCGAGTCTCCCCTCCTGCCTGCCCTCGATATGTCGGGGTGTAAGGAGGGGCTGGGACAGGTAGCCTTATAAGTTCATGTTTTGACTGTATTATTTTTCTAATTTCAACCACCCCTTTCTCCCCTCCTTGAAAATGAGAGGATTTTTGAAGCCTAGATTTATTTTGATATCACAACATAACTTTGATTGAATATCACAATCTGATTTCATGAACACCGAAAATTTCAACTTTTATACGCTTTGCAAGGTCATCCAGACGATTCGGCAAACCCGGAGCACGAATTCTAAAATTCGAATTTTTGCTGAGTATCTTCGCCGGTTGAAATCAGACCACGACCTACACCTTGCTGCTCAGTTTACCGCCGAGGGTGCATTTGAAGAGATCAGCGGCAAACGGGCATCCGTCGGTAGCCGAACAAGTGGATTGGCTGCTGCAAAATTTTGTGAGATCGATTACGACCTTGTTTTCAAACCCTGCAGAACAGCCACGGGAAGCAGCTCCGAAACAATTGAACGGTTAATGAATAACATCCCCGAAGCCATTGAAAAACGTGATCCCAAAAATCTTTCACTCGAACAGGTCGACGAAATTTTTGATCGATTATACACCGTCTCCTCCCGAGCTGATAAAGAAAAAATTCTTTGGGAAACCTGGCAGCGAATGACACCGGTTGAGATCAAATATTTTATTCGAATGTTGGGCCAGGGATCATTGCGAATTGGCTTTGAAACACGCAGTGTGGTTTCCTCCATTGCAAAAGCATTTAAACTGGATAGGGAGGACGTTCGGTATGCTCATATGATTACCGGCAGTATTGGTAAAACAGCTATTTTGGCTAAGCATAATCAATTGGAGGAGGCCCGGTTTAAACTCTTCCATCCTCTCTCCTTTATGCTTGCCTCGCCAATTGAGAGCAGGGCTGTTAATAACATCGAAGATTACATCGCTGAAGAAAAATTCGACGGCATGAGGGCGCAGGTGCACGTTCATGGAGATGAAATAAAAATTTATTCCAGGGATCTGAATGATATTACGCGATCTTTCCCGGATATCATCTCTTTTTTCCGGGAACGTCAACTTCCGCCCACAGTTTTTGATGGCGAAATATGTGTATACAAAGATGATACGATCCTGCCATTTCAACTGCTTCAAAAACGGATGGGTATCAAAAAGCCCGGCAAAAAAGTCCTCGATAAATATCCTGTCCTTTTTATCGCCTATGATCTGCTCTTCACCAACAGGAAACCCATTTTTGATTTGAAACTACCTGAACGGCGAACACTTCTCGAAGAACTGGCTGAAGAGTATCATCTGCCGACATCCGTTCAGTTTGAGATTTCCAGCGATGACGATATTGACAGGTTATTCAAGCGGGCACTCGAGCATGGAAATGAAGGATTAATGCTGAAGCATAAGGAGAGTAATTATGAATATGGTCAGCGGCGAAAGTCGTGGCTGAAGGTAAAAAAACCGGGCGGCTCCTTCGATACTGTGATAATGTATGCCCATGCCGGAAGTGGTAAGCGCGGAGGCACCTACTCCGATTTTACGCTTGGAATCTCCGTGAAAGATGATGAGCGATATGAAGAGGAGTTTATTCCGATCGGAAAAGCGTATGGCGGATATACTGATGATGAACTCAGGAAAATCAATCAAAAGGTGAAAGAGCTGACGGTGGAGCGATATGGACCCACGCTTGGCTTGATTCCTGAGTTGGTTGTAGAGATTGAGTTTGATGATATCCAGGTGAATAAACGAACGAAAGCCGGTTACACAATGCGTCTTCCAAGATTTAAGGCGATCCGCTGGGATTTGGGACCGTCAGACACAAATACCCTTAGGGATGTTGAAAATTTCTACCAGCAAAAAATTGAAAACGAACCTCTCTCACAAATAGAAAATCCATCTTTTTCATTTTCAACTTCCTCAGATCAAAGTTAACTTATTATCGTTTAGTAATTCTGTAGATAAATCTAAACAGAATTATCTTTTTATCATTCTAACGAAATAAAAAATCACATTGCAACAGTTAGTAACCGGTATTCAACAGGTAGGCATCGGAGTCACAAATATTGATGAAGCCTGGCCCTGGTATCGAAAATTTTTTGGAACAGACATCCCTGTTTTTGATGATGAAGCCGAAGCTACTCTTATGACTCCTTACACAGGCGGAAATGTTCACTCCCGTCGCGCTCTGCTTGCTTTGAACCTAAGCGGTGGTGGTGGTTTTGAGATCTGGCAATTTAAAAGCCGTCAACCCAAAAAATGCGACTTTGATATTCAGCTTGGTGATTTTGGAATAAACGCTGTAAAGATAAAATGTAAAGACGTCCAAAAAACCTATCACCAATTCAAAAATTTGGGGAATAAAACACTTTCTGAACTTCATGAATTACCAAATGGAGAGCTTACATTCTGGACCAAAGATCCATACCATAACCTCTTCCAGATTGTGAAAGGAAATTCATGGTTTAAAAAAGGATCGCACTTTACCGGCGGTGTCTGTGGAGCTATGATTGGGGTGAGTGATATTGATGCCGTTCTCCCACTCTATACAATTGCACTTGGTTTCGAGGAAGTGATCTATGACAAGACAGGTACGTTTACTGACCTGGACGATAATCAAAAATTTAGGCGTGTGCTTGTTCGAAAAAAGCAAAAAGATATCGGTGCTTTTAGCAGGCTTTTTGGTCATATTGATATCGAGCTGATTCAATCTATTGACCGAAAACCGCGAAAAATTTATGATGATCGCTTTTGGGGTGATCCTGGTTTTATCCATCTCTGTTTTGATGTTACCGATATGGGCAGCCTTCAGGAAAAGTGTGAGGAGCTCGGATACCCATTCACAATTGACAGTGCTTCTTCATTTGACATGGGTGAAGCGGCCGGTCAGTTTTCTTACATCGAAGATCCCGACGGCACACTCATTGAATTTGTTGAAGCCCATAAACTCCCAATTTTTGAAAAATGGGGATGGTTTATCAATCTCAAAAAGAGAAACCATAACAAACCGCTCCCAAATTGGATGCTGAAAACCATGAGTTTTAAACGAGTGAAGTAATTGTTGTACGCCGGACAGCTTGTCCGGCAGTTGTGTGTTTGTTCTGAGTTAACGGGCAGGCTGCCCGTTGTACATGAAAATCTAAAATAAAATCTACTTTCGATGTCTGAAAAAATTAACGTACTTGTTGTTGGCTGTGGTAACATGGGAACTTCTCATGCCAGGGCCTATCATAAACTGGATGATTTTAACATTGTAGGGCTTGTCAGCCGTGGCGACAGCAAGCAAAGACTCTCTGATGAACTGGGAGGACTCCCATTATTTGACAACTTTGAAGATGCCCTCGCCAAAACTTCTCCCGATGCTGTATGCATCAGTACCTATCCAACGACTCACGCCGAGTATACCATTAAATCCCTTGAAGCGGGAGCACATGTTTTTGTTGAAAAACCGATATCTGAGACGGTTGAAGACGCCGAAGAAATTGTTGCTACAGCTGAAAAAGCGGATAAGAAAGTGGTGGTTGGATATATCCTCAGGCATCATCCCGGATGGAAAAAGTTTATCGATTTGGCGCAGGGACTCGGAAAACCTCTCGTGATGCGAATGAACCTGAACCAGCAAAGCACAGGCAGCGAATGGAATGTGCATAAAAATATCATGGAAGCAATGTCTCCCATTGTTGATTGTGGCGTTCATTATGTAGATGTAATGTGCCAGATGACCAAAGCCAAACCGGTCAGCGTACATGCGATCGGAGCCCGGTTGAGCGACGAAATTGCAGACGACCAATACAACTACGGCCAGCTGCAGGTTCGGTTTGATGATGGTTCCGTCGGCTGGTACGAATCCGGTTGGGGCCCAATGATGAGCGAGCAGGCCTATTTTGTGAAAGATATCATCGGCCCAAAGGGAAGTGTGAGCATCAGCAAAAATACATTTGACCTGCCTCGCGGTTCTTCTGCAGATATTTCATCTCATACCTCTGTTCAAAAATTCAGGCTTCATCATTCCGAAAAAGACGAAAACGGGAAGCTCACCAAAGACGATGAGATCATTGACGCACCGGATGAGGCGAGCCACGATGAACTCTGCTACTTCGAGCAGGAGTATTTTCTGAAAGCAATCAAAGAGGATCTGGATTTGTCCGACCATTTGAGAGAAGTGGTTCACACGCTGAAAATTGTGTTGGCGAGCGATGAGTCGGTCAAGACAGGCAAGGCGGTGGATTTGGGATAACTAGATATTATTCAAACTATGAAATAAATTATCTGGTATCCACAATAGCACCATTATACTGTAAGTTGAATCATCATATTATTTTACAATGTCTATACCGCTATAAAAATAAAGTAAAATGTTATTCTTATTAGATTTATCCGCAAGTAATTCAAATTCATTATCAACTGAAAATTGGATCTCAATCGGAGTTTTATTAGTAGCATTAATTACACTGATTGTGAATTTTTTTCTAACTCGTTCTCAAATTAAAACTGCTTTAAAATCAATTAAGCTTCAGATTAAATCTTCTCAGGAAATTGCAAAGGAGGAAATTAACAGAGACGTCAAATCTACCAACAGAATGGTCTGGATAAATGAACTTAGAGATTCTGTAAGCGAATACGTTGCTAATCATGAATACATTAAATTGGCTTCTCAAAATGATTCAAATACTAAAACTGGAACACCCTCACAAGAATGAAAAGAGGGATTTAAAAGATGGACAACACTCTCCTATAAAATAGAACTCTTATTGAATCCAGAAGAAGAGAAATCAAAAGAACTTAAAAAGTTAATGGTTCAATTAAATGAAGCCACTGATTATCATTCAAAAAGGAAAGAAGAGCTATACGAGGAAACTAAAAATTCTATTCTTTCAGTAACCAAAGAGATATTAAAAGAAGAATGGGAAAGAGTAAAAAGGTTAGAATAAGAATCATATCCTTGAATGTAAGTTAATTACGTAAAAATATCATTGGAATTCGTTTTTTAGCACAAATGAGTAAAAAAAATCTTTAATATTAACAAAGAGCAAAGTAAAAAAGACAATTGAAAATCTTTCAGACTCGTTTACAATAGATGAACTAATCGATCAACTAATCTTTATTGAAAAAGTTGAAGAAGGAATTAGTAGTGTCTATCGAAAATATAACCAGGCTGAAAGCCTGCAATAATCCAGCCTGGGGCACTCGCCCCAGATAAAAGCAAGGGAAGAAACCAAGGAAGGCTGACAGCCTGAAAAAGACTCTACTAATCCATTGCACAATATTATGTGTAAGGGATTGCGGATTTTCGGCTCATACTATAAACCGTTAAGAAATTCAATTAATGTTATGAGCCAATCCTTATCTATTCTCTATACCCATGCTACATTTGGAACAAAAGGACGTAATCCCTGGATTAACAAGGAAATCGCCAATGATTTACATGCATACATGGCATCTATCTTCAAAGCGCTTGATAGTCCTGCTGTGATCATAAACTCCATGCCGGATCATATTCATGTGTTGTTTCGCATGTCAAAAACCGTAACATTAGCTGAGGTTATGGAAGAGATAAAAAAAAGCTCATCCAAATGGATGAAAAATCAGCCAATGGGAACACCATTATTTTATTGGCAAAGAGGATACGGAGCATTTTCTGTGAGTGGTTCACACCTAGCTTCTGTAACCAGATATATCACCCGCCAAAAAGAGCATCACAAGAAGTTAACATACAGAGAAGAGGTTGAACGCTTGATAAAAAAATATAATGTGGAAGAATATAATCCGGAGTATTATTGGGATTAACTCCAAGTTAAATCAATAGATGGTTTCCTGAATGGATATGGTCTATAGCAGGCTTACAGCCTGCCGCTTTAATGGCTATATACACCTGGGGCGAACTGCCCCAGGCTGTGTTCTGTCAGGCTTTCAGCCTGTATTATTGGAATGTTCGGATAGATACAGGTAACCAATTTTTGTAAATAAATATAACCGGGACAGCCAAACTTGGAATCATGGACTGTTTCTCTAACAACATCCGATGCTCAAGCCCCGGCATTTCACTTTTTTATAGTGTCTATTTTTGACCGGGAAGGCTATGGAATTGAAATAGTAGTATATGTTTAGCGAATTAAATAGATTAATCGCTTGTAACTGCCAAAATGAAACGCATCTTCAATGCTTAGCATCAATCCGTTTTCAATGAAAAAGATCTTTCTCGTTATTCCCATTATATTTCTGAGTGTCCAAGTTGTCCAGGCCCAGCAAGGGACCAAGGAGCGCATAAAAGTTTACAGTCATGCCATTGAAGGCAATCTCATTGGTGATCCTGCCGAGCGCGATGTATCCGTTTACCTGCCTCCTTCTTACCAGGAAGATACCAGCCGCCGTTTTCCAGTACTGTATATGCTCCATGGATTTACGGATTCCGACAGTCAATGGTTTGGATGGGAAGATCATTGGATTAATCTTTACGATGTAATGAACCAGTCGCTGGCAGAAGAGCTTTCCAGGGAGATGATTGTGGTGATGCCGAATGCTTATAACCGTTTCAAGGGAAGCATGTATGCCAGCTCGCCGACCATCGGCGATTGGGAAACCTTTGTCACGAAAGAATTGGTGGAGTATGTCGATGCCAATTACCGCACATTGCCCGATGTAAAAAGCCGTGGGCTCGCCGGGCATTCAATGGGAGGATACGGGACCATTCGCCTGGGAATGAAAAACCCGGATGTTTTTTCATCCATCTACATGATGAGTCCATGCTGCATGGAAGGAGGAGTAACCGACAACAAAGAATTTATGGATACAATGGAGTCCTTCACTACAATCAATCAGTTGGAGGATGCCTCTTTCTTTGAATTAGCAACGCTGGCAACATCTGCCGCCTTTGCTCCCAATCCCAATAATCCGCCTTATTATCTCGACCTTCCATTTGATGATGGCGAAATTCGCCAGGACATCGCTTACAAAATTGCCGCAAACCGAACACTTTACACCGTTGAGCAATACATCCCCAATTTAAGAAAGCTGGAAGCTATTGCCATGGATGCCGGATTACAAGATCAAGGTATTCACGCATCTACAAAAAAGCTGCATGAATTATTGGATATGTATCAGATATCGCATGAATATGAGAGCTATGAAGGTGATCATATCAATCGTATTGCCGAACGCATTCGAACGAAGGTACTGCCTTTCTTCTCAGAACATTTGGTTTTTGAGTAGGGTTAACGCGTACTCCTTCACTGGGAATTTAGTTTTGGGGTAGCGAAAAAGGTTTTTACCCTCTGAGTAAGTAGCCTTAATAATGGAGAAGAATATCCATCAGACCGCTCAAAGCGTTCAGATGGGTACGTTTTTTTATAACACCCGATGCTCAAGCGCCGGAAGTTTTCTCCTGACCTCTTTAAGATCATCAAGCTTCAACTCAGCCATCGCCATTCCGGGTTCTTCTCCGGCATCAGCGAAGATATTACCCCACGGATCGATAATAAGTGCATGTCCATGGGTTTCTCTTTTTTTACCATGTTTGCCGGTTTGAGCCGGAGCCACAACGAATGCGCTGTTTTCAATAGCTCTTGCTTTTAATAGAGTTTCCCAATGTGCTTTCCCGGTAGGCCGAGTAAAGGCAGCCGGAACAAACAAAATATCCGCACCCTGTTTCACTAACTCGCGGTAGAGTTCGGGAAAACGAACATCATAACAGATGGATAGTCCGGCTTTCATTCCAAATTCAAAAAGCTCTGCAACCACGATATCTCTTCCAGCCTTAACCATATCAGACTCCCTGTATGTTTCTTTTTCGGAAAGCTCTACATCGAACAGGTGGATCTTATCATAAAGCGCAATTGTCTCTCCATTTGGGTTGATCAGTCTCGCACAATTGGACACTTTCCCGTTTTCAACCGGTACCGGATAACCTCCGCCAAGCAGATAGATCTCAAATTCTACCGCCCATTCCTTCAGCGCTTTTTCCGTGGCTCTTGAAATCTCTTCAGCCTGTTCCAATCGTTTTTGTTCATCTCCCATGAATGCAAAATTTTCGGGTAGAGCAACCATATCGGCTCCCTTACCGGCGGCTTTTTTCACAAAGTTGTAGGCCATCTCCAGGTTTTGACCGAGATTGGGCTGGCTATTGAGTTGTATGGCTGAAATTTTCATTCTCTTGGTTCTCTGTTGTTAGTAGTTGGTTGTTGGTTGTTGGTAAAATTGAGAAAAAACCAATAACGACCAACTCAATTGGCCAATCTATCCGAAGATCAGTAATTCCCTTATTGATACTCAGGTTATGACTGAATAGTTTATTTTAAAACGGATCAACCAAAAGAACGGGAAATCATGTATATCGATCATATAGGAATTGCTGTAAAAGATCTTGAGGCAGCTATTGAAACCTACGAAAAACTACTTCAAACTCCTTGCTACAAAAGAGAGGTTGTGGAAAGCCAAAATGTAGAGACTGCTTTCCTTCAAACCGGTGAATCGAAAGTTGAATTACTGGGCGCAACAGATCCTGAATCTGTGATCAACAAATTCATAGAGAAAAAGGGCGAAGGAATGCACCATGTAGCGTTTGAGGTGGATGATATTCAAGCCGAAATTAAAAGACTCAAATCAGAAGGATTTACACTTTTGAGTGATAGTCCCAAGCCGGGAGCCGATCAAAAACAGATTGTATTCCTGCACCCGAAAAGCAGTAATGGAGTTTTAGTTGAGTTGTGCCAAACTGTTAAGCAGTAATCCATCGGATGAGAAACTTTACAAATCTTCTGAGTAGTTAGTAAAAACTCATCCGATGATTTTTAGAGGCTAATTTTCCTCTTCCCGGCTTTTCAAATACTTGAGTATATACTTTCCGAACACATCAAATTCGAGGTTCAGGTGGTCTCCCACTGTTCTTGATTTGAAATTAGTGTTCTCCCAGGTATAAGGAATCACAGCAACGGTACAGACATTATCATGATCCCTGGCTACGGTCATGCTAATACCATCGATTGCTATACTACCCCGACCCACGATGTAATCTGTATGTTCTTCAGGAAATTCAAAAGTTAAAAGTACATCGGCTCCCTTTTGGTCGATTTTTGTGACTGTTCCCACAGTATCTACATGACCCTGTACAATGTGACCTTCAATCGCTTTCTCCAGTGTTAATGACCGCTCAAGATTTACGGGATCTCCCACCACCAGGTCTCCCAGGTTGGTCTTACTGAGTGTTTCATTTACGCACTGTACATCGAATGAGTCGTCATCAAAAGATACAACAGTCAGGCAAACGCCGTTTACCGCGATACTTTCATCCACATGCACTTCCGAAACAAAAGGTGCTTTGATACTAAGCTCTTTTGCCCCGTCCATTTGCGTTACTTTCTTTATAGTACCAACTTCTTCAATAATTCCTGTAAACATAATTCAAAGATTTGCTGTTAATAAAATATCCTGGCCTGTTTGCTGCCAGTTATGATCCCTGAAGGGTACAATATCCTCCATCCTGTTGATATCAAGATTGACGATAGATTTGGTACCCCCTCCTAATAATTTTGGCGCTATGAAAAGCTGAAGACGATCTACGAGACCTCTTTTTAAAAGTGCTGAAGAGAGCTGCTGTCCACCCTCTACGAGAAGTGATGTAATTCCATGATCAGCCAGTTTTCTCATTCCTTCTTTCAATCGTGAATGGCCGTTTACTTTCTCCACGTGAATAATCTCACCCCGAAAATAATTGCTTTGTAACATCTTAAGCATTGGGTCAGCCTCGTCTTTAGATTTCTTCCTGTTGTGAGTGATCACAATCGTCTTTTCCTCAAACTGATCGGAAAACAGGTTTAAATTTCTCGGCAGTTCAAATGGACCATCAATAACCACACGTTTAGGTTGACGTCCCTCTACCAACCGAACTGTTAATGACGGATTATCGTGCAGTGCTGTATTTCGACCAACCATGACCGCATCATTCTGACTTCTCCATATGTGAACCTTCTCCCTGGATTCTTTTGAGCTGATCCATTTTGAATCACCGTTTGGCGCCGCAATGTATCCGTCAGCAGTTTGAGCAATTTTTAGCGTTATAAACGGCCGGTTGAACTCTATATAGTGAAGCCAGCATTCATTCAATTCCTTAGCTTCCTTTTGCAGAATTCCCGTATCCACATCAATTCCCTCATTTCTAAGAAGCTCCAACCCGCGGCCATTTACTTTTTCGGATGGATCCTTCATCGCCACTACAACCCTTTTGATCGGTTTATCCGCCAACATTTGAGCACAGGGTGGAGTTTTTCCGTGATGAGAACAAGGTTCAAGAGTGACGTAAACAGTGGCATTTTTTAAGTTATCCGCATCATCAACTTGATTCATTGCATTTACTTCAGCATGTGCCTTACCGTAGCGTTCGTGATAACCCTCGCCAATTACATCACCCTCTTCCGAGACAATCACACATCCTACCATCGGGTTTGGAGACACATATCCCCTTCCCTTTTCTGCCAGGCTGAGGGCACGCTGCATCCAGATTTTATCTTGCTTTGCCGTCACGGATTTTGATTTTAAAAATGAATCCTCTAATAAATAGGGACTTCTTAAAAATAAAAAAGGGTAAGAGATTTCCCTTACCCTATCATCAAATAAAACTAATTTTTTGTCTTACTATTGCAACATTTCTCTTCTGTTATCAACTATATCGGCTTCAGCTTTTAGCTGATCCAAAAATACTTGATTAAATGCCATAAACTTCTGCTGTTCGAGACGACTTTGGATCTGTTGCCTTTGTGTATCTGTTATGTTTGCCGGATCAGCCTCAGAAAGTTCAGTCACCTCTATAACGTATACACCATTTTCGCCCGGTATCGGCTCAGAAAGATCGCCTTGTTCCATATCGAAGATCTCCCCAATTACACCAACTTCGCGACCCGCATCAGGAATGCGTGTGGCTGCCATTCGCAGATCCTGTACTTCCTGGATCTCTTTGTCGGATGCCGTGGCTATCGCTTCCAGGCCGGAATTGTTTTGGTACATCTCCTGTACGCGTTCGAGCATCATATTTTTTCGCTTTTCGTTGATTACAAGAGTTTCAACCTGGCTTCGAACTTCTGGAAATGGACGCGGACCTTCGGGTGTTTTTTGAATCATCTGAACAACTAAGAAAAAGTTGTTTGTTTCAATCGGTTCAGATATTTCATCTTCAGAAAGACTCTCCAATATCCGTAAGGTGCTTTGACTTTGTCCGATTCCGGGAATAAATGAACTTCCCTTTGATGCCGTGCCTTCCTGCACCTCAAGTTCTCTGCGCTCCGCTTCCTGCATAAAGCCTTCCGAGGATGCGTAGAATTCAAACTCGCTCGCTTGTTCTGCAAGCCGGTCGATCGTTGCAATCGGATCTGCCACTACCGGATAGGAAAGAACACCAAACTTAATTTCATTTCCTCGTTGATCTACTTTTTTGAACACATGAGGATCACCGTTAATCATCACCACATCCGATACTTCACCTACGTCAAGATCCACAACCGGTTGATATTCTTCCCGAATTTCATCAGCCGGCACATACGCGCCTGTATAATCGACAGTGGATCCATATCTGTCGAGGAAAAGGGAGTCATCCTGAGCATTTGCAAATGCTCTACCCAAATCTGCTACCTCATTCACAATGTTGGTTGTATCCTGCGCGGTCGGAGTTTTATCCCAGCTTACATATCTGAATCGATAAGTTTCAGCTCGTTCGAAACGATCTTGATTGTCCTGGTAATATGCACGCAGCTCCTCTTCTGTTGCCGTAATTTCTTCTGCTGGAATATCAGCATAGGGAAATCGCAGATATCGAATATTCGCGTACGAATTTTCTTTGATATACTCGTTTCTAACCTCAAGAGAATTTACTTTTAACCCTGATGAGATATAGCTGCTCATTTTTTCCTGGCGCCGGGTATCACGAAGCTGCTGTTCCACTTGAATCCAGGCCTCGCTGTTCTCAGGAGATTCAATGGCCGCCCGAAGTGCAATTCTGTCGATCGTACCGTCTTCAGCCTGGAACTGCTGACGAATAAATGGGGCGGGATTCTCGCCGGTAACCATTTCAAGCAACTCATTGTCAGTTACTGTAATACCGATCTCGTTCATCTTTTGCTGAATCAGTTCAGCTGCAACAAGGTCTTCCCAAGCCTGGTTTTCGTATGTTGCTCTCATTTCCGGGTTAACCGATCCGCCGGTTCTCTGTTGATACTGCTCGGTATAAAAATTCACTCGCTGATTGTATTCATTCAGAGAGATGGCCTCACCGTTTACACTTCCAAGTGAACGCGGACCCACTGTCAGCGCATCAAAAACCTGTGTATCGGCCAATACCCATAAAATTCCAAATGAGAAGATCAGTATCCATAAAATGGAAGCTGTACTGTTTCTCATTTTTTCCATTACACCCATAGGAAAACCTCAAAAAATCTATTTAACTGTTAATAACTGCGATTATTTAATAGCCACGAAATATACAATAACTCTGCACGAAGCACAACGGATGGAGATCGATGTTCATTGCCTAAGCAATCTTTAGAACACTTCAATGATGCTCATATGTTTGAGATATTTCCCCGGATCTTCATTAATGCCCTTCACCAGTTTGTTCAGTTCTATTGTCAGTGAATCCAGGTTTTCATACACTGAGGGATCATTGATTAGCTTGCCCATCGTACCCTCCCCGTTATTCAATTTGTCCAGGAGTTGATTAAGGCTTGCTGATGCCGTTTCAAGTTCTTCGCGCACAACGGAAAGTTCCCGCACATTTTCTTCGAGTGAAGTCATAAGACTATCAACCTTAGGACGGTTGTTCGTTGCCAGTGTATCCAATTGACTTATAACACGGCTGCCTGATTCAATGGCCAAATCGATGTCTCCCCGCTTTTCTTCCAGAAGATTTGCGACTCTTTCCGAAGAATCCAAAAGATTGCTCAGTGTTTCGTCGAGTTTACCGCGGGTTTCATCATCCACGGTTTCATTCAGCTGGCGTAAAAACTGGTTTAATTCGTTGATGGAGTTAGACACATCCGAACCAAGCTGTTCTCCCTGATCACCAAGAGTTTCCATGATGGTTTGGGCATACGTACCTGCAATTTCATCACCTGTTTCCACAAACTGAGAGGAACTGCCCATCTCAATTACTATTGATTTTCCTTCAACAATACCAAGTGAAGTGAGGTTTGCCCTGGAATCTTCAGGAATATTTACATCTGTATCGATACTCATACCCACCTGTACATTGTTTTCGGGGGTCAGTTGAACAGAATTAACCGACCCAACGCGAACACCTTTAATATACACCAGGCTTCCGTTACTGATTCCATCCGCTTTTTCAAAGGTACTACTTATATTTAGTGACGTTCCAAATATGGGTACATCGCGCATGAAACGAAATCCGATAATGGCTACCACCACCGCCAGAAAAACGGTTATTCCTACTTTAGCTTCGTTGCTCAATTTCATTTTGTTTATTGTTTTATTTGATATTCACTGGCCGTGATAAAATTGACTAAATCTTTCTGATTGCTTTGTTTCATCTCATCGATGGTTCCAAACCAACTTAGCTTCTGTTGATCTAAAAATGCAACTTTATCGGCTACTTCCAACACACTATGCATATCATGAGTAACAACAATTGAAGTCACATCAAATTGACGGGCCATATCTAAAATCAATCCGTTGATTTCATCTGCTGTTTGCGGGTCTAAGCCGGATGTGGGTTCATCATACATAATATACTTTGGCTCCAGGATAATCGCCCGCGCCAGTCCCACACGTTTTCTCATACCGCCTGAAAGTTCCGCCGTTTCCTGTTGTGCTGCATTCTCAAGGTTCACGTAACGCAGCGCCCTCATTACATTCTCATGAATTTCCTCTTCGTTTTGATTCGTAAAGTATCGAAGAGGGAATGCTACATTCTCAAACGTATTAATGGAATCAAAAAGTGCAGATCCCTGGAAAAGCACTCCAAACTTCTGCCTGAGCAATCGCTTGTCCACATAATCCAGGTCAAAAATATTCTTTTCATCAATGATGATCTCACCTTCATCCGGGGTTAACAGAGCGTTGATATGCTTTAGCAAAACGGATTTACCGCATCCTGAGCGACCGATAATCGCGGTAATATCTCCTTCCTCAATTGTAAAGGATACGCCTTCCCATACCAAAAGGTCACCAAAACTCTTTTTTAAATTTTTAATCTCAATCATAATAACAACGCTGCTAAAATAAAATCAGCTAAAAGAATATAGATACAACCCAATACGGTAGCCTGGGTGGTACTGTTTCCCACACCTTCTGCACCCCCTGTGGCAAAATATCCTTTATAACAGGCTATAGATGTAATGATAAACCCAAACACGAATGATTTCACCACTCCGAAGGCAACATCCCAGGGATAAAAATACATCCGGGCTCCTTCAAGAAAATCAGCCGGAGGAACCTGGCCAGAAAAATAACCTGCAGCCACACCGCCTGCCAATCCGCAAACACTTGCTACTATATAGATCACCGGGAACATCAAGATACCGGCAAGCACCCTGGGAACAACTAAAAATGAAACCGAATTAAATCCCATCGATTCAAGCGCATCAATCTGTTCACTCACGCGCATGGTTCCTAATTCTGTTGCAACCCTCGCCCCTACCTTTCCGGCGAGAACCAGTCCGGATATCACCGCAGCGAGTTCAATTAATATGGATTGCGATACAATGGCACCAATCGTTGAGAGAGGAATAAATGCAGACTCGAGCTGGTAGGCTGACTGCAGAGTCATTACAGAACCGGTAAAAATTCCAACTAAAATAATAATGGGTACCGAGTCGTACCCCACCTTAACCAATTCCTGAAAGAGATTCTTTCGATAGGTGCTGAACTCCGTTGATGAACGAAGTCCTTGGTATAACAGGGAACTGTATTTTCCTAATTCTTTAAATACACGCATGTAGCGTACTTCTCATAAAAATTTATTACCTGAGCTCCTTTGCTCAAAGTTTTGAACCGCTAATATTACAAAAGTTTTATCCAAAATGCGGATACCTTCAAACAGCAATAATAGCACATAAAAACTACAAAAGGTTTTTGCAAATTGAAGGTTTTTGACTCAATTATTCCACACTATTTTTATAGAAGATGATTCAAGCAGTTCGTCTTTATATCTCTTATTTTTCCCCACACTGTTTGTTAACTTATATTTTTTAACTGATATCCAGAATTTAATGATCCGATATTTTACAGCAGGCGAATCTCATGGACCCGGCCTTACCGGAATTGTAGAAGGTGTTCCGGCCGGGCTTGAAATTACAGAAGAATACATTGAACAACACCTTGTCCGCCGGCAAAAGGGGTATGGACGCGGTGGTCGAATGGCTTTTGAAAAAGATCATGCGGATATACAATCCGGTGTTCGATTCTCTAAAACCATGGGAGCCCCCATTGCGCTGTCGATGGTAAATCGAGCCTATGAAAAAGATGACAGCAACTGGCCAAAGGTCATGGCCAAAGACGGTGAACGTGGAGATGTTGAAAACATAACACTGCCCCGCCCCGGCCATGCAGATCTCGTTGGACTCCAAAAATATAGATTTAAAGATATTCGCCCCGTCATTGAACGATCCAGCGCGCGCGAAACTGCTATGCGCGTGGCTTGCTGTTCCATTGCACGAAAATTCTTAAAGGAATTTGGTATAGAAATTGGCGGCCATGTAATCCAGCTCGGTAAGATTGGGTATAACGGGTGGGACTCTGTAAGAAAAGCTGCCGATCCACTTGCAGAAAATGGTGCTGAATCGATCTACAAAGCTGCGGATGAATCAGATGTGCGATGTTTAGACGAAGAACTCAGTCATGAAATGCGAGAGGAGATCAAAATCAAACGAAAAGAGGGCACCTCTCTTGGCGGTATTTATGAAATTGTTGTGACCGGTCTCCCGGCAGGATTGGGAAGCCACGTTCACTGGGATCGAAAACTGGACGGACAGTTGGCCCAGGCTATTGTCAGCACCCAAGCAATGAAAGGTGTTGAGATAGGTCTCGGTTTTGATGCAGGTAAAACGCACGGCCATAATGTACATGATGAAATTATTTATGAAAATGATTCATTCAAACGCCGAACTAATCGCCTTGGCGGCTTTGAAGGCGGGATGACAACCGGCATGCCGATAATCATTCGCGGAGTGATGAAACCGATTCCTACCATGATTAAGCCTCTGAAAACCGCCGATATCGAAACAAAAGAGGAGCAGGATACCCGATATGAACGATCAGACGTATGTGCACTTCCGCGAGCTGTGGTGGTAGTGGAGAGTGTCATCGCACCGGTGATTGCCAATGCCATCCTCGAAAAATTCGGCGGTGACTCTATGTCTGAAATTCTCGAACGCTATCAAAATGAAAAGTAGCCGGCAGAAAATAAGAGACCTTGCAGCACAACTGAAAGAGCATCCAGACGATTCCTTTACAAAATTTGCACTGGCATTGGAACTGCTGAAGAAAGATGACGTTAAAAAAGCGAAGGTTTTGTTTGAGTCGATTTTAAAACAAGATCCAGATTATTTAGGCGTTTATTATCATCTGGGTAAACTTTATGAACGGACGGGTCGCATGAAGGACGCTCAACAGATGTTTACAGACGGCCTTGAAATCGCAAAACAACAAAAAAATGAACGAACGGCCCTCGAATTGAAGGAAGCGCTTGAAACTATAAATATTGAATTGAATGATGATTCTATCTCTTAAAAAAATTTTTCTTTCCTCTCTTATTTTATGCATCTCAATTTTTGCGGATTTTTCTGATACTGCATTCGCCCAGCAGCAGTCTCAACAGGAGCATACCGTACAGCAGGGTGAAACACTCTTTAGCATTTCTCAACAATATGGTGTAACTGTTGGAGAACTGAGGGAATGGAATAATTTACAATCGAATGAACTTCAATTGGGACAGGTTCTTATTGTGGCACCCCAAACCAATGAAGATAGAATTCTACATGAGGTGCAAGCCGGTGAGTCCCTTTTCGGAATTTCACAACAGTACAATGTTACAATTGCTGAAATCCAGGAATGGAACAACTTAGAGAATACAAACCTGGAAGCTGGTACTGATCTTATCATCTATCCTCAGGAAGAGCGAACCGAAGAACAACCCTCTATTGATGATCTTGAGGATATGGACGAAGAGGAACGAACTTCGATTGTTGAACGATATTCTGAATCAGCCGCTGAAAGTGAAACCTACACCGTAAAAAGTGGAGATACTCTCTACGGTATTGCACGCCAGCATGATATGACTATTACAGAATTGCGGCAGATTAACAATCTTCAAGATGACATGCTCCGGGTTGGGCAGCGAATCACAGTGAAAAAGATCCAAACAGCTCCATCTGTCGCTGAAGGTGCTGAGAACTCTACTCCACAAGGTAAATTTGCAACTTATCGCGTTCAGAGTAATGAAAATACACAAAGAGTTCTCGACAAATTTAATATGACACGGAATGAGTTTGAAGCTCTGAATCCGGGAATGGATGCAGGTAATATTTCACCGGGTCAACAGATTACGGTACTGTTGCCTCCCACACGGAATTTCGACAATCCCTACCTCCCCGATGCTAACCTCGAAGATCTCGGAACGGTTCCGGTGATGAGCTATTCAGAGGGTGATAAAGCTACTCCCACAACCAGCGGAGAGCTATACAGCCCGGACCAGCTTTCGGCTGCGCACTCCAATATGGCACTTGGAAATGTGATTTTTATTGAAAACCCATCCAATGGAAAGGGAATTTTCGTTCGCGTTAATGACAGACATTCAGGTGAAGGGTTAAAATTATCACACAAAGCCTTCAGTATGCTGGATTTTTCAAGTATTGAACAGCCGGTTGTAACCATCTACCTGGACAACTGAAAGCTGTGCAGCGAAAGTCGCGTTCATACCTGGATCAAACCGGAGGGATTTTATATAGTTACCTGATCTCCATTCCTCTTTTGATTTTATATGAACTTCTGATTTGGATTTCACAGCCCCCGGATCAAGCTGTTCGAATTTCTGTAGATATTCTGTTCAAGTCCCTTTTCCAATTTCTGGGAGTCAATGCAATTTCGGCAACTCTTCTTGTAGCTGCTTTTATTGGGGCTGTAGTTTTATATCGGAAAAGATCTGAACTGCCGCATCTTCGATCATCTTATTTCCTAACAATGATCCTTGAATCCGCAGTTTATGCGGTATTAATCACCGTGGTGATTGTTGGTTTGCTGGAGGCAGTTTTAACAATGAATCTATCTGAAAGCATCGAAGCACTCAGTAAAGTTCAGTTATTTGCCCTATCACTGGGAGCGGGACTTTATGAGGAGTTGTTCTTCAGGGTGATTTTAGTAGGGGGTTTATCACTTATTTTTATGAAATTTCTTTCAAAAAAGACAACCGCTTATATAATCTCGGCGGTTATTGCAGCTCTAATATTTAGTGGGGTTCATTATGTTGGCCAATTTGGTGATTTTTTTACACTTGGATCGTTTTTATTCCGGTTCCTATTTGGCTTAGCACTAAATGTTATTTATGTTACGAGAGGGTTTGGGATAGCGGCATGGACACATGCTTTGTACGATATTTTCGTAATTTCACAAATGTAATGATAGGAACGAATTAATTATTCATTCAGGTTTAAAGTAGATGTAATTAAAATCTACTCACCCGATCAATTCTATCAATTAGTTAAATTGATATCGGTGTTGTAAATTCTATTTGAATCAAACGAGTTGATTGTTACTTGACCAATAATTAAAAAAACTGTTCTGACAAACAACGCATAGGGATGGCAGAACTCACAAATAAAGAATTAAAAAAACAGGAAGATTTTAACGAAGAGATCATTCCTCATCTGGATGCATTGTACAACTTTGGCCTTCGGTTAACTTCTGATCCGAATGATGCTGAAGACCTCGTACAAGATACGATCGTTAAAGCTTATCGCTTTTTCAGCAGCTACGAGAAAGGTACGAATGCCAAAGCCTGGTTATTTAGAATCCTGAAAAATTCATACATCAACAATTACAGGAAGAAGTCCAAGAAACCCCAGCAGGTTGATTATGATGAAGTCTCTACTTTTTATGAGACGATCCGTGCTGAACGAACAGACACTTCCGATCTCGAAGATAAAATGTTCCGAGAGCTTATAGATGACGAACTCTCCAATGCTCTCGATAATATTCCGGAGGATTTCAGAACCGTTGTTCTTCTCTGCGACGTAGAAGATTTCACCTACGAAGAGATAGCCAACATGCTGGATGTTCCCATCGGTACAATTCGATCGCGGTTGCACCGAGGCAGAAACTTATTGAAAGCCGAACTTATGGATTACGCTGCCAAACGGGGTTATGCCGGCGATTAAATTGGAAGTGTAATTCGAATTATTGTTCCCTTGTTGATCTCTGTAGAATAGATAAATATTTTCCCTTTGTGATACTCTTCAATAATTCGTTTTGTCAGGCTTAATCCAAGTCCCCATCCACGTTTTTTCGTACTGTAACCGGGTTTAAACACCTCTTTTAAATATTTCCTGTCGATACCCGATCCCGAATCCTCCACATCAATTATCATTTGATTTCCGTCCTGGTGCACTGTAATGGCTACATAAGCATCAGCCACTGTTTCCTTAATGGCATCCATGGAATTTTTGATGAGATTTTCTACTGCCCACTGAAACAACTCCGGATTTAAATGTGCTTTCGTATCCGTTTCGATCTTCTTTCGAACATCAATCGATTTTCCAAGTGATGGCAAACGACGTTTCATATAGGAAATCACTTCATCAATTATCGGTTCCGGGTGAACCACTTTAAGCTCAGGCTGTGATCCGATTTTATTGAAACGTTCAGCGATTCCTTTCAGCCGGGTGACATCATTTTCAATTTCATAAGCAATAGATAAATTGTCTTCATCATTTTGATTTTTATCCTTCAAAAGTTGAAGCCAACCATAAATACTGGATAAAGGTGTCCCCAGTTGATGAGCAGCTTCTTTGGTCATACCCACCCATAAATTTGATTGCTCTGACCTTGTAATACTTTTATATGTGATGTAACCCACCCCAAGCAGAAGAGCCAGGATTCCAAATTGTACATAGGGGAAAAAGCGGAGATATCGCACTGTTGGACTTTCACCATAATACACATACTGGTTCTGCATTTGTTCATCATCACCAAAGGTAATGGTGATGGGTTCATGAAATTCAGCAAAACTTTCAGCTAATTCTTTTACATCTGTTTCTTCGTCTTCTATGAATCGGTAATGTACCGGGAAACCAGAATCATCCATTACAATAACCGGTATATTGAAGAGGTCGGGAGGTGTAATAATCTCTTGTGTAACAAAATCTTCCGTAAATCTTGCCGCCTCTGCCGATCGAATCATTCTCTCCAAACTGTCGGGAACATTCGGGTACATACTGAGCATATCAGCCACCCGGTTCAGTGTTGTACTTACCTCAAGGTGAACAGGATCATAATTGAACTCAAATGCTTTTGCCCAAAGCTCCACACTTTTTCTCTCCTGCTCCATAATCCTATTGATAAGAATCTGGTTATATATAAACGAGGCACCGGCCAAAAGAATTAGAAGGGAAACAAGGATAATCTTTATCCGGCTGGATGGAAGTAGTGTATTCATGGTTGAGCCCGATTAAAAGACAAAGCTTAAACGCCAAAATTACATGAACACACAATGAGTAGGCATTGTGTGCGGGCAGTTAAGCAGTCGCCTTATGTTTTTCGTAAATCGGAGGAGCCTTTTTCTCAACAGTTTCACGTGTTATGATGCACCGTTTTACATTTTTCATCGAAGGAATTACAAACATGATCTCCAGCATTGATTCTTCCAGGATAGATCGTAATCCTCGTGCACCGGTTTTCCGCTGACGCGCTTTTTCTACAATTGCATCAAGTGCTTCCTCTTCAAATTCAAGCTCAACATCTTCCATATTAAACAGCTTTTTATACTGCTTTGTGATGGCATTCTTTGGCTTGAGTAAAATTTCGATCATAGCTTCATCGGAAAGTTCCTCGAGTCCGCATATCACGGGCAGGCGGCCAATCAGCTCAGGGATCAGTCCAAATTTCTGGAGATCTTCCGGCTCGACGTGTGTAAATATTTTGGGATCATCCTTATCAAATTTTTCCTGATCCTGAGAATGGAAACCCATCGCACTGGTTGATAGACGGCGTGCAATCACCTCTTCCAACCCGCTGAATGCTCCTCCGCAGATAAAAAGTATTTCTGAAGTATCCAGCTGTATAAAGCTCTGTTCCGGGTGTTTTCGACCGCCTTTCGGTGGAATATTTGCAGTGGTTCCTTCAAGAATCTTTAAAAGGGCCTGTTGTACACCTTCACCGGACACATCGCGAGTAATGGATGGATTGTCACTTTTCCGGGATACTTTATCAATTTCATCGATATACACAATTCCGCGCCGGGCTCGCTCAACATCGTAATCGGCAGCTTGCAACAAGTTGCTCAACATGCTCTCAACATCTTCGCCTACGTAACCGGCCTCGGTTAGAACCGTCGCATCAGCAATGGTAATGGGGACATCAATAATATTGGCAAGTGTTCTGGCAAGAAGAGTTTTTCCCGATCCGGTTGGCCCCAACAACATAATGTTACTCTTCTCGATAACGGTGTCATCAAGCTGTATTTCGGAACTCCCGGAAATTCGCTTGTAGTGATTATAAACCGCAACGGAAAGTGTTTTCTTTGCTCCCTCCTGGCCAATCACATACTCATCAAGCCTGTTTTTAATCTCAACCGGTTTGAGTATCGGCTTATACTGCTTTTCGCGACGACGCGCCAGGGATGAGAGATCGCTCTGAATGATACTGGATGCATCTTCTACACAGTGATTGCAAATATATACATCCGGTCCGGCAACCATAGAATTCACGTCATGGCTGGATCGCCCACAAAAAGAGCAATAGACCGAGTCGTTATCTTTCTTTTTACTCATAGTTGGTTGTATTTATTGCTTTAAAGTATGCAATCTCAACAATTTTTCAGAAAAATTCTGAGAATTGCAGTGATCTACTTCGAAAGGTAGAATCAGAAAATTTGAAAAAAGAAATTATTAGCGTAACTATTTTTTCCCGTTGCGACGCATAACGGAATCAATCAAACCATAATCCTTGGCTTCATCCGATGTCATCCATTTATTTCTGTCTGAATCTTCAACCACCTTGTCAACAGGCTGCCCGGTATGCTCGGCCAGAATACTGCTCAACTCTTTTTTGAGCCGTATAATCTCCTGGGCTTCAATCTCTATATCACTGGCCTGTCCCTGAACTCCACCCAACGGTTGATGAATCATCACTCGTGAGTGTGGGAGGGCGTGTCGTTTGCCTTTGGCACCGGCCGTCAATAAGACTGCGCCCATAGATGCGGCCATACCTACACAAGTTGTAGATACATCGCTTTTTACAAATTGCATGGTATCATAAATGGCCATTCCAGCAGACACAACGCCACCGGGACTGTTTATATACAGGTTAATATCTTTTTCAGTATCCTGCGAATCAAGGAACAACAATTGAGCTACGATAGAACTTGCTACAGCATCATTCACCGGCGTACCCAAAATTACAATTCGGTCTTTTAACAGCCGTGAATAGATGTCATATGCACGTTCGCCGCGGTTGGTAGTTTCCACTACCATGGGCACCAAGTTGTTTTGAATTTGATTAATATCGTTCATCTCTGGTAATTCAAATAGGGGTTGTTTGTAATTCATGGTAATCTATACCTGTGGAATTTGTTGCTTTTCGTTTTCCTCTTCTCTCTTCTTACGAAATTCATCCTTTGAGAGTTCATTGATAGTAACTTCTTCAGTCAACTTATCAAAAACTTTATTCTCCCTGATATTATTGCGTAGATTTTCAAGTTGATTCGGGTTCTGAGCATAATAACTCTTTAACTGTTCAGCTGTTGCTCCATACTTTGCAGCTTCAACCCCGATATACTCGTCAATATCTTCCGGTTTAATTTCGATATCATCAAATTTCTCCTGGAGTTTATGGCTGATAAATCCCCACTTAGCCTGTTGCACGGCCTGCTCACTCATATTTTCTTTATACTCCTCAACATCAAATTCGGGTGGCAGATCGCCGCCGGACTGCTGCTTGGCGTATTCAACAAAATTATTTTTGATCTGTTCGAGCATCACTTCAGGTACTTCAAATTCATGGGCCTCGGCCATGGCCTGGATTGCATCCTGGCGAAACATCTCATCAGATGACTGATCATAATAATCCTGCATCTGGCTTTTAATGTAGCTCTTGAACTCATCTACATTTTTTGCCTGGCCGTTGGAGTTTTGTTTTGCAAATTCATCATTCAGTTCAGCTTCATGGTTGACTTCAACTTTTTTAACATGAAGTTCAAATCTGTCTACTTCTTCATCTTCGCCAAGCTCCATCTCTACAACATCACCAACTTTATGGCCAACAAGGTGTTCGCGAAAATCAGCTGCCGCATCTTGTCGAAGGTCCAGCTTTTGGTCTTCATCCTTTTCTCCCTCAATAGGATTTCCATCCTCATCTAATGAAACGGCGTCAACTGTTACCCGGCTTTCTTCAGTAATCTCATCTTCCACCTCTTCCCAGTTACCTTGTCGCTGAAGTGTTCGTTCAATCTCCTCTTCAACTTCTTCATCGGATACATCATGCACCATCTTGTCGATGGCAATCTCTTTCAGATCTTTTAGCTCAAACTCAGGTTTTGCACCAATTTTAAAAACAACCTCAAGCTCATCATTCTCCCAGCTCATATCCAGCATCTGGGTTTCGCCAACCGGCTCATGCTCGGGTACAATCTCCTTTTCATAAACCTCTTCAACATAACTGTTGATCTCTTCCATTTCGATCTCTTTTCCAAAACGCTTCTTAATGAGACCAATTGGCACTCGTCCGGGTCGAAAGCCCGGCATCTGAATTTGAGATTTATACTTTTTATAGGCCTTATCAAATTTTTCAGACAAGTCTTCTCGATTCGCCTTGATTGTTATTTCCTTGTCTACGGAGGTAAGTTCCTCAACGGATAGTTCCACTTGTGTTACCTAAATGTTTTTAAAATATTTGGATTGAGTTGGTACGAGAGGGGGGACTCGAACCCCCACACTGTTTAGAGTACCAGATCCTAAATCTGGCGCGTCTACCAATTCCGCCACTCTCGCGCAAATTCTGATAAATTTTTATCAGAGCCTGATAAAATACGGTTTTTCGACTGTGGTTTCAACTATTCAATTTTGTTTGAATACAGATGCCCATAAGCTTTAATTTCGCTAATCTTATTGCTTTTTTCAGAAAATTCATCCAACTATTCTCTGATATTTTGTAGCTTTTAAGTTCAAATTAAAACTGTTGTAATTACCCATGTTCAGAAATCTCCGCTTTGTTTACGTAACCACGAAAAATCGAGATGAAGCTAAACAGATTGGCAGCATCATTGTAGAGGAAAAACTTGCCGCCTGTGCCAACATCATCGATGGAATGGAATCTATTTATCACTGGAAAGATAAGATCGAAACCAGCAGCGAATGTATCCTAATTTTAAAAACCAGTTATAGCAACGTTGGAAAAATGACCCGCCGGATTAAAGAACTCCATTCGTATGAAGTTCCCTGTGTCATCAGCCTGAACATCGCCGAACAGGAGGGCAATCCCGACTACCTGAACTGGATACGAGATTCCGTCCGCAAACCCCTCCCGCAGGATGAAGACCTGCGAACCGACTAACCCATGTCTTTAATCATCAAAAGAGAACCGTTCATCACAGAGGCAGCTATTAACCGGCCAGAGGTGATGAATGCGATCAATTTTGATGTGATGGATCAACTTGAGTCCCTGCTGGATGAGCTTGAGAAAGATGAGAAACTGCGGCTTTTTGTACTGACGGGTACCAACAACAGCTTTATCTCCGGTGGTGATCTGCGTGAATTTCATCAAATTAAAGACGCAGAAGGTGCAAAAGAGATGACGCGCCGGATGATTTCGATTCTCGAGCGAATTGAGAATTTCCCCTGCTGGACGCTTGCCGCAATGAACGGACCTGCGTATGGCGGTGGATGGGAAACGATATTATCTTTTGACTTTCGGATCGCAATATCAACGGCTGCAATTGGTTTCACTCAAGGAAAATTCTACCTGCCACCTGGTTGGGGAGGCATCACAAAACTGACCGAGACTGTTGGCAGAAATCGAACCCTCTATTGGTTAGCCTCACAGAAAATAATTGATGCAAAGACAGCCCTGCAATCCGGCTTGATTCAAGATGTTTTTGACAGTAACGACTATGAAGAGAAACTTGCACGCCTGAAAAAATCGCTGATTAAAAACGACCGGAAATTTATCGAGTATATCAAAAGAAGAGATCTCCAAAATTCACAAGATGAGATTGAACCGTTCAGCACTTTTTGGGAGAGTGAGGAGCACCTGGAACGAGTGGAAAAATTTCTCTCACACAGGAAAGAAAAATGATTCAGTTTCTAAACAAGCCGTATCCTTTCGAATACTCAGTAAAAAAGTATACCTGGATCACCATTGGAACGACTCTTTTTGTAACATTCTTCCTCTTCTTTTTTCAACCCTTTGGCCTGTATGTATTTGACGGATTAAATTTATTTATCATCTCCCTTGAATTCGGATTGGCAACCGGGGCCGTCATGGCCGTCTCATATTTTTTGGTGATACCATTGTTTCCGAATTTTTTTAATGAGGAGAACTGGACTGTCATCAAACATATCTGCTGGGTGGTTATGCTGCTGATCAATATCGCAATTGCAAATACTCTCCTGATGTACCTTCTTGATTTAGGCAGCATTTCATGGAGAGCAATTCTTATCTCACTTGGACAGGTAATGGCTTTGGGAATCATCATAACCACTATTATTGTCTCACTCGATTACCTTCGGCATTTCAAAGAAAATCAAAAAGAAGCTCAAAAAATCTCTGCCCATCCCGACCTTAAATCTGATTCAAATAAAACCATCTCTCTTTTTTCTGAGAATGATAAAGAACAGCTTCACCTAAAAACAGAAGAACTCTTGTATCTCACATCTGCCGATAATTATGTGGAAGTAGTATATCAATCAGGTAAAAAAATAACTCAAAAGCTACTTCGTGGAACACTTCAGCGAGCTGAGGAGAAAATCGATCAACCCGGCATCATCCGCTGCCACCGTTCATATATCGTAAATCTTCACCAAGTGGTCGCTGTGGATGGAAATGCCCAGGGTTACGAGCTCAACTTAAGAGGGTTGGATAAGCCTATTCCCGTCTCCCGATCCTACAAAAAAGACGTTATACGTTTTTTAAAGGGCACATAAGCCTGTAATTCATCCCTCCATTCATATTTTCATCCCATAAACCAAAACAGAGAAGTTTCCTTTTTTATTATGGGCTTGAATTGAAACCCAAAAAATAATTATGACTTCAGGCATGCTCATTATTCACATCATCGCAGGTTTTTTGGCTCTTGTTACCGGTGCAATTGCCATATCAACGAAGAAGGGAAAAGGAGTGCACACAACGATGGGAAAAATTTATTTCTGGTCAATGGTTTTGGTTGCTGTCACATCTCTTTACCTCTCCGTTGTAAAAGTAATTCCATTTTTATTTTTAATTGCCATATTCAGCTTCTACTTGACTTGGAGCGGGTACAAAGCTATCCATTGGAAAAACAGATCTTTACCTACCTTTTTTTATTGGTTTGATTCAATTACCACTCACATTGTAGCACTTTTCGGAATCATTATGATTTTACTTTCTGTGCTCACTTGGTTTGGCATTCATGTCAATGCGGTGATTTCATCATTAAGAATTGTCTTGCTGGTGTTTGGAATCGGCACGCTCATATTTACATTCGAAGATCTAATTCTTCTGTACCGTAACAAATCTTCAAAAAAATTCTTGTGGATGTACACTCATATCGGTCGGATGCTGGGAGCTTACATCGCCACTTTAACTGCATTTTTAGTGGTGAATGGAGAATTCTTTCCTTCACCACTCATTGCGTGGCTGGGCCCCACAATCATAGGAACTCCCCTGATCATCTATTGGATTCGAAAGTACCGCTTGAAAATGGAGCCTAAACCAAAAACGGCTAACTGATATTTCGGATGGCTTGAATTCTCTTCAACACCGGTGGGTGCGAATAATTCAAAAACACATAAAATGGGTGTGGTGTGAGATTACTCAAATTATCCTTGGAGAGCTTTTTTAGAACATTGACCATCTCTTCTGAATTCTGGATGGTTGTTGATGCAAAGTGATCCGCCTCGTATTCATGAGAGCGACTGAGCTTCTGCATCGCAATTCCTAAAATAGTTTCGATGGGTGAATAGAGCATTCCGAAAAACAGGAGTCCTGCATAAACACTCATCTGATCCATATAGAATGCATCAAAAAGTGCCGGTACCTGCAGAAAGATGGAAAGCAGCGCAAACATAATTCCGGTTTGCAGAATGCTGATCCCCATATTTTTGATGATATGTTTCTTCTTATAGTGACCAATTTCATGTGCCAATACCGCCACCAGTTCCTCTTTGGTATGATTTTCAATCAGTGTGTCAAACAGGGCGATCCGTTTGTTCTTTCCAAAACCGGTAAAGAATGCATTCGATTTTGAGGATCGTTTTGATCCGTCCATTACATAAATTTCCTGCAGGGGGAAGTCTACTTTGTCGGCATAATTCTCGATCGCTTCACGAAGTTCTTCATCCTCAAGAGGCTCAAATTTGTTGAAAATGGGCATAATCCATGTCGGAGCGATGTATTGCATCACCAAAGAAAAAGCCGTCACTACAAGCCAGGCATAAACCCACGCCCACGTTCCGCCATACTCAAAGAAGGCGATGATTCCCGCAAGAAGCGGCGCTCCTATCACAACAGAAAGCAACAGGCCTTTCACCCGGTCCATCACAAATGTTTTCGGCGTGGTTTTATTGAAGCCGAATCGCTCCTCAATCACAAAAGTGGAGTAGATACTGAATGGCAGAGAGATAATTGTTTTAGCGATGATCAGCACACCGATAAAGATTAACCCGGTGACAATCACCCCAAAATCAAAGCCTCTCGCCCACTGGTCCAGCCAGTTGAATCCCCCGGCAAACCAGAAAACAAGAAGCAGAATCAAATCAAATGTGCCTGTAATAAATCCAAACTTCGTTTGTACCCGAGTGTATTCCTGTGATTTGGCATAGGTCTCCTCATCATAAACACCATCAAATTCATCCGGTAGCTCTTTGGATAACGCTTTTAAATTCAGGCGATTAGAGACGATTTCGAGCACAAAATCAACCAAAATCGCAGCTAAAATTATGACTGTAAAAATATTCATGAACAGTTCTCAGGTATTAATGACTTCTTTTTTTGACTAAAAATTTTTCAACTTCAAAGGTACAAAAAACGCGCCATACCAGCACATTATGTTAAACTGATTTCATTTTTGGATTGATATAGTCATTTAATTTAATATTAAACTATTTTTCTGAAATTTTAGTTATTATTGTCATACACCCATCAAACAGAAAACACTATGGCAGATAAAATAAAAGGATTGCACCATATTACCGCGGTATCGGGTCCGCCGAAACAGAACTATGAGTTTTACACCCGGGTATTAGGGCTTCGATTTACAAAGAAAACCATCAATTTCGATGATCCGGGAACCTATCATTTGTACTACGGAAATTATGAAGCCACTCCCGGCAGCTCTATCACATTTTTCCCGTGGGAAGCTGTTCCGCAGGGCATTCCAAAGACAGGGGAGGCTACCGTTGTGTCGTATGCTGTTCCAAATGATTCCATCGATTTCTGGTCTGATCGTTTCAAAAAGCATGGTGTTGAGATTCTGGATGAAGTGAATCGCTTTGGAGGCCAGGGAATTCGGGTAAAAGATATTGAAGGGATGATGATTGAGCTGGTGGAATCTGAAGGAGTGGACAGCATCAAACCGAAAAAAACGGAAGGTATTCCCAATAAATCTGCTATTCGCGGATTTTACGGAACCACACTTTCCCTGGCTGATATCGGACGAACCGCTGAATTGCTTCAAGAATTCGGATGGGAAAAATCAGGAGAAGAATCTAATATTACACGATTTCTATCTGAACCCGAAAACCATCTTGGAGCTGTCATTGATCTCAAAAAAGAAAACCTGAATGGCCGGTTTGGCCGCGGATCGGTTCACCATATCGCGTTTCGTGTTCCCGATGATGACACACAGCTCGCATGGCGTGAAAAGCTGAAAGAGCTGGGCTTTAACCCAACACCGGTACAGGATCGGCAATATTTCAGATCGGTCTATTTCAGAGAACCGGGTGGTGTTTTGTTTGAAATTGCGACCGATATTCCAGGTTTTACCAAGGATGAAGAGTTAGAGAATCTTGGAACAGATCTAAAACTACCGCCCTGGTATGAAAAGCACCGGGAAGAGATTGAGAGCAGATTGGTGCCACTGGATTCTTAATTGTAAGCCGGACAGCTTGTCCGGCTCTTGAAATATACATTGACAAAAAATTTTGTTGCTAATTATCCGCTTAGCATCTGTAAACTTTAATTAAATTTAGGAGGTAACGGACAGGCTGTCTGTTGTACATTTTATGTTCAGAGCAAATTCCGAAAAACCATTTCACGGACCGCACCAGAACTCAAACATTGTCACTCATGGAGTCTCGCCGGAAGACGCTGAACTTGCGATGGTCATGATACATGGCCGGGGTGCTACCGCGGAAAGTATTATTACACTCTCCAATGAGTTTGATACCGGAAATATCCACTATCGAGCGCCCCAGGCAAACCAGTTTACGTGGTATCCTCACTCTTTCCTTCAACCCACCGAGCGAAATGAGCCCGGCTTATCCTCGGCTCTTCAGGTACTGTTTGATATCGTTTCTGACCTGGAAGCCGAAGGGATCCCGAAAGAAAAAATCGTCCTTCTTGGATTTTCCCAGGGTGCTTGTTTGGCTACTGAATTTATTGCACGGCATCCCGCAAAATATGGCGGATTGATTGCATTGAGCGGTGGACTCATTGGCGACTCTATCAATCAAGAAAACTACGACGGAGACCTTGAGGGCACACCCTATTTTGTAGGATGTTCAGATGTAGATCCCCACATTCCTGTTGAACGTGTAGATGCTTCAGTGAACGTGTTGGAGAAACTGGGCGCTGACATAACAAAAAAAATCTACCCCGGAATGGGTCATACTGTTAATCAAGACGAGATTAATCATATTATACAAATTCTTGCATCACCTTAACAAAGATTTGCCAAAAGCGTATTATGGGTTGTAGAATTTTTATATTTATTTGATGAATATTTTTTCAAAAATAAATTCTGTTTTCCTGGCCGCAGCGGTTGTATTCTCAACATTTGGCCAGCTGCAAATCTTACAGGGTGTTGAGCAGGGCTTTACCCATACAACAGCGAATGATGCTGCTACATATTCTAACATTACCAGTCAGAACATCTGGGGTGTTATCAACCTGGACGGCAGCAATTCATTATTTAATCTCTTTTCGAATTCCGAGTCTGAAGAAGACCGGAAGAACAGTTTAGAGTCGATAACAGGGCGAGAATCTGCACTCACAAAAATTTCCTCCCTTTATCTTTTACTTGCAAGAGATATTACACTCAGCCCCTCAATAGAAGACTTACTCTATCCTTTCCACTTCTACTTTTAGATAAACTCATCTTTGATTTTATCGAGGCTCAATTTCTGAGCCTTACTTCCTTACAAACAACTATACACTCCGAAACAGGTATTTCTCAAAGGATCTGTTTCATGGATTTGGAGTGTATCTAATCAAAAAAATTATACAAAGATGAAAGTAGATTTACCCTCTCTGATTATTGGTATATGTGCACTGGCCACGTTTGCAGTGCCGATTGCATGGTATCAAATATCAGAAAAAATGAAAGAAAAGAAATTACATAATGAGATATCTCGTTATGCCCGGCAAGAAAACTTAACCCTTACCAACGAAGAAGTTTGGGGAGATCAATATGCGTTGGGCATAGACAATAACAGCAGAAAAATTGTCTATTTAAAACACAGTGAAGATGGCGATCAAAAAGAGTTCATTGATCTTTCAAAGGTTCAAAAATGCAAAGTTTCGAACGGTACAAAAACCGTTCACGATGCAGATGGAAAGAAAAATGTTCTCACCAGTATTGATCTGCTATTCCATTTTCGGAATTCTGGAACAGGAGCTTTATCCCTGGAAGTTTATAATGACTCAAATGGACGATCACTGACCTACGAACTTTCTATAGCCAATAAATTGGCACGAAAAATTGGTTCATTAATTGATACAAATACTAACAGTTAAAAATTGACCAACTATTGAAATAAATTCCGGGGCATTAAAAATTGTCCCGGATTTTTAGCTTACGTGTATCACTCTAAAACAATTGGTACCTTCTGCATTCAATTGTGAAACACAAATTGCATGTAAATGGATATCATTTGGATAGGCGTTGCTTTCTTATTTGGATTTGGTGTATCAAAAATTAAACTGCCTCCTTTGGTTGGGTTTCTCCTGGCAGGAATTACCTTGTCTATTGCAGGTTATGAACCCGGTGAAATGCTACACGAGATTTCACATCTTGGGGTGATTTTTTTGCTGTTTACAGTGGGTTTACACATCCGTCTTAAAAATATTCTTCGATTTGACATACTTGGCGTAAGCCTCTCTCACTTGCTGCTTTCTGTGTTAATTTTCACACCGATTGCCCTTGCTTTTGGTTTTGAGCCTCAAGCCGCTCTTATCATTGCCATTATGCTTGGTTTTTCTAGCACTGTTTTAACAGCAAAAAACCTTGAACGACGCAACGAACTCGGTGCTTTCTATGGCCGTTCAGCAATTGGTATCCTGATTGTGCAGGATCTCGTTGCGATTGGACTCATCGCCTACACGGGTGGCGGCGCACCTTCCTATTGGGCACTATCACTATTTGCATTGCCACTGACCCGACCTCTTATTTTAAAATTACTGTCCGGTATTCGAGAAGATGAGATTTGGATGCTTCTGGGACTTGTACTTGCTCTCGGCGGAGCCGCTCTTTTTGAATTTTTCAATGTTTCAGGTGAGCTTGGTGCTCTTGCGGCCGGAACTTTACTGGCTTCGGATGAACGTGCTGACAAAATCGGGAAGAAAATGTGGGGAATTAAGGAAGCTTTCCTTGTTGGCTTTTTCCTGGAAGTTGGACTCACTGGTTTTCCGGATTCAACCGGGTTCTATTTTATCGGGGTACTCCTTTTGTTACTCCCCATAAAATCGATGCTCTTCTACATCCTTTTTACCTGGTTCCGATTTCGCGGCCGAACCGGTTTTTTGGCAACTATATCTCTCACTTCTTACAGTGAGTTTACACTTATTGCCGGTACCGTTGCCATTCAAAATGGGTTTCTGCCGCAGGAGTCCCTAGTTGTGATGGGCTTATTAACGGCCATCTCATACGCGTTGAACTCTCCCGTTAGTATCAAAGAAGAGAAAATCTGGAACGCTTGGCACGATTTCCTCATGAAATTCGAGCGGGAAGGAAAGCATCCGGAACATCAGGCAGTATCTCTGGGATCGGCCGAGTACCTGATCGTTGGGATGGGAAATGCCGGACGTGCTGCTTATGACAAACTGAAGAACGACGGTAAACCTGTAGTTGGAATGGACATCGACCCCGGCCGGATTGAACGAAATCTTGCCGAGGGAAGGCGTGTTATTTATGGGGATATCCAGGACCGGGATTTATGGCTGAGTCTCGAACTTAAAAATATAAAATCAGTGATGATCGCCATGGGTAATCAAAACGTTAAAGTAAATGCTACAAAAACTCTTCGGGCTACCGGTTTTGATGGATTGATCTATGTCTTAACAATGCGCGAAGAGGAAGCAAAAATTATGCAGGAAGCCGGTGCAAGTGCGGTTTCCATCCCGATTAAAGAGGCCGGCGAACGACTTGCTGAATTGAGTGCTGAAATTGAAACCAAAAGAGCTAATGCTTAGATATGAAACCAACACTGATCTACGCTAATGATCCCCTATGCGGATGGTGCTATGGATTTCATCCGATAATGAAACGGTTGCATAACCGTTTTAATGACGATTTGAATCTAAAGGTTATTCCGGGTGGACTTGCAACGGGAGAAAATGCACAAAAAATTGCTGAGGGCTACGATTATATCCTGAATGCACTTGAACGAGTTGAAGATACCACAGGTATTGAATTTGGAAAAAATTTTAAACTTCTCGCTGAAGAGGGATCTTATTATTACGATTCGGAACCATCCTGCAGGATACAAAATGTGGTTAACGAATTAAATCCAGACAAATCGCTTGAGTTTGCCGGTTCGTTGCATCAAGCCATTTTTGTTGACGGAGATAATTTAAATGAATGGGAAACATTTGAAACCTTGCTTGAAGGTCATTCTGTAGATATTTCGAAAGCCCGGCAACTCTACGAGAGTGATGAAATCAAAATACAGACTGAAGAAAATTTCGAATGGTGCGCCAAAAACGGGGCTACTGCATTTCCCACCTTACTTTTGCAGATCGGTGATGAGATTGGTGTCATGTCCCGAGGTTATCGCCCGTATGATATTCTTGAATCTCATTTGCATCATCTGCTGAATAACATCAAAAAAGTACAGGATTGATCTCAATTTTCTTAGATCAATAGCCGGGTTAATGCCCAAGAGATGAGATCATTATGCTTTATCCTTTGACTGAGGTGAATTGCGATAGTTTATTTTGGCTATCAGATAACCTATGTCTGTGATACTTAAGCCATTTTTAAATAAACATCCTTTGCAGTAGTATGCGGTATGCAAAATCAAAGTATTCGCATCTGTTTCATCTTTAACCCGGCAGCTAACCGGAATCGCTCTCTACAGCATATCGATTGGCTGAGACGTGAAGCTTCAACATTGTGGGAGAATTATGAGATTGCGATCGCAAAAGAAGGGGAATCACTGGCAGAGCTCGCAAGAAAGAAATCTAACTTATTTGATGTAATAGTAGCTTGCGGCGGGGATGGAACCGTCAGTCAAATTGTGAATGGCCTTGCCAAATCGGACACAGTGTTAGGATTACTGCCCATTGGATCCGGGAATGATTTTGTAAAATCACTCAGCCTCCATAGATCATTGTCTGAATGTTTGAAGATTATCCATCAAAATATCATTGCTGAAATCGATTTAATACAAATTGATGGGGATCGGAAAGGTTGGTGTGCCAATACGATTGGGATCGGTGTGGATGGCTGGGCCAACTACTATGCCCAGCAGGCAACCTGGCTAAAGGGTAAAATCAGCTACTATTACGGAGCTTTAAAAGCGATTCTGAAATTCCGCGGATGCCAAATGGATATCCAATCAATAGAATATTCTAACAAAGATGAGTATGTGATGGCAACGGTGTGTAACGGAAAATGGGAAGGCGGTAATTTCCTGGTTGCTCCAAATGCTGATCTGCTAGATGGCAAACTAGACCTGCTCACGATCAAAAAGGTCCCCTTGCTATTACTACTCTGCTACCTTTTGAGGTTTCGATGGGGTCCTGCGGATTGGATGAAAGGAATTAAAACATTCAGATCCGAAAAAATTGAGATTTCTACCTCCGTTCCGGTTGCAGTCCACAGTGATGGTGAGCATCTGGGCTCTGACATCCGGCATTTAAAACTGACTGTTGAACGAAATGCTTTAAAAGTTCTCGTTCCAAAAGATTACTGAATCTGGTAATATTCTTCGTAAACGTAATTCCACAGACCGGCAAGGTTAGAACCTTTGTTATGTGGATTTTTTGAAGAGGATGATTTCATGGCGTCAATACAAGCTCTTTCTCGGGCGTGGCGAATAGCTTTCATTTGATGTTTTGTAGGATTCTCTATCATTTCTTCGTACTTCTCAATATCAGAATCAGACATAATATTTATTGTATATTAGAGGTTGATGGGTGGTTTTTTTATGACTAAAAAATGCTCTTTAAACCATGCTTTAATAAGCACTCCACAAAGCCACAACATTATCTTTAACGAGTTTTACGCATAAAATGTTTCGTTATTTCCTTGTTTTAAGCGTTTTATCTATACTCTTCTTCATTAGCTGTGAGTCAAATACCTCATCAGAAGCCCCATCTTATACCCCGTGCAGCAATGGAAAATCTGAAGTATATGAATGCAAAAATATCGACCTGTATGCACATGTTGACATCTCTGAACTCTCCGGCGATGAATTGAGTGATATCTGGGGATGGATTGACCCGGAAACCGGTAAAGAATATGCTATTCTTGGATTAATTAATGGAGTAGATATTGTAGATGTTACAGATCCCTCGGATCCACGGGTGGTTGGGTTTATTCCGGAACCGGGGGCAAGCCAAACAAAATCCGTTACATTCCAGGCTCATGATGACGGAGGCGGTTTGAAAGGAAACTCCCCCTGGAGGGATTTGAAAGTACACAGGAATACACTCTATATTGTGAGCGAACAAGCCGGTTATGGGCTTCAATATTTTGACCTCACTCAACTTCGGGATGTTGAAGATCCTCCCGTTGAATTTTCCGAATTCCAACGATATAGAGAGTTCGGTAATGCACACAATATCTTTATTAATGAGGCCAGTGATTATCTCTATGTAGTCGGCAGCACAACCGGCTTGTATTGTGCTGAGCAAGGGGGCCTTCATATGATTGACATCTCCACACCCGATCAACCCAAATTTGCCGGGTGTTTTGTTGATGAAAACGCCGGTGGATTTACAACCAACGGCTATATCCATGATACTCAATGTGTTATCTACTCCGGCCCGGATGAAGATTACCAAGGCAAAGAAATATGTTTTAATTCCAGTGAAGAAGTTTTTTTGATATCCGATGTGACTGAAAAAAATAATCCCACCTCCATCTCAATGGAAACCTACTCTGATGCCGGCTATATTCACCAGGGCTGGCTGTCTGAGGATCAGCGTTATTTCTTTATGAATGATGAGCTGGATGAGAGATATAATCACACCAACACCAAGACCTATGTTTGGGATCTGCAGGACCTGGATGATCCTGAAATGATTGGGCACTACCAGCATAGTACTCCATCGATCGATCATAATTTGTACATTAAAGGTGATCTTATGTACCAGGCAAACTATACGGCCGGCCTAAGAATTTTGGATGTTCGTGATCCTTCTCCTCAAAACATTTCAGAAGTTGCTTATTTTGATACAACACCCGGTGATGAATCTGTTACCTTTGGCGGGTTATGGTCGGTATATCCATGGCTTTCAGGTGACAAAATCATCGTCAGCGATATAAAAAAAGGACTTTTCATTTTAAGATATCAACCATGACACAATCTGCATCAAACCGAATTAAACTGCATAACAACGGTCCTGAATTCTCGAAACTGGCTGCGGGCTTTTGGCGACTGAATGAGTGGGATATGTCCACGGCCGAACTCATCGATTTTATTGAAAATTGCCTTGAAATGGGCATTACAACCATGGATCATGCAGATATCTATGGCGATTATCAAAACGAGGGTATTTTCGGTGAAGCGTTAAAAAAGCGCCCGGATCTTCGTGAAAAAATGGAAATTGTATCCAAGTGCGGAATATGCCTGCCGGTTGAAAGTCGTCCGGAGCACAAACTTCAGCACTATAATACAACTGCTGAGCATATCCGTAAGTCGGTCGAAAATTCACTCAAAGAATTAAATACCGATTACCTGGACCTTATTCTTATCCACCGCCCCGACCCATTGATGGACGCATCAGAAATGGCCGACATATTTATGAAATTGCACGAGGAGGGAAAAATCAAACATGTGGGGGTATCTAACTTTACAACTTCGCAGTTTCAGCTTTTTCAAAGTAAACTGGATTTGCCGCTTGTTACAAACCAGGTAGAGTGTTCTCTGCTTCACCTTCATGCGATCTACGACGGCACTTTCGATCAATGCCAGGAAAACAACATCTCTCCTATGCTTTGGTCGCCTTTTGCGGGCGGTCAACTTTTCAACGGAAGTGGAAAGCGAATCAAAAGAATCAGAAAAGTCGGGAAAAAACTTTGCAGAAAATATGATGTTGAATTCGATCAGCTTTCGTTGGCCTGGTGCTTTTATCTCCCCTTTAATCCACTAACTATACTTGGAACGGGAAAAAAAGCACGTGTCAAAAAAGCTGCGAATGCTCTTAATATAAAATTGGAGCGCCAGGATTGGTTCAGGCTCCTTGAAGCATCCCGGGGTGAACCGGTACCATAGAAAATTTTATTTCCTTTTGAACTACCGGAAACCAGTTTTTAAGAGAGATATTTAAGATCTTATTATTTTAGTCGGGCAATTAAAATAAAAAAAATGTTCCGGATCTATTCGTTTATTGGTGTACTTTTTATCTCATTCATTCTTGGAAGCTTATTCAATAACGGAATTATAGCCCAAAATCCGATTCGAGATGTTGCAATTTTTGAAGTCAACTCCAACAACGATGAACCAGATCCTGCGCGAACTCACTCAGTAAAACATTTAGCAAATGTAGCAGGAATATCATACATCATTACCCGTGATATAAATGAAGCCTCACTTTATGCTGTAATTATTGCAACAGATGGATTCGACGGCCTAAATCTTTCCGACGTCCAGAGAGATACAATCAAAAAATATATTCAAGATGGGGGAATTCTAATCAGCACCAATCTGAAAGACCCGGGTTTATATGATATTGCAGGAATTTCAGATCAAGTCTTTTCACGAAGCCGTTACTCCGTCAAATTCGATGTTACCAAGTCAAAAAATATTTTTATTTGGATTGATGAACCGGAAGAGAAAACAATACTCATCGGAAATGAAAGTAATGGAAATTCAATTTTCAGCAGATCGTATGTAACCGAGAAGGCGGAGGTTTTAGCTAAATTTGATGACGGAACTCCGGCTTTTATTCGTAATCAGTTTGGTAAAGGATACTTTTATACATTCGGAAACTCCTTTAAGGATTTGATCATCCGAAGCCAATTGAATTTTGATTTCTCTGCTAACCGAACCTATTCGAATGGATTCGAACCCGCATCTGACGTTTTCGGTTTAATTTTTCGCGGAATTTTAATTGAACATATACCAAATCTGGTATGGAAAAACACCTCGGCTTTTAACAGTCGGTCAACTGTTATCCTAACTCACGACATCGATGCAGAAAGTAATATGCAATGGATGAACAGGTATGCTGATTATGAAAACAGCCTGGGCATTAGAGCTACGTATTTTGTAACCACCCATTATATTGATGATGCGCTTGACGGTGATTACTACTCAGGGTACAGGGATGCCGTAGCAAATCTCAGAGATCAAAATCAAGAGGTTGGAAGCCATTCCGTTGGTCATTTTCCTGACTTTGCTGACCTTCCCTATGGAACTCTGGGAGAGGATATCTTCACCTATCAGCCCGGACATCATGGAGGAAAAACTCAAAATGCAACTCTTCTTGGAGAACTTGAAGTTTCAAAAAAACTGCTTGAAGAGGATACTGGATTACCTGTTACCTCATTCAGGTCCGGCCATTTAATTTATCCTGACAATCTGATAGCCGGCCTTGATACACTTGGATACAAATTTAATTCGTCCTATTCGGCAAACGACGTTCAAACCTCCTTTCCATATTCACCTTACAAAACGAGGTCTTTCAGCGGTACTGAATCAGGGATTTTAGAAATACCGGTCACAATTTCCGATGTCCTATTTAATGAATTTACTACAGAAAATTACGTGCTTGCTGCAGATTTATGGAATAACATTACGGAAAAATACTATGCAAATGGCGCACCAACGGTACTCCTGATACATCCTAATCGGGACCTGAAACTTCGTGCCTTACATAGATATCTCGAAAATTTGCCACGTAATGTGTCCATTCAGTCGATTCAATCATTTGGCAATTTTTGGTTGCAGCGAAATAATCTCAGCTTTTCAAGTTCCCTGGAAAATAATAGTCTGCAAATTCAGCTTAAAAATTACCAAATACTCCCGGATAGTTTATCCCTGAATATTTCAAATGGTGCTTATTTGGATGATATAGAAATAGTGGGAAGTGATGGTAATCAAATAGCTTTTTTGAGCCAAGTAAACGACGATAATACAGTGCTCATATATATTCAGGAAAATGAAGTAAAAAATCCCTCATCAATCATTCCAAAAAATTCTGTGGAATTGTGGCAGAATTATCCAAACCCGTTCTCAGGTAAAACAATCATCAAATATTATCTGAAGAGACCTTCGAATGTGCGAGTTGATATTTATACTATTACAGGCAGAAAAGTGGAAACGTTGATAGATGAATATCAGTTTTTAGGTCCGCACTGGGTAGAGTTCGACTCTAAACAATATTCCAGCGGACTTTATATCTGTAGAGTGAACACAGATAACTTTTCAGCAGTTAAACTCATGACACATATTAAATGAATCCAGATATCTTACAAATGAAAGAACTTTCTGCTTTGGTGAGTATTCAAGCCATTGTAAAAAAACTATCAGCATTGTGATTACTTCTATTTGCTTGAAGCTAACTTTTGACATGCTTGCCAATTTCCTTACTTTTGACCAATTCAAATGAACTTCTAAAAATAGTATCGCTTACAAATAAACGGGCAAAAAAAATTAGCTTAATCTCTCTTTATGGATCTATTTAAAAAGCTGGAAAACCGTCCAAGTCCTTTAGGTGAGTTTACTTCAGACGGATACGGCTATTACACATTCCCCAAGCTTGAAGGACCTTTGGGGCCCAAAATGAAATTTAATGGTAAAGATGTAGTTGTTTGGAGTATAAACGATTACCTCGGTATCGGTGCGAATCCTGATATCAGGGAAGTTGATCATCAAGCAGCCAAAAAACACACATTCAGCGTACCGATGGGTGCCCGGCTTATGACGGGTAACTCGGATCAACATGAAGCACTTGAAAGAGAGCTGGCTGATTTTGTTCACAAACCTCATGCCCTGCTTCTTAACTACGGCTACCAGGGCATCATGAGTGTAATTCACGCTCTGGTTGATCGAAATGACTTTCTTATTTACGATGAATTAAGCCATGCTTGTATCGTTGACGGGAAACAACTTGCCATGAGTGATAAATCCGTTTATCAGCACAATGACATCGAGAGTCTTGAGAAACAACTGAAAAGGGCTACCTCAAGGTCTAAAGAAAATTCTTCAATCCTTGTTGTTACCGAAGGAGTTTTTGGGATGACCGGTGATCTCGGGAAGCTTAAAGAGATTATAGCGTTGAAGGAAAAATACGACTTCCGTCTACTTGTGGATGATGCTCACGGATTGGGTACTCTTGGTGATGACGGTTCAGGAACCGGAACCCATTTAGGAGTTCAGGATGGTATTGACATCTATTTTGGAACCTTTGCAAAATCAGTTGCGCTTATCGGTGCTTTTGTGGCAACAGAACCGCGTGTAGTGGAGTTTCTTAAAGCGAATGCGCGAAGCCAGATTTTTGCCAAATCCCTCCCGTTGGCTATTGTTGAATCAGCCAGGGAGCGCATAAAGTTGATCAGAGCCAATCCTCAATGGAGAGAGAAATTATGGGAGAATACTCTGAGACTCCGAAATGGCCTGCGAGAAATCGGTTATAATGTATTACCGTCCGAAAGTCCCGTTACACCGGTTCTGACAGAAGGAAGTACTGATCTCTGTACCACAATTATGCGCGAACTCCGTGAAAATCACGGCGTTTTTGTGAGCGGTGTTGCCTACCCGGTTGTACCGCGCGGCATGGTTCTGATTCGGTTGATCCCAATGGCATCTCACACCGACAAACATATCGACAAGACGCTAAATGCTTTTGAAGCGATCAAACCGATAGTTTTTCAGAATGTAAGTGAAAAAATTTCTGCCTGATCTTTCTTTAGGCAATAAAAATTATTCAATTGAATAGTGCTAAAGCTATTTTGGTAGCCTTAGCACTTTAATATTTAGTCCTTTTGTTGGCATATCCCAGCCAGTAACCGAGTTGACAATTGCAAAAAAATCAAAGTCATTCGTTTTTGGACTGATCTCTTTAGCTATGCTTTTTGGTAAGTAACCAACATCAAACCCATCTTTATTAGTTACCATTATAGCGTTAGGATCATGGGGATTATCAGGCTCAGGTATTAAATCTAAAATTTCTCTACTGTTTAGAGTCCGCAATATCTGTTGTCTTGGTTTTCCAGAAATAGAATTATGTGAAACTCCAGCAACTTTTGTGTCAGTTACGACTTCAGCTTTAACAATTGAATCAATATTATATCCTTGATTGTAAGTTAACTTAGTTCGATTAGCTTCAAATTCTTTTTCTTTTTGCTTCTTCTTCTCTCTTTCTTCACGCCTCTTCTCTAATTTTTTTAAAAGATTCTCCTTCTCTTTTAACTCTTTATTTTTTTTAAATGAAAGATATCCCCAAATAATTACTGCTATCAGTATTATACTAATTAAGCTATTCATAATATTTAAATCATCCTTTCTTAACTTCCCTCACAAATTCACAATTCAAAAAAAGAAAATTATAGTTTACTTACATATTATAATTTGAGACTCTGCATCTTTCATGTATGATCAAACAATGAATAATTTTTATGCTATTAAACCATATTAAGGTTCCAATATTCTTCACAACTTTTCTTTTTGTCTTTATTGCTTGCGATAATTCATCAACCGGAAGTAAAGAGGATTCCGGTCCCATCCCCTCCGAAAACCTTGAAGCTGTTCTCTCTTATACAATGGAAAATGAAAATGGCGGACCTAAGGGGCAGACTCTTTTAATTTGGCATGACGGAGAGATTCTCCTTGAAGAGTACAGTGAAAATTTTGACGGCCAACAACTCCACAATATTTGGAGCGGATCAAAAAGTTTTGCCGGGTTGTTGGCTGCCATTGCGGTACAAAATGGACTTTTCACATTTGATACAGCGCTTGGTGAACTGATTCCGGAATGGAACCCTGAAAGCGAACGCGGGAAAATTACCATTCGACAACTACTCAATCTAACCTCCGGAATTGAGACAGCTTCAATTGGAGATACCAATCAAACCGCAGAGGAGTGGTTGGCAGCTGATATGGAATTTGAGACAGGGGCAAAATTCACATACGGCCCCACACCGTTTTACATTTTGTCGTGGATTTTTATGGAGGTTTTTGAAATCAACCCGGTATCGTATTTAAATGATAATTTGTTTTCTCCTCTCGGCCTGGTACGCGGAGATTGGTCGAATGTAGATCTGATCTATCCGAATTTATCATTTGGAGCCAGGTATCCTGCACTCGACTGGCTTCAGGTGGGTATCATGCTGATGAACAAAGGTTCACTAAACGGCAATGTAATCATAGAGGAAAATCTACTTAATGACCTTTTAACCCCGAGTGAAACGAATCCCGGTTATGGAATTACATTCTGGTTAAATACACCTGTTGGGCAACAAAAACGATCAGCATTATCATTACCCGGGCATGCAAAATCCCAAAGCACCAGCAAGATGATATCAGATCTCATGCCGGACGACCTCTTTATGATGTCGGGGGCATTTGGGCAAAAGCTCTACATATGCCCTTCACTGAACCTTGTCATCGTAAGATACGGTGTTTTTTTAGTCGGCGGCATCAGTGATGAACAGTTCTTTTTGAGATTAATGGAGGGAGTGGATCAAAATACTTTAGAATAAAGAATTCTGAACAAGGAATAACGAATCTCGAAAATTCTGAATTTTGAATTTTGTCTGCTCCCGAAAGTTTTCGGTTCAACTCTCGTTTTGAAGGTCTTCCTTCGAAATGCTCACCTGAAGCTCCGCTTCTACTCCTTTGGGTCTAAAAACTTGACAATGGTCATTCCCATTACCCCTCGACAAACATTTTGCTTTTATCTCACTCCTCAACTCGGGGTTTTTATATTTTGACTTTTATAACCCAGGGTTACGCTCGTTTTACTCGCTTACACTGGGCTATTTTATTTAACTCCTTCGGAGTTTTTATAAATTGCTGAAACTTCACTGTTTACTGCTTGTTGATCACTGAATAACTGCAAATCACTTGATTCAAACTCAGAATCCCGTTATCGTGTCAACAAAATAAAACAGTCGAAGACATTGTATTTTTTCTTATCACTACAATCTATTGCAATAGGCAAACTGTAATTTGCTGTTTCTGAGCATATAGCCAGCGCTAAAAATACAATGTCTCACACTCATCCGATGACTCTATAATCTAGAACTATATCTCATGCGACGTTTTTTATTTTCTTTGATCCTGCTTTTTGGTTTTACTTCACAGGGTGTTTTTTCACAAAATGTCCCAACCGACCTTACTCTCAAGAAAATTTTTCTTGAACCAATGATCCCCGGAATTCGCCCCGATTTGGAATTTGTTTCCGGAGATCAATCCAAAATCTTTTTTGAGTGGAATGATTCATCCTACTACGAAACCGGTTTGTATTCTGTAGACTTGTATGGAGACAATCTTGAAGATGTAGACGATGATGAAGTATACGAGCCCATACACTCACCGGACGGGTCAAAAATGGCCTACATAAAAAATGATGACATCTATGTTGCTGATGCAGATGGATCGAGTGAGCAATTAGTTGTACAATCACAGGAAAGTGAATCCGACCTGAACTGGTCACCCAATAGCGAAAAGCTTGCGTTTGTGATGGACGGCAATGTGTGGGTCACAAACGTTCAATCCCCGGCAATTCAGCAAGTGACGAAAAAAGAAACAGACGCACCTGATTTTAATATTTACGAGTGGGTGGGTAACGATCAACTTGTTGTTGGCCAGGCTGACTATTCGGATGCCCGAACCATCTATTTCCCTGAATATGTGGATACGTTTGTGGAACCGGGTGGTGATGTGCGAGGTATCCCCGAGACATCTGTTTTTGTCGCTTCTCTTGATACGACTGCTCTTGATACACTCGAAACCGGTACTCATCGATCAACCTACAGTACATCTAAAGATGGCCGATACGTTGCAATTGATTGGGCAGATGCACCGTTAAAGCATCGAAAAATCATAGTTCATGATCTGCAGGAAGGTTCAAGAATTGTTGCTTTCGAGGATTCAACAGACGGATGGATCACGGATAGCTCTACTGAACGCGAAATGGCATTTTCACCTGAGGATGACCGGCTTTTCTTTTTATCTGAACAAGTCGGGTGGAATCACATCTATACAGTACATGCCGATGGATCAAATCTCACACAGCATACGGATGGCGATTATTACGTACCCTGGGCGAGCTGGATTGATGATGAAACCATCGTATTTGCCAGTAACGAAGAAGATTATGGCGTCCGACAGATCTATACTTTAAATGTTGAAAACAGTGATGTTACGCAACTGACTGAAGAAACAGCTTATCGATATGAATTTGAACTGACACCGGATCGATCGAACCTGATCTATGCAAAAACATTTTTTAATCGACCCTATGATCTGTACCGGCTCAACCTCGAAGATGCGGATGAAGAGATCCAACTGACAAACTCAGTCCCCGAACGTTTTTACGATTACGACTGGCAGCGCGAGGAGTATGTTCGGTTTACGGGTCGCGATGGTGAAACGGAATTATCGGCTTCACTGCTCTATCCTCAAGATTATGATGAAAGCCGGGAATACCCGGTTGTAGTGTTTGTTCACGGTGCCGGATCGCTACAGAATGTGTACCAGGGATGGTCTGAAAATTACTGGCGCGAATACATGTTCAACCAGTTATTGAACAAGCATGGGTATATCGTACTGGAAGTGGATTATCGCCACAGTCTCGGGTACGGACGCGATTTTCGTGAGGATGTAACCAACTGGATGGGCAAGTACGAAACACAGGATATCGTCGACGGACTCGATTGGGCTGAAGAGCACACCGGCGGAGCACTGGACCTGGACCGTGTTGGAATATACGGCGGAAGCTACGGCGGATTTATGGCACTATACGCCCTCACCGCTGCTCCAGAACGGTTCGATGCCGGTGCCGCACTTCGAAAAGTAACCAACTGGCGAAATTACTATTACGCCAATCCATGGTATACCCTTCCGCGTCTAGGTGATCCGGAAGAAGTTCCCGAGCACTACGACCGAAGCTCTCCTCTCACCTACGCCGAGGAATTAGAGCACCCCGTTTTGCTTCTTCATGGACTTGAAGATGACAACGTCGGGTTCCAGGATGCCATGCAATACACCGAGAAACTGATCCAATCCGGCCACGAAGAGTTCGACCTGATGGTCTACCCTTCTGAACCGCACAGCTTCACCGATGCAGATTCCTGGTATGATGAGTATCGACGGATTTTTGAGTTTTTTGAGGAGGAGCTTAAGGAGTAAAACGGTAGACGGTAGACGGTAGACGGTAGACGGTAGACGGTAGACGGTAGACGGTAGACGGTAGACGAATGTAAAAAGAAAATGGCGCAAGCGTCCCGCTTGTGCCATCTATTCGCAAAGATAATAGAATATTTAACTTCTCAATGTTTAAATACTATTCATCAATTTTTGGTGGAGAAATTGGAGCCGTAAAATAACATCTAATCGATTGGCAATATTGATGTGTGTGTAGCGAGTATCTTAAATGAGCTATGACTGTTAAGATTGCTCTTTAAGAACCCACAATCCCTCTGGATATGTTTCTTCCGAGTGAATGACTCCCCGGTCTCGCAACCGTCTGCCGATCCAGGTAAAATCATATTGCCAGCTCCTGAAATGCCTTCCTGAGGCGTGCAGTTCTTTTTTGTGCTTCTTCCATGTTCGTTTAGCAACCTCTATCATGGATGCTCGTCCACCGAGATCGTGTAATGCTTCAATCGCCCATTGATCGAGATCGTTTTTATCAGCCATCGTCATTAGATTCAATTATCTCTTGCGTGAATCAGATTTTGTACCCAACAGATTATAAACAGAACATTATATCCACACAAATTTTGATCTATGCTGACTTTCAGCCAAGAAATATGCGATTCAGACACTTTGTGATTTCACTCTTCGACATTCATTCATCAGTCCCGTAAAAATCTTATTATTCGACCTCAATTTTAAAACTCAGCTTAAATCTTAGTGAAAAAATTAATGCTCTGGATACTCAGCCTGCTCGTAATTATTGCTTTAGGAATATCTTTTTTGGGCTGGTGGTTTTCCACACCTGGATATGACGGCCCCTCATCCGACCACTTCAACGGTACAACGTTCGAAAATATCAGCGACGTTGAAGCAAAAGGTTTTTTTGATTTGATAAAATGGTCATTCAGTCGAGATGAAGGTGAGTGGGCGAAACTGACTGATGAGGATGTGTCATTTGCTGAAAAACCCTCTCCAACCGTTGACAATTCTCTCGCAATCACATTTGTGAATCACGCTACATTCCTTATTCAAACCAATGAACTCAATATTCTAACCGACCCGGTATGGAGTGATCGTGTGAGTCCCCTGAGTTTTGCCGGTCCTGAACGAATGCGCCCACCCGGCCTTAAGTTTGAGGATCTCCCTGAAATCGATATCGTACTTATCAGCCACAATCACTACGACCATCTGGATATTGAAACTCTTAAAAAACTCGATTCGGTGTATTCACCTGAATTCATCGTTCCGCTTGGTGTGGATCTATACCTGAACCGGGAAGGGATCTCCAACACAACTTCTTTGGATTGGTGGGAGGCAAAGCCTGCATCTGAATCCATAAGTATTACCTCGGTTCCCGCTCAACACTTTTCAGCACGCGGACTTTTTGATCGAAATAAAACACTCTGGGCCGGGTACGTCCTGGAGACAGGTTATGGAAATGTATATTTTGCCGGAGATACCGGTTATGGTGACTTTTTCAAAGAGATTGGAGAGAAATTCAATTCCATCACTGTTGGGCTGATTCCGATTGGAGCGTATAAACCTGAATGGTTTATGGGACCCATTCACGTCAACCCCGAAGAGGCGATCCAGGCTCATAAAGACCTGAATGCTGAAATCAGTTTTGGAATGCATTTCGGAACTTTTCCACTCGCCGATGACGGCATGAAAGAACCGATCAATGATTTTACCGAAGCGATGCAAAAGCCTGAAAACACGGGGGTAAATTTTAAATTATTAACGGAGGGGGATTCGTTCGTGTTACAGTAATTCAGGAGAGAACATGTTTTAGCCGTGTATTGATAAAAGATATTCTAAATCTGAACTAAAGACACCGAAAGTTGTCTGATTTTTCGTCTGCTGAATCCACTTCAGCTACCGAATTCGTGTTATGGGATGAAACTCGGCAGCCCAAAAACCCACTGTTAACTGTTTACGGAGAACTGCTAACTGTTCACTGCCCGCCTGATTCCCCTTTTGCGAATAAAAGTTTTTCAATTACATTGTCCCTGATGTCTACTAAAGCATGATAGATTTTGTATGAACAATTTTCTGAAAAAATTAACACCTGCTGCAATCGCAGCTGTTTCCCTACTTCTCCCTCTCTCGTTTTCAGGATGTTCTCAGCAACAGCAACCAAATTATAATGAACTCACCGACGAGCAGAAACGAAGTGCGGAATATGCTCTCGCCGGTTTAGAAACACGTAATGGATTGGAAACCACGCTTTTCGCCGCGGAGGATATGCTGGTCAACCCCACCAATATGGATGTGGATGCGGAAGGCCGCGTTTGGGTAACAGAAGGCTACAACTATCGATCGAATCTTAATCCTGAAAATCCTACTAAAGAAGACGGTGACAGAATCGTGATTCTTGAAGACACGGATGGCGACAACAAAGCGGATACCAGTCAAGTGTTTTACCAGGGGAATGACATCAATGCAGCACTGGGAATTATGGTGCTGGATAACCGGGTGTTCATCTCACGAAGTCCGCACATTTTTGTGTTTACGGATACCGATGGAGACGACAAAGCCGATCAAAAAGAGATTCTTTTCAGTGGAATTGAAGGTGTACAGGATGATCACGGCGTTCATGCAGCTATGTTTGGCCCCGACGGCAAACTCTATTTCAACATGGGAAATCAAGGAAAAGTTATCCGGGATGCTGAGGGAAATATCATCGAAGATATTTTTGGGAATGAAGTAAAAACGGACGGAAATCCTTTCCGGCAGGGATTGGTATTCAGAAGTAATTTGGACGGAACTGAGTTTGAGGTGTTAGGCCATAATTTCAGAAATAATTACGAAGTTACGGTCGATTCATACGGCACTGTTTGGCAATCCGATAATGATGATGACGGAAATCGCAGTGTACGCATCAACTACGTGATGGAGTATGGAAACTATGGCTATACGGATGAACGTACAGGTGCCGGTTGGCGTGCGCGCCGTACCAATATGCCTGATGATATCCCCTCGCGTCACTGGTATCAGAACAGCCCGGGTGTGGTCCCGAATTTACTTCAGACCGGGGCGGGATCCCCCACGGGAATCGTTTTATATGAAGGTGATTTGCTCCCTGAACTCTTTCACAACGCGATGATTCACGCCGATGCCGGGCCAAATATTATCCGTTCCTATCCAACCCAAAAAGATGGCGCTGGATTTACAGCCACCATCGAAAATATCCTGGAAGGTGAACAAGATCAGTGGTTTCGGCCATCAGATGTGACAGTAGCGTCGGATGGTTCCATTTTTGTATCGGATTGGTACGATCCCGGAGTTGGAGGCCACCGGATGGGCGATCAGCAGCGGGGACGAATTTTCCGAATTGCTCCTGAGGATACACCTTACAAAGTTCCGGAATTTGATTTGAGTTCACCTGAGGGGGCTGTCGAAGCGCTTAAAAATCCCAACCTGAGTTTACGGGCTCGGGCTTGGTTAAAACTTCACGATTGGGGCATGGATGCCGAAGAAGCATTGATTGAACTTTGGGAATCCGACAATCCGAGGTATCGTGCACGGGCGCTTTGGCTTTTAAGCAAGCTTGAATCAAATGGCACCGAGTATGTTGATGAGGCACTGCAAGATGATAATGAAGATATTCGAATCGCAGGGTTTCGAGCTGCTCGGCAGTTGAAGGTCGATATAATTCCTTATGGAAAACAGCTATCTGATGACCCCTCACCTCAAGTACGTCGCGAGGTAGCCATTGCCCTACACAGAAACAACTCTCCGCAAGCTGCTGAATTATGGGCACAACTTGCTGTACAACATGATGGGAATGACCGATGGTATCTTGAAGCGTTGGGAATTGGGGCGGCCACTCAATGGGATTCGCATTTCGATGCCTGGCTAAATGAAGTTGACGGCAATTGGAATACACCCGGCGGACGTGATATTGTTTGGCGTTCACGGGTGAATACGTCCATCCCAATACTGGGTGAAATGATTAAAGATCCTGAGACTGCATTGGATGAAAAACTCCGCTACTTTCGTGCTTTCGACTTTCATACCTCTTCACAAAAACAGGATGAATTGATCAGCATTCTGCAAACGGACCTGCCAAATCAAGATCAGATCGATTTACTGGCACTCAATCATTTGAGTCCGTCAGCATTAGAATCACCCATTGTTCAGGAAAAACTTGAGGATGCGATGGCTTCCGTCCGGGGTACCCAAGAGTATCTCGATCTGGTTGAAAAATTTGAATTGGAAACACAACATGATGAACTGCTCCGGCTTATGACCACTTATCCCGACAGCAGTCTTGGAATCAGGGCAGCAAGTTTATCCCTTCAAAATAATGGAACGGAAGTTATCAATGCAGTTTTGCAGGGTGATGATCCGGGTAGGAAAGAAACTGTGATTGAAGTTCTCGGATATGCCCAATCGTCTCGATCCCTTGAGACACTTCGGGAGTTTATGATGAATGAGGATAATGATCCGGAGATGAGGCAAAGTGCAGTTTTAGCTTTTGGGTCAGGATGGGGTGGCGAGCAACAACTTTTCGAGATGGTCAATAATGACGAAATTCCAGAACCTTTAAAATTAGCCGTTGGCCAGGCACTCGCCGATTCCTGGCGGGGTGACGTGCAAACCCTAGGTAATGATCTGATTGGAGAAACAGCCGTTGAAAATGAACTGCCTCCCATCGCTGATTTGGCTTCGAAGGTTGGTGATTCACAAACTGGCCGGGAAGTTTTTGCCACATCTTGCCAAATCTGTCACCAGGTGAACGGAGAAGGAATTAATTTTGGGCCAGCATTAACAGAAATTGGCTCAAAACTCCCAAAAGAGGGATTGTACGATGCAATTATAAACCCCAATGCGGGTATCAATTTTGGATATGAAGGTTATATTATAACGATGAAGGATGGCTCGCAAACAGCTGGGATCATCCAGAGTGAAACTGAAACTGAATTAACCTTATTGATGAATGGCGGATACACGTCTATCATCAATAAATCAGAAATTGCCAGCCGGGAAGAGATGGAACAATCACTGATGCCGGAAAATTTACACGCTCAAATGACCCGGCAGGAGTTAGTGGACCTGGTTGAGTATTTAACGACTTTGGAATAGATTTCCCCCCTTCGAAGGGGGAATGTGAGTTCGATCCGATTTATCGGAATCGAATCGAACTCGGGGGATGTACCGTCATTTTGACTTTTTACTTCCCTTAATCCTGCTTACGCCCCGACGTATCGAGGGCAGGCAGCAGGGAAACCAATTGCGACAACATCAAAATAAACCAAAACACATGACCATAACACGACGCAATGCCATCACAAAAATGGGAGCTGCTGCCGGTTCAACCGCACTGGCAGCATGGCTCGGAAGCCTTGAAAAATTGAACAACTCATTACCCCAAGACCTGAAAGGACGTGTAAAGCACTCTGCTTGCAGATGGTGCTATAACGATATTCCCCTGGAAGATTTGGCAAAGGGAGTCAGCGAAATAGGAATGCACTCTATCGAGCTGATTGGACCCGGCGAGTGGGAATTAGTAAAAGAATATGGCCTCACCTGTGCGATGCCCTGGGGAGCAGGGAATGGTATTGAAGAGGGGTTTAATGAACCGAGTTTGCACGACGAACTTCTGGCAAGTTATGAGGAAGTGATTCCGCAAGTTGCCGAGGCCGGACTGGATAAAATTATCTGTTTTTCCGGAAATAGAAACGGTATGGATGATCAAACCGGACTCGAAAACTGTGCAGCGGGGTTACAGCGGTTAATGAGTACGGCCGAAGAATATGATGTTACGGTATGCATGGAACTTCTAAACAGCAAAGTGAATCACCCAGACTATATGTGTGACCATACAGAATGGGGTGTAAGGCTTGCAGATCGTGTTGGTTCCGATCATTTTAAACTTTTGTATGACATCTATCACATGCAGATTATGGAAGGAGATGTGATCCGAACCATTCGGGATAATCATCAGTACATTGCACACTATCACACGGGCGGTGTACCCGGCAGAAATGAGATTGATGAAACCCAAGAGCTCTACTACCCGGCCATCATCGAAGCAATCCTGGAAACGGGATATGAAGGGTTTATCGGCCAGGAGTTTATTCCAACCTGGGATGACAAACTCGCAGCCCTGAAATCAGGTGTTGAAATCTGTGATGTCTAGGACAGGTTTTAAAATTTAGTCTACAAGATGAAATGGCGCAAGAGTCCTTGGTCGACGAAGCTTTAGCGTAGTCGATTCGCTTGTGCCTGAATTTTTCTGATTTACCGTTGTTCACAAAGGTTATATGGCCTGACAGATGTCGCTCAAACACGCTGCCAGGCCATTTATCAACCTCTCTCTTTATTCCTTAATCAATATTCAATTGAATCGACGTTCCGGTGCCAACCTGGTTCATTGGAGAGTACTGTTTCTTGGCACTGACGGAGGGTTCTCCGATCACATAAGTTTTCATGTACGTATTGCCTTCATACTCAAACTCCCATACCAACGACCAATCCTGGAATGTTTCCGCATCCGTCGTTTCACCTTCGAAGGTCCCCTGGAATGGGTATTGTGTTCTTGGTTCTAACGGAGCAATACCTTCAAAATCAAAAACTCCTACTACATCATCGCTCTCATCAAGGACTGCAGTTTCAATTAAGGTTATTTGGTTTAGAAGGAAGTTTGTGATATTCATTTCGAACCGTACAACATTGCCGTCTTCCTCCACAATCTCGGTTGTTTCAAAAATAAACGCGTCTTCAACCGAACTAAAAAATGCGGTAATATCCAGGTCTTCCGTAATTTGATATTCAAAATCCATCTCAAGCATCTGGAAAGTTCCGGATTCATTAAACCATCCAAGGAACTCATTGCCAGGATCGGGGTCGGCCTCAAATTGCACAGTCTCGTTGTATTCATACATTTCCTTATCCGGATCTATAGAGACATCTCCCGGTCCTTCGGCTCGAATATCAACCGTAAATTCACTCACCTCAAAAACAGCCGTTACTTCCTTTGGTCCGTCAACGGTTACCTCTACAGGGTTTTCCATACTTTCAACAGCTCCCTCCCACCGGGCAAATTCATTTCCCGTCTCTGAGTTGGCCAATAATTGTACAATTGTGCCATGCTCATAATCTGTCATTTTTGCCTGAACGATGGTCTCTGTTACAGTCCCCTCACCCTGAATATTGACCGTAAGCGGGTACTGCTGTTTTACAAACCGGGCATTGACCGATTTGTCCGAATCCATCATGACCATCACCGGGTTTTGTGCTCCGGTTTGATCTCCCTCCCAGCCATCGAATACCCAATTTTCGTTGGCAGTAGCCCGGAGTTGGACTTCGTCTCCATCCTTAAATTCACCTGAAGCCGGGCTCACCGTTCCACCCGCTGCTGGAGTACTTGAGGTTGTTAATTGATACGTCGGTTTACTTTCCGTACCGCATGAGAGTGTAGCAGTAAGAAGAGCTGATATAATTAGCGAATAATAAACAACACGGCATATTGAAAAGGGTGTTTGGATTTGATCCGGCATAGCATTTCCGTTTGAAGGTTTCGGGATATACTATGCTATGCACCATTTGGTGTTAGATTGGATCATCAACCCAAAGAATATTTTTGATAGTGAATTATGTGAAAAATCGATAACGGAAAAGCCTTGATTATGCTTTCAAACACCAATTAGGCCTTCTTATCAGGCATTCCACTACTTTAATACTCAAAGATTTTACTTATCATAATGATCTACAAACAGAATTTTTTTTATCGCACTATAAATCAAGAATCAAAGAGTTTCCCGGTATGAATAGCCATTTTCTAAGACTTCTACTCCTTTCAATTGTAATCTCAGCTTCATCTTTTGGCTGCCAAAACAGAGAATCAAGTTCAGAGAAAACCTTAAGTAAAGAAGATCTCTCCGCTTATAAACAAAAAGGGGGTGAGTTCGTTGAGGCAACCCAAAAAGTGCTGGCATCCAATTTAGTTGGAGCCATACAGGAAAAGGGAACTGAGGGAGCCCTTGAGTTTTGTAATATTCAGGCGATTCCTCTCACCGATAGCATGGCAGTAGAATTGCAAGCACACATAAAAAGAGTGACAGACCAACCTAGAAATCCGGATAATTTAGCAAACGAATCGGAGTTGGAATATATCCGATCTGCCAAATCAGATCTCAGTGAGGGTAATGAAGTGACTCCGGCCATACATTACGCCAATGGAAAAGTTGTTGGGTATTATCCCATCATCACAAATCAACTATGCATGCAGTGTCATGGCAATGAGAATTCACAAATTAATCAAGCGACTCTTGAACAGATCAAAACTCTTTACCCGGATGATCAGGCTACCGGTTATGATGTTGGTGAATTGCGAGGGATTTGGGTTGTAGAGATGGAGGAGCAGTCAGAGTAAATTCAAAATGCACCTAATAATATTTTGAAAAGATAAAAAGCTCAAACCAATTTAGCATGGTTAACGTAAGTTTTATTAGACTTGACATTAACTTCAAATAGAACTAAATAGCAATTGCTTCATTAATAGGGACTAATATAAACAGACGAGTTACGACTCCATTAAACAGAAACCGCATGTAAGCTTGTCGATGCATGTATAAACGAATGGAGAAAATATGTCTTTAAAACAAGTAACTAATCTACTCTTTATCCTTTGTATTTCCCTGGGATTATCACTCTTCTTATCCAATTATTCATACGGTCAGGATAGTGATGATCAACTTTATCTGATCTTTGAATTTATGGAAGTGGATAATGAACAAGAAACCGCCTACGCAGAAACAGAAGAATTTTGGAGCAAGGTACACCAGGAACGTGTTAATGCCGGTGAAATCGTTGGTTGGGATTTATGGTCATTGCGACCCGGCGGGGAAAACCAGGGAGCTCAATATCTAACCGTGACACTTTTCAATGATCCTGTTCAAATGATGCAACCAATGAACTGGATGGAGCATTTTAGTAATGCATACCCCGATATGAGTGACGAAGAGTTATCGGCTGAATTAGAGAGAGGTGCAGCAAGCCGTGATTTAGCTTACAGGTATTATATCCAGCAAGTTGCATACACAGATTCGGACTATGAGATGGGTATTGGCACAATTGCACAATTAGATTTAATGAAAGTTAAGTTTGACAGTGTAACAAGCTATGGTGATTATGAGAACACCGAAATAGAAGTCTTTATGCCGATTCACCAGGAGATGGTAGATAACGGTGAAAAAGAGAGCTGGAGTCTTGTACGGGTAATGAACCCGATTGGCAATGATACCTTCTTTAGTCACATGACGATCAGTTTCTTTCAAGATTGGGAACAATATTACTCATCGGGCATGTCAGCAAATTCTCTTTCTGAGCAACTAATGGTTCAACAGGGATTAGAAACCCGTACGATGGAATGGGTGTACCTGGCTACATTAATAGATATGGTACGATAACCACATTTTTTTGAATTATATATCAAAAAGGCTCAAGTGCATAAGCAATTGAGCCTTTTCGTTTTCTGGTATATGAGTTCCCATATTATTGATATCACTGAAATACCAATTCTAATATCTAATGATTAAATAATCCTAATATTTGATCGAAAAGTACAATACTCCATTACTTATTTAATCGATTATGTGCGTACAATCGGGTAATTCAATTCCCGATTTAACATTAATCATTAACATAGGAATAATTGTATGAAAAAATATTCAATTTACGCCTTAGCTGTTGCATTGGCTACGTTACTAGTTATCACAGGATGTGATAGTCAGTTGACAGAAAATAGTGAGACTACTGATAATCAAACACTTGCCTATCAGGGATCCATGGATGCCAACTCGGATCAGTCGGATTTTATTGAATTTAGTATCGAAGAGATCATGAATTCATTGAACGACAAATTGGCAGCTGAAGGGCTTAACTACAGGGTACGGATGGCCGAATACATCACGGCTGAGGGAAGCGGGGAAGCTGGTAATACCGTTTTTGCCAAAGATGTAGGCAATAAACAGCTAGGAACTGACTTCGTCCCCAATGATGCACGCAGAACCTGGAGTAATCCGGGTGCACCGGGTGATACCGATGATATAACGTATGCGATTGATCAAACTCCCGGACCTGCGGGAAGTACACCATTTTTGGGGGGACTTTCCGGTACTGATGCAACTGCCGCTATCCAACGAGCAATGGGAACCTGGGATGCTCAAACTTGCTCTGATCTATCTTTGACAGAGATTTCAACTGGCATAGACATTAGTGCTACACTATTTTTCTTTTCCGGTGGATTTATTGGAAATCCCACTGTAGTTGCAGATATACAACATGCGGGCTTTAATGTTAATTGGGGCAATAATATTCTTGGAGTCGCATTTTCTTTTGTATTTGTCGGACCCAATGGCCCAACAGATGTGGATAATAATGGGAAGACAGATAAAGCATTCACTGAAATTTATTACGGTCCGTTTTTCCCTTGGGCTGATGATGGCACAAATCCTGACCTCGAAACTGTTGCCCTGCATGAAGCTGGTCATGGCCTAAGCCAAGCTCATTTTGGACAAATATTTGTCACAAAAAGCGGCAAGTTCAAAGTCGCTCCTCTGGCCGTTATGAACGCCGGTTATACTCAGGTCCAACGAGATCTGAAAGGCACTGACAAAGGCGGACACTGCAGCAACTGGGCAGAATGGCCAAATAATTAAATTTAGCAAGCTTAAAATTTAGGGAAACCTAGACAGCTGGGTTTCCCTTTTTCATTATGAGATGTCATCCGAGAGTCAAGATCAGAAGTGTAACCGATAAAAATTCTTATCATAATCAGGTGAATAGAGTGTATAAACCGTGTAAATCATAATCCCTCTTGATGGATTTGTTAGCAAAATAAATAAGGCCCAACTGCGTGAGCAATTGAGCCTTTTTTTTAGTGGCGGGGGCAGGATTTGAACCTGCGACCTTCGGGTTATGAGCCCGACGAGCTACCAGCTGCTCCACCCCGCGATGTGTTTTCAATAAGACTTTAAAGTTAAGGGGAATCTGATTCGAATGCAATCAAAATAGAACATAAATTTTCTATTTTTTAACACTACTCACTACTCTAACACAGATTGCATTAGGCCTCCCATGTAAATGCTTCTCGAATGCGTTCAAGACTTTTGGGTATGGCTGTCATAGGATCTTCTTTTCCTTCAAATTCGATGGAAACATACCCCTCATAGCCGACATTATGAAAAATTTTCGCGACCTCGTCGTAGTCAATGTCCAGTGTGTACCACGTTCCGCCGCCGTAATAGGTTTTCGCCTGGATCAGTACGGTCTCAGGGGCCATCATCTCCAGTTGTTCTCGACGGCGCTCAAGGAAATTGCCGGTATCTGTTGTTGCTCTCAGCCAGGGCGAATCGATAGCATCTACAATTCTGAGTACACCTTCGGCAGTTCGTCCGAGTCCCCAGTGATTTTCCAGACCTAGCGTTACACCACACTTTTCGGCGGTAGGGATACACTGTTCAATCGCATCAATCACCCATTCAAATCCCTCGTCTTCCGTATATCCTTCGAGCACCGGTTCGATCCCTTTATTGGCCATCAATTCATCGAACGAATCAATCGTACCCCATCGGCCCGTGTTCAATCGCATGGTGGGAATACCCAAGTTGTAGGCCAACTCGATTTGGTGAATTGTTTTATCCACTTCCTCTTGCCTTTTATCCCTATCCGGGTATACAAATCCCTGGTGGGTGGAAAAACCCATTAAGTCTAAACCTGCGTGAAACGCTTGCTGCTTCAATTTCTGCAGGTAACTGTTCTCTTCGGATTCCATTTGAATGAGCAGAAGTTCAATCCCGTCAAATCCCATCGCAGCTGCCTGGTCGATACAGTATTCAATAGGTGTCTCCTCTTTCGGTCCATCAAATCGCCAAAATGAGTAGGTAGAGACCCCTATCGGGTTTCTTTTTACACTCGAGGATGTTTCATCTGAATTTCCTTTTGCTAAACCGGGAATGAGTCCCGCGGCCGGTAGTGCGAGTAGTGATTTTTTCAGAAATGATCTTCGATTTTGCATTGTCATAGGATGAAGTTTTAGTTAGAAGTCACAGAAATGTAGTAAAAAATCTGTAGGGATGGAGTTGATTTCAGGATGGTATCATTTCAATTTTCGGCCGAGAGCTTTCTATCTGTTTAGCATGAACGGAGAACCCGGACGACTTTGACTGGAACTCTCCCGATGGCTGTTGGGATCATCCTCTGTAAGGTCACTTTATTTCTTCTCACAATGACCAAATCAATTGCGCTAATTCTCATCCAAATAATCTGAAAATTAGTATCGAACACTGCATGTTAAATTAGTATCTTTATAGTTTGTTATTACTTAATAATGCATTTATACCTATGATTTCTTCAAAAGAAGCGATAACTCTCGAAGAAAATTACGGAGCTCATAACTACCATCCCCTGCCGGTTGTTCTTGCAAAAGGCCGGGGTGTATATGTGTGGGACCCAGAGGGAAATCAATATTTCGACTTTCTTTCCGCCTACTCTGCCGTAAACCAGGGGCATTGTCATCCCAGGATCATAGGTGCACTCAAAGACCAGGCAGATACTCTTACTCTAACCTCCCGGGCATTTTATAATAATAGACTTGGCGAATTTGAGAAGTATGTCACGGAGCTGTTTGGGTTTGATAAAGTTCTTCCCATGAACACAGGAGCCGAGGCCGTTGAAACTGCAATAAAGATATGCCGGAAATGGGGTTATGAAGTCAAAGGGATATCGCCGAATAAAGCCAAAATTGCGGTTTGCAGTAACAATTTTCACGGGCGTACCACAACGATCATTTCATTCTCTAATAACCCGGAGGCTAATACAAATTTTGGGCCTTACACTCCCGGATTTCTTAAGGTTGAATACAATAACCTTGAACAACTGGAATTGGTACTTCAAGATGATTCTGTAGCAGGCTTTTTGGTTGAACCCATACAGGGCGAAGCCGGAGTCATGGTACCCGATGATGACTATATTGAAAAGGCTAAAGCGCTTTGCGAGTTAAATAATGTTCTTTTTATAGCCGATGAAATTCAAACGGGAATTGCCCGAACCGGCAGCCTTCTTGCCGTCTGTGGGGATTGTAATTGTAAACAAAAATGCGAAAGACAACCCTCAACCTACATAAAACCGGATATTTTGGTACTTGGTAAAGCGCTTTCCGGCGGTGTTTATCCTGTCTCGGCTGTTTTGGCTGATAAAGAGGTTATGAATGTAATTAAACCGGGACAGCACGGATCCACATTTGGAGGAAATCCTTTGGCTGCCAGGGTTGCAGTGGAGGCTCTCAAAGTTGTCCAGGATGAAGACCTGATGAGCAATGCAAAGCAGCTCGGAAAGCTTTTCAGAGATGAGATGAATAATTTAAAGCAAGAATGCGACCTGATAAAAGAAGTTCGCGGAAAAGGCTTATTGAATGCCATCGAAATTAACGATAGTCCGGAGAGCTCCACTGCATGGAATATCTGTGTTCGGTTGAAAGAGAATGGACTGCTTGCAAAACCAACGCATGGTAATATTATTCGGTTTGCACCCCCGTTGGTTATGACGAGGGAACAACTTGATGAGTGTGTTGATATCATAAAGAAAACTGTACTTGAATTTGCCGGGCAAGAACATCTCTAAGCTTGCCGGATCGAAATTCAACTAGTTCTTTTATAGTTTTCCAAAAGCAACATACATTTTGTGTTGATGATCACTTAAGTTACACTTGAACCTCTAAAGTATCATCAGATTCCACTTATCCTATCGTTGTAAATGGACAGTGGAATTTCTTATTCTATCTGCAGACGCTCAAAAGAGAATCTAATTTATTATTGGAGTATGAAACATCACATAGACCCAAAAAATGTTCGGTCTACCCTAAATAAACATATCCTGGCTGATGGTTACGAAATTGTATTAGACCTTCAAAAAAGTAAGGGAGCCTATCTACACGATTCTGTTTCGGGAAAAAAGTATCTCGATTTTTTCACCTTTTTTGCCTCTAATCCACTTGGCATGAATCATGACCAACTTGCAGGTGATCCTGATTTTGTGAATAAACTTGGTGAGGTTGCTATCAACAAACCTTCCAATTCTGATATCTATACGGAGGAGATGGCTCAATTTGTGGATACATTTTCGAGAGTGGGAATTCCTGAATACATGCCCTATGCGTTTTTTGTATCCGGAGGAGCATTAGCTGTAGAAAATGCTCTGAAAGTAGCGTTCGACTGGAAGGTTCAGAAAAATTTCGAAAAAGGGTATACGGAAGAAAAAGGTCACAAAGTCCTGCATCTTGAAAAAGCGTTTCACGGGCGAAGCGGCTATACAATGTCTCTTACCAATACCGATCCAAATAAAACAAAATACTTCCCAAAATTTGACTGGCCACGGATACCCAACCCATCTGTAGAATATCCGCTTAATGAAACACGAAATGCACTTGTTCAGGAGAAAGAGCAGGTGGCGTTAAACCAGGCTCGTAATTACTTTGAGATGCATCCTGATGAAATTGCATGTATTATCCTCGAACCGATCCAGGGGGAAGGAGGGGATAACCATTTCAGGCCTGAATTTCACCAGGGGTTACGAGACCTCGCAGATGAATTTGAAGCTCTCCTGATCTATGATGAGGTACAAACCGGAGTAGGACTGACAGGAAAGTTCTGGGCTCATGAATACTATGTAAAACCGGATATTCTTGCCTTTGGAAAAAAGGCACAAGTATGCGGAATACTGGCAACAAATAGAGTTGATGATATCGATACAAACGTCTTTCACGTATCCTCGCGAATCAATTCAACATGGGGTGGAAACCTGGTAGATATGGTTCGGTTCGATCGAATACTTGAAGTTATAGAGGAGGATCAACTTGTAAGAAACGCATCAACAATGGGAGGTTATCTTCATGAGAATCTCAACAATTTGGCCGAAGAGTATGAAGAAATCTCCAACCCTCGCGGCAAAGGTTTATTTTGTGCGATCGATCTGCCAGACAAAGAATCTCGTGATGCACTTAAAAAAGAATGCCTGAAGAATCAGCTTATGATTCTTGGCTGCGGTACTAAAACCCTGCGTTTTCGGCCACCTCTTACTATTCAAAAAGAGCATATTGATGAGGGAATTGGTATCTTAAGAGAAAGTCTTAAAGCTATATTGGATAAGAAAACTGCCAAGCTTTAAGCTGTTGAGAAACATCGACGTATATGCCTGATTCACAAGAGAAACAGACATCTTTTCCTATTCAGCTCGTTGCAATTCCGGCAACCGTTATTGTTCTAATCTTTACAGTTATTTACCTGCATACGGAATCAGATCGTCAGCGAACTTATCCACTGACTGAGTACGATATCGATATTCCGAATGATTCTCTGTCTGTTGAACACGGCAGAAGAATTTTTACCATTCGGGGATGTGTGGACTGCCATGGGGATAACGCTGGAGGAAAAATCGTAGAATCAGGTGTTCTTACGGGTACAATCGTTGCTCCGAATTTAACGACCGGAAACGGAAGTGCACTTGAAGGATACACCGGTGAGGATATTGTGCGGGTAATCCGCGAAGGCGTAAAACCAAATGGACAATCTGTTGTATTGATGCCTTCCCACAAGTTTCGCGTAATACATAAGCGAGATATTGAATCATTGGTAGCTTATTTAAGGCATTTACCTCCTGTAAACAGAGATCTGCCTGCAACCCGTTTGAACTTCCCTATTCGGTTCTACTATTTCCTGAACAGGGAGTTGGGTTTGTTTCCCGCCAATCTGATACAAAGGCCGGTGGAATTTCCTCAAATTGACTCTACCGATGTTTACGAAAAAGGCCGCTACCTTGCCAGTTCATGCGTGGGTTGCCATGGGCATCATTTGGAAGGAGGCCCTGTTCCGGGAGCTCCACCCTATTGGCCTGAGGCACCGGATCTCACCGCATCGGGGCCCTTGGGCGATTGGACTAAAGACCAATTCAAAACAGCGATGAAAAACGGGGTCACACCCGATGGGCGCCATCTCGACGAGCAGTACATGCCATGGCCTGCATTTGGCCAACTTACCGATGAAGAGTTCGATCTGATCTGGAATTACCTTCAAACCCTTTAGCTTTCATAATTGAACGTCAGCTTGATACAAGTTTATTGAAAATCTTCATTTTGAGTCTGCATTGTCGGCAGACAGGCGAAGTTCCGGTCGCTTTTGGTCGGGGCAGGCTCAATGCGACGAATTCAATCATTTAATTCATCATTATCTCGAACTGACGGTAATTTATTTGATTGGAAACTCTTAATTACGTTTCTTGCTTCTAAATAACATGTCACGAACAAGTTACGAACCATGGCTTATATTGATCTTAAAAATAATCTTCCGGGAATTATCGGTTTGATGAAATACCGGCCTGAAACTGCAAAACCCCTCAACGAATTAGCAGAAATACTTTTAAGGGGCCCTTCTACACTGTCTTCGGCAGAGCGGGAGATGATAGCATCTTATGTATCTCATCAAAATGAATGTCATTTTTGCCACTCTTCTCATGGAGCGGCGGCTGCACATCACCTTGACGGAAATCTTGATCTGCTTGATGACATCAAGAAAAACTTCCGGAATACGGAGATCTCACCCAAACTCCGAATGCTGCTGAATATTGCTAAAAAGGTACAAATACTGGGAAATAAAGTATCCGAAAAGGATATTGAAGAAGCCAAAGCCAAAGGAGCAACCGACAGGGAAATTCATGATACAGTTTTAATTGCTGCTGCATTCTGTATGTACAACCGCTACGTAGACGGACTCGGAACATGGGCTCCTGAAGAAAAGGATGCCTACAATGAAACCGGCAAAATGCTTGCAAAAGAGGGTTATTTGGATTCTATATAAATATGAGTTAAAAGTATTTGGACCCTTGTATCTTTAAATTCTTGTTATTACTATCGCTCTAATTCTATTGGTTTTAAAAAATAATATTGGGGGGAAGTATAATGAAGATTTTAAAATGGGCTGGGATACTATTGGGAACAATTGTGGCACTATTACTTATTTTTATTGCTGTCACATATTTCATTTCAGAACGACATTTCAATGAAACCTACCAAATAGAAGCTGAAACAGTTGAAGTTTCGACCGATTCCTCTGTGGTTGCTCACGGTGAGCACGTTGCAACGATCCGCGGCTGTATTGAATGCCATGGTGAAGGATTAAGCGGACAAGTTTTTATTGATGATCCTGCCATAGGATTACTTATTGCGACGAACCTGACTGACGGTGAGGGTGGAATTGGCCGGGAGTACACCAATGAAGATATGGTAAGAGCCATTCGAAATGGTGTCAACAAAGATGGTAAACCGGCCATTTTTATGCCATCCCACGAATATAATCCAATTGACAGAAGCGATCTTTCAGCGTTAATCTCATACATCCGGAGTTTAGAACCCGTAGATAACGTTCAACCGGAAACCGAAGTGGGCATGGTTGCTCGTTTCCTTTATATGTACGGAGGCATGCATCTTATACCCGCACGAATGATTGATCACAGCAAACCGATACCTGATCCTGTTGAAAACAGATCTCCTGTAGAAATGGGTGAATACCTGGCTGTAACTTGTACAGGATGCCATGGAGCGGGGTTTGCCGGCGGAGCGATCCCGGGCGTACCACCAGAATGGCCGGAAGCTCCCAATATCACTCCTGCCGGAAATATCGGTAACTGGACGCTCGAAGACTTCAAAACAACCATGGAGTCAGGTGTGACGCCTGAGGGCCTGGAACTTACCCAGCCATATATGCCGTGGCAAATGCTGGGGGCAATGACAGACGAAGAGTTAGAAGGGCTCTATACCTATCTGCGTTCTCTGCCTGAAAAAGAGACCGGTACAAGATAGACTCAAAGCGTTTTGTATGCTCTTTTCAAGAAGTCTCAATACTTTAATTCATTTTTTATAGATTGATCGTACGGCAATTGAACTGACCACTAAACAGCTGTTGTTCGGCGTAATAGTTAGTCCTAAAAGATCAATCTTGTAATGGATTATAAAGAATACTGGCCACCTAAAGAGATTTCACATCTTGTAGAGTGTTTCTGGACGAATACACTTCACCCTGACGATTTCCAACAAGAGTACGATTTCATTATTCCCGATGGCGGCGCCGATGCTATTTTTATGCTGAACGGTCATTACCTTAGAGAGGATGAGGAAAACAGTACTAAATACCTGGTAGACCAGTGTAGTTTTGTAACTCCATTTCAGCGAGCTGTGAAAGTTTATCAAGAACCCTACACTACATGTCTTGCTGTTCGGTTCAGGCCGGAAGCTATCCAGGCGTTAACCGGTGTAACCCTGGGTGAATTGGACCGGCCCGCTTATCCACTCTATGAAATCATGCCGGAACTCGCCGACCTTGTGATGTCCCAAATCTCTAAAAAGAGTTCGGAAGCTGAAATCATTCGTCGTTTGACTGGTTGGCTATCTCAAAAACAAATTGAGCCTTCTGCCAATGCAATAGTTACCCGATTTATTGATCAAACCATTCAATCGAAAGGCAAGGTTGGAATCAAAAATTTTTGTGGAGAGCTACAGGTACATAAATCAACCCTTGAAAAAAATTTCAAACATTACACGGGTTACACCCCAAAAGAGTATTCAAAGGTGATACGTTTTAATTTTTTGTTAAACCGTATTCTATTTTCCCCGATGAACCTGACGGAAATTACATATGAAATGGGGTTTTTTGATCAAAGTCATATGATCCGTGATTTCAGAAAAATTACGGGCATGAATCCAACCGATTTCATTGAAAAGAAGTTTACAGTACCCAAATTAGCAGCAATGGCTATATCCAATAAAAGACTTTACCTGTAAGAGTCGGCAGAATCTACACTTCCATCGCTTTCGGGATCGCTCCCTCGTACCGGTTGCTCATCTCTGAAATTTGAATTGAAACCACATCGTTAATTGTAAGCTCTGAGCCGCCTACTGTGCCAAACTCGTGAACAGGGATATTGAATTTCTTAAAGTGATCTGAAACAGCCTCAACCTTTTCGGGGTCACAAGAGATCACAGCACCTGACTGAGCCTCACTGAAAAGAATTTCATGGAGTGATCCGGCAAAATCATCGATAGAAACATCAGCTCCCTTCGCTCCAAATATTGCCATCTCCGCAAGTGTCGTTGCCAAGCCTCCATCCGAAATATCATGAACGGCATTCAGGTTACCGGACTTAATCGCCTCCAACAATGATTCCTGCAAAATAGCTTCAAAGTCCAGGTCAATATCGGGTGTGTCACCGGTTGTTAAGTGATGAATGGTATTCAGGTACTCGCTTCCACCAAGCCCCTTTCGTTCGGCACCGATGTAAAGAACGGCATCTCCGTCGTTTTTAAAGCCGGGTGTCATGCGATGTTTTTCAACATCCTCTACGATACCCAGCATCCCAATTACCGGCGTTGGAAAAATTGCTCCCTTCGGGTTTTCGTTATAGAAACTCACGTTACCTCCGGTCACCGGGGTATTCAGTTTCCTGCAGGCATCACCCATTCCGCCCAGTGCTTCTTTGAATGTCCAATACACGTCAGGTTTGTATGGGTTCCCAAAGTTGAGACAATTCGTAATCGCAACAGGTTTTGCTCCGCTGCAAACCACATTTCGTGCTGATTCGGCAACTGCAATCTGTCCGCCTTTCCGTGGATTCAGATAGACATACCGGCCGTTGCAGTCGGTCTTCACGGCAAGGCCTTTTTTTGAATCTTTGATTCGTATCAACCCTGAATCGGAAGCGCCCGGAGCGTTTACCGTATTCGTTCGAACAGTGGTATCATATTGCTCATGCACCCACCGTTTGGATGCAATATTTGGTGCGTTCAGCAGATCCAGCAGAATGGTTTTAAAATCATCGGAGTGCTGAAGTGTATCGGTATCAAAATTTTGAACAGTATCCAGATACTCGGGTTTTTTCGCCTCGCGGACATACTGTGGAGCTCCGCCACCGAGTACCAGTGAATCTGCAGGCATATCCGCTTTGACTTCACCATCCTTCCAGTAAGTTACACGATCGCCTTCCACAACCTCGCCGCAAACTACGGCGTTCAGATCCCATTTTTCATACACGTCGATAATTTCCTGCTCCCTGCCTTTTTCTGCGACAATCAGCATTCGTTCCTGGCTTTCACTGAGCAATATTTCATACGAAGTCATACCCTCTTCCCGCATCGGAATTTTATCCAAATCCATATTCATTCCCAGTCCGCCTTTGGCTGTCATTTCTGAAGAGGAGCAAGCAATACCCGCTGCTCCCATATCTTGCATCCCAACTATAGCGCCGGTTTTCAACGCTTCAAGGCTGGCTTCGAGGAGCAGTTTTTCGGTAAATGGATCACCTACCTGAACACTTGGACGCTTCGCTTCACTTTCTTCGCTGATATCTTCTGAGGCAAATGTGGCCCCGTGAATTCCATCCCGTCCTGTACTTGATCCTACAATCAGCACCGGGTTTCCAATTCCTTCTGCAATGGCTGATGCAGTCTCTCCCACTTTTACAATCCCCACACTCATCGCATTGACGAGCGGGTTTCCTTCGTAGGCTTCATCAAAGTAGATCTCTCCGCCTACCATCGGGATTCCGAATGAATTTCCATAATCCGAAATACCTCGAACCACGCCATCCAGCAAATATCGAACACGCGGATTTTCCATGTCACCAAATCGCAGGGAGTTGAGTGACGCGACTGGCCGGGCACCCATTGTAAAAATATCACGATGAATTCCCCCGACTCCTGTTGCAGCACCCTCATACGGTTCAATAGCTGAGGGATGATTATGACTTTCAATCTTGAAGGCGCAGGCCAGCCCGTCTCCAATATCAACCAAACCGGCATTTTCCTCTCCTGCCCCGACCAGAAGCTGATCGCCTTCGCGGGGTAGTTTCTTGATCTCGAGGATGGAATTTTTATATGAACAGTGCTCACTCCACATCACGGAATAAACTCCCAATTCAGTAAAAGTCGGGGTTCGACCGAGATAGTCTTTAATCATCTCGTACTCATCTTCCGTGAGGCCGTGATCGATTGCTAATTCAAGGTTAACTTCTGGTTCTTGCAACGTCGTCTGTGACATCAGATTTGTTAAATTTTTGGGATGGTTGGATTGGTACTAAAACTACAAAAAGATGAGCTTCGAATCTTTGTTATTTAAGGAAAACCTGCGAGAGTCCTCCCGAGAAGTCGGGGTCGCAGAGTTTATAGTATCACTAAGAAGAAAGAAATGGTTTTTTTGTGTTGGCTATAAAACTATGATCATTCACTTTTTTTGTGAATTGCAATCGTCTGAATTTCTCAAAGAAAAAATACCATTTCTCAAGTACCTTTCCCACTTCCATTCAAATAATTCGTAAGCATCGGGAATTGGTCGAACTGGAAATCGGCAGTTTGGTCTTCTTCAATTTCTGAGACAAACATTGTAAACCAGGCCGTGTTCCAGCCGGCATTTCTGCCGCCTACAATATCCGAGGAGTAGGAATCACCGACATATAAGATAGATTCACGGTCAACCCCTGCCCTCTCCGTTGCCACATCAAATACTTTTTGATGCGGTTTCATCACACCGATCTCTTCCGTAATCACAAAAAGATTGGTGTATTGGTCGAGCCCCATTTTCTGAATCTTCATCTGCTGGGTTTCGAGAAATCCGTTAGTTACAATCCCTACCGGATGTTTCTCCACAACTTTTTCTAATGCTTCCCGGGCACCTTCAACCCAGCTCCAGTGATTTTGATAGAACTGCATATAATTGTATCCAATCTCTTCACTTCTATCCGTGGAAAGTTCGAGTTTATCCATCGTGTCATGAAAACGGGAAATCTGCAGGCCATGCCGGTCGATCTTACCTTCCTGGTATTGCAACCAGAGCTTATGGTTGACTGATTTATAAGTACTCAGCCACTCATCCTGCGATACCTCTTGTAGTTCCGGAGTTGATTCATACAGGTCGTTTTGAGCTGCTGCTTCTGCGGAATCGTGATTGAGAAGTGTATTATCAAGATCAAAAAAGACAAAGTTTGGATTCATTTACGAAATTTTCTTTATAAGGTAATTAAGTATTCTACTGCCTGTTATAAGCTCCTTAATGATACATGTTCTGAGCCCAAGTATCAGGAAAAATCCGAAGGAATTTCTTTGATATTAATGACATCTTCACTCATCTTTACAAAATATTAATGTGTAATAGAGGTTAGATCTTGAACCCATTCGGAGGATCTTTCGTATATTCGTGTTGTTTAAATCTTCAAAAAAAATAAATTACTCAAATGAATATTAAAGTTTGGATTGCAATCGGGGTTGCGGTTTTGCTGGCCTTTTACGGAATCAGTGTAAATAACAGCCTTGTGGAACAGGAAGAGACTGTAAACCAGGCGTGGGCACAGGTTGAAAATCAATATCAACGGCGGGCTGACCTTGTTCCAAACCTTGTAAACACCGTTCAGGGTGCCGCCGATTTTGAACAGGAAACCCTCACAAATGTGATCGAAGCAAGGAGTCGTGCCACATCTATTAAGATAGATCCGTCTCAATTGAGTAATGAATCAACGATTCGCCAATTTGAGCAGGTTCAGGGACAACTCGGAAGTGCACTTTCAAGGCTATTGGTGAGCGTGGAACGCTACCCTGAATTGACGGCCACGCAGAATTTCCGGGATCTTCAAAATCAGCTCGAAGGAACGGAAAACCGCATTGCTACCGAAAGAATGCGATTTAACCAGGCCGCACAACAATACAATACATCTATTCGCAGATTCCCGGCAAGCCTGTTTGCCGGCCTTTTAGGTTTTGATCGCAAGTATTATTTCGAAGCCACCGAAGGAGCCGAAAACGCACCAGAAGTCTCATTCGATTAAGCCCAGCGAATTATGCCAGCCAGAGAATTTTTATCTGAACAGGACGAAGAAAAAATAGTACAGGCGATTGCCGAGGCCGAAGAGTTTACCACCGGCGAGATTCGGATTCATATCGAAGCTAAATGCAAAAAAGATCCGGTTGAACGTGCGAAAACAATTTTCGGCCAACTGGAAATGCACGAAACGGAAGCCAGGAATGGAGTCATACTCTATATCGCCACGAAAGATAGAAAGGTTGCCATATTTGGCGATGAAGGAATCAGCCAGCAGGTTGAAAATAATTTTTGGCAGGATGAGATCGATAAACTAATCGGTGAATTTAAACAGGGAAATTTTGAAAAAGGTATTGAATCTGTTGTTGGGGACATTGGTAAAAAGTTAAAACAATTCTTTCCCAGTGACGGTGCCGATCCCAACGAATTGGATAATGAAATTACATTTGAGGATAACAGGGATGATGACTAAACCCATGTTGACCCGTTTAAAAATAGTTCTACTCACACTTCTAATCGCAACCCCATTATCTGCCCAGGATTTTCCGGATCCAACCGGGCACGTGAATGATTTTGCCAATCTTCTGGGGCAAAGAGAGGTGCAGAACCTTGAAAACAAGCTGAGAACCTACCGGGATACCACCTCCAATGTTATTGCCATTGCTATTGTAGAGAGTCTTCAGGGGATTCCGCGCGAAGAGGTGGCCACAACCATCTTCAATGAATGGAGAATGTGGGAAGGTGAGCGCCAAAATGGAGTCTTAATTTTGGTAGCGCCCAACGAGCGCGAAATGCAGATTGAAGTTGGCTATGGCCTTGAAGGTGCTATAACTGACTTGCAGGCAGGCCGCATTGTAGATGAAATCATGCGACCCAATTTCCAACAGGGAAATTTTTACACCGGCTTAGAGAGAGCAACATCGGTTCTGATGCAGCTTGGTGCCGGCGAATACGATGCTGTTGATCGTGCTACAAATGAAGATTCAGGCAATTTCAGTTTTATTGTCATTGTCATCATCTTCATCGTTATCTACACACTTGTACGCGCCAGTGGCGGCGGTAGAGGCGGTGGCAGGCGAGGCCGACACACACTCGGTTCAAACGGAATTGTTTGGGGCGGCGGTGGTTTCAGCGGAGGCGGATTCAGCGGTGGTGGCGGTGGTGGCGGTTTCGGCGGCTTCAGCGGCGGCGGAGGTTTTGGATCCGGTGGCGGCGGTGCCGGCGGGGGCTGGTAATCAGCCTCTCAACAGACATGGTATTTTTTCGTAAAGCTTTAGTTCGTGTTAATTTTACGAACTTACGTAAGACTGAGGTGTATCATTAACGAAAAGAAAAAATACCCTATTTCACATCGAATGAGATAACCGATGCTAACTACATACGATTTCCACCGCCTACCTGCAGTACTTGTCCCGTAATCCATTCAGCCTGATCGGATGCAAAAAAGAGTACTGCCTTTGCAATATCTACCGGCTGTCCGATTCGGCGAAGTGGGTAGGTTTCTGCAAGCTCCTTTTCCATTTCAGCTGGCATCCACCCGGTCTGAACTGCACCCGGAGAAACAACATTAACAGTGATTCCATACGGTCCCAGCTCCGTTGCAGCTGAACGTGCGTAGCTTTCTATGGCAAATTTACTCGCACCATAGGAGACATTAGAAGCGTGACAACGAGCTCCGTCTGTTGTAATATTGATAATGCGTCCCCACTGTCCATCACTCGCGATATGCCGTTTTGCAAATTCGGCCATCATAAGGGCAACTGCTCTGCTGTTGACATGAAAATGTGTGTCATGGGTATCGGCAGATAAGGTTTTCAGAAAATATTCTTCGGCAAAAACAGGATCTTTTTCTAAAGCTTTTTCAGATAAAAACGTATCAGGTTTGTCGAATGCGGCATTGTTTACAATAATATCGACCCTCCCCCATGCATCCTCAACCCGGTCAAACAGTTTCGGAATATTGTCTGGTTCCGCTAAATCCGCTTCCAACGTCATGCATTCTCCTCCCAGGCTACTAATCTTTTCAGCAACCCAATCCGCAGTTTGCCCTATCTCACGGCAATAATATGAACTGCCCGGAGCAGTGGCTTCTTCTACGCTTTCTTTCGTTTCACCGTACAGTTCGGGGGGCTGTCGAAGATAAGTAATCAACACTTTCGCCCCTTCCCTTGCAAAAGCGATCGCTATAGCAGCACCAATCCCATGATTGGCACCTGTTACAATCACAGTTTTTCCATTTAAGCCCGTATCAATCATGACTCTTGTATTTAGATGAATGATGTATAATCAATTCTCAACCAAAGTAATCCATGTAATTATGACTCTATCCAAGATCTGTACTTTGTATGATATTCATTCCCAGGTTGATATCGACATCTTTATTATACATAATTAAAAAATCCCGGGCACCTTCTATGCCCGGGATCCGGTGTTATCTGCCACATGGGTTATGATGCGACAATATTCTTCTAAAGACTCAACTTATAGTTTCTGTAAGCATCTATATTTCAATCTTGCCAAAATTGATATGTATTTAATTTGAAGTCATCAAATATCTATTCCTGATTTATTGAATTTGATTTTCCAAATCTTATTAATCCAACCCCCAACTTTTTACTGCATTTGGCGAAGATTCAAGATGTAAATGTCCTCCATTAATAAAGGTATCCCAGGGAAAATGAATCGAATTCAATGCCTCTCCATTCAAAACAGCGGAACGAATATATTTATGGTTTGAGGGATCACCATCAACCGTGATCACAAATTCATCCCCGCGAAAATGGTCCGGATTGAGTTTAATCCGAACTCTTTCAAACATGGGCAGTGATAACTGCAGTGTGGGCTCTTGGTCACTCCCACCCGCTACATCAAACAGGCCCATTCCGGCAAGAACAAACCAAGCTCCCAACTGTCCCTGGTCCTCATCCTGGCCCAAACCGTATCCCCGAATGGGTTCTGTTCCGTAAAATGAATCGCTGATTTCCCGAACCCATTTTTGTGTGAGCCATGGGCTTCCTGAATAATTAAAAAGCCAGGAGATGTGCAGGCTGGGTTGATTTCCATGGTTATAAACCCCGCCCACTCCGGCAAATGCATCGATCTCTTCACTGCTTGAAAAATTTACTTTTTCAGCCATTTCAAAGAGGTTATTCAGTCGTTCATTAAAGGTATCTTCACCAATTTTTTCCACCAATCCTTCCGGGTCATGCGGAACATAAAATGTATATTGATATGCATTCCCTTCCTGGAAACCTCTCCACGGTTCAGACGGATCAAAGTTATCTATAAAATTCCCATCCAGATCACGTGGCCGGATATATCCTGTATCGTCATCATAAAGTATTTTCCAGCCGTGTGACAGATCCATAAGCCTTTCGTAATCATCAGACTTGCCCAGCGATTTTGCCATTTGAGCAGCCGCATAGGCACTAAAGCTGTACTCCATCGTGTGTGACGCCGCAAACCGGGAGGACCGATTCGTGGAACCGGAATAATACTCACCGGTATTCTCGAACGGTACATAGCCACGCTCAAGAAACGCTTTCACGTCCCTTTTCCCTGCACCATAAGGCCGATTGATCCAGCCAAGCTCATTTCCGCGAACGGCTTCCCACGCTGCTGCAGTATCCAGTCCCTGAATGCCCCTGTTATATCCGGATGCGATAAACTGCCCTACAAAATTTGTCCCAACCCCCGACACATATTTAAAAGCTGCCATGCCATCAGACAGCCAGCCTGTTTCTTCAAAAAAGTCGATATGAGTATTCAGGTATTCGCTGAGGTAGTCCGGATAAGCCATCGCCCAAAGGGTGCCCAGGTTCCAGAATGCACCCCATACAGCGTCGGTATTATAGTGGTGATATAATGGGTTGCCACTCTCATCTAATGGGATCTGACCAATACTATGATCGTTTTTCCGATAAGTTCCACTTACATCACTGGCCAATCCACGTCCCAAAAGCGCGTGATACAAGCCGGTGTAAAACTTGACTTTATCCTCTTTTGAGCCTCCTTCAACGGCAATTCTGCCCAACATCGATTCCCATTTCTCTTCCGACTGTTTCCGGGCTTCTTGAAATGTCAGCTCATCTGCTTCGGCCTCAAGATTCAGCCTGGCCTGCTCCGTGCTGGTGTACGACAATCCCAGCTTTACCGTAACACTTTCCTGTTCATCTGTTTGAAAAGTGACATACATGCCGGCCCCTTTTCCCTGGACGGATTCCTGCCCCGGATTCCTCTTCTCATTCAAAAAAGTCCCAAATGAATCCGGTGTTTTGTCCAGCCGTGCCACAAAATACATCGCTACCGTGGCCCCGGTTTGATAGTTTTTAACATACTCAGGAAGTGTAATCACAAACCCTTCAAATTCACGATCCGACACTTTTCGTACTACGGCATCGATCACTTCACCACTCTCTCCCTGCCTGTTACCGATATCAAACAGCAGATGTGACCGATCCGATTCAGGAAATGTATAACGATGGAAAGCAACCCGCGGAGTAGAGGTCAATTCTGCTCTGATATCGTAATCATCAAGGATAACACGATAATATCCGGGGCTGTCAACTTCATTTTCTTTAGAAAATCGAGATCGGTATCCACTGTCAGGTTCTTCCAGATCACCCGGAATTGTGATCAAATCTCCTGTGGTTGCCATCAATGCAACGCCTCCAATCTGGAATTCCCGAAAATTCACAAAACTTTCTATCGATTCGTGACGCGGATCGTATCCCACAGCTTCCCAGCCGGATGGATTCCCATAATGGCCGTCCGTACTTGCAGAGGGCTTAGCCATTCCAAATGGATTAGCTGCCGGTGTATAAAAAAACCAGCGTGAATGGGCTGAGCCGATCACCGGATCTACATAATCACTAAACCGCTCTGACTGGGCCGAAAGAGTCTGCAGATTCAAAAGAGCTAAACAGAAAAGCAGGATAACGAATTTTAGAACTGATTTTACGGGCAAGGATTTCATATCCGAGAGTTCATCCACCTTCATCGTATTACTTATAAGCATATCATTGTACCTTAATTATTGGAGCAGGCCAGCGAGCAGAGATCATACCAATTATTTATTTTCATTTGCCCACTGGTTAAACATTTGAATCGCTTTTCCAAGTACTCCCGCCGAGCCTTTGAATTCTGCCGAACCGGCCGGAGTCCCATCCATTCTATACCATTCATAAAACCCATCATTTTCGATCACTCTTTCCAACATCGGCTGCGAAAGTTCGTAGGCTTCCTCTACAAAGCCATGTTTGATCAACTGCTGAATCATTCTGCCACCAAACCAGGTCCAGTCGCCCCCATTTTGGTATTCGTAAGGAGCCGAAACATTTTCACCCAAAACGTTTGAAGGATAGGCGGGATAGAGTGTTAATCCTATTGAAGGAGCACCTGCCAACTCAACATTTTTTTTCATCTGTTGAGCGACTTTGGCAATTTCATCACGGCTTAGAACACCGGCCTCAATAGCGACTGCTGTTCCGCCGTGGTAATGGATTTCGTTTTCATCGAAATCGTCCGGAAACGGCGAGCCGTCGATATAGATATGGGGAATAAATTTTTGACTATCGCCATCCCACAGGTGCTTTCGAATATTTATGATCAGTTGTGTATTTAATCCCTTCCAATATTCTTTGTCCTCTTCAGGGCTTAGCTCAGCCATATTTTGAGCGGCAATAGCCAGCATGGCGTTGTCATAGACATCAATACTCCAATGTGTTAATTCATCCACATCAACAATTGCACCGCCTTCAACTTGAATATCTCCCCAATCGAACGTGGTAGCGCCGATAATCAGGCCATACTTTCCTGAATATCTCTCATCCAGTAAAAAATCCACCGACCCTTTTAAACGATTATAAACCGTATTTCCTGCTACTGTTTCGTTCAATATATCTGTATCGCCGGTTTTGTCGACGTATTTATAAATGGCCTGGATGAGTGATGTTTCCTGGTCAGACTCAACCGTATTTTTAAAGCCAATATGATTGGGTGCCGTAGCCGACTCATACGGATGCGGATCGCCCCAGGTAAATCCTTCCTTGCGGACATATCCATCCAGCATCTCTCCATTCTCCTGTTGAAAGTGGAAAAACATCAAGAGGTTTTCTCGAATCACGCTATTATCATATTCCTCACACGACAGCTCGATAAATGTATTCAAGTCGCGAGACCACACCATTTGATACCCTGAACCCGCATAAAACCCTTTTTTCATCAGGTTACGGGCCATGCCATCCACTTTAGATATCGTAGTATCTGTCAGAATTTTCTCTGCAAGTATTTTATTCTCTCTGCTTTGATCTGCAGAAAATATGAACATCAATCCACTGAAAATGAACAGGCTGAGCTTCATCTGTTTATGTATGTATTTGTTTGAGAACCATTTTCATACTTTTCTCACCAACCATTGTGTGAATGGTTGAATCTTGATATCGGGTAAACCACTATCGCTTTACTGTATTTGGTTGTATCTACGGCTGTTCGGTACAAGCTATCTGAAAATCGAGTGCTCTTCTCAAAAAAGTTATTCACTTTCAATAACTCCCCACTCTTTATTTGGCTCCGGTCCCATTTCAAGAATGAGCGATCCCCCTTTCAGTAATTCCGATGCATCAAAGTAAAAGGTGTCTAATTCTTGTCCATTGAGTGTTGCACTCTGTACATACTTGTTATTTCTTGATGCGTTCTTCGCTTCTATGACAAATGTTTCACCCCGGCCGTACATGCCCCCAAGGTCAATCTCTACCCGTTCAAATAGAGGACTTGCAATTTCATAGATTGGGTCCACGCGCGTACCGCCGTCTGTTTGGAAAAGACCGATAGATGCCATCACAAACCAGGCACTTAATTGTCCCTGGTCTTCATCTCCCAGGTAGGCGTTTCCAACCCCAAACCCGTAAAATCTTTCCATAACAGCCCGGCTCCATTTTTGAGTGAGCCACGGTTTGCCTGCCCAGTTGAAAAGAAAAGAGAAATGTAAAGACTGTTGATTTCCCTGGTCTACCGGGATGTCCCAATATTGATCATTGACAGCATTAAACCGCAGAGGATAACTTTTTTCAAATCCCCAGATCAGGTTGTCTACAAACCGTTCTTTCCCGATGTAATGGATAAGTTCGGTTACATCCTGCGGAACAAAATGGGTCAGCTGCCAGGCATTGCCTTCCACATAGTGGTGATTTGCCCCGGACGCAAATGGGTCAAAATCCTCGAGCCAATTTCCGTCACTGTCCCTCATGTGGGCAAAACCTGTGTCGGAAATGGCATTTTTCCACCAGTATCCGCGGTCATTAAAGGTTTCATAGACATCACTCTTTCCTATCGCTTTGGCAAGCTGCCCCACCGTCCAGTCATCGAATGAGTATTCCATTGAGTTGGAGAAACGTCCCTTATCGTATGGAACATACTCGTGTTCAAGGTAAACGGTAAGATCCCTGTTGCCGGCAAATCCGTCATGCACTTTTTGAGCCGGAGTGTTCTGCATTTTCACGGCAGCTTCGAGTGCTTTATCTGCATCAAAATCCCGTATCCCCATCTGGTAAGCCCCGGTGATGAGTGGAATTTCGTGCTCAGCAACCATCACCGGTATATAGTTCATACCGGCCGGGCCTTTGGCTAACCATCCGTATGCATCATACATAGCCAACTGTGAATTCACCCAACGGCTGCTCCACTCCGGTGTGACAAGGTTCCAAAACTGGTTTAGGTTCCAGAATGTATTCCAAAATGCATCACATCCCAACGCAACATGATCAGGATCCATCAGCTTGTGAACAGAGCCATCCGTTCCACGCCACTCCCCATTCACATCACTCCAGGTATTCCTTGTGCTCAGAGAACGGTAAACTGTATTGTAAAATCTCTTTTTCTCCAGGCGGTTATTTGTGCTGATGAGCACTCTGCTCATTAACTCGTTCCAGGTATCCACCTGGTGTTGTCTCACGGCTTCAAAATCCCATCCGAACGGTTCGCTCATCTCAGTCTCCAAATTCTGAGCGGCATTCTCAATACTCACCAGGCTAATTCCTGTGCGAACCTGTACCACCGGTTCTTCTTTATGATCAAAATAGATAAACAAGCCGGCATCTGTGATATCTTTTGCCGTAAGCTGGTCGCCTTCAACAATTTCATCCTCAACCCATCCACCCATGGAAAGGATTGGCTGATCGAATTCCATAACAAAGTGAACCGTGTAATCCTGTTGTGCATCACTACTCCAAACACGACCTGAAAACTGATCGGAATACCCCTCTAACCGGTAGTCAGAGACTTTCCTGACGTTTACCTCTTTAAGAACATAATCGTACTCTGCCGGGATATGGAAATCAATCAACACCCGCGCACTGTCTCGTTCCTCGGGAAACGTAAAACGCATCAAACTGCTTCGGGTCGTTGCGGTGAGTTCAGCTTGAATGTCGTAGTCGGTTAAGTTCACTTTATAGTAACCGATAGGGGCTTCCTCACTTTTTTTATCGATCCGTGAACGGTACCCTGAATCCGGTTTTAACTCATCCCCGATCTGTGTTTGTAACCGCCCGTTTGTCGGAAATACTCCAAGACCGGCCATCGTCCACTCATGGATATGGCTGAAAGCTCCAACACTTTCAAATATCGAATCATACCCTGCCTGCCACCCCGAGTTTTGATTAATGGGAGAAAGTTTCACCATGCTGAATGGCATCCAGGGGCCCGGTGCGTACATCCAGCGGGCATGGGCCGCTCCCATCCTTGTATCTACATAGTCCGAGAGTGCTTGAACCTGCTGAGGTGATCGTTCGACCGAGCCCGATTCTAACTCCCGGCCATCTATTAAAATTGCATACTCACTTCTCATTTCTTGCGATACTGCGGGCATCAGTACTTCAAAATCGTATTGGCCCATCTCAACAGTTTCTTCAAAAATTTGTTCTCCGTCCAGTTCTACACTCAATAGCGGGGATCCTTCAAAGTGCTCCGTTTTTACCAACAGCGGTTGAAATTCATCCTGGCCTTTTACGACCTGGTATTCGGCCGGCCTTACATCTCTCACAAATAGCTTTTCTACGTTGCGCAATTTTAGTTCGGGTCCCTCTAATCGAACCTGGTCGAATTTAATCCACGAACCTTCCAGGATGGTAATGTTTATCTCATTTCCATCCTGTTGTATCACATTTTGATCAATTGGAATTGATATTGTGGTTGGTGTGGCATCAGCATCTTCGCCTCTTAAAGCCTCTTCATTAATAAATTCCTCATTTCTTGCAGGCGAACGTTGTGATTCCCGGCTATAACCCTCTGCTTGAAGTGCGTATCGCACCTCCTGACCGTTAATGTGAACTTTCACTACAGGTAAAAACTCTTTTGCGAAGTCAGCCAGTTCAATGTAGAGAGTATAGTTGCCGTTCTCCGGCTCTTCATCAGCAGAAAACAGAATATTTACCGAGTTACTTCGCCATCCGGATGTAGGCCACGTACCTCCCCAAGTGTCAACGGGACCCGGCAAAACATAGGGTATATCTTCTTTCTCATCGTGAAAACCGATTGCAAAAAAATTATCCTCATAGCCAAAATCCTCATATTTAAAATCCTCAAAGCCATCAGGAGCCAGCGCAAATTCATCAGCTAAGTTGTCTTTCTCTCCGATACTCCAAATAACCTCATGATGAGCTTGAGTAATAAGAACCGCATTACGTTCTGAGGTATTTATAGCAAGTAGTATTGTTGGAAAAGCAAACAGTACACAATACAGGATTAAATATTTGATTTTTTTCATATTGTTATTGTATTAAAATCGGGAGTTCTTCATAACACGTCAGACGGCTGATTTTGCCGTCAGACGGATACCCTAAGGCTTCATAAATCCGTCTTACCGCAACCACAGCGGTCTGACGGGAGGGTTCAATTTGAATTTTCGGTTTATTGATTTGCAGCCCACTCTTCAAACATTTCGATCGAGGTGTAAAGTACTCCCGCCGATCCTCTGAATGTTCCTGAACCCATCGGCTCATTACTTGGAGTGTACCATTCATAAAAACCATCGTTTTCTACAACTCTTTCGAACATGGGGACGGCTTCTTCATAAGCTTCTTGTACAAATCCGTAACGGATGAGCTGCTGAATCATACGACCGCCAAACCATGTCCAGTCCCCGCCGTTTTGGTAGCCGTACGGATACATCCCTTCATTCATGAAAAAGCCTTCAGGGTAGGGCGGGTAGAGTGTTAATCCTATAGTGGCGGCATTTGCTGCCTCTACATTCTCCCTCATTCGCTGCAAAGCATCATAGACTTGATCTTCAGTAAGCAGTCCTGCTTCAATTGCAACTGCCGTGCCTCCGTGCTGGTAAATTTCATCTTCATTAAAATCATCCGGGAATGGCGAATCATCCAGGTAGCGATGTGGTACAAATTGTTGATTTTCTTCTTCCCAAAGATGATTCATAACATTTACAGAAATGCTCTCGTGAATTTCCATCAATGCGTCTGCTTCTCCAGGCAACATTTCAGCAAGGTTCTGAAGTGCGATCAAAAACATGGCATTATCATAAACATCCACTGCATAGTGAGTATCTTCTGTAAGGAATACTCCCCACTCGTGTTCAGGCTGTACATCTCCCCAATCGGCAGTGGTTGCTCCCCAGATTAAGTCATACTCCTCACTGAATCGCTCATTCATCAGAAAGTCGACAGCGAATAGCATTCGTTCTGCGACGGTCATCTCCCCCACAGTTTCATCTAAAATAGTGTAATCACCCGATCTGTTTACATATTTATAAACCGCTTGTATCAACGAGGATTCATGATCCGTTTCCACTGTATTTTTGTGTGCCATGCGGTCCGGTTCAAGATCTGAATAGATATAATCATATCCGCCCTCTTCGTCTTCAGCACGCGGGATAAAACCATCAACAATTCCGCCCTCATCGCTTTGAAACCGAAAGAATATCAGTAAATTTTCTTTAACAACTTCCTGATCATGCAGTTCCAATGCCAGTTCTATGAATGTATTATAATCCCTGATCCAAACTTCAGAGTAGCTGTCGCCCGCATTAAATCCGGTCGATACAATTTCAATCGCCTTTTCTTTGACAACCGGAATATTTGGGTCGTTACTAAGCGAATCAATGAGTTCGTGATTCGAATTACCTGCAGTACAAGAACTGAGGATAAAGAGAGATAGAAACAGAAGGTATTTGTGTATCATTTTGACATGTAATAAGAATGAAAAATTTCAAAAAAATACGGCTCAGGAAAAAGGAGTCCCTGAGCCGTTTACTGTTATCTTAGCCGTTATGCACAAGTCCGTACTATGATTAACACTATCAATATTCGAGAGCCCGACCTCTTCTCTGCATATCGCACCTAATCTTTCAATTAGGCATAATTTCGCGAAATAATGCCTTTTGTTATACGATTCCAATACCCAATTCATTTTCGCTACAGATGGCAAGATTCAATGTCGCCTTTTAAATTATAAATAAAGAAAAAAATCATTATGTACAAATGTTTAAACATTTAATTAACGACTAAAATGATTCTTTTTTCTCGTAATCTGTACTAATCCACCCAATTTTTATTGGGTTCCGGCCCGAGCCAAATTTCAAGAATACCGCCTGCTGAAAATTCCTTATGGCTGAACCAAAATTGATCCAGAGAATTGCCATTCAATGTTGCTTTTTGGATATACATATTTTCGGTTGAGTTATTATACGTTTTAATAACGAACTCCTCCCCTTCGTAATAAGCCGGATCCAGTTTTATCGTGATTTGATCAAACACCGGGCTGGTAATCTCATATACAGGATTTATAGAGGCAGTACCTCGAAGACTAAAAATCCCCATAGACATTAAAGCACTCATTCCTCCCATCTGCCCCTGGTCTTCATCATGTCCGCCGTACCCTTCCCCCGGAGTCACAGCTCCATATGCTTGTTCATTAACTTTGCGTACCCAATATTGCGTCAGCCAGGGCCTATCGATGTGATTGAAAACATGAGCTCCGGAAAGTCCCGGTTGGTTGGCATAACTCACGTGACCGTCACTATATCCAAATACAAAATCATCCGGTTGAGCCTGTTCAAATGCAAAGTTTAATTTTTCGCTTACCTGTTCATATCCCCCCATCATTTCCGACAGTCCGGCAATATCATGAGATACCGACCAGGTTCCTTGCCACGAGTTTCCTTCAACCCAACCTGAACCGTCCAGGGGATCCTTGTGAAGCCAGTTCCCTTTTTCATCTTTTGGAAAGATCAAGCCTTCTTCATCATTAAACAGGTGTTTCCATCCGACTGAACGATTTAAAAAGTATTCAGAATCTTCATTCTTGCCTAACCCCTTTGCCATTTGAGCCAACGACCAGTCCTGGAAGTTCGCCTCAAGCGTTCGACCTGCATTGTTAATGAAATATCCATTCTGAAGGTAGTGGTCAGTAACCTCAAGCATTCCACCCGGCATATGATTGGATTTCATAGCTTCAAACGCATGTTCATGATCCACTTTCGTCAATATTCCTTTTGTGTATGCCGAGACTATTAGCGGAGTTGCCGGACAGCCGGTCATGATGTAGGAATAGCCACCCACGTTAGGTCCCCTGGGAAGCAATCCTCCATTATCGGCATATTGAACAAGCGAGGCTGAAAAATCATCCAACACTTCCGGCCACGCCAATCCCCATAGAATATTCAAATTCCATTGGGTCAGCCAAAAAGCATCTGAATTGTACATGTGAAACCTGCTTTCACCCTGCTCATCTTTCGGGACTTTTCGAACTTTTAGTCTCGCATTCATCGTGTGCGAACCGACTCTGTCTCCCTGCGTATAATCAGGGTAATCACCACTGTAGTCATCAATCTTACTCCGCCCCATCAACACATGCCACAGATCCGTGTAGAACTTTGTCTTTTGATCATAGGATCCTCCTTCTACATCAATTTTTCCCAGCCAGTGATTCCACTCTTGCCTTGATTCATTTATTACCTGTTCAAAGTCCCAGTGGCCTCCCTCTTTGGCGAGATTATTCCGGGCATTTTCGAGACTGGTATATGAAACCGCAAATTTAACGCTGATCTGATCTCCGGGGGTAACCTTATACCTTGCACTTACACCAGCAGTTGGTGCATCGTGGTAACTTTGTCCCTCATTTTTTGGTGTACTTCCGGGTCTTCCTTCAAGATTATTTATATCATGAAAATATGTTTCACCGTCCCATCCGTCCAATCTTTCAAAAGGACGGTCGAACTCAGCTGCAAAATAGATCTTTACATGATCGGGACCTCCCCAGAAGCGGCCGGTCGTATTAAAATCCCCTTCGATCTTTGTGTTACTCACTTTGGTTACATTTGCGTCTGTCATGGTAGAGGTACCCACATATCCGCCCAGATTCAGAAGGATGTCAGCCACCGTTTCTGTTGTATATGTCAGACGGTAGTAGCTGACCCGATCCGTACTTGTTTGTTCAACCCACACGTAATAGTCCTCAAGATATTGCCGATGATAACCGGGCTGAACGATTTCCGCGTCATGAGAGAATGATGATTTCCAGTATTCTTCCCCTTTCAAAGGATCAATATCTCCGGTTGTAGGCATCATGGTGAGTCCAGATAACATCCAGCCATGTATTTGAGGGTACCCTAACACCTCTGTTGTATTGTAATTATACCCACCGCCATCCTGGTTCTTATTTCGGGTCAATGGAGCTGCACCAATCATTCCAAAAGGTCGTCTTCCGGTGATAAAGAAAAAATATCTTCCTCTTGTAGTTTCGATATACGGATCTACCCAAGATACATAGTCAGAACTCTCATCCGGAGCAGCATACACTTCAATTTCCGATAGTCCCAAATTCAACCCATCACCATCCGTCACTTCAAAGCGAACCCATTCGACCTCTTTTGGCGGAAATGTGATCTCCTTTGGGCTGCCGTCATTTGGAATCTGGAATACACTTATCTCCTCTCCGTCACTAAAAAATAACGTACCTCCGGCCGTGTGGGTTTTTTCATCTGCCCGGTCAAAGAGAATAATTTTATTTATTTTTTGAGGAGCATCCCAATCCAGTTGAATCCATGGATAATTGATAGCTCCCCAGGAAGTGATACCGCTCTCCGAAGTCCACTCCCCGTAATTGGCAATTCGAATAATCCCATCCGTAACGTTCGAATCACTTTTTTCTTCACCCCAATTATAAGAACTCGTTACCGTTGCCACCGGGGCAATATTAGATGAACTCGATATCTTCCCTGACGTCAAGCCGGACTCAGTTTGGGCTTTTATACCTTCAGCCATCATTCCTGTCAATAGAATAGCCATCAAGAAATAAATAGTCCTCAACCTCATAAAACGGCAGATTTTTTTAAGAAAGTTTTGGCTCATCATTAACCATATATTTTAATTCTCAGGCTCCGACAATGATGGTGGAGCGTCATCTTGTTCGCTTCCCCAATCTTTGTTGGGTTCGGCTCCCATCTCTAAAATGAGTGTCCCTCCATCTGCCAGTTCTGAATGATAGAACCATGGCTTATTTAGAGGTTCTCCATCGATAGTCGCCGACTGGATATACCTGTTTTGATCTGAATTATTCCTTGTTTCAATGACAAATGTATCACCTGTATAATAATCTGAATCAAGTTGAAACGTGATCTTATCAAAAATCGGGCTTCCAATTTCATAAACGGGATTTGACGCCGCTCCTCCATTTACGGAAAACAGACCTGTTTTAAAAAGCACAGCAAGGGCACCCATCTGTCCCTGGTCCTCATCACCATTGTACCCGGTTTCTGGTGATAAACCCTGGTACACTTTTTCAGTCACTTCACGTGTCCATTTTTGTGTTAGCCAGGGACTTCCGGAATAGTTAAAAAGCCAGGCCATCTGCTGGGTTTGTTGATTCCCGTAATTAACATACACTCGCCTCAGCTCTCGTAATGTCTCCTGGGCATGAGCACTTCCGGATGTAAAGTTATGTTCCCGGGCTCGTTCAAAAGCGTTATTTAATTTGGAAGTGAAATTTTCCCTTCCATCCATCAAGTTGATCAGGCCCTGAACATCATGTGGCACCCACCATGTGGATTGCGCCGCATTCGTTTCAACCCAGCCCTCACCGTACTCTAAAATGTCGAAGGGTTCCTTCCATTCTCCGTTCTGGTTGCGCACCCACATCCAGGTAGAATCGGCATGCCAAAGATTTTCATAGTTTTTGGCTCTTTTGGAAAAGCGATCCTGATCTTCAGAATATCCGAGGCCGGCAGCCATTTCGGAGAGCGCCCAATCCTGGTAGGCATATTCCAATGTCTGTCCCGCTCCGTCTTCGTGAAAGCCACAAGGCTCCTCATTTAGCGGGAAAGGTATATACCCTCTTTCGATATATTCATCCAGGCCACCGCCGCAAAACGTATCATGTTCATAACCGGCCTTTGCCATAATGCCACCGGGCATATGGTTCTTTTTCATACCCTCATACGCTTTTTCAACATCAAAATTTCGAATCCCTTTTGAATAGGCACTTGCGATAAAGGGTGAAAATGAAGCACCTGTCATGACAAAGGTATAATTGCCGCCCGAAGGTCCCCGCGGTATCAAACCACCGTCATCATACATGAGCAGCATTGAGTTTACAAATTCCTCTGATATTTTAGGGTAAGCCAGGTGCCACAGGATGTTCAAGTTCCAATGCGACCCCCAAAAAGAATCGGAATTATAGTGATTAAATAACGGCTCTCCCGAGCTATTCAGGGGGATCTGACCGATCCGTGGTTCATCGCCTGTCATATCTATATATTTCCCATTCACATCACTGACGGTGCGTCTTCCCTGCAGAGCTTTCCAAAGATCTGTATAAAACCTGCTTTGCTCTTCTTCTGTACCTCCTTCCACCTCAATTCTTGTGAGTGCTTCATTCCACTCGTTCTTGGAGTCTTGTACAACTTGATCGAAATCCCAATGAGCAAGTTCGGTATCAAGATTGAGCCTGGCCTGTTCAGTACTTACATAGGAGATGGCTACCTTCATCAATCGTTCTGTATTATCCCGGGTACTGAATTGTACATATCCCCCTGTATTTTCTCCTTCGATGATCTCATCTGCCTCAAGGAGTTCACCATCTTCCCAACCGCCAAACGTATCGAAGGGCTGATCAAAATCAGCAACAAAATAGACTGTGAATGGTTTCGGCCTTCTTATTGTGGGTTCCATCACGGCGTACCCTTTCAGCTCAGTATCACTTACCTTTTCTATATATCCACTTTGTGTGCCGGAAGGTCCCAACATTGTAGTAAAATCAAAATGAATATAACTGCTGTCTGTCGGTGGAAACTGGTACCTGTGAAAACCAACCCGCTTAGTAGAAGTTAGTTCTGCGGTGATATCATAGGCATCCAGTGTGATTTTATGATACCCGGCTTCTACTACCTCCGAATCGTGGCTATAAGGTGAGCCGTATACCTCAGGTCCCATGTGACCTCTGAACTCGCCATTGGTGGGCAATACAGGAATTCCTGAAATCTGCCAGCCGTGAATATGGCTAAACACTTTAACTGAGTCTTTATCGAATTGATATCCTGATTCCCAGGCCCCATTTAAGTCCATATCCGGGCTCAAATTCACCATTCCAAAGGGCCTCGTGGCAGAGCTAAAAAATAACCACCTTGAATTTGAGGCATCTATCAGCGGATAGACCTTGTCCACAACTCTCGACTGATTATTTTCTACAATATAGGTTCGAGGTTGACAGGCACTGAAGAATCCAATTACAGCAATAACTACTAATACAGTCCAATTAATCTTTAAAGATTTCATCATTTTTCTAGGTACACATTTTTTGGGTGACACAATAATACAACCATTTATTACTACATGAGACCGTTTTTGTTATTAAGCTTTTGAAAACATTTTTACAAAGCTGTTATGACATTTTCTAATAGTTTTTTATCAATCCTGCTTTTTACTCCCTGCAACCATAACACCCAACCCGCCATCAACACGAATAGCTTGTCCTGTAATAAACTCTGCTTTCTCACTTGAGGCAAAAAAGATTAGCTCTGCAATTTCAGATGGGTCTGCTACACGATTGGCTAAATGCATATCTTCACACTCCTTATAAACTTCTTCAGGATTTGGTGACTCCTGTATGGCTTTTTGAAGCATGGGTGTATCCACGGTTCCCGGACAGATCGCTATCGAACGTATTTCGGGACTGTAATCAACAGCAATGCTTCGTGTAAGACCTAAAAGAGCTGTTTTTGATGTTGTATAGGCAGCCACCTTCTGCTGACTCAAAAATGCCTGGACACTGGAAACATTGATAACAACGCCTTTTCCGTTTCGAAGCATCGAAGGAATGCATTCCCTCGCACAGATGAAATGACTTTTCAAATTTACATTCATCACCCTGTCCCAAAGCTCATCTGATGTTTCTGTAACGGCACCATAAGGGTTGATTCCGGCGTTGTTGACAAGCACACTAATTTCACCGAACCGGTCGATCGCTTTTTCAACTGCTCTCACTACTTGATCTGTATCAGAGACATCACATTTGATAAATTGAGATAAATCTCCCAAACTCTCCGCCAATTTATTCCCTTCTTCATCATCCACATCAAGAATAGTGACATGATGAGAGTTTTCTGCGAATAAACGTACACAGCAAGCCCCGATTCCTTTGGCACCTCCGGTTACAATAATGTGCTTTTGCTTCATAATTATTCCTTAACTGTTATCCACCGGAAAAGCCTTTATCGATGTTTTTTTAGTTTCGCGGGGATCGAGACGCAACCACTCACCTCTCTGAATAGCTCCTTCAGGGTCGGATGGACTCTTAGATGTCCAGGGTTCTAATGCTATTGCATACGTATTGCCCCACCAGGGAGAGTCTTTGGTGCCATATCGTTCCTGCCAAAACCAAACATATTCATAAAGTGAGGCATCCCATTCTAAACCGAAACCGATCTTTTTTTCCTTGTTCATAATGGTGTACCTGCCTGTATCTCCAAACCCGGATAAGTAGGCAAGATCCGAATAGGGCTGTTCATTTTCCGCCGGAATAAAACTTGCGTCATCTTCCTCTCCCAAAATGGTTAAAGCCTTTGGCCATTCAGTTTCAATTCCCGGTTTAAATCGCCTGTGATCCGGCATATTGGGTTCTGTTTCCATCTTTTTTGCATTGATTTCAACGGTTGCTCCGTCTTTTAAGAATGGCATACCAAAAGCAATATGCTGGCCCCACATCATATCAAAATGAGTATTCGATTCATTTGAAACAGAAGAGGATATATGTAATTTCGGGCTATTGTTTGTGAGCGTTATTGTTTTTTCGACCATTAATGGAGTACGCAGTGGACGAACCCAACATTTCAGAGATACTTCTTCCTGGCTGTTATTAATGATGCTATAGTCCCAGGGAATCGCCCATGCTTCACCATGCTGACCAAATATAGAACCCCGGTAATTGAAAGAGGGGCTGTTTGGCAGTGTTTCCTGCCATCCGCCATAGTAATAGTCCTCCATTTGATTGGCTGTATCCCGTATCTGGGGAAAAGTTTTTTGAGGATTCTCGATCTCTCCGGGCAACCGTAAAAGTAAATTCAGGTCTGCAGGTTTATACCGAAATTCAAAAATATCAGCTCCACGCCCCACAAGTATACCCACTCTTATCAGGTCATTTTCTAACCAGACAACTTGCATACCATTGTATTGCCATTTGTCTGTGATAAAACACCGATTCTTTGGAAAAGATATCATAGCAAACCAGCTTAGGGAGTTAAAAATTGAATACTTACCGGAGTTCCACATTCAAAGGATGATGCGTATTCACCTACAGGCAGACCAGACTCATCGTCCAACCGAAATGGCACAATGGAGTCTGTGTCCTGGTTAGCTACCAGTAACCAGGTGCCTGTAGGATCAACAGCAAAATCGCGGGGAGTTTTTCCCCTGATTGAAAACCAACTTTCATACTTCAACTTTCCAGATTCACCAATAGAATGAACGATAATACTATTATGCCCCCGGTCGGATACATAAAGGGCTTTATGATTCGGGTGAATGCGAATTGCTGAACCGGCAGCCTGCCCTTCATACTCTTCAGGAAGAGCTGCGATATCCTCAATTAAACTCATATTCCCGGTTTCCTGGTCCCAATCATAAACCAATATATGTGAGTTCAGCTCGCAGTAGACGTATGATTTGTTTAGCGGTTCATTCCAGACTAAGTGCCGAGGACCATATCCCGGAGGCACATCAATACTCCTTATGATATTCTCAAGGTCGGCCATATCATGAATCCAGATTTTATCGCTTCCCAAATCGCAGACATACAACCATTTATTATCGGGAGAAACCACTGCCTGGTGAGCATGAGAATCTTCTTGTCTTTCTACATTTGGTCCACTCCCCTCATATGTAATAATCTCTGTAGCTGGAGAAATTTCGGACCCGTCAAAATTATACGCTGTAAGCTTACTATCCATGTAGGAACTGAGGAATATTCGTTCTCCGTTGCGGTCAGACGCAATATGGCAGGTAGATTTTCCGTGTGAAGGTTGGGTTGATAATTGGGATAGTGAGCCATTGCTGCCAATTGAAAAAACACTCACAGATCCAATCTCAGAGAACCTGTCGATCGCAGCAAACAGGTACTTTTCGTTCGGACTTTTATCCAGATACGTAGCATTGACTCCCTCTTCACAGAGGCTGTTTTTTTGAATGTTTCCTGTTTTTAAATCAAGAGTACAAGAAAGAATGCCATCCCCATTTGCAGTGAGAACATAGGGACCTTCATCTGAATATGAACCGACGAAAAAATTTACAGTTTTACCTTTTTCTTCATCCATCTCATCGCTCATTTCTATTGAAATTTCGTTTTTAATTAGATTTTCAGAAGTACTGAAGCAGAGCTTTTATATAACCCATACTGAACGCCATCCCGGCATGCCATGGTGCTTCGCAAGACATTTGAGGAGCATGGTCCGGAATAATCATACCCCGGTAATCGTGTTTTCTGAGAATTTGTACGATTCGAGCCATATCAATATCACCCTCATCCACAAAAGTCTCTTTGTAATACGGCACCCTATTTCTGACATTTCTAAAATGGATATAGCCAATCTCATCTCTTTTAGCAAAATGCTCAACCGTCTCATAGATATCTCCTGAGGCCATCTCGGCTATAGTCCCCAAACAAAGTTCCATAACGTGATTTGGGCTTTCACTGGTTTTAATGATCTCTTTAAAATGATCCGGTTGATACCCAAGCCGTGGCTGTTTTCTGATCTCTTTAAGGGGCGGGTCGTCGGGATGCATGGCTAATTGAACACCGGATTCTTCTGCAACAGGTAAAATTTCATTTAAAAAATCCCGATGTCGCCTGATCAATTCCTGTCGGCTGATCGGTTCGATGATATCTCCAGGTTGAATCTGTGAAGAGTCATAAATCATATTCCAAACCATTCCACGTGGAATAGGAGTGTCGATAACTTCAGACTTACCTTCCATCCCTACAGCAACCGCACCACCACGTGCAAATCTCCCCCTTATTCTGCCGGCAACTCCAGCCAAAGAGAAATAATATCCCAGGATTGGAATTCCGGCCTTTCCCATATTTCGGACGAGTTGTTTGACATTCTCAACCTGTTCATCACGTTTGGGACCATCCAGCAAGATGTCATGCCAGAATACGGGGTTGATATTCTCCAGGGCTTCCAGTTTAAGGCCGTGCTTGGCTAGCCGTTTCTTCAGTGAAATCAGCGTCTCGTACGGCCAAACTTCCTCTTTTTTTGCAATGCCCCATCCCATTTCCTGGTCTCCTACGGGCTGATCTGTCCTGTTCTCATCCTCACCTTTGTTAAAATAATCGGTGAGATGCGCAACAATGTGGGTAGCACCTGCTTGCCGTGCAAAGGCAAAGTGTTCATCATCGAGCATCTGTTTATATAAGCCAAACCCTAATTTCACAATGTAAACCTATCCTGTTATTGGTCAAACAACCTGCTTTTTGTTACGAGCCTGATCGTAGTGTATCGATTCGCCTGATATGGGATACTTACCACATTATTTTCAACGCGCAATTCTCTCTGGTTCTCTTCCACTCCATTTGCCAGGTAGGCCGCATCAATATCCAGCAGGTCTGTTGACAATTCGGTTTCACCTTCTTTACCTGCTGTTTCAAGAAGTCTGAGTATCCATCCATCTCCATCCTCAGCCTGTTTAAGAGTAACAAATTGTAAGTTTTCTGATTCTGTTAAAGAAAAGAATTTCCCTTTTTCAGCGGACAACGGACGATCTTGTGCCTCTACACCGGCCGCCCAGGTAGAAAGAAGCGGATACCCAATTATCGGGCTCCGAATATCGGCATCAAATTGAGCCAACTCTTCCCGACTCATATTTTCACCACTTGTAATGGAGTAACTGAAGATAAATTCTCCCTCCTGGCTCGCCTTGTAATTGGTAAACCAGTAGTTGTTCATCACGTAAGAGAAAACATGGCCATTCTCAATATCTAAATGAGTAGGCCACTCCCCACGATTAATATCGGTCAAAGTAAACAAAGGAGCATCCGGAGAAGCCCATGCTATTGAATAATTACCGTCGTTTACCCTAACAAGATTTTGGGTCGTAAACCATTCTCGTGCCGCCCCCGGAAGTTGGTCCTCATTTGGACGCAACCAGCCATTTTGAATTTGATAGGCAACCTCAGGATCTTCGGACATAAAAGGAAAAGCAAAATAAACCCCCTCTTTATCCAATGTTGATGCTTTATGAACCGTGTTAATAATATCAACCCGTTTGATGTCATTATATAACCTGTATTCGCTGCGAATCATCGGTGTGATTTGCGACCGGGCTTCAACTATGATCCTCTGTCCAACAGATGTCTCACTATTTTCTATAATTCTGACATCTGTAGGTTTATGGATCTGCAGGTCAGCCGGCGGTATCCCCATGCCGTGGTTGATAATTTTTGTATCCTCACCACCACTTACATACAGATATTCGTTCAGAGAGTATGAGGCGTTTTCATCGACAATCTCTTTACCGGATTCTTTATCATATACACGAATCAGTCCACCTGTAGTGGTATCTACTGTCAGCCTGTAATACTGATTCTCAGCAGTGCTACCTGAAAATTCATCTTTTTCAGCTGGTGGAGTATCTGCTGATCGTATCTCATAACCTTTATAGCCCATCGCAGGAATATCTCTGGCTATAAAGCGAATTTTCCTATAACCATCCTGCTCGTAAATTACGTCGTATTCCACCGGTATCTCTTTCTCCAGGTCAAAGAGATATTCCCCGGCGTTCAGTTCTAACTCAACTGGATTGGATCGCATCCAGGGCTGCCAGTTGTACGCAAAAACGGTACTCCCTTCAACCTTAAATAACTGACTAACCCGGTTCAGTGAACGTGTCAAAACTGTACGTGTGCTCAAGTCAGCTTTGTTTGCGTAATTCTCTTTGATCTCCCACTGTCTCGTCACAAATTCTCTTTCAGGCTGACTGATTGCATTAAAGGCTCCCCAGGTATGTTCATTATAAAAGAGTATGTTTTTCCAAATGTCATTGAATAGTTCAGACTTATAAGAATATCTCGGCATCAACATTGATGAAAAGCTTGCTGCAGTTTCAGCCATTGGCAGCATCTCTTGGGCCTTCTGAACTTTTTTGGTTGCCTTGGAGGTCGAGGCAGCTCCATCTTCCCAGTAGGCACCCGCTCCCCCTCTGTACGTTTTGAGTTCGTTACTAAAATTTTCATCTATATAATCATAGAAATCTGCATCTGAGGCGGTCACCAGTTTGGGATATTCAAATTCTGAATTCCACTCTTCAATGATGGTAGCATCGGCATCTTCCGGAATCAATGCATTATCCACGTAGGCTCCGTAGATCATAATTGCGTCTGGTGCGTAATCTTCTCTGCGATAACGCTCCAGTGCCTGGGGAACATTTACCTTCATAATGTCGAGATTCGGAGGACCCTGCCAGCCTCCAACCCTTGTCAGCCTGGCCAGGTGCAGATAGCTCCTGGCATACCATTTCATAATTTTTTCTCCGTTCATCCCCTCCCAATAGAATGGAGATTCTTCATTGAGATTACTGAATCGAAGAATTGGAGCCCTGGTTTGATTACTTCCGACTACAAATCCTTTTACTCCAACATCCGTAAGCAAAGTCGGAAGAAACCAGCTGTGTGAAGGGGCGTCCGTTAACGAGGCCCAATTGAAATCAATTCCATGGTCCCGGTGCAATTTATACGTGTAGTAAGTAGCCCTATAGAGCTCTTCTCCGGATGAAAGACCCGTCAGAAGATTTAAATACAAAGCATTGACCGGCGCTCTGCCTTCAACAGAATACTCCAGAAATTTGTTTTTGTAATAATCGGTTCTGCTTTCCAGGTAATTATCAACCAGCCAGCTCGTCTCGAAATTGAACACATAAGATGGATACTGATCCAGCACCTCAAGCACACGATCTGTATTACGATTATCCAGCTCATTCACGTGTGGCTGCAGGTCGGTAAAACCTACATCATTATGAACCCGGGGCGTTACAAAAAGCGTCCATTTTTTTTCGGGTACATATTGCTGTTCAATACTCACTGAGTTCTGATCCAGACTCACGTTAAGGGTGATCTTTTCGGCAGCCTCTAAGTCTGGCACCATGACCTTTTTCCGCAGTAATCCGAAATCATACCCATCGCTATCAAATGAAGTAGTAACTCGTTCATTTTCAAACTCTATCTCTGCTTCGCCATTCTCAAAAGAAGATTCAAAAGGTATCTCAAGATGAGCTACCCCCTTTAGTTCTCCATCTTCGTATTGATAGTATACACTTGGTTTCAAATGGGGAGGTATCGACGTCACGTCTTGATTTTCATTATTCTCAAAACTAATTGCATCATAAGACATCCCCCCCACACCGATAGGAACAATAGTAATTTGATTATTTTCTTCATGAACCCACTCCCCATTAATCGGTACAACTAAACGCTGTTTTGTTAGAAGTAGCGAATTTGCTTCTCCGTCATTTGCATCCTGTTTAACGTCGTATTCAACCGAAAATATTCCATTTTTTCCGTTTACGGATATCTCAATCAGTTCCGGTGATCCGGTGCTGTAGATTAGATCCAGGGTTAACCTGTAGTTTTCTCCCTGGTGGTCTGGCAAATCAAAAACTATGTTATAAGGGCTTTCTTTTTCACCTTTAATAGGCGACTTCGAACCCAAATGCCGGCCGGGAAAATCGGGTGATTGATGCTCAGAAACATCAAAAGTAAGCTCCTCCTGATGACCGGCCTTGAACTCTATTGATAAGCCATCGTTTTCACCAATTTTCCATATATACTCACTTTGATCAACTATGGACTTCGCATTTGAAAAATTTACAAATGCAGGATATACGAAAATTGAAATTATGCTAAATGAAAGTAGAATTAATTTCTTCATATTATTTACCAATTTTCATGAATTAGTTCGATGATGCCTTTGAATCAGAGAGCCTGTTTTTCTCTTTCTTATCTCTGCTCACTAATTCAAATTCAACAGAATTTCTATCGCCCTCTAGTTGTGCATTCTCTTGGTGTTCTGATTTTTTAAATCGCACTTTAGTAACATGCGAACGACTGGTAAATTCACGTAGTTTTGATTCAATTCTTAATAAACCACTCCTTTGATCTTCTGTTAAATTATAGTGGGCCCTGAAAATGAGATGATGGGTGTCATCCACTGTAATCCCCGTTTTATCAGTGTGTAGTGGATTATTATCCAGTTTTAAAACCAGGGCTTTATTAAGCTTGGTGATTATTTCCTGTTTACCGTCTGAAAATCGATCCCAATCAATCACTCCATTTTTAATCATCTCTCTTCCGCCTAAAGCTTCTAACTCGAAAGCGTTCATCCTAAGCTCTAAGTGTAAAACCGAGTCTCGTTGAATGACTGTCAATTCACTCGTATAAATATCATGGCCATTGGATTGAGTATAACCCAGAAATATGATCGATAGGGCTAGTACTATTTTCATCAGTCCAACGTGTCTAACTTTACGTGCAGATTCCATTCTATTATTCCTATTGCTGTTATTTTATAAGCAAAGTGAATGTAAACCAGGTTTATTCGACACAACAAGTCATGGTAAACGGGTAGGAAAGTAGAGATTATAAAAGGACCCGGTCCATTGTTGACCAGGTCCTTTAAGTTTAACGACCGATATTCTACTAATATCCCGGGTTTTGTGTCAACTCAGGATTTCTCTGTATCTCGTCACTTGAAATTGGATATAACAAGTGTTTTTCCTGGAAAGGTACACCCCTTTGATTGGTTGCACCAATAACGTCAACAAACTCAACTTCCCCGGGATTACTTTCTGAGGATGTTGGATATTTTCTTGTACGTCGAACATCGTCCCATACTTTAAAATCAAGGGCTAATTCACGTAATCTCTCTTTCCAAACTTCCTCAACAAATTCTTGTTCGGAAAGCCCGGAAAGTTGGTTGACAATAACACTTCTGTCAGTTTGCCAATAGGCTCTGTCCCTGACATCTGCAAGATATCCAACCGCTTCAGAGGTAACACCTTCGGTACGGGCAATCGCCTCAGCTGCAATTAATAGTACAAGTGGATACCGAAGAGCATGAAGATTATTACTACCCACACCCGTTTCAAAGACAGCAGCGTCTTCGTGCCATAGATATGGTGCATGTTCACCGAACTCAACTTGTTCACCACCTTCAGTTTCGTAATAATGATGGAACATTTGTTGATTTTGAATTCTGAGATCCATTTCAGGATCAAAGAAATTTATATACTCATCCGTTAACAGATAAGCGTTATATCCATCGGTATATTTTACACCCGGAGCTCTGCTGGACCGTGGGTAAACTAAACTTGGATAAGGGTTTGAGCTGATATTCGCATTAAATTCAATGTCATATATGTATTCTCTTTCAACCTGGGAGTTACGAATAACATTGTATGCACTCTGTTCGGGAGTTGGCCCATTCTGAATGAGTTCATACTCACCTGAATTGATAACAGACCTTGCTGCTGCAGCTGCATTTGCGTACATACTTTCTTCACCCTGTACGGGAAATCCGGCCATCTGCAAATAGACTTCTGCCAAAATGGTTTCAACGAGTCCACGAGTAACCCTGTAGTTATTCATGGGAAATGGTACGGTTGATAATCCACCATTGTCTCTTGCCCATTCTAAATCTGCTATTATCTGCTGATATACAGTTTCAGCGTTATCTCTCGGGACAAATATGCCGCTGAGCCCTTCCACAGGCTCCATCACCAACGGTACATCACCAAAATTCTTAACCAAATTGAAGTAATTGTAGGCTCTAAAGAATCTTGCCTCAGCTAAAAGCCGGTTTGTTTCAGCTTCAGAGAGTCCTTCAATACCGGGAATATTTGTGATAGCTAAATTTGCCCTGGCAATAGAGTTGTAATGACCTGACCAAACTGAGTTTAGCCATTGCGATAAATTAACCGGTGTTAATGACAGATCTTTAACAACCTGAACGCCCACCCTGCTTTCCGGGTGCTCGACTAATCCCGATAAATAACCGCTGCGCATGGCATCTACGCCATCCCAGTAACTTGTGGAGAAGTTATACCAAGAACCTGCTCCGCTTCGATATAGCGCATTCACAGAACTCCTGGCATGTGCCGGTGTCTCATAAAACTGATTTACAGAAATTTGAGTTTCGGGCGTTTCCGTTAAGAAATCATCACAAGAAACCAGTACTAAAAATCCAATAAATATTATTAAATAATTTTTCATGACTTTGTTTCCTTAAACAATTTTAGAATCTGAGATTTAATCCGAGAGTAAATGTTCTCGCCTTCGGATATTGGTAGAAGAATATATTTTGAGCGTGCAAATTGCCGCCCCAGGAAGTTGCTTCCGGGTCATATCCTTTGAACTCATCAGAATGTATTACAAATGCGTTTTGTAAACTTGCAGTCACTCTTAAGCGAGATATCCCAACTGTTTCAAGTACGGATGGGTTAACATTATATCCGAGTGAAAACAGATTACCTCTGATATACCAACCAGGAACGATCCAATGGCTATCTGCCTGTGAATTTTGACCGGCATAGGAGAAGTGACGAATCTGTTGAACCATTGTATCCTGGTTATCAGGAGTCCAAGAGTCGTACAATTGTGTAGCAAGGCCACTGGTTAATCCCATTCTGTCTTCTGATGAATGCAAAAATTGTTGCATTATGTCAGCACCAAAAGAAAACTGGAAATCAATGGTGGCATCAAACTGCCCAAAGCTAAATCTATTGATAAAACTACCAGTCCAATCCGGCAAACCATTCCCAATAATCTTTTGGTTATCGGACCTTCTTGCTTCACCAACCACACGGCCGGCTGCGGCAGCCTCTTCGGGATCATCCCAGGTACCTAATCTTTCAAATCCCCAGAATGTACCAATAGATTCTCCAACTCTGAGGATGGTTTGACTACCAGACACCCAGTATGGGCCGGGAAATATATCTTCATCCTCAACTCCAAGAGATTCTATCCTGTTCTTGTTATAGTTAAAGTTTAAGGTTGTCGTCCAGATAAAATCAGCGGAGCGCGCATTGTATGATGTGATTTTAAAATCGACTCCTCTGTTTGACACGGAACCGATATTATCGGTAATGGATGTAAATCCTGTCGTGGCAGGTATTGGACGACTTAATAACAAGTCATTTGTTAATTTATAATAATAGTCACCTTCAATTAAGATATTCTCATTGAACAAATTGATTTCAGCACCAATGTTGAACATTTGAGTTTTTTCCCATTCTAAATCGGGATTTGGAAGCCGTGTCGGGAATGTAACAGGTGCCCGGTCTCCACCAATCAAAGATGTACCAGAACCAATTGTAGCAAGTGATTGATAAAGGCCAATCTCAGTGTTACCGGTTATTCCGTAAGAAGATCTTAATCTCAGATAATTAATAAAATCAACATCTGACATAAAGTCTTCATTGGTAACAACCCAGGATGCACCTATTGATGGGAAGAATCCATACTTATTATTCTCTCCAAATCTTGAAGATCCATCTATCCTCGCAGTAAAAGTTGCAGAGTAGGTATCATCGTAGGTGTATGTATTTCTCGTAAAGTAGGAATTCATCGTCCAGTCATTGGAATCAGACTGAGGCTGACCGGGACGTGTTGCAACACCTACGTTATTGAACCTAAAGAAGTCATCGGTAAATCCTTGGGCACTAAACCAGTTAGCCCTGTAATCTCTTTTCTGCCAACTTGCACCCAGGACTGAATTGAGTCGATGTTCGCCAAAATCATTCAAGTATGTCAGATAGTTCTCATTTTGCCAATAGAGTGTTTCATTATTGTTAATGTAAACATTCCCATCGGGGCTGCCTCCACAAGAAAACATTCCTACGGGGCAATAGTCATTCATTTCCATCAGTGTATTATCTACACCAAACTGCGTACGAAACTCAAGATTTTCAGCTAATTGTAATGCAGCAAATGCATTACCGAATAAGATGGTTCTTTTTCGCAACCTGTCCGATTTTCTAAGAAGGTGAACAGGATTTGTTTGAGCTTCAAATGAGAATTCATTGTCTTGAATTTGTGTTGCATCCGGGAAACTACCGTCTTCCCATTGAACCGGGAAAATCGGAGGGAATTCAATAATGGTTCTTCTTGCACTCGTTCCACCGCCTCCCTCTTCAATATTATTTTCATTGACTCTTCCTATGGATAAATTTGTACCCATAGAAAGCCAATCAGTTGGACTTGCGTCATACACCAATTTCAAGTTGAGGCGTTCCATGTAGGAATTCAGAAAGACACCTTCTCTGTCGGTATAATTTAAAAAAGCACCAAAAGAAGAATTTTCTCCACCCCACTGAACACTCAACTGGTGATCTTGTGAAATAGCAGTTCTGGTAGCTTCATCCTGCCAATCGGTATCGTAAAGAGGGTTCCCCTGCGAGTCAAACAATCGAGGATCTGTCGGATCTATCACAGGCGGTTCATCTCCTCCATATGAAGGATACTTTGGTGCATTCTCAAAACCAATCCTTTGCACTTCCATGAATTCTTCAGCATTCAAAACATCCATTTTACCGGCTCTCGTACCGGCACTTAAACTGCTTTCATAACCAACAGTTACTCCTGTACCTTCTCTACCCCCTCTTTCGGTAGTAATCATAATTACACCATTGGCACCTCGGGCTCCATAAATAGATGTTGCTGCAGCATCTTTTAACACCTCTACACTTTCAATGTCGTTAGGATTCATAAACTGAATATCCTCTCTTACAACACCATCTACTACGTAAAGAGGATCAGCATTCGCATTTATCGTTCCAACACCTCGAATTATCACCCTGTTACTTCCGGTCGGTGAACCAGAGTTTGTCATAATATTCACTCCTGGAACTTTTCCTCTTAAACCTTGCAGAGCATTAAATGACGGCATTTCTTCAATGTCATCTCCTGAAGCAACCCCAACAGAACCGGCAATGTCACTTCTTCGCTGGACTCCATATCCAACGACTACAAGTTCATCCGTTAAAAAAACTGCTTGTTGCATTTCTATATCAATCTCGGTTCGACCATTTATTGGGATCTCTTGAGTTTGATATCCTATATAAGAAACAACAAGTGTGTCATTTAAAGATGGAACTGGTAATTCAAAATTACCGGATATATCCGTAGTTGTTCCGGTTGTAGTACCTTTCAATACAATGTTTACGCCTGGAAGCGCTTCCTCAGTTTGCAAATCAGTAACGGTCCCTGTAACGGTTTCCTCTTGAACCTCTTCACTTGTCCCACGATCATTACTATTAGCAATCATCGGGGATGTGAAAATCAGAAACAAGACGAGACTACTGATGATCTTTATTCTTAAAGAATAAATACATTCAAATACGCTGAAAATATTTGCGTATAACCTGCCTGTAACTATCTGGTTTTCCATAGCTATTACTTTTGGGTTAATTTATGTTAAGACATCAAGGATTTTCATCCACCTATTATTCAAATAACGGAAATAATCTACATTGTGCAAATGTTTAAACAAATATTGGCTTCTTTAGAACGAGTACAGATATGCCTCAAAAAAGATGAGCTAAGTTGTGAACAATCAGGTAGATGAGCTTGTATTAAATAATCTTAATAAATATAGTTATAAAGGGTAAATAACTGAATAAAAACGCACTTATTTATTAAACTTATTTACTCTCTATTGCCACATTTTTTGAATCTCTTCCAGTGATTTTCCTTTGGTTTCCGGCACCATTTTGTAGATAAACCAAAAAGCAATCACACAAAAGACTGCAAAAAACCAAAAAGTAGTTGAAGCTCCACCCGCTGATAACAACATTGGGGTTAACTGCCCTACAATGGTATCAGATATCCACATCGCCATGATGCTCAAAGCCAGTGCCCGTCCCCTGATTCTATTTGGAAAAATTTCTGATGCGATCACAAATTTCAGAGGACCGATAGAGAAAGCAAAGCAAGCCAAAAAGGCTATCACACTTATTAATAGGAAAACACTGCCGGTAGCACCTATATAGAAGAAATATCCTGTTAACAACAGGGAAATGGTTGCACCTGCTGTACCAAAAAGGTAAAGTGGACGACGGCCCAAACTGTCTACTTTCCACACAGCGATAAACGTAAAAATCATATTAGCAAAACCCAGGAGTATCTGGCTGATTAATGCGTTATTCACTTCCATACCTGCTTCGTTTAGAATTCTGGGCCCATAGTAAATAATTGCATTAATTCCACTGAATTGAGAAAACACGGGCAACAAGATTCCAATGATCAAAGCTTTTCGTAAACCGGGCTTAAACAGTTCTCTGTATGAGCCATCCTTCTCTTGAAGGGTTTGATGAATCTCTTTTTCACTCTGCTGTGCTTTTTCTCTGCCCATGATTCGTTCCAGAACAGACCTCCCTTCACCCTCTCTGTTTTGATTATATAACCATCTGGGACTCTCAGGAATCATAAAAATACCGCCTAAAAAAAGAAGTGCCGGAACTGTTTCAATACCAAACATACCCCTCCAAACTTCATCCACAAAAATGAATTCCAGAAAGGCCCACATATTATAACTGCCTGCCGTTTCAGTAAGATTCAGTACAACAGCGTTGGATATATATGCAAACAATATTCCCACAGTTATAGCAAGCTGGTAGAAGGTTACCAGACGACCACGAATATGTGGCGGCGCAATCTCAGAGATGTATAAGGGTACCACATTTGAAGCTATACCTACCCCTACTCCGCCAAGTAATCTTGCCGTTATCAGCCATTCAAAACTCGGAGCCGCAGCTGTACCCACTGCAGAGAGGAAAAATAGAAAAGCGGCTGTTTTCATGGCAGATCGTCTTCCAAGGCGGTCGCTAAACTCCCCGGATGCACTGACTCCTATGATGCAGCCAATCAATGCCGATGAAACAAACCATCCTTCCTGTACAGCTGTTAAATTAAACTGATCCTGAACAAAAGTAAGCGCCCCCGAAATAACCGCCATATCGAAACCAAACAGGAATCCACCTGTAGCAGCAATCAGGGTTATGAGTACCAGGTAAAATGTATTCCCTTTCAACAAAATCTATTTCATGAATGCTTTTAAGACTTTTGCTTTACCCGCCTCATTATTTTCTATTACATATTCACCGGTTGCGGCGGGTATCACAATTGTTTCTGCGTAACGAAGTGTAATTTTTTGATTGTCGCTGATAAGGTTGACTGATTCACCCTCAACTAAATTCAATACGTGAAATTTGTTTTCTGTATATACACGGATAGATGTTTCGAATTCCAGCCGCTCTGCAGAGTAAAGATGTTCTTTATGGGTAGGCAGGTTTATAATTTCCCAGTCATCCCCATTATCTTTTATTTCCGGTTTACTGATCAATTCCTTCCCGACTGATTGTCCGTTCCGCCCAAAATCCAGGTTTTCCATCGCCCTGCTGATATTCAGGGGCCTCGGGTTTCCATCCAGATCCACACGCTGCCAGTCATAGATTTTGAATGTGAAAATGTATGGTGTGTTGCTGATCTCCAAAACCAAATTATTTTCCCCGGAACAGTGAATAGTACCTGCAGGAATCAAAAACAGATCATGCTGTTTTGCCGGAAATGTCTGTACATATTTTTCGACGTCTGCCTTTTTTCCAGTTTCTTTGCATTTCTCAAATTCATCTTGAAATTGGCCCGGTTTAACATTTTCCTGGAACCCCAGATAAACATGAGCATCCGGTTTTGCATCCAGAATGTAGTAGGTTTCATCCTGGGTAATCAGTTCCCCAAAATTCTCTTTGATATAATCCAATTTGGGATGACATTGCAATGAAAGATTTTGCCCGTCCATTGTATCGAGATAATCAAATCGCAACGGGAAATAATTACCATATTCTTCTGCATGCTGGCCAAGAACTGCTTTATTGTTGTGATACAAGAGAAATTCAAAACCTGCTTCCAGCATGATGCCATCACTTTCAAAAATAATTCCATTTTCAGGGGCAATTATTTCGAAAGACCAGGCATAATTCTCCGCATCGGGATTTAAACCTTCAAACCGTTCTTGCATCCAGTGACCTCCCCAAACCCCGGGTTCAAACCATGGCCTTACCCGAAATGGACTCTCCACCATTTGCTCCAGGCCTTTCCGGAAATAATTCCCTTCGGTCCAGGTAATTGTTTCTGGACGTTGGCCATCCACAAAAATCGTAATCTCCGGCAGCAACTCTTGTTTGTGCTTATTACAAACCGGCCAGTCTACAAAGTAGAACCGTTTGTACATTTTCTTTGCATCATTGGGTTTGGATGCCCCAAGATTGGTTACAGATCCTACCCTGGATCGATATTGAATTTCATTTTTAGGTTGATCTATATAAACAACCGGTCCCTCCCAACCAGCAAGTGCTGCACCTGTACCGTAAAGTATAGAAAGTGTATTCTGATCATGTGAAATTTGCGATAGGGATTCTTCATTAAAATAGTTTTTCATCTTTCCGGGATAATTAAACCCAAACAACGGGTCATCACCACCCAAATATCCCTTAAGCATGCTATCTATCTCATCTTCAGGTTTAAAAGCCGCCTCAATACTATACCAGTGTATATCTGTTCCTGTCGAAATAAATTCACGGTTCAGGTTTTTAATCACCTCTTCCCAAACCGTACCCACATTTCCATCAACGACTATTTGATTGGAGTCTTGCTTGAGGATAAACTCCACCAGTGATTTATACCCAGTATTTATCTTCCCGTCTGAAAGTGGAAATGTAGGATAGATGTCGTACCCATCAGGTTCTTCCTTATTTTTCAAAACCGGAAGTACAGGTGACACAGAGTTCCGTATCGCCTGTGGTTCATCTTTTGATGCTTTGTGAAGATGAGCAGAAGCTCCCAAAAGCGAATATTCTGACGTTTTATCTGCTATGTAGAGCTCAACACTATTTTTGAAATGATCCCGAAATGATTTACTAAAAAGATGAAATGACTGAAAGATATTACCTCCAAAAACGATGCTGTCTACCTGTTTTTCACTGAATAAGTCATTCAAATATTCTGCAAGATTTTCCCCAAAATGATCAAAAATTTCTTGAACTGCCTGGTCATTTTCCGCTTTTTCTGCCAGCTCTTTCACTCCGGTAATTGTATTCCCATTGCCAATATTAATTTCCTTAGCCTGGTTTAAAAACCATTCTGTAGAAAAGTAATCTTCAGCAATTCCATCCCTAAACCTGCTTTTATAAAGGGCATTTTCGTCCAAAAATCCCGAGAATAGTTCTCCCTCCGAATAGCTGGCACTGCCAATTCCAGTACCCAATGTTATACCTAAAACTCTTTCCGACTGTAGACTTTTTTGATACAATACCCCCAACAAAAAAGACTGGGCATCATTTAAAAAAGTTATTTTGTCAACTTTAACTTCTTTTGAGGCCAGCGTATTTATTAAGCTCATTTTCAAATCCAAACCAAACAGAGATTTGAATTTATGATCTATACAGCTGACACCTTTCTTGTAATCAAAAGGGCCCGGTATTGATATCGCAACACCATCAATTTTTTGAGAAGTGGTTAATTGTTTTGAAACAGCAACAATGCAATCAGTTATATCTGCAAGCAGTTCTTCAACATTTGCATTGTTATTTATTGGTTGATGGCAGGTGTATTCTACTTTTTTATTGCCATTTTTAAAATCGACAAGTCCCGAAGTGATATGGCTTCCACCAATGTCAAGCGCTATGTAACAGCCCATTTTCTAAAATGTATAAATGTTTGAACATATAATAGTAGATAGTTATTATTCCAAAAAATTGCCAACTTATTTTCTTTCAAACCGGATTGAGTACTTAAATTTATCACTTCGATAGTAACCAAGATTATATTCGATAGGACGTTCTCCGGCATCTAAAACAAGCCTTTTTCTAAAAAGAATGGGTTTATTTTTTTCTATCTGCAGATATTCTGCAATTCTAATATCTGCTTCAATAGCATCTAATTCTTCTTCTGAATATACCGGAACAACAGAATGCTTTTCTTCAATAATTGTATAAAGAGAGCAGGTATAATCCTCATTTTCATCAAGCTGAGTTCGAGGATGAAACCAAGATACAAAATAAACAAAGGGGGCTATTCGATCCCCGCGCAATCTTTCCAGCTTGAATAGTTTTTTATCCTTATTAACATTCAGTTTCTGATAGACTTCCCCCGGGGCGTACTCAAACTCGGCTTTAACGAAATAATCCTTTACGGTTATCCCCTTCTTCTGCATCTCGTTACGGAAGCTGTGCCATTCAGAAAGTTTGGTGGTTATTGTTCTCTGTGCCAGCACTGTTCCTTTGCCCGGTGTTCTCTTTAGCACGCCCTCATTTACGAGATTCGCAATACCCTGCCTGACGGTATTACGGGAAACGCCAAACTTATTTGCTAATTTTTGTTCTCGAGGTAAAAAGCTGCCATCATCGTATTTACCACTTTCTATCTCTTGCCGGATATAAGATTCAATCTGTTTATAAAGTGGTATACCCGACGTCTGGTCAATTTTCATAGTAGACTTTTCTAACCTTTTTTTTGATAATGACATATTTGCTTTTGGCACTATTTTCAATATCAGACGCTTTTTTAAGCCAACGCAATATTAATTTTAAGTTAGTTAAAGATATGCTAAAGTTGATAATTTTTTAAGGATTAACAAATGAGGCATTGTTAACCGCCAATACTACAAATAAATCTTTAAAAAAACCGAATCCCGAATTTATTTTAACGCGTTTACCGGTTAGAGCTCTATTCCCGCCACTTGAAGGGGCTTAACTGGTAAACGCGTTACTTTAATTAAATGAATATTTAGTTGTTGCCAAGAACCCCGAAATAAAAATCAAAATAATTCAGTATCGTAAATCAACCCCCGGGATTTCACTCCCGGAGGTCGCGTTGGGAAATACAAATCTATGGACTGATTGATTTCCCAGGGCACCAAGGATCCTTTATCGTCCACCCAGGCCAAAAACCCGGTGAATATTAAAACCAAATCGAAAATCTCCCTCCCAAAATCGATCCCGGTTGTTCGCCATAACAAACTGCTCATTATGCCATTGAGAACTGGCAAAGAAGATCTGGAAAACATGTCCGCCGGTATTGATGTTCAGAGCAATGGCCATCGCATCTTCCGTACCCGGATTTCGATCACCAAAAACCGGCAGATATTCTCCGCTTAAAGAAAATTGCTCATTCAGTTCTACATTCAGCAGTACTCCAAGACCCAGCAGATCTTCTTGAGCTTGTCCAAGAGTTCGATTGAAATGAGAATACATAGGGCTTAGCTGAACAGAAAAGCCGTTAAATTTCTTTGCAATCATTAAGGACGTGAAGTAGCTCAGCCGATCCGAAAATTCCAAACCGAGTCCGGAAAGTGTTGAAATTCCGGTGGCTCCTTTCAGGGCAATACTTAGTGGCACTGAACCATCGGTCGTCTGTCTCAACAGGTTCATTTTGGTTGATACATCAACTACTTTTCGAAACGTCATTCGCCCAAGGCCAATTGAAACCCGATCCGTGATCCCGTAAATCAAACCAAGCCTTGTGTTGGCGCCATCATCTAAACCAAAAAAGCGATCAATTCCTCCGTCAACCAAACCAAAAGTATGGAGAACGGACGAGTGAAGATCATTCCCCGATGGGTTAATGGTAGTACTAATTCCCACATTTTTGGTTGCCCAAAACGTATCCTCAACCGGCGTGGAAGTGACTACCCGCTCCCGCTCCAATTGTGCATAACAAACGGCGGGCAGGCACAGTACAAATCCCGTAATCAAATAAATAATGGAATTAGGTTTCATTTGTTTCATCATCCTGTAGTTCAAGTTCTGCTTCAATTCTAACTTCGATCTCCTCGTCAACCCTGTAGAAAAGTATACCGGGTGGTTCAATCTTGTAATCTGCCATATTTAAAATCCAGGAGGCGTTTAGCTGAAGACCGGCACCTGTTTTTTGAAGAGTTCCTTCTACTTCTATGTTTTGGGTAACCCCGTGAATGGAAAAATCACCTGTAACAGTTACATTCTGTTCCTCCGCAGATTCGGGATCATATGAACTTGTAAGCGAACCCGTAAACTCGGCAAATGGATGCTCTTCAACCTCAAGGGTTCTGTACATATCCCGGTCCCGTTTGCCATTCCCTGTATCCAGTGTTTGCAGATCGATGTAGAAATCCACCAGGTTCTCCTCCAAATCAATAAGGCCGTTCAAATGTTCAGATCTCCCGGTAAATGAGTGAAGTGGCACACTCGATGTAAACGAAACACGACCGGTTTCAGTAATATAAGATTGAGCCTGAGCGGTTGTGGAAAACATCAGAATCGCGATAAAAATAGACACTGAAAAAATTTTCATAATAAACCTCACTGAACTTCTAATTATTTTCTGCACCCTCGTCAATCCATTCTCTTATCTGTTCAATTCTGTCTGAAGACAAGAAAGGTCCACCCCGCGGCATCCTTTCACCAATTTCTGGATTAGGTTCGATCTTGTCTATCAGAGGACTGTCATCCGCATTACCGGGCCGAACAACTTGAGTACCGTACTGATCGCCCACACTGTTAACAACATTCTCATAATTATTTAAGCGTACACCACTGTCACTTCTCCCGATGTGACAACTACCACAGTTCTGACTGAAAATCATCTGAACATTTGAGAAAGTCGGTTCCAGTCCGATCTCCTCCGTATCATTATTATCGTTATCATTGTTATCGTTGTTATCTCCAAGAGGGTCGGTACTGCCACCACTACTGCATGATAATATCAAAAGCGGTAGCGACAGAAATATCAGTAATATCCAAGTGCGTGGTATTACATCTGTAAGAGTAAAATGTTTTTGCATCTTCATAATTTTGTTTTTGAAAGGTGGTTAAGGTCTACTATTCAATTACTCTTCTGTAACTGTCACTTCAGCATCCATTCCGGGATGGAAATCACAGAAGTAGGCAAAAGTACCTGCTTCATCGAATGTAAATGAGAAGACTCCGCCGGGAGAAATGCTGCCACTATCAAAAAGTTCACCGGCATCGTCTGCCCCTCTTTCACCACTTGTCACAGTGTGATTTGCATTGCTTTTATTTGTCCATGTAACTGTTGTGCCGGCTTCTACCTCAAGATTAGAAACGTTAAAAGCATTGCCATCCATCCATACTTCATTGGCTTCCTGGTTCTCTACAGGTTCTTCATTTCCCTCATTGTTTTGATTAGGATTATTATCAACAGATGTTGAACTGTCTGACCCACAACCTGCAAATGAAATGAGTAAAGATGATAGAAGGGTTAACATCAATAGTTTTTGAAGTGATTTAATATTAAAGATATTGTGTGTTTGTTTTGTGGTTTTCATAGAGATACAGGATTATAGATTAAAGGATTTGACGGGTGAATCTTGACATTTCACATGCTGAATCGATAGTTAAGCGATAAAAAATTACCAAATGAATAAAGCTCGACATCGCCCCAACCCACTCCCTTTAGTGGAACTTTGATATGAGGTTCGGCTCGGATCGACCAGCTCGGGGAAAGGTCGTACTCAACCCCAATAGAGAAACCGGCATTGCTGAACCAGTGTCGTGTGCCGGTTGCGTCGCTCCATGAACTATCCAACCCCTGCTGATTCCCCTCGTACTGAAACTTGTATTCCTCATTCACCATGATGTATGAGGAGAGCCCGGCAGTCGTGTAAATACGGGATCGGTCAAAATTGAACAGGTTGGCTTTCAGGTTGATTGGAATATCCAAAACCACACAGACGGCACTGGTACGATCCGGCATTACTCCATAGTTCCAGCCTTGAGGAGGATTATATGCATCTCCATCTGCTTTATATTTTACATTTGAAATGGCTATACCGCTGATGACCGAAATATTCTTACTGATAGCATATTCTGCCAAAATACCACCTTTAAACCCGGGACTATCGAAATTGGACATACCGCTGGCTGTACTTAAATCCGGTGAAAGTACAATACCAACTGCAAATCTTGAATCAGTTGCAAAAGCAGATTGATTTGAATTAAAACCATTTTTGGCAGGTAGAGGTGCCGTTCTTATCGCACTTGTCCCGTTCTCAGGATCACCATTATAAGTTTGAAATCTGCTGTATGAAGATGTTGATTTTAAGTCAACCGCTTGATTTTCTGAATGCACGGTTGCAAGCATGGACGAACGATTGGGGAATAGTTCACTCGGCTGAACCGATTGTTCCGGGATGGTTTGCCTTGCTTCTGCAAATGCTCTCCCGGGCAGATGTTCTGGCTCATCAGCTAAAGGTTCATCTTCAGTAACTGTCGCGATCGATTCTGAATCGTTATTGACAGTAGTGCTTGGTTGTTGATCTTGCCCGGTTGTTTCGGGTTCATTCACAATTACCGAGCCTTCACTTTCATCTGCAGCTTCAGCTTCATTCGCCTGATCATTCGATTCAGCTGTTTCCCTTTCAGTAAGGGCTAAATTTTCTTGAGGATTAACAGGTTGATCATTTGGCTGAACCTGTTCAGTTTGATTCAACTGTTCAGTAAGTTCATTTATTTTATTGTGGTTTTGAACGGTGTAATAACCAATCAGGGAAAGAATCAATATAGAGGCAGCTGCCAGCCATCGAAATCGGCGCCGGTAGTAGATCTTCATATCCCGGGCATCCAGCTTTTTCTCGAGCTTCAGCCAGTCTTCCTCCCGATAAGAAATATCATATTCCTCTGCCTTTTTTCTAAAAAGACGTTCAAGGGGATCGTTATGGTTCTGTTCGTCACTCATATCATTTACATTAAATTTTTCTCCAACAATGCTCTGAGGTTGCGCTTGGCTTTAAACAGGTTCGACTTCGATGTTCCCACCGATATACCAAGCAACTCTGCAATCTCCTCATGTTTAAATCCGTCAATCACATACAGGTTAAAAACCGTTCTGTACGCAGGGGAAAGTTTTTGTACCATCTCAATAATTTCATCATAAGTCAGCCCGCTGATAATGGTCTCATCCTGCCCAATTTCCTCAGAACTTTCATCGAGGCCTTCCCAGTTCTGGTACTTTTTATTAGCGTTGAAATGATTAATCGCCGTATTTACAATAATCTTGCGAAGCCAGGGTTTGAACGGGCGGTGGCGGTCGTACTTGCGTATGTTATCAAACACCTTCATAAACGCGTCGTTCAAAGTAGCTGCAGCCTTGTCACGAGAATCCGCATACCGCATGGTGATGCTCATCCCGTAGGCATAGAACATCTGGTACAGCTCTTTTTGATTTTTCCGGTGCCCTTTACGGCAGCCGTCAATTATTTGGCTCAGCAAGACGTTTAGATTTCAGGAAATAATTGGTTGTGATTTTAGAAATTCAAATATGCCTCTATTTAACAATACAAAGGGAGACAGAAAATGGTTGCTTCTAAAAATCTTCAGGTAGTATTATTCTGGTTCGGGTGCTTGTTGAACATCCATGTTCACAATGGGCCATATGCCCGGGTTTGGGAAACTGACACCTTTCGTATCCCCGCGTTCGGTATCCTGCCCAAAATAATAGAGGGGCCATCCTTTGTAGGTTAGTTGCTGTTCTTCACCGTGAACAGAAATTTCACCAAAGTTATCTACATCTAATCCTGTAGGCAGAGATTCAATATCAGTATGATAAATGGGCCAGACTCCGTTGTTGCTAAAATCCTCAGCGGTAAAGTTGTTGGTATTTGCTGCATCAAATGCAAAACTGTAGATCGTTCTTCCCTCTGCATCGGTAAAATAGGTTGTATTTTCTTCGCCTATTTCATATTCGCTGGTGTAATTGTTGCCATCTTCACCAACCAGTTGACCGTTGGCCACCATTAAAGAATAGTCGGGTTTGGCAACAAACCACACACCGTTTGCGCCATCACCGTTAATCTCGCCTGCTTCATTATCATTGGTAAAATAGTAAAGAGGCCATCCGCGGTACGTCGTTTGGGATGAACCATCCGCACGGGTTATTGATCCTACATCCCCTATCTCAATACCATTCCCGGATTCCACATCTTCCGAGTGGAAAACGGGCCAGTTGGCCAGGCAATCACCTTCGCACCTGCTCTCCCCCTGTACATCACGGGCAAAGAAGTAGAGTGCATTTCCATCTGCATCCGCAAGAATATTTCCGTGTGATTGAGTGGAAGTTACTTGCAAATAGTCTTCGTCTTCGTCGGGGCCGGTACTGTCGTCACTACAACCCATAAAACCAAATCCGATAACAGTTAAGATTGCTACAAAGAACACTTTTAGTCTATCCGAAGAGATATTTTTTAAAACTTCCATATTATCATTTTTTGATTATTCAATTAGAAAGGAGGTATCCATCTTGTCATAGATAAAATGGGTACACCATTTTTATTCAGTCTCTATTAGTCCATACAGCAATAAAGAGGAAAGGGTTGCCTCTGGATCTCAATTTTTTTGAAGAAATAAATGTGAAGCCCGGGCAAGAAGCTAATATTTGATGAAAGCTTTTAAGAATTTGCAGGATAAATCCGGCATAGATGTGCCACATCTCTCATTTCCATGAAAAGGTGGATATCATTATTAAACTCGGCGAGAAAGAAAAGGCTACTATTGATCAGTATAAAATCTTTAAATGACTCAAATCACTCAGATTGCTGGCGCAACTCTCTCATTGCTGGCGCAAGTGTCTCACTTGTGCCCTTTTTACTTAAAACAGAAATCCTGTGCAAAACCCAGCACTAAACCAAAGCAACTTCCCGAGAAAATAACCTACGCTCTATCGACTAAGAATTGCTTGAATCCCTCAAAATCACTCCCAATCGATGTTGACTTCTTCGCTAATTGCTGGCGCAAGTGTCCCACTTGTGCCCCTTGTACTTATAAGAAAAGCGTTTTGAATATCTCCACACTATATAAACGAAACCCTGCAAAAAAATTTAAGCTCTATTGATCAAAAACTCCTTAAACCCCTCAAAATCACACCCAATTGTCGTTGACTTCTTCTCTTTTTCCAGCCAGACTTTTAACCGATCCGGAACATCAATCTCTTGGTTGATTTCCGTTTCAATCACATCCCGAAACTTCACCGGGTGTGCCGTTGCGAGTGTAACCGTTGGAATTTTCATTCCCCTTTCGGTTTGATATTCTTTTGACGCCCGATACCCAATCGCTGTATGCGGACAAAGCAGGTAACTGAATTTTTCAAAAACCTCTCGAATGGTTTCGCGGGTTTCCTCATCCGTATAGGAGTAACCGGTGATCTGATCCCGAATGGCTGAATCAGAATCTCCGAACAGATATTTGATCCGTACAAAATTACTCGGATTTCCAACATCCATCGCGTTGGAGATCGTTTGAACAGAATCGCGTGGTTGGAACTGATCACCCTTTAAATATTCGGGCACGACATCATTTACATTCGTTGCAGCCAGGAAATGTTTGGCCGGCATGCCCATCTTCATGGCCAGGAGTCCCCCGGTCAGGTTTCCAAAATTCCCACTCGGCACGGAGAAAACAGGCATTTCTATTCCTTTTTTCTGAAGTACACTCACGGCATAAGCATAATAAAATGACTGTGGTAATAACCGTGCAATGTTGATGGAATTCGCCGAACTCAATTGCATTTTTGAGTTTAGTTCATCATCGATAAATGCCTGCTTCACAAGACGCTGACAATCATCAAAAACGCCTTCCACTTCCAAAGCCGTTACGTTTTCTCCAAGCGTGGCCATCTGCTGTTCCTGGAGATTGCTTACTTTCCCTTTGGGAAACAGGAGACAAACTTTCACTCCATCCACCTTATAAAATCCGTGAGCCACCGCGCTTCCCGTATCGCCGGAAGTAGCAACTAAAATCGTCACCTCCTGCTGATCTTTTCTGGCTTGCTCGGAAAAGAGTCGTGCCATAAATCGCGCGCCAAAATCCTTGAATGCAAGTGTGGGTCCGTGAAAAAGTTCAAGCACAAAATTATTCCCTTCAACGGGTGTAATCGGAACCGGAAAGTTGAAGGCATCATTGATTACAGAGTTGAGTTTTTCATCAGACAACTCCTCTCCGAAATAAGGCTTGGCCATTTCGAACGCAATCTCATTGAAACTCAACTCCTTGAGAGAACTCCAAAATGAATCCGGCAGAACGGGAATTTCTTCAGGCATATAGAGTCCGCCGTCGGGGGCGAGGCCTTTTCGCATTGCCTCGAGAAAGGTTACGGGGTTTGAGTTTTTGTTTGTACTTATGAATTTCATGTCTCAGGATGCAGATTTCAAGTTGCAGGGTACGGCATTTCTCGTCTCATGTCTCAAATCTCAGAACTCAGTTCTAAACTACAGAAGCTCCTTCGGTATTAATTTTTGAGATGTGAAGATTGTATTCCAGGCCAATGCTTTTCAGTACGGTTCCCATTGCTTTCCCAATCTCTTCGGCTTCATCCCGGGATTTGCTTAGCGCAAAAAGCGATGGCCCAGAACCGGAAATGCTGCAACCGAGAGCTCCGTGATGGAGTGCAGCTTCTTGCATCTCTGAAAATCCCGGAATCAAAACAGCTCGGACCGGTTCAATAATTTCATCATGCAAAGATCGGCCAATCAAATCGTAATCATTGGTATACAACCCGGCAATCAGGGAACCCAGGTTCGCCCATTGTGTGACAGCTTTTTGAAGAGCTACTTGCTTCCTTAAAATCTTGCGGCTGTTCTTGGTCTGAATCTCAATTTCCGGATGGATAATTGTGCAATGCAATTTATCAGGAGTGTTAAGTGAAATAACATCCGGTGGTTGATGCGTTTTCACTAAAATAAATCCGCCGATCAGGGCCGCTGCTACATTATCCGCATGAGCCGTTCCGCTGGCTGCAAGTTCTCCTTCCACAGCAAATGGTAACAGATCATGACGTGAGAATGGTTTTCCTAAGAGTTCATTCACGGCAAAAACCGCGGCGGCCGAACTGGCAGCGCTGGAACCAAGTCCGCTGCCGAGTGGCATTTTCTTCTCGATCTCCAGATCAATGCCGAATTCCCGTTCCTCGTCCAATTCTTTCAGCATTGAAAGGACAGCAAGTCCCGCTGTATTTTTTTCAACTTCTTTGGGGAGTTTTCCTTCTTCACCCGAAATGGATGTGATTCGTAAACCGGGTTCTTCTGAATATGATGCGGTTACATAATCTCCCAATCCATGAATGGCAAAACCAAGTACATCAAACCCACAGGCAACATTGGCAACGGTTGCCGGGGCGAACGCTTTGATTTTATTTGGGTTGGATTTTGTCATTGAAACAGATTGAATTACAAATATCGAACAAGGAATAACGAATTATGAACTTCTTCAAAATTCGACATTAGATATTCGGTTTTCAATATTTGTTAGAACCCCGCATTGCTATACGCCTTGGTATTTGCAACTCGCAAAATATCAGAAATAATTCCCGCGGCGGTTACTTTAGCGCCGGCACCCGGTCCTTTTATCACCAATGGATTGACATCATAATTGGAGGAGTGGATCGCCAAAATATTGTCGCTTCCGGACAGGTTGTAAAATGGATGATCTGACGCGATGGTCTCCAGCTTTACTTCTGCATTTCCATTCTCGAATCGTGCAATATAGCACAATTTTTTTCCTTCATCGGCGGCGGCTTTCCACATTGATTCAAACTCATCATCAAACTCTTTCAGCTTCTCAAAAAACTCATCAATGTCTTTTGTATCCCGTGCTTCTTCGGGTACCAGATTCTGAATATCAATATCATCAAAATCCAGTTCATAACCAGAAACACGCGCCAAGATCAATAACTTTCGTCCCACATCGAAACCATTCAGATCTTCCCGCGGATCCGGTTCAGTGTATCCCATCTCTTTCGCTTTCATCACGAGGTCACTAAATCCAACAGAATCGTCAAAACTGTTGAACAGATAACTTAATGTACCAGATAAAACTGCTTCAATTTTATGAATGTGATCCCCCGTTGTTACCATCTCGTTGAGTGTTCCGATCACCGGCAGGCCGGCACCCACATTGGTTTCATACTTATAGGCAGCGTTATGTTGCTTGGCCGTTTCGTGCAACTGATCAAACAACTCCTGGCTGGTTGAATTTGCCAGTTTGTTTGGAGTGACCACCGAAATACTCTCTGATAAAATTTCATTATAAAACGATTTCAACTCAGGGCTTGCCGTACAATCCACAAAAATGCTGTTCGGCAAATTCATCTGCTTCATCTCCTCTACAAAGTTCTTCAGATTTGTCTTCTTACCATCCTCACCCAAATGATCTTCCCAATCAGAAAGAGAGATCGATTCCTCACTCAGTAACATTTGTCGGCTATTTGCCAACCCCTTGATATTCACATCTATCTGGTACTCTTTATAAAGTTCTTCGGCATGATCACTCAACATTTCAAGCAGTGTGCTTCCGATAAGGCCAACTCCAACCAGGAATAGATTCATTGTCTTCACACCAGAAAGGAAAAACGCATCATGCAGCGTGTTCATCGCTTTTTTCTCATTATTTCGGTCAATTACAAACGAGATATTTCTTTCGGACGAACCTTGTGCAATCGCTACAATATTAATTCCGTTTCTTCCGAGTGCATTAAACACGCGACCTGCTATTCCCGGAATTTGACGCATATTATCGCCCACCACAGCCACAATCGAGAGATCGTTTTCAACCCGAATTTCATCGATGATATCTGCCTTGAACTCTTCCGAAAACTCTTCAGAGATAGATTCCTTTGCATCAGCGGCAAATTCAGGCAACACGGCCAGTGTGATGGTGTGCTCAGACGAAGACTGCGTAATTAAAATGATATTGATATTCCGCGCCGCCAAAGCCCCAAATATTCTCGAGGCCACCCCGGTTACGCCAATCATTCCGCTGCCTTTAATTGTAATAAGAGCTACATCTTCGATAGATGACAACCCACGAATGATTCCACCTTTCTTCTTAATCTCCTTCTTGATCTGCGTTCCTGGATGCTCCGGCTTGAAGGTATTTTTGATGAGAATCGGAATCTCAGATTTAAGCGCCGGTTGAATAGTTGGCGGGTAAATTACACGAGCACCAAAGTGCGACAACTCCATCGCTTCCTCGTACGAGGCATGTTCAACGGAGAACGCATTTTTCACTTTCCGGGGATCAGCAGTCATCAACCCGTCTACATCGGTCCAGATCTCAATCACATCTGCTTCCAGGGCCGCCCCAAATAGCGAAGCTGTGTAATCCGATCCGCCCCTGCCCAAAGTAGTACTTTCTTGATTTTCAGTTGATGATATAAAACCGGTGGCAACCACAATATTTTCATTATGATCCTCTAAATAATTCCGGATATTTTGAAAGGTTTGAGCTGTCAAAACCCGGGCAGAGCCGAAATTATTGTCCGTTTTGATCAGGTCTCTTGTATCGGTGTAAAGTGCTTCCATTCCCTGATTTTGCAGGGCAGCCGTAAGTATTTGGGCAGAAAAGCGCTCGCCAAACCCAACAATAAAGTCAAGTGTCTTTTTGGTAAGTTCACGAATCAGCGATACTCCCTGCAGTACATCCTGCAGTTCATTCAACAGAAGTTTAAAAGAAGTGATCACTTCACTCCGCTTGCTAACCGGGAGCAGGTCGTTAATCGTATCGATATGGCGTTTGTCAATTTCATTCAGCCGATCTTCGAATGAATCATCACCCGCTGAGGCAAGGGTTGCCGTCTCTATCAATTTATCTGTTATACCGCGCAGAGCAGATACAACGACTACAATTCTTTGATCTTTCTGTTTCGACTCAACAATAGATATCACACGGCGCAGGGCATCCGGGGATCCCACTGAGCTCCCGCCAAATTTTAAAATCCTCATGTATATGGTTTCTATTAAGCAATTACCAAGACGGTACTTCCCGTCTAACCACTCAATGCGGTTAGACGGAACTCAAATAAATTTCTTTTGAATTTATACATCCAAAAAGGAAGATAACCTTAATTTTAGCTATTCATTACGCCGTAACCAAGATTTTTTTATAATTCACTAATCAAAGTTGTAAAAGCGCTTCCACTTATTTCTGTCTCTTTTTGGTCATTCATGGTTGTAGGTTGAACATCTATTGCTTTAGTTGGTTCCAAACAAGAAGTATATATTTCCAGTAATGAGCCTACTTTTCTGCAGTTTGGTTCGTTATTATCACTTACTAGCTCATAATAAAAAATCTATCATACATGGACTTCAGCGATAAAAAAACTGCCATATTGGGCGCCGGTAATATTGGGTGCTCTATTGCCAACGGTTTAACCGCCTCAGACATTTTCAAACCATCTCAGCAAACGTTAACCAGGCGCCGGACTGATAAACTGAGTGAATATACTGAAAAGGGTTACAATGTAACTTCCGATAACATTGAAGCCGTTAAGAACTCAGATATTCTTATCGCATGCGTTGAACCACATCAGTTAGATGGATTGCTGAAGGAGATCTCATCCGCGCTAAATCCCGAAAAACATCTATTGATTTCCGTTGTTTCTGGAGCGAAAATATCAGACATCAAAAAAAATATACCTGATGGAGTAGCCGTTGTGCGTGCCATGCCAAATACTGCAATCGCCATCCGGGAATCTATGACATGTATATGCTCTGAGACGCTAGATAATGGTACCATCGAAACCACAAAAGCTATTTTTGATACCGTTGGTGAGACATTGGTAATCCAGGAAGAGCAGATGTCTTCTGCTACTGCTCTGGTTGCATGCGGAATTGCTTTCTTTTTGAGAGCGATACGTGCAGCATCACAGGGTGGAATTGAGATTGGATTCAGTTCACAGGAATCTCTTGCAATGGCCACGCAAACAGCAAAAGGGGCAGCATCTCTTCTTGGTTCAATGAAGAATCATCCAGAATACGAAATTGATCGTGTAACCACGCCCAAAGGCTGTACCATTTCCGGTCTGAACCAGATGGAACACGGTGGATTCAGCTCAGCCATGATTAAAGGAATTCTGACATCCGCAGAGAAGGCTGAGAAGCTTTATTAAAAGAGGACTTTGCAGAACCAATCATCTGTTTTCCCGAGTAGGCGGGATCGTAACTTCTCATTGCGCTCAAACTGACATCCTATTGAGCGCAGCGGAGCGAAGTCGAAAATGTGTCTGGTATTTCAAGCCCCTCTAAAAAAAGAAAACCCACAGTCATGCTGACCTGTGGGCTGGGATTGGGAACTCAATAAAATCTTAGAGTAGTACAGTATCTTTGTCCGGGTCTTTCAAGCCGGCATCCTTTTTCGGATCAACTGCGCTTTTGTCGTATTCTTCTAACGTGAATTCGTCCACTAAGATTGTGTCGTACCTGGCTTCCTCAGTTTTTCGAACCATCTCAGCCTCTTCCTCTGTGATGATATCTTGCTCAAGGGCTGAATCCAGTTGTTTCAAAACATGAGTTTTTTTCAGCTTCTTAGCCTTGGTTGCTTTATACAGCTTTTTATAAACCGGGTACGATTTTTCAACCCATTCCAGCGCGTATTCATATTTACCCATCGCTTCCTCGCGGCTGGTTGGAATATAGATATCTTCCGTCATGCGGTCTCGTTGCTCCCCTCTCGTTTGCATTGCCTGGGCAACTTTATGTCCAAGTTTATCAGATGGCTTTTTCCCGATCCTGTTTATTCTCGACCAGAGAGCAACCGGCCCTCTGAACAACCAACTCAAACCCGGAACTTTGATTTCTGAAAAGATCTCATCAAAAGCGGTTTGTATTCGTGAGAAAGCTTCATCCATCGCCCATTCAAAGTAAACCCGATCTTCTTCCTTTTTCCCTTCAATTTCAAACCGGCGAAGTGTTGCAGCAGCGAGCAGCATCCAACTCAAAATATCCGCATATCGGCCGGAAAGTTTCTCTTTCATTTTGAGAGCCCCTCCATAAGATCCAAGGGCGATATCCGCCATAAAAGCAAACGTAGCCGAAGCCCAAGCCAGTTTCTTGTAGTATTTTGAAGCGGGTCCGCCAACCGGGGAGCTTGCGAGTCGCCCCCGGGTTACACTCAACACCATCGACCGAATCATATTTTGCACGGCGTGACCGATATGTTTCCAGAAATTATCATCAAACTTTTTGACGTCTTTATTCATCAATGCTTCAATCTCTTTCAAGGCGTAGGGATGACTTCGAATAGCGCCCTGGCCAAAGATCATAAGAGTGCGGGTGAGAATGTTTGCTCCCTCAACGGTAACGGCAATTGGCATAGCCATATAGGAGTGAGCGAAAATGTTTCTCGGGCCGCGTGATATACCCGAACCACCAACAATGTCCATCGCATCATTAACGATTTCTCGCCCCAGCTCGGTGAAGTTGTATTTGGCGATGGCTGTCACAACGGCCGGTTTTGCTCCTTTGTCGAGAGCACCGCAGATGTATGTTCGGGCCGCACCCAGCAAATATGTATATCCACCAATTCGAGCCATCGGTTCCTCAATTCCCTCAAACTTACCGATGTTCAATCCAAACTGTTGACGAATCGCCGCATATGCACCAATCGCGCGGGTTGCAACTTTCGCTCCTCCAACGGACTGTGCAGGCAGTGAAATTCCTCGTCCCACAGCCAGTGATTCCATCAGCATACGCCAGCCGTTCCCGGCTCCATCTTTTCCACCGATAATTGCACTTACCGGAACCACAACATCTTTTCCGCGAATCGGGCAGTTGTAAAATGGAACTCCAAGCGGATCGTGCCTCTTTCCAAGTACAACTCCTTCGGTATCACTGGGAATGAGTGCAGCAGTAATTCCAAGCTCCTCACCTTCGCCCAATAAATTTTCGGGATCATACAGTTTAAACGCCAAGCCAATTACAGTTGAAATAGCCGCAAGGGTGATGTACCGTTTCTCCCAATTGAGTTTGATATAAAGCTTTCCATCCTCACCTTTGAAAACTTCACCCCGGCTTTGCATTGCACCTGCATCCGAACCGGCATTCGGTTCTGTCAATGCAAAACATGGAATCTCCTCTCCTTTGGCAAGGCGGGGCAAGTAATGATCTTTCTGCTCTTCCGTACCATAATGCATCAGGAGTTCGGCCGGGCCTAACGAATTGGGGACCATTACAGTCGTGGCTAAGGGGCCGCATCGTGAAGCAAGCTTCGCAACAATCAAACTATGGGCATTTGCAGAAAACCCATGCCCCCCATATTTCTCAGGTATTACCAATCCAAAAAAACGTTCTTTCTTGAAATAATCCCAGGTTTCTTTATCAAAATCTCGTCGTTGGAAAACATCCCAGTCGGATACCATGGAGCACAACTTCTCTACCGGGCCATCCATAAACGCCCGCTCTTTTTCAGTTAATTCGGGATATTCCTCCTCACTCAACTTCTTCAAATCAGGTTTTCCGGAGAAGAGTTCGCCCTCTACCCAAACCGTTCCGGCATCGATGGCAGTTTGTTCTGTTTCTGAGATTACCGGCAAAATTTTAAGCTTTTCTAACAAGGTCATTAACGGTCCTGAAAGAATAGATCTGCGAATCGGTTTGATATTAAAAACCAGCGCAAGAACCAGATAAACGGCCAGTAACCAGGTGGGAGCCCCAAGTCCCGTTAATGCAGCAAAACCTGCAATAGCCCATAACCATAGCGGTGTACCGGTAAATCCGAAAAGAAAGAGTAAAAAAATGATGGATGGCCAAACGATCCATCCGGACATGCCTTCAAAAAATGTGAGTTGCTCCAGTAGTGTTTCCATAATGGTCTCCTGTTATGCGGGTGTTTTTTGTATGATAAATCCCTGGATTACATGTTCAATCGCCTGATCAATAAATTCCTTTTGTGGTATACGGGTGTCGAGTCTTTTGTTGAGAATTACCGAAACGACTCCGTGCAGCTGAGCCCAAAGCGTATATGCGCTGATTACCGGGTTTTCTACATCGATTAAATCTTTTTGTCGACCTTTGTCGATGATCTCCGCCAAAAGTTCATAGGCGCTTCGTATCTGCTGAAATTTCTCTTTTGGATATTCCGGCATCTCCTCGGGACGAACCATATAGATAATTTCATATTCTTTTGGATGATCGAGAGCAAATTGAATGTAGCACCTTGCCAGGTCTTCCAGTTGCCGGATTAAATCTTTGGAAGAGTCGATTTCCGCAAGAAGTTTCTCTTTTAAATGCTCAATGCTTTGATCAATAAGAGCAAGAAGAAGGTCATCTTTATTATCGAAATGAAGATAAATACTTGTAGCGGTGACATTTGCCCGCTTTGCGATATTGCGCATGGACAGTTTTCCAAACCCGCGCTCAATCAACAACTCCCTGCTTACTTCTAATATTTCGTTTCTCAGAGACATGGTTCGTTTTCAGTTAACACTGTTAAGTTAACAGTTCTAAATTATCAAAATTGTATTTAATGTCAACATTCAACTGATCAACAACATCTTCAAAGAAGTATTGGTATTATTACATTCAGACTTTTTTATACTATATCAATCCTAAATCTTTTATGTTTCAGCAGCTAAAAAACTCAACCATTTTATGATGATGAAGAAACCCCTTTTATCCACACTCTTTATTGCACTTCTCCTTGTTATCAACTCCTGTAGTTCGAATGTGAGTGAAGTTGCACCACCTGAACCTGTTCTTCCGGTTCCATCTGAAGCACAGATGGAATGGCACGAAATGGAATTACTGGCATTTGTGCATTTTACGACCAATACTTTTACAAATATGGAGTGGGGATATGGCGATGAAAGCCCATCTATTTTCAATCCAACCGAGATGGATGTTGACCAATGGATGACCACCCTGAGCGATGCGGGATTTGAAGGGGTGATTTTGACGGCTAAGCATCACGACGGATTTTGCCTGTGGCCAAGTGATTATACAGAGCACGATGTAGCAAACAGTCCGTATAAAGATGGCGAGGGTGATGTAGTCAAAGAAGTATCCGAATCCGCAAGAGAGCATGGGATGAAATTTGGAGTCTATCTTTCGCCCTGGGATCGAAACCGGGCTGATTACGCTGAGGCGTCTTATATCGATTATTACAGGAATCAGATTGAGGAAATTTTTACGAACTACGGCCCAATTTTTGAGATGTGGTTTGATGGTGCTAATGGTGGTGACGGCTATTATGGAGGCGCTGATGAAACCCGAACGATCGACCGGCAAACGTATTACGACTGGCCAACCACAATTGATTTTGTTCGCGACCTCCAACCTGAGCCACAGGTTCTTTTCTTCAGCGATGCCGGACCGGATATCCGATGGGTGGGAAATGAACATGGTTACGTCAATGAGACGAACTGGAATACAATCAACAACGATACCCTTTATGCCGGCAAATCTGGTATTAACGACCTGCTTGGCACCGGTTCAGAAGACGGCCAAAAATGGATCCCGGCCGAAGTAGATGTATCTATTCGTCCCGGCTGGTTTTATCATCCCGAAGAAGATTCACTCGTAAAAACTCCGGAAGATCTGTTCGATATCTATATGACGTCCGTTGGCCGTGGTTCCAACCTTTTACTGAATGTGCCTCCGGACAGGCGCGGACTGATTCATGAAAATGATGTAGAGTCACTTAGAGAGTGGAGACAGATGCTGGATGAGGCTTTCAGCACAAACCTGGCTGAAGGTGCAGAGGTCACTGCCGATTCGTACCGAGGCAGTCATGAAGATTATGCACCTTTCAATCTTACAGATGATGACAGTGAAACATATTGGGCTACAGATGATAACGTAGATACCGGCGAGCTTGAAATCACATTAGATGAACCCGCTGAAATCAAATATGTGGTTTTGCAGGAATATATTCGTTTGGGTCAGCGTGTTCGATCTTTCTCCGTTGATGTTTGGGAAGAGGGAGAATGGCAACCGGCAGCAGAGGGAACCACCGTCGGGTATAAACGCATCTTAGAGATCGATCCGGTTACAACTGATCGAATCCGCATTCAAATTGAGGATTCTCAGGCAAGCCCGGTTATCTCAAATGTTGAGCTTTATTAAAGGCAACAAATAATCAATCAGCTTGCCATTCCCAATTTATTCTTGATATAATTCTTAACGGCTTTTTTCTTTCTGCTATTAATAACCTCAACCCGGCCTTTGTCGAGATGGATATTCCATTTTTCCTCGAACCGTTTGATCGTTGTAATTGTCCCCTGCTTGTCCCATCGGAAGAAATGGAATCGAAAATCAGTTAATTTAAGCGGATATGGATATACGTAATGAATTACTGATTTTGGCTCAAGATAGATTGGTAATCCCGCCTCTTTAGCAATCAGGCAAATATCTACATGCTCACGAGTTGTAAGCAGTTCATCATCTAAAGGGCCATACTTGTCCAAGAAAGATTTACGAACCAAAACAGCATGAAATTCAATATTGTCTGTTTGAAATCTTTCAAGAGGTTCTTCAAGTTCAGAAACTTTCTTCATATGGTGATGCATATCGATAGAGAGTCTTTTTATTCCATCGGACTCGTCTACAACCATTTTTCCACCCGCCATATGAATTCTCTCTTCACCAACATCTCCTTCAAGGTAGAGCGGGCCAACTAATGCAGCAGAGGTTTCTTCGGCACATTTCACAAGTTCAGTTAACCAGTTTTTACGTACCAGAACGTCATTATCTAAAAATATCACGTACTCAGTATCTTCCGAAACTGCTTTAAAACCAACATTTCGAGCTTGATTAGGATGCAAGTAGTGATTGGTTCTGATATGTTTAAATCCCTTTTCTTTTGAATATCTCTCCAAAAATCTGTTTAGATACCCCGGTGATTTCCCGTCAACATATATTAAATCGAAATCATATGATGTGATATCATAGATGTTTTTCAGAGACTCGATTGAAAAGCTAAATCGTTCCCTGGGAACTACAACTATCGTTACTTTTGGATTATTCTTTTTCATCTTTCTGAATATTTTTGTGCCAACTTGATATACTCTCTTGAGATTATATCATTCCGTGATTCAATTTCATAATTATTTTCTACAAATTTACGACCCTTTTCTCCCATCTCAGCTCTTTGTGAAGGTGAGTTCACAAGTTGATCTAAAGCTTCTTTCATAGCTTTAATGTTTTTCTCAGGAATTAATAACCCGTTTTCCTTATGCTGCACCAATTCGGGAATACCTCCGTGACGGCTTGCAATTACCGGAAGCTCGCATGCCATAGCCTCTTTAAGAACATTGGGAACTGTATCTTCATCACCATTCTCTGCAACCACACTTGGACAGATCAAAATATCACTGGCCTGCACTTCAGAAACGATCTTTTCTTGGTTCACTGAAGCCTTTATTTTAATTTTGCTTATCAAATTATATGCTCTGACTTTATTCAAAAGCTCATTCTTTAAACTGCCTTCACCAATAATTGTATATGTTATCTCCTTATCAGGATTTTCATTGATGTACTCTGCCACCGCCTCAATACTATAGATAAATCCCTTCTTTTCTACCAGGCGACCTATACTTATAATACTAACTTTTGTTGATGATCGATTTTTATCAGTCGGAACAAACTGTTTTACATCAATTGCACTTGGGTGAACCAATATTTTTTCTACGGGACAGCCGAGTCGAATAAGTCTTTTTTTATAATACTCACAGACGGGCAGGAACAGGTCTCCTTTTTGAAACAGTTCACCATAGATAGAAGGATTTTCTTTTATCTCGCTGCTTAAATCTATGCCGTGAAAAGAAATTGCAATCGGTCCGTCAAGTATACCTAATTTCCTGGCCTGAACTGCTAAATTGCCATTCATCCCAAAAAAAGCATGAATCAGATCGTATTTTTTCCCTTCTTTGAATCTTGTAAGATTACGAATCTTCTTTTTACCGGGATAATTTTTCAAAAATCGAAATACGCCCGAATATTTGATGATCGAAAGCGGCGCTTGCAATCTTCGATAGATCTCTAACAAAGGAGTTGAAGCAGGTTTTGTTTCGTAGGATGTTTTATCATGTAGATTATAATCCAATACAGTCTGATGAACATATTCATCAGTCTCCCTCGGTTGACTCGCATAAATATCAACTGAATGACCTCTGTCAATTAACCCGGTAATCCTGTTCAATATAAACGTCTCAGAAAGGGCCGGAAAAGGGGTTACGATTGCCGCTATTTTCAATTGTTTTTTCAAATTCGATTCATGAGTTAACCGGTAAACATCAACCGAAATTTGGTGAATATTTTTCGGGCTAATACCTTGAGTTGTATGAGCGGATATCTATCCACTGGAAGTCCGGATTCAATCCAGCGGATCTGATCTTTCTTATATAATTCCCGGGGTACCTTCTTGCCAGTTTCTGCCTCCCATCTCTTAATTTTTTTCAAAAGCACCTTCGTATTTTCATAGAGGCTTATTTGATTATCTTTCCGATATTTTGAAAAAGTTTCCGAATAACTGTGATCAATATGATGAGCCATCCCTTCCGGCAGAATTTTGTAAGATACATCGTTGAAATAAAGCCGTAATCGCATCTCAGATGCATTTGTACCATACCCGGTTATAGCCTCATCGTATCCACCTACTTTCAGAAAATCTTTCTTTGATACTATAAGCAATCCCCCCAACCCTTTCACCTTGTTGTAAATATTATATCCTGTTATAAATGTACTTTCCTCCAACAACTTCTGGATCTTTTCTACAAAATTATCTGAAACAATTGTATCAGCATCCACAAAGCATAACCATTCGCAATCAAGCTTTTTTATTTCGGGGATGGCTGCATTTCGAGCTTTCGTTAAACAGAAATATTTTTCACCGGGAACCTCCACTACACTGCACTCGGGATAATTTTCTTTAACCCAGTCACCGGTTTTATCGGGACAGGAATAGTCAACAACAACTGTTTTGCTGGAGGGCTGTGATAGTATAACAGGCAAACTCTTTTTTATGTGAGCCAATCTGCCCATACTCGATGTAACGAAACAGACATTTTCAAGTAGCATTTCCCTTAAATCTAAAGCAACTATTAATCTATGACCGATAATTAACCAGACATTACAAAAAATGTGAATAACAAAATAATGTGATGTCTCAAATTTTGAATGTCGCAGTTTCTAAAGGAAAGCTAATTAAACTTCAATCATCTTAAATTTTTTTGCAAGTGGATTGAATGAAACCAGAAATTTCGGCTGTCTGAAAGCCCCATTTCCCAAGACCATAGGAATAAGAGATTATGCAATTCTCAGTTTAATCGAAATGCTACGTAATGAATTGTCTTACCGGCTTTCAAGTGCTTCTTTTCATAGAATGTTTTATGGGTAAGGAGTTTATCATCAGGTTCTTCTTTATAGATATCGTCTACTTTTTTACCAATCTGACAATCCTCCTCCTCAATCGTTTCAAGCGTAAAATTATACAGGAGGTCAGAATCTGTTTTCAGATGGATCAGCCCACCCGGTTTCAGCACATTCCGATAGATTTCAAGAAATTTCGTTGATGTGAGTCTCTGCTTGGATCGCGACCCCCTTGGATGTGGGTCAGGAAAAGTAATCCAGATTTCATCCACTTCCCCCGGCTCAAAATAATCCTCCAAGTGATCGATCAGCATACGAATAAACCGAACATTTCTTACTTGGTTATTTAAAGCATACGTGGCACCCTTCCAAATCCGGTTTCCCTTCAAATCAATGCCAATACAGTTCTTCCCGGGATTCTTTTCAGCAAGATAAATGGTGTACTCACCTTTTCCACAGGCCAATTCAAGAACAATGGGATTGTTGTTCCCAAAAATCTCCTTCTTCCATTTTCCTTTGGGCGGCGGCTCGTTCCCCTCAAAATCGGTGTACTCAAACACATTTTGATAGCGAGCGATATCTTTAAATCTCCGGAGCTTATTTTTATTGCCCATGAACTACAGAAGCTTAGCCATACCAGGCCGGTTCATTTCCTTTCTTCCATTTGATATTGCATCCCATACTCGGAATCTGTTTTTCGGGTGCAGGCTCCCCGGCCAAAAGACGATCGGTAGCATCTCTCAAATCTTCACCGGTTGGTTCGATATCGTTTTTAGGCCTCGCACTGTCGAATTGTCCGCGATAGTAGAGTTCCTGGTTTTCATCAAAGAGGAAAAGGTCGGGCGTGCAGGCTGCTTTGTAGGCATGAGCCGCTTCCTGTTCCTTATCAAAGAGGTAAGGAAATGGGTATCCAAATTCTTCCGCATCCTCTTTCATCTTATCAGGTGCGTCTTCCGGATAATTCTCAATATCATTTGAACTGATAGCTACAATTCCGACTCCTTTCGGCATGTAATCAGAAGCATACTCGACAAGATCTTCTTTGATCAGTTTTACATATGGGCAATGATTACAAATAAACATCACCAAAAAAGCTTTGTTTCTCTCAAAGGCTTCAGGAGTATAGGTTCTGCCCGACACTACATCGTGAAGTGTAAAGTCCGGGGCTTTTGTTCCAAGTTCCAGCATTGTTGATTCAACTGCCATAGTCTTATCTGTTATTTAAATTTTACGTTTGATATGATTAACAAAGTGCACACATATCTCATTCAAATCATGTAAAAATAAGAATTTTTCGGTGTGATGTAAGGTATACTCTGTTGCCGCAGAGGAACCGAAGTTAACCAATCCTTTTCTGTACTTCTGTGGGAATTAAAATAATCGCAATTGATCCGTTTCGGGCCTTCTGAAATGCTTTGTTTCTAACGGGCTGATATTCTTATTCAGGCCCAGCCGTTTTGCATGTATTTTCAAGAGTTGGCGAATCTGATCTCCAAACGGACCCTCAACCTGAAATCTCTCTCCCCATTCCGAGCGATTCAATTTTCCATCCTTCATATTTTTGATTCGATTGATCACTTTCTTTTTGCGGTCGGGTTGATGATCTTCGAGCCATTTCACAAACAGATCCTTCACAGCATAGGGCAAGCGTAACGGAACAACCGCCACAGAACCGGCTCCGGCTTCTGCAGATGCTTCCATGATAGGAACAAGCTCTTCATCTGTTAACCCGGGAATCAGGGGCGCAATATTCACATGAACCGGAATTCCGGCTTCAGTCAATTCCCGAACAGCCTTTAGTCTTCGATTGGGCCTCGATGTTCTTGGCTCCATCGTATCCGTAAGGCTTTTATCAAGCGATGTGATCGACAATACCACTTTTACCGCATTCTTTTCAGCAAGAGATAAGAGCAGATCAATATCACGCGTAACCTGGTAATTCTTCGTAATAATCACCAACGGATGATTACACTCAGCCAGCACTTCAATACATCCACGGGTAATGCGCAGCTTTTTTTCGATGGGTTGGTACGGATCAGTTACACCACTCATAATCAGTGTTTGTGGTTTCCAGCACTCCTGTGCCAATTTTTCGCGTAATAGCTTTGGAGCATCATACTTCACAACAATTTTGGATTCGAAATCCAGCCCGGGACTCATTCCAAGGTATTCGTGTGTGGGGCGAGCATAACAATAAACACATCCATGTTCGCATCCACGATAGGGATTCAAGCTTACATCAAAAGAGATATCCGGACTTTGATTTGTAGAGATGATTTCAGAAGTATGATCCGTCAGAAGTTGGGTGTCAGGTTTCTTGAACTTGCCGGTTTCCTCGTTTATATCATACTCCAGGTGAGTATCCTTGAATCTGTTTTTGGGGTTGTGTGCGCTCCCCCTGCCTTTGATTGGTTTCATATACTACACATGTTTTGTACATAATGTAATATCTGTTTATATCACTTTCAAATCCCTCTAATAAACCAACTCACCAATTACCGGACAGATATGAAATTTATGGTCCATAGTTCATTATTTTTTTCCGGGCGGCCAGAAATTGATCTATCACCTTTGACCATTTGAACTCTTCAGTCACATAATTATAACCCGATTCAGCCATTCTTGAAACCTCTACCCTTTTATGAAGTAGTATATCCAATGCACTGTTAAATTCTGACTGGGATCTTACAGCAAATCCTCCTTCTGAATTATTTACATGGTACTTTGTCACAGAGCAGTCTGCATGGACAATGACAGGTGTTTTTAGCGCCCAGGCTTCCATTATCACCAATGAAAAACTTTCAAACAGACTTGGTTGAACGAGGGCCAAAGAATCCCTGATTAGTTCTATCTTCATGTCTTCCTCTACCCAGCCAGCATATTCTACATAGGGAGAGGAAGTTAACTTTTCTATTTCAGGTTCATGACCTTCTCCCACAAAAAGAAGGGATACTTTATCGGAAGTAGTGTCATTGAATCCAGTAATCCAGCTTATTAAAGCACTAATATTTTTTTCTTGAACTATGCGGCCTATATATATCAATTGATTCTTTTGTTTTCTTGTGTGGGAAATCTGATTGTATTCCTTTTCTGCTAAGGAAACACCGACACCAATGGGAAAATATAAATCCGGAAGCATTCCCTGGAATGACTTTATACCAACTTCAATTTCTGGTGCAGAATTAATAATTGCACCTCTGGCACAAGAAAACATCCAACTCATGGCTTTATGATAGGCTGCCGGCTCGTTGTGAATAAAGGGATGAAGGATGGTTTTTTCAGGGGCGATAGATGCAAGTCTATGAGAAGAACCAGAGAAATAGTGGCATAAATGAATCGTAGAGTACTTTTTAGCATTTTCTCTAAGGGATTTCTCCATACCCTTTCCAGACAAAGCTGATTTTTTCCAGAGCCATCCCGTTAATAAACTGCCTTTGTTTTTCGCGACTTGTCTATGCATGATATTAAAAATAGGTTCCATTCGCTTGTTTGATGGGAATCTGACGATTTCAAACGGAGTTCCTTGGTCTTGTTGACCATCCAGATAGTGATTGTTACGATTAACAAGCGTCGAACTAGCAGTGGCCCAAACTTCAACGTTTATTCCTCTCTCACATAATTTCTCGGCTATAGTAAAGATTACTTTTTCAGCACCTGCCTGTATATTCTTAAAAAACCAGGGCATCACAAACAAGATTGGTTTCTTAGATAAATATTCAACATTTTCGGAAGAGTTGTAGTTTGCTGAGTGCTCTGGAAGAGTAGATTTTTTTTCGAATTTCTTCAGAAGTCGCATTAATCCTTCTGAATTTTCATACTGTAAAACCTCATTATCTCCCTGGAACTGATACCCGAGATTTGTTTTTCCATTAACGATGAGCGGCCTTCCTAATAATCGAGTTCGTGCTCCCACACCAGAACTTGATATTTTAAGATAAGGCAAAATCACACAGTCAGACGCAACAATCCAAGCATCAAATGCATCATCATCTACAAACTCTTCTATCAAATAAACACCTTCTGTTCTATGAGCTTGCGCGTAAAGCTCGTCGCGATATTTGGAGTATTTTGGATTAGTGGTCCTTAAGCTACCTACAATGTATAGTTCTGCATTTTTTTTACATTTTGCTTTTTCAAAAGCTTCTATTGCCAAATGAAATCCTTTGTGTTGCTGAAAAAATCCAATACAGAGAAAAATTTTCTTGCTTTGGTCCAACCCAAACATATTGCGTGCATCTCTCTGGCTACCTGTAAATCTGGATTGCATATACCGCTCATGAGGCAATACAGTTGCCCTCGTTCCCCAAAAACTCCCGAGTTTCTCTATAATTTTTTTCCTTTCAGGCTCGGTATGAAATATCATTTGATGAAATAAATGAAAAGGAATTGTCAGAAGAGATTCTGAAAGTTTAGATTTTCCGGTAAACAAACCTGTTTCATGAAAAATTATTCCACCCTCATTTCGCCCTTTCCATCCCAGAAAGTAAAATAAAAGAATTTGGCAGATGCGGGTGAAATATTTTCTCGGTAAGCTTCCTTGAGTGTTTGAATAGATAAATGTGGAAGTATAATGAACAAAAACAGCATCGAGTTTAAGCCAGAGAATATTCCAAATGGCCATCAGGATACTTTTATAATTGTTAAGATTTATTTTAATAGCTGCTGACGAAGTTTCATCTGGACTACACTGCAAGACAATGTTCCCCTTTGATTTTTCATACTTCACTTGTTCTGCAGCATATCTTCCAATGCCACACCGTGTAGGTGGAAATGATGAATAAATCAGTATTCTTTTTGCCATTTCTTATTCTTGTGGAAATCAAACCACCATTCATACTTCAACATCAGATCTTTTAAGCCGTTTCACAGCCTGCTTTACCGCATAGGGTATGATACAAGCGGATGCCACATTATACCGACGGGCTACATCACACCCCTCTTTCAACATCTGATTATTCATGATTGGGTGAAGAAGCGAATGATCGATCATTTTAGCGAACTATTCAACTTCGTTCAGGTTGTGGTTATTTGTTTGAATATGTTTAGTTGCTAGCTGAAATCTGCTATAGCTCGGATTATACTGTTTAGTGAGCTACGCAATAGATTTTCATCGATAATTAATGGCGGAGCGATTCGAATCAATGAGTTTGAGTGTAGGGTCCATCCCAAAATCAGCCCGTTTTCAAAACATCTGTTCACTACCTTTTCAGTGAGTACAGAGTCTCTTAATTGAAGTCCTAACATAGCTCCCCGTCCCCGAACTTCAACAATACCATCTCCCTTCAGGATCGATCGCACAATCTTTTCAATCTTCATTCCTTTCTCTGCAAAGTCATCACTTAGAAGAGTTTTCAAACTGGCATGAGCGGCTGCACAACTGACAGGATGCCCCCCAAATGTTGTAACGTGATTCAGCGGGGGGTCTTTCTTGAAAACCTCAAAGATTTCGGAGGATGAGACAAAAGCCCCCATCGGCATGCCGCCGGCCATCGCTTTTGCCAGGCAGATGATATCAGGAACGACATCATAATATTTAAAAGCGAACAGGCTTCCGGTTCGATAGAATCCGGTTTGGATTTCGTCGAAGATCAGAAGTGCCCCGGTTTCATCGCATCTTCTTCTGACTTTCTGAAGCCATTTTTTCTCCGCTGGAATGATACCTCCTTCTCCCTGGATCGGTTCCATAATAACGGCAGCGGTCTCCTCGTCAATCAGATCAAAAACTGCATCAGAGTTAAAATCAGAAAAATAGACATTGGGCAGAAGCGGTTGATAAGGATCTCGGTACACGTTTCGACCGGTCACACTCAGTGAACCATGCGTATCCCCGTGATAGCTGTTATGAAAAGCTACAAACTTACTGCGGCCGGTAAACTTTTTTGCAAGCTTCAGGGCTCCCTCAACGGACTCAGTTCCACTGTTTACAAAATAGACGCGATCCAGATTTGTAGGAAGTTGTTCACACAAAAGGTGTGCAAACTTACTTTGCGGGGACTGTATAAATTCACCATACACCATTACGTGCAGATGCTTTTCTAACTGTCCCTTGATGGCCTTAAGCACATTCGGATGTCGGTGCCCCAGGCTGCTGACTGCGATGCCTGAAATCAGGTCTGTGTATCTTTTTCCATCCGTTGTGTATATAAATGACCCCTCAGCCCTGTCAATCTCGAGCCCTATCGGTTCATCGCTTGTTTGTGCGACGTGTTTGTAAAACGATTGGCTCGATTCAGACATCATAAAAGATCATATCTTGTTTGCCCACTTTTCGATTAAGGGGATAAATTCATCCTGCACAGATTCAGATTTGTCATCTGCGTACCACTTGTGCAACTTTTCAGCTCTTTCTTGCGAGGTATATTCATGATTGTCCTTCATCTTCTTGAACAGGTATTGGGCCTCGTCGGGTCTTGGCCCCCATTCACCGAGAATTTCAAGCGTTTTGGAATCGAGGCAGATCAGTTTAGGTATTGACCTTGCTCTTCCATCCGTTAAAAACTGATCCATAATATCAAGATGTTCATCCCTTAAAATGTATCGAGTTTGGATCATTTTTGTTTGATCGGCCATTTTTTGGATTACCGGAATGACCTGAGCCGCATCTCCGCACCAACCTTCCGTTAAAATCAACCATGTTAGCGACCGATCCAGGCTTTCTAACTTATGAATCAGCTCCTCTTTCAGATCAATTTGTTTATCTAGTCTCCTCATTCTGTGCACATTCATCTTGGTGTAGTGCAGCATCGAGTCAGAATGATTTTCACCTGTGGTTTTATCCTGCTTGAGAAGTTTGTCGATCAAATCACGATATTCATCGTACGTAAAGGCATTCTCAATCGTGCCCCTGGTGATAATAGCTGTTTTTATGTCTGTCATGTTACTTCTTTATATTGCTTAAAAATAGTTTGATAATAAAGTTTCTCCTATCCACTCGTACCTGATGATATTCGCTGTCAACAGGAAAATTACGAATGAAAGTGAAGCAAAAAATTTAATATTCATCACTTTTTTATATTCCTTCTGATTTCCCTCTAATCCGGCTACAAAACTGTTTATGATAGCAAACGAAAGTAAACCTACAATGAAGAGTACGATCGCAGGTGTACTGTAGATTCTGAAAAAACCTATACACATCAGCACCAATCCAATAACGTATGCAGCCATAAAAAATCGTTGTACACCACTAAGGCCGAATTTCACAAAAAAAGTGATGTCACCTCTCTTCGAATCTTCATCCGCCTGGTATATTTGCGAAACAGGATACAAACTCAGCAGAATGAGTGATGCACCTATTCCACTAAACAAAATTGATGTTGAAAAAGCTCCACCCGCAGCCCAAAATCCGAGAAAGACAGAGTTCAAACCAGTACTTATTCCAATAGCGATGAGGCTTAAAATGGGTTCTCCTTTCCAGCGTGCATGTGGTGTTGAATAGAGCCAAAAAAGTAACAGACTGATTCCGTAAACAGTAAAATATACCCAACTAACAGTTATAGCCCATATCCATCCGGCAAGCATCAAAAACAAAGAAACCTTGTGCATCCAGGGAGTCATTTTTGGAGGATGTTTGAGTCCGCCGATGGGACCTTCATCTTTATCCCAAAAAGAATTAAATGCCGTTGCGCCCCCATAGAGAAGAACATGAACATTTAGAAACTGTAACCAAAACTGTGAGAATTGCATCTGATCTGCCAGCAATCCTCCCAAAAGATATCCCCCGGAAAGGATAAAAAACTGGTAATGCAAACGGAGATGGAGGATAAAATTTTTGATTTCCTGGATCATTGGCTCTATTTAAAAACCTGTCAGAGTCCTTCGGATCTGTCTGAGTTCGTATTACTTTTTTTAGGCTAATCAAACCATCGCAACTCTGGCAGTAGCTTGCGCACTCTTACAGGTTGCTTATGTTCACGAATCTTCAAAATTACATTTACATCCCAAACATAAGAATCATATTTTTAACAGATGCTAAAAGTTTTAGATAACATAACAACAAAGCGATCTGTTCTGGATGAACCTGATTGGACGGCAATGGCCTCCCGTCATGAAGAAAAATTATCTGCCGTCCTGGATCCTTATCTCGAAAAGCGTTCCCGCCAGCAGAAAGACCCTGTACTCGATTTCCTCTTTGAGTATTATGCATTTCGGCCCTCCCATCTAACGCGATGGTCTCCCGGAATTGGAATAACTCTGAAATACAGCGATAAATCTAAACTGCCTGAAATTTCTGAATTGAACGGTTCGGACGGTTTCGCTAAACTCAACCCGGCATTCTTCCCTCAAAAAAGAATTCGTTCGGCCAAGTGGACTCTCGAGCTACTCGAAAATAGTGCCGAACGAAAACCGATGTTTGGTTGCTTTGGCATGCATGAATGGGCAATGGTGTATCGGGCGGAGAACGTACGTCATCAACAGATCCCGCTACGGCTCTCGGATGATGAAATTGCCGAGTTTGTAGAATCGCGTCCTCTGGTATGCACCCATTTTGATGCGTTCCGATTTTTCACGAAGAAAGCTCGCCCGATGAACAAGCATGAACTGAGCCGGGAAACATTCCAGGATACAGAACAGCCCGGCTGCGTTCACACAAACATGGACCTCTATAAATGGGCGTTTAAACTTTATCCATGGATTTCGAGTGAGATTATCCGCGAAGCGTTTTTCAACGCATTAAAAACCCGGAAAGTGGATATGCAGGCGAGTCCCTATGATGCAACAGAGTTTGGACTGAAGCCGATCAAAATTGAGACTGAACCCGGAAGAAAAGAATATGTTGAACGCCAGATGGAGATTTATCAAAACTCACAACCGATTCGGCATAGACTGATTAAAGCGTATAAAGAAGTGATTCAAAGAGTGAGTTGATATTTAGACATGGAGACACGGAAACTCAAAGAAATATTTTTTGGCGAATCTCTTTGACGTTAATTAAGATAGAAGACCTTTTACTGAAATATCTTCATCCAATGACTCCCAGTGAATTCCGACTCCATTGCCAATCAAACGCCAATTTTTCTTTTCCTCTATTGAAGCGTCTCGCAGTTTTGGGAACCATTCAATCGGCACCGTTATCTCACGGCCATCTTCAAGAAATACTCTCATTGAATCTTCCGTAAACTCAAGATCTGTTGCCTTCACCAACTTATTTTTCACTAAAGTGCTCATTCCAACCTGATTCTATTTTTTGTTTATTTGCTTCAACTAATTTACTGATTTTATTCAATTCAGATGAATTATAACCAGTTGAATATGCAAGAGCTGTAGGATTCAACCAAAATTTACAATATCCATCACCACTTTCAACGTGTATATGAACAGGTTCATTTCCCTCATTACTGAAGAAAAAAAAGCGATAACCATCAATTCTTAGTACAGTTGGCATACAACAAACATGTAAAATTCTTATTAGCTCTGTTACTGTCAAATAACCTAATCAGGAAAGGAAACTTTCCCAAAATTCACTTTTTTACTCTCTTCATCTGATTCAAATTCAAATCCATTTCCGGCCAGCATCTCATTCGCTAAAACAGCAAAAATCACTGCCTCTTTCGAATCTGCTGAGATCCCTAAATCTTCAATCTCCCTTATATCCACTCGAGGCAACAGCTCTCCAATCCGATTCATGACATAGGGGTTGTGTGCTCCGCCACCACTTACATAAAGAGTAGCATTACGCTCTTTATCAATATACTTCTGAATATTCTCAGCGATTGTTATAGCAGATAACTCTGAAACAGTACGAACCAAATCTTCAGGCGGAACTTCATCGATTGAGAATTTTAAATTATCTGCCTTTTTGTGAAGCCATTCAAGATTAAAATATTCCGGACCTGTTGTTTTGGCCTTGCTCTCATCTAGCCAGGAATCTCTAAGCATTTCATCCAGAAGTTTTTCAATTATTCTTCCAGAAATGGCGATTTCACCATCTTTGTCATACGGTTTTTGGAAATAATGGAGTGTTAGCGCATCAATTAAAGTATTTCCCGGGCCCGTATCGGTTGTGAAAGATTTTTTGGTTGATTTGTTCGGCGGCAGAAAAGTGAAATTTCCAATACCTCCAATGTTCAACAATATTCGGGTCTCCGTTGGATGACTGAATAACATTTGATCCACCAATCCAGCCATCGGTGCACCTTCGCCACCGTGGGCTACATGTTTCTGCCGAAAATCGCTTATGGTCAGTATTTCTGTTCTAGTAGCAATTTGATCGCCATCTCCAATTTGAAGAGTGTTATTAACCTTATCTTTCCTCTCCTTCTGATCTCTTGCCGGGGAGTGGTAGATCGTTTGCCCATGGCTTGCGATACAGTCTACCTCGTTTGACTTTACGTTCCAATCGTCCAAGGCCTTCAAAATCATACTGCCATGCAGATGAGCCAATTTAGTATGCCAATAACTGACTTCTTTTAATTTTACATTCTCAACGGATGTGATCTTTTTCAGTTCATGGCGAATTTCCTCTGAGTATGGAATCGTCGTAAACTCAAGTAGATCGACTGAAGTACCTTCTCCACTTCCTGAAACTTTACATAGTGCGATATCGAGACCATCCAGTGAGGTGCCAGACATCAACCCGATAATTTTTCGGGACTTTTTTTCTGCCAGATCGGCTAATTTTTTTATCGATGGATTCATATTTTAACGCTTCATTGAAATCATATCTGAATCATACCAAAGATGCCTGAAGAAACCGAATCGGATTTCCAAGAATGGATTAAAGATGTTGAATATCTCGTTGAAACATTGCAGAAAAGCTTTAATTCGACCGATGCCAGCTATAATATCGACGAAATGAACGATACGCTTTATGTAGAGCTGGAAGGATTGGATGATTATACGGATGAGGAAATTGTTGAAATTGCCAGTCCGATTTTCGATATCATCGATCTTAATTTTGAGGATATCATTTTGCTCCCCTTAAATAATTAATTGATTTGCGGACTGTATTTATGACACTTTTGGCATTCAGGTGATAGAATATCAGCTATTGGCAACCGTTCAAAACTCTAAAATGAATGTCAATGCCAATGATCAATCAAGATGATTTCAACTCAAAATATATTCTATCTAACGGCAGTTTCACTCGTTCTAATTTTAACTGCGTGCGGTACTGAAAATGACAACAGCAGTCGGTTTTATCAATTCACACACGAGCACGAAGATGTGAACTATACATTTGTCGCAAAAACATCTGACTCTGAAGTGATAGTAAAATTGGAAGAGGAGCTTCAAAAACCGTTCAATGAACGAAATATGCATATCAACGGACCGATCGACCGCGGGACTGTAGATTACAACCCCAACTGGAGCTGGCATTTTGCAGAAAATGAATGGGACCTCGTTGAAATTTCAGCAGAGGTTTGCGACGGACGCCCCTCTTTTGTTGAGGAAGAACTCGATTACTGGGTGAACGATGTTGGGCGTTATTGTCCGTGGAGCTCAAGAGTTGAAAAAGAGGTGAGGCAATAATTCGCTTGTGAACCTAATTGCATACTAACATCACCGAATCTTATGACGACTTTTCATCTTTTAACACTACCAGGATCGGGCAATCCAGTTCTTCTTGAATTCCTTGGTGAATGGTTTTGAAGAAACTATCCCTTTCCAGATCATCCGGCTCACCTAATGCTACAACATCATCTTCACTTGCAAGTTCTGAAACAGCTTCGGCGATATCATCAACATCTACATCTTGGCTTCGAATAAGTTGTTCTGAAATTCCTGCATGTTTCAATTCAGTTACCATCTCTTGTTTTAACCGGGTTATGTCTTTTTCCTCCTCCGAACCTGATTCCCGGCTTGTCATCATGACCAACGATATTGGCAAGTCACTCGATTGAGCCAATGCTTTTAAGACGGATGCCAGGCGCCTGCTAATTTGATTTAATGAATAAATCGGAACCAAGAGACGGTTTACGGATTCAATAGGCCGCGCTGTTAATACAGCATGGCTGTGGTACTCATCTGAATACTGGTTGATTGTTTTTGCGAGATTTGGGGTAAAAACAAGTTCACTCTGCAGATCAATATCAAGATCTTTGAGATCCTGTAAAACGTTATCCAAATTTTCCTCTGCTTCATCTTCAAACTGTTCTCTTGACTGTTCCGGGCTTGTCTGTTCGGGAACCAACCTGTAACCCAAGACAAGTAATTTCAGGTTTTGAAAAGCCTTCAGAAGTGCTTTGGGAATGGCATTTGGATTCTCAACATCGACTGCTACGATAATTCTCGGTTGTTCAATTTGATAGGCTCTTCGAGCTGTTTCCGGAAGTGAAAATTCAATCTCATGCACAAAAAGTAAGTACCAAAGAATGGAGACCGCAAGAACACCAAATCCCAGGTAGATGGATAACGATTCCATAAATGCTATCAGACCAAAACTAAATATTGCTCCAAGTACCGGAACCACCCATTTTCCCATGGTTTCAAAATCGGCTTGATACCACCAGGGGCGATCATATTTTATCCGAATCAGCGTCACACAGATCATACCATAAACAATAAGATGTAGAAATGAAGCGACCTCGGCTAATATTTCAATTTTGCCCATCAATGTTAATCCTGTCATGGGAATTCCAACAACGATTAAAGCGATGTGAGGTGTTCCAAACCGGTCGTTAACATTACTAATCGGTCTCGGAATCATTTTATCTTTACTGAGTGCGTAAACTGCTCTTGATGAACTTAAAATTGAAGCGTTCGCACTCGACAATGTTGCCAGTAAGCCAGCGGTTAGAATTGCGAGAGCACCAATATTTCCCGTTAACTCTCTTGCCACACCTACCATAGCTGTCTCACCCATTTCGGCAAGTTCTTCATTTGGCAATGCACTTGTGCTCACGAATAATGCTGCTATATAAAGTAACATCACCACAATAACACTGCCTATCATTGCTCGAGGCAGGTTTTGGGTAGGGTTCTTTATCTCTCCTGCAACATTCGCAATTTGAACAAATCCCAGGTAGGAGGTAAAAATTAAAGCTGTAGTTGTTAGCACCGGCCAGTATCCTTTTGGAGCAAAGGTATCAGGCAGTGATGCTTCTCCAATCAAACCGGTCGCATCGAGTATGCCATATCCAAAAAGTAATACAAGTATGGCTGCTAATGATATGACAACCTGGTTTTGTAGCTTTCCGGCTCCCTCTGTCCCTAAAATATTAATGAATGTTAGTACAATTCCGATAGCGAAAGCGATGAGAACCATAGTGTCACCAAGATTCACGCCCATCTCCTGTAAAAGTTCAATCATGTATTGGGAAAATCCAGTCAGGTAAAAAGCACTAGCAAATACAAGCCCGATCCATTGCCCTATACCAACAACAAAACCTGCATTGGGTCCAAATATCCTTGACACATAATAATATGCTCCTCCATTTTCAGGCATGGCTGTTGCCAACTCGGAACTTGAAAAAGCTACAAGAAGTGCTATTCCTCCACCAATAAGAAATGAGAGAGTTGCCGCAGTTCCAGCCTGACCCGCAGCTAACCCTGGAAAAACAAATATACCGGCCCCGACCATCGTACCAATACCAATAGTTAATGCTTCACCTAATCCCAGGGTGCGTTCAAGTTTTCTATGCTTTTTCTCTGAACTGTCAGGCATATATAATCAAAACAAGATAAATCCAGATATCATTGAAACAATTTATTCATCTGGCCGTGTTGTAATCACACCTGTGTATTAGTATACTAATACTTTAAGATAACAATCACATATAGATCTATGGTTACTGTTGAAAAATTAACGTTTGCTTTTCAAAAAAATGAGCCCCTCTTCACAGGTTTGGATATGAGGCTTGAAGCAGGTAACACGTATGGGCTATTCGGCTTGAACGGCGCCGGAAAAACCACACTTCTCAATCAGCTTTCGGGAATGCTCTTCCCCCACAAAGGTTCCTGTACTGTACTTGGTGAAAATGTTAAAAAACGGCTTCCCAAGACCATGAGTGAAATTTATATCCTGCCTGAACAGTTTGATCTGCCCAAAATAGATGCAGAAATCTATGCAGAATTGCATGCACCTTTTTATCCTCGGTTCGATCACACCTATCTGTCGGAGATATTGAATGAATTCCAGGTTGACAGACAGAAAAACCTTACCGAACTATCATATGGTCAACGGAAAAAATTCCTGATCGCCTTTGCACTCTCCACTAATTCCAAATTAGTGCTGATGGATGAACCGACAAATGGGCTGGACATTCCATCCAAAAGCCAGTTTCGTAAAATTATGGCCGCTTCAGATCAATCAAATCGATGCTTTTTAATATCCACACACCAGGTTCGGGATCTCGACAGCATTATCGATCATGTTATTGTGCTGAATAATGGCAAAATCATTTTTCAGCAAAGTGTGATGGATATTTCAACAACTCTGAGTTTCGAGAAACTATCCGATGATAGTGACAAGATCGCCCTCTACAGCGAAGATGTTTTTGGAGGAAAAGCAGCAATTATATCTAAAAATAAAAGCTCAAAAGAGACCCAGATTGATCTTGAACTTCTATTCAACGGAATTATCCAGAAACAAGAACTTATCAATAACCAGTTTAAATCTTAATTGAATTATGAGTGCAACAAACGTAAATAATCAATTTTCATTTACCAGGTTTAAGTTCGTTTTAAAAAGGTATGTGGCCCTGAATCAAAGAACCTGGCTAATCGGTTTTCTCTGTGTTGCAGGATTTCTTTTAGCGATAGCCGTTCTACCTACGATATCAAATATGTTTAGTGTAGACAGGCCTGGATTTACTGCCGTTCGGGGCATTACACTTTCTCTTTATACATTGGGTGGTTTAATTCTGACGAGCATGATTTTCAACGAAGTTCACTCTTCAACGAAAGCATTCCAGTTTTTAACGCTACCCTCTACTACGTTTGAAAAATTGTCAGCTGCATGGTTCTCAGGAACCATTGTTTATACATTCGTATCCATTATCTCAGTTGTGGTTTTGAGTGTTGTAATTGAACTCGTTAAAGGAATAAATACCGGGCACTGGACACCTTTCAATGTGTTTAACCCATTCTCAGCAGATGTTTTATCGACCGTTCTCGGATTCTTTTTTTACCAGAGCATTTTCCTACTGGGGGCTGTCTATTTCAAAAAGAATAATTTCATCAAAACACTATTGGTTATCATTTTATTTGTGCTGGGAACACTCTTTTTCCTGAATATTGGTTTGTTGATTTTTGGACTTTCCCAGAACCAGGATTTTTTCGTCAATATTCAATTGGATGCTCAACAATGGATTACACCTCTGAAGTATATTATTGGTATCGGTCTAACCCTGTTCTTTTTATGGCTCAGCTACTTAAAACTTAAAAACAAACAGGTGGCCTGATGGATTTCACAGACAAAGAACCGATTTACAAACAGATATCAGACTATTTCTGTCAACAGATCCTCGAGAAAAAGTGGGCTCCTGATGACCGGGTTCCATCTGTCCGGGAGATCGCCGTCCAGATGGAGGTCAACCCCAACACTGCAATGCGTGCATTTCAGCTTCTGCAGGATGAAGATATATTGGTGAATAAACGTGGCATTGGCCATTTCATCGCAGAGGGAGCCTATCAAAAAACACTGGATCTCCAGCGCAGGGAATTTATCGAGAATGATCTTCCATATTTTTTCCAAAAAATGAATTTACTTGGTTTTAGCTGTAATGAGCTCGAAAAAATTTACAAAGAGTCATAAGTCTCTTTGAATCGTAGAATCAGATCAAAGATCTTTTTTGCCAATCACAAAAGCTTCTCTACCTTATTGGCAAAATAAAATGACTTTATGCTTCTCGAAGGCAAAAATATTGATTTTAAATACGGAAACGAGATTATTTTTAAGGATTTCTCCTTTGAATTAAATGAGGGTGAAAAGCTTGTTCTGAAAGGAGAATCCGGCAGTGGTAAGTCAACTCTTTTTCGCCTCATTTTAGGATTTGAACACCCCAATAATGGAGAATTCCTGTACAACGGCTCCATTCTCAAAAATGACACCTTGAAATCATTTCGGAAAGAAACTGCCTGGCTTCCTCAAGATCTAAATATCGGGAACGGATCTGTAAAAGAAGTAATAGAGTACCCATTTCAATTCAAGAGCAGTTCAGTGGAGAAACCGGACCCAGCTACAATTAAAAATCTTTTGATTGATTTGAGATTAGAGTCGAGCATTCTTGAGAAATCTTTTTCTGATCTGTCCACCGGTCAGCGGCAACGGATTGGAATTTTGATCTGCATCCTGATGAACAAACCTCTTATGCTTTTAGATGAACCAACCTCAGCTTTGGATCGGGAATCGAAAGTGAAACTTGCTGATTTGTTACTCAATTCAGACCGAACCATTTTATCAACTTCGCATGATCCGTTTTGGGTGGAACGGTGTGATCGAATTATTGAAATTCAACCAAATTGATATGGAAATTATTGAACTTAGTTGGTTTCAGCTTGCAATTGGTTTCCTCAGCCTATTGATTCCAGGTGCCATTTTGTGGTGGTTTAAGACAGGATTGAACCGAAAGATGGTTATAGCTACCATACGAATGACACTCCAGCTTTTGTTTGTTGGATATTATCTCGAATACATTTTTGAATACGATAATCCCTGGCTCAATCTTGCCTGGATTCTTGTAATGGTTGTCGTTGCCGATTTTGCGACCATTGACCGAAGTGATTTACGGCAAAAAGTCTCTTTAATCGTTCCTATTTTTGGTGCAACTTTCCTCGGTATTGTGATGATCGACTTCTTTTTCCTTGAAGTGGTTATCCAGCTTCGAACCATTTTAGAGGCCCAGTATGCGATACCAATTACAGGGATGGTTTTGGGAAATTGTCTTCGAAGTAACGTAATCGGTATCAACGATTTTTATTATAACCTGAAGGAAAACCAAGAGCGATACCAATTTTACCTCGCTTCCGGGGCTACACGTTCAGAAGCACTTTACCCTTTTTTCCAGCGTGCACTTCAAAAATCAGCCAATCCGACGTTGGCGTCTATGGCAACAATCGGACTTGTATCTCTGCCGGGAATGATGACCGGCCAGATATTGAGCGGAAGTTCACCAATGACAGCCATCCAGTATCAAATCATGATTATGCTGGCGATCTTTACCGGAACCATTCTCTCCGTATTCCTGGCCATCATTTTTAGTAATCGCTTTGTTTTCTTTGAGAATGATATGCCCGATCCATCTATTTACAAAGGCTAAATGAATTAGGGTATAGGGCATATATTGAATGTCTTTGAAAAATGTCTTATAATTACGGACAAATTTCTAATCATTTTACAATAAGATGGAAAACCAAGAGAATAACAACGAACAAGGTTTTGTCAGAGAGGTTGCCCTTAAATATGAAGTAAACGAAGAGAATCAGTTTAGTTTAGTTAATAAAGCGCAACTTGGTTTGCCGGCATCTGCTTTCTTTGATCTCCAGGAACTTACAGAGTTTTCCAACCAAGAACTTTCCGGTCTGCTTAATGTATCCTTCAAAACTATCCAACGCTACGAAAAAGAGGGGAAAAACTTAAGTGCGCAAAACAGTGAACAGTTACTAAAAATTATCGCGCTTTATCAAAAAGCAGAACATGTTTTTGGCTCACTCGAATCATTCAACCGTTGGCTTCGAAAACCTGCACCCGGGCTTGGTGGTCACACACCATTTTCACTTATGCATACCTCCGGAGGTATCGATTTGGTGCGAGAGGAGGTTATCCGCATTGAATTTGGCTCATTGGCATAGATGTTGGTTTTTCGAATTACCACAAAACGCTGGGCGGGGGTTTTAACTGCCTCGGGATATCCCGCCAGATGGAACTCCAAAGGTACACGCGTCATCTATACGGCATCTACTCGTGCACTTGCATGTCTCGAAAATCTTGTTCACCGATCCGGGGAAGGGCTCAATCAGCAGTTTAGAATCACAGAAATTTATATTCCTGATCATTTATCAATAGAACAGGTGAATCATAAGGATTTGCCTGTTGGATGGCATCAAATGGAGAGTTATCATCACTGTCAAAATATTGGAGATGGATGGGTTGATAATGCCGAATCACTACTTTTAGAAGTGCCGTCATCCATTATCAGAGATGAATCAAATATACTCATCAACCCACATCATCCTGAATTTTCAACCATAGAAGTGCAAAATATTACACCATTCTCATTTGATGAAAGATTATAGCAAACAGTCTAAAACGGCCAAATAATGGGAATGAATATAGTTGCCAAAATCCAAAAAATGACGTTAAGTGGAATCCCAATTTTTAAAAAATCTTTGATTGTGTAGTGACCCGGCCCATAGATCATGGTATTTGTTTGATACCCAAACGGGGTAATCAAACTAAGTGATGCTGCAAATGTAACGGCGTAGAGAAATGCTTCGGGATTCACATCGATGGTATTTGCAGCCTCAATTGCAATGGGTGCTAAAAGTGCAGCAGATGCATTGTTTGACATGACGGCGGTGATTAGTATCGTCAACAAAAAAAAGCCGGACATTAAAATTGTTGGACCAAAAGCGGCGAGCGAATCTACCATGCCTGAAGCCATGAGCTCTGCAGCGCCGGTTTTATCCATTGCAGTCCCTAATGGCAATACACCGGCAAGTAGCATAATTACCTTCCAGTTAATCGCTTCATAGGCTTCTTCCGTTCGAAGGCATCCCGTAACGATCATCAGAATTACACCAATCACTGCACTTACAACTATCGAGGTAAAACCCACAGCAGCCGTAAAAACCACACCGGCTAAAATTCCCAAAGCCCAAAATGTCTTCTCTTGGCGATACAGGATGGTTTGGATCTTTGAAACCAGTACAAAGGCAGGTTCATCTTCAAGTTCTGCAGTTCTCTCGGAGTTCATGCTCAGTAAGATTGAATCACCCCCCGAAAGTTCAATATCAGCTAAATCGTCGTGTTTTACCTCTCCCCTTTGCCGAATTGCCAGCGGAACGGCCCCGATATTTTCGTAAAAAGGGAAATCACCAAGCTTTGTTTTTACAAGTGATGATTCCGGTGCAATGACGGCCTCAACAATAGCATCCCGGCCGTGTTCAAGATCTTTATCCATCCATTCTCTTGATGGCAAAAGTGAAACATCTTCACTTTTCATCAATTTTTTCATCTCCTCCACATTTCCGCGAATCCTCAAAATATCTCCACCTTCAATCTTTATTTGATTTCTTTGTGCTGATGAATCTTCTTTCTGCTTAAATACACGAATTACATCCAAATCCATGTTTTTTGTTAAGTCTTCTTCATCCAGGTAGGTGCCGACAAGTGAGGAACCTTCGTTGATTCTAATATCCGTTAGATAATGCTGCATTTCGTACTGTTTAGTCAGCTCATCTTCTTTCCTTCGTTCCGGAATTATTTTAATGCCGATAGTGAAAAGAAACAGAAAACCGGACGCAATAAAAATGAGTCCCATCGGAGTCAGCTCAAACATACTGATGGCACTCATTCCTCTCTCCACAGCAATGGAACTCACAAGAATATTGGTTGATGTGCCAATAAGTGTTGTTGTTCCGCCAATCATACCGGCAAAAGAGAGCGGCATTAACATTCTCGAAGGACTCACTCCCACTTTTGATGCGATTCCCATAATTACGGGAATAAAGATGGCCACGGCTGCCGTATTATTGATGAAAGCTGAAATGATACAGATGAATAGAAGAAGGACGAAGAACCAATATTTAAAGCTTTCCTGCATCTTCTCTGAGAAAAAGTCACCGGCTGTGTTTAGAATACCGGTTCTCCTCATTCCTTCACTTAACACAAACATAGCTGCAACCGTAACGGTAGCCGGATTGCTGAACCCGGAGAGGCCCTGAGCGGGCGTTAGGATGCCTGACCCCAGCAGACACGCCATGATAATAATCGCGGTGACGTCGAATGTCACATAGTCTGTTACAAAGAGAAAAACAGCAACGATTAGTAGCAGAAAAACGAAAATAATTTCGAAGGTCATGCGGGTAAAAATTCGTAGAGTTCAAAATCAACTTCTACAAAAACAGAATTTAACTGCCTTTTATCAATAGATAATCTTCAGCGAAATTTGACACCAATGCACAGAGTTCAAATCTTTCCAAAAATCCACCAGCATGGAATAAATTGACCCGGTGATCCATGGCCTAATCTCTTCTGTTTATCTATTTTTAGATACTCATAATATCCTTTCTCTGCTTTCATTGAGTCAATAAAGGATGATATGTCTTGATATCTCTCCGTAGAAGTATAGACTTTAGTATTCATTACACGATCAAATGTTTTCATTGCTAAAGCAACACCACAACTATTCCTAAGGTGAGCTTCCGTTGTTACAATTCCACGAACGCCGTCGTGATGGCCGTAAGCCCCCGGGTAACCTTCAATTTTAAATACAGAGCTACTCATCAATTGGTCAAGTCGAGGTTTAATCTCTTGATTTATATATACTGGATCTACTAATAATTTTTCTGAAAGCTGCATGAGTGTAGTCATATGATTCGCATTCATCAGCGGATATGCTGTTTCGTCATATGATTCAAACGTATTTTTCACAAAGCCGATCAATTTTGGAAGCAGTTTATCAACATCTTCAGTCTGAAATTGACGATATTCTGCAAGTGCAAGCAGAAAATATAGATGATAGCTGTTTGGGTTTGATCGTAATTTTAACAGCATACTATCACTATCTTCCCAAAAAGAGCCTTTTTCAGGATCCCAAATTTCATTAAGATGCTCAAAAGTTCCCTTTGCTATTTCATCATATTTACCATCTCCCACAATACTTTCGTAAAGAGAAACTGTTCTTAACAATGACGCAGTTACAGGCGGATCTTCATAAAGGGCTGTATCCTCTCTTACTTCATCAGAAACCTGGAACTCCTGGCCATTCTCTCCAAGTGACATGGCCCAACCGCCCGAATTTAATTCTGTCCTTTTAAAGTGTTCAATCAGGTTAATTGCCGTATTCAGATAGGATTTCTTACCTGTTAAAGAATATGCATCAAGAATGACCCATGCAGATAACCCCCGGTACAATCTCCCCTCCGGCCCCCAGGGATTTTCTACTTCATATTCTCCGTCAGAGTTGTGATGATCCACTAAATAATCAACGGCATCGAGCGCATCTTCAAATCTATCTATATCAACACGGTTGGGTAGTGCTTCTACTTTCATAACTAGTTGGTTTTAAATTTTTTATTCATCTTCGTCGCAAAAGGCTGAGTCAATTTTACGATCAGAATATTTACAGCCGTAGCAATCTCCAATTTTTTGACTACAATAATGCAATCTATCATCTGAATACCTTTTTGATAGATACGATGATTGACATGGGAATTCAAACCTATTTAAACCTCGATTGTAAGGGTATCCCAGCCTAAAATTCAAAGGCAATCTTACTCATTCAACTCTTGTATAATATGTTCAAGAGCTCTTTGCAGCTGCGGATCTTCACCTGAAAGACGATCTTTGAAGGTATTTTTTACGTAGATATCGGGACTCACCCCCGTTTTTTCAAGGTTTTCGCCCTCAAACGTATAAACACCCCAGGATGGCAGGCGATAGAATGATCCGTCAACCAACCCCTTACCCGAGGTAAAAATGATCCATCGATAGGTTTCTGTACCGATTATTGTCCCCAAACCGAGTTCCTTAAATCCCTGTGCAGTAAGTTCGGCATCACTGAGAGACTGTTCATTCACGAGCAGTACAATCGGTTTTGCAGCCGGTGTAAAGTTAGATTGGGTCGTCAACTCCCCCTCGCGATACCCCCATTGCAGATAGGGGCATTGTGACAAAAACCGAAGAACCTCATCATGAACATTCCCACCGGTATTATAACGCAGGTCCAGTATTAGGGCATCGCGCTGTTCTCCTTCAGAAACCATTTCTTGTTTGAAATCCTGGAGTTCGCCACCACCCATATTTCTCATATGGACATAGGCAATTCGTTTGTCAGACTGTTCATCTACAATTTGTTGTCGCTGGTCAATCCACTCCTCGTAAATATCACTCCGAACTGAAGCATAGGAGGTCGGTTTTAATTTAACCTCAAATTCATCAGACCCCCGAAGAAATGTCAGAACTAATTCCTCATCCATCGATGGATTTGCAAAATAGGATTCACGGTTTTGAGATGGATCAACCTCGAGACCATTTACACCTATCAATTCATCTCCGGGCTGAATCTCTCCATCTGTTTGCCAAGCCGGTGATTGATCGACAATTCGTTCTACACTGTATGGATTTTCATCCTCAAACAGAATGCCGGTAGCCAGGGTTGAACTTCCATAATAAACATCTTCTTCATCCCCGGTTGAATAGAAACCAAGATGTGATGAGTTCAGCTCACCGACCATGTCGTTTAACAGCTCCCTTAAGTTGCTTCTTGTACGGACTTCCGGCAAAAACCGCTGATAGTACTGCCGAATAGATTCCCAGTTTTCCCCGTGAAAATCGCTGCTGTAAAAGTTTTCTTCCAGGTTTGCCCACATTTCATCAAACATTTGGTTGAATTCATCACGTAAATTTCGTTGAAATGTGTGATTAATTTCTACTTTTTCAACACTCCCGGATTCAATGTTCATGGTATGGATATCGCCGTTCAGGAGTAGCCAGTACGAATCATCCACATTCAATATTCCGCTTGAGCCCATCTGAGTTCCATCAATTTTTTCTGTCTTCGGCGATTCAAATGGTTCAAACACTGTTTTCCACCAACTGATTTCTCCCTCGTCGTGATTAGACCTGAAGAGTAGAAATGTTTTCTCATCTTTTTTAAAAACTTGTGGTGATGTTTGTGAACCAAACTGAGTGCCTACCTGCTCCCATCTGTCATTCAAGCCCTCTTCGCGGATGATTATCTCAATCGATTCTTCTTCCGATTCTTCGCCATTCTCATTATTGCTGTCAGCTTCATCTTCCTCAGTTTCTTCAAAAAGCTTGTCCACTTGCTCGGATCGAAAATCAGGTTCAATCAAATCCAGGGCAATTCGGTAGATATCGGGATTCTGCTGTCCGTAGGGATAACTTGGCTGAGTTCTGTTGGTCTGAAAGTATATATACTTTCCGTCGGGACTCCACACCGGGCTTGTCTCAGATACAAAAGTGTCTGTTATAGAAATTGTTGATTCATTCTCAATATCATAGATATACACATTTTGTTCGAAATTTCTGAACGCAGTATATACGATATAGTTATCATCCGGCGAGAATTGTGGATCTGATGAAAAAATATCCCAAATTTCGTCCTCAACAACAGTTTCACTCTCGTAGGAATCAAGATCCATTAACCGTACTTCACCCCTGCCGCTCAGATACACCGCTTGGGTCCGATCGCTGTTGAGAGAGATGGATCGATTATTTTGCATCTCATCTGTAAGCTGATTTTCACCCGTTGAACCATCGGCTGAAATAGTGTACAAATTTTGGTACCCGTCTTTGGTTTGATTGAACAAGATCGTTTTGTTGTCGCTCATCCAAAGTACTTCAAGTACACGTCCATTAACACTCGTTGGAAGTCGGCGTATGAACTTTCCTTCCGCATCCGAAATAAACAGCTCGCCCCTTGATGAAAATGCCAGTTTCTTTTTATCTGGCGAGACATCAAACGAAGTAATATTTCCTGATACCCGGAAATCCTGTTCTTTAGTCAGTGTTGAATTTCCGTAGACTGATATCGGAACTTTGTTTGATTCATCGTATTCCACATCATAGATCCATACCTGGTAATCCCTCTCAAAAACTACCTTTTCTCCGTTGGCACTAACATTTGGAAATTTGATGGATGAGGAAAATTCAGTCAATGCCTCTTTTACACCCATGTTGAATCGATAAAGATTATACTCTCCATTCAGTTCATCCGATACGAAATAAACGGTGCCGTTCTCATCAATGGTTGGCCACATATCTTTTCCGTCATACTCGGTAAGCAGATCATATTGTTCATTTGACGGATCAAAAACCTCTATTTGAGGTGCAAAAGCCCCGCGATAACGTTTCCTGTGATCCTGGTTTTTACTCTCCCAGGATGTATTAAAGTAGAAGGATCCGTTCGGATGGATGGCCAGGTTGTGGTCAGTATTGTGATAATGGTCAAATATTCTTGCCGGAGTTCCTCCCTCTATTGAGATTTTCCAGCTGCTAAATCTGTTTTCGCGGTTTGATGTAAAATAGATCGTTTCAGAATCCCATGACCAACCTTCTACTTCATCCGTTGATTGATGGAACGTCAGCTGTGTCACCTCCCCACCGTCAATCGGCATTACATACAGATCATAATTTCCGTATTGGTTAGAGGAAAAAGCAATCCAGCGTCCATCCGGAGAAACCGATGGCCGAGTCTCTATGCCATCCATAGCTGTTAATCTTGTTGCTGTTCCGCCATCCGCCGGCACTTTCCATAAATCAGTTTCATAGCTAAAAATTATGGTATCCGCATCAGGTGTTAACGATGGATGATGTGTGAAATGCGGTTCATTCTGAAAAGCCAATACTGCCGTAGAAAAGACAGTTAGGACAAAAGTTATGATTATCTGAAAATTCCGTCGGTTCGTGAAGAGCATAAATTAAAACAATTAGTTACGAATATTTAAGACTAGTAATTTACGAAATTACAAAAAGATAGGTTACCCGTACTAACTTAAAAAAAGAACGGCAGGCCTGCGCTCAATCAGGCCCGCCGTTTTGTCTCTCCGTGATCATATATGATCAACTAATTGAGTAAAAGTAGTTTTATTGGGTACTTTCAATTTTGCACCCAAAAAAAACCAACGTAGGAACTCAATCGAGAATATCTAACTCAACCTTCACTTTACAGGCACCTCCATGCCCGCTACACAACTTTGCCAGTTATGTAACAAAAAAGATTGAGTTTAGAAATATCCTCTGCGTTAAGCATACCTTTAATCCTCTCCAATCTCACTACATAGTCATGTAGTTTTCAATCAAAAAATGAACTCTTCTATTCATGGCAGCACCTTTGATGTTGAATCCCAGCTTATAGCCCGACCTACAGCCACCGATTCATCTGAATCAGGTTTATATTCGGCAGACTGATTCGCTATCAACCGACATGAATTTTTAACAATTTTGGATGTACTGTCTTGAAGATTAAACGACTGATTATTTTCCGTGGGCAAATTTGAAGAAGCTGTAATAGCCATAACCCCAAAGAATAGTGAAAGTAATATTTTAGCTGTTATGGGCTGAATTTTCTGCTTCAACAAATGCTTCATCCTTGTAGATTACCTGGTACTGACGATTTGAGTGTTCAACCTCTTTGCTCTTTATCAAAGATACTTTCACTTACTCTACCAATCACTACATAGATATGCAGTTTCTCATTGCTGCTTATAGTAAAATGGATTTATTTGATGAGCTATAATTAATCAGGCAATCGGAATATATATTTCCCAACGGGTACCCTTTCCGGTCTTTGTTTTAAGTGAATACTCTCCATTTAGTTGTTCAACCCTCTCCTTGATATTTTGCACACCATAACCGTCACTCCGAATCTCAGACGGTTCAAAACCTTTCCCATCATCTTCTATTCGGATATGAAGTTTCCCCGATTTCATACGAAAACAGATATCTACTTGATCGGCCTTGGAATGTCGGGCAATATTGGTGAGAATTTCCCGAAAAATCAGCCATATATTTTTTCGTTCCGTTATTGCGGGACGCCCTGAAAGTGTATCCCGAACTGAAAATTCATACTTGATATTTTGTGCATCCAGCATATCAGCCGCAAATCGTTTACATCTCAGGAATAGATTTTCCCAGTCATCATTTTCAGAATGAATAACCCATACAATATCACTGACTTTCTCTTTTGCCTCTCGGGATGATTTAGTAATCAGCGACAGGAATCGATTGTTCTCTTTCTCATCCAGTTTCTGAGAATTAATCGCATCCGCAAAAAAGTTTATACTGCTAAGTGTAGAGCTTAATTCATCATGAAGGTCCCTGGCAATCCCATCTCGAATCCGTTGCTCTCTCAGTATAGTGTTCAATCGAATTCGATAACCGCCATAAATAATACCACCTGTGATTAAAAGATACCCAATATATGCCCAGATGGTTCGATACCAGGGCGGCAGAACGGTAAATGTAAATGAGTCGATAGCGCCCGCCTGTTCATATACATTACGTCCCTGAACCTGGAAAGTATAGGTTCCCTCAGGAATAAAAGTGTAGTCTTTTTGAGTTTCATCCGACCAGTCACTCCACTCCTCTTCATAACCTTTTAAGCGTACGCGGTACGTATTTTCTTCCGGTTCGATATAGCTGGCAGCAGCGTAATTAAATCGCAATTCATTATTCTCAAAGGAGAACACAGGAGTTTCAGACAACTCACCGTATCCACCATAAACCAACGAATCATTCGGCATGGAAACGGCCGTAATATTGGTGTTAAAATCGTGTTTGTATGTCCAATTGGGATCGGATAGATGAAACAACCCCTCGCCCCCAAACCAGGCAGTTCCGTCAGGGTTGCAATGGATATTTTCGATCGAGTTATCAGCACCAATCAACCGATACGGAATCTCTGTAATTTCCCAGGAATTTTCCTTCCGAACCGCTCTTTTCGTTAGGAAGTTGTTTCGAAACCAAATTTCATCCGGTGAACACTGTTCGAATTGAAAGACCTGCGTCGAGTTCAACCCGGGGTCATTGAATGAAGAATCAGGCTGAAAAGAATCGGACTTTGGGTCGTACACAAACAAACCACTGTCTGTTCCCAACCTTATCTTATTGTCAATCAGTGCTACATGCCGTATCGGGAGTTCTTCGTTTTCAAAATCAGGAATGTATGTCTCTAATGTATTGCTGTTCAATGATTTTCGAATCACTTCATTTTGATAGGTAACAGCCCAGATCTCATCTCCATCCACATAAAAATCCCGAAATTCCGATGATTCACTTCTAAGAACTTCATCGATCTCTGCCGAATCTCCTTGTATTACTATTTTGTCTATGGAGTGTGATTGTGAGCCAAAAAATGCATCCTCAAAAGCAGCAGACGGCTCGAGTTTCGAATAGTTTCCATCGCTGTAGAGGTTTACAAGTTCATTGTCCCCTAACCTCAAAAGACCCGGTGGATAAGATACAAACAGAGATCCATTCAGGTTGATAGCATCATAAACAGTCTGATCGATACCCGGATATTTTTGAATTTCATTTCCGGGTTCAAAGAAAAATAATCCGTTTTGAGAACCAACATAGATCGTGTCTCCCAGCGATTCAATAAATGATACGATCCCGTTAAACCCATTTTGCTCGGGAATCACAGAGACAGGATTATTAACCAACACCTTTATCATTCCATCAACAGAGGTAGCCCAGAGTGTCCCTTCCCGGTCTACATAAATTTCGTAAATCACATTTGTTGGCAGGCCGGTATCCTCGATTATGGTTTTCTTAAGTGATCCATCTGTTCCAACAATCAAAATTCCGCCATTTAAAAATGCCAAAGCTATTTCATTTTCATTGATAAATGTTGCCCTATATAAAGAATGTTCCCTCAAATAGTCATCCACTTCTGATGGTTGATCCGTAAACGTTTCCCCATCGTACTTCACGAATCCCCGATTTCGAAAAATCAACAGTTGATTGCCGGCATAAGGCAGAATCGACACCAGGCGATCCTCAATAAACGCTTCAGTGCCGGGAATATCTTCCCACCGGTTACTTTCAATACGCTGAATTCCGCTATTTTCCCTCTGTACCCAAATTTTGTTACCCACTGTAAATATGCCTCTGAGCCGATCCTGGCTCTCCAAAACCCGAATGGTATCCTCTTCTAAAATATAGATGGCATCGGAAGTGCGGTGATATAACCTGTTTTGAAATTCCACCATCTGCCATACATCGCCAAATGAGTGTTTCGTTGAATCGATCTGATCTTTAAGCGAATGCAGTGTAAAAGAGTGAAGTGAATCGCTCACAAAATGTCCGAAATCACCAACACCGCCCCAGTGGATGTTGGAATTAAAAGAATACAACGAGCGAATAGCACCTGTTCCCGGCACTCTGTCCCATCTCCAGTTGACTCCATCAAACTGATCTGTTCCCTCTCCCTGGCTTCCAAAATAAAGATATCCCGAGCTGTCTTGAGCAATGGACCAGTGCTGGGGATGTGAATCGATCGTTTCTGCATCGTAATGGTGGATTAAAGGCATACTCTGTCCCCAAACCAATAAAGGCAGAGATGCATAAAGAAATACTGAACTTATCCACTTAGCCATGAAGAAAAGGTTTTACAAATCCTCTTCTTCCTCTTCTGCTTCGCCAACCTCTACTTCAACCCTTTCCTCTCCATTTCCACCATCATCAACAACTGATTGAACTCGAATATAGACAGGCTTATTCGTTTTCGATATAAATGTCATATCGAGCAAATTCTCGTTTGTGAGCTTTTTTATAGAGTGTGGAGAAACAGATTCAGGTTTTTTCTTTGTTTTATCTTTGATGATGAGTTTGGAATCTGTCTTATTTGCTACAGCCTCAACCGTTGGATTCATAATGTGAACTTACTTTTTTATTAGATAGTCTTCATTCCCGAATAGTACTCTTGTTCAAGGGTACCATTTTTTTGGTACTTCAAAAAAAATAATTGCAGAGCATTACAATTATGACTCAGCCATCTTAATAAGCCCGTTCGCCAGGCCTTTGGCTACTGCTTCCGCTTTACTGTTGACCTGCAGCTTGCGGTAAATATTACGAATGTGGTACCCAACACCATCCACGGAGAGGTAAATCTCCTCTGCGATAGCTGAATAGGAGTTACCTTCTGCTAACAATCGCAATACCTCTTGCTCTCGGTCGGTCAAATCCAGTTTTTCTTTTTTCTTAGGCTGAGTTTGCATAGAAGCAATTACTTTTCGGGCAATGATTGGCGACATTGGAGAACCACCCTCATAAGCATCTTTCACTGCCTGGATCAGTTCATCCGGACCCACTTTTTTGATGAGGTACCCTATCGCCCCGTTTTGCAGAGCCTCAAAGATGTGCTGGGAATCTTCCATCACAGAGATCATGATAATGGATAAGCTCGGATTGATCTCTAAAAACTTCTCAACGCCTTCCGTACCCATAATGCCGGGAAGCTGAATGTCTAACAGGATGATATCACACCATTCAATGTCATCGGACTCGAGTGCTGATTCACAATCCCGAAACACACTTTTCACAACAATTTGAGAATCACTGTCGAGGATCGTCTCCCACCCCTCACGGATATATTGATTATCCTCTACAATGACGACGCGTATGAGTTCCGATTCCTGTCCGTTTTCTTCCATCCGCTTTTTTATTTAAAAATGGCTATGATTCAGAAGCCAATCACTACATGGTTATGTAGTTTTTTGTAGATCATTCAACCGTGAATAGATTTCAATTTAAAAGACTTTCGAAGACTTTCTAAGCTTCTTCAGGACTCGATTCGCACAAATTGATCAAACGCTATAGTAGTATCACAGACTTCGGAAGTCTCATGATGGGTAGTTTTAGTTAACCGAAAATGGGGTAGGATGCAAATTGCAGATAGATTTTGGTAAAAAAATTTAACTCTCGACGATATTTTTTCACAACTCACCTAATTTCGTAATTCTTTATCTCGGTAAGTATCTAAGAAATTCACCATACACACCCACCGCATATACCGTTTGACTGTCAATGATTTGAATTTGTGCTGTGATTACAGAATCGTCGCCATTTATTACATTTTGGCGACTCCATGAAGCTCCACCATTTGTGGTCATAAATATTCCCTGGTTAGCTCCAATCCACCCTAGGCTTGAGTTGATAAATTGCATATCAAAACTCCCACCAAACTGTGATAAATCCGTTTGTAAACTCCAGTTTTTGCCACCATCATTGGTTTTATACATTCCATTCCTATTAAAACCCCATCCAGTTGAACTGTTTACAAAGTCAACGAGATAATAGCTTTCTGAAGCTTGCTTCCAATTAATCCCTGCATTCTCAGATCTAAAAGTTTGAGGTGCACCAGGAACCCATAACGTACTCGGTCCTGACTCTTCAACTTCACCCAGTGTAACCCAGCCATCTGGGTGATTTTCACCAAACAATTCTATCTCTTCCCAGTTTTGTCCGCCATTGATTGATCTCAATAAAAGTCCATCATTTTCTGTTTCTTTCAGATCCTCATCATCATAACCCGATACGAATATTTTGTTTTGGTTCAATGCAGTTATATAACAAGCACACGAACGATCAACCGTGTATTGTTCTCTCCAGGTTTGACCTCCATTGTCTGTATAAAAAATAACTCCACTATTAAAATGATCTGTGTCAGCATTTCCGCCTCCAACAGCCCAGCCAATATTCTTATCAACAAACATTATATCTGTAAATTGCCATTCTTTATTTGTAAACTGATGATTCCAGCCATAACCTCCATTATCGGTGTGATAAATTGAATATTCATTCTCTCCGGCATCGGGATTAATTGTCGTTATCCAGCCTTCATTTTTATTTAGGAAAAATGATGACGTTACATGTTCAGTTACTGAATTTTCGATAACCCACTTACCACTTCCTGAGACAAACACAGCATCCGCATTCACCTCATCCTCAAACGATACCTCCACCGGATTTTCCGTGCCATTAACATCTCCTTCCCAGCTTACAAATTGCCAGCCATCCTCAGGTGTGGCTGTGAGTCGGACCCGGCGATCCGCGTGTTTCATTTTTCCATTCTCATCCAGTATTTCTACATCCACATCTCCTTCTCCCTCAATTTCCACTTTAACATCCTCGTGCTGAAAAATAGCTGTGACTGATATATTATTTGAAATTGAGATACTTTTTGGATTATCAGCTCCCTCGACACCCCCTTCCCAACGTATAAACTCCCACTGCTCGGCAGGAACGGCCATCAGTTCTACCATAGAACCTTCTGCATATTCGGTTAATTTTGAACTCAATTGGGATTCTTTGACTTCACCCTGACCTTTGATCTCTACGGAAAGTGAATGGGTTTCCTCTTCCGAAACAGATGAAGAGGAATCGGGTGAACAGGAGAGAATCAAACATGCAAGAATACACACAAGTACGATACAAGTTGCATTTTTCTGTAGAAGATGATTTGATCTGTTTTTCAATTGACTCATCTGCCCTCCTTGATCTTAATCCCTGACACATCTGACCGACATACCTGTAGCTTTTGATAAACCCTCTTCGGTATTCCACACACTGCGCCAAAACCAATTATAAATATATAAACTGGCTCGGTACATAGGATTTATATCCACATCTTCCGTGTAAGGATCGTCAATCTCATCCTGTAACCAAATCCAAGAAGTTTCGCCAAATGTTACGAACCCATTCAAATCACGTAAACCTGATGGAAGAGCAGAAAATCCAGTTTCGTTTGTGGCTCCTTCATTGGGCTGATGCCATATGTTAATAGCTTTAATTTTTCCACCAACATTCTCATCTTCTCCCCGAAATCCCTGAAAGCTGTATGCTTCTTCTTCCGGCATCCCCAGGAACATCTCCATCTCGATCCAGTCCTTATCGGTAGAGACGTGCCATCCATCGGGGCAGATATTTCGGGGATCATCCACGGCGTACCAGTTATAAAGCTTGCCGTGGAGGTTATTATGGATCTCATCGTTATCATAATAGCTCCAGGCACCGGTGGTCAGGTTATCCCACTCTTGTTGATTGGTGACGTTGGGAATTTCATCTCCGTTAGCATACCGGCTGGTTCGCAGGTTCTGCGCCATCCACTCCTGATCCCCAATGATCACTGTTTCATAGCCGTTCCCATCGATGTCGGTAACACCTTCCTCAAAGTTTGCCACCAGGTTTTTATCACTGTCCATAATCACCAGCGTTTCCGGAAGCGAACCGGATTGGTCGCCCGACCATTTTGAAAATACCCAGTCCTTATTGTTTTTTGCGACCACTTCCACTCGCTCACCCTCCTCAAATTGACCTTCTGCAGGTGTTACACTTCCCGCTTCTTCAGGAACTACGGAAATGGTAAGTGTATACATTTCAGGTGTAGATGAGGAAGTATCAGAGGAACATGAAAAACCCCAAATACCCATGGCTGTAATAACTATGAGTACCATACAGAGTTCACTATATTTCAATGGTTGTCCCATATTTCTTTATTTAAATATTATTCCTGTGAATAACGTAGTATTGAGCCGCCTACCGAAACCCAACCCGTTTGACTGTCAACAAAGTTGAATGAGCCAACGCCATCCGAAACGCTCACTGGATTGCCATTATCGTATACCTGCTGCTCATTCCAGGTCTCTCCACCATCTGTAGTTTGTTGAATTGTTCCGTTGTCAGTACCCATCCATCCGAGTTCAGAATTAACAAAATAGATGTATGCAAAACCTGATATTGACCTCTGCTCACTCCAACTTTGACCACCATTCGTTGTTTTAAATATCTGACTTCTCACATCCGGATGGTTCGAAAAATCAAATTTTACTCCCCAACCGATGCTACCGTTTACAAAGTTAATCCTACTGAAAGAATGATCTGAGACAATACTCCAGCTGTTACCGCCATTGCCGGTTTTATACAGTCCATTCATTCCCGTCATCCAGCCGTTGTCATCTCCAGAAAAATCCACATCCAAATGCATTTCAGGATCATCCGAAACAGATTGTTGTGTCCAGGAACTGCCTCCGTTGTTTGAACTGATGATCACTCCGTGTTCTCCCAATTCAGGTTTATTAATATCCACTTCGCCAACCACAATAATGGTATTCGAATTTACAAGCTCTAAAGAGTATGCAATCGCGTCTTCAAAATAGTATTGTTCACTCCAACTTTGTCCGCCATTGCTTGTGTGCAAAATTTTTCCATACCAATTAACTTCTTCACCGAACGGATAAGCCCCTATTAAAGCCCAGCCATTATTTTCATCTGCAAATTCAAGATCATAAAAGAACTCTCTGACATTCCCGGCTTTATACTGCTCCGACCAGGTTTGCCCGCCATCGTTTGTATGAAATATTGATCCGGATTCTTCAAACGGTATATCAGACGTGGATAACCATCCAGTATTCTGATTCGTAAAATGTACTGAGCTTATTGGCCTGTTGGTCACTCTGCCCTGCAGAATCCATCTTCCCTCATCCGAAACAAATACCGCATCTACGGTCATCTCTTCGTCGAAGGTGGTTTCGATGGGGTTTTCTGAACCGGTCAGGTCACCCTCCCAGCTTACAAATTTCCAGCCTTCTTGAGGTGTAGCGGTAAGCCGAACACGCCTTGATGCTGATTTTCGTTTCCCGGTTTCTTCATCAATGTACTCCACTTGTACATCCCCTTCACCCTCAACAATTACGTTCACCACCTTTTCAAACATTGCAGTAACACTTACCGGTGAATTGATCGTAACTGTCTCCGGATTTTCCTGACCTGAAAGAGACTCATCCCAACCGGTAAATTCCCAACCGCCTGCGGGTACGGCTGTCAACTCCACAACAGACTCCGCCGGGTAATCGGTAGATTTTGCATTCACCAACCGCTCTTCAACTGTTCCCTCTCCTTCGATGTTTACAGTCAGTGCATACTCTTTTTTCTCGAACAGGGCGCTCAAGGATTTATCATCATCCATCATAATGGTGGCGGGATTGGTTGATCCCGAATAGTCACCGCCCCAGCCGGTAAATACCCAATGCTCATTAGCTGAAGCACTAACCTGTACTTCCGTGCCTTTATCATATTCACCCTGGTCCGGGGAAACTGAACCCGCCTCTGCCGGTGATACGTTTGTGGTTAAGGTATAAACGGGGGTGTTTTCAGTGGAGCAGGAGCTCACAGCAATAAGCGAGGCCCCAAGAATAAATAACCATGCAGGCAATTTTATTACAGTCGATATTCTGTTCTTTCTCCTTTTCATAATCGTGTGGTTTTGTTATCAGCCAACTTTCGTACTGAAGTGTAATTTTGTGGAACTACACTTGCACTACATGAATGTGTACCAGAGAGAAGAGGAGAATTATAGAATCTTCTTTGCAATAGTTTTTTGTCAACCGAACTATTCATTGGCAATCACTTAAATGAAAAGAAGTGGCTTATAAGAACTATAATGCAAAAGTACCACCATATGAACGCTTCACGAAGCTGCGCACACTTGAAGGTTCTTACTTACCCAACCGGCAGATCAATCATCCAGCGCGTTCCCTCTCCGGGCATACTTTCAAGGGTGCACTTGGCTTTTAACTGCTGAGCTCTCTCTTTGATATTTTGAACACCGTACCCATCCTCACGGGTATTTTCAGGGTCAAAGCCTTTGCCGTTGTCTTCGATATGGATGTGCAGTTTCTCGAATTCCATCGTGAAGCGAATATCTACCTGATTGGGCTCAGCGTGACGGGCAATATTGGTGAGAATCTCCCTGAAAATCAGCCAGATATTTTTCTTTTGATTGATGCTGGGTTTTCCCGTAAATAATCCCTTGATATCAAATGAATGTTGAATATTCCTTGCATCCAGGATATCCGAAGCGAACCGTTTACATCTCATCAGAAGGTTGTCCCAGTCGTCATTTTCAGTATGGATCACCCAGACGATATCACTGATTTTCTCTTTCGCCTCGAGGGATGATTTTTTGATCAGAGAGAGATACCGGTTCTCTTTTTGAGTTTCCGTTTTCGGGGAATCCATCGCATTGGCAAAGAAACTGATACTGCTTAGAGTTGAGCTCAGTTCATCGTGGAGATCGCGTGCGATTCCATCGCGGATTCGCTGCTCTTTCAGGATGGAGTTGAGCCGGATTTTGTGGCCTGTATAGACCACTCCACCTGCAAGACACAAATAAGCAAGATAGGCCCAAATCGTACGATACCAGGGAGGAAGAACGGTAAACGTATATGAATCGATGCTGCCCGTTTTGTAATAGACATTTCGTCCCTGTACTTCAAACGTATAAGTCCCTTCCGGGATGAAGGTGAAATCTTTCTGCGGCTCATCCGACCAACTGCTCCACTCATCCTCATACCCTCGCAGGCGGGTTCTGTACTGGTTCGCCTCCGGTTCGATATAACTGGCGGCCGCGTAGGTAAATCGAAGTTCATTCTCCCCAAAATCCAACTCCTTTATTTCTGACGGATCGCCATATCCACCATAGATCAGAGAATCATTTCTGACCAGTACGCCCGTGATATTGGTATTAAAATCGTATTCGTAGGACCATTCCGGATCTGTTAAATGGTAGAGTTTCGTTGAACTCCCAAACCATACCGAACCTTCATCATCACAAAAAATAGTTTCAACTCCCTCATCCAAACCTCTCGCTATGGTCCTGTAAGGATTTGTAAGAGTTCGCCAATTTCCATTCTCTCGCACTGCTCTCTTTATTTTCCGGTGATTACGAAACCAAACATCATTTTCGGAACACTGCCGGAACCGGAATACCTCTTCATTTTGGATTTCAGGATCGTTGAAGGTGCTATCAGAAACAAATTCATCACTTGATTCATCGTACAAAAAGAGTCCCTCGTCTGTACCCATCCGAATTTTACCCGCAATCCGACCGATCCTGTTCAGTCTAGATTCCTCTGAAATGGAAACTCTGTAGCTCGATAATTGAATTCCATCTAAATTGAACAGGTGAACCGTATTATCGGCAGCCAATATCCATAACCTCTGACGATCTTTAACGGCGTGGATTATCTCTGAATTTATTTCAAGAAGTGGCTCACTGCTTATGGAATTATTATTAACATTCAGTTTGTCAATCTTACGTTCAGATACCCCCAAAATAAGATCCGACTGCCAAGAATCGGTTATGAACGTTCTGTAACTACTTCCCGATAGTTTTAACGCCTCGCCGGCAGTGTGACTGTAAACTCCGGAGCCGGTTGTTAGAATGAATGTATCATCGAGAATGATTCCGTCATATACCCTGCCATTAATAGACTCATTTTGAATTAAATTACCGGATTCGCCAAAAGTAAGCAGTCCTTCGGTTGTACCGAAAGCAGTCTGTTCGTTAAATGAAGTGATAAAAAGCGGAATACCGGTTAAGCCTCTACTCTCATCCCAAACTTTCAGAGGATTATTTACCAGAACTTTAGCGATCCCGTTACCTGAGGTCGCCCAAAGTGTCTCTTCACGGTCCAGGTAGACGTTATAAACCATGTTTGTAGGCAGACCATCCTCTTCACGAAATATTTGAACAAGTTCACCCTGTTGATTGATAACAACAACTCCACCATCGAGGGTCGTTACGGCTATTTCAGTTTCATTGATTTGAGCTGCCCTGAACACCCGATTCGCAATAATGTATTCTGATGATTCTGTTTCAATGGGTTCAAATGCTTCTCCATTAAAGCGAACAATCCCCTTCTTTCTTGAAAAAAACAGGTGACCAATTTGAGTGGATATGACATCATATATCGCATCATCATTAAAAAAATTATGATCAGGAAGCGGCCTTAGATGATCACCCTCGAGATAATACAGTTCCCCATTTTCTTTCTGAACCAGTACCTGGTCCTCAAATTCAAATATTCCCATAAACTGTTCCTCGGGAAACAGGACCTCTATGGTATCCCCTCTTGATATATAAATGCCATTCGAATTCCTGTGATAGATCTCTCCATCCACTTCAATCATTTGCCACAGGTACGAAAAATTCTGGTATGCACTGTCAATCCGCGAGCGATGGCTAAGAGGCGTAAATTGGTTCAGGCTATCACTCTTGATAATCCCTAAATCCCCGTTTCCTCCCCAATAAATGTTATTTTGATGCTCTGCAAACATCAGAACGGCACTTCCTTTCGGAGCATGCTTTACCGGGTGCCACTTCTCGCCATCAAAACTCAACAACCCCGTACTGTTCCCAAAAAAAAGAATGCCGGAACTGTCCTGCATGGCCGACCAGTTCTGGCGAAAGTAGTTATGGGTTTCGGGGTCATATGACTCAACTTGTGCCATACCCTTCTCAAATATTCCAAAGAATAAACAAAGAGAAAAGAGCAGGGTTAGGTTTGAGCGGTGCCTGGACATTTTTAACGGTTCAGTTATAAATCAGCCATTGCCACCGGGATCATCAGGATGAATGATAGTTGGATCTTTATGGATTTCTTGAATATCAGGACAGTGAGGACGATCATCATATAAATGATAATGAATCACGACCCTGTATTTATAACCATCTAATCGATTATTTCTAAGCTTATTAACTTCTACATGATGCAGTTCGCGACATTTGCCATTAAGATCACTCAGCTTTCGATATTTCCCAGGATGTACCTTAATTCCCTCTACTCCATTTAGTTCAGGCACTTTCTTTGTGTAAATGTAGACTTTAAATTCCGTTGCACTTAAATCGCAAGGCTCAATTTTAATTTCCTTTTTTCCTGATCTTCCATTTTGTCGCTTGCTTACAACTGTACCTGGTAAACCCTCATCACTAGGTTTATCTATTGATCTGAATGTTAGCCACTTATCATCAATCTTAAATGCGATTAAAGCTTCTACATCTATATTTAATTCACTAGTTATTTCCATCTTCTGAAATTTTTAAAAGTTAAGCTTCAAGTTATATTTATCAATCCATTCTTAATCCCCTTCGCCACGGCGGCAGCTTTGCTGTTCACTTGTAGTTTCCGGTAGATATTTCGAATGTGGTATCCCACTCCGTCTACGGTCAGATCCAGCTCTTTACCGATGGCGGAGTACGAATGCCCGTTTGCTAATAGATCCAGCACTTCCGTTTCGCGGTCGTTAATCTCCAGTTTTTTTGCTTTTGGTGATAACTGCAGGGACGAAATCACCTTTCGTGCAATCATGGGAGACATGGGGGAGCCGCCTTCATAGGCATCTTTTACAGCCTGTACCAGCTCCTCCGGTTCGATCTTTTTAATCATGTAGCCGACCGCACCATTGCGCAACGCTTCAAAAATATGCTCCGAGTCCTCCATGATCGTAATCATGACAATGGCCAGGCCCGGGTTGATCTCTAAAAACTTTTCAACCCCTTCCGTCCCCAAAATTCCCGGCAGTTGAATATCCAGCAGAATAATGTCGCACCACTTAATATCTTCTGATTGAAGGGCTGATTCACAATCCCGAAATGTTCTCTTAACTACGATGTCGGGATCATCATCGAGGGTCATGGTCCAGCCCTCGCGAATATATTGGTTATCCTCTACTATAATGACCCGAATCAGTTTTGCTATGTCGTTACTCATGCTCTTTTTTATCTTTTCGCTCAAAGTGAGAATCCGGCCAAGCAATCGCACTACATAATCAAGTACTCCATTTAAATACTTGAATTTGCTGATTAAAACAAGAAATGAGTAAAGAATTAGAGAAGTTAAAGGGCCTAGGCCCAAAGACTTCCGAAGTCTTTCAGATCATTATTAAGATTAAAAACCTTCAAAACTGTCAATAAGGAAAGCCGGAGAGACAGAGACTTCGGAAGTTTTTTACACAGCACTTAAAAACGATTTCTCCTCTTTCTTGGCAGCAATTACAAGCGGACATTGATAGTGCGGATGCTGCATAATATGCACCGGGCAGTCAAATGCCATCTCGATAATTTCGGGTTTGAAGACATCGTTTGGAGTTCCGAGTGCAAACGTTCTTCCATCTTTCATAATGTTGATCTCATCTGCGTATTGGGCGGCAAGATTCAGATCGTGCAAAATCATCAAAACGGCTACATTTTTTCGGGATAGGCACTTTACCAAATGCATAATCGTGTGCTGGTTGGATAGATCGAGGCTTGATAGTGGTTCATCCAACATTAGGCAGCAAGAACTATTTTCTTCGATCCGATCCCACAACTGGGCCAGCATTCGGGCAAATTGAACACGCTGTTTTTCTCCGCCTGAAAGGGTTGGGAAACTGCGATCCATAAGGTGATCGACGCCCACCTGTTTCATACACTCTCTCGAAATTTTTTGATCCCTTGGTGTTTCAAAACCGTGTGTATGGGGCGTTCGGCCCATTAATACCACTTCAAGAGCGGTGAATGAAAAAGCAAGAGTAGCGTTTTGCATCATCACCGCACGTTTTTGGGCAAGATGCTGATACTGAATGGACTCCAATCTTCTGCCTTCAACAAAAATCTCTCCAGAGGTTTTTTTCATGTCCCCGGTAAGTGTCTTTAAAAACGTGGATTTTCCTGCACCGTTTTTCCCGAGAATAACAGAAAATTTTCCGGGTGTGATATTCATAGAGACATCCCGAACCAGTTTTTTATCGCCGATTTGAACGGTAATATTTTTTGCTTCAATCATATTTTTGTGTGTTGTTTTTGGTCAGTTGTCTGTTGTTAAAAACAACTAACCACTAACAACTATCAACCAACTCAGCATCATAAATACCCTCCGAATTCTTTGTTTCTTAAAAGCAGCCAGAGAAAAAACGGAGCGCCTATGGAGGCTGTAATCACACCAATTGGCAGTTCTGCGGGGGAGACAATCGTTCGTGCTAAAAGATCGGAACTAAGCAGCAGTAAACCACCGAGTATTGCCGAGCCCGGTATTAAAAACCGGTGATCGGGGCCGATCCAGAGTCGCAGAATATGTGGAACTACGAGGCCTATAAACCCAATCATTCCACTTACGGAAACCGCTGCTCCCACGGCTAACCCTACAAATACGACAATCATCTTTTTTAATCTTTCGACCTTTACACCCAAGTGTCGAGCTTCGGATTCACCAAGAAGAATTGCATTCAATCCTCTCGACAACCTCGGCAGAAATATGATAGCCGCAAGTATAAACGGGAGAACAACCCAGACGGAACTCCACATGGCACCACCGAGACTCCCGAGCGTCCAAAATGTGAGGTCACGCAGCTGATCGTCATTTGACAAAAAGATCATAAATCCAAGGATGGCACCCGCCATGGCATTAATGGCAATCCCCGCCAGCAGCATTGTAGCAACATTTGTTTTCCCGTTTGTTGTTGAAAGCCGGTACACTACAACGGTAGCCGATATGCCACCCACAAAAGCAGCAATGGGAAGAAGTGCTGATCCCAGGAATTCAATGAGTGGAGAAGTGATGGTACTCAGAATCACTATAGCGATTGCTGTGGTCAGTGCAGCTCCGCTCGAAACACCAATCAGCCCTGGATCCGCAAGTGGATTTCTGAATAAACCCTGCATCGCCGCACCTGAAATAGCGAGTGCCGCCCCTACCATAACGGCAAGAAAAACCCGGGGAAGACGAATATTTATTAAGATCGCCTGTTGTACAGCCTCGTACGACCCGTTTGTTGAAATTCCAACCTGATCAAGAACAATAGCCAAAACCTGGATCGGCGATATCGAAACTGCACCAATCCCTACGGATATCACAATCATCCAGATCAATAACAAGGACAACCCGGATAGCACCCATACGGAGAGGCGAAATCGCGGAGCCGATTTCCAGATTGTAAGATATTGAGTTACTGTGCTCATTTTATATTGGATGGGAATTGATTAATGTAAAATCTCCCCTTGAAGGAAGTCCGCGATTTGTCGCGTGAGGGGTGTTCATCGACCGAGACCTGGCCATCCCCCTGAATCAACTTTGTTGATTCTTTCCCCCCTCGAAGGGGGATTTTATCATACTATGTCTGTTACAGGTTTATTGATCATCATCTTTTTTCGCCCTCTCCCCATCGCCCCTCTCCCGCGGGAGAGTGGTTGGGGTGAGGAACCTTCAAGATTTGCATCACATCTCAAATTGAACTTGCATGAAAACAAACGCTTCAAGGACCTTCGGACGCTTGAAGGTTCTCCGTTAGTTCAACTCCCGGATAAAACTTTGCTATTAAATCCAGGACCGCTTCTCCAACTCGCGGACCAAAATTGAGAAGATATGCGCCATCCATAGAATAGATCCTCTCTTTTTTTGCCGCTTTTGTCAGACTGACTCCGGGAGTCTGCAAGACTCCCTCTTTGCCGCCAACACTTTGGATTCCGGAATTCATCATCAAAATCACATCCGGATTTGCTTCAACCACTGCTTCGGCCGTAAGCGGTTTGTATCCTTCAAATGAATTGAAAGCATTTTCACCACCTGCCAGCTCAATCATGGTTTTGGCGGATGTTCCATTTCCTGCAACCATAAGCATATTGGCACCGCGGGCGTAGATAAAAAGAACGGTTGGTTTCTCAGCAACGCGACTTCTCGCATTGGCTGCAATATCCAGGTCAGCTTTCATATTTTGTATTAACTGCTCGGCTGCTTCTTCATTTTCAAATATCTGTCCCAGCTGGCGGGTTCGCTCAAATGCAGCTTGAACGGTTTCATCAGCAGTTAGTTTTAGCAGTGGAATACCGGCCCCGCGAACCTGGTTTACGACAGTCGGCGGTCCGGCGGCTGCACTTGCCAGTATCACACTTGGTGAAACAGACAGAAGTCCCTCTGCCGACAGATTTCGTGTAAATGGGACTTTGGTAAGATTTTCAGTTTCTCCGGGAAACGTACTCGACTCATCCACGGCAATAAGATGGTCTTCAGCACCGATAGCATAAATCGTCTCCGTTATCGCACTTCCGATCGAAACCACTCGAGATAGATCATCAATTGTCACTTCTACACCATCCGAGCCTGTGTACGTTTGTTGTGCGTTTGCCGGCAGAATTGTTGCAAATAACATAATAAGAAGAGCAAAAGCCTTTATAACGAACCCGTCGGACGGAAAGAATTTCCACTCGGTTGTCGATTTCACAAAATTCATATCTAATTTTGTAGCTTCTCCACAAAATTCGACAGGCGATGATTTTATTTTAAATTTCATCATACTCCAACCTCCATAAGCTTGAGTTGATTAGTAATTTCTCTCCAGGGCTCAAGCTCGGGTTTACCGGGCTTTCGGGCACCAAAAAATGTAGCAATTGCATTGTGCTCTTCATCATATATTTCAAGCGCTGTGACAATACCATCCTCTGTTGGTTTCTCAACAATCCAAGATTCTGCGATATGATCCTCCCGCAGGTGCAGGTTAAAATCGGGATCAAGAACATTCAGCCAATGATCCATCACTTTGATCCGATTAACCGGTCCGCTGTGAATTTGAATCATCCCGGGGCTGCTGACAAACACCATTATCGGCACTTCATTTTCAGACGACAATTCTAACATTTTTCGAGTAGCATTATTTGAAATTTTCCATGTAAATCTACCTTCAGCTAATCGTAATGCATCTGTTCTGCCAGCTTTGAACGTCCGAAGGAGCGGAAAAAAGTCGTGCGTATCCTTTAACTCCGACCATTTTTGAAGAAACTCATCAGTATCGATCTCATCTATCGAAACCGTTTTTTTCTCTTTAATGGAATCTTTGACCCGGATCTCATTTGTTTGATCATCAGACCTGAATTTTTCCACAAGCTTGTTGTATTTGCCAACTCGTTCTTCATCCATCAGGTATATCTTGTGGACCGCTGTCCCGGCTTCATCAAAAAATTGTAAGCTGTTGAGAGTGCCCCTGGGATTTTCAACCGGAACGGCAAATCCAAAACTCCATCGATTATGAAAAACCCGGAGATCGATGTTTTCATCCAGAACCAATCCTGCATGGCCTTCAAATGAGATATTTTGATAGGTCCCATGCTTCTCGTGAACGGCCGATTCATTTCGCGTCAAAGCCATCACTTTACCCAGGGTTTCCACTTCTTTGATGATTCCTTCCCAGTCTTCAGTCAAACGAACAACAGTTTCACCATCACAAATACAAGCCACTAATTCAGATTCAGAAACGCCAAGCTCATCAGCTGCATTTTTTGTTCGCAATTTTGGGTTTTCCGCTTTTAGCTGATGCCATTGTTCTTTTAATTCACTGCCTTTTGAAATATCCTCAAGAGTTGTATTCATCGGTTTGTTGATTATTAATTAATAAATAGAACCTGCTTTTTTACTTCCGGAATTGTGGGTGTAACAGAGCAGAATTGAATTTGTATTTCGTTCAACTATTGCAAATCTCGTAATCCTTCTTCAAGTTGAATTACATAGTCAAATGTGTAGAAGGGGGATGCGGGTCTTCTTTGAAGGTTTGCAAATGCTTCTGTTGAAGTATCCGGATTCCCTTTGTAGTAAGAGATAATGTCGAACTTCACATAGTGATTACCATCAGCTGTCCGGAGAACATACGTTTCATTCTCATTCGGAAAAACAGCACGCATCGGTTCGTTCATTCCAGTGTACGTGTACCAATCAGCCATGGCCAATGTCTCACCATCTGCTTCGTAACCTTCCGACGGGGCAATCGTTACCTGGTCAAAAGCAACATCAAGTCGAACCAAGCCGGCTTCACCCGGTCCACTGATTCCTGAGTTTAAGATAATCTCTGTGCCACGGAACCCAACGTCCCAGCTTGTAGAAGCTGAATCAGCGATGTCAACTGTCTGACCCGATCTGAAGCTGAAGAGAACAAATCGTGCATCTGGATTATCCCGCAAAGATGGTGCATGAAGATCCATTACCGTTTCTGCCTGTATCTCTGATTGCAGTTCTTCAGGTCCGTTTCCGCTATCGCTGCATGAACTAAAGAAAAATAAACTTACCAATGCCAAGAGTGGCAGAAAAGTTATTGTTTTGTTGGATATGTAATGTTCAATCATTTGAATGTTAACTTATTTGGTATTAGTGATTTGATGTTGATTTTTTCTTAAAATCTTTTAGAACCTAGCAGACGCCTCCATATACCAAATGCGTCCGGGAAGATTTGGGGTATTAATGTTTCTGTGATTGAAAAGATTATCTACTCCAAGCTGGAGATTATAATCCTTAAAGAGTTCTTTGGACACGGACATATTCCAAACCATGTGTGAGGGTTCAAATTCGCTGCTGTTTACAAACCCGTTTCCATTGCTGTCGTAAAGCCCATATTCTCCCCGATACATTCCGCGAATGGTTCCTCCCCATCCGGCGGCATTGTCATAGAAAAGTTTCACGTTGCCGGAGTGTCTGGACCGGTTGAACATCGGCTCATAGGATGAAAAGGTGCGTGTTACAATTTCTCCCTGGTTATCTTGAACGGTTCGTTCTTCTTCAAATAAGCGCTTGGCATCAAGGAATTGATACCCGACTGATGCCTGAATATTTGAATTCACTGTCCATCTCAGTTCGGTTTCGATTCCCTGCGTATATACATCATGCAGGTTGAAGTAGGAGAATACAGACTGACCGTTGGTTTTTCGGGCGATTGGAGCTGTTTCAATCAGGTCCTTTACATTATTTCTGAACAGATTAACGCGCCATCGGATTCTGTCGGTCAGATCAACATCTGCACCCAAATTGGCAGCCCATGAAGACTCGGCTTTGATCTCCTCCAAACTTGTAATCGGGATTAATACCTGATCGATATTTCCCTCGTTTTGAAGTCGCTCAATTCCCTCACGAACCGTACTTGATCCGAATACACTGTAACCCGCGGTTGAGTTATTAAAATTCAGGAAAAGCTGACGAAATTCGGGCGCTTTGAACCCTCTTCCGATGGAGCCGCGCAATTGAATACGGTCAGTATGATTGTAGCGTGCAGAAAATTTTGGGCTGATTTGTGAGCTGTATTCACTGTGTCCATCAAACCGAAAACCACCGGTAACTTCCAACTTTTGCGATGGAATCCAGCTATGCTGCAGGTACACAAAATTGGTAATGAAATCCGGCTGACCTGGATATCGCTCCGCATCGAGGTCTTCTAAAACCAATCCCGTCCCAAAAACTGAATGGTGCTGATCAGTCAAGCGATAGGTCACCTGAAGTTCCGGCTTGTTGTAATATTGATTGAATTCTGTGTATTCATACGTTTCACCGGAATCCCGAAACTCTAAATCGGATACTGTTTTATAAAAACTTGTCATCCAACCGAGTTCCACGTTCAAACGGTCGAAAAGCGTGTATATAAACCTCGGATTGGCTACAAAATCTTCCTGTGATGCATCAGAGTTCAAGATTTGCTGGTCGCCCTCCGAAGAGGAAATAGAACTGAGATTATTCTGAGTTTCTGTAAAATATCTCGCTGATGCATCGAATTTCAACCTGTCTGAAAGTCCAAACTCCGTATTATAACTGAACGTGTAGTTAGAAAACTCAGGTACAGTTTGGGAAATGGAATTCGGATTCAGGCTATAGCCTGCAGAACTATTTCTGTTGACAAATAGCTTATTATTCCAACGATCTCTCTTAATACTGAGGTCAGCACTCAGATCAAGATTACTATTCTCGCCATACCGTGTTGTGAAAGCTGCCGAAACCGGCTCAACGGAATTTTCTGTAATGATATTAATAACACCGGCCAGTGCATCACTGCCCCATAGTGCAGATGAGGGACCTTTTACAATCTCAATCTGTTTCACATTTCTTACTGAAATTCTCGACAGGTCCAGAGTTCCTGCCGTTCGTCCAATTACCGGATTACCGTCAATCATGATGAGAGTATAATCGGATGCAAAACCCTGTACCTGGATGCCGGAACCGTGGTCATTCACAATCTGTAAACCTGTCTGCTCCCCCAAAATGTCATCCAGTCTAACACTTCCTGAATTTTGAATCTGGCGACCGGTCACTACAGTAACAGGAATGGTGACTTCTTCTATATCACGACGAGTTCGGGTGGCAGTAACAACAACTGTTTCAGATTCATATACATAGTCTTTCATTTCTACAGTGAGTACACTGTTATCTAATTCATTGAGTTTTAATTTTATCTTTTTGGGTTCATAGCCTACTCTTGACGCTACCAGTGTAACTAACCCATTTGAGCCAAGGTCGCCATTAAGATCAATTTGAAATGACCCGTCACCTCCTGTAATAATAGTTTGGCCGAATTCTTCAGCCAGAAGATGAACATCTTCAATGGGTTGCTTACTGCTGTCTACTACAATTCCCCGGATTACCTGGGCATCCGCACTTTTTGAAAAGATGATCATCAAAAAACTGATGAGACAAAATGAACGCATAAACTTTCTGTTGCGATTGAGCTAAACTGTTTTTAAATAGTTGGCTAAGTTTATTTAGACTTAATCTAAACAAAAAGTATTATTCACTAGGTTGATGAAAAAAGTTATGGGTTACAACAACTTCAAAAATTGGGCATGACTATTTCGTAAAACTGAAAATGCACTAAGTATATATTTATCAATGAAAAATAAGTATGTAAATCGTTCAAAAATTAGTGAAGCAAAATTCAGGCAGTTAATTCGATATTTCTCACTCGATTTAACGGCTATTCAAATAACTGAGTTAATCGGGTTGAACAGGAACACAGTAAACCGATACTTAACGGAAATTCGGAAAAAAATTCTTACCTATTCTAGTGCCATCTCGCCACTGACGGAAGTAAATATTTCTTGCCTTGATACCTCAAATTTTGATTCCCTTTGTGTTCTAATTCGTGAAATGGACGGGCAAATTTATACAGAAACGATCCCTAAAGAGGTGGCTTGGAACCCCGATAACACACTAAAAAATGAAGATCTCCAAAAGACTGGTTACGATTTAGTTATCGATTTTGAAACCGGTAAGCAATTCTTTTTAAAGGAAAATAGCATAGGTAGTGAAAACCACCAACGAATGAAAATAAATCGAATTGAGAGTTTTTGGGGAAATGCCAAATCTAGGTTAGCTAAATTTAAAGGTATGCACTCATCAACACTCAAATACCACGTCAAGGAATGTGAATTTCGGTTTAACAACCGTAACAAAGATCTGTATCAACTACTACTAAAAATCCTGCGGAATGACCCATTGTTTTAGTCAAGACCGACTCCGTTCTTCGACAAATTTTTTTTGAAATCATGACTACCAAAGACACTGAGCTGTAATAAAACTGATACCCGGATAGAAATATATTACGCCTTCTCAACACAGGAAGGACACTCGACCCACTCCTCACTTGGTATATGCTGAATAGCTTTTGGACTATTCCCCCTCTCAAAAACCGGTTTAAACAGAACCTTTCCTTCGTCTTGTTCCGTGCCGCAAGTATGGCAATTCACGTGGTGATTAACCCGAAGAGGGGTGTATCCGGTAATAACCCATCCATCGTGACCCTGGTGAGAAGCAAGGCTCTCCAGCGCGGCTCGAACCGTCTGTGATTTGTTGCCATCATAAAACTTCTCAGCGAGTTCCCCAAGAAGATCTACAGTAGAATTGTCGAGTGTAAAATTAAGACGTTTCATGATATTTATGCATTTCCTCTTCTGTACTGGGATGATGATTATGCTTATCTATATTGCATGTTTGATGGTGCCTGTAGTTGAACCAATGACCGGCAATTAAAGCGAAACTTCCCGCAACCGTAAACACTGTTTCAAAAAGAAGCCCGATCCAGTAATGGCCGAAACTCCACCCGATCAGTAACAATATTAAGCCACCTGTTAAGAGGCCGGTAATTTTTTTATCGAAATGACTTCTGCGAGAAGCATAATAAACAGTGGGTAAAATCAGCATGATAAAAACGGGGTGCATCCAGTCATGCATAATCGTTGTAAACTCCCACAAAGGAAGAATGGCAATTAACACGGGAACCAAAAGGCAATGAATAGCGCAAATTCCAGAGATTCCTATCCCGAGTTTATCCCATAGAATGGAAGCAGCAAAACTTTTTTCTGACAAAATATTAAACAAATTCATTTTGAGTGTGTATAAAAATACACACTATTTACACACTAATCAAAGAAATTTGTTGCACCAATAAATTTAGTCCGCCAGAACCGGGAAGCTATAAAATTAAATCTCATCTCCAAGCTCTGTTCTGAAATGGTTAATCAGGCTGCTCCGCTATCCCTTCTTGACTGCAAAAACTAATAAAAGCGAATCGGCAAGTCTCGATACGTTAAACTGCTCACTCAAATCGATATCACATGGGTAATTTAACGGCTCAGGCGAGCCGTTTTACATTTGAAATTTGAACCCGCCTGATCTCTCGGAGTGGCCAGACGGGTATTCGAATGGATAAATTTTGTTATTCCTTCGTAGCAGAAAATGGCAGCATGCCTTCCGGCGTTCGAACTGTACCGGACATCTCATCTTCTTCAAGTGTGCAAACTGTGGTAACCAAGCCGCCATCAACATATGCTTTGAAGGTTACCGTATCTGCTTCAACAGTCACGGAACTCAAAGAGATTACACGGCCCGATTCAAAAACTATTTTACCGGAGTATTCTTCATCTTCTCCCTGTTCAAATACAATTTGACCTTTGCTGTATTGGGGTGCTGTTTGTTCAACTTGATAGTTCCATGCGCCGGTGAGTTCATCGGTTACCTGCATACTGCCGATTAACGTCAGCGAACACAGAGCGATTGCGAATAGTATAAAAGCGTGCTTTTTCATCATCGTTTATTTTTGGTTCATGTTGTATTGGTAGAAATTAAATACCTTCAGGATTCGGGCTCCTCTTTTGAATCGTCTTCCTCTTTCCCGTTTTCGTTCTTTTCATCCATCTCTTCTGCAAAATCTTCAAACAGTTCCCTTGCCTCTTCATCTTCAAGCTCCATCTGCCGTTCCATCAGCAAGCGGCGATGTTCAGCCATGTCATCATCTTTTAAAATTTCGTCAATCTCTCGCGGTTTTGGAAGTTCATCGACAGAATTAATACCAAAATGTTTCAAAAAATATGTAGTCGTTTTGTAGAGCAATGGTTTCCCGGGTGAATCTGCTCGACCAGAAACTTTAACCAACATTTTCTCCAACAGCTGCCGAAGAATATATCCTGAATCCACGCCCCGAATTCCATCCACTTCCGGTTTGGTAATCGGTTGCCGGTAGGCTACAATGGCCAGTGTTTCGATAGCGGGTTGAGACAATTTTCGATAAGCGTTCTCATGTTGAAAAATACTAAGCCACGGGTGATACCTCGGCTGAGTGATAAACGTATAACCACCCCCTGTTTCTTCAATACGGAAAGACAGATCGTTCTCCTCAAACCGGGTATTCAACTGATCCACAATTTTTTGAATGACTTTCTGATCCAACTCCAGCTCTTCCTCACTCTCTTTTATGATGTCCGATAACTTTTCCCATGATATCGGTTCGGGACTGGAAAAAATGAGAGCCTCAATCACTGAGGTAAGCCGGGTTCCATCTACAAATCGGTAATCTAACATTCAGGTTTAAAAACTGACTTAAATTTACTTTTTAATTCATCGCCCCGAAGCGTCGGGGTCATCCGATGACTCAGCACCACTAACGCCGGTAACATATTAACGTATTTTCATCTTTTTGCGTAACCCGGTATCCCAACAGGTGAAAAATATCTTTAACCAGGAAACGTGCTGTATTGGTATCGACCTCAAAACTATTATCACTTAATTTGCTTACACCCGGCAGATATTTCAGCAAATCGTGAAAAAAGCTTTGCCGTAAAACACCCGAGAGTGTCAGCCAGAATTGTGGCACCTCGCGGACGATTAAGAATCCATCATGTCCAACTTTCTGGTATAATGGCATAAAGATTCGGCCCGATACAGGGGCTTTAATCAATTGATCATTTTCATAGGCCAGCGGGGTCTCTTTTTCCACCTGATTAAAATTTTTAAATCCTGATATCATCTCAAACTTTTTTGGGTCTTCAACGATTTTATGGTGGATCACTTCGTAATAGGTATCGGGAACACCGTTGCTGTTTCTTAAAATATCCTCATTTAGCAAAACCTTCTTTTCGGTTAGCCTGTGAAGCCCTAAACGATGTAGGACCAGCCATATAAATGCCTGGCATCTTTCCACTGATTCTATTGCCCGGTGTGCCCCCGCCTCAAACCCAATGGCTTTAAATCCCAGGTTGTTGATGTAGCTTAGAAGTGTTCCCTTTATATTCTCTTCAATCCCTAAAATTTGAGGTACCGGGAACTCACGTGCCAGGTTTCTGTTCGGCAGGGTGTCGTTCAAAAGGATAAAAGCACAGCTTTGCGAGGATGTGGTATGCAGGTCAATAAATATAAACTCACTGGCAGACCCTGAATGCTTCTCAATGATATGATCGATCGCTTTTTTAATTTCCAGGCTTTCGACGTACTCAACCGGTCGGTTTTCTGCTTTTCGTATAGAAAAATCCTGGTTTGTATTAAACCTCTCCCATAATCGATTCAGGTCGGTATCAAGAAAACGTACACCTAGCTTTACTGCTTCAATATTCCCGGTTATTGCATAGGCAGAACCGTTTATCTCATGACCTGAAAGTTGTTGAGCAACATGATCTACTGCATGAATACCTGCCGGCTCATTCCCGTGGATGCCCACAAAAAAAACGATTACAGGCCCCTCTTGATACCCAGTTTTCGCCCATCGTATCCGCTTAATTTTTTTTGGCTCTTTGTTTTTTGTTTTAGTCTTTTGCATCCGAGTGTTTCTTCATCTTATTCCAGATATCCTGTGTATCCTTATCTGTAATAATTCCTACGAGCACATCTTTTTCAACTACAGGAAGACAGCTGATATTCTTATCAATCATCAACAGCATGGCATATTTTATATCTTCATTCGGGCCTATGGTAATGGGATCCTTCTCCATCACATCAGACGCCGTGGCAAGGCCATCTTTTTCTGGATTGTTAAGATAATGAACCAAGCGATTTTTTGTAATGATTCCTTTCAATTTTCCGCGGCTGTCCTCTACAGGAAGATGGTTAATATCTCTCCAATCCATAACTTTTAAAACCAACTCTGCAATATCATTTTCTGTGACGGTAACAAGATTGGTCGTCATAATATTACTAACCAGATCATATTGTATTTCAAAATCTGCGCCCTCACTCTCACCGGCTAATTCCCACTCGTGAACCGGTTTATCAGAAGATCTGCGATTATGCATGATAGCGGTGAGTGCTACCGTGGCTTCGTCTCGTTCCATCGTTTTCCGAAGGTTTCGGTAGCTGTCTACAATCCATCGTGAACCGGTTGCATAATTTTCTGCACGGGCCTCAATAATATCCAGATTTTTATCAATATCCTTCTTATCTACTCCCTTCTTCTCGAGGCCTTCGCGAGCCATTGGAATGAGCATCTCCAGAATGAGCCTCCTGGCCGACATCAATTTACCATCCCATATCATTCCGCTTTGGATTCCCCACATAGCGGCTTTGTAGAAATTTTCCTTTACCTCGTCAAAATTAATGCGATTCCAAATATTCCGATACTTGTCAGGCAGGTTACTCATCAACCCAACCCAGAAGGCAAAATCTGCTATTTCATCCTCTACAGTAGGTCCGGACGGCAGGTATCGGTTTTCAATCCGAAGATGAGGAGTGCCATCCAAAACCCCGTAACAGGGACGGTTCCATTTATAAATGGTACCGTTATGAAGCTGCAGAGCTTTTAGCTTTGGGATTTCACCGTTATTCAGGGTTTCAAGTGAATCACTCTCAATGTCCGTCAAAAATAATAATGTATGCCGGGCAATATCATTCTTATATACATCCGATACGCTTCGGATCCAGCGATTTCCGAACGTTACGCGTTGTTCCCTTTCTCTCAGATGATATCCCTTACCACGCGTATCAATACTCTGTTGAAAAAGAGGAATTCGCGTTTCTGCCCATAACTGTTTACCAAAAAGAAGCGGGGAATTGCACGCCACCGAAAGTACGGGACCGGAAAGCATCTGAGCCCAATTGTACATGTCTGTAAAGTCATCCGGTTCAACCTGGTAGTGGCATTGAAAACTGGTATTGCAGGCTTCAAACAGAATATTACTGTGAGTAAGTATTAATTCATCTACGCCGGTAATGTTCAACTCAAACTCTCCACCTCTCAATTCAGAAATAATATTTGCCAACGCTTCATAACGCTTTTTGGGTGTCATGTACTCAAGTTGTACAGCTCTGAAATCGATCGATGGCAAGATACCTGTTAGTATAATGGTTTCTTCCAGGGTATTGGCTGCATCTTCAGCTTTATTCAGGAGAGTTTTAAGTTGTGCTTCTACCCGGCTAAAACAATCACCACTTAACTCTATTGGATCGAGATTAAACTCAAGATTATATTTGGCAAGCTCGGGGGTTAAATGGGGGTCATCCACCTTCTCTAAAATTGTCAAAGCATTCATGGAGGGTTTGAAATACTTGTCAACCAGGCAAAACTCCTGTTCCGCACCAATACGGGTCACCCCCGATTCTATCTGCTTATTTTGAAGCATCTGGTCAATTGCCTCAACATCGTGTAACAGATGCTTAAGGAATAACTTCCGTGATTCCGGATCTTTTGCAATTGATAGTTTCTGCTCACCCATATTCGCTGCCTACCTCATTCATTGCTTAATTTCTCGGAATCTGTCTTATTCTTATCCTCATCGCTGTGTAAACGTCTTAACAATCTTGATGTGATAATCATATAATTTTGTTCCGTTATAATACCCACAAGCCGATTATTTTTCACTACAGGAAGACACCCAATTCGCTGACTGTCCATAATATCAATCGCCTCTAAAATGGATGCTTCCGGATGGATCGTAATTGGATTTTTAATCATGATCTTCTCCACCGATTTGCTGGTATCGCCTTTATTGTGAATAATATCGTTAAACTCCCTGAATACCATACGCATGGTTATAAGCCCGACAAGGTGTTTACTGTCGTCCTCCACGGGCACATAACGAATTCTTCGCCATTCAAATAAATTAGCCACCAACTCTATAATATCATCTTTTTGAACGGTAAACAGGTCGGTGGTCATAAACTCTTCTACCAGGAGGCTTGACGGCTGCCACATCTCCATATCGTCGAGCTTTGCCAAGCCCCATTTATGCGCCGGCTCACCCTTTTTTTGATTTTTGATCATCGCATTCACAACGGCTGACAACGCCTGCTCCCGGCTAATATCTTTCGTGAGAGAGTTGTAAGATTTCACCATCCAGTAACTACCGGTTTGAGCCGCATCAGTTCTCTCTTTAATAATATCCAGATAACTGGTCGCATCCCCGTCATCTACACCTGCTTTTTCCAAACCTTTTTTAGCGAGAGGAAGCAGCTCTTTTGTTATCAGGTCTACAGCGGAATACCGTTTATCATCCACCCACTTAAACTTTGTATCAAGCCCCAATTTCGAAGCCGCAAAAAAGTTCATACGTGCGTCATCAAAATCCAGTTTTTTGGTGATATCCTGGTACTCTTCATCCATGCCGTTCAGTAAACCGAGCCAGAAAGATGCGTTTGCAATTTCATCACTCACCGTTGGGCCTGATGGAAAAATTCGATTCTCAATTCGTAAATGCGGAATACCATTACTGATGCCATAACAGGGTCTGTTCCATCGATAAACAGTTCCATTATGAACTTGCAGTGCCATTAATTTTGGAATTTCCCCGTTATCCAGGAGCTCATCCACATCTTCAGTGATGTTCGAGCTCAGCATCACCCTGTATCTGGCGATATCTTCTTTGTAAATTTCCAGGATACTGTCCTTCAGCCATTCATTTCCAAATGTTACGCGAGGACTACTTTCTCTTAAATGATCTCCAACTTTTCGTGTATCTACCGATTGATGAAACAACGCCACCCGAGTCTCAGACCATAGTCGTTTTCCAAACAGAAGCGGGGAGTTCACGGCACTTGCCAGAACCGGGCCCGTAATGGCCTGGGCAAGATTGTATTTCTGTACAAATTCATCGGGTGTTACCTGGATATGAACCTGGAAACCGGTATTACAGGCTTCCAGCAATGGCGTATCAAAACGCATCAAAAGCTCATCCATGCCCTGGATTCTTAAATCGTATTCATCTCCACGCAGCTTATTGATCGCCGCGCAAAGTGCTTTGTATCTAGGAAGTGGTGTGAGATTTTCAATATCGAGGTCAGATTTTCGAATGGTGGGAAGAACCCCGGTTAAAACTATATCACCGTCAAACTGACGAATAGTGTCGCGAACTTTATCCAACTGGCGGAGAATATTCTCTTCCATTTTTGAGAGACAGTTACCCTCAAAATTTAGTGGTGCCAAGTTCGTCTCAAGATTAAATTTTGCCAGTTCTGTCGTAAAATTTTCATCATCCAGGGCTTCCAGGAGTTCCATGGAGATTGGAAGTGGTTTTCCATACTTATCTACCAGGCAAAGTTCTTGTTCTGCCCCGATCCGCACAGTATCTTTTTCAAACAGATTGCTTTCCAGCATTCTTTCCATCGCCCTGATATCCTTCAACAGGTATTTGATGAACTCCTGCGTTTGCTCCCTGTTCTCTGCCAGTTTTACGGTTTCAACGCCCATAGTTGATTGATTTTCGAATAATTCTGTTCACATCTACTCATATGCATACTTAATAGCAATTTAAATGAAACCGAACAAACTCGGAAACGATGATTCCTAAATCCTTTATCAATAAAAACCCTGTTTTATTACTTCTCATCGAATCAATTAAAAATATATTATCTATCATTCCTTTGGGAATTTCATCTATCCATTAATCATAAAATCAAAAACCGTCTATATAATAACTACACTTTACTGGTCTTTAAAAATCCAGTACATTTTTGAGCAATAATACTGTCTCCAACTCTTTTACCTCTTGCAGATAAATTGAATTAAAATTGCTACGGTTTCAGGGAATCGTTTAATAACTGAACCTGTTGTAGAAGCAAAGAAATTAATATACAGATGAGCAAATCCAACAGACGGGAAATAGAATCACTTATTTATCTTTTAGAAGATCCCGACCCGGAGGTTCAGACCGGTGTAAAACAACGCTTCCAGGAACTGGGTGAACATGCCGTCCCCCTACTGGATCAGTTTCGAGCCGAATCCGTAAAGGATTCTGAAAAAGAAACGATCAACAATATAATCTATAATATTACAGCCGGAACCGTAATTGAAGAATTTGCAGAGATTATTGAATCGGGAGTTCATGATCGCAAACAACTCGAGGGTGCTCTTTTTACGCTCTGTAAATTCGGGAATCCAACACTTCGGGTTCGGGAATACAAAAAGAAACTGGATAATTTGACGGCACAAATTGGAAGTGATATTGCCTACACACCTTCCATCAATGAAAAAATGCAGATTTTGCTGCAATATATTTTTCGCGATCTCAGGTTTCGGGGAGATTCGAGCGATTACCATAACACCGATAATGCTTATCTCGACCGCGTGATCGACCGAAGGAAAGGCCTGCCGATAATGTTGAGTTGTGTTGTGATGTTCATCGCCCGTCGATTAGACCTTCCGTTTTACGGGGTCAATATGCCGATCCATTTTATGCTGATGTATCAAACTCACAACCAGGAAGTCCTTATAGATCCATTTGACGGCGGAACTATAGTCACATACAATCAATGCTGCTATTTTCTAAAAAAGAATGGAATTGAGCCAAAACCCGAACATCTCGAGAAAGCCGATGAATCAGAAATTCTGGTTCGATGCATCCGTAACCTGATCCACAGCTACGCCAAAATAAAAGATGAGAGACGAGTGGATGATTTGAGAAAGTTGCTGAATATGGCAGAGTTGGAAGGATGAATTAAATCTAACCCGACTCGCTGAGCCGGGAAAATATTTCGAGATTAAATGGTGCAAGCGTATTGAGTTTTTAGCTGGCAGCATTCCAAGTTACAAACTAAACCAGCTGAGCTTGAGAAATAAATTCTCCCTTCGAAGGGTGACCGTGTTCTTCAATAAGTTCTTGATAAACACAGAGGGATGTTTACAAGAAACCAAAAATTAAGTTTTATACACTCTCAGTGGAGACAGAATTTTCAAATGTTCTTGAAAAGTTCGGAAGGGTGTTCACTTAGCATAATTCTGAGCTGGAGACCAACGCCATCCTAAATTTTCATTCTTCAACTTTAAAAATTCGTGTGATAGCGCAAGCGTCTATGGTCAACGAAACCTTTGGCGTAGTAGAATTGCTTGTGCTACGTTACGAAAGGCACGAGCGGGACCCCGACGGTTCGGGACAGGCTGCTCGCGCCATCCTACCCATAAGTGGAATAGTTGACTATCGGCTCAGCGAGCTGATTTACAATAATATGGAAACCCCACCCCGTCTGGGATCTCCAAATCCTGAAAAATGTCCCTCCTTCACCGAAACAGCATGAACACCCCCGAAAAACAGGTTTCCCTTTTCCCATATTTTGTGATTCGGGTATTTTTCTGATAATTCCGCGATAATCTCCTCAGAAAAACCCTTTTCAATATTCAGGAAATCATTCTCAAAGTGAATTCTGGGTGCTTGAATGGCTTCTTTCAAGTCCATTTCATTATCAATCAGGTTGAGCAGAACCTGTAAGATCGCAGTGCGAATTCGATTTGAACCCCCTGAGCCGAGCACTACTTTTTTACCATCCCTTAACTGAATAATGGCCGGTGCCATCATTGAACTTATCCGTTGGTCTGCAGGCCAGTTGTAAAATCCCACCGGGTTGAGATCTTCTTCACCCAGCATGTTATTCATCATCACACCGGTTCCGGGGATCATCACCCCGCTTCCGGAACCATTGCTGGTTGTAAGGCTTGCCATATTTCCATCAGTATCAACAATACTGATCTGCGTTGTGCCCCTGGAGGCTTTTCGCCGATGTTGTACCTGTTTTTTGTACATCTCAATGAAAGGGGCATGCAACATTTCCTCGAATTTATTAGGATCATCATTCTCAATTATATTTTCAATCCGAGCCCGATTGGTCATCTCTTGCACCTCCACAAGAAGCTCCGAAAAAGATTGGAATGACTTTCGGTCTAATGATTCCATCAACTTCAGTGCAAATGCAATCAACAACCCACCTGAGCTTGGTGGCGGATTCATACTCAACGAACTGTCCCTGTATTCCAAATGCAGTGGATCTCTCTTCTCAACCCGATAATTTACCAGGTCCTCGCGAGTCAGATGACCACCTTCCTCTTCACAAATCCTGCATATTTTATCAGCTACTTCTCCATCATAAAAATACGATTCGCCTTCCATCGCCAACTCTTCTATAAAATCTGCCAGCCGGGGTTGAGTTAGCCATTCTCCCTCCGAAATAAACGCTCTATCTTTTTTTCGACTCCTGAAAATTTTTGAAGCTTCCTTGTTGGATGCATATATCGCCTCCGTAATCTGGATAGCACCGGCCTGAAATGAGTTCATCTTTACTCCATCTCTCGCCAACTTTATGGCAGGCTCCGCAAGACCTGGAAATGGCATAGAACAGAGATCCCGATGGATTTCAAATAATCCTTTAACCGTTCCCGGCGTGGCCATAGATCCCGGTCCGATATGAAATTCCTGTTTTGCGTATCCAAAATCGGCAGATATAGGAAAGAAAGAGAACTCACTTTTAGGTTTGATTTTGCGGGGAGTCTGAACGAAAAAATCGTACAATGTTTGCTGACCACCGGCCGTTTCAGCTAGCAAAAACCCACCTCCTGCAAAAGATGCCAAAACTGGCTCAACTACACAGGCTGTAAGATTAGCAGCTACAACTGCATCAAAAGCATTCCCACCACTTTTTAAAATTTGTGCAGCTGTCTCTGCTGTGGCCTGATGACCAGCCGAAACAGCTCCAATTGTATGATTATTTAATTTCTTAGGCACTTAAATCCGCGGAGTTTCAATCTAAACATCTTTTTCTGAAGTCAGCAAAACTTATAAAATAAATCTCGGATAAACTTCGCGGATTTTCGATGAGATTAAAACTTTCTTGCAATCACGACAGTCTCTTTAAAGGATAGATTTTTCCCGTTGGCGCTATTATAAGCTTCTAACAGTACAATGTAAATTCCCACCCGATTTCTGAGACCATCATCGTTTTTCCCATCCCAAATTAATGAGCCTTTAAAACCGGCTCGTTTGGCCTCAGCCAGTTTCCGAACCAGCCTCCCAAAGCGATCATAAATTCTCACTTTAATCAGGTAATCAGGTTCATCAAATGAATAATTGATCAGCAGGTTATCCTCAAAACCGTCACCATCGGGAGAAAACGGGTTGGGCGTAAAATCAAGATCGTTGCCGCTGATCGTCTGTTCAGATCCTTGGTAAATAGAGTTTTCTGACCCGGGAGAACCACCGAGTGGAGTGGAATTTGAACCCCAGTTTGCTTCATCATTTGTTTCAAAATTTGGATTGATCCGTTCGAGAGAAATTCCTTTCGTATCTACGATATTCGGGTTGTGCCATTCCGGAACATAAGCCACCATATCGATGGTTTGCATCGTGCTGTCGGCCAGGTAAATTTGGCGGCCGGTGTTAGTAAGGCTAAGCGTGGTCCGGTCAGTTTGAATCGCAAATTCCTGCATATTACCGGAGAGACCAAAAAAATCAGCAGTACGGCTGTTTGTGAATGGAATATCCTCCGGTTCGGGATAGATCAGTGCATATCCATTAGCAGGCAGCCACTGTCGATGGCTCCGAATCGGTTCAATGATAGAAACCTCACCATCCTCATCCGGTTCATCATGCAATACAAATCCTTCGAGTGAAATGGCATAGGAGCGACGATTATAAATTTCTACATACTGGGATTGATCCGGCAAACCGTCTCGCTCTTCAGAAATCGGATCAAACATAATTTCATTGAAAATGATGTCGCCTTCAGAAATAGGCTGTGCAATCGGCTGCTGCAATTGAGTTGCCATGTTGCCCTTGTAATCACCCAAATTTTCTACACTTAATGTAACCTCCTCGCCCCGGGAAACGACTGAACCATCCAGAATCACCCGATCACCTGAATCCTCATCATAATAAAGAAGCTCGGCCGAAGTGCCGTTCAACAGGAATCGGGCGTTGAATTGAGCCTGTTTTTGAACCCCTCCGCCTTTAGCCAACTTGTTCTCGCCGCCAAGTGCCAGATCTACGTATTCATTAAATTCAACTTCAATTGAATCCTGATGAATAAAATTGGCAAACAAAATTTCCGGGGCTGACTCATCTATTTCGAATATGCTGTTTTCCATGCCCGGTGTTGAGCCACGCTCGGATGTGCTGGACTCCCAATTCCCGGGATCGGTTGAAAGGCCTGCCGGATCTTTTCTTTCGAGTGAGATTCCCGGCTCGTCAACTCCCCAGTCGGCCTGATAATATAGACTATCGATGACGCTTCCGGTTGATTTTTTTAACGTTATTGCATCTCCGCTGTTATTAAGTGACTGGAAATCGGGAACGAACACAAATTTATTGGAATCGTCTGCTAAGTGTTGGGAATCTGTGAATACCAGGGTTTCATGTTTGCGAATGTTTACCCCTCTTGGAATTTCCGTTTCATCTGTAGAATCACCCAAAAGCCAGCCGGACAGATCGTAATTTGAATCTGTTCTATTGAATATCTCAATAAATTCTGCACTGGAATCATCAGACGGTTCATACATGATTTCATTAATCACAACCTGTCCGGGCGCTATATCTCCAAACTCCAAGTATCGGACAGAGACAGTGACAGACTCAATTTCATTTCCGAAAATATCACCTATTCTGCTGATTGTAATCTCATATTCCTGGTCGTTCACCAGTTCATCCCCTGCAAAAAGGATCACCTCATTTCGATCCAACGCAATCATTGAGATCGGCAAATTTGGTGTGATATTATAATTTTCATCATCTGTTGCCTGGTCACTGTTCAGACGTTCATTGAATGTCAATATAAAGCCCTGGTCCTGGTACTGAGCTGCACTCACAATTTCAGGAGGACTTACATCGGGTTCGGCTTCATTTGGTAATCCCGGAGTTCCCAGTAACTCATTTGGAGATTCGGCCCAGTTTTCACGGATTGTGCTCTCCACATCATAGCTCAAACGCTCTAAAGCCACACCATTTCCGCCCCATTCCGATGGTTCGTATTGAAGGGAATCTGCCATCGAGCCGCTGTTCGTAAAAAGTCTAATTTGATCAGCAACAGTAAGCGTAAAAGTCGGGAAATTTGAAAGCTCAATGATATTTCGCTCACCAAAAATCTTTTGCAGAGCCTCCGAATCTTCCGTTAAAACGATTAATTCACCGGGTTCCAGGGCGAGATCGTCTTCAGAAATGATTCGCTCTGAATCGCCCGTAACATCTCTTCGCTGAAGGCGCCATTTTCTGAGGTTTAATAATTTGCTTGAAGTGTTAATCAGCTCTACATAGCGCACATACCCAGAGGGCGGGCGATACATAAACTCATTGATCAGGATATCTCCATCACTGAACGTATCAAATATTGTAAACTGAATTTCTAAATCTTCACCTATTGAAAATCCACCCGCCGATCTCAAATTATCATCAATTACTAATGTTCGCTGACCACTTTCCAACGGATCAGAAAATTCAAGAAGAAGGATTTGGTTCGTTTCTAATATAACTGAATTTGGTCTGGTACCATCAACTGCGAAAAATGCAGGATCGACATTACTGTTGCTAACATTCGCATTAAATTCAACCCGGACCGATGTAGGCGATATCGAACGGGCACCAACAGCTATGAAATTAAAATCACCCTCAATTTCATTCGGCAGTCCCGGAGTACCGAAATCTTCGCTTGGCGAATCGGCCCAGTTTTCTGAATACAGCGAGGAACGATTGGCTCGACGACGTTCCAGGGATACTCCGTCACCACCCCACTCAGGGCGATAGCGCAGAGAATCGATTATCACACCTTCGGCATTTGCCACCACCACATTATCACCTCCATTTTTCAATGTTGAGAGCCCCGTTCCCGCATTCAAGTGAGGGATATCCTGAAAGATGTTCAAAAGATTGAAATTCGGCAGAATGGCGATATAGGAATTCGGCGGAAGGATTTTTTGCTCATTGGTGAGAATATTTCTTGATGCTGTATCATTTGCCTGCTGCCAGCCGGCCAGGTCAATTGCTTTATCACTGACATTATACAGTTCGATATACTCAGTATAATTATCCGGCTCATTGTACATGATCTCATTGATTACAACATCACCCGGTTCGGCTGTTTCAATCAAATAGTAGGTGAATGAGACAGATGCTTGATCCAGTTCATTGCCAAAAATGTCAGGAATATCACTGACCGTTATAGTATAGGATTGCCCAGAATTAAGGGTTTCATCTAAAAACAGTACAGCTTCGGTACTGCTGGTAAAGGTAACTTCATCGATAGAAATGCCGCCACTTATATCAAAGTTACTTCGATAAATCTTTGCTTGATCCAATGCCCCTGAAAACAACACCCGAATGCTCTTTTCGTCTATATAATCAGCACTCAGAAGCTTTGGTCCTTCTGTGTCGACATCAACCGAGTTTTCCTCACCCGGTGTTCCTTTGAGTATGGCCAGGGATTCGTTCCAGTTGTTCATATCGGAGCTAATGGCCCCTTGGTCAATTCGTTCGAGAGCCACTTCATCCCCACCCCACTCCGAACTGTATCGGAGGGAATCGAGCGTAACGCCTTCGGCATTCGTGATGACAATCTCATCCCCGCTGTTTTTAAGCGCCGGAAGACTGCTGCCTGCATTAATAAAGTCAATATCCGGGAAAACGCTGAGTAGTTCTTCGTTGGGCAAAATAATCATGTATGATTCCGGTGGAAAATAGACCTGCCCTTCGGTCAAAACCCTGCGGGTAGCGGTGTCATTGGCCTGCTGCCAACCTGAAAGATTGAATACTTTATTACTGATATTATACAGCTCAACATATTCAGTATAACCATCCGGCTCATCATACATAAACTCATTGATAACAATATCCCCAGGCTCGGATGTTTCAACAAAGTAGTAGGTAAAAGAGGCCTGATCTTCATCCAGTTCATTGCCAAAGATGTCGGGAATATTGGTGACGGTGATTGTGTAGGATTGTCCTGAATTCATCTCCTCATCTAAAGAGAGTTCTGTCTGAGTTGAGTTGATGAATGAAACACCACTGATGGAGGGACTTCTGTTGATGTCAAAATTTCCGGTTGAAATCACATCTGTGTCCAACGATCCTCTGAAGGTGACCAAAACGGTTTCTGCATCTATAAATTCAGCCGATATAAGTACGGGGGCATCATCCGGACTGACTGTGTTATCTTCGCCCGGAGTACCCAAATCTTCATCCAACGACTCGCCCCAATTGTTCGGATTGTTCGCCGGTGCACCACTACTGCGACGTTCCAGTGCAATTTCAGAACCACCCCATGTCGTAGGATCGTACTCAATCATTTCCACCGGATCTCCATCAGGATCAAGAAATCGAATTTGGTCTGATACAGTTTGAGTAAAACCGGGGAACTCTGTCATTTCAAACCAGGGCCCTGACCCAAACTGATCTTTTAACAGTTCTGAATCTTCCGTGATCACGAGGTAACCTCCGGGTTCGATAGGCTGATCGAATTCAGTAATTGCACCACCTAAACTTGTTGAACCTTCCGCCCGAAGCAGTTCAAAATTTTTTATGGTTAAAAAACGACCGGATTGATTATAAAGCTCCACATATTGTGGATATCCACCGGGAGGGTTGTACATAAATTCGGTGATCAGAATATCGCCATCTTGGTACTCATCAAACCGGAAAAAATCTGCTTTAGAATTATCCTCAATCTGCCAGCCTTCCGTTAAACTCTCCAAATCGTTCACAACGATTTCGTAACTGCCGGTTGAGAAAGAATCGCCAAAGGAAAGACGAACCGTTTCGGAATTGTCAAAGGTGAAGCTGGAGGGAGCCGTTCCATCTCCCAATTCAAAATCTGATAGATCAACGGTTGAAACTTGCAAAGGCAGCGTGAACTGAACGAGCACATCGTTGGTGCCATCTGTTTCCGCAGACAGAATTCGAAATGGATTTTCGAACGTGAAATTAAACTCCTGCGTGCCAGAGACTTCATTACCGAAAATATCTTCCACATTTTGATAGCTAAATGTGTACTCAAACTGATCCTCCATGGTGTCATCCAGGTCAAACTTGAGCGTTCGAGGATCGGAAGTAAATTCAGCATTATTGATTACTTCCCCATTGTCCAAGCTAAAGTTACCGAGGTTGTCGACCGCATCATCAGACAGCGTTCTCGAAAATGTGATTCGCAATGTAGCTGGCGATGGAAAGGATGCCTCAACTGCTCTCGGTGGATTTGTCGGTTCTGTAATCGTGCTTGGTAATCCGGGCGAGCCTGTCAGAACATCTTCCGATTCAGCCCAGTTATCCCGGATGTCAGCTGAAACGTCAAATGAATAACGTTCGAGTGAGACCTCGTCGCCACCCCACTCACCGGCATCGTAGGTCAGTGATTCAATCTCTTCATCTTCATTTGTTTCGAGAATAATTTCATCGGAAGTTGTTAAAACCAGTTCTGGAAATTCATCGGCCTCAACAAAATTTCGATCTCCAAACTGTTCTTCAAAAACCGGAACACCTCTCGTGATGACAAGATATTCACCCGATTCAATCGGCAGATCTTCATCAATGCTGATGTTCTCATCATTGATCGTAAAATTCCGCAGGTTCAGTAGTTTATCAGCCCTGTTGTGTATCTCTACGTATTGGGGACGATCGTAGGTGGCGGTTCGCCAGGATATCGGCACACGATAATAAAACTCGCTAATCACGAGATCGCCTGCATCATATTCATCAAACAATGTAAATTCAACGGTTGTACCTGTTTCGATTTGCCAATCTGAGTTGCTTGATATATTCTCGATTTCAAGTACGCGCTCACCTACATCAATCGGCGTGCTGTACGTGATTCGAACCTGGTCCGACTCTTCAAGGCTGACATTCTTTGGCGAACCAAAGCCTGTAATTTCAAAGTCTTCCTTATCAAGAGTTGCATAATCGATATTCTGCGAGAATGTGATTTCGAATTCGGTACGGCTCAAATATTCAAAATCTGTGACGAAGAAAGGATTGGAAACCGTGAAATCGAATTCCCTTGCACCGACAATGGGCCAGTCGTCTGTGCTGGTCACATTCCGAATGGTAAGTTCATAATCTCCAATTGCCAGTGAAGAGTCCAAATTCATGTAAATCGTATTAGGTTCGGATGTATCGTCATAATCAATGGAATTTGGGTTGATTCCACCTGTGGAGCTGGCATCTTCCGTGATCTCAAAATCTGTCAGGTTCCAGGATGTTTCAGCCGGTGGTTCGGTAAACTCAACGGAGATACGGTTTGATGTTTCCACATTAACAGACACTACTTCAAAGGGATTGGTGACTGAAATATCTGCCTCTGAGTCTGCCGGAATCATACCGCCGTAAATGTTATCTACATCATTTACCGTTAGGGTGTAGTTGCCGTCCGGTAAAACCGAGTCGTAATTCAATCGAACGGTGAAATCATCCTCCGGGCTTACAGATGTCGGATTCCCAAGTCCGCCATCAATTGAAAAATCAGTGGGATCAAGAGAAGTATTGTCTATTTGATAATTGAAAGTGACGTCGATTTCAGTGGCAGATGATACTTCAGCCGAAACTACATCAAAGGGTTCTGAGTTTTCAATAGAAATGTCATCAATAAAAAATTGATCTGCTCGGGAGGATGTATATTCTAAATAAAACCCAAAGTGACGGGAAGAGGTATGCATATTATCATTAGTAGTACCAACCAAACTTGGACTACCGCCATATCCTGAAGATTCATAAAGACTCCATGTGCCTGAATTATCTCTTGTTACTCGAACCTGGAATGGCCCACCTGATGAGAGGTCTAATGTGCCCGTTAAAATTTCATTGCTGCTTCCATTTGTGTATCTCAGTAGTTTGAATCGATCATCTGATCCGCCTTCTCCATATCTTATCGCGTAACCATTTACATCTCCTTCAAAATCATCCGTATCTGAGATCAAGAAAATTTCACTAAAGTTCGATCCTGAGGGTGGAAAGTTCAGGTCTATAAAAAATTCCCATACGCCATTTGTTGTCGTAGACTCAGTTCTTATTTGAGTAGAACCTTCATCCGATAAATTCAATCTCAGAAGATTATTCCCATTAACTTCTTCAAAACTAAAATCTAAAAGATCCCCCGTCCATTCTGGATTTTGTGTGAGATCTTCATCTTCAAAATCATCCTCCAATATAGTTTGCTGTGCTGAAGCCTTGGTAACCATAATCAGCATAAGGAAAATGGAAACCAGTACTTTTCGAAATGTAGCGTTCCGTTTTAGTCCCATCACAATTGCAACGTAGTTTTGATGAATAGATACTCTGAAAACGCATATTGACTGTAACTACCTGTTTCGGATTACAGTCAAATAAATCTCCTTCAATATCAATGAAGGCATGTTTATGTGTTAATAATCACAATACATGAAGAAATGACTCAATCGTAAAAAAGCAGGAGTTGTGGTTCTCCACCACAACTCCCGGAAGGACTTGAGAAGTGTGCTCAATCACTTCTCAATTTTCTCTTTGTGTTCGTGTTCTCATTAGTATGAACCATAAATGCGAAAAACCTTACAAAATTTTCTCAATTTTCTTGCAAAAAATTTATTTTAACCCTCAACAATAATTCTACTCCTTCAAATTTTGCAGAAAAAACCCATACCATTTCACCTATCAGTTAATCAAGGCTTTGCTGAAGCACAAGGATTGATTCACGTTAAAAAATCAAGTCTTGTGCTTGAATTTGAAATTAAAGATGCAATTGGCGGATTTATTAAGTCGGATTTAAAGGAGGTGGAAATTCCTTTTGATGAGATTGAATCGATTGCCTATAAAAAAGGTATATGGGGAGGCACAGTAAAAATCGAAGGAAATTCCATGCGAACGTTTGAAGAGATTCCTGAATCGGAACAGGGCAGATGTGAACTAAAAATAAAACGAAAAGATCGTAATGAGGCAGAAACGTCCATCAGTTCTGCACGAGTCGCCCTCTCAGAATATAAGTTGGACAAGCTCGATGAATGAACAGACTTGAGAATTGAGAGATGAGGCAGATTCTGAGATAGCGCGAGCGTCTCGCTCGTGCTTGGAAAATATTGATTTAATTGGCTACGTCACTACGGCTCTCAAATCTCACTTCCGCTTAAAACGGAACCACCGCTTTTACCCTGTAGTAAAGATCCACAAAATCATCCTCAAAAAGATCATTCACCGGTTGTGCTATCCCAACTGAGTGCGCAAAGCTCAATCCAAAAACTCGTAGCTCATTCTTAATTTCTGCACCGGCGCCCCATCTATCAATTGTCGTTGCAGATCCATCCTCTTGAATGGCATCACCAACGATAGCTGCATCTGTAAATAATGTCAGTGAGGTCGATCCGAGACGGATCAAACCAAGTATTTCTGTTTGAAGGGAAGGGATAAATGGCATTCTGTACTCAGCAGATCCAAAGAGTACGCGTTTTCCGGCTACATATTTTCGATAACCGCGAACCCGTTCGGAATCATTAAAAAACTGTACAAATACCTGGTCCGGCAGGGTGATTGTGATATTGTCATACCGGGTTAAACCGATATCATTCTGTGGAAAAGGCCTCCCCCATTGCTGTTGATATCGAGCCTGCAAATAAACCCGTTGAGTGCCAATGGATGGCAGGGTCGTGTATGTGTTAATGTCTGCTTCTAGATAGCGAACATCCGAGCCCAAAACTTTGTCAGCCCCAAGTAAACTGGCTTTTATCCCATACCCGTCTAATGGATGAATAGCATTGTTTTTCCAGGGTTTCTGCTTTTGGAGTGACCATTCAATTTTTAGATCGGTTTGTCGTCCCTTTACAGGTGTGGGAAGTACCGGGCCGTTTTCAAAATCCTCGCGATCTATTGGATTTACGAGAACATGCCTAATTCGAGCGGTAAACCACGAAGATTGATATGATTTACTGAAGGAGTCAATTGGCCACGAAACCATTACTTCTCCACCGATCAATTTCTCCATCAGGTAACGACTGCCATAAAATCGTGAATTTGCAGGAAGATTGTATGCCGAAAATGTAAGACTCGGAAAAAATTGATTATTCTGATAATTGACAGCTCCATACGAATTCTCCTTTGTATTGGGAAATGAAAGCGAGCCGAAAGCCGTGAAAAGATGTTTTCCGATCGGTTCGAGCCAGTTCGTTGTTCCGCCAATCCCCCAGTGGTCCGGACCGGCATAATATGGCAGAGCAATTGTAGCTGCATGCGTGATATTTCGAAGCGGTCGATATTCGTACTGGTCAACCATTTTTAACGGATCAGCTTCAATATCGAACGGAATTTCATGTGGTGGAGATTTTAAACGCCAACTTGAATAAGCTTGAGGAACTTCAACTGGCTGTGATGCCGGCTTACGGTTCACATCAATCCAATAAGCATGATCCCGATTTTTAGTTTCACTTGCCTCAATTAAGAACTGTTGATAATCAACTGAGTCGGTTTCTGAAATCCATCCAAACAGGTCCCCGCCCGTAAACAAGTTTGTGACGCGCCGGGAGGAGTCTGATTCAAAGTCATACACAAATACATTCGGCACCTCATCTCTGAGCGAACTGAATGCAAATTGCTTCTGATCCGGACTTAAAATCGGCCGATGATTGTCCCCTTTCCCATCATCTAAAAGAACTCGCTCCTCTCCATTTTCAGGATTCAATAGAATAAACCGGCGATTCAAATTTTCATCAAACTTATAGAGGAGCCATCGATTTTTATCCGGAAGCCAAGTCGGCCAAGCAAGCTGAACATCAGACTGGTAATTTGTAATTCTGCTCTCTTTACCTGATTCTAAATCTTTGATGAACAGATTACCAATTCCGTCTTCATTTACGATATAGGCAATTTGTTCATCATTTTCTCCCTGTGTTGGAAAAGCCGCCTTCCGGCTTATAGTGATTCTCTTTTCCTCTCCACTTTCAACATTTAGCAAATAGATATCATTATAAAGTGATGAATTCTCACCCCTGGATAGACGTGAATAATACAGTGATTTCCCATCTCTGCTCCAGCTCATATCATAGTTAATACTTCCTTCTGCTACTTTTCGATATTCTTTTGTCGAATCGTTTTTAACGATATAGAGAGAGCGAACCGGGCGGGAAAGTGACTGTATAGAATTTATTGCAATCAGCCTGTCATCAGGACTCACTGTCATATCACGGTAATATTGACCCGGCAAATCAAAAGGTTCTGTACCTAACGAATCCGTCCGTTCCATACCTGCTGCTACCGTATTGTAGTACACATTTACATGTTTGAGCCAATCATCGTAAAACGAATCATAACCGCCATCAACGTATTCATTAAAAGCCTCATCAAAGTCGTGATATTCAAGCAACCCAAGTTTTTTATCTCGCCAGGAAAGCATATCCACCAAAGTACTGTCACCATATTTTTCGGTGAAGTATCGTAGTTGTGAATTTCCCACGGCATACATCAATGCACCATTTTCAATAGACTGACCATCCCTAAAATTTGGACTATTGTCGAAAATGGCTTTTCTGAGCCATCGATCTCCTCTCTGCGAATTCCATTCTTCCGTTTCATATTGTGCGAGTCCCTCCGTCCAATGACGTTCAATGGGTGTAGCGATGAGGAATTGCAGAATCCCCATATCCGACCACACGGCTTTATAGTGAAAAATATGACCCAATTCATGGGAAATAACATGTCTGAGCCATTTTACACTTCCATTTCGCCCGGCCCTGAATCCATTCAGATTGACCCACATCATGGAATATCCCCGCCCCATTGGATTGGCAAAACCGTTTTCAATTTCATCTTCATCAGAAAAGTATAGCCGCACTTTTTCTGTAAATGTGACTCCCATATTCTTTGAGAGAGCATCATAAGATTCTTCGGCAATGGTACCAGCCAACGTTTCAATTCCTGATATTCTGTCTGGATAGATGATCTTGAAGTGTTCCGTTTCAAGAACCTGCCAATCCAATTCAGGATGATTTCGGCTATTGAATATATTGAACCCCTGGGAGAAACTGTCAAAGGCAGTAAAACAACAAATCAAAAGGAAAAAGCCGAACTTGATCGCAAAGCTTTTTGAATAGTGAATTTGTACCATAAATATGGAGACCTGTTTTGAAACGTACTAAGTTAACAGGTTTGTAATTGAATTACCGTTTTTCAATCGATACACACTAAAATCCCGGTCCAGTGTAATAATGTTTCCAATATCTCTCGATTCTGCTACTTCCAGTAATGTTGTATCAGCAAAATCAGCAGGGAGATCGGAATATTTTTCCATCTTTTCCCGAATGCCACCAATCTGCCATTGCTCCAGGTTATGAATCTCAATCCCGCCGTCACGAACCCAATCTAAAAAATCCAGTTGAGTCTTAGTATTGAAATCAAGCATGTAACTTACTTCGGTCAGAACTGGCCAGGTAGAAATCAGGCGACCCTCATATTCTCTCAAAAAATTCAGGACCTTTAAATGATATTGATCGCTGTTGTCAAACAGAGCAATTACAGGGCCGGCATCAATCAGACTGTTTTTCACGGATTTTCTCTTTTATTCTCGATTTGTATGTAGTGGAACGATCTTTTTCTCCACTTCCCCGTTTTCCAAAATATTCTTCTCCGATATCGTAGGGACGATTATATTTCTTCTCTTTGGAGATATACTCTACTAATGCCTCTTTGATAATATTTGACCGAGATACTTTCTTTTGCTCGGCAAGTGACTTCAACTCTTTTTCAATCTCATCCGGTAATCGAACGGAACGCATAACTTTACTAATTTACTTGATTATTGTTATACAAAATGTACTACAAATCTGGTGAGTTTACAAATATTTAATTTTCAGATAGATATCTGAATTGATTATTCTTCATAAAAATAATTAATCAACTTTTTTCTATGTCTTCCTGGACTCTAAAATCCATTCCACCGCACGACTGGTTTATCTGCCTCGATATCGATCCCTATTTTGATCACGAGCACGAACCTGAGAAAATTTTTGAAGAGGGATTTACTCGTCCGCTTTCACTGAATGAAAGAGATATCATTGCAACGGTATTTTTTAATGGCGATCCTGAAAATCCTGAATTTAATGTCGAGACAACGGAGAATCTCTCTAAAGATGAAATTGAACAGGCCAATCGCGTTTTAGCCCGAATTCTTGGTACTAATATCGATCTGCGGCCCTTGTACGATCAAGCGTCTGATGATCCCGTACTCAGACCCAAACTGAACGAATTTTATGGATTGAAACGGATGGCTCGCGGCAATCTTCTTGAGGATATCATCAATCGAATCGTTCAGATGAGACTTTCGCATAAACCCACAGCCAAAAAGATGGTGTTTAAAGTCCGGGATGCGTATGGAACCCATCTATCGCACAATGGGAAAAAGTTACCTTCCTGGCCACGACCCTTTCAATTGGCGAAAGCGAACCCGGCTCAAATAAGAAAACTGGGTCCTACACTGAAGAAGGGAGAATATTTAGTGGGTCTGGCACAGGATATGCTTGCCGGAGAAGTTGATCTCGATTACCTGGATAAAGAGGCTGAACCACAGGAGTTCTACGATAAGATCTCAGAAATCAGAGGAATCGGACCGACGACGGGCCAGGATCTAATGCTCTTCCGTGAACGTACAGATGCGGTTTTTCCAAGTAATATGACGAAAGGAGAAGAAAAAGGATTGCGAAAATGGATCATTATGAGCTATGGTGGCGATCCCTCAGATACAAGCCAAGAGGAATTTGAATCTATGATCGAAAGCTGGAAAGGTTATGAATCCGCAGCTATGGAATTTCTATTTGTGAATTATATTATCAGTTCAAAAAAGAAAAAGGCGAAGGATTGATCGGCAGTCTTCAAGCTGGGGCAAGTGTTAAATCCGGTGCTTGAAAGCAAACATTGATATAATATAGGTTTTATCTTTCCGGAAGAATTATTTCACCATCCAGAAATCAAGGATGTCACTTGTGCTAGTTTCAATTCATCAATCCGCAGTCTTAATATCAATCTCCCGTCCAATAAACCGTTCAGCCAACTCTCGAAATCGTTGTGGGCGATCACTCACATAACAGGTTAACTCACCTTTTTTCCCGGAATCATTCAACAGATCCAGTTCCGAAAGTTTACCTTTTGCCATTTCGGCAACAGCTTCTGCAGAATCGATAATCTCAATCGGTTTTCCATTAAAATATTCCAGGATCGAATCTTTGAAAAGCGGATAGTGAGTGCACCCTAAAATAAGAGCCTCTACCCCATTGTTTCGAAACGGCTTAAGATAGATATCAATCGTCTGTTTGGCGATGGAATTATCTGTCCAACCCTCCTCGGCAAGAGGTACCAAAAGCGGACATGCCTTCGATTTTACGATCAACTCCTCATTCGCTTTTTTCAGAGACAGCTCATAGGCTCCCGACCCTACGGTTCCAAGTGTTCCGATCACACCGATATGCTTTTTACCGGATCGAATCGCAGAAATGGTTCCTGCGTCAATCACGTTCAGGACGGGAATATCTCCAACTGCTTCACATACGCCTGAAAATGCTGCCGCTGAAGCCGTGTTACAGGCAATGATAATCATCTTTACCCCTTTCGCTTGAAGAAATCGGCTGATCTCAATCGAGTAATTTCGAATGGTTTGCTGTGATTTGATTCCGTACGGTACCCTGGCAGTGTCTCCGTAATAGATAATATCCTCGTTAGGGAGAGCCTCGGATACGGCTTTCGCTACTGTTAAACCACCAAGCCCGGAATCGAATATCCCGATCGGTGCATCCTTCCTAAAATTCATGAATTTACATTCCCGTTAATATAATTTTTCCCGCGTTGAGGTTCTTTTTCATTCTTGAGTGAGCCTCCTCAACATCACTCCAATCATACACTGAGTCAATAATCGGCTTTAATGTTCCGTCCGAAAATAAACCAAGCGCTTTTTCTTTAAATTCTTTGGTAAGTTTTATTTTATACGCATCACTTCTGTTTCGAAGTGTTGAGCCTTTGATCGTCAATCGTTTTCTCAAAATCGGCACTAAATTCATCTGATCCACTTTGGCACCGCCCAACATCGACAGGTAAACCAAACGCCCGTCCAATCCTAAAATTTTTATATTCATGTCCCAGTAAGGAGAACCCACAAAATCAATAATAAGGTCTACACAATTCTCTCCGAATTTCGACTCAATCACATCAGCAAAATTCTCTTCCTTATAATTGATGGACAGGCCTGAACCCAAATTTTCACATAGTTCATTTTTTTGATCCGTTCCAGCCGTTGAGATGATTCGTACATCATATAAATATTTTGCCAACTGAATTGCAGACGTTCCAACACCACTCGCACCGGCGTGGATTAAAATCGTTTCCTCTTTGGATAATTCTCCCAACCAATCGATCGCCTGGAAAGCCGTGAGAAACACTTCGGGAATTCCGGCAGCTTCTTCAAAGGAGAGTTCCTCCGGAACGGGCATTGCCATATTCTCATGGATGGTACAATACTCCGCATATCCGCCACCAGGCAGAAGCCCAAATACGGGATCCCCTTGTTTAAACTCTGTAACTCTGGATCCAACCTTATCTACAACACCCGCCATTTCCAATCCTAGTATAGGAGATGCTCCTTCCGGAACTGGATATTTTCCTGCTTTCTGGAGAAGATCGGCACGATTAAGCGCCGTGGATTCAACTTTCACAAGAATCTCATGGGATTCCGGATGGGGATCAGGAATTTCGCCAACCTTCATTACCGGTTGGTCGGAGTCCTCATCAATCAGTAGTGCTTTCATCGAGCTAAATACGTCCGAAGTGATTCTAAAAGTTCATTGATATCTGGAGAAACCTTAAAGTAAAGGATTGGCGCCAAAAATGTTAAGGGAAAAATGATGGATTTTATAACCATGTCCAGCCAAATAGAGGAAAAATCTACCCAAGCATGTGAGATATAAATGGTGAATGCTCCCAGCAAAATTACCCAAAGAGTTTTCATACTAAACGGTTGTAACTTCATTTTGATCAGCACATACAGATATTTCACACCATTGTATATAATTATAGCCATTGCTGATGCAAGTGCAGCCCCTTCAATTCCATATGCCGGAATTAACAGGTAATTGGCTACAACCGTTATAACTACCAAAATTATATTGGTGTAAAAGCTGACCCGATAGTGTTTCGAGTTGGAAAGTATCACACCGTTCAGTCCGCACACCATTCCGGTCAATTTGCCAATTCCCACGATAAATACCACCCATAGTCCAGCGGCGTAAATATCCGGGAGAATCATATAGAGTTTATCAAGATGGAGCCAGATTAATCCAAAAATCAAAAGTCCCGGAATGATCTGATTAAGCGAAGATTTTTTGTAGATAGTTTCGACCTCCCCCCATTGTTTACTTTTAATGAAATCAGATAAAAGAGGGGCCGCAATTTTGTAAATTGATTGTTGCGGGACGGTAATCACAGTACATATATAAAATGCGATTGAATATACAGCGGTATCATCCAGGCCGGCCATAGAGCCAAGCATCATAATATCCACATTCCAAACGATGACCGTAGTAAGCCCACCCAACATAGAGTAGAGACTATAACTGGCCATTCCCTTTATTAATTTTTTACGAATGATTGAAAAATTCGGAACAAGTTGTAGTTCTTGTTTTCGCCAAATTTGTATTCCCACTATAAGCGGTTGGGACAGGTAACTCAGAATAAAAAATGTGATAAACTGTCCGAAACTAATCCATTCGAAAAAGTAGATGGCAAGAACAATAATTGAGATAAATCGCTGCAGAACTTCATTGACAACCGAACCGGTTGTGGAATCACGAAGTGAACGTAAATAGTTATTGAGTACCTCAAAGTAGATGATAAACAGCGTAAGTGGTATCACCCAGAGGTAATAATCTACAAACAGAGGTGAGCGCTCGCTGTAGTACTGGATGATGGTATCACTCGCAACAAGATAGACAGCAGAGAAAATCAAGAATCCAATGACAGGGATAGTAATAATCCAGAATAAAAATCCGTGTTTTTCAGGTGCTGCTTTTTTAAAAAAGGGGTAATAACGAATCACCAGGTTTTGAAATCCCAGGTGTGCAAATTGCGAACTGATAAAAGAAGCCGAAATCAGGACACGTGTGAGACCATACTGATCAGGTGTAAGAATATGCGGGAACATTAAAATTGTAAGCACAAATCCTAAAGCGATCCCTATATAAGATATAACCGTGTTAGAAATGCTTTGGCGAACAATGATTCCCAAAATGCAGGTTTAATTAGTTTTTGATTTCTTTTTGGCCCCATCAGGATTGAGAAAACCCTTGAGTACCCACACCCGAAATTGTAGGATAAATCCTGCAGCCTTGGTTTTTCCTTTTACCAGATAACCGATAGCTAACAAAAAGCTTCCCAAAATTTTAATGAGTTCGCTGCCAAATTTATTAATAGTTCCGAATTCAATTTCTGAAACTCGTTTCCGTTCACTTCTCCCAATTCCTAAAGATTGTTCTTCCAGGTATTCCTTTTCAAGTCGGTTTGACCCGATCCTGTGTGTTAGTTCAAGATTGGCCCAGTAGTGTAATTCTATCCCGTTTTTTCGAAGTTTCTCAAAAAAATGCTTTTCTTCGCTTCCCAACAATTGAGCTCCTTTACGACCAAGCTGTGTGTCAAAATACCCAAAAGCATCAAATATGGATGTACGAATCATCATGTTTGCGCCAATAGGAAATTTGGAAGCAGGATACAGTTTGTCATCTTCTCCCAAATCATGAAAAGCAAACATTGGCATCAATTCATCGGGTATCCAATCCGGATCATTTTCATCAAATTCAACCCAAATCCTCCCTCCCGCACACATCGTCGATGGACGCTTTTCGATATAGTCTAGTGCTTTTTGCACATAATCACGAGGAAGTATTACGTCATCATCAATATAAATTATAACAGGTGTTTGTGCCTCTCTTGCGGCCTTATTTCTTGCAAAAGAAAGTCCCTGTTTATTCTCTGTCAAATATCTAAAATTGAGCTCCGGGTTCGTTTTTGTAAAGATCTCACAAACTGTTTCTGTTCCGTCCTCACTATTGTTATTAACGACAAGAATCTCAAAAACGGCTGAACTCACATTCTGTGCAGATAAATCATCGAGAGTATCATTCAGATAACCCGCCCGATTATATGTACATATTGCAATTGTTATTTGAGGTTCTTTTGGTATCAATGTATTAAATATTCATAATTTTCAGGTTAAAGCCACTTTTTCGGGTGAGTAATTCGAATTCTTCTACCTATCAACTGTTCAATTATTCTACGCACCGATTCTGCATATTTTCCAACTCTAAAACCAATAAAATCTCTTATAGTAGGAAACTCTGTATGGTAACTTTCTGATTGATCGGGCTCAACTCCTTCCAGCTCTTTCATCCATTGGGAATCTTCTTCGTATCCAAAGCTAATCAGATCTTCCGTAATGTCTCCGTGTAACTGAATTTGCCTCAAAACTCTTGATTTGTGTTCTCTCCATTTCCCCACACTTGTTGGTTTAATGGGACGAACACTTTTTAATGCCTCTTTCGAGGATTCAGATACAGAAGCTGCCAAGTGATAGTCACTAAAATCCATTTTTTTCGTTAAGAATGGAATTTTTTTCATAAGCAATCTTTGAACCCTATCCGGATCGGAAACAAATTCTTCATATTTGACAGTAATAAAACGTGGATATTTCTCAAGTTCTTTCAATTTTTTGCTATATACATTCCAAAATTTCAGACCGGTCCAGTATTGGCCAGGCGCCTTATGGTGTTTACTGCAGATGATATCACGGGGATCACGAATTAAGCAGATTACATAGAAATTTCGATCAACTTTCAAACTTGGTCCTGCAATCATAATATCCCGGGGCCGCTTTGTTAAAAATATATTTGTTTTAAACGGTGGGCGTGTAAATAATCGATCCTCATGAGGTGTACAATAATCGATCTCAAAACAGGTCTTCATCGCTTCTACAAGTAGTGTTGTGCCCGATCTTGGACTCACTCCAACAATATGTATCTGATTCATAACTGTAACATACTTCCAACTTTGTATTCCATCGACTCAGGTTGAAACGGTTGAAACCCACCTCCCGGATAATTTGTAAGTTCTCCGAAATAAATATGATCCTCAAGCAGATACAGATCCACCCGAATAAAATTAAAATCTGCAGATAACTTTTCGGCAATCTCAATCGCTTCATCTAAATTTGCAGGGCGTTCCAACTCTTGCTCATATTTAGGGTGTAAAATAGTTGCTTGAATCTCATTAAAATTCCGATCCAGCAACTTCCTTTTTTGATTGTAAAACCGATCGATATCTACCTGAATGATCTCTACTTTTCCATGAAAACAGAAAAATTTATAATCAAACGGAATATTATTGTTTGAATCCAGCAATAACTCTTCGGCTACAATCCTCCTGGGAATGTCTTCATAAACTCTTTCCCTGCCAAATTCTGCATAGTCAAACCTTTTCCAATATTCAGTTTGTTTATAAACTCTTTTATAATCTTCCTGATTTTTATCAAAAACAATCTTAAGCAAACCACTTCCATGATTAGCTTTAAGTACAAATTGATTCGGCAGAGATTCCCATTCCTCTCTCGTAATTTTTTTATAAATGCCGTGTAAGGGAATTAAGTAATGACTCCCAACTTTCTTTTTCACATATTCCCTTACTTCTATCCTATTTGCAGCCTTTCTTCGCATAATCGGCTGTTCTTGTATTTTTAAAAACTGAATTTTTTCTGTGAATTTTTGAGGATCTTCCAGGTTTGGCCATTCATCTAATTCTATCCAATAACGAACTTTCGCGTAAGATTTATCTGACAAGAGATGGCGAAAAAATCCCCAAAAAAGTTTTCTAATTAAAAATTTGCCAATTTTTTTCATAACACCTCAAAGGTAATTATTCTAAGGATACTGAATGAATAAATTAGTCGTGCCCTCTGGCTCCATTATGATTGACTTCCGATGAATTCTCAGCCACTTGTTTCCGCCATTATCACCACAAAAAATCGATCTGATCTCCTTCCACGGGCAATTGATTCAGTTCTCAATCAAACTTTCGGAAATATCGAACTGATTGTGATAGATGACGGTTCGACGGATGAGACTCAGGATGTAATTGCGGAGTATCAAGAAAAACATTCTATTATTGCAATTCGTAATGAGGAATCAGCAGGTGCGTGCCGAGCCCGAAACCAGGGAATCGAGAATGCCAGCGGTGAATATATCGCAGGACTGGATGATGACGACGAATGGTATCTCGAAAGAATCTCAATACTTTTGGACAATTATGATGACTCTTGTGCTTGCGTTACCTCAAATGATCGCATGATCGCGTCTAACCGATCCATTGTTTGGCATAAAAAAAAGATTATTACATTTGACGATCTTCTCTATTCAAATCAAGTTGGAAATCAAGTTTTAGTAAAAAGGAATCGTCTTTTGGAAATTGGAGGCTTTGATGAAACGCTTGATGCCGCCCAAGACTACGATCTTTGGATTCGGCTTTGTGAAAAATATGGGCCGATCAGAAACGTAAAAAAAACACTTCAGAATGTATATCAAGATGTAGACGTCAAACGAATTTCAAATCCGAAATCTCAACTTTCTGGCTATTTAGCATTTTATAAGAAGCATAAGAATAAAATGAATCGCGCTCAGAAAAAATATCAACTCTTTAACATTCGTTTGGCTCAAGGGAAAGTAGAATCAATTTTTGAATTGATTGGATGGGTTCCAAGAAAAAGATTATGGAAGGAGATCAAACGATGGATCGCAGATCATTACCTATCCGCTTAGATTCACTCTTGATTTTCTGCACTTTCTGGTTCTTTCCGCTTGAAAAACACAAATAATCCAATCGCTCCGACACCAAATAATAGTAAGCTCCCAAACCTGGTTACCCAATACCCGGACTTGTACCAAACCGGCTCAAGGCTCATTTCAAGAGTATGTTCTCCAGCCGGAATTTCAAATCCGCGCAGAACATAATTGGTACGGATAATATCGATCTGCTCTCCATCCAAGGTGGCACTCCAACCCGGTGGGTACCAAATTTCACTCAGCACCAAAAAACCGGGTGTTGTCCGCGAAATATTCAGTGTAATTTGATTGGGGCTGTATTCTTCAACGGCAACTGTAGCAGTTGTATCCGATTGGATATTTAATTCCGGTTCCCTCGTGATAAATGCTGTTTCTGATGGATCAAACTGCCCGGATACTCGATTGAGTACAGCAGGTTGATCGTCAAGTACTTCAACAGAATCAACAAAAAAGGCTTTGGGCAACACATTCAAATTTTCGATGACCACCCCGTCATCCCCCTGGTAGGCAACCTCAAATCCCGGGAGATTAATAGGCTGCTGAAGAGTTAAGTACCGAACATTTAGCATGCTCAATATTCCCGTATTTACCGAACTGCCGCCGGGGAAAAAGGCTTGGTCTACAAGATCCTGGTAATAGCCGAGCTTGGCTCCTGAATACCCACCGGCCGATGGATAAAAATAAGCCGGAATAGCATTGTTAAATGCATTATCAAGAAGGGGTAGAACGCGATACTTCCATCCATTTTCGTGTGTTACCTCTTCTATTAAAAATTGGTCAAGCGGGCGCTTGTTTCGTTCGATCACATCTTCCGCTTCCAGGCTTTGGTCCACAAGTGACCTCTCAGTTTGATACCTGCTATCTACTCTTATCAAGTCGAATGCCAAAATCACGATAAGTGATATAAGTCCTGCCGAAAGAGGTATTTTTCGAGATCCGATTGCCCAAATAACAGCGATTCCAAGAATAAAAATCAATGCAAACCTAAAAGTATCTCTTTGTGCTAACTCTTGGCGTTGTGGAATGAGCTGGGTTTCAAGTGCACGGGTTACTGTCTGCGAAACTCTTGGGTCGTCTACCGCTACATTGTTTTGATTAGCTATCTGTTGGGCAAGCCGTTGACGTTCGCCCGGTTTTTCGTATGAAAGTGCCTGTAGGGATATCAAAATGGCAATAACAGCCAATCCTGAAGAAACCATCAGTGGCAATTTCCAATTACCGGATGCTTTATGCTTTTTCATTTGGTCGATGAACCAATCGAACCCAAAAACTGATACAGCAGAAAAGCAGAATATCGTTGCAATCAGCCATGTTTCAGGAACTCTGAATTTGTCGAAGAGTGGAAAATAATCGAACATCAGGTTATTTAGTAATCCGAAATTCTCTCCCAGGGAAAACAGAAGTGTTGCAATACCCGGACCCAGGAAAATATATTTCAACCTGTGATCAGATTTCATCCAACCTATCACAAAAAAGAGGAAGGCCAGTGCTCCAAAATAGTGTGGACCACTGGTAAACTGTTTGGGGCCCCAGTAAAACTCAGATCCACCAAAAGCTCCGGGAATTAGCAATGTGAGTAACTCTCCCACCCCTTGCGACCACGAGAAAGCGTAATTGCGCGCCAATCCCTCGGTACCTGCTGCCTCCGATCCTCCACGCATACTGAATTCTGTATACTCAAGCGTACTCCAGTACATCTGGAACGTAATCAGTACAGCAATACCGGCGGCCCCGAGAAGCATCCCTGTGTATTGAAGATATTTTTTAGAGTTGTCTGCCCGGATCGCTTTCACCCAATCATAAATGAAAAGAGTTCCCAACGGGAAGAGAAAGTAGTAGGTTATCTGAGGGTGATACGCTCGTAAGTGAAGTGTTAGGGCCAGGGCAAACAGGAATACCGAAAGCCAGCGGTTCCATTTAGTTCGAGTGATTAAAAAGTACCCGTTATAGAGCCAGGGAATGTAGATATAGGCTATAAATTTCGCTTTATGTCCCGCATCAATTATGATGGGAATGTAGGTTGTAAACCCAATAATGATTGCTCCGAATAACGCTGAAAGGGGCTGAATGCCCATTAGGATAAACATCAGGTAAGCACCGCCCAATAGAATCCACATCTCTACAGCCGGGTATATAAATTCCAGCCATCGAAGCAGTGTAGTATCCAAATTTTCGACCTGAGGCGGGTGTGAAAGAGTATTGGCGGGCATCCCGGAAAACATATTGGTTGCCCAGTGAGCAACACCGTCGGTCGAATCTCGAAATTCTATCAAAGATTCTGCACCGGCACGCCATTGGATGGCATCATTCCCCATATACTGCTGCCCGCCCAGTGTTGTAGAAAAGTGTAAAATGAAAGGAAGCAGAAACAGAAAACCGAGGGCAAGTAGATGCTGCTTATTGGTTGATAACTGTTCCCAAAAATCCGGCTTTTGCGCCTGTTTTCCTTTTTTATTCGCCATGTTACTCAATTACTCTTGGCACGCGGAAATAGTCAGAATCGGCGTCAGGAGCATTTTTCAGGGCATCATCGTGACTGATGGGCTCTTTCGCTTCATCCTCCCTGAATTTACTCGCTGTAATCTCTGTCACGTGTTCAAGCGGTTCTACATCTTCCGTATCCAACTCATTGAGCTGATCGATGTAACCGAGAATATCATTCATATCCTCCTTGAAATTCTCTGCTTCTTCATCGGTAAGTTGCAACCGGGCAAGATTGGCTACATATTGCACATCATCTTTCGTTACGGACATCGCTTATTATCTAAATTTTTTATCAAAAATTGCGTTTTTTTACTACAGACGCTATTTAAAACAGATAAATATCTTCTGTATTGCAGTTCGACAAGTTAATAAACATTTTATAAAAGCATAAGCGTTTATCACTGAAGTAGATCTGTTCTGATACATCAACAGAAACAAAACTATCCACCTTATGATTATTGGTATTTGCTCCGATTCACACGATCATGTAGAACATATCAAAAAAGCCGTTTCTTACTTTAATGAGAATGGGATCAAGCGTGTAATTCATGCCGGAGATTATTGTAGCCCCTTCACGATTCCACTTTTTGAAGGTTTGGATCTGCATGGCGTCTTTGGCAACAACGATGGCGATAAATACCTGCTCATGAAAAAATTTGATGAGATTGGTGCCACCCTTCACGGAGATTTTTTCAGCTTTGAAATTGATAAGATAAAATTTGCCGTTTATCACGGAACGTACCCTGACATTACCGAAGCGCTGGAAAAATGTGGAAAATATGATGTGGTGATATCAGGCCATACACATGTTACAAAAATGGATACTATTGGAGATACTCTCTCCATTAACCCCGGAAGTGTGAATGGGTTTGACACGGATGCGATGGTAGCCACTTTTGATACTGAGACACGAAAAGTGCAGTTTAAGGAGTTGGGTTAAGCGAAAGTACATCGAGCAGCCCCGAGAATGTTCGGGACAGGCTTTGCCCAATTCTGAGTTCACTCAAATATAGAAAATAAGTTTTTCAGTAGTCCTTACTCCCTTCAGCAGCGAATTCACTTCTCCAATCAAATCATTGATCGTCGGGCCGGACAAGCTGTCCGGCGTACAACGGGCAGCCTGCCCGTTACACATCAGCTCAACCCTATCGATACATGTGAAACAGGACGCCTCAACAGCGCTCAACAACACAACCTCCCACTTTATCCCAGAACAAAATATGTCTATACCGGACAAGCTGTCCGGCGTACAACGGGCAGCCTGCC